>NZ_JACOGE010000009.1:0-143327 GCF_014284265.1 Undibacterium sp. CY21W | reverse complement strand
GATTTCGATGAGCTTGGTGCCCAAGCCATTGAGCAGTGCATACACCAGCACTACGTGAAACGCTATGACCAGCCCTATGCCCAGGAACTTCTTGCCCGGCTCTTGCTGGCGATCTGAAAAATCCATTCCGACTGTCTCCTTAAGCTAAGAATACGAAGGCGCTAATAATAACCTCTGTTGAATAAAAAATTTCGTCTGCTGCCTGAAAAGTTTTCATATTTTTTGTAGCAAAGACAGATTTTTTTTGCATATAGTCCCTTTTTTTGTTGTTAATACCTCTTTATTGCCAGTGCTGACCAGTGTTGGATTCGCCAGTCAGTCCACTTTGTTGCCTTTTTTGCTTTTGTTTGATGACTGAAAAAATATAGGCCTTAATATCGGTAGCACGATCATGATTTTGTGATGATGGCAATTTCAGTTGAGCTCGACAAAACACACTACGCTAAGCGCTGGGAGAATGAAGCTGCCACTCTCGCTGACAAAGTGCGCTTCATTGGCAATACGCTGATCGCCGGCACCATGCATCAGGTGTACCGGATGCAGTTGAAAGTGGCGACCTTGTTGTTCCGGAATGACTAAGCGCTGTTCCTGCTTGCTGACATTAATGAAATACATCACTGCTTTAAAGTGAGCTGTGCTCAGATTTTCGCCATTCAGATGGGCGGCGATGATGGCCGGATTTTGTTCCGGGCCAGTATTAAAGAAGCGCAGCCGCTGCTGAATATCTGTGCTGCTGGACAGGCGGAATAAGACGGAGCTGCTGCGTATTCTCAGCAGATCGCGAAACGCATCGCGGCTCATGGCAATATCCTGCGGGCGTGGCTTGATCCGCTGATCCGCCAGCAGTGGGCGCATGACAGGATAAAAACGCGCATTCTCTTTTTCAGGCGGTAGCCCGGTGCCGAAATAATTTTGTTGATACGTCCAGTCGAGCCGGTTGAACCAATCACCGGAATTGTAACTGTTGCCATCCAGCGATTTGGAACGCAGGATGTCTGATCCCGCATGGAAATACGCAATGCCCTGACTGAATGCCGTTAATCCTAATCCAATAATCTGCACTCTGGCACGGTCTTCGTGACTCGTTGTGAGGGGTAGCCGGAATGCATTGATGTCAAACAGAGTATGGTTATCGTGATTCTCAACATAATTAACGACTTCTGCTGGTGAGCTGACGTAGCCAGCAGGCTGATCGTTGTACTTAATCTCGCTGAGTTTTTTCGTCTGACCATCTGCGGTCTGCATGACGTAGTTAGCAATGGATCCAGCCAAGCCCACCCGCACCATGTCGGCACTACGCTGCACTGTATTGTTTAACAGCGCTGGCGATGCGCCGGCGGCTTCCAGTAAGCCATTGATATACCCCTTGTTTTGTACGATGGCAGCGGCATTGTCGCCATGCCCGCCACCGCGAATGGCATCGCGGGCACGATCGCTGAAGGTGCCGATCTGACTGCCATTCAATGCTAACTGAGATGCCTGAATAAAGCGGCTGCCATTCGCAACTTCGCCAAAATTCCAGCCTTCGCCTATCAGTTGTATCTCTCTGCCATTATCGGTCTGCAATGCTGCTTTTATTTTCTCCATGACCGCGCGAGGCTGATGCCCCATCAGATCAAAACGAAATGAATCCATCTTATATTCACGCGCCCATAGCCTGACGGAATCACTCATCAGCTTTGCCATCATGCGGTTTTCGGTCGCCGTGTTGCCGCAGGGCTGGCAAGTGGAATCTTCAACTTTTCCTTGTGCGTTCAGTCTGTGGTAATAGCCGGGAACGATACGATCGAGGACGGATTGCGGATGTTGCCCCGCAAACGCTGTATGGTTATAAACGACATCCATACCGACCCGCAGACCAGCCTGATGCAGCGCCATCACCATTTTTCTCAGTTCAAGAATACGCGTCGCACCATCGTCAGCATTGCTGGCATAACTACCTTCGGGAGCGTTGTAGTGATAAGGATCGTAGCCCCAGTTGAAGCAGTCTTTACCGGCCTGCGCATTGATGATTGCTTGTTGACGCAGGCTGTCTGCGCCACCGCTGACGTTAGGGCTGATGCAGTGGCGCTCGGGAATGGTGGCAATATCGAAAATCGGTAATAAGTGGATATCGGTGATACCCGCTTCGCTAAGCGCTTGCAGATGACGCATGCCAGCCGATGCCGGTTCGGTAAAGGCCAGATATTTGCCACGGTAGGCGGGGCGTACACTGCTGTCATTGATAGAAAAATCGCGCACATGCAGCTCGTAAATTGCCATGTCTGTCGGATTCTTTACCCGCTCGGGTATTTTGTGCTGATCCCAGCCTGCCGGTTTCAGCGTGGCATTTTGCAGGTCGGCGATATAACTGCGGCGCGAATCGCTGGTCAGGCTGATGGAATAAGGATCTGTGACGCGATTGCGTATCAGCCCTGCGCCTGGAACGAAGACATCGACCAGATAGCGGTAATAGCTGCCGCTCGCATCCTTATTTATTGAGCTTGCCCAGATGCCTGTGCGTTTATCCAATGTCATTGGTAGCATTGCGTTGGCATGGCTAGCTCCCGTCTTATATATGCAGGCACTGACGTGTTGTGCCGTTGGCGCCCATAAACGGAAGTTGGTACTTGCCCGCACGCTGCCATCAGCAGACGATGCGGTCACAGTGACACCAAGTTTTGTCTCTTCAGTAGCTGTCTGATACAGATCGTCTATCACACCGGCGATTTGTACATAGGTGAAATCAATGACTTCGCCACGCTCGTTTTCCTGAACCAGAGTCAACTGTTGCGTGAGTATATTTGCCAGTGTCTGCGCGGACAGCGAATGCCTGAGCAAAGCACCTTCGCCGATGAACTTGTATCGTTGCCGGATGTCTGTTGGCAGAGCCGTAGTTGTGGCAGTTGGGGTAGTCGTGCTGATTCTCAGATCGGCATCGCTGACAGGCAAACCTTTTTGTATGCGCAGTTTTCCGCTGGCTGATGCATAGAGGGTGAATGTCCCTTTTGGGCCTTTCCCTGGCCATTGGATAAAGTCGCGATTCAGCCAGTAGGCGCGGGCGTCTGACTGGATAGATGTCTTATTCAGGATGGTCTGATGTGAAGGGTGATCGCAATCGCGTACGTCAGATGTGCTGGTAAGCGGAGTTGTCTTTGCGTTGATTTGTGCCGAATCTGCCGTATCTGCCAATGTCGCAGAGCAAGTGGCATTCGAAAAGAATAAGGCTAAGGCGCTGACACAGGCGATCAGTCCGGCTCTTGTTCTGATTGGTACAGGCGAAGGCAACACGATGTGCTTGCTTATCTGCACTTTTGTCTCCAAATAAGTAGTTCAACTACATTTAGTATTTTTTGAATATCGCCAGAAAATCTTTGTTTTCTATAGGTTTGCGTTATTAATCAACAAATTTTGTCTGGTAAGTTAAAAAATATTAGACAGGCATATTTGATGAATGTAGTATTGTTACATAAATTTATCTGAACTTGTTCAGAAATTTTTTCAATTTGAGCTTATTCATACTAATGGTGAGAAGTCAGTGCAAGATTTAAAAAAACAAAACTACACATCGCCACGTTTGCTTGCCGATATCGGTGGGACGAATGCGCGTTTTGCGCTGGAAACCGAGCCGCATCGCTTTGAGGCTGTGGCGGTACTGGCGTGTAATGATTACGCTACATTGCATCTGGCGATCTCTGCTTACCTGCAAAGCGATGCAGTACAAAGAATCTGTCAGCAGCCTGTTCAGCATGCAGCGATAGCGATTGCGAATCCGGTTAATGGCGATCAGATCAGCATGACAAATCATCACTGGGCGTTCTCTATTCAGGCCTTGCGCGATGCCTTGCATTTGCAGACATTATTAGTTGTGAATGATTTCACGGCTTTGGCGATGGCTTTGCCTTACCTGGAAAATCATCAGCGCGTACAGATCGGTGGTGGGCAGGCGCAGCCAGAGCGGGTAATAGGCTTAATCGGACCTGGTACCGGTCTCGGCGTCTCCGGTATCGTCCCGGCTGGCAAGCAATGGATTCCTCTCAGCAGCGAAGGCGGGCATGCCAGCTTTTCTCCGGCTGATGCGGCAGAGGTCGATTTATTGAAAGTGATCTGGCGAGAATTTCCGCATGTTTCCGCTGAACGCTTAATCTCGGGTATGGGCTTGGAAATTATTTATCGCGCGCTGGGTGAATTACATGCGGACGGTGCGGATGCCAGTTTGTCTGCCGCCGATATCAGTCGTCGCGCATTGGACGGCAGTTGCGCCAGATGTCGCCAGACCGTTGCCCATTTCTGTGGCATGCTGGGAACAGCGGCTGGCAATCTTGCCATCACTTTAGGTGCGACCGGTGGCGTTTATATTGGTGGTGGCATCGTGCCGCGTCTCGGTGATTTATTTATGCAATCGTCTTTCCGTCAGCGTTTCGAGGCGAAAGGGCGGTTTGCAAACTATCTGGCGGCTATTCCGACCTTCCTTATCACTGCGGAATACCCAGCGTTTCTGGGCGTGTCTGCGATATTAGCGGAAAAATTATCGCTCGCTGATCACGCTACGCACTGATGTCGTATTGTTCTTTTATTCTTGCTTACTATGTCTCCTACATCGATCTCAGGTAATTCCGTTCAGCAATCTGATTCCCATTCGCAGTGGTGGCGCGAAGCGGTGATTTATCAGGTGTATCCGCGCAGCTTTTTGGATACCAATGGTGATGGTGTCGGCGATCTGCCAGGCATTACTGCAAAACTGGATTACATCGCACAGCTAGGCGTGGATATCGTCTGGATTTCACCATTCTTTACTTCACCGATGAAAGACTTTGGTTACGACGTGGCAGATTACTGTGATGTTGATCCTTTGTTCGGGACGCTGAGTGATTTTGACCGTTTGCTCGAACGGGCGCATGCATTGGGTTTGAAAGTCATGATTGATCAGGTGCTTTCGCATTGTTCGGATCAGCATCCATGGTTCGTGGAAAGCCGTCAAAGCCGTGATAATCCCAAGGCGGAATGGTATGTGTGGGCAGATCCGCAGGCAGATGGATCGCCGCCGAATAACTGGCTCTCTGTTTTTGGCGGATCTTCCTGGCAATGGGATGCGCGCCGCCGTCAATATTATCTGCATAATTTTCTGACGAGTCAGCCAGACCTGAATTTTCATCACCCTGATGTACAGCAGGCGCATTTGGACAACATGCGTTTCTGGCTGGAACGTGGCGTTGATGGTTTCCGCCTCGATGCCTGTAACTTTCATTTTCACGATCGTTCTTTGCGCAGTAATCCTCCGGCCACTAAGCGCGATACCAAGACGGTGCAAGACAATAATCCTTACGGTATGCAGTCGCATATTTATGACAAGACGCAGCCTGAGAATATCGCTTTTCTGGAAAAAATGCGCAGTCTGCTGAATGAATACGGCGCGATCGCGATCGGTGAGGTCGGTGCCGATGACTCGCTCGGCGTTATGGCTGAATACACCGCTGACGACAATAAACTGCATATGGCGTACAGCTTCAATTTACTGACGCCTGACGTGTCTGCAGCATATATCCGCACTCAGGTAGAGGAATTTGAAGCGCGGGTGAAAGGTGGCTGGGTTTCGTGGTCGGTAGGTAATCACGACGTGGTGCGTGTGATGTCCCGTTGGGGTGGCGATGCAGCTACACCGCAGTTTGCAAAAATGATGATGGCACTGCAGGCAGCCCTGAAGGGCACGCCATGTCTGTATCAGGGGGATGAGCTGGCGCTGACCGAGGCTGATATTGCGTATGAGGATATACAGGATCCTTATGGAATTACCTTCTGGCCGGAATTCAAAGGGCGCGACGGTTGCCGTACTCCTATGCCGTGGCGCGCCGATCAGCCGCATGGCGGATTTACCGGCGGTAAGCCGTGGTTGCCAGTGCCAGCTGAACATATCGCTGTTGCGGTATCGCAGCAGGAACAAGATCCGGATTCTGCTTTGACGTATGCGCGTCACATCTGGCGCTGGCGCAAGCAGCATCGACAACTGATGCTCGGCGAGATTCATTTTTTTGACGCGCCGGAACCTGTATTAGCGTTTTGTCGTCAGCTTGATGGCGAGCCGACAATTTTTGCCGCATTTAATTTAGGCGATCAGACTGTCAATTTTGTATGGCCGGAAGTGGCAGGAGCAATGCTGCTCACGGGCTACAATTTGCCCGGAACACTGAACAGCAAGACCTTGGAATTACCAGCGTTTGGCGCCTGGTTCGGCACGCGTTAAGAATGTTTGCAGGTGTGGCAGATCACACAATTTGTGTCGATTCTGTCGTGCCTGAGTATCTGAGGCAATCTGAGACAATGCTGGGAAATGAGGAAATTATTTCCCAGTCAGATAAATTTTGTCATCAAAAGTGAATAGCCATTCAGGGCGATAAACTGCAAAAATTGTCGTCAGAAAACCAACTAAAAATGCTTCACCCCATGTCAGTAACAGCATGTAGGCAATGGCGTCGCCAGGGATAATTTTCACTGGTGCGAGCAGCATGTGCGCTGTCAGAGCAAGTAGTCCCGCACTGGCGTTGACGACCAGTGAGCCAAAGAAACCATTGCCAAATAAGTATACAAACATGTGATGAGGTAAATACTGGCGGGTTTTGTTCAGTATCAGTTCACTCAGATAACTGGGGAAGACCGCCAGTACAAGAATATTCGCACCGAGATTCAGCCATATACCATCGTATTCTGCGGTGTATGCCAGCGTGGCAACTGCAATTCCTAAGATCGCCAGTGATCTGCCAAACATCAGTGCAAATAAGGCGACCCCCATCAGATGAAGATGCAGATCGTTATGAACGGGAACGCGCATACGCCATAGCAGTATCAGCACAATGATGCTGGCACACCAGGCGGAAAAAACGGTAGGTTCCTGCAAGCGCTGCCAGGGGATTTTGCGGATTTCCACCCCGAGCAGAACCAGTGCGACCAGCATTCCAAAAATGCATAAACTGATATCAACAGGAGTATAAAAAATGCCCATGGGAGATGCGCGACAGTTGTCCGGATGCTTATCATAATCCTGATTGGCTAACCACGCACTGCGTGATATCAAGAAAAAAAGACAAGCAAAAAAGTATCGTTGCTTGTCTTTTTAGTTTAAGCGCAGCACAAATCAGGGATCGACCAGGGTCACCGTCGCCGTTGCTGTTTTTCCTTTGCCGTCGCTTATGGTGTACTGAAAACTGTCACGTATAAAGCTGCCGAACGGCGAGAAAATCACCTTGTTACCTGAGATGCGGAGTGTGCCCGTATTTCCTGCCATCGGAGTGACCGATACGAGTGTCAAAGGATCGCCATCGGGGTCGCTGTCGTTGGCGAGTGGATCGATCGTTGTTTCAGTGGTACCGGGAACGATGAAGGAATCATTTCTGGCGACAGGCGCGTTATTTACCGGAGGAGCAATGACGTTGAGAGTGACTTGTGCACTTGCTTTTCCACCGCGACCATCGCTGATCGTATATTGAAAACTACCGGGTAAAGAATTGCTGCCCGAAGTGAAAATGACCTTGTTACCTGAAATACGGACGCTGCCGTTGTTTCCGGATAAAGCGGTAATTGCAGAAATGGTTAATGGATCGCCATCAGGGTCACGGTCGTTCGCGAGCAAATCAAGAACGATGTCCGAACTACCCGGGACGGTGAATGTATCGTCATTCGCGACTGGTGCCTTATTCGCAGCGGCAACGCTGACATTGACTTGCGCGGTGGATTGTCCGCCACGACCATCGTTGATGGTGTAAGTGAAGCTGTCATTACCGCTGTAATCGGGATGCGGAACATAGAGAATTTTTTGCGATTGTATCGTCGCCGTTCCGTGCGCAGCGTTGCCGACCGTGCTGATAGTGATTGCATCCGAATCCGGATCAGCGTCGTTACTTAAAACGTCGATCACGACGGATTGATTTTGCTGTGTGCTGGCGCTGTCGCTGGCCGCTTGTGGCGCGCGATTCAGGTAATTTCTGGTTTTAGTTTCGGTTTGAGTTTTTTCCTGATAGCGATACGTATCGACTGTGCGTTTATGCTCTACCGAGTTACGCAGTGCCCTGCGTATCCATGCCGGCTCTTGAGAAATATCCTCGCGTTTGTAAGTGACTTCCGCCGCCGGCGCAGGCAGAACCTGTTCTGGTATTTCTATGACTTCAGTTTTATCGATGCGGCTGACAAACTCGAGATCCACCCGGCGATTTTTTTCGCGCGTTTCTTTGGTTGCTGGATACTTAGGCTCCAACTTGCCTTTGCCTTCAACCACAACTTCTTCGGTATTTACCACACCCAAAGAGATCAGGTAATCCCGCACCGCCACCGCACGTGATAACGACAGTTTTTGGTTGTAGCTGACAGAGCCAATATCGCAGGTATGTCCGGTAATTCTGACATTGCCTTCATGCGGATATTTTTTCAAGGTTTCAGCGATTTTTGCTAATTCCTGTTTTGCAAAATCCGTTAACCCGGCACTATCGATTTTAAAGAACGCGTCACCAGTCATGGTTGTCGTTGTTTTGACCAGACGCTGCTCGGTTCTGGCAGGAATAATAGTCGGAGCTGTTGGTGTGGCGGGTACTTCAACCATCCTGTATTTTTGCTCAAAGCGACTGCTGGTACCGCCAAAACTATAGCGATACATCAGATTAATCCGGCGATCATTTTGTTGGCTGTCGAAATCCCCCGATTTGCGATACTGACCAATTTGCAGTGCCAGACTGTGCGGCGTACCAACAAAGAACTTTTCCGCAGTGAAGCTCACACCGATTTGTTTGCTGCTGGCTTTGCCCCATTCGTAATCAAGCCCAGCACTGACTCGCACGGCATTTTCCGTATAGTAGTGTCCCGCGCGGGCACCAACGCCATAATCATAGGCGCGCTCATACAGACGCGTATTTGTGGTTGTGGTGATGGTATCAATATATCCACGCCCGGCGTCATTGCCGTTTTGTTCGGTAATCGTTGTTGTCAGCGTGTTTTGTAACAGCCGTTTATTGCCGGGGCTGTAACTGGCATACACATGACCAAACCAATCCTGATTTTCCTGACCAATACCTATGCTGAGTTTTTTATCCTTTTGCTCATTCTGGTCGATTGCCGCAAAATATTTGACGACAGAATTTTGTTGCTGCGAGTGGTAACTCAGTTTGCCGCCGCCAGATTTATTGCTCAGCCATACTTCACCCAGCCAGACATTTGTCCCTGAGTCTGATAACACACCAAACAGTTCGCCCGTAAATGTGCCACCATTTTGATAGCCGATGCCGATGCGCGAATTTTCGCCGATGAATTGTAAATTGCCGCCGTTCTGAATGCCCGGATCTGTGGACTGTTGTGCCGAAGCCTGATTCAACTGGGCGAGCAAAGCGAGAAATAGAAGGGATAGCTTAGGTTGAGTGTATCGGGCAGACATAACAAGCGAAGTAGTGATTGAAACGAAACCATGCACGCGGGCTGGCGATAAATGATGGCAGGTCGCCTGATCAAAACGCTGCGTTAATTGGCATAAAAAAACCGCATCAGCCAGAGCGTAATGCGGACGTTTTAATTACTTCAAAAACGTATCAGGTGTATCTGATCGACTATCTCACCATCAAGAGTGCCCGATACTATATTTTGCTTGTTTGGGTGTCAAGCTTCACTGACGGGTTCGTCCAATCATAGCGATTTGTGTCGCAATCAATGGGAACAGGGGATGCAGAAAGAAAAAAGGGCTTACATTTCTGTAAGCCCTTGAATTCTGGTGGTGATAGGTGGACTTGAACCACCGACCCCAGCATTATGAGTGCTGTGCTCTAACCAGCTGAGCTATATCACCAAGAAGCCTTAGATTATGTCAGTTGGCTGTTCTGGTGTCAATACCAGGCATCTGTTTTTATGGAATTCATCGGGTATTTTGCAAAAAAACAAGCGGTTTTTCATGAAATAAGTGTCGAATTACTGCTTCTTGACTACATTCTTGCCATCTCCTGTTGTACCAGATGCAGGATTTGTTGTGATGGATTCTGGCTCAGGCAATCTATCAATATGCGCTCTGGCATGGAGCGTAACCAGGTGAGCTGGCGTTTTGCCAGCTGGCGGGTGGCGATAATGCCGCGTTCCCGCATCTCTTCGTAAGTGCAGAGATGATCAAGGTAATCCCATGCCTGACGATAGCCGACACAGCGTATCGACGGCAGATTTGCGTGTAAATCCTGTCGTTGCTTTAACTGTTTCACTTCCTCTAAAAAGCCGTTTTGCAGCATCAGATCGAAGCGGCTTGCGATACGCTGATGCAGAACGCTGCGATCTGAGGGTTCCAGAGAAATCGGCAGCATGGCGAACGCTGGCCCGGTTTTTGTTTGGCGGGCGAGCAGTGCAGACATAGCCTGTCCGCTCAGTGTGATGATTTCCAGCGCTCTTTGTATTCGCTGGCTGTCATTGGGATTCAGCCGTGCGGCCGTTTCAGGGTCGAGGGTCGCCAGACGCGCATGCAAACCCGGTACGCCTATGCGTTCTGCTTCGGCATCCAGTTCTGCTCGTAACGCGGGATCGGCACCGGGCAGATCATCGAGTCCGTGTTTCAGCGCATTGAAATACATCATGGTGCCGCCGACCAGAATGGGCAATTTACCTCTCGCCTGAATATCAGCGACCAGTCTTTCTGCATCTTTACGGAATTGCGCGACGGAATACGATTCCACCGGATCAATAATATCGATCAGATGGTGTGGCGCGCTGGCGAGTTCCTCGGCAGAGGGTTTGGCCGTGCCGATATCCATGCCGCGATAAATCAGTGCTGAATCAACAGAGATAATTTCGGACGGAATGTGTCTGGCGATTTCCAGCGCGGCAGCCGTTTTGCCGGATGCGGTCGGCCCCATGATCGCGATGACGTTGGCTGCATTCGAGGTGTTCATGCTAATTCCGTATTTATAATTGGTGCAGTCGGTAACGGTGTTGATAGTTCACGATGGTTAGAATTCACTGGCCACGCAAGAACATTTTATCGAGATCGTTCAGACCAAGTTGCACCCATGTTGGTCGCCCATGATTGCACTGATCAGCGCGCTCCGTTTGCTCCATCTGACGCAACAGCGCATTCATTTCCGGAACGGTGAGGCTGCGATTGGCACGCACCGCTGTATGACAGGCAAGGGTGCCGAGCAATTCATTGCGTCTGTCAATCAGGACGCGTGAGCCGCCGAATTCGCGCACTTCACGCAATACGTCTCGTGCGAGTGATTGTGCATCGGCATTTTTAAGCAATGCTGGCACGGCGCGCACCGCCAGCGTGGTGGGCGATATCGCCGCCATGTCAAACCCTAGCGCTTTTAATGTGTCCTGATGTTCTTCGACAGTGCCGACTTCAATTGCGTCAGCATAAAAGGTCACCGGGATCAGCATCGGTTGCACAGGCATGGCGTTTTCATCGAGCGCATTCTTGAGCTGCTCATACAAGATGCGTTCATGTGCGGCATGCATATCTACCAGTACCAGACCTTTGCTGTTTTGTGCGAGTACATACACACCGTGCAGTTGTGCCAGCGCAAAGCCCAGAGGATGTTCATCCTCTGGTAGTGCTTGTGTGGGAACGGCATTTTCTGCGCGGGAACTGTCGCTGAACATAGCACCATAACTTTGCAGATTCTGCGCGACACCATTACCGCTACCTGTCTGATTGCGACCCCATTGGTCGTAAGCATTCGGCGTGCTGTTGCCTGCATTCGTATAGGGGGACGGCGTTGCGAATTGCGCCGCAAACGTCGTTTGTTCACCGGCAATCCAGGGTATCGCTTTTCCTGCCAATACGGATGATGCCGATGCTGCGGTGGCAGGTGCCGGAACGGTGCCGAAAGCAGTGGCAGATGTCTGCGCCAGTGCACGGCTGACGGCATGAAATACAAATTGATGAACGGCGCGGCTATCGCGAAACCGCACTTCAATTTTTGATGGATGAACGTTTACATCAACCAGCGCCGGATCAAGATCCAGCGCCAGAACATAAGATGGATAGCGATCGCCATGCAACACATCCTGATAGGCAGCGCGTACCGCATGGGTCAATAATTTGTCACGGACAAAGCGGCCGTTCACATAGAAAAATTGTGCATCGGCACGCGCTTTAGAGGCGGTCGGCAAACCGACAAAACCATGCAGGCGCAATGGCCCTGCACTTTCATCGAGTGGCAGACGCGCGCTGGAAAATGCATCCCCAAGTATCTGCGCGCTGCGCTTATCAATTGCGCTGACATTCCAGTGATCAACCGCTTTGCCATTATGTGTGAGGGAAAACGAGACGTCGGGGCGCGCCAGCGCGATACGGCGGACAACCTCCGCACAATGACCGAACTCTGTTTGTTCTGATTTTAAAAATTTCCGGCGGGCGGGCGTGTTGTAATACAAATCCTGCACATCGACCGTGGTGCCCGGCGCACCCGATGCCGGAGAGACCTTACCATTTTCAATCTGCCACGCATGCGGCGCATCGGCGGTACGTGTCGTCAGCGTCAGCAAGGAAACCGAGGCGATGGAAGCGAGCGCTTCGCCGCGAAATCCCAGGGTCGCGACATTTTCCAGCTCCGTCAGCGAGGCGATTTTCGACGTTGCATGACGTGCCACGGCGAGTGACAATTGCTCTTGCGGTATGCCGCGTCCGTTATCGCTGATCGCTATCCGTTTGACGCCACCTTCTTCGAGCCGGATGGTGATGCTGCTGGCTCCCGCGTCCAGCGCGTTTTCCAGCACTTCCTTGACGACGGCAGAAGGCCGTTCGACGACTTCGCCGGCAGCAATTTGAGAGATCAGGTTATCAGGCAGCGCCTGAATCGGACGGTAAGGAGAGGAATTCGGATTCATCGCGAGATTATACCTGCGCTGTCTTGCGTGTACTGCGGCTTAGTGTATGATTGCCGCGATTTCTTTGACTGGAACAATAATGGATTTCATGCAACTGTTAGACATGATTTTGCATGTCGATAAGATGTTGGGGATGGTGATTGCGGAATACGGAACGCTGGTGTACGTCGTTTTGTTTGCGATTGTTTTTTGTGAGACTGCCTTTGTGATTTTTCCGTTTTTACCCGGCGATTCATTATTGTTTATTGCCGGCGCTTTTTGCGCGACGGGTGCGATGAACCCCTGGCTGCTGGTAGGTTTATTGCTGCTTGCATCGATCTCCGGCAACACGATTAACTACTGGATCGGCAGCCTGATTGGTCACAAAGTCATGGCGCATGACTATCGCTGGATAGATAAGGCGGCGCTGAAAAAGACCCATGAATTTTATGAAAAGCATGGCGGTAAAACCGTTGTGCTGGCGCGTTTTGTGCCTATCGTGCGTACCTTTGCGCCTTTCGTGGCGGGTATCTCTGATATGACACACCGTACTTTCCAGCTCTTCAATGTGCTTGGTGCGTTGTTATGGATATTGTCGCTGGTCATGAGCGGTTACTTCTTCGGTAACATTCCTTTCATACAGAAAAATCTGAACGCCATCGTACTGGTGGGGGTCGGCGCCGCGATTGTGCCTCTGTTGCTGGGGGCATTGTGGAAAATGCTGAAGCGCTTGCGTAAAGCGGTCTGACGATTGTGAAAAAGCCGACTTCATCGACGCTGATCTGGCTACGTCAGCAAGCGCCGTTGAAACCAGAAGTCGGCCTGGCCTGTAATGGCTGTGGTGTTTGCT
Organism: Undibacterium sp. CY21W; assembly: GCF_014284265.1. Classification (NCBI taxonomy): domain Bacteria; kingdom Pseudomonadati; phylum Pseudomonadota; class Betaproteobacteria; order Burkholderiales; family Oxalobacteraceae; genus Undibacterium; species Undibacterium sp. CY21W. Next base: position 129,682 of record NZ_JACOGE010000009.1, on the reverse strand, counting down.
GCGCTGCCGAGCCTTGCCCGGTGGCGCTTGTTTTTTTGTGGCAGCGGCATGGAAGTTGCCGCGCCTTATTATGGGATCAGGCTTCAATGTCCTACCGCTGTGGCATGCTGACTCAGCCTGCACAGTATCTGCGCTGGCTTCCGCTACGCTGGCAAGCCTGGTTTGCGCGCAGAGTCCGACGCTGGATCGCCGCTGGCGTTGGCTGCGATTCCAGCGCACAGGCAGAATAAAAAATGCCCGGCGAAATCGTCGGGCATCGTTGTGCTAACTCTGTTGCGGATGATGGATCAGGTCAGCCGGCTTTTTGCCAATGGCGGATTTTTCGAAAAATATTTCTTAATACCTTTCATCACTGCATCCGCCATCTGATCCTGATACGCATCATCGGTCAGTTTTGCTTCCTCTTCCGGATTCGAAATAAACGCCGTTTCTATCAATATGCTGGGAATATCCGGCGCTTTCAGTACCGCAAATCCGGCTTGTTCCACCGAGCCTTTGTGCAATTTATTGATACCGCTGATTTCTGTCAGCACAACTTTGCCGAGTTTTAAGCTATCGTTGATCTGCGCCGTTGTGGATAAATCCAGCAAGACGCTGGCGAGCTGTTTGTCGTGATTTTTGATATTCACGCCACCGATCAGATCGGCCGCATTTTCTTTATCCGCCAGCCAGCGCGCCGCGGTTGAACTCGCACCTTTGTCGGATAACACAAACACCGACGAACCACGCGCAGATGAATTCACAAACGCGTCGGCATGCACCGACATGAATAAATCGGCCTGCACCGCTCTGGCTTTTTGCACCCGCACGTTCAGCGGCACAAAATAATCGGCATCGCGCGTCAGCATTACGCGCATATTTGGTTGCTGTTCTATTTTGGCTTTCAGTCGTTTGGCAATCGCCAGAACCACATCTTTTTCGCGGCTGCCACCACGCCCGGTGGCGCCGGGATCTTCACCGCCATGACCCGGATCAATCGCAATTGTGATCATGCGGGTCATCGCCGGTGCAGCCGATTTGTCTGGTGATTTTTCACTCAGATGCGGTTCAGTTTTTTCGCTGTGTTTCAGCGCCGACTTATCATCAGGCTTAGCCTCCGCCATGAGTTCCGGTTTAGATGCTTTTGGATCAGATTTGCCATCGGCTTTGACTTCACCCGCCATCGTCGGGGTGGTCGGGGCGACGCTTCTGGTCTGAGTGTCTTTGTGCCACTCGCCTTTCTCTATCAGCGCGGCAATTGGGTCGGCCGGATTGGCTGGATACAGATCGAAGACCAGCCGGTGTTTATAGTTGCCAACAGGTTGCAGAGTAAACACCTGTGGGCTGATTTCTTCTTTTAAATCGAACACCAGGCGCACAACGTTCGGTTTATTCTGACCAACCCGCACCTGCTTGATGTAAGGGTCATTCGGCTGTATCTTCGCCACCAGTTCTTTCAGGGTGGGATTTAATTCCAGACCTTCGATATCAACCACCAGGCGCTCAGGATTTTTTACTGTAAAAAAATTGGTATTGAGCTCAATATCATTTTCCAGGGTGACGCGGGTGTAATCTTCGGCAGGCCAGACCCGGACAGCAAGAATTTTCGCCGCATTTGCTGCTTGCGGCACACAAACGGAAAGCAGCAGGGTGCCGCCAGCTTTAATGAAAGCGCGTCGCTTTCCTGATGGGGATTTCTGGCTTACAGATTGGGGGCGAATTGGAGTGATGCGAGACATGCGATACCTTTGGCAGACAACGCCTGCAATTCTACCTCACGACCATCACCTGCAACGCTTAAAAATACATTCAGATCAGGTTCTGGCAGCACGCCATCTGCTTTTTCTGGCCATTCGACGATACAGATATTCGATGCGTTAAACTCTTCGCGGAATCCGGCGTCCAGAAATTCTTCGGCGCTCAGCATACGGTACAGATCAAAATGCATGATCGTTGTTGTTTGCGATTGGATTTTTACCTGATACGGTTCTGCCAGTGTATAAGTCGGGCTTTTTACATTGCCGGTAAAACCAGCGGCGTGAATCATGGCGCGGGTGAGGGCGGTTTTACCAGCACCCAGATCGCCGTGCAGAAAAATAACCAGCCCCGGCACTAAAGTGTGGGCGAGACTTTTTCCTAATGCCTGCGTTGCTGCTTCATCCGGCAGTGTGGTTTTATAATGTGACATTTCCTGCAAAGTCCGTATTCATGAATTCGCTAAACATAGCATATTGCCCCGCCCTTGTGTATTTGCCGGAGTCTGCCGCGTGAATCTGGATGTCGACAGCTTATCTGCTTTATCCGCACAGATCAAAAGCTGGGGCAAAGAACTCGGCTTTGCAGAAATTCGTATTGCCGATGTTGATCTCAGCCACACCGAAGCCGGTTTTCAGAAATGGCTGGACGCCGGTTTTCATGGCGATATGGCGTATATGGCGGCGCATGGCACCAAGCGCAGTCGCCCGGCTGAATTAGTGCCTGGCACCGTCAGGGTGATTTCGGCACGCATGAATTACTTGCCAGCCGATCCGCACTGGCGCGCTGCGGAAGCACAGCATACTGCAGATACAGCGGTGATTTCTATCTATGCGCGCGGTCGCGATTATCACAAAGTTTTACGCAGTCGCCTGCAGCAGCTCGCAGAAAAAATCAGTCAACAGATCGGTGATTTTGGCTACCGTGTCTTCACTGATTCTGCGCCGGTAATGGAAGTGGCGCTGGCAGAAAAATCGGGTCTCGGCTGGCGTGGCAAACATACCTTGCTATTGAGCCGTGAAGCAGGTTCCATGTTTTTTCTGGGCGAGATACTGGTCGATCTGCCGTTGCCGCTTGACCCGCCAGTTGGCAATCACTGCGGTCAGTGTTCATCGTGTATCGATGTCTGCCCAACGAAGGCGATAGTTGCACCATACACCGTCGATGCACGGCGCTGTGTGTCGTATCTGACGATAGAACTGCACGGCAGTATCCCAATCGAATTCCGGCCGCTGATCGGTAACAGGGTGTATGGTTGCGACGATTGCCAGTTGCATTGTCCGTGGAATAAATTTGCGCAAGTTGCCGCAGTCGGTGATTTTGCAGTCAGGAATGGTTTGGATCACGCGCGCATGGTGCATTTGTTTGCGTGGACGGAAGAGCAGTTTTTGCGCATGCTGGAAGGCAGCCCTATCCGTCGTATCGGGCATGAACGCTGGTTGCGCAATATCGCGGTTGGTCTTGGTAATGCGGCGACCACGATGTGCGGCGATGCGGGCATCGTGGCGGCCTTACGCGCGCGTCTTGATCATCCGTCAGAGATGGTGCGTGAGCATGTGATCTGGGCGCTAGCCTGCCATGGCCTGAGCGCGTAGTGAAAATGTGGTGCTGCTATCGCACCAGCGCCAGCCAGATCGGCAGGGTCAGTACTGACAATACGGTGCTGGCAGAAATCAGAAATGCGACGAACGGGCCATTGCCACCCATGCGCGCCGCCAGCACGTAGGCGCTCGATGCAGTCGGCAGCGCACAGAAAATGACGGCGATCTGCAATTGCAGAGCTGGCAATTCCAGCCAGCGGCCAAGTACCAGCGCTATCGCCGGTAACGCCAGCAATTTCACCGAGAGAAAATAGGCGGCGATACCTTTCGCTTCGTGTATCGCTGACACCTTCATCCCGGCACCCACGGCAAGCAAGCCGAGTGCGATGGCGGCATTGCCCAGCCGCGACAGCGTTGCGGCTATTCCTTCCGGTAAGGGAATGTCCAGCAGACTGACGATCACACCGCTGGCGGTGCCCACCACCAGCGGGTTACTGGCGATTTCTTTCAGCAAGCGACCACTGTTATGAGCCAGCGCATAGACCGCTGCCATATTGCAGAGTGGAACCAGAAAGCCTATCAGTAATGCCATCAGCGCGGTGCCCTGATCTCCCGCGAGGCGGGACGCGATCGCCAGCGCAATATAAGAATTGAAGCGGAATGCCGTCTGCACGCCCGATTCAAAAATACGCGGTGCTGTTTTGAACAGATACTTCGCGAGCCAGCCCAGCAACATGCCAGCTATCGTGGCGATGATGGCGACCTGCAACAGATGTCCGGTCGCATGAAAATCAAAACGTGTGCGTGCGGTGGTGTAAAACAGCAGGGCAGGAAACAGCAGGAAGTAAACGAGCTTTTCGACACCAGCCCAGAAATGGCCTCCCCAGTGGGAATGACGGGCGAGCAGGAAGCCGATCAGAATTAAACTAAAATCAGGAAAGAGTAAGGTGAAGATAGACATACTGGGTGGAGTATATTTCAACCCCTAATGTTTACAAGGAGAATAGGGTGAAAATCAAGGATACTCCCCCATTTTTACTAAAAACTACTTCAGGATTCCCGCCAGTTCGACGGCAGTTTTGACTTGCATTTTGTCGAACACATGCGCGCGGTGCACTTCCACGGTACGCATGCTGATACCGAGTTCATCGGCGATGACCTTGTTCATTTTGCCGAGCAAAATCAGTTCCAGCACTTCTTTTTCGCGCGCAGATAAGGTCGCCAGACGTTCATGCACGGCAGCAGAAACACCCGCTGCACGCGATTGCGCCAGCGCTTCCTGCACTCTGTCCATGAGCTTGTTATCGTTAAATGGTTTTTCAAAGAAATCAAAAGCACCGCGTTTGAGCGTATCGACCGCCATCGGCACGTCGCCATGCCCGGTCAGAAAAATCACCGGCAGACGTTTGGTCAGTTTTTTGCCGGATAAAATATCAAACAGATGAATGCCGCTCAGCCCTTCCATGCGCACATCCAGCAAAATGCAGTCGCCTTCGGCATCGAAGCGCAAAGGTTGATCGAGCGAGGCAAGAAACTGTTCTGCACTGCTGTAGCCAATCGCGGCAATCTGGCGCGAACGGGCGAGCCAGGAAAGTGAATCGCGGATCACGTCCTCGTCGTCAATGATGTGTAGCATGTCGTCTCCAATTGCGATATCAGAATGTCACGGGCAGAAGCGGTCACGCTGTATCGGTATGACCGTACGTTGACCGTCTCATTATTCTTTTTGTGACGCTACAGTCGGCAGGTCAGCGGGATTATTTTCTTCTTGCACTGCCGGCAGAATGAAGCGGAAGATACTACCACCGACCGGGTTATCGCGGTGAGTAAGTTTGCCGCCATGAAACTCAATTGCCGTTCTGCAGATATTCAGCCCCATGCCCATACCGGTTGTTTTGGTGGAAAAAAACGGTGAAAACAATCGGTCAGCAACGCTGGCAGGAATGCCATGTCCACGGTCGATGACTTCCACGACGATATCGCCATCGTTGTCGAGGCTGGCTTGTATGCGTAAATTTCTATGTTCCGGCGGTGTGTCTTCCATCGCTTCAATCGCGTTGCGGGTCAGATTCAGCAATACCTGTTCGATCAGTACCTGATCCGCCAGCACCTGTGGTGTGCCGGGCAGTGGCAGCCATTGCAGGCTGATGTGCGCGGCCTGCGCTTGCAATTCGACCAGCGGCAGCGCATTTTTAATCAATACGTTGATGTCGACCAGCTCCCTGGTTGGTTCCCGTTTTTTGACGAACTCATGTACGCTGCGGATAATCTGTCCGGCACGCTGCGCCTGGGTTTTCACTTTTTCCATCGCTGATAACAATAAGGCTTTATCGGTATCGCCCGCTTCCAGCAGATTCATGGCACCGGTGGTGTAACTGGAAATAGCGGCCAGCGGCTGATTCAGTTCATGCGCCAGCATTGAGGCAATTTCGCCCATGGTGGCGAGCCGCGCACTGGAGTGCAGTTTGGCTTCTTGTTGACGAGTCAGTTCCTGCGCCCGTTTGAGTTCGGAAATATCCAGTATCGAGCTCATCCAGCCGGTTTGCTTACCGCTTTCATCAATCAGCGGCGATTCATAAATCAATACCGGAATCCGTTCGCCACTGGCATGCTGATAAATGGTTTCAAAGCCGTCTTGCGGAACCGATCCTGCCAGCAGTTTAGAAAAGCGTTGCTGATATTCTTCGACGACTTCGGGAGCCCAATACGGCATTGGTGGCAGACGACCGATGATTTGCTCTGCCGGGTAACCAACCATTTTGCAGAATGCCGGATTCACATAGGTCATGCGGCCGTGCATATCGCGCGCGCGCAAGCCGGTGATCAGTGAGTTTTCCATCGCAGTACGGAAGATGACTTGCTGGCGCAGAGCGCCTTCTGCTGCAAGGCGACGATTGATGTCGCGCCACAAAGCAACCAGACTCCATATCAAGCCCATTGACAGCAGAATGACCATCACCACCAGCAAATTGGACAGTAGCTTGGGTTCGCTCTTATTGCTATTGGTGCGCAGCGCGAGTGTGACGCCGGGCAGTTCCAGATTGCGGTTATGGGTATACACATTTTTACCCGGCCCGCCGGCGGCCCGCGTTGCAATCACTTTGTCATCGTTGTCCAGCAGAGAAATCTGGTTTTCCTGCGCAAACCACCATGGGACTAATTCTTCCAGTATGCCATTGGCATGGTAAGTGATGATGATGCTGCCGAAATAGTGATTTTCTTTCTTTAAGGGAATCTGACAACTGATGGCGTAATTGTATTTCTGTGATTTGGTTTCCTGCCTCGGAGCAAAACATCGGGTTTTGTTATCCAGTTCTGCCTGCGCAGATTTGATGTCATCGGGTATCAGAATATTGGATGAATTGAACGCTGTGTCATGTGACGACGTGACAACAGCATTGTGCTGGTCGAGTAAGACCAGACGGGAAATCTCATGATTGTTTTGCAGCAGATTCCGGAAGCGCAGCAAAATGGCATCCGGCTTCAGGCCAATATTCATCATATCGGCGCCGATCTGACGCAGCATTTCGTCGTTGCGGTCGATCTGAAATTGTATCGCCTGCTCTACCCAAAGAGTGTCGGCAATCAGTTGCTCCTGCCTTTCATTCGCCTCCATGCGTTGTGCCTGCCACGGCAACCAGATCAGCGTGGTCAGAAACAAGGCAATCAGCAAAATAGGAATGATCCAGCGCCACTTGTCGTTAGGCCATCGCTGCGATTTATATAGACGTTTCATGCTGTTAGTTTACTGCAGGTGTTGTTTATATGGGCAATCGAATGCGGTATGTGGTTTTCCACAATTGTTCAGAGGGTGACTATTTCGAATAATCGTAGAATAATAACTTTGATAATTAATAAACTGGAGACTCTCATGAAAATCAAATCCGTTCTGTTTTCGCTTCTCGCGGCATCACTGGTTAGTGGCGCTGCATTTGCTCAATCCCCTATCGTCATTAAATTCAGCCACGTTGTCGCCAGCGATACACCAAAAGGAAAAGCTGCAGAGCGCTTTAAAGAACTCGCAGAAAAAGCGACCAAAGGACGCGTGAAAGTCGAACTGTATCCCAACAGCACGCTGTATAAAGACAAAGAAGAATTAGAAGCATTGCAGTTAGGTGCAGTACAAATGCTGGCGCCATCGCTGGCTAAATTCGGCCCTTTAGGCGTCAAAGAATTTGAGGTGTTTGATCTGCCATACATTTTCCCGACCAAAGATGTGTTGTATGCAGTCACAGAAGGGCCTATCGGTAAAGATCTGCTGAAGAAACTGGAAAGCAAAGGCATCACCGGTCTGGGTTACTGGGATAACGGTTTTAAAGTCATGTCGTCGAATAAACCTATCCATTTGCCGTCCGACATGAAGGGACAAAAATTACGCATACAATCGTCCAAAGTGCTGGATGCGCAAATGCGTGCATTGAATGCGAACCCGCAAGTGCTGGCATTCTCCGAGGTTTATCAGGCGTTGCAGACTGGCGTGGTGGATGGCACAGAAAACCCGCCATCAAATCTGTACACACAAAAAATGCATGAGGTGCAAAAGCATGTGACGATAACAAATCATGGCTACCTTGGCTATGCGGTGATCGTGAACAAAAAATTCTGGGATGGCTTGCCCGCAGATATCCGCAATGAGTTAGATGGCGCGATGAAAACGGCGACCAAGTATGCGAATGCGATTGCCCAGCAAGAGAACGATAATGCGCTGGAAGCAGTGAAAAAATCCGGCAAGACCACGGTCTATGTACCAACTGATAAAGAAAAAGCAGAATGGCGCAAAGCCTTGCTGCCAGTGCAAAAGCAGATGGAATCACGGATCGGTAAAGATCTGATTGCGAACGTCAACAAAGAAGCCGTTAAACTCGGTATCAAGTAAGTTCTTTCCGTCAAATGAGAACCGGTAAGCTCAGGTTTGCCAGTTCTCATTTCTCATCTCTCATTTTTATCCTTCACAGGAGAACACAATGAAGTTCCTTGATCACCTAGAGGAATGGTTGATTGCGACCCTGATGGGCGCTGCGACCTTGGTCACTTTTATAGCGGTGGTACACCGTTATCTTTCGGGATTTGAAATCCCTTATCTGCAAGACGAGCTGTTAAAAATAAATACCAGTTGGGCACAAGAGCTGACCATTTACATGTTTGTGTGGATGGCAAAGTTTGGCGCTGCCTACGGTGTGCGCACTGGTATCCACGTTGGTGTCGATGTGCTGATCAACAAACTGAGCCCTGCGAATCGTTATAAATTTGTGATTCTGGGATTAGCTGCCGGCGCTTTATTTACCGGTATTGTCGGCACACTGGGCGGTAGTTTTGTATGGGAAATTGCCCACACTGATCAGACCTCCGCTGATCTGGAAATACCGATGTGGTGGGTTTACATGGCGATACCGTTAGGTTCCTATCTGATGTGTTTCCGTTTTCTGCAAGTTATCTGGAATTTCGTTAAAACAGGTGAATTGCCTAAACACGATCACACCCATGTTGATGGTCTCGAAGATGAGGTGAAAGCATGAACGCCACCATTATTTTTGTCTTGTTAATGCTGTTGATGCTGACCGGCATGCCGATTTCGATTTCGCTCGGCCTGACAGTACTGACGTTCCTCTTCACGATGACACAGGTACCGATTGAGTCGGTTGCCTTGAAGTTATTTACCGGAATAGAAAAGTTCGAAATCATGGCGATTCCGTTCTTCATTCTGGCCGGTAACTTTCTGACGCACGGCGGCGTTGCCCGCCGGATGATTAATTTTGCGGCAGCGATGGTCGGGCATTGGCATGGCGGTCTGGCTCTGGCTGGCGTTCTTGCCTGTGCTTTGTTTGCGGCTGTTTCGGGTTCGTCGCCAGCGACCGTGGTGGCCATTGGCTCAATTATTCTTCCTGCCATGGTCAAGCAGGGTTATCCAAAAGGCTTTGGTGCTGGGGTGATTACGACATCCGGTGCATTGGGTATTCTGATCCCACCTTCGATTGTGATGGTGATGTATTCGGTTTCGACCAATACCTCGGTTGGGCAATTATTCATGGCGGGCGTTATCCCCGGCCTGATGCTGGCATTTTTTCTCGGTCTGACTACATGGTTTCTGGCGCGTAAGCACAACTATCCTCGCATGCCGAAAGCAAGCTGGGGCGAGCGTTTTACTGCGTTCAGAAAAAGTGCCTGGGGCTTGTTGCTGATTGTGATTGTGATGGGTGGTATTTACAGCGGTATGTTCACGCCGACAGAAGCTGCCGCAGTTGCAGCAGTCTATGCGTTCGTGATCGCCGTGTTTGTCTATAAAGACATGACTTTGAAAAAAGTACCCAAGGTCTTGCTGGATTCCGCTTCGATGTCAGCGATGCTGCTCTACATTATCACTAACGCAGTACTGTTCTCATTCCTGATGACCAGCGAAAATATCCCGCAAGCGATGGCAAGTTGGATCATGGACAAAGGTTTCGGCATGATCAGTTTCCTGCTGGTGGTGAATATCCTGCTGTTGTTAGCGGGTAATGTGATGGAGCCGTCGTCGATTGTGCTGATCATGGCACCGATTTTGTTCCCGGTCGCGATGAAACTTGGTATCGACCCCGTCCACTTTGGTATCATTATGGTGGTGAATATGGAGGTCGGTATGTGTCATCCACCCGTCGGTCTGAATCTGTATGTCGCCTCTGGTATTACGAAAATGGGTATTACCGAGCTGACAGTTGCCGTTTTACCGTGGCTGATGACGATGATCGCGTTCTTATTGCTGATTACGTATATTCCAGAGATTTCTACCTGGCTGCCGAATTTAATTTACAAATAATTGATTTTTATAATAAATAAATTGGATTAGCACATTTTTCGGATATGTACATGTCTTTTACATATCCGCAACAATTAAGTATTTTTGCGTAGTTTTTTTTTGTCACTGGTATTCGGTCGTGCTATATTCTGCGCAGTCGAACTTTTAGCAGTTCAGAAGATTAAAAGGCGGTAGTGCAAGAAAACGGTACCCATGCCGTACACTGAGGAGACGCGCGTTTTTATTACAAGCTGAGTATTGTGGCAACACAATAACTAAACAGCCGAAAACGCGAAACATGCTTTCAAGGCGCATCATTGATGCGCCTTTTTTCTTTTCCGGATGATATTTATCGCGGTAAGCATTCTGGAATCAGCACATCTGGCGGATAAATTTGTCAGTATCTGTGTGCTATTTTTTTATGCTGACGGCGAGTGCGCTGGCGTTTAAAATTCACAAAGATTTGATTGATGAGCAGGCTGATCTGACGATGGGCATGTTTTCGTCACACTTACTGAAGCAAGTTTTTCCCTTTTTGAGGAACACTCATGTCAGACAAAGAGAGCGGTATTTTTTCTGCCATCGTTGCTGCACCATTTGGCGCAGTCGGAATCCGCGTCGCTGATTCCTTACTGACAGAGCTGGTTTATTTGCCACCAAGGTTCCATGAGAAAGACCCTGGTGATTCCCTCTCTGAGAAGGTGGCGACACAAATACTGCACTACTTCGACGATCCTGATTTTCAGTTTGATCTTCCTTTGCGGACTGTTGGTACGACATTTCAAAATTCGGTCTGGCGTGGAATTTCATCTATCCCACGTGGACAGGTACTGACTTACGGTCAGATTGCCAAGCAAATCCGCTCTGCGCCGCGCGCTGTCGGTCAGGCTTGCGGTGCGAACTGGTATCCGCTGGTGATTCCCTGCCATCGCGTTACCGCAGCGGGTGGTTTGGGCGGGTTTGCTCATCATGATGATGAAACGGGTTTTCACCTCGGAGTAAAGCGCTGGTTGCTGGCGCATGAGGGTGTGGCTGATTATGCGTGAGGATGTTGTCAGTTTAAAAAAGACAGGTTTAATGCCGAAAGATAATTCAGTGCCATTTTTATTGCCTGCAGAATTGATGGCGCAGATAGACCAGTTCTGTGATGTTTTGTGGCTTGAAGACGGGTTGGCAAAAAATACCGTAGAAGCTTACCGGCGCGATATGCGCCTGTTTGCCGAATGGTTGTCCGAAGCGACTGGCAAAGACTTATATCAGGCTGACTACAACGATATCAGCGCCTATATCGCGCTGAAACACACATCATCCAAGGCAACTTCTGCCAATCGCCGCCTCAGCGTATTGAAACGTTTTTATTTGCTGGCTGTCCGGCAGAATCTGGTCAGGCAAAATCCGTGCAGCAAACTCAAATCGGCAAAACAACCCGTCCGCTTACCCAAAACCCTGAGCGAAACACAGGTAGAGTCTTTGCTGCAGGCTCCCGATGATTCTCCTCTCGGGATACGGGATCGCACCATGCTGGAATTGCTCTACGCATGCGGGTTGCGTGTCAGCGAACTGGTGCAACTCAAATCTTTGGAAGTTGGCTTAAATGAGGGCGTTCTGCGTGTAACCGGTAAAGGGGATAAAACACGTTTGGTGCCATTTGGCGAGCACGCCAGATTATGGCTGGAACGTTATTTGAAACAAGCACGTCCGGTGATATTAAATGGTCAAATTGATGATGCCTTATTCGTGACAGCAAGGGGCGGTGCGATGACGCGGCAGATGTTCTGGATCCTGATCAAGAAATATGCAGCACAGGCGGGGATTACGATTCATCTCTCCCCTCACACTTTACGCCACGCATTTGCCACGCATTTACTCAATCACGGGGCGGACTTGAGAGTCGTGCAGCTGTTGCTTGGGCATGCTGACATCTCCACTACACAAATTTACACTCACGTTGCCAGAGAACGATTAAAACAACTGCATGCATTGCATCATCCGCGAGGGTGATTATTTGTATCGTATAACGCGGTTTATCAGCCGTAAGAAATAAAAAAACCTGCGTGGCTCTGAGCGACGCAGGTCTGGTAATTTTGTTGAACGACTTATTTCACTGCGGTATTTTCGTTTAAGAATTTTTCAGCGCGGGTCCAGAAGTCAACATTGTTTTTCAGGGTGCGCCATCCGTGGCCTTCATTCGGATAAGTGATCCATTCAATTTTTGCGTCTTTAGGTGCTGCTTTTTTGAATTGTTCACCGTGTACCAATGGCACTCTTCGATCTGCTGCGCCATAAGCAAGAATCAATGGTTTTGTTAAACGATGTGCTTGCGTGACAGGCGAGGTCGCTTTCAGTTGTTCTGCATCCTTGGTCTGATCACCGATCATCAATGGCATACCGTAACGTGTCCACGCCGAACCAGAGGTATCACTCCAGGTGACATCAAATAAGTAATTGATGTCAGTCACACCAACCCAACTGATACCGCAACGATACAAATCCGGCTCTTTGATTAAGCCCATCAGTGTTGCGTAACCACCATAGCTGGCGCCTGCGATGCAGATACGTTTGGGGTCAGCATAACCCTGAGCAATCGCCCATTTTGTCGCATCTGTTACGTCATCCTGCATTGCCAGTCCCCATTGTTTCCAGCCCGCCCGGAACAACTTGATTCCATAACCTGTACTACCGCGGAAGTCAGGTTCAAGTACAGCATAGCCGCGAGATGCAAGAAACTGTGTTTCGCGGTTCCATTCCCAATGTCCACCCCGGACATAAGGGCCGCCATGTACCATCACCACCATGGGTAAATTTTTACCACTACCGTTTTTTGGCAGCGTGATATAGGCCGGAATTTCCATACCATCCCGCACTTTAATGCGGACAAAGTCTTTATAGGACATGGTCTTAGAATTGATTTCAGGATGGACGTCACCAATCGGAACAAATTTCTTTGTCTCGGTGTTAAAGAGCAAATAGGATCCAGGATGAACGTCAGAGAACGAGTGAACAAGGATAGTATCGTTGTTCGCAGTTTCCGGGCCCCAAATCAGATTTGCCGTATTTGGCAGTGCGGCATCGACTGCTTTTTGCAAACTATTCCATTTTTCATCCAGCCATAAAGTGGAAAAAGCATCGCTCTCGTAATGAATCCCTAGAAGCTTATTTTCTTTTTTGTTAAAAACGAAATTACCATGGAAATCAAATCCTTTTGTGGCGACGATAGGCGTGTCATCCAGTTTATTTTTTTCCAGATCAAAACGGAACACGGAAACCGTGTCACTTTTCTTCGCCGTTGTGACATAAAACTGGCCATCCGGTGCAATAAATGCTGGAGAGAAACCATGCCCTTTTACGTTGTCGTACTCAATCAATTTTCGCCATTGCTGTGTTTTTGGGTCTTTATAATGAACAGCAGAGAGGTTGTCCTCAGAGGTTTCTGCAACCCTTACGTCGCCGAATTTATCAATCATGAAACTAACGGAATTCGTAGGAGTCTGTACGGTTTCGTTGTAGCCGTTCAGGGTATTCAGTTTCATTAAAGTGTAAGACGGTGTTTTACGCGTTCCAGTGCTGCGCGTTATATACACGTCATTGGAGTCTGGCACGTGAGTGACATCAAGAAAATCGTGATAGCCATTGAGCACTCTGAATTTGCCACCGGTGTCACCGGTCGCAATCAATTCTCGTAACTCACTGCCATCTTTATTAATTGCAAATAAACCATTGCCTCTATCGCGGTCACCATCGCCAATGGCGCGATCTCCGACGCCAAAAACAAGTCGTTGGTTATTTACCCAGCTAAAAAATACCACGTCAGTCTTTTCGTAACCAGCCACAATTTTTGGCTTTAACTTATCCACTTCCATGATCGCCAGAACCAAACGATCATTTGCTCCCGCAGCCAACATCGCGATGTTTTTGCCGTCAGGTGAAAACATGACATTCGAGATCTGTTCGCTTTTGAAAAAATTTTCTACTGGTATCAGTTTGTTTTGTGCATGAGCTGACAATGGCATTGCGGCAGTGCTGGTAATCAATACACCAATAGCGAGCGCCCTACAAAATTTGTGAAGCAATGTTTGCATAAATTCCTCAAAGAGAAAGTGATTCAGGCGATAGAAAAAATAAACGCCCCGTTGAACGAGGCGTTTATTGTCCAGCTAACTACACAATATTAACGGAAAGTATATTTCGCAGATACGCGGAAATAACGGCCAGTATTGTTATGCAGTGTCGAGTTGTAACCCTGAGCGATGGACGCAGCAGTAATTGTTGGATAGTAAGGTGCTTTGGTATCCAAAATATTGCTGATGTTGATACCCAGTGTCAGATCTTTGAAACCGGTGTAAGTATAGCCAAGGTCAACTGTTGTCCAGCTTGGAACTGTGCAATCTGGATAGTAGTCGAGGTACTTAGGAATGCCTCCCAGCTGCGGCGTACCTGCTGGCTGACCAGAACCCCAATGACAAACTCCACCATTTGCATAGGTCACATCATTGTTGTAACGACGATATTGCGTGATGCTATCAACAAAGCGGATTGCTCCATTAACGCTATGGGGGCCTTTTTCCCAACGACCACTCAATGTTGCTCTCAAACGAGGAATAGGTCCAACCGAGGTTGCAAAGTCGTTCAGATCACCAGCTGTACCAACAGCATTACGCTCTACGTCACCTGGTTGTTCTGCACGACGGTAGGAGATCAGATAGGTCGTTTGCAGACCGGTAGTCAGTTTGCCGTATTCACCCAGATTTGTACGTAATTTCATATCAACGTCAATACCGCTGACTTCAGTGCTACCTTGGTTGGTCCATGGCGTTTTTATCGCCAGAAGAGGACCCGTACCTGAGATAGGATTACCATTCGCATCTTTCAACTGATTCAATGGATTCGTATCACGAGTGATGTAATCTGCCGGGAAATTAGCAGGATGTGTGAGCAAGAAAGTGGAATCAGCAAGAGCAACAACACCCTCTTGGCGCAGTTTATAAGCATCCACGGTCATGTCAAAGTCTTTTGTCGGCGAGAAAATCAAGCCCAGCGCCAGACTCTTGGATGTTTCTGGCTTCAGATCAGGATTTGCGCCGCCGACCCCTGACATACTCTTAGCGCAATCGGTTTGATCTGCACCGGCAACAGGTGTTGTACCACTCGGGCAGCGAACAGGATCAACAACGTTACTGAGGAAGTACTGTGCACCACCTGGCGCAACTTGTGATAATGCCGGAGCACGGAAACCCTCTGAATAGCTACCACGGAAAGCAAGGCTATCAGTTGCAGTCCATTTTGCGCCGACCTTAGGAACGAAGTTGGCCTTCAGGTTCGGATATTTATCCACACGACCTGCAAAATCCATCTCGAAGTTTTTCATGAATGGAGTACGGACTTCAAAGAAAGCCGAAGAAACATTACGTTTTGCTTCAATTGCAGTTGTCGCCAGACCCAGAATGTCACCGCGAGCATTTGCCGCATCAGGACTAATAGACAGTTTTTCCTGGCGGAGTTCTGCACCGACCGCGAAACCGATTGCACCACCCGGCAAGCTACCAAATTCAGTGCTGGCTTTACCATCCCATTGGGCGATTTGCGAAGTTCCGTTATTTGTCAGGTCTTTAGTGATCGTAGGATCCGCTGCCAAAGAAGCCAGTGAGCGGTTTTCTGTAATCAACTTACGCAAAGTTGGCAGATACAGGAAACCGTACGATGTCTCAATGCGTTTAGAACGGTTCCACAAAAGAGCAGATTCCCAATCCCAGCTACCGAGGCTGCCACGCAAACCAGCCAGCAGACGAGCATTTTGGTTTTCCAGATCAGTACCTGTTTTCAGGTTCTCGAAGCGATAAACGACTGCTGAGCGCGCATCTGGGTTTGGATTGTCTGGATGACCGATTGGCAGAATAGCTTGGAATGGGTCTCCAAGGCCACCAACAACATAGTTAGTCGTTGGAGATCTGCCGTCAATGGTTCTGGCCGCCGAACGATAAACCCGTTTCGAATCAGTGAAAGCAACTTCACTGAATGCAGACAGATTTTCATTAATTTTCAGGTTGCCGACTGCCATGAAGTTGATGTCGTCGGATTTACCCTGAACATCGGTAAATTGATCTGCATCGTAGTTACAGAAAGTACGGCCATACAATACACTGCTTGTCGCGATGCCATTTGCTGCAGAACCAGTTATTTTACGGGACGCGTCGCAATTAGTTTGATTGATAACCGTAGGGCCAGTCGTAATGAATGACTTAGTGTTAGGTGATCTTTCTTTATAGAAAAAACCTTGATTAGAAGCAAAACTGGAATA
The DNA here is from genome assembly GCF_014284265.1 of Undibacterium sp. CY21W. Lineage (NCBI taxonomy): Bacteria > Pseudomonadati > Pseudomonadota > Betaproteobacteria > Burkholderiales > Oxalobacteraceae > Undibacterium > Undibacterium sp. CY21W. The sequence goes on along the minus strand of NZ_JACOGE010000009.1, from coordinate 113,340 downwards.
TGGATTCAGACGATAGTTCATGGCTGCATATTGTTCAGCCTGGATATCGTTGGAACCATTGCGTTCGCTGGTAGCTTGTTTCTTCGTCGCATCCAATGACACTAAAACGTTATAGCCTTGGCTTGCGAAATCGCCAAAACCAATGGTGCCGTTCACATTTTGGCGACCAAATTCGCGATCATCATTCGCGCCTGCGGATACACTGACTTCACCGCCTTTGTAATCGCGTTTGGTAATGAAGTTGATAACGCCTGCAATCGCGTCTGAGCCATACACAGCAGATGCGCCGTCTTTGAAAATTTCGACGCGTTCCAGAGCAGACAGTGGAATACTGTTCAGATCATACAACGCAGACTGACCGTTATTTGGATTGGCGTAGGCAGATGGAGCCATACGACGGCCATTCAACAGAATCAGTGTGGAAGTAGAGCTAAGACCACGCAAGGACGCCGTTGCTACACCGCGGGAAAAGCTATTTTGATCAGGAGTATCGTTATAACCGCCAGTACCCATCGATGGGACTTGTTTCAACAAATCGAGAACTGTGGTTGCGCCACTTTCTTTGATTTCTTTGGCAGTAATAGTCTGAATCGGAGATGTGCCTTCTTTATCAGCACGTTTAATATTAGAACCAGTGATTTCGACTTTCTGAACACTTTTCTCTTCTTGAGCTTGAGCCATGCCGGATAACATGACCGTGCCAGCTAAAACTCCGATTGCCAAGCGTACTGACTGTACGCCTATCTTTTCTTTAAAAATCATAATGATCCCCAAACGGTTAACGAACGCAACGCTGATGCTTAAAAAACTGAGTAGATAAAGACTTCCATAGCGAAATAGAAAACGAACCTGAAGGTTTTTTCACGCAATTGGAGTTTGTCTTTTGAACTAGTCAGACTTTGAAAGAAAATGAAAGTTATTAAATCAGACGCACTTCGATTATGTAAATAAAATAGGTATATGTGAAAGTGTTTGTTACATTAATATGACTATTTGTTGCGTATTGGATACAGGAATGAAAATTTCTTTTCTTTTTTCCATGAAATGGGATTTATCTGTTCACCTGAATTCGCTAGAAATGCCCTAGTTGCTCCAGCGAAGTTGTACTAAGTAATTGAAATTTAAAATTTATTTCGGCCCATAAGTAGATGAATGGCTGATGGTTTGCTGATTATTCTCCTTCTTCACCTGCGTATTTTTCTTTAAATCTTTTGTCAGAAAAGGATACTTTCCGTTACGATCAGTCATCATTTTTTTGCATAAGCATCCTAAAAATTGCACTTAATTGGTGCGCAAAATGGCAATTAAAAACTTTTTATTCCTATCTTTATTCAATTTTCTATTTCCTTGAATTATTTCTGTGCATTAAAAACAATTCAGATGACATGGTCTAGAGTGTCCGATACGTTCTCAGTTTGTAAGCAGCGGCTATAATCGCTTGAATATATTCATAGCAATACGAGGTTGAATTTTGGCTAAGAAAGAACACGTATCTGAAACGCCTGCGACGCAGTTTTTGCGTAAAAACAAGGCGGAGTTTTCTGAGCATCCTTACGCCTACGAAGAACATGGCGGTACTGCGGTTTCTGCGCGTGAGCTTGGGGTGGATGAGCATCATGTGATCAAGACGCTGGTCATGCAGGACGAGGCGGCGAAACCTTTAATCGTGTTGATGCACGGTGATCGTAAGGTATCAACTAAAAATCTGGCTCGACAGATCGGCTGTAAATCTATCGAGCCCTGCAAACCGGAAATAGCGCAAAAGCATTCAGGTTATATGGTCGGCGGCACCTCGCCGTTCGGCACTAAAAAAGTGATGCCGATTTATGTCGAGCAGGCGATTCTTGATTTACCGAAAATTTACATTAACGGTGGTCGTCGCGGTTATCTGGTCGGAATTTCCCCCGCACTGTTGCAGAGTTTATTGCAGGCGCGCGCTGTTGAATGCGCTCTGGAAGAGTAATTCTGAGGGAGTATGTTATAAAATGCCCTTATTGTCTGCGTAAATAAAGCGCTTTTAAAAATACTGGGGGGAGTATATTTTTCGCCCCGTAGCTTCTTTAGGAAACACATGAATACTATTCTGGCCGGTGTGCTGGCTTACCTGATTGGTTCTGTCTCGTTTGCCGTGGTGGTGAGCAAATTATTTGGTTTATCTGATCCGCGTACTTATGGTTCTAAAAATCCCGGTGCAACGAATGTTTTGCGTAGTGGTAATAAGGCGGCCGCAGTATTGACGCTGTTGGGGGACGCGGTCAAAGGTTGGTTTGCGGTCTGGCTGGCGACGCATTATGCGGAGCAGTTTAATCTTGATGATGGCAGCATTGCGCTGGTCGCTATTGCGGTTTTCCTCGGGCATCTGTGGCCGGTATTCTTTAAGTTTGTTGGCGGCAAAGGCGTGGCCACTGCGGCTGGCGTATTGATCGGTATTAATGCCTGGCTCGGCGTTGCGACGCTGGTGACCTGGCTGGTGATTGCCTTTGCATTTCGTTATTCCTCACTGGCGGCACTGATCGCCGCGATTTTTGCGCCACTCTATTACGGCATGTTATTTGGCCCGGATGTGAAGTTACTGGCCGTATTTGTTATGAGTGGTCTGCTGGTTTACCGTCATAGTCAGAACATTGTGAATCTGATGAAGGGCAAAGAAAGCAAAATTGGCAGCAAGAAAAAGTAAGAATTCCTGTGTGCCGCGCATTGAGTGCTGCGCGCTGACTTCGTGTCCATAGCACGTCACTCTCCGTAACAAAAAAGGCGCGTTGCGATAACGGCCTTTTTGCTTACGAACGGTGAATAAGCGATTCAGGCCTTGGCTGGCGTAGTAATCAGGCGACGCTTAATTCATGCAAAGGCCAGCGTGGCCGCACATTGAAACCATAATCCCGCGTCGCTGCCGCGGGATTTTTTTTGAGTCGCATTGCGCCTGCGAATGCGATCATTGCGCCATTGTCAGTGCAGAATTCCAGTTCCGGGTAATACACCTGAAAGCGACGTTTGGCGGCGGCCGTATTCAACGCCGCACGTAATTGCTGATTTGCGCCGACGCCACCAGCGATGACTAAGCGTTTGAGGCCGCTTTCTTTCATGGCAGTGACGCACTTGGCAACCAGCACGTCGACCAGCGCATCGACGAAACCGCGCGCGATATCTGCCTTGCTTTGTTCGCAGATATTGGCGGTCTGATTTTTGACGACAGTCAGCACTGCCGTTTTGAGACCAGAAAAACTGAAATTCAAGTCTTTGGAGTGAAGCATAGGGCGCGGAAATGTAAAGACGCCAGGATTGCCGAATTCTGCCAGCCGGGAAATTTCTGGGCCGCCCGGATATGGTAGCCCGAGTAGTTTTGCAGATTTGTCGAATGCTTCGCCCGCAGCGTCATCAAGGGTTTCACCGAGTAACTGATATGCACCGATGCCATCTACCCGCATTAATTGTGTGTGGCCGCCTGAGACTAATAAGGCGATAAACGGAAACTCCGGCGGCTGACTGGCCAGTAGCGGTGACAGCAAATGGCCTTCGAGATGATGTACGCCGAGTACCGGTTTATTCAGTGCCATTCCGAGGCCGCAGGCAAAAGAGGCGCCGACCAATAAGGCGCCAGCCAGCCCGGGACCCTGCGTGTAGGCAATCGCATCGATATCCTGTTTCTGTATCGTTGCTTTCTGCATGACTTCATTTAATAAAGGCAGAGTGCGGCGAACGTGGTCGCGTGAAGCCAGTTCCGGTACGACACCGCCATATTCTCTGTGCATGGCGATTTGGGAATGTAAGGCATGCGCGAGCAAACCGCGTTGCGTGTCATACAAAGCCAGCCCTGTTTCGTCACAGGAAGATTCAACACCGAGCACTATCATGAAGTTATTTTTGAAATTTTTGAAGTATAAAAAAGCTGCGTTTTAGCAAAAAACGCATCTGCATCAACCGCTGCGGGAATAAAAATCCGGCGAGGATATTTACATGGGGAATTTTCGCACCAACGAGATTATAGCCGCCTCAGCGTCTTTTTACTGTGATACAGGCATCGGTGGGCGCGGTGTAGCGATGGGCAGATCGATATAAAAATGTGCCCCTTTGTGTAAGCCGGAATCAAAACCGATATTGCCGCCCATGTGTTCAACCAGCTCTCTGGAAATTGCGAGCCCCAGGCCGGTACCACCTTTTTCCCTGGTGTTCGATGAATCTGCCTGGGCAAATTTCTGAAAAATACGCGAATGAAAGTCGGCTGGAATACCTTCACCATGATCTCGCACGGAAATGCGCACGGTATTTGTCCTGATGGCTGCGCTGATTTCCACCGTTTCATTCTCAGGCGAATATTTGATCGCATTCGATAGCAGGTTGGACAATATCTGCATCAGCCGCTGACTATCGACGGTAACAGTGACATCCGGAACCGGTGCTTGTAATTGCAGATGAATTTTTCTTTGCGTACCGAACGTCAGATTGCTTTCCAGTGCCTGCGTGAGCAGATAATTCAGAGGATAGTTTTGTATATTGAAATGCATCTGCCCGGCACTGAGTTTTTCCATGTCGAGCAAATCATTAATCAGGAACGTCAGGCGCTGGCTGTTTTTGCTGGCAATTGTCAGTAACGGCGCCAGATTTTTTGGTAAGGCGCCGGTAGCACCGCCGAGAACCAGACCGAGCGCACCCGAAATCGAGGTGAGCGGCGTTCGCAATTCATGACTGACGGTAGAAATAAATTCGTTCTTAATTCTTTCTAGCCGCTTGCGTTCGGTAATATCGCGCACCAGCCCGATATACAACGGGTGTCCGCGTCGCCGCACAGTTGAGACGGATAAATCCAGCGGAAAAATACTGCCGTCTTTGCGCCTGGCTTCGACTTCCTGCGTGACGCCGATACCCTCTTCAAATGCATTTTGCCGGATTTTCTGATTCCGGCTGCCATCATCCCAGACCGGTAGCAGCATATTGAAATTATGACCGATCACTTCCTCTTTGTTATAACCAAATATTTTCGCCGCGGCGGCGTTATACGCGTCAACTTTACCGGTGTGATCAATCGTGACGATGCCATCAAGCACATTGTCGAGAATTGCTTCGGTGTGAGCGGCCTGATCACGCAAGGCTTCGGCGTTTGCCTTGCTGTCACTGATGTCCTGAAAAATCCCGTAGATGCGAACGATCTGATCATCCTGATAGTATGGCAAGCCAATTGCACGAACCCAGCATTGTTTTTGTTTCGCAGTAATGATTTCAAATTCTTCGTCAAATTTTTTTCCTTCTGCAATCGCTTCACGCATCAGTTGCAAAATCCGGTCACGGTTCTTTCCTGGCTTGTAAAATAACAAAGCATGGTCAGCGTCAGACTCATAATCGTCGCTGACTTCGTGGATTTGTCTGGTGACCTGGCTCCAGAAAACTTTACGGCTCTGAATGTCGAATTCCCATGTGCCTATGCGTGCTGCCGTGTTCGATTGCTCCAAGAGTGCATAAGCATGCGCCAGTTTTTCTTCCGCCAGTCGCTCTTGCGTGACATCCTGATGGCTACCAGACATAACAAGTGGTTTTCCATCTTCGCTCCAACTGACCACGCACCCTCGGTCTCTGATCCATATCCAGTGCCCGTCCTTATGACGCATGCGGCTGACCAGATCGAAGTAGGGCAATTCTCCCTTGAAATGCTTCTCCAGCATTGCGGTAGAGCGTTTCAAGTCTTCGGGATGACACATATCCAGCCAGGTCTGAACAGTCGTCGGCTGAAGCTCTGCCAGCGTGTAACCGAGCATTTCAGCCCACCGTTCGTTGTAGACGGTTTCTCCGCTGGCGATATCGCATTCCCAGGTACCAATGTTGGTACCCTCGATAATGTTTGCCAGGCGTCTTTCACCTTCTTCATGCTGGCGCTGGACTTTGGCCGCATTGATTAACTGACCTATCGTGATCAGGACAGGTTGCAGAAAATCTATCGTTTGTTGATCGTAATCATCGCTGCTGTTCGCCAGCCCTATAGTGGCGACGATATCGCCATTGTAATAAACCGGAACACACAAGAATCGATGCAGCGCGCCGCTGAGGGCATTGCCGGATATCGCTTGCCCAGTGCTAATAACCTGAGCAAACTGCGCATCCAGAGAATGTGTGGCCACCTCCATCGTGAAATCATTTTGCTCAGCCCCGGAAATCGTACGATCAGCGTTGTCGCTCACCTCTGCGCTGACATAATTTTTCAGGATATAGTCGCCCGTTTTACCCTGCTGCACTTTACAGACCTGACCGTATCGGCTGCCAGTAAGCAGAACTATGTCGTTCAGTAAGGTCCTGATACCTTCGCGCTTATCCCGGCCTTTGATAAATTGCGATTGCGCCCGGGCGACGGCGTCATTCAATTTTTGCTGCAGTTCCAGCGCGTGATCCAGCGCCAGTCGTTTCAGAGTGCTGTTGACCCAGTCGCCTAATACGTTGATGAATTCAATTTCGACTTCGCTATAGGCAGTCGCGCGGGGATGGTCATCTGAAAATCCCAGCGTTCCATACCGATGACCTTCCAGAAAAAGAGGAATGCCGATGTAGGTTTCCTGCCGGAAGCGTTGGTAACTCGGGTGATCGCTGTATTTGCTCTGAGCTATATGTTCGATGCAGACAACGCCTTCATCGACTTTCAGCAAATCAGAATAGGTCTGATTTTTGGGAAACAGCTGCCCTTCATGTAAAGTTTCCAGTGCTGATTGCAGTACGCTGACGTAAATATTATCGCCTTCATTTTTTGAAATGATGCCGGTACTCAGCTTCAGATATTCACAACCAAGCGCAAGCGTTTCCCGCAATAAGGTTTGCGGATCATCGAAGGTAAGCGAAGTGATGCGGGCCAGAGTCAGTAAAGCATCGTGCTGACGGTGTGCCTGTTCGTTGGCAATTTCATGTTCTACGCAGTCGGCCAGGTCGCGCAGCGATGCCAGTTCCTGCGTGGTCAGAATTCTGGCTTCGCTATCGATAATGCACAGTGTACCTATGCGCTGCCCATTTTTTGTATGCAAAGGCGCGCCAGCATAAAAACGTATGAAGGGAGCGTCCAGAACCAAAGGATTATCGCTAAACCGTATATCTTTGCTGGCATCTTCCACAACGTAGACGTCACTCGACAAAATGGCATGACCACAAAATGAAATGTCGCGATGTGTTTCCTGCGCTTCCAGGCCTTGTCTGGATTTAAACCATTGTCGCTCCTCGTCAATTAAAGAAATCAGAGCGATATCGGTGTGAAAAATCTGGCGGGCAAGGCGTGTGATGCGATCAAACCTCTCCTCGGGCTGGCTGTCGAGCAGACGGCATTCCCTGAGCGTACTGAGACGCAGCGCTTCATTTTCAGGATATTCCGGTGGCAACATAGGTGAAATTCGGTACAGGCATCAATTCGGAGTGACTGGCATTCATATCATGAAAGCCGGCTGGGCAACATGTTTCACTGGTACAACTAATAATGTTTAACAAAAAACACCATTGTTTATTGTTAAAAATATATTTTTCTCACATTGCTTTTATATTTTTTCTGCGTAGTGCGCGTTCAGGAAGCGTGCAGTCTGTGCAAAACCATACCGACGATGAATTCTTCCGCATCATCGAAATCCTGTTCTGATAATGACTCCTGCGCAAGAACCAGATTCATTTGCGTTGCAAAGTCCGCATACGACTGTGTCATCGCCCAGATCGAAAATAATAAATGGGTCGCGTTGACGGCCTTGATTTTGCCCGCTGCTATCCAATTTTCAAAAGTCGCTATATCTTTTTTAAATAGAGGCAGAATTTTTTCGCGCATCTGCTGAGAGTACACCGCCGCACCGCCGATGACTTCCATCGCGTAGACACGTGAGGCCTGCGGTTGCTCTTTTGAAAAACGTAATTTTGCATGAATGTATTGCCGTAATAATTGCTCAGGTTCTTCATCTGAAGTGGCGAGAAAATCCATGCGTTCCAGCCATTGATCCAGTATCTGATCCAGTACTTTCTGATACAACACTTGTTTATTGGCGAAGTAATACAATAAATTTTGTTTAGAGATACCTGCACATTCAGCGATCCCGGCCAATGAGCTGCCATGAAATCCGGATTCTGCAAATACCTGCGTCGCGCTGTCTAAGATACGAATCTCAATGGCATCACGCGCGCTGGAGATTTTTTCCACACGTTTATCCATGAGCGGACTCGTCGCTGATGCTGCGTAAAAATCTAAGAAGTTGTGCCGAGTTGCAATACGCAATATTGAAACGGAACCAGGGATAAGTGGTTTCGTGAAGACTGAAAAAATCTGCCGGTGCCAGTAAGATACCGGCGTTTAGTGCCAGTGTCGTTATCTCGTGAGCTGTTCTTTTAGAATCACGCCATCCGGCGCTGATAAACATGCCGCCACGTGGTTCAGTCAGCAGGGTCAGGCCTGCATCCTGCAACAGTCTTATTGCCTCGGTGCGCGAGGTGTCAAGTTGTCGTTTAAGTTTTTCCAGCATGCGCCGGTAGAGCCTGGAACTGATCGCGTGCAACACCGCACGTTCATTGATTTCCGATGTCGTCAGTCCGGTCAGCATTTTGATGCGCAGTAACTCATCAATCAGTGAGTGCGAGGCGCAGAGTGAACCAACGCGCAGGGTAGGGGAGAGTACTTTGGAAAAACTACCGACCCGTATCACACGTCTGAGCCCGTCCATCGCAGCTAAAGAGGGTTCTGGGCGTGTACATAGTTCGCGATAGATATCGTCTTCGACCAGCCAGAAATCGAATTGCTCTGCCAGTGCCAGCAGACGGTGTGCCTGTGCCTGCGAAAGGCTGGTGCCAAGCGGATTTTGCAGTACCGTATTCACAAACATGATTTTTGGCTGATGCAGTATGGCTTTTTCCATCAGTGCATCCAGATCCAGTCCATGTGCATCCCGCTGTATGCCGACCGGAATGCAACCGTGATGACGTATCAGCGACAGCAAATTGCTGTAGCCGGGATTTTCCACCAGCACCGTGTCGCCGGGCTTGCACAGCGTTCGTAATATCAGATCGAATGCATGTGTCGCACCGTTGGTGAGCAGGATCTGTTCTGCATCAAGTTGAAACAGTTCTAGTGACAGATGCTGAGCCAGATGCTGGCGCAGGCTGGGAAATCCCGCTGGGTGACCATAGCCGCGCAGACGTTGGGTGGGGATGCGCATCGCCTGCCTGAGTGCATCCAGCAGGACATCGTCACCATACCATTCCGGTGGCAGCCAGCCTGAGCCTACCGGTAAAGCGGATGACACACCGGAATACAAATCAGGGCTCAGCGCATCGAGCATGGTGGGTGTCGCCGCATGCGGGAGGGGCAATGGCGTGCCGGCTGGTTTGCTCACAAAATAGCCGGAGCCCCGGCGTGAACTCAGCATGCCGAGCGTGATCAGCCTCTCGTAAGATTCGACGACGGTGAAGGTACTGACGGCATTGCATTTGGCAAACTGACGTACCGATGGCATCTTGCTGCCGAGCGCTAAGCGATTTTGCCGGATCAACTGGCTTACTTCCTGCACGATCTGCTCAACCAGGCTGGCTTGACGGCTTCGTTCCAGAGCCAGTTGAGGCCATAGGGATGATCCGGGCGCCTGCTGTATTTCTGTAGTCAACTCCATTTTATCCCCTGATATTGCAACGCTCATCCTGCCATCTGAAGTGGAACTGTGATCTGGACACTTATTGGTATGTCATTTGCTTTTACCAGCGCCTATCGGCTTGTCTGTCAGGATGTCTGTATCGTTCGAATGAAACTGTGCAGTTCAGAAAGCCAATACGGTTGGGTGAAATTCCACTGGCTGTATATGTCTTCTGCGCATATGCTTGGTTAGGATTTCATCATACTTTTACCAATCGGTAAATTATTTCAGGAGAGCCACATGCTTAGCAAACAACAACTCAATGCGTATTGGATGCCGTTTACGGCAAACCGGGATTACAAGGAAGCGCCGCGCGTCGTAGCTTCGGCTGCCGGAATGTATTACCGCGATCAGGATGGTCGCGAGATTCTCGACGGTACCGCTGGGTTGTGGTGTGTACCTTTGGGACATTCTCATCCGACGATAGTCAAAGCGGTGCAGGAAGCGATTGCGACGCTGGATTACGCACCGGCATTTCAGATGGGGCATCCGGCGGCTTTTGAACTCGCCGAACAGTTGATTGATTACAGCGGTAATAAATTCGGTCAGGTGTTTTATACCAATTCCGGTTCTGAATCTGTTGATACTGCGATGAAGATGGTCTTGGCCTATCACCGTGCACGCGGTGAGGCTCAACGCACCCGTTTCATCAGTCGTGAGCGTGGCTACCACGGTGTCGGTTTTGGTGGTATGTCGCTCGGTGGCTTGCCGGCCAATCGCAAACAATTTGCGAATTTGTTGGGCGGTGTCGATTATTTGCCGCATACCTATAATCTCGAAAAAAATGCATATAGCCGTGGCATCCCGGAATACGGCACCCATCTTGCCGATGAGCTCGATCGCATTGTCGCGTTACATGACGTATCGACGATAGCGGCAGTAATTGTGGAACCGTTGTCGGGTTCCGCCGGCGTGATTTTGCCGCCAAAAGGTTACCTGAAACGCTTGCGTGAATTGTGCGATAAGCACGGTATTCTGCTGATTTTTGATGAGGTGATTACCGGCTTCGGACGCATGGCAACACCGTTTGCCAGTGATTTTTTCGATGTCACACCTGATCTGATGACGACCGCTAAAGGACTCACCAATGGCGTTGTACCTATGGGGGCGGTATTCAGTAAAGCGATGATTTATGAAACCCTGCTGCAGAGCCCTGCTGGCATCGAGTTTTTCCACGGCTACACCTATTCTGGTCACCCATTGGCTTGTGCTGCCGGGCTGGCTTCACTCAAAGTATTCAAAGAAGAAAAAGTGCTGGAGCATGCGCAAAGCATGACTGCGTATTGGGAAGATGCCCTGCATTCACTGAAGGGCTTGCCGCATGTGATCGACCTGCGCAATGTTGGCCTGATTGGTGCGATCGAGCTGGCATCGATTCCGGGGAAAGTCGGTGCGCGTGCGATGGCCGTGTACAAGCAGGCATTTGCCGAAGGCGTGTTGATCCGCACCACCGGTGACATCATCGCTTTATCACCACCGTTAGTACTTGAGAAAAAACATATCGACGATCTGTTTGGAAAACTCGCCGATATCCTGAAAAAAACGGTCTGATCTGTTGCACCGGATGCTGAAGTCGCTTTGCCACTGTCAGCGATCTGTTGCGACAATTCTTAACGAAAAAGAGTTTTGTGCTGCCGATGACGGCGACACCATTTTGATGTTTAGTTACTTTAGCTGAGCATCACCGGTGTCGCCGTTCCTCTTATTGCTGTGCCCTGTCACGAAAATTGCTAACAGAAACAGACGAAGTTATTGCCATCAGAAATAAACAATCACCAACGATATTGCTGAATTGGAGCCACCTATGTTGGAAGCACTCAAGCATGTTACATCAGCGACTAGTAGCGATGAACAGCTGCAGGAAAAATTCACCGATCTGCAACCGGGTTTAAGCAGCCGTCAGACAGCGATAGAAAGCGAACGCTGTTTGTATTGTTATGACGCGCCTTGCACACGCATCTGTCCTGCCGAAATTGACGTTCCCGGTTTTATTCAGAACATCGCGACCGGCAATATCAATGGAGCGGCAAAAAGTATTTTGGATCAGAACATTCTCGGTGCCAGTTGCGCACGTGTTTGCCCGACTGAGATTTTATGTGAGCACGCATGTGTGCGTAATCATGATGCAGAAGGTGCGCCAGTCAGGATAGGTTTGCTGCAGCGCTATGCGTTGGATCATATGTACTTCCCAGAGCATCCGTTTACGCGCGCTGCTGCGACGGAAAAAAAAGTCGCGATTGTCGGCGCTGGTCCAGCAGGTCTTTCTTGTGCGCATCAACTGGCGCGGGCAGGACATGACGTCGTGATATTTGAAGCGCAGCCGCAGTCAGGTGGATTGAACGAATACGGAATCGCAAAATACAAACTGGTCGGCGAAACGGCGCAGCGCGAAGTCGATTTTCTGTTGCAGATCGGTGGTGTCAGTGTGCGGCATGGCCAGGTGTTAGGTAAGAACTTGCAGCTGTCTGATTTGCAGCGTGACTACGATGCCGTGTTTCTGGCATTGGGTTTAAGTGCCAGCCGTCGGCTTGGCCTCGATCATGAAGATGCGCCGGGTATGGTCGCGGCAGTTGATTACATCGCAGAATTGCGTCAGGCCGATGATCTGAGTCGCTTGCCGGTTCCGCGTCAGTGCATCGTCATTGGCGCGGGTAACACGGCGATCGATATGGCAGTTCAGATTGCCCGTCTTGGTGCAGAAGACGTGACGCTGGTGTACCGCCGCGGTGCAGAAGATATGTCTGCGACTGCGCACGAGCAATCGATTGCGAAAGAAAATCAGGTTCGTATCCTGACCTGGGCGCAGCCACAGGAAGTGCTGTTGGATGCAGCAGGAAACGTCGCCGGGATGCGTTTTGAAAAGACCATTGTCGTTGATGGAAATCTGAAAACCACCGGCGAAACAATAGAACTTCCTGCCCAGGCGATATTTAAAGCGATAGGCCAGAGCCTGAATCTGGCGAGTCTGCACGATACTGCTGCACAGCATTTGCAGTTTGAGGGCGGCAAGATCCGGGTCGACGAAAAATATAGAACCAGTCTGACTAAGGTGTATGCCGGTGGCGATTGCATCGCTGCCGGACAGGATTTGACCGTACAGGCGGTACAACATGGCAAGCTGGCTGCGCTGGCGATCAATGACGATTTGAAAGCGAAGGTGTGATATGGCTGATCTCTCTGTAAATTTTGCTGGTATTAAAGCACCGAATCCGTTCTGGCTTGCATCGGCACCACCGACCGATAAAGCCTATAACGTGGTGCGGGCGTTTGAAGCAGGCTGGGGCGGTGTCGTCTGGAAAACGCTGGGCGAAGATCCGCCACCAGTCAATGTCTCTTCACGCTATTCAGCGCACTTTGGAAAAAACCGTGAAGTGATCGGCTTCAATAATATAGAGCTGATTACCGACCGCAGTTTGGAATTGAATTTGCAGGAAATCACACAAGTAAAAAAAGACTGGCCGGATCGCGCGATGATCGTGTCATTGATGTTTCCGTGTGAAGAAGAAAGCTGGAAACGTGTGCTGCCTTTGGTGGAAGCGACCGGTGCCGATGGCATAGAACTGAACTTCGGATGCCCACATGGTATGCCAGAGCGCGGTATGGGTGCGGCTGTGGGGCAGGTGCCCGAATATGTTGAAATGATCACACGCTGGTGCAAAAAATATTCTTCGTTACCGGTGATAGTAAAGCTCACGCCTAACATTACCGATGTACGTATTCCGGCACGCGCTGCGTTTGCTGGCGGCGCTGATGCGGTGTCCTTAATTAACACCATTAATTCCATTACCTCGATAGATCTTGATCAGATGATTGCCCGCCCCATCGTCGGCACGCAAAGTACGCATGGTGGTTATTGTGGCAGTGCGGTCAAGCCGATTGCGCTCAATATGGTGGCTGAAATCGCCCGTGATCCGGCGACCCAAGGTTTGCCGATTTCCGGTATCGGTGGCGTCAGCAATTGGCGCGATGCGGCTGAATTTCTGGCATTAGGTGCAGGGTCGGTACAGGTCTGTACCGCAGCCATGCTGCTTGGCTTTCGCATCGTTAAAGAAATGCAGGATGGCTTGTCGCGCTGGATGGATGAAAAAGGCTATCAGCGTATCAGTGACTTTTCAGGTAAAGCGGTGGCGAATACCACCGATTGGAAATATCTGGATATGAATTATCAGGTCATCGCGGAGATTGATCAGGATAAATGCATACAATGTGGGCGCTGTTATATCGCCTGCGAAGACACGTCGCATCAGTCGATTGCACAACTGATCAACGCAGAAGGTACGCGCCGTTACGAAGTGAAAGCAGACGAATGTGTGGGATGTAATCTGTGTCAGATCACTTGTCCTGTAGAACAATGCATCACCATGGTGCCACAGGTAACCGGCAAGCCTTATATGAACTGGACGCAAGACCCGCGTAATCCGCGAGCGCTCAGTAAATAATGCGGATTAGAAAAATAAGTTGAGAAACCGCTTGCTGAGTAAGTTGCTCAGGCAAATCCAGCATCGAAGCATTTTCTTCTGTTTCACGCTTTGCTTGTCATCAGTCTTATGTGAGCGTATAAATCCCGCTTTGTTACGGTATGAGGTGATGTTGCCGCATACCGGGCTTGGTAGGAATTCACACCGCACTGACTGCGTAAAAAATGCATGCGGCCGATATGTGGTTTTGTGGAATGAAGTTTGCTATGCATCTGATACATCTTTTCAGATCTTTTTTTTTGCATCAATTTCACTCCACTTAACACTGACATTTTTTCTCGTATCAGTAGCGTTGTTAGCATGGATGTGTTTGTGCAAATCCTCAGATATTGACCTTGGAGAAAAACTATATGCAAGCGGAAAGCAATCAACTTTGGAATGAGGATTTAGCACCGACCTCAGAAGCGCAGCGCACCTGGCGGTGGTATCACTTCGCCGCGTTATGGGTAGGCATGGTGATGTGCATTCCTGCTTACACTTTATCTGCCAGTCTGATTGAGGGCGGCATGTCCGGCTATCAGGCGGTCTGGACCGTATTTCTGGCGAACGCGATTGTGCTGGTTCCCATGCTTTTGATTGGTCACGCTGGTGCGAAATATGGTATCCCTTATGCGGTGCTGGCGCGTACCTCGTTTGGTGTGCGCGGTGCACGTCTGCCTGCACTCATGCGTGCCATTGTTGCCTGTGGCTGGTATGGCATACAAACATGGTTTGGCGGGCAGATGATCTACACTCTCGGTGGTGTTTTACTCGGACATCCGCTTGGTGGCGACAACATCACAGGCTTAGGGATTAACGCCGCTCAGCTGATTTGTTTTCTGATTTTCTGGGGCATACAGTTCTGGTACATTTTTCATGGCATGGAATCGATACGCCAGCTAGAGACATATACCGCGCCTTTAAAGATACTCATCTGTTTTGTCTTGCTGGCATGGGTGTACAACAAAGCGGGCAGTTTTGGTGCCTTGCTGGATCAGCCTTCACAGTTTGTTGAAGGCGGAAAAAAAGCCGGGCAATTCTGGACGACCTTCTGGCCGTCACTGACCGCGATGATCGGTTTTTGGGCAACACTGGCGCTGAACATTCCTGATTTCACACGTTTTGCCAAATCACAAAAAGATCAGATACTTGGTCAAACCGTTGGCTTACCGGTGCCTATGGGTTTGTTGGCTTTAATGGCGGTGATCGTTACATCGGCGACCGTCGTTTTGTACGGCAAGGCGTTGTGGGATCCGGTGGATGTCGCGAGCCGCATGACAGGTGCAGCCGTGCTGATCGCGCTGGTGATTTTGCTGATCGATACCGTCTCGGTCAATCTCGCTGCGAATCTGGTCGGTCCCGCTTACGATTTTTCTGCATTGAATCCGAAGTTGATTTCGTATAAAACCGGTGGCTACATTACGGCAGGTATCGCGCTGGTGATGATGCCGTGGAAAATTCTGGAAACCACACAAGGCTATATTTTCACCTGGCTGATCGGCTACTCAGCCCTGCTTGGGCCTATCGCCGGTATTCTGATTATCGACTATTACTTCATTCGCCAAACGAAGATTGACGTACCAGCTTTATATGAGGAGCATGGTCAATACAGCTATCAGAAAGGCTGGAATATGGCGGCAGTGATCGCATTTGCGATTGGTGTTATACCGAATATTCCGGGCTTTCTGAATGCAGCATTTCCAGCTTCTTTTCCAGAAGTTTCCGCCATGCTGAAAACAATTTATACCTATGCCTGGTTTGTTGGTCTGGCAATTTCCGGCATCGTGTATTTTGTGTTGATGCGGAAGAAGCGCGCTTCTGTATGAGTGCATCAAGTAACAGATTCGCGTGTCTGTGAAAATTGAAATCAACCGAGGTGAACCTGAGTTGACCTCTTTCATTGCAGCATTCGGAACGGAGGGGTGATGAGTATTCTGATTCGTGGTGGTACGGTAGTGAATGCGGACCGTGAATTTCAGGCAGATGTGTTGTGTGATGACGGAAAAATTCTTGCCGTAGGCGAGCAACTGGATGCACCTGCTGGTGCTGAAATCATTGATGCCGCTGGTTTGTATGTGATGCCAGGTGGGATCGACCCGCATACGCACATGCAGTTGCCATTCATGGGAACGGTCACGCAGGATGATTTCTTTACCGGCACCGCAGCAGGGCTGGCTGGCGGCACCACCAGTATCATCGATTTCGTTATTCCTGATCCGCAGCAAAGTCTGATGGAAGCATTTCATCTCTGGCGTGGCTGGGCGGAAAAATCGGCTGCGGATTACTCGTTTCACGTCGCGGTAACGTGGTGGGATGATAGCGTGCATGCCGATATGGGCAAGCTGGTGCAGGAGCATGGCGTTAACAGCTTCAAGCATTTCATGGCGTATAAAAATGCCATCATGGCGGATGACGAAATACTCGTAAAAAGTTTCAGCCGGGCGTTGGAGCTGGGTGCCATGCCGACCGTGCATGCGGAAAATGGCGAGCTGGTTTATCTGTTGCAGCAACGCTTACTGCAAGAAGGAAAAACCGGACCAGACGCTCATCCCTTATCGCGCCCACCGATGGTGGAAGGGGAAGCAGCGCAGCGTGCCATCGCGATTGCGAATGTACTCAATACGCCGCTGTATGTCGTGCATGTGTCGTGTGCCGAATCTCTGGGCGCGATCAGCCGCGCCCGTGCGAGCGGCCAACGTGTCTTTGGCGAAGTGTTGGCCGGGCATCTGACGATTAACGATAGCGTGTATCAACACCCCGAATTTGCGCAGGCAGCCGGGCATGTGATGAGTCCTCCTTTCCGCAGCAGCAGTCATCAGCAGGCACTGTGGCAGGGATTGCAGGGCGGTAATCTGCACACCACGGCGACCGATCACTGCACGTTTTGCGCTGAACAAAAAGCGGCAGGCAAAGACAATTTCACCAAAATTCCGAATGGTTGTGGCGGCATAGAAGAACGCATGATGGTACTGTGGGATGCCGGTGTGAATACTGGCCGTCTGACGCCTTCCGAATTTGTCAAAGTCACGTCAGCTAATTGCGCCCAGATTTTTAACATCTACCCGCGTAAAGGCGTGATTGCTGCCGGTGCCGATGCTGGCATCGTGTTGTGGGATGCGGAAGGCAGCAAAACTTTATCGGTAAAAACACAGTTTTCGAAAGGCGATTTTAACGTCTTTGAAGGACGCACAGTCAAGGGTATTCCTACCCATACGATCAGTGGCGGTCAACTGGTTTTTAAAGAGGGTGATTTGCGTGCCGTTGCCGGTAGCGGCAAATACATCAAGCGCCCGCCGTTTTCAGCGATGTTCGGTGCACTCAGCAAAATGCACAACGCAATCTGAAGGAGTAAAGCATGTCTGTAGCAGACTTGAGAATTAACGGTGAGCGCTTATGGTCATCACTGATGGAACTCGCGCAGATAGGCGCGACTGCCAAAGGTGGTGTGAAACGTCTGGCGCTGACTGATTTGGATAAGCAGGGCCGCGATCTGGTTGTCTCCTGGGGTAAGCAGGCGGGCATGAGTATCACCATCGATCAGATCGGCAATGTCTTCATGCGCAGGGCGGGGCGAAATTCTGCGCTGCCGCCGGTGATGTCCGGTAGTCATATCGATACCCAGCCTACTGGCGGCAAGTTCGACGGCAACTATGGCGTGCTGGCTGCGCTTGAGGTTGTGCGTACGCTGAACGATCACCATATCGAAACCGAAGCGCCGATCGAAGTCGCGTTCTGGACCAATGAAGAAGGCTCACGCTTTGTGCCGGTGATGATGGGCTCAGGCGTCTTCTGTGGCGCATTTACGCTGGAAACCGCTTATGCCGCGAAAGATACCGAAGGAAAAACCGTCGGTGATGAGCTTGAGCGCATAGGCTATAAAGGTACAGAAGTACCCGGCCAGCATCCTATCGGTGCATATTTTGAAACGCATATAGAACAAGGGCCAGTGCTTGAAGATGCGGACAAAGTGATCGGTGTGGTTCCCGGTGTGCTGGGTTTATCCTGGTACGATTGCGTGGTCACCGGGATGGAAGCGCATGCAGGTCCCACGCCTATGGGCTTGCGCAAGGACGCCTTGCAAGTCGCAACCGGCATCATGCAGGAAGTGGTGAACATCGGTAATCGCTATCCGCCGTATGGTCGCGGCACTGTTGGCATGGTGCAGGTGTTTCCGAATAGCCGCAATGTGATTCCCGGTGAAGTCAAATTCAGTATTGATCTGCGCAACGTGTCTTCTGAATTACTCGATACCATGCATCAGGAAATACTGGCGTTTGTTGAACAGACCAGCAACAACAGCGGGCTTCAGATCAGCGTTGAAAGAGTGTCTTATTATCCGCCATGTCCGTTTCATCCTGATTGCGTGGATGCCGTGCGCAATGCGACTGCCACGCTGGGTTACAGCACGATGGATGTCGTTTCCGGTGCGGGTCATGACGCCATCTACACCGCCAGACTGGCACCTTCGGGCATGATCTTTGTCCCTTGCAAAGACGGTATCAGCCATAACGAAATCGAAGACGCAAAACCGGAGCATCTGGCTGCCGGGTGCAACGTGTTATTGCATGCAATGCTGGCGAAGGCGCAAGTATCCGGCGATTAGATTTTATCTGCGTTTTTTACCGACCTTGATCCGCTTTTTTGTAGCAAAAGCGGATTTTCTTTTTTTTCAAGCAATACAAGATGGAAAAAGAGTCGTTTGATTACCAAAAAAATGACGTGAAGAATGGGGTAACTATTTGTAAAAAATCATTGTCAATTAAGTATTGATGTTAGCCTTTTCAACTTTGAAAAAGTGCATACTTTTGTCGTTGATTATTCTCGATAAATCAATTTTTTAAGGTGGTATATGAAGTATTTGAAAATCTGCAAAAATATAATTTTTAGCTTCATTGCGTTTTTTGCTTTCGTGGCAAATGTGTATGCAGTTGTACCTCAGTCTGGCTGGTGGTGGAATCCGGCCGAGGGTGGTCGAGGTTTCGCATTGGAAGTGCAAAATGGAACAATCTATCTCGCAGGTTACTTGTATGATCCGTCAGGGCGTGCAACGTGGCTTGCGGCAGGGCCTGCCGCCATGTCAGGCTCGACGTTCAGTGCGCCGTTAATTACTTATCTGGGTGGTCAGTCGTTGACCGGCACTTATCATCCTGTGACCGGAACAATGAATAGCGGTAACGTCAGCATCGTATTCTCAGATCCTTCACATGGTTTGATGACGTGGCCAGGTGGTACGGTTCCGATTGAACGGTTCAATATTGTTGCTGGCGGCGTTAATGCTCCTGTGTCACCGACTGCGCCGCAAACTGGCTGGTGGTGGAATCCGGCCGAAGGTGGACGCGGTTACACCATAGAAGTGCAGAATGGGACGCTGTATATGGCGGGGTATATGTACGATGATGCAGGTAATCCTACCTGGTACACCTTTGGCCCGATCTTACCTGTCAGTACAGATACTTATCAGGGCGTTTGGCAGCAGTACGGAAATGGCCAGACGCTGACTGGTCTTTTTAAGCCGGCACAAATGGTTAACGCTAACGTTGGTAATGTGACGCTGAAATTTCAGAGTTCGACAGTGGCCAGCCTGACCATGCCAAATGGAGTCGTGATTCCGCTCAGCCGCTTTCAATTTGGTAGCAGCATACCGACGGTAGCCAGTTTTTCCGGTAACTATTCCGGTAGTTTCAGTGGTGCCGACAATGGCACCTTCAGTGTGAGCCTTGGAAATGATGGTCGTATTATCGGAACTGGCTATTCCACAGTTTATAACTTGACGTTTACCGTTTCAGGTACGGTTTCGTCCAGTGGTAGCGTATCAATGACAAGTACTGGTTATGCAGGCAGCGCTACTTTTAGTGGCAGTATTGATTCCGCTAACGGTAGTGTTACTGGACGTTGGTCAGTGCCAAATACAGCTTACTCTGGGATATTCTCAGGTTTGAAACGTTAATTTGGCATACTTTGAAAACAAAAAAACGGCTAGTAAATAAGCCGTTTTTTTTGTAAATTTGTAGCGGACATCGGTGTCTCAAGCTGGTGTGAGCATACTGTGCCTTGAGGACATCAACTGCCGAGTTACTTAATGTGATCTGCTGGTGCTAAATACATATTGACATCAACCTCATCAATTTGTTCAGCCTCCATAAACATTTTCGCGTATTCCAGATAAATACCTGATTTCAGGAATAACGTGAACAAGTCACCATCAATATGCTGGTCTTTTTTCATGAAGCTCATAATCCTGATGGCTTCGGATAAGGTCTTACCATTTTTGTAGGGGCGGTCGGCAGCTGTCAGGGCTTCAAAGATGTCAGCGATGGCCATCATACGGGCGGTGATACTCATCTCAGCGCCGGTCAGGCGTTTCGGATAGCCGGTGCCATCCATTTTTTCGTGATGACCACCAGCGATTTCAGGTACTTTTGCCAGATAGCGCGGGAATGGCAATTTTTCCAGCATCATGATGGTTTGCGTCATGTGCTCATTGATTTTATAGCGCTCTTCTTCGGACAATGTGCCCCGGGTTACGCACAGGTTATACAGCTCGCCGCGGTTATATAAATTCTCTGGCACCTTGATCTTGAAGCCCCAGGGATTATCTGCAGGAATGTGATCGCGTGCTGAGCGGGTAAAAATATGTTCTGGTTTGTCGCTGAGCAGGTATTCGCTTACGGGCAGTGCCGGTTCCGGAGTACGGTTTTTGCGTTCTTTTTCGTCGTGTGAAATGCCGATGCGGTCAGATAATGTTCTGAGCCATGTGCGTTCAGCGATCGCTTTTATACGGGCCATTTTATCTGGCGCCATGAATTCTCCACCTTCATTGCATTCGGCAATAAAGGCAAAGTCATCATCCAGTTGTCTGATTTCGGAACTAAGTTTTTCTTTCAGTTCTGCCGTATTTCCGCCATTGGCAATGGCTTGCCAGCAGGCGATTTCGGCATCGCGTTTCATTACTTCAAAGCGCATGCGTATTTCATGAATACGGTCATATAGTGTTTCCAGTTTCGTGGCCTTATCGACGATGTACTCCGGTGTCGTTACTTTACCGCAGTCATGCAACCACGAAGCTACATGTAATTCTTCCCACTCTTCGTCATTCAGATCAAAGCTGGCATAAGGCCCGCTGGTTTCTCTGCAGGCTGCTTGTGCGAGTAATTTTGTCAGCACAGGAACGCGCTGGCAATGTCCTCCGGTGTAGGGGCTTTTGGCATCAATCGCACTGGCGATCAGTTGTATGAACGATGCCAGCAAGGCTTTCTGTTCCTGAATCAGACGTTGATTTTCTATTGCGACTGCTGCAGCACCGGATACAGCTTCCGCCATTGCCAGATGGGCATCGTCAATTCCGGCCGCGTCTATCACCAGTGCGATCGCGCCTGACAGTGTGTTGTTGCGGTCTTTCAGAGGGATAGAAATCAGTGTCATTACATGCGACGACTCTGGTAAGGCACTGAAAAAAAGTTTCAGATCGCCTGCCTGTAGTTGCATAATTTGCGAACCGGAATGGCAGGCCGCAACAACCGGATGGCTGTGATCGCTCATGACGACGCTTTGTGCATCTGTTTCAATCACTTGATGATCGGCATAAATCTGTACAACATTCAGCGCATTTTTTTGCGGTTCGTACAGATACAGCAGGCCCGATTTAGCACCTGTTATTTCAGACATTTCTTTTAAAACTCTGGCCAGCAGACGATCGTAATTACTTTCTGATGCAAGGCTGCTGGCGATGTCGAGAAACGATTGTATGGTTGCTTTCATTCCTTTCATAGAATCAGCGAGATCGGCAATTTCTCTGATACGCGATTCAATTTCTATTTTGCTGTGAAAGTCGAAGTGCGCAATTTTTTTCGCTTCGTCTGATAGTTGATTCAACGGCTTTGACGCCAGACGTGAAAAATAAATTGTTACGCCGATTTCTCCGAGCAGCAGTAGCGCAAATATCACGATGTTTTGTTTGCGCATGCTCAGGATGTCTGCCAGCAGCTCCGCATGTGGACTGGCGATCAGTATGTTCAGATCCTGCCCACCCGGAATGTGCAGTCTGGTCTGATATGTTGACCATATCTCACCATGTACATCAATCGCTGCACTTTTAGTGTGAGCCTGTTCTGCTGGCGCCGATCCGTCAGTTTTTCTTATTTGATTCAGCACAGGCGCATCCTGGTCTGAGAGCAGTGGCATGCCTTTGCTGCCATCCTTACGTACGCTGATCTGCGGCTTATAGCTGCCATCGCGCCCGTTTTTCCACGCGAGTAACTGCCCTTGCTGGTCCGTCAGCACAATCGAAGTTGAGGGCGTGACGTTGTGATTCCTGATGATGTCTTGTATCGTCGGTATTTCAATGTCGATGCCAACCACCGCTTCTTCATTCACAATTTTTTGTGAGTAGGTGATACCGATTTGTCCGGTAGTAAAGAAATAATAGGGTTCCGACACGTTTGCCCTGGTTTGATTTTCCATCGCAGACAAGTACCAGTTACGTTGACGCGGATCGAAATTTCTTAAAGGAATTTCCAGCCGTTTTATTTCTTTGAGATTGCCGTTCAGATACACAATGTATTCGACCAGATGACCATGATCATGGCTGGTGCTTTGTGCTATCCAGACGGTATCGGGCGGGGCGTTAAATACTTCTTTGCCGCCATTCGATTTTGCAAACTGACGCAACAGGAAAAAATCGCCATTGGCATAACCGACATAGGTGGAGGTTGCCGATGGCAGTTTTTCTATTGCTTTCGCCAGATAGGCGACATTCCGCAGTCGTTCATTCAGGCTGTTACCGGGTAAGGGGTGAATCTGCGCCAGAATTTCAGTCTGGTTTTTTACCGGCTCATAAATTTCCCGGACATCCGTGGTAATTTCTTTACCGATCAGCTCATATGCATTGTTTGCCTGCGCGAGAATGATTCTGCTCATGTGCGGAAATTGTACCGCGCCCATAATCAGCGCAAAAATCAGAATGAGTCCGGTAAAAAAATAAGAAATGTAGATATAGAAATACACGTTCTTTTTCGTCGGCATGGCATGCTTTCTGAAGTTGTTTTCCAGGGCGGAATGACTTTTTGTTTGGTGCAGAAACTCTCAGTAAAAAAAAGAAAAACTATTCGGTTCAGGCTTGCAGCCTTTTACGTATCAACTTGTATTCCAAGACACTGCAACGAGACGCCGGCATATACAGCTGTATGAAACCCGGCGTGAAAAACGCAATATTTTTTACGTGTTATTTTCATTCGGAGAAAACAAAGCTTGTTCCATCAGGTCTGCCATCGCAATGCCATCCTGATTATTTTCCTCACGCAAACCCATCGCAATATTGATACGGTTTTTCGTTATTTTATTCTGACTTACTTTCCATTTTCCCGTGATGCGGGTGATGGGGATTTCGATGCCGACGATGGCCTCCATCAGATGATGAATATAGTCTGATGGGGCATCGCTGATGTGCCACGGCTTCGTCCGTTGAGCCTCAAAATGTGTGGTCAGGCTATCGAGCAGCGCGAGAAATTCCTGTTGATCTTCGACGACACGTAACTTTCCGTATGTGTGTACCACTGCATAGTTGTATGTAGGAACAACGGCGCCATTCTGTTTTTTTTCTTCATACCAACTAGGTGTGATGTAAGCGCTTGGCCCCTGAAAAATACACAGCATTTCTGACGGGTACTGCCATAGTGGATTTTGTCGCGCGACGTGTCCGCGCAGCGTGCCGAACGGTGCATCAGCACTCGGCGGGGCGATGATCAAGGGAATATGATCCGCAGTCAAGCCATCCTCAGCCTGAGTCACTATGCTCGCCAGAGGATGCTCAGCTATCAGTGCATGCAGTACTTCAATTTTTTGCTCGGAGAACGCTGTGGGCGTGTACATTTTATTCGCTCACACTGGGGTAATGACGACTTCTGCACGGATAGAGTTCGCTATATAACAGTGCTCGTGGGACAAGTGATGCAGCGCCAGAATTTGTTCCGCAGTCGGAATGGTTGACCCGGAAAATACAGTATGCGGGCGCAGTTCTATACGGGTGATGGACATCCGTCTTTTTTCATTTTTTTCCATGATGCCGGCGGCGTTATCTTCATAACTGTCAACGATAAAGCCTTGTTTGCTGGCGAAGGCGAGAAAAAACAGCATATGACAGCTCGAAAGCGCGGCGACCAGTGCTTCTTCCGGATCTATGTTTTCAGCAACCGATAACGGCAGAGGAACGGATGATGGTGCTGAAGACGCAGGTACCGTCAGGCCACCGTCAAATTTCCATTCATGACCGCGGCTATATTTATTGTCACTGAAATTTTGCTCACCGCGATTCCAAACTACTTTTGCACAATACTGTTCCATACAATTCCTTCAGGCGATCATGGATAAATTCAGCTGTACCTGTCCCGACACGATTTGATGCTGCGTTGCCAAACAGCGTGATCAGTAAAACCGGTACGCTCAGTGTTGACAGACAGTTTAACGTAATGATCAGAATACTTGTAGCTGATATCTGCAGCGGTATCAACACGAACTATGATGCCGCTGCGGGTATTGTTGGTTTAATGTGCCAACGTCAGAGTATTGTTTCTTCCAGACGTTGATGTTGTCGCCGGTTAATCGCGTTAATGGTGGCTTGTATCGACGCCGCCTCACTGGTATCGGCCATTGCAACACCAAACTCGCGCGCGCCGTTCACTCGTATTTCCAGAATACAAAGCACTTTACTTTCCGGATTCTGACGTATTTTTTCTTCGCTGTGGCTGAATATCTGCAGTTCTATGCCTTGTGACTGAAAGGCCCGATGTAAGGTTTCATGAATGCCACGGCCTGTCGCACGGATAACTTGTGATTGTCCGTGAGACAGCAGCTCCAGCTGCAACGATAATTGCGCTGAATCGGATGGCTGTGCTCTGTGTTCCAGAAGCTGATGTGCCTGATAAGCGTAGTGCGGAAACGGTGTCAGGTATTCCTGACTGAAAATATGAAAAATTTCTGACGCCTGCATTTCTTTGCCGCTGCTGTCTGCAACGCGCTGAATGACTTGACTGAATTCGATTTGTAAGCGACGTGGCAGCCGTATGCCATATTCATGTTCAAGTAAAAATGCCATTCCGCCTTTACCTGACTGACTGTTGACGCGGATGACAGCATCGTAATTACGCCCTATATCTTGTGGATCGATAGGTAAATACGGGACTTCCCAAAAACCTTGTGGGTCTTGCTGAGCCAGTCCTTTTTTTATGGCATCCTGATGTGAGCCTGAAAATGCGGTATGTACCAAATCGCCGGCATAAGGGTGACGCGGATGTACCGGCAATTGATTGCACTCTTCCACACACTGACGCACAGAATCGATGTCAGAAAAATCAAGCTGCGGATGTATACCCTGGGTATATAAGTTCAGTGCCAGCGTCACAAGATCGACATTGCCAGTGCGTTCGCCATTCCCGAACAGGCAGCCTTCAACACGATCGGCGCCGGCCATGATGGCCAGTTCGGCTGCCGCAACGGCGGTACCACGGTCATTATGCGGATGAATGCTGAGCACGGTCGCAGAGCGGTAAGTGAGATGCCTGTGCATCCATTCAATCTGATCTGCATAAATATTCGGCGTACTTGATTCAACGGTGCCCGGCAAGTTGATGATGATTTTCCGCTCAGGTGTCGCTTGCCATATTTCGCTGACGGCGTCGCATATTTCTTTCGAAAAATCGAGCTCAGCCATGCTGAAGGTTTCCGGTGAATATTCAAAAATCCACTCGGTTTCCGGTTGTGCGTCGGTCAGCGTTTTGATCAGTTGCGTTCCGGCGATGGCAATTTGCTTTATTTCTTCGCGGCTTTTTGCAAAGACGATACGGCGAAATGCGGGTGCAATCGGGTTATACAAATGCACGATCGCACGTCGTGCACCTTTCAGCGACGCGATGGTTCTGTGTATCAGTTCGGGGCGAGCCTGAGTCAATACCTCTATCGTCACGTCATCAGGAATCCGCTGTTCCGTTATTAACTGACGGACGAAATCGAAGTCGGTGTCCGATGCCGCCGGGAACGCCACTTCAATTTCTTTCAGACCGATGCGTGTCAGCATTTCAAAAAAGCGCAATTTGGTGGCGCTGTTCATGGGTTCTGTCAGTGCCTGATTCCCATCGCGTAAATCGGTGCTCATCCAGATGGGTGCTGCACTGATGACGCGTTCTGGCCACTGACGTGCGGGCAAATCGATTGGAGGAAACGGGCGGTATTTGTTCGATGGTTGAGCAAGCATCTGTATCTCTCGGCTAGGTTTTGGCGGCAGTCCGCCTCGCTTTCAAGCGATAGTGGTCTGGACTGTTGAACGGAATGAAGCTGGCGCTCAGAGGTTAACTGACGGCCAGCAAACAGTACGCGAGGCCAGTTAACCGATCGGTAGTCGTAGTACGGATAGCAGTGCTTGCACAGCGACGGACAGCATCAGCCCGGCGTCGCTACGACGCTGAAAACGGCTGATTAATCTGGCGCTGATGTACATGCGGATTCCTGAAGGAGGACTTCGGTGAAGTCGGAAAAACTGAAAATAAAAACGGGAGTAAAACCTGATTGAGACTACTTTTTTAGCAGAATTGCTTTGCTTATTTAGGTAGTAGCAGAGATGCCAGTGATAGCAGAGTCAGTAGCATCCAGCCCGAAAACGCGAGCAGCAGAGCGGGTCTGTGTCCGGTAGTTGTTTTCGCAGCAGTGATATGAGTGGATGTACGCATGGGTTTAATGTAAAGCCTTACGCAGATCGATGTCAAGGCTGAATTTAAAAAAAGCTCCCTTTCCTTTTAGAGAAAGAGAGCTTGGACTGATTGTTGAAATCAGCTTCTGGTGTGATGTGAATACAGATTCACATCGCTGATGTTATTACCAGATCGTGATGCGTTTCTCTGGCGCGGTGTACATTTTGTCGCCTTCTTTGACACCAAACGCAGAGTAAAAAGCTGGCAGGTTGGTCAGTGGCGCATTACCACGTACCGCCGCTGGTGAGTGTGGGTCGGTGTTGATCAGACGAATCGCTTCAGCATCACGCGCCTTACCACGCCAGACTTGTGCCCAGCCCATGAACAAACGCTGGTCGCCAGTGTAACCGTCAATCACCGGTGCCGCTTTGCCGCCGAGTGAGATCTGATACGCTTTATAGGCGATTGATAAACCGGAGTTATCGGCGATGTTTTCACCGAGTGTCAGCGCGCCGTTGACGTTATAACCTGGCAGCGGGCTATACGCGTTGTATTGTGCGATCATCGCTGCGGTCAGTTTGCCGAAATTCGCTTTGTCTTCTTTCGTCCACCAGTCACGCAGATTGCCGTCGCCATCAGACTGACTGCCGGAATCATCAAAGCCATGGCTGATTTCATGCCCGATCACGGCACCGATGCCGCCGTAATTCACCGCATCATCTGCTGCCGGATTGAAGAATGGCGGTTGCAGAATCGCCGCCGGGAATACGATTTCATTCTGACGTGAGTTGTAATACGCATTCACGGTTTGTGGGCTCATGCCCCATTCTTTGCGGCTGACTGGCTGACCTAATTTGGACAATTGGCGTAAGTATTCATGTTCACGGCCACGCATCACGTTGCCGACCAGATCGTCTTTTTTGATGACCAGTTTGCTGTAATCGCGCCACACATCCGGGTAGCCGATTTTTGGTGTGAATTTAGCGAGTTTGGTGAGCGCTTCTTTTTTGGTTTCAGGGCTCATCCAGTCCAGCGTTTCTATGCTTTGTTTGTACGCGAGCGTCAGATTTTTCACCAGTTCTTCCATGCGTGCTTTATTCTCAGGCGGGAAGTATTTGGCGACATACAGTTTGCCCAGTGCTTCCGACATGCTTTCTTCCACGCGTGCCACACCACGTTTCCAGCGCGGCTGGTTGGCTGGAATGCCGCGTAATGTCACGCTGGAGAAGTTGAAATCTTCATCAACAAAGCGCTTCGATAACAGGCTGGCATACGCACTCAGCACTTTCCATTTGTAATAGGACTGCCATACGGAAACAGGTGTGTCCTGGATGATTTTTGCCATGCCACTGAGGAAACCTGGTTGACGAACGATGACGTAATCCACGCGGTTGCCGACGCCAGTGCCAGCGAAATAGGCGGTCCAGTCGAAGCCGGGCAGCAGTTCTGCTAATTTTGCTTTTTCAATTTTGTTGTAGGTTTTGACCGGGTTCCGGTTTTCGACTTTGGTCCATTGGATTTTCGCGATTTCTGTTTCCAATGCAAGGATGCTGGCGGCCGCTTTTTCAGCGTCTTTCTGACCGCTCATTTCCAGCATTTTTTCTATGTGTTTAACGTAAGCATCGCGGAAGCCTTTGAGCTTGGCATCGTCGTCTTTCAGGTAGTAATCACGGTCTGGCAAACCAAGTCCACCCTGACTGACATACACTGCGTATTTGCTGGAATCACGTGCATCCTGGCCGATGCCGGATTGCACCGGCAGCGAAACGCCGAGTTTGGACAGATTAGAAATCAGTGCTGGCAAATCTTCTTTTTTGGTGAAACGGTCAATGCGGTTGAATGTCGCTTTGAGCGGCGCAATATCAAGTTTCTCAGCCTGTGCTTCATCCATGAAACTATTGTAAAGATCGGCGATTTTTTTCTCGTTGCTGCCCGCTTTCAATTTGCTGTCTGCGGCTAATGCTTTGATGATGTCATACGAACGTTGTTCGGATAAGTCGCGCAACTGATCGAAAGAACCAAAGCGGGCGCGGTCTGCCGGAATCTCTGCATTCGCCAGCCATTTACCGGACATGAATTTGAAGAAATCATCCTGTGGCCGAACGCTGGTATCTATCCATTGCAGGTCTATGCCTGAACTGCGGGCGGCTGCGGTAGTCGTTATGGCTGCGGTCGTGGTTTGGGCAAAAGCGGCGCTGGTGCTGCCGGCAGAGATAGCTGCCAGGACGGCAAGCGAGAGCAGGGTGCGTTGCATGTGAGAGTCCCTTTAATTTTTTAAAATCGGTTGAAATAGAGTTCATGAAATGTCATTCAATCGCCTGCATCAAAAGTAATGCAAGGGGAAGAATGCGGTCCAGTTTTATGAGACAAAAAAGCGACTGATTAGTTCGTCAGAATGCGAAATAATCAGCCGCTTTTTTATCCGGATAATGCGGTCGGTGACGCCGGTTTTAGTCTGAATACGCATTGTTGAGGCGATCTTCAGGAGGCTATTTAAGGCGATAAAAGCATGAAATATACTGGGGGGAGTATATTTAAACCTCCTTTGTTTACGAGGAGATTAAGGTGTTTTTTACATATACTCCCCAAAATTACAGCAATTACGAGGATTTTTTCTGACGGTAAGACCAGAACAGCAGCAGCGCGCCGACCACTATCATCGGCAGAGAAAGCATCTGTCCGGCAGAGATCGTGAGTCCGGCGAAACTGACTTCGTAATCCGGCGTGCGGAAGTATTCTGTGCAGAAGCGGGCACAGCCATACAGGATCACAAACAGCGAACCAACTGCCAGCCGAGGCCGTGCTTTGCTGGCGAAGATCCACAAAATAATGAACAGTAAAACACCATCGACCAGTGCCTGATACAGCGGCGATGGATGTACAGGATGATCGACGCCGGGCCAGATCATCGCCCACGGTAAATCGGCGGAGGCAACGCGCCCCGGCAATTCGTGATTGATGAAGTTGCCGATGCGGCCAGCCGCATAACCAAGCGGCACGAGCGGCGCGATGAAATCGTACACATCCGCCAGATGCATTTTTGCTTTACGCGCCCACAAGGACATCGCAATCAGCACACCGAGAAAACCGCCATGAAATGACATGCCGCCTTTCCAGACTTTTAAAATTTCCAGCGGATTGTCGAGGTAGTAGGGCAGCCCGTAAAAAAGCACTTCGCCAAGACGACCGCCGAGGATCACGCCAAGCACGCCATAAAAAAGCATGTCGTCGATATGTTCGCGGGTCCAGCCTTTGGCGGCGACATGCGGCAATCTGAGGCGATAACGGCCCAGAACAATAAACTGGGCAAAGGCGACCATATACATCAGGCCATACCAATGCACGGAAAGGGGGCCAATGGCAAAAGCGACGGGATCAGGATTAGGATGAATCAGCATGTGGTTGTATGTAAAAGCTGTAAAAAGGAGGCGAGTACCGCTGACGGATTATCTTTGCGCCAGACGATGCCGATCTCTACTGCAGGTGCGGCATGTTCAATCGGATGATAGACCACGCCGGGGCGCTGCAAGTTCGAGACGGATTGTGGCACAAGTGCGATACCCATGCCAGCCGAGACCAGACCGACGATGGTTTGCATCTGTATTGCCTCCTGGCCGATGACCGGCGTTTTCCCCACCGCGTGGAAATGGCCGAGTATGGCATCGTGCAATGACGGCGCGATTTTGCGGGGGAATAAGATTAATGGCAGATCCGGACAGTTTTCCATTTTGAGTGAACTGTGACGCGGTAGTAAGTGCTCAGGTGCCGCCAGCATCAGCGGTTCGGTCAGAATTTTCTGATAGCACAAAAGCTGTTGCAGTTTTTCGGGTAAAGGCGGGATCATGAAGCCGGCGTCAATTTCACTTTTTTCCAGTGCATCGAGTTGGACATCGGTCGTCGCTTCACGCAACTCTATGCTGACGTCGGGATGACTTTGGCGAAACGCTCTCAACGTCGGCGGCAGTATGCTGTAATCGGCGACGGAGACGAAGGCGAGAGACAAATGCCCTTGTGCACCAGCGGCGGCTCTTTGTGCCAACTGACGCAGACTATTCGCCTGTTCCAGCAGCCGTCTGGCTTCCGGCAGCAAAGCAATTCCGGCGGGCGTCAGCGCGGTATGGCGGGTGGTACGGATAAACAGTGCGGTACCGAGCAAGGTTTCGAGCGACTGAATCGCTTGCGATAGCGGCGGTTGGGTCATATTCAGGCGTAGTGCGGCTTTACCAAAATGCATTTCTTCCGCAACCGCGATGAAATAGCGAAGCTGGCGTAATTCCAGATGGCGCAGATCAGAATTGCTCATGCGTGAAGATTACCGGTTTTCTTGTCCGTAAAAAAAGCCGACCCAATGTCGGCTTTGTGTTTTCTTAAAACTGAGTGTCATCAACGACGACCGACTTTTTTATCAAACGTCCGTTTCAGGCGTTCTGCCTTCATTTTTTCGAAGTGCGCATCATCTTTGCGTTTATCCAGACCCAGCATGCGTTCGAAAAATTCAAACCACAAAAAGGCAAATATTGCGCCGCCAATAATCCACCACCAGGACATCGTGGCGAACACCGACACTTCGGCAAGTTTTAAGACCAGCAATAAGAACAGCGGGATGATCAGTAGCATAATTAGTTTCCTTTTGTCAGCAGATTAAAACGTATTGCGTGGCAGGTCAACCAGCATGTTTTCAGTCGTGTTCAAATCTCTGAAAAGCGTTAAAATGAAACGGCATTTTTAACCTGGAGAGAACAATGAAATATTCCTTAATCGTAGGTGCTGCTCTGGCAGTATTGGCATCTGGCTCGGCGCTGGCAAATGCCGATCTGGCAAAAGCGAAAAATTGTCTGGCATGTCATGCGGTTGATAATAAAGTCGTCGGTCCTGGCTACAAAGAAGTAGCAAAAAAATATGCGGGCGATAAAACTGCAGAAGCGAAACTGATACAAAAAGTTATCAAAGGTGGTAGCGGTACCTGGGGCGCGATCCCTATGCCAGCGAATCCGCAAGTCACAGAAGCAGAAGCTAAAACTTTGGTTAAGTGGATTCTGGCATTGAAATAAGCAAAACAGACTGCTGAAAAATGCAGATCATCATTAATAAAAAAGCCCGGTTCAAATGAACCGGGCTTTTTTTGTCTGAACTTGAAGCTGATCTTGACGCTGATTATTTCGTCACAGCCAACAGATCACGTTTGCCGCCTTTGTATGTGTACAAAGTCAGTGTACCGTCTTTGATATCGCCTTTGTCATCAAATGCGATATCGCCAGTGACGCCTTTGTATTTGATTTTCTTCAGAACTGGCAAATATTTTGCCGGTTCTGCAGAATTAGCTTGTTTCATTGCTTCGACCATCGTCATCACAGCATCGTAAACATACGGTGCATAGATCTGAACATCGACGCCGAATTTTTTCTTGTAAGCTGCTTTCCAGTTGTCGTTCGCTATTTTTTGCGCGTCGAGAACACCACCAGCCTCAGCACAAACTACCTGGCCTTCGCCGATAGCATCACCAGCGAGTTTAACCAGATCGGCGGTACAGATACCGTCGCCGCCCATGAATTTCGCATTCACGCCCAATGCTTTCATCTGACGCAGCATAGGACCGGCAACCGCATCCATACCACCGAAGAAAATCAGATCAGGTTTTTTCGCTTTGATTGTGGTCAGAATTGCGGCGAAATCATTCGATTTATCCGTTGTATGTTCCTGAACGAGGATTTCTGCGCCTTTACCTTTAGCGCCTTTGACGAATTCTTTCGCCACGCCTTCGCCGTAGGCTGTTTTATCGTCAATCACTGCAATTTTTTTCGCTTTGCTGATCTGTACAGCATAACGACCCAACGTGCCGCCTAACTGGCCGTCGTTAGCCACAACGCGGAATGCGCCTTTGAAGCCTTGGTTGGTGTATGGAACTGCTGTTGCAGATGGGGAAATTTGTGGAATACCTGCATCGTTGTAGATTTTGGATGCTGGGATTGTTGTTCCTGAATTCAGATGGCCGATCACGCCGTTGACTTTGGCATCAACCAGTTTTTGCGCAACAGTCGTGCCTTGTTTAGGATCGCCGCCGTCGTCTTCAGCCAGCAATTCGAATTTTGCTTTTTTGCCGCCTATCATCACGCCTTTTGCATTCAACTCTTCGATCGCCATTTTGGCGCCGTTTTCATTGTCTTTACCTAAGTGGGCAATAGCGCCGGAAACTGGGCCGACGTGACCAATTTTAATAACGACTTCCTGAGCTGCCGCAGAACCGGCAAATGCGAAAGCGATCGCGCCAGCCAGTGGAATCATTTTAGTTTTTAACGACATGAACATACTCCCTTGAGGATTAAAAAGTAGGGCTACAAAACTGTAATGCCAACCTATTCAGGAAACTGAATATACAAAAGGTACAACAGAAAAAAAATTTCGGAAAGCTCTTTAGCATGATTTTTTTTTATCCGAATGATTTTTCCATGCGCCAAAATCGGGCATTTTTTTAACCGGGATTGCCAGCTTTTAACTCATAGAAAGTCAGTACCGATTATTAATGTTGAAGCCTTGATAAGCAACCGCTGTCCATCTCGCGAACACTTCTTTGCAGTGCATCAAAATGTTATGTCGCAGCCTTCCCATGTTCACAAGGTTTGCCACGATAGTGCCGATGTCAGAGTGGGAAGGTTTTCTGAATGAGGACAAATGCCGGGGCGGTAAGGCGCTGGCAGAGATAACTTAGGGCGAGGCGCACAAAGTTGGTGCGACCTCATGAAAATGCGAGTGAAAAATGCTTTGAAATTTTATTTAATAGCGACAATATTTTTTTAATTCTGGTGGTTTTTTACATCAGTAAGAGGCTGATTTTGTGCGGCGCACCACGTTATTGTGATCGACTTTGCGCTTCATCCGAAAGTGCGTGCATTGGATATGTTGCTGGCAGGATAGGTCAGACGACGCGCCGAATGCAGTCGTCTGACCGCAGAAAACTCGCCTGAAAGAATGGAACGAGGTGTTGCAACATTGAGATAAAAAACTATTTTGAATTCTTCACCTTGTTGATTTCCTGGGTGACAGCTCTGGTGACCAGTTCTTCCAGTGAGTTTTTCAGACCGGCGCGAATCTCTTTCGCCAAGCCCTCAACCGCTGTCTGCAATACATCGGCAAGATTGTCCCTGACTCTATGTTCGAGAACAAAATCGACGCGCGCCAGAACGTGCTTCAGTACGTCTTCTTTTAAACTTTGTTCCAGTGTTTGCCAGTGTTCTTCCGGAACGTTGACATTTGTTGCCTCGGCATCCGCTTGTACAACGGTGGCGGACGGTGGGCTTGGTAATGGAGATGAGGATGTTGTTGCAGTTGTTACCGTTCCAGCCTCAGCAAGAACCTGATCCACAGTTTCAGTAACCGGGAGGATAATTTCGGTGAGAACGGGGATGCTGGCATCAATCGAGGTATTCATATTATTTAGCGACGTTATGGCTGAGAGTGTGGCCTTGTTGTTGATAGTAGCGATAGCGTTCGCGCGCTGCCAGCGTGTCTTGCTGGTCGCCTGAGACGATTTCTATCATGCGGCCAAACAGAGGGAAATGTTCCGGCACAGCGGCACTCAGATTGACCAGCAATTCAAAATGCGGGCTTTGATCCAGACGCGTATTGCTGAGGACAATCGGCGTCATTGATGCCAGTGCGTCATCGGCCATGACATGCGGTAAAAAATCGGCTTCGCTGATGGTCCACAGTGCCTCATCCAGGTGGCGCAGAACAGTCAGATCATGATGATAGACCACGACTTTACTGTTTGCTGCGCGCGCCTTGCGTATCAGTCGGCAGGCGTAATGAAGCTTGTCAGCGACATTACTGTGGAAATCGATGCGCGTCATGTCAGAAGCGGAAGTCATTCTCTGACGCAGGCTTTTTGGCCGGAACGTTGGCAGGCTTTTTCTGCTGTGCGGGCTTTTCACCGGCTGTCGTTGCCGGTGCAGCGGGTGCTGCGCTTTCTGCTGCCGGATAACGATAATCTGGCGGCAGCATGTTGCTGGCAGGATAAGCGGCGGACGTTACCGCAGCTTTCCAGTCGTCAGCATTGTAACCACGTAATTTCTTGCTGCCGATTTGCATCACAGGAAGCTGGGTGTCGCCACTGATTTGCTTCAGCTTTTCTATGTCTTCGGATGTTTTGATAGTTTTTTCTGAAAAAGGAACACCGGCGGATTTCAACAGATTTTTTCCATCATTACAGGGCGCGCAATTGGCCGCTGTGTAAATGGTCACCGGATTTTTTGAGACAGCCTGCCCGAGTTCATAAGGAAAATTCGCTGTGCTGACCGAGCCGGACAATTCTTTTTTTTCCAGCAATTTCTGATTCGCCTGTGGCGGTGTGTCGGAATACGTGATTTTTCCATCCGGTCCAACAGATTTATACAGCTGTGCCTGCGCTTGCACTGCCAGTAACATCAAGGGCAGAAGCAAGAAATGCTTTGCTGAGGTTGTTCGTTTCAAGGTGTGCTCCTTCAGGCTGACATGCCGCTATGGCGTAATAAAGCATCGATGGCGGGCTCTCTGCCACGGAAGGCTTTGAATGAATCAAGCGCCGGGCGTGAGCCACCAACTTCCAGTACTTCTTTCTGAAACTTTTGTCCCGCTGTGCGTGACAGATTGCTGCCCTCGGTTTTACCGTGTTCTTCAAACGCAGCATAGGCATCGGCAGATAATACCTCGGCCCATTTATAACTGTAGTAACCAGCGGCATAACCACCGGCAAAGATATGGCTGAATGCATGCTGGAAGCGGTTGAATTCCGGCGCGGTAAACACAGAAATCTGTTCTCTGACCTGATTCAGAATATCCTGCACCGACTGCGTTCCGTGCGGATCAAACTGATCGTGCAGACGCATATCGAACAGCGCAAATTCGACCTGACGCAGGGTTTGCAAGCCAGACTGAAAATTTTTCGCCGCAATCATCTTGTCGTACAGGCCGCGCGGCAGGGATTCGTCGGTGTCGGCATGGGCGGTCATGTGTTGCAGCACATCCCACTCCCAGCAAAAATTCTCCATAAACTGTGATGGTAATTCGACGGCATCCCATTCCACGCCGGAAATGCCGGATACCGATAAATCATCAACTTGTGTCAGCAGATGATGCAGGCCATGACCGAATTCATGGAACAGGGTGATCACTTCATCGTGGGTAAAGTAAGCTGGTTTGCGCACGCCATCCACCGTCGCAGGCTCGGTGAAATTGCACACCAGATAGGCAACCGGTGTTTGTATGCCATCGGCGTTTTTGCGGCGACCACGGGCATCGTCCATCCAGGCGCCGCCGCGTTTGCCCTGACGTGCATACAGGTCAAGATAGAACTGACCGATCAGTTGGCCGTCTTTTTCTATGCGATAAAACTGCACATCAGGGTGCCAGGTATCCGCTTTATCGATACCGATGGTGACGCCAAACAAGGTCTGAATCACGCGGAATAAGCCGCTGATGACTTGTGGCTCCGGAAAATACAATTTCACTTCCTGCTCAGAAAACGCATAGCGCTGTTCGCGCAGTTTTTCGGAGGCATAGGTGACATCCCAGGCTTCTAGTGTGCTGATGCCTAATTGTTCTGCGGCGAAACTGCGTAATTCCTGCAAGTCTTTTTCGGCATAAGGGCGGGCACGCTGGGCGAGGTCTTCAAGAAAGCTGCTGACCAGCGCCGGTGATTCTGCCATCTTGCTGACCAGAGAAACTTCGGCAAAATTCCGGTAGCCGAGTAATTCTGCTTCTTCTTTGCGTAACTGCAGCAGTTCCGAGATGATTGCGGTGTTATCCCATTCTGGCTTCGCACCTAATTCGGATGCCTTGGTGGCATTCGCGCGATAAATCGTTTCACGAATCTGGCGATTGTCGGCGTATTGCAATAACGGGAAATAGGATGGGAAATGCAGGGTGAACTGATAACCGGCTTTACCGTTTTTTTCAGCCGTTGCTTTGGCTGCCTGAATCACATCTTCCGGCACGCCTTTGAGTTCGTTGATGTCGCTGATCAGTAACGCATAATCGTTGGTGGCATCGAGCACATTTTCGGAAAAACGCGTGGTCAGCATCGCGTGTTTTTCCTGAATTTCTGCATAGCGTTGTTTCAGTTCGTCCGGCAATTCAGCGCCCCCCAGACGGAAATCACGGATCGCGTTTTGTATGATAGTTTTGCGTGCCACAGGCAAGGCATCAAACCCGGCTTGTGCGCGCAAGGCTTTGTATTTGCCGAACAACGCCAGATTTTGTCCCAGCTCGGTCCAGAACTCTGTGATCGCCGGTTGATTTTCATTGTAGGCCGCCCGCAATTCCGGCGTATCGGCTACGCCATTCAGATGGCTGACGATGCCCCAGGCACGGCCCAGTTTTTCGGTGGCGTTCTCCAGTGGCTCAACAAAATTTTCCCACGTCACTTCGTCCTGACTGGCGGACAGTTGTTCGACCACGGCACGGTTTTCCGCCAGCAGGCTGGTGATGGCGGGCGTGATGTGTTCGGCGCGGATATCGGCAAAACGTGGCAGGTCGGTAAAGTCGAGTAATGGAGAACTGGTTGTCATCTTAATTTCTTTCGGCAGCTTCAATCGTGTTGACCAGTAACATGGTGATGGTCATAGGACCTACGCCACCCGGAACCGGTGTGATATAACCCGCGACTTCTTTGGTTGGCGCATAGTCAACGTCGCCACAGAGTTTGCCTTCATCGTCACGATTCATACCAACGTCAATCACAACGGCACCTGGTTTGACCATGTCTGCGGTGACGATATTGCGTTTGCCAGTGGCGACAACAAGAATGTCGGCGTTGCGCGTATGCGCAGCCAGATCGCGGGTCTTGGAATTGCAGATGGTGACGGTGGCACCGGCTTGCAAGAGCAACATCGCCTGTGGCTTGCCGACGATATTCGACGCACCGACCACGACCGCATTCGCACCGCGCACCGGGTAATCAATCGATTCCAACATTTTCATGACGCCGTATGGTGTACATGGACGGAACAGCGGCTGGCCTGTCATCAGCAAACCGGCGTTGCTGATATGGAAGCCGTCGACGTCTTTTTCTGCGGCGATCGCCTCGATGACTTTATTCGCGTTGATGTGCGCAGGCAAAGGCAGTTGCACCAGAATGCCGTTAATTTTCGGATCCTGATTCAGTCTTTCGATGTGGGCGAGCAAATCGGCTTCGCTGAGATCGGCGGCATATTTTTCCAGCACCGAATAAAAACCGCAGTCTTCACATGCTTTCACCTTGTTGCGGACATACACCTGCGAGGCCGGGTTTTCACCGACCAGGATGACTGCCAGACCCGGCTGTTTTCCTTGCGCTGTCAGGGCAGCAGCACGGTGCGTGACATCGGCACGGATTTGTTGGGAGAGTTCGGTTCCGCTGATAATTTGGGCAGTCATGATGGGCTTTGCAAAAGAAGATCAAGCCGCGATTATAAATTATGCGGTGGCTCACCGGATAACTATGCAGAGTGAGGCAGAATGCAAACGTATGCCTGCGTGAGAAGTCTGCGTGCCGGATAGCTGAAATATCACGTATATCACGTTGAGGCTGCGCTCAGACGTGTGCGGTGAACTGGAGTTTCGACGATATTCAGAGCAGAGAACCAGATCGAGTTGTTTTTAACTGTAAATATACTCCGGGGGAGTATATTTACAGCCCCAATGATTTCAAAGACATTAGGGGGGATTTTGATAATTTAAGGGGGAGTATCTGCAATATCGACAGTAGCGGACAAAGCGATGATGCCCGCAGCGAGTGTCAACAAGGCTATTTATACATGACGACGGCCAGCACCAGCCCTAATACGCACAAAGCATAGATAAAGAGTGCGGTTGTGGGTGGGGCTATCCCTGCATTTGTCGCGGAACGCTTACCGCTATCGGCGGAAGCGCGCGCTTTGCTGCCTTTTGCAGACGGCATCTTTTTCTTACCATGCACATCCGGCATCAGCTCGAGCAGTGGCGCAGAGTCCAGCTTAAGCAGCTTGGCGTATGCGCGGACAAAACCGCGGACGATTGCCGGTGCCGGCAGGACGTCATAATCGTCCGCTTCAATTGCCAGTATCTGGTGACGTGTTATTTTCAGTTGCGTCGCCACCTGATCAACAGTCCAGCCAGACGCATTGCGGGCTGCGGCCAGCCTGGCGCCCGGCGAAGAGGATAGGCGTTCAGCATCAGCGTTAAATACATCAGTCGCAATGGGTTGCCCAAGCCTGGACTCAATCAGTTCCTGATAATGAAAAGATCCCGTCACTTCTGATAATAACGGCTGACCCGACCCGGCATCACTCATAGAACCCTCGCTTTAAAAAAACGATATTTTGCGCAAAAACGGCGAATAACTATAGCACTGATCATATTGCTTTTTTGTAACTGTGTGTAATTTTTATAGTGTTGCTTACTTTATCGTTGTAAAGCCGTTACTTCATGTCATTTAGACTCAGATATTGCTTTTTTTGCTACATCGAAAGATGTGCTTATGCGTGGTTTACGTCGGTGAGTTGACGTGATCTTGATCTCTTATGCAAGCCCGGTTTGTCACCTGCATGGTACTTTTGATCATCATCATTTTTACCAGTTGGCTGATTGTTGTGGCTCCGCCGTGGTAAAAATTTAACGCCGTTGTCTAAGCCTGATGCAAATAATGCGCCATAAATGCGCGATAATCTCGGGTTGGTTTAAAACCAGCCAGACTCTCGTCCGGTGCTTTCCTTTTCCCGTGGGCCTATCCGCTTTGATTCCGGAGTATGACAAATGATAAAAATTGCCGTTGTTTCATATAACAATGAAACTCCTATCTCCCCCGTTGCGGCCAGTTTTAGTGAAACACCGCAGACGATAGGACGCAGCGACGACAATTTTCTGGTCTTACCAGACCCCAAACATTTCGTTTCCCGCACTCAGGCGAAAGTCTGGAGCGATGGAACACACCATTATCTGATGAATGTCAGTCTGGCGAATCCGGTCAGTGTTAACGGTAAAGAAATTGATCCTGAGCATGACTATGCCATTCATATCGGCGACCAGATTCAGATTGGCTTATATGTGCTCGAAGTTCTTGCCAGTGAGGCGCAAAGCGACACCACATTATCTGCAGTCGGCGGAACAGATGTCATTGGCGCACCGGCTCCGACCGAGAGTGTATCGTTCGTAAAAACAGCGGCATTGCAAGGCGACCGGAAAGAGACGCCGCAACCTCCGCGATTTTTAATGCGTGCGGACACCGATGCTGTTGCTGAAAACTTGCATCAGGACGAGGTGCATAGTCTGCCACCGGCTACCACGATGCAGCCAGCATCGGACGGTGTGGTAGCTGAGGCGGTCGAGGTAGCAGATGTCGCAAAACTGGCCGAATCAGCGAAGGCTGTCGCGGATTCCAATGACTTATTAAATGCCTTTTTGCAGGGCGCGGGTCTGACTTCTCTGCACATTTCCTCCGGGCTGACAACGGAACTGATGGAAACATTA
This sequence comes from Undibacterium sp. CY21W, assembly GCF_014284265.1. Lineage (NCBI taxonomy): Bacteria > Pseudomonadati > Pseudomonadota > Betaproteobacteria > Burkholderiales > Oxalobacteraceae > Undibacterium > Undibacterium sp. CY21W. The sequence continues at coordinate 73,125 of NZ_JACOGE010000009.1, read as the reverse complement.
GGCAAATTAGTGGCGACGTCGGTGGAAGGGACGATGGGTTTGATTTCGCAACGGGCATTGGTGAAACGCGAAGTGAATGCGGATGTCACCATGGTGGTGTTACGAAAAAACAATCCCTTAAAATTTTTCCCGGATAGTCAGACGGTACTGACGCAGATGCTGCGCAAAAAAATGCCCGGCTTTATGACGCCGGCAGAAGCGATGGAAGATGCATTTCAGGATTTGCGCGCGCATCAGTTGGGCGTTGTCGCCGGGATGAAGGCCGCGATGGATGCGCTGCAAAAAAAATTTGAACCGGCTGGATTTGCGCGCTTGTTGCCGGTGCCGACGTTGATGGATAAGATGAATCCGGCACGCCGTAAAGCGGACATGTGGGATCATTTTGTGGAAATGTTTGAAGATCTTTCGCTGGAATCGAAAGACGAATTTCAGACCTTGTTCGGCAAAGAATTTTTAGCTGCTTACGAACGCGAAGTGGAACGTGCCAGACACGAATCCCCTGCGCTCTGAATGATTGCGTGATGATGCCCATGCATCTGGATACTGCATACATTAACGCGATCGGTGACCGGCAATCGAATCAGGATGTACTTGACAGCGCGTTTGAGGATGGCCTCGCCTGTTTCGTACTGGCCGATGGAACCGGCGGGCATCTGGGCGGCGAAACCGCCGCCAATCTGGTTACTGCGAGTATCATAGCCAAGTTCCGGAAAGATGCGTCGTTCAGCGCCCATGCCTTGCGCTCTTATATAGAGTCGGCGATACAGCAGGTTGGGCAAGAGAAAGCGTCCAGCGTCCGGCAGGAAAATATGAGTTCGACCATGGCAACGCTGCTGATTGATATCGCGAATCGCTGCGCCTTGTGGGCGCATCTGGGGGATACGCGGATTTATCTGCTGCGTCAGGGAAAAATACTGTCGGTCTCGAAAGATCACAGTCTGGCGCAAAGAATGGTCGACGCAGGTTATGCTGATTATGCAGCGCTACGGCAACATCCTCATCGCAACATATTATTTGCCGCGGTTGGTGCCGAGGGTGATATTGTTCCGGAAGTAACACTGGATGCCGTGGCTTTGCAAGAAGGCGATGCCTTCCTCATCTGTACGGATGGCTTCTGGGAATGGGTGCATGAAGACCAGATGGAACAGAGCTGGCTGGCAAGCCGGAGCAGCGAAGCGTGGTTGAAGCAGATGAATGCGATGGCCGAAAAAAATATCGCCAATACCGATGTCAGTCGGGATAATTTTTCAGCATTTGCCATTTGCGTCCGTGATGCCAGCGCTTTGTGATAAGACATGATCTGGCATTTTTACCCTTTGATTTTAGCTTCTAATTTTTAGCCTCTGAGTAAGCCTTGAATACAACTAAATTACTCGATAACGATGTCGCAGACGAGCACCCGGCAGGAACCGGAAATTGCCTCGCGACAGGGACTCGCCTGAATGATTTTGAAATTACCGGTGTACTCGGTCAGGGTGGGTTTGGCATCGTGTATCTGGCCTTCGATCATTCCTTGCAGCGAACCGTAGCGATCAAGGAATATATGCCGGGCGCACTTGCCGGCAGGGCAGAGGATGGCAGCGTCGTCGTTCACACTGGCCGGTACAAACCGACGTTTGATGCCGGTCTCAAGAGCTTTATCAATGAAGCACGTTTGCTGGCGCAGTTCGATCATCCGTCGCTGGTAAAAGTTTATCGCTTCTGGGAAGAAAATAAGACGGCTTACATGGTGATGCGTCACTACGATGGCGTGACGCTCAAGGATATTGCTGCCACGCGTCCCGAACTCGTGACGGAAGCGTGGCTCAAATTTATTTTCCGGCAAATTCTGGATGCGCTGGATACTTTATACCATGCCAGAATACTGCACAGAGATGTGTCACCCGATAACATTATTGTGCAAAAAAACGGTGACGCGGTGTTGCTGGACTTTGGCTCAGCACGTCAGATTATCGGTGACATGACGCAAGGATTAACCGTTATTCTGAAACCCGGCTATGCGCCGGTCGAGCAGTATGCGGATGACGATGATCTGCGTCAGGGGCCGTGGACCGATATTTATGCGTTGGCCGCTGTCATGTATTACATGATTATCAAATCCCCGCCTGTGATGTCCGTGGCACGTGTGGTAAAGGATACGCTGGTGCCTTTGCAGCAAGATCCTCACCCAGGGTTCAGTACAAAATTTCTGAGTGCAGTTGATCAGGGTCTGGCGATACAGCCGCAGGACAGACCACAAACGATGGATGAATTCAGGCGCTTGCTTGGTATCAGCGCGCTTGCCTCATCCCGTAAATCGCGCAAATCCTCGTCCCAGCGCAAGGCGAGTGAAAGCGGGCGCACGGATGCCAGCAATCCGTCATCGCAAAAACTTACCACGACCACGCGTCTTGGTAAGCCGGTTGCCGCCGGGATGATTCCCGGAATGTTGCGTGAAAAACTGCAAGCGCTACGCCAGAGTTCCACCACCCGCGCAGGACAGGCTGTTATCGGCGGTATTCTGATTTTGCTGGCAGCCGGTGTTTATTTCGCCAGTCGCCATGAGAGCGTGCAACCAGTGTTGTCAACCGTGCCGGTTGCACAGCAGCAGACCGTTGCGTCATCGGTCGCGGTCACGGCATCCATTCCGCTTGCATCAGATATGACCAGTAGCCCGGATCCGGAAGCGCAGGCATGGGAAAAACTGAGTAGCAGCGATCATTCAGAGCCGCAAGCGATCAGCGCATTTTTGCAGCAGTATCCGAATGGGAAACATGCCGCGGCGGCGCAAGCACGTTTGAATGAATTAACGCAGGCGGCAGAACAGGCCAAGGCGCAGAGTGCTCCGGCTGAACCTGTGATCAGTAAAGTCAATGTTAAACTTGCCGTCAAGCCGTGGGGCACAGTGTTTGTCGATGGTGTGCAAAGTGGTGCCAGCCCACCGCTGAAGAATTTAAGTCTGACCAAGGGTAAGCATAAAATCAGGATTACCAATCCAGGTTTCCCCGACTATCTGATCGAGGTTGACGCTGGTAAAAATAATGCCAGCGTCATCGAGCATGAGTTCGTTGCTAAATAAGTTTGAGTAAAATGAAGAATAGATTCCGCCTTTTTCCTGTCTGCAGCCTGCTTCTTGTATGCACCTTTTTGCCGGGATGCGAAACAGCTCCAAAGAATGTTCCGGCATCAAAAGCGGCAGTCAAATCGAAAGAGGCAAAACCTGCAGCAGCGGCTAATCCAGCACCTGAAGCCGCAGCACCAGCACCGGTGATCAGCCCTGATGTGCAGGCTTACAACGAGGGAAGCGCCTTATATAACGACGGTAATTACAACGGCGCGATCAAAAAACTCAGTGGCGCGACCGAGATCTGGAATGGTCATAACAAGGCGATACAACTCGATGCGCTGAAAACAATGGCGTTCAGCTATTGCGTAACATCCAGAACACAACTGTGCCGTCAGCAATTTGAGCGGGCCTTAAAGCTTGATCCCAACTTTGATCTGATGCCGAATGAGATTGGTCATCCGATATGGGGCCCGGTCTTTTTGAAAGCTAAAAAAGCCAAAAGCCTTAAAAAATAACAGGGCGTCATGCTGCGCAGCTTTTGGTTGTGCAGCTATTTTGCTGCTGTTCTGCTCAAGTGTTTCTGTCATCGCGTTCGCTTATGACATCGCAGATGCTGACTTCCTCCAGCCGTCTTTCTCGCTGATATAAATTCAAAAACAGGTATAGACAAGCAACGCCGCGCTGCTTGTCTTTCTGCGCTTGTTTTCGCCATGCATGCCTGTAAAAGTTTCATTTCCCATTTTTGTGCACTACCTTGGTCAGATGGCGGATGAGAATCAGGTTTGCCGGATCGGTTTCCCGGTGCAGGAGCTGACTATTCTATGCAGCAACTTTCGTTAAAAAGCAGGCGATAAAATATGTTGCGCCGCAAACAAAATTTCACATTATAAAATTGAATATCGCTATTTGGAAAATTAAAAAACCCCTGCTAGAATGCCTGCATAAATAAAATTTCAGTTTATATTCGTCGATACGCTAACGCGCGCTCACCTCGAAAGCGCACCAACAGGAGGCCTCTTATGTCACCCCAGATAGACCAAGTTCTGGCGCAAGCCGTCAATGATCCAGATGTCATGGAAACGAATGAGTGGCTTGATGCGCTCGAATCCGTGATTGAGAATGAAGGCCCTGAGCGTGCTCATTACCTGATGGAGCGCATGGTTGATCTGGCGCGCCGCCGCGGTGCGCATATCCCGTTCTCCAGCAATACCGCTTACGTCAATACGATACCGGCCGATCAGGGCGAACATTGCCCGGGTAATCTGGAAATCGAAGAAAAACTGCGCTCGATGATGCGTTGGAACGCGATGGCGATGGTGGTGAAAGCCAATCGTCTGGATGGCGATCTGGGCGGCCATTTATCCAGCTTTGCTTCGCTGGCCAATATGCTGGGCATAGGTTTCAACCATTTCTGGCATGCGCCGACCGAAGACCACGGCGGTGACTTGTTGTACATCCAAGGTCACTCTGCGCCAGGTATTTATGCCCGCGCATTTCTGGAAGGTCGCCTGACCGAAGAACAGTTGCAGCATTTCCGCCGCGAAGTTGACGGTAAAGGTTTGTCTTCTTATCCGCACCCGAAACTGATGCCGGATTTCTGGCAGTTCCCAACCGTCTCGATGGGCTTGGGGCCATTGATGGCGATTTATCAGGCGCGTTTCCTCAAGTATCTGCATGCGCGTGGTATTGCGGATACAGAGAAACGGAAAGTCTGGGCATTCTGTGGCGATGGTGAGATGGATGAACCGGAATCCATGGGCGCGATCGGTATGGCAGGCCGCGAACAATTGAATAATCTGGTGATCGTGGTCAACTGTAACTTGCAGCGTCTGGATGGCCCTGTACGCGGCAATGGCAAAATCATTCAGGAACTGGAATCCGATTTCCGTGGCGCTGGCTGGAATGTCGTCAAAGTGATCTGGGGCAGCGGCTGGGATGAATTGCTGGCGAAAGACAAAGAAGGCATCCTGCAAAAAGTGATGATGGAAACCGTTGATGGTGAATATCAGAACTACAAAGCCAGAGATGGCGCTTATGTCCGTGCCCACTTCTTTGGCAAACATCCTAAATTGCTGGAAATGGTCAGCAAAATGTCGGATGACGATATCTGGCGTCTGACCCGCGGTGGTCATGATCCGCACAAAATTTATGCGGCTTATAAAGTGGCACAGGAAAGCACAGACAAACCAACTGTGATTCTGGCGAAAAGTATCAAAGGCTTTGGTTTCGGTAAATCCGGCGAGGCACGTAATACCGCGCACAATACCAAGAAGCTCGATGATGAAGCGATCAAAGCCATGCGCGACCGCTTCCAGTTGCCGATCGCTGACGCTGATCTGCCAGCTATTCCTTTCTACAAACCAGCTGACGACACGCCGGAAATGCAATACCTGCATGCGCGTCGTAAAGCGCTGGGTGGTTATCTGCCGCAACGCCGTCAGAAAGCGGATGAAGCACTGGTCGTGCCAGCATTATCGGCATTCCAGGCGATGCTGGAGCCGACCGCTGAAGGCCGTGAAATTTCTACCACTGCCGCGTATGTCCGCGTACTGACGACCTTACTGCGGGATGCGAGTTTAGGCCCGCGCGTCGTGCCTATCATGGTGGATGAATCACGTACTTTCGGTATGGAAGGCTTGTTCCGTCAGATCGGTATTTTCAGCCAGGTTGGTCAGTTGTATGAGCCTGTCGATAAAGATCAGGTCATGTACTACCGCGAAGATAAAGCCGGTCAGATTCTGCAAGAGGGTATCAACGAAGCTGGTGGTATGAGTTCATGGATCGCTGCAGCGACTTCCTACTCGACGAATAACCGCGTGATGATTCCGTTCTACACGTATTACTCGATGTTTGGTCTGCAGCGTATCGGCGATCTGGCCTGGGCTGCGGGCGATATGCGTGCACGCGGCTTCCTGCTTGGCGGTACAGCCGGTCGCACGACGCTGAACGGCGAAGGCTTGCAGCATGAAGATGGTCACAGCCATGTGTTGGCATCGACGATTCCGAACTGCGTTCCTTACGATCCGACCTTTGCGCATGAAGTGGCGGTCATCATGCATGACGGCCTGCGTCGTATGGTGACGAATCAGGAAGACGTGTTCTACTACATCACGCTGATGAACGAGAACTACAGCCATCCGGGTCTGAAAGCGGGTCAGGAAGAGGGCATTATCAAAGGCCTGTACCAGTTGCAAAGATCGGCAGAAACAACCAAACATCGCGTGCAGTTGCTGGGTTCCGGCACGATACTGCGCGAAGTGATTGCCGCTGCTGAATTGTTGCAATCTGATTGGGGCATTGCAGCCGATGTCTGGTCTGCACCTTCGTTCACTTTGCTGGCGCGCGATGGTCAGGATGCTGAACGCTGGAATATGTTGCATCCGACTGAAGACGCACGTTTGCCATACATCACTCAGTGTCTGAAAGACACGACAGGTCCTATCGTGGTATCGACGGACTATATGCGTACGTTTGCTGAACAGGTACGTGCTTTCATCCCTAAAGACCGTAGCTACAAGGTCTTGGGAACGGATGGTTTCGGTCGCTCCGATTCACGTGCCAAACTGCGTGAATTCTTCGAGGTGAATCGTTACTTCGTTGTGATCGCTGCACTCAAATCGCTGGCTGACGAAGGCGCTTTGTCTGCTTCCGTGGTGGCTCAGGCAATCGCGAAATACGGCATCAACGCAGACAAACCAAATCCGGTGACTGTGTAACAGCATGAGGCAGGGTGCGCCAGGCGCACCCAACGAAAGAAACGCAAACGGAGCTAATTTATGAGCGCAATTGAAGTCAAAGTACCGGATATCGGTGATTTCAAGGAAGTGGAAGTCATTGAGCTGATGGTCAAAGTCGGCGATACCATCAAAGTCGATCAATCTCTGATCACGGTCGAATCAGACAAGGCCAGCATGGAAATCCCGTCCAGCCATGCCGGTGTGGTTAAAGAAATTAAAGTTAAAGTTGGTGACAAGGTCGCCGAAGGTTCGTTACTGGTGATCGTCGAAGCCGGTGGCGATGCGGTCGCGCCTGCAGCTGCACCAGCTCAGCCAGTTGTTGCGCCTGCGACGCCCGCCGCGCCAGTGGCTGCAGCACCAGCATCCGCGGCGGCGGTTGCAGCGGCACCTGCGGTAACAGCTGCTGCACCAGTGGCAACTGCGGTGGCCGGTAAAGCGCATGCCTCACCATCGATACGCAAATTTGCGCGTGAACTCGGTGTTGATCTGAGCCGCGTTGCCGGGTCTGGCCAGAAAGGCCGCATCACGCAGGAAGACGTGCAGAACTTCGTCAAAGGCATCATGGCTGGCAGCACCGCTGTTGCTGCGGTTTCTGCTCCGGCAAAAAATGGCAGCGGCGTCGGCCTTGATGTATTGCCGTGGCCATCGCTGGATTTCAGCAAATTTGGCGCGACGACAATTTCACCTTTGTCACGCATCAAAAAATTGTCCGGCCCGAATCTGCATCGCAACTGGGTCATGATTCCGCACGTCACGCAATTTGACGAAGCCGATATCACCGGCCTCGAAGATTTCCGTAAATCGTCGAACGAAGCGATGGCAAAATCCGGCGTCAAGCTGACTATGCTGGCCTTCGTGATTAAAGCGAGTGTGGCTGCGCTGAAAAAATTCCCGGCATTTAATTCTTCGCTCGATGCAACCGGTGAAAACCTGATCCTGAAACAGTATTACAACGTTGGTTTTGCTGCCGATACGCCGAATGGTCTGGTGGTGCCTGTTGTCAAAAATGCGGATCAGAAAACCTTGTCGCAAATTGCACAGGAAATGGGTGATCTGTCGGCGCAAGCACGCGAAGGCAAACTCAAACCAGCCGATATGCAAGGTGCAACCTTCACGATTTCTTCTCTCGGCGGTATTGGCGGCACGGCGTTCACGCCTATCATCAATGCACCTGAAGTGGCGATTCTGGGCTTGTCGAAATCCAGCATCAAACCAGTGTGGGACGGTAAAGCATTCCAGCCGCGTCTGATGCTGCCTCTATCGCTGTCTTACGATCACCGCGTGATCGATGGCGCGATGGCCGCGAAATTCACTGCTTATCTGGCCGACGTGTTGGCTGATCTGCGTAAAACCTTGCTGTGAGCGGAGACCAGGCTATGAGTGCTATCGAAGTTAAAGTTCCCGATATCGGCGACTTCAAAGAAGTCGAAGTGATTGAAGTGCTGGTCAAGGTTGGCGATACGATCAAGGTGGATCAGTCCTTAGTGACGGTTGAATCCGATAAAGCCAGCATGGAAATTCCTGCCAGCCACGCGGGCGTGATCAAAGAGCTGAAAGTGAAGCTGGGCGACAAAATTGCCGAAGGCAGTATTCTGCTGGTGATTGAGGCGGAAGGTGCAGTTGGTACATCGGCAGCGAGTGCAACACCTGCAGCTCCAGCAGTTGCGGTAGCGCCAGTTGCTGCCACTCCAGCCCCGGCTGCCGTTGCCGCGCCTGCAGCTCCACCTGCACCTGCCGGACCAGTCGGCATCGTCGAAGTCAAAGTGCCGGACATCGGCGATTTCAAAGAAGTTGAAGTCATCGAAGTCATGGTCAAAGTAGGCGATACGATCAAGGTCGATCAGTCATTGATCACGGTGGAATCGGACAAAGCGAGCATGGAGATTCCTTCCAGCCACGCTGGTGTGGTCAAAGAAGTCAAAGTCAAGGTAGGTGATAAAGTCGCCGAAGGCTCGTTGTTGCTGTTGGTGGAAGCCGCGGGCGCAACATCTGCAACATCTGCTGCGGTCGCGCCTGCTGTTGCTGCCTCAGTTGCCGCCGCAGTTGCTTCGGCTGCTCCAGCTACTCCTGCACCGCTTGCGTCTGGCTACACTGGTCAAGTCGATATTGAGTGCGACATGATGGTACTCGGTGCCGGGCCTGGTGGTTATTCCGCCGCCTTCCGTTCTGCCGATCTTGGTATGAATACGGTGTTGGTTGAAAAATATTCTACACTCGGCGGTGTGTGTCTGAATGTCGGTTGCATTCCATCCAAAGCGCTGCTGCACGTTGCTGCGGTGATCGACGAAACATTGCACATGGAAGCGTTGGGCGTGACATTTGCGAAACCGGCGATCGATATCGACAAGCTGCGCGGCTACAAAGAAAGCGTCATCAAAAAAATGACGACGGGCTTAGCTGGCATGGCGAAAGCGCGCAAGGTCAATATCGTGCAAGGCGTTGGTCAATTCCTCAGCCCTTACCACATTGAAGTCACTGCCGCAGACGGCACTAAAAAAGTAGTGCAGTTCAAGCAGGCGATTATCGCGGCTGGTTCTTCCGTCGTGAATCTGCCGTTTGTTCCTGCAGACCCACGTATCGTCGACAGCACTGGTGCACTGGAATTACGTCAGGTGCCGAAACGCATGTTGGTGATCGGTGGCGGCATTATCGGTCTGGAAATGGCGACTGTGTATTCGACACTCGGTGCGCGTATCGATGTGGTTGAAATGATGGATGGCCTGATGCAGGGCGCAGATCGCGACATGGTCAAAGTCTGGCAGAAGCACAATGAAAAACGTTTCGACAACATCATGCTGAAAACCAAAACGGTCGGCGTTGAAGCACTGCCGGAAGGCATCAAGGTCACGTTTGCATCCGCAGTTGAAGGCGAAGCTGCACCGGCACCGCAAGTCTATGATCTGGTGTTAGTGGCTGTCGGTCGCAGCCCGAATGGTAAGAAGATCGCGGCAGACAAAGCAGGTGTTGCAGTGACAGACCGTGGCTTTATCAACGTCGACAAACAGATGCGTACGAATGTGCCGCATATTTTTGCGATCGGTGATCTGGTTGGTCAGCCTATGTTGGCGCATAAAGCCGTGCATGAAGCACATGTGGCTGCCGAAGCTGCCGCTGGTGAAAAAGCCTACTTCGACGCACAGGTGATTCCGTCGGTCGCTTACACTGATCCTGAAGTTGCATGGGTCGGTGTGACTGAAGACGAAGCCAAAGCCAAGGGCATCAAAGTCGAAAAAGGCTTGTTCCCGTGGATGGCTTCTGGCCGTGCTGTGGCGAATGGCCGCGACGAAGGTTTCACCAAATTGCTGTTTGATGCAGAAACCAAACGCATCGTCGGCGGCGGTATCGTCGGTACGCATGCCGGTGACATGATAGGCGAGATTGCGCTGGCAATTGAAATGGGCGCAGATGCGGTGGATATCGGCAAAACCATCCATCCACATCCAACGCTGGGTGAATCTATTGGCATGGCGGCGGAAGTCTATAAAGGCGTTTGCACGGATTTACCACCGCAACGCAAGAAGTAAGAGCATCCCTCGTTCTCAAGGGAACGGTACTGCATGACAAAAAACCGCGCTTCAGGGCGCGGTTTTTTTATGGCTGCTCGCTGCTGCTTAACATTTGCAGGCAATGCAGAGATTGCCTGCATCTGGTACAGGTCAACAGGTCAACAAGGTCAGCCGTTCAGCATTTTCATCGTTGCTGCCGGATAGCGTTCTCCGGCGACGGCTTCCGGCGGAAAAATCTGATTCAGAGCCTGTACATCGGCGGCAGACAGTGAAACGTTCAGCGCCTCCCAGTTTTGCTCCAGATAAGAGCGCCGTTTGGTTCCGGGAATCGGGATGATATGCGGGTCTTGTGCCAGTACCCAGGCGAGCGCGAGCTGTGAGGCGGTGCAGCCATAGTGTGTGGCAAGCTGTTCTACTTTCTGTACGAGCTGCAGGTTTTTATTAAAATTTTCTCCTTGAAAACGCGGGCTGGAACGTCGGTAATCATCTTCAGAAAATTGGTCCGGACTGGTCAGTGCACCTGTCAGAAAGCCGCGTCCCAGCGGGCTATACGGCACAAAGCCAATACCGAGGCGGCGACATGCAGCGAGTACACCCTGTTCCGGATCGCGCGTCCACAAGGAATATTCGCTTTGTATTGCGGTGATCGGATGAACCCGGTGCGCGCGCTCTATGGTGGCAACGGATGGTTCCGATAAGCCGATATAACGAATTTTGCCTGCCTTGACCAGATCGGCCAGTGCGCCTACCGTTTCTTCTATCGGTGTATGCGGATCAATCCGGTGCTGGTAATACAGGTCGATGGTATCCGTGCCGAGACGACGCAGGCTGCCTTCGACTGCGCTACGGATATACGCTGGCGTACCATTGACGCCGCGCAGATGCGGATTGGACGGATCGCGCACGATACCGAATTTAGTCGCGATAAAGCATTGCTGGCGCTTTCCCTGTATCGCTTTTCCTATCAGTTCTTCATTGGTGTAAGGGCCGTACATATCGGCAGTGTCGAGCAAGGTGATGCCGATTTCCAGTGCACGATGAATGGTGGCGATGGATTCGGCATCGTCGCGGTTGGCATAGAAATCGCTCATTCCCATACAACCCAGCCCCATGGCGGAAACCAGCGGGCCATTACTGCCGAGCTGGCGGGTTTTAAGAGATACGGTTTCTGTGGCGGCTGGTGCCTGAGTCTGTTTGTGGTGCGGATTGCTGGTGCTCATGAAGGCTGTCCTTGGGGTGTATGGATGGTAAATCGATCTCAGCCCCGAAGTTCGCCTGCATATCGCTATACATGGCAATTTTCAGTTGCAGTACCGTCAGGTTGTCCTGCAAGGCTGCGATCGTCTGTTCCACGCTTTGGGTATGCTGTTCCAGCAAGGCCTTGCGTGCAGACACACTCTCTGGCGTATTGCCTTCCCTGCGCCATTCTGCATAGCGCAGCATGTCGCGTACCGGCAAACCGGTGCGCCGTAGTTTCAGCAAAAAGTCTATCCATCGGATATCTTCTTCACGGAACTGGCGATGTGCATTACTGCGCCGTGCGACCGGATCGAGCAAACCGATCCGTTCGTAATAGCGCAGGGTATGCACACTGAGGCCGGTGGCAGCAGCGGCTTGTTGTATCGTCATGGGAGTGGTCATGGCAGGCAGTCTAGAAGTTGGAGCGCGCTCTAAGTCAAGCACATTCCTGAGAAAATAGTTGAGTATGAAAGACAAGATTGCGCAGACAGAATAGCAGGATTCAATCTTATGCCCCACCCTGAAACAGACAGACAGTTTTCTTGCGAAACGAAAACAAATGGCATCGTATTCCGATCCGACGTTGCCGGTTTCACCCGGGCTGATACTGCACTTGTCAGCATTTTTACAGCAACTGTCCTGTTATCGATTCTGCCCATGCCATTTGTCGCCTTCAATATACTCCCCCTGGTATGTTTTAAGCCCCTTTGTTTATAAGGACATCAGAGGTGTTTTTTATAAAATAGGGGGGAGTATCCATAATTGTTGCTTTCAGCGGGTGAATACCCGCCCATTCATCTGGGTGGTTTCGCTGGTGTTGTACTATTGTCTTTTCATGATGGCATTCATTGCTCCCTTGTCTGATTTAACCTGTCTGTGATTGAAAGGAATCTCCATGCCCTTGGTGACATTGACGGTACGCCGTCCTAAAACTGCTGCGTTTAAAGACACGGTACTTAACAGTATTCATGCGGCGCTGGTTGCCACCGGCGTACCGCAGGACGATGTATTCCAGCGCGTGCTGGAACTCGATGCCGAAGATTTTCGATTTCATGCGCGCTATCCCGATGCAGTAACTGATCGCGATGACAATTTCATTCTGATCGACATTCTGTGGTCGGCCGGACGCAGCGTCAAAGTAAAAAAAGCCTTACTGACAGACCTGATGCAAAAGTTGCAGGCGCAGGGTGTTAATCCGGAAAATGTGATGCTGGTATTTAAAGAAACCAGCTGGGAAAACTGGTCTTTTTCCGGTGGGCGATTGCTGCATACCTGAATCCTGAACCCTGAATTCTGTAAGTTTGTTCGTGAAACTGAGGAAACCCTATGAAAAAAATGTGGCAGATGTGTAGTGCGCTGATGGTATCGATTGCCGTGTTCTGTGCGTCGCCAGCGCAAGCCGACAGCACAGAACGTGGTATTTCCCTGGTAACGCCAAATGGCGAGATACAGGGCAGTTTATTGCAGCCGGAAGGCAGCGCAAAAGTGCCGGTCGTGCTGATCATCGCGGGCTCTGGCCCGACCAATCGCAATGGCAACAGTGCAGGATCATCCGGCAATAACAATAGTCTGAAAATGCTGGCAGAGGGCTTGGCCAATCAGGGCTACGCATCGGTGCGCTTTGATAAGCGCGGCGTGGGCGACAGCGCCGCCGTGGCAAAGACGGAATCGGCTTTGCGTTTTGAAACTAACGTCGATGATGCCGCGGCGTGGCTGAAGATGCTGAAAGCGGATACGCGTTTTTCTGATGTGGTGGTGCTGGGACATAGTGAAGGTTCGCTGATTGCGATGCTCGCCGCGCAGCAAGTGCCAGTCAGCGCGCTGGTATCGGTTGCGGGCGCTGACAGCAATTTAGCGGATGTGTTGCGTCAGCAATTGTATGGCAAATTACCACCCGATCTGGTGAAGCCGAATGAAGACATTTTGCAGGCCTTACAGGCTGGGAAAACCACCGCCAGCGTGCCGCCTGCGCTGCAGTTTTTATATCGCGAGAGTGTGCAGCCATACCTGATTTCCCTGTACCGCTATACGCCGCTGCAAGAAATTCGCAAACTCACGATGCCAGTGCTGATTTTGCAGGGCGATACCGATATTCAGGTTGATCGCAGCCAGGCCGAAGCATTGAAAGCGGCAAAACCAGATGCAGAACTCCACATCATCAGCGGCATGAATCATGTCTTGAAAATAGTACCGGCCGATGCAAAGAAACAAATGGCCTCGTATTTTGATCCCACGCTGCCGATTTCACCTGAGCTGATACGTCATTTGTCGGCATTTTTGCAGCAACTGCCGCGTCACTGATGCTGCTGGATCGATTTTTGGTCTCAAATATACTCCCACCAGTATATTTTAAAGCCCTTTGTTTATAAGGACATCAGGGCTGTTTTTATCAATACATGGGGGAGTATCCATCAATGCCGCATCTTCCGCATTGCTGACGCGGTACTTATGCCGCACTGCACCTAAAGTCCTTACCGTTTTCGCGTCGGCGGTCATTGCCAATGGCTGTTTTGTTGTCATAGTATGAATGTATTGATCCAGATCAAGATGGGCAATCCACTACAAAAACGATGGAGACAGCATGGCAGACCAGACTCAAGGACGAGGTGGTGACAGCGCGCCACCCGACATTACCACCATCATCGATACCGCATCACCCTTTCCACCTATCCGCCGCATAGCCATGTTTCGCCCTTTCACCTGGCTGCGGCTGGGCTGGGACGATTTTCGCGAATCCGGCAGCGTCAGTATTTTTTACGGCATCTGTTTCGCTGCGATGGGGCTGATACTCAATCTCGTGCTCAGTCATGCGCCGCAATATGTGTCTGCACTCAGTTGCGGTTTTTTACTGATCGGGCCCTTGCTGGCGCTGGGTTTGTACGACATCAGCCGCCGTATAGAAAATGTGCGTTCCGGTTTGCTCGGCAGTGTATTTTCCATGCGTGGCCGCTGGAGCAATATCGGCGTGCTGGCACTCGTGCTGGCAGTGATACTGATGGTCTGGGCACGCGCTTCGCTGGTGATTTTTGCGCTGTTCTATAACAAGGGCATGCCCACTATGCATGGCTTTCTGACGCAGTTATTTTCACTGAATAATCTGGAATTCCTGTTGGTCTATGCCTGCATCGGTTTCATCTTTGCGAGTATCGTTTTCGCGATCAGCTGGGTCTCGATTCCTATGATGCTGGACCGCGACAGCGATGCCATCACCTCGATGATCATCAGCTGTGTGGCGCTGTTCATCAATGTGCCGGCAAGCATCGTCTGGGCGCTGATCATCGTCAGCTTTGTGGTGCTCGGCTTCATGACCTGGAGCCTGGGTTTCATTATCGCCATGCCGGTGATCGGCCATGCGACCTGGCATGCGTACAAAGAAGTGGTGGGGAATGCTTCCGACTCAAGAGTGTATCGGAAATGAATCTTGAATGCGCTGATAAGTGCATGCCTTTGTTGGAAATGTTTTTTTAAAGATTTTTTCCTTCTGGCCTGAAAAAACATCTTAAAATTAATAAAAAAGAAATCTACCGTCAAAAATATGAAATGATAATTTATACGGGGATTGGCTTAAAAAAAGGATTCCCGTCATAATTAAGAAATTGTGAAAATGACGGCTGAGTCCAGGACTGACATGAACTACACCCCAATCCCAGAAGACGCAATCCGACAGGCAATTGATGCTGAAGCAGTTTTCACCGAGTTCCATAAGACACGGAAAAGAGCTCGGGCGTACGCATCTGGAATGTATTGGAAGCAAGAGCCTGAGGGGGAGCAGCTCGTTAAAACTCTCCCGCACAAGCGACAAGAGCGGCTAGGTCGTCGGTCGCCTGAAACTGAAAAAATCTACGAAGCCTACATTCCAAAAAAGAAAGAAATTGAAATGCGAGCGGCTACCTTGGCTGCAGAGATGGATAAACATCGCCGTCTCAATAAGGCTTTGCGAGTCGGAAGGGTTCCAAACATCGTTGTTGAATTGCTGCAAGAACTCGACAATGCCGGTCTATCGGAACACTTTACCGTCGTCGGAACACATGCACTCTATGCCTACGAGACTGCGGCCGGTGTACGGATACTCCCAGCAGCGTTGGCAACGCAAGACGTCGATTTGCTATGGGATGCAAGAAAGAGAGTGCGATTCTTGGCGGAGATGGAGAAACTCCAGGTCTCGATACTTGACATTCTACGTAAGGTCGACCGCACCTTCGAGCGCAAAGAGGGCGCACTTGAAACAGCAGTGAATGATAAAGGCTTTGAGGTCGACTTCTTACGTCGACCTAATCAAGAAGGGGATGCGCATCCATTTCAGCTTTCAAACGACGAAAACGACCTTTGGGTCATACAAGCGCTCCGTGCTGATGTGTTGACCCAATCTCCAAAATTTGAACGAGTGGTTTTCGCTGCAAACGGAGCGATGGCGACAATGAAAACGATCGACCCTCAAGTTTTTGTGGAATTCAAGAATTGGTTGGCGACCGAAGCGCCAAACCGGGATACCTTGAAGCGGAGGCGCGATGCGCAACAGGCACGTATTGTTCAAGACCTCATTGAAGAGGGGTTATTGGTACCTGCAAAGCGTTGACCTGAGCGTCTCCTGAAATTTAATTCCCCAAAGGCAGAGCCGCAACAGGTTCCGTTTTTTTATGCCTGTAATGCCAGTAATGCCAGTAATGCGCAAAAATGGCTGCTGGAGCACAAAATATACTCCCGGGAGTATATTTTAAAGCCCTTTATTTCTAATGAGATAAAGGCATTTTTGCCACATACTCCCCTTAAAATGCCAATTTAAGAGAAAAATACAGTCAGTCTAGGATGCGTCATACGCACCATATCAGGTAATGTTGATGTTCGTTGGCTGGCAGTAAGCACTCTCCGCATAAGATGCGTCATCATCATGTGCGTCGTCGCCAGATTTCAGGCTGAGAGGCGACTGAACAGGTGAGTGCATTTGATTGATGTGACTGGTGCGTATGACGCACCCTACGGAGTACGCACGCTACGCTTGCTGTATTCCAGCGAGCCCAATGCGTTTGGATAAACCAGAAAAGACACCATTGATATCCAAGCTCCAGTCGAACCTGCAACCATTATCAAACTTTAACCAACCAAAACTGATCGTTCTACCATCTACTACAATCTTGTAGACAGAGGTAAAGTTGGACCAAGTTTTACTTGATCCTTTATCATAGCGGAGCGATCGTATAAAAAATACTTGAAAGTTAGATACAAATGATTAGATTTGCTCTTCTGCTCTTCTGCTCTTCTGCTCTTTGCTGCCACAATGCAACCAGTTTTCGCACAGACCAGCTTCATGGGTATCCCACTGGACTCGCCATTTCCAGGGGAGATAACGGAATGCCCGAAGATGGTCGGTTTCCATATGGTGGATAGAAATCGCCTCAAAGAAGTTGGAACATGCTATTTCATGGAGAACGTGGATAAACCGAACAACTTCACCATTTCGAATGGTCCAGACCTCGGCATTGGTCACGTGATGACGATTGAGACTTATGAAGAAATGCCCATCTTTTTCAAATTTAGCTTTAACAAGGCAAAGTATGATCAAGCAGTAGATATCTTCGTCACGCGCTACGGCAAGCCACAGAAAGTCTATCGCGAGACAGTTCGGACCCTTGCTGGCGCAGCTTTTGACTCAAGGACGAATATTTGGGATGGTGCAAAGCTGAGCATCCAACTGGATGAAATAGGTAAAAATGTTCAATGGGCTGATGCAACAATCATCAACGTCCCTGTGTTCAATGGCATGAAGAAGAAAAAGGAAGAGGCAAAAGCGGCAGCTGAAAAACTATAAGATGGCAGAAATTAATGTGCGTCAAAACAGTCTATTGGGCTATCGATGAAGAAGGGGTTTGGTAGATGGGAGTTGTTCATGATTTTAGAGTCGCTTGGACTCGTCGACGTCCAAATTTTCTATACGCATACTAGCTGCAATTGTGTGGAGGGTATTTCAGCAAGCGTAGGATGCGTCATACGCACCAATCAGGTAACGTTGATGTTCGTCGGCTGGCAGTAAGCCGCCCCGCATAAGATGCGTCATCATCATGTGCGACGTCGCCAGATTTCAGACTGAGTGGCGAATGAACAGGTGAGTGCATTTGATTGATGAAGGGGGGGCGTATGACGCACCCTACTGGGTACGCACGCTACGCTTGCTGCAACCTCAAAAAAAGCCCGGTCATTAACCTGACCGGGCTTGATGCTTTGAATGACAGCGGGTTTACTTCAGCGGTGGAATCGCTTGCGGCACCAGTTTTTTGACGGGTTGTTCGCGCAGTTTATCGGTCAGCATTTGCAAGGCTTTTTCGAGTTGCTGATCTTGTCCGTTGAAGGTTGCATGCGGCATGTTGTCGACTTCCACATCCGGCGTGACGCCGACGCCTTCAACCAGCCATTGCCCATCCATGCCGAACTGTGCATTTTCTGCGGCGCGTATCATGCCGTTATCCGCCAGGCTGTTGCCATCGGACAGCCAGACACCGGCACCAGCCGTGCGTTTGCCAACCAGTGGCCCGAGTTTCAGCGCTTTCACACCTGCTGCGAAAGTCTCGCCGTCAGAGTAGGTCAGCTCATCCACCAGCACCACCAGATGACCACGGAAAGTCTGTTGCATATTGGTGTAAGGCTGGTTGTTGCCGCGCGACCAGAACGCCCAGGTTTTACGCAATAATTTTTCTATGATCCAGCTGTCGATATTGCCACCGCGATTACGGCGCACGTCGATGATCAAGCCGTCACGATTGAAATTGCTGTAGAACTCGCGTGCAAACGCATTGATGTCTTGCGCACCCATGGCCCGCAGATGCAGGTAACCTATCTTACCTTTCGACGCTTCATAAACGCGTGCGCTGCGGCTTTGTTCCCAATCGCTGTAACGCAGATTCGCATGTTTCGTCATGCTGACAGGCGTGACGATAACATTGTGCGCCGCCTGATTTGCACGTTTTACCTGCAGCAAGACTTGCTTGTCGGCCTGATTCAGCAGCAGATCGGCAATATCACGCGCTTCCATGACCGGCTTGCCGTTGACGCTCAGAATGACATCGCCTTCTTTGACATCGACATCGGGTTGCGCCAGAGGGCTGCGCTCTGTTGGTAACTCTGGTTCGCTGCGATAAATATGCTCGATCTTGTAACCGTCTTTGCTGCGCGCTAACACTGCGCCCAGCGTTGCCGGTGCACCTTCGGCAGCAGCTTTGCGTATATCACCGGGACGGAATTGCGAATGCAGCGCACCGACTTCGCTGACCATTTGCGCCAGCACATCATTCAATTCATTGCGGTCAGTGACACGCTCGACCAAAGGCGCATATTTGTCGCGCATTTTTTTCCAGTCCACGCCACGCATGTTGTCATCGTACAGAAAATCTCTGTGCATACGCCAGGCATCACCGAACATCTGGCGCCATTCCTGACGCGGGTCGGAAGTGAAGCTCCAGTCATTGATGCTGACTTTCGCCTTGCTGATATCGTTGGGTGCTTTCGCACCCGCTTCGACGATCACAAAATCACTGGCACCGTTACTGGTAGCGGTTTTGTAATACACATGTTTTTTGTCGGCGGATAAATCAAACTGACGGATTCCGCTGACGAATACTTCTGGTTGCACCGGGTTTTTGCTGATGGCGAGTGTCTTCAGAGTGCCGCGTCCTTCGTGGCCTTCTGATTCAACGAAATACAGACGCTTATCGTCAATCGCTAAGCCGCCGTAATTACCGGCAGCCAGCGGCACCTGATACAAGCGTTCGCTGAGCCCCGCATATTCTATGGCGGGTAAAGCTGCTTTGCTGGCTTTGGTGTCGGCTGATTTGGCATCCGTATCCGGTGATTTCTCTGCCGTTTTTTCGTTTGCTTTTTCAGCGTTTTTTTCTGCTGGTTTTGCGTCGGCTTTGTTGTTGGGCTTGCTTAACTCATCGTCCGCTTTAAACGGGAAGCGATTTTTTGCCTGCAAGGCGAGGGCGTAAATGCCGGTGCGCTTGTCAAAGCTGGGGCCAAGATTGCGGTCACCCCAGGGTGAACGATTGCCGACCTCGAAGTGGCGTTCAGATAAGAAATACAGCCACTTGCCGTCGGTGGAAAATACCGGCGTATGCGATTCATAGCGGTCGCCTGTGACGAAGTGCAGTTGTTTGCTGGCGAATGAATACAAACCGATTTGTTCGCGACCGCTGCTGCTATCCGGGCGGACTATCGCCAGCGTTTTACTGTCCGGTGCCCAGACGATATCGCCGTAGCGATCAAAGGCTGCTTTGCTGCCATCATCAATGATGGTGTTGGCTTTCGTTGCCAGATCCAGCAGCCAGACACGGCCACGTTTATCGGTATGCGCGAGTGATTTTCCATCCGGTGACGGATAGATATTGAGCCTGTGTACATCGCCATTGTGGGTCAGCATTTCTGCCTTACCTATGCCGTTGGCAGGATATTTCCAGATTTCATTTTCACCGGAGCTGTCGACAATCACATACACGCTTTGGTCATCGTGCGAGAACACGGCAGCGCGGGCGCGGGCATTCTCGGGAATCGCTAAATCGACACGACGTTGGCGGTCAGTGCCAGCAATGCTGACATGGCCGCGTGCAGTGAAAATCAGACGCTCGCTTTTGCTGGCGATTTCGGTATCGCTCAGATATTCCAGCGGTGTGCGGATCAGGCGTTTTCTTTGCTGATCAAAATCCGATGTCAGATCGATCGCCAGTGTGCTGTCGGCTTTGCTGGCAAGGTTCAACACATGCAGATCGGCGCCGAGCTGATAGACGATGTTGCCGTCACCGATGGCGGCGTTTCTGACATCCCATTCTTTATGCGTCGTCAGTTGTTGTGGATTACTGCCGTCGGCGTTGGCTGTCCAGATATTGAATGCGCCGTCGCGGTCACTGATGAAATACAGGCGACCCTGATACCACATCGGCCGCTTGTTATTGCTGCTGTCGCTGGCAAACAGATTGACGGCTTCGGCTTTGCTTTGCAAGTCATAGCGCCACAATTGTGCGGTCGCGCCGCCACGGTAATGTTTGGCATTGTCATTGGTCATTTGCAGACCGAAACGCGTGAAGTACAGATAACGGCCACTGTCATCGAGTGCCGCTTCATTCGCATCAGCAACCGGGAACACGCGGCGCAATTGTGTTTTCGGATCAATCGCTGCAATGACTCTGTGCGCGTTTGGCCCGGTGCTGTTGAGTGTGCTGACTAATACCTCGCCCTGTGCCGTCCAGCCGAGCACATTCACGACATCATTTTCAAATGTCAGACGCTGTGGCAAACCACCGTTGACCGGCATGACATAGGCTTCAGTTGCCCCTTCGTAGGCGGCGGAAAACGCCAGCCATAGCCCATCACGTGAAATCGCCGGCAGGGTTTCTGCGGCCGGATGCGTGGTCAGCCGTTGCGCCTGTCCGCCGCGCAGGCCGACTTTCCATAAGTCGCCTTCTGCAGTAAAGACGACGGTATCTGCGCGTATGCCGGGAAAACGGTAATACGCCGGTGCAGCCGTCGCCGCCGGCAGAATACTGACTAGCGTCAGTCCAAGCGCGAGACTGAGAGCGAGGTTGAGAGGCTGCCGTTTGCTCAATTTGCGCGGCAGAACAGACGAAGGTAAGTAGCGGGTGACACCAGCGGGTAGTTTCATGTGAAAGATCTTTAACTTAATTGATTGAAATTATTTATTGAAATTACTTATTGCAAAGAAAGCTGGTAAGAAAAACAAATCTCCTCTTTTTTCCTACAAAAAATCATAAAAAGTGTTACCGAAGTGTAAGTTTTGTTGATGTCGGGCAACTATCCATTTATAACATCGGCAGAGCAACATTTGTTTCCTTACACGTTGGCCGATCTGCCTTACGTGACCATCAACGCGCAATTAGTTTAGTTATCCGGCGGAGAGAGCCATGAGACCAGTCAACTTCATCAAAGTTCTTGCAATCCTCAGTATTTCGACAGAAATGTCATTAGCGATGGCGCAGAACGTCACTTTCAGCATTAACACTCAGGCCGAACGCAAAACCATCAGCTCGCTGATTTACGGCTTCAATGCCTACGCCGACGGTTCTGGCCGTACTGGCTGGGATGCGCATGGCGGCAAAGCGAATCTGGATAGTCTGAATCTGACTTCGCGTCGCCTCGGTGGCAATAATATGACCAGCTATAACTGGGAAAACGGTGTCAGCAATTCCGGCGCCGACTGGTGCCATTCGTCAAATGCCGGTGTGACATACGCGACTGGTGCGGGTGAGCCTTCCACCACCAACGGTCTGGCGTATTACGCACCGGGGGCCGGGATTAAAGCATTCCACGATCAGTCGCTGGCGCTGGGCACGTTCTCTTTGCTGCAATTGCCTGCTGCGGGCAAGCTGCCGAAAGACATCGTCAATCTGTACCCGCCATCGACCTGCAAAGGTTATGACTTATGGCAAAGCACCGCCGGGCCATCGAATGTCGATGTCAGCCGCTGGCTTGATATTGTGAATGACAAACCTGCGGCAGCAGGCAGCCTGAGTCTGGCACCATCGCTGAGCGACAATGTGGTGTATATCGACGAAGAGCTAAATTTCCTCGTCAAAAAATATGGCAAGGCATCTTCCACCAAAGGTGTCAAAGGCTATGAGCTGGATAATGAGCCCGATCTGTGGCATGTGTGGCCATCCAGCCAGGGCGCTGGCACGCACGAAAATCTGTATCCGAAGCTGACCACGATCAGCGATGTCATGCAAAAGAATCTGGCACTGGCCAAAACGGTGAAGCGCATGGATAGTTCCGCGCAAACCTTTGGCCCGGCACTGAGCGGTTATCTCGGTTTATTCAGTTTGTGGGCAGTCTGGGATGGTTCGCAATCGCATCAGCCAGCGGACTGGAATCAGTATTATGCGGAGCCGTATCTCAGCAAAAATACCGGTGACCGCTATCGCTACAACGGCATGACGTTTGCCAACGTGTATCTGGATACGATGCGCAAAGCGTCGGCATCGGCGGGCAAGCGTTTGCTGGATGCTTTCTCGTTTCATTACTATTCACAGGCGTCGTATGATCCGGCCAATCGCGTGCAGGCAGCGCGCAGTCTGTGGGATAGCAGCTACGTCGAACCAAGCTGGATCACGCAAGGCGGCAACGGCTTTACCGATGGTCGCGGCCTGGAAATTCTGCCCAAGCTCAAGCAGTCGATTGCCGATTTTTATCCCGGCACCAAACTCGCCGTGACCGAATATGATTTTGGTGGCAGAGATGATGTGAGTGGTGCGATTGCGCAGGCCGATGCGCTCGGCGCTTTTGGTCAGCAGGGCGTGCATCTGGCAACGTATTTCGGTGATGTCGAAGCCTATATCGCCGCCGGATTTAAAATTTTCCGCAATTACGATGGCAATAAATCGGTGTTTCCCGAAGTCTCAGTCAAAGCGGTCTCGACGAATAACGGCAACGGCACCGTGTATGCGGCAGTCAGTGCCGCCGCGCCGGATACCGTGCATCTGATTGCGATCAACCGCCTCAGCACACCGCTGAATGCCAGTTTGCAAATCGCCCATCCGGTGGCGCTGAACTCTGTGCAGGCGTGGGGTGTGGATGCGAGCAGTCAGGCCGTGACCATGCGTGCGGGTCTGAGTGCGATCAAGCAAAATCAGTTCAGTTACACCTTGCCAGCGTGGTCGGTCATGCACTTTGTGGTGAAGCCATAATCTGACAAATTATCGCTGGCACTGAAAAATTGCCGGAAAGTGCAGGAAAATGCGCAAATAATACTCCCCGGGAGTATGTTGTAAGCCCCTTTGTTTATGCTGAGATAAAGGCGAAAACAATAAAAACAGGGGGGAGTATGCTGAAATTCGTCAAAATACAGGCAAACAATAAGGAAACAGACGTTAAAAAAAGCAGCCGTGGCTGCTTTTTTTATAGGCAGAACTTTGACGTTCAGCGCTTATTTTTTGATTTGCTTCAGCACTTCGCGCAACATCGCCAGCATCTGATCGAGTTCTTCTTTCGTCACGTTCAGCGCAGGCATGAAACGCAGCAGATCAGGGCGCGGTGAATTCAGCAACAAACCGACTGGTTCCATATTCCGCGCCGTTTCAACGATTTGTGCGCCGATGTTGTCGCCGAGTTTCAGCGCGCGCAGCAAGCCTTCACCGCGTTCGCCTTGCAGGCCGAATTCATCCGACAGTTTCACTAATTCTGCGCTCAGATATGCGGCTTTTTCTTTGACCTCATCGAGGAAGCCCGGCTTGGTCAATTCCTTCAGCACGGCGATACCAACGGCCGTCATCAATGGCGCGCCGTTGTAGGTACCGCCCTGATCGCCCGGCACGAAGCAGGCTACCGCTTCGCGGCACAGCAAGGCGCCGAGCGGCACGCCGCCACCGATGCCTTTCGCCAGCGTCATGATGTCAGGCTCGATACCGGACAATTGATAGCCGAACAATTCACCAGTACGCCCCATGCCGGTCTGTACTTCGTCAACGATCAGCAGGATGCCGTGTTTTTGCGTCAGTGCGCGCAGTTGCTGCATAAATTCGCGCGTGGCCGGCAACACGCCGCCTTCGCCTTGTACCGGTTCCAGCATCACTGCAACGGTTTTGTCGCTGATCAGTTTTTCAACCGAAGCGATATCGTTCAGATCTGCTTTCGGGAACCCGGTGACTTGCGGTGCAAATATTTTGTCCCAGCCCGGTTTGCCGGAGGCTGACATGGTTGCCAGCGTGCGGCCGTGGAAACTGTGATCAAAGGTGATGATTTCAAATGCGCCGTTCTTATTCAACTGTCCCCATTTGCGCGCCAGTTTGATTGCGCCTTCATTCGCTTCGGCACCGCTGTTCGTAAAGAACACGCGGTCAAAACAGGATTGCTCGGTCAGACGCGAAGCCAGTTCTATCATCGGCGCGTTGTAGAAAGCAGGAGATGGATTCAGCAGCTTTTTCGACTGCGCGACCAGCGCATCGTGGATTACAGCCGGGCTGTGGCCGAGGCAATTGACCGCCCAGCCTTGCAGGTAATCGAGATAGCGTTTGCCATTGTTATCCGTCAGCCACATGCCGCTGCCTTCCGTAAAGACGATTTCCGGGCGCGGTGTGATGTACATCAGAGCGTTAACGTTGTACTGGCTGAATTCCATTTCAAGACTCCTAAAGTCGACAAAGCAGGGGTAAAAAAAGAGTAGTAGAGACTAATATCGGGTGCTGAATAACAAAAAAGCCACAGGAGTTGCCTGTGGCTTGATACTTGTGGTGCCGCTCATCTACCGCGCACGCTCACTCGTACATAGTCCCAGGCCCGAAGAACGAGCTGCGACGTCGTGCGATATTTGGTGAGGACATGTCGGTAAAAATTTTCATAAAGCGGATAGTAGGACTTTTTGCGCACTGCGTCAAAATAAATTTATGCAGTGCGCTGAAAAAAAACGGGATGCTCAACTCACGCGCGCGCAGACGATGAGCAATTGATTAACAGCGCACAAGCACTTCGTTTTTCGCATGCATGAACATGCTCTGTCCTTTCCATGTTAATTCACCAGATCGGCTTCGGATGTGAACGAATCGGCGTAGAACTCATCCGCCGGTAACTGGCATTGCGCGACAAAATCGCGTTTGGCGGAATCCACCATCACCGGTGCACCGCAGGCATACACCTGATAGCCGGATAAATCAGTATGATCGGCCATCACCGCCTGATGAACGAAGCCAGTGCGACCCTGCCACTGATCTTCGGCCTGTGCATCGGAAATCACCGGGACATAACGGAAGCCGGGTAATTGCGTTGCCCATTCCTGGCATAACTTATCCATGTAGAGATCTGCCGGACGACGGCCACCCCAGTACAGCGCGACAGGGCGCGTGGATTTGGTGTGGATCAATTGTTCGACCAGTGCTTTGATCGGCGCAAAGCCGGTACCGGAGGCGAGCAGAATAATCGGTTTGTCGCTGTCTTCACGCAGATAAAACGTACCTTGCGGACCTTCAAAACGCAGAATGTCACGCTCTTTCAAGGTCGAGAAAACCTGATCGGTAAATAAGCCGCCCGGCATGTGGCGGATATGCAGGGTAATGTGTTCCGCATCGTGCGGCGCATTGGCCATACTGTAGCTGCGGCGTTTGCCATCGCGCAGTAAAAATTCTATGTACTGACCAGCGCGGTAATTCAGTTTTTCATTGGCTGGCAATTGCAAGGCAAGCAGCATCACGTCATCGGATAATTTTTCCAGTTTCGCGATGCGGGTCGGCATTTTTTTGACCGGATATTCATCGTTGGCGACCAGTTCACGCGCTTCTATGGTCAGATCGCTTTGTGGTTTTGCGCAGCAGAACAGCGACATGCCTTGTGCTGCTTCGTCCGCAGTCAGCGCGCGTTGCTGATGATTGCCATGCACGACAGTGCCGTCAGTGACTTTGCCTTTGCAGGAACCGCAGGCTCCATTTTTACAACCGTAAGGCAGAATGACGCCCGCGCGCAAAGCGGCGGATAATACGGTTTCATCTGCATCGCAGCTAAATTGACGACCGCTGGGGGTCACGGTTACTTGAAAAGTCATACAATCCTGAGCATGAAAAAACAGTTAAAAAAAATAGCTAAGCCGCGCTTACTGATTATTGGTTGTGGCGATGTCGGTATGCGTCTGCTGCCATTATTGCGCGCGCATTTCCGTATTTTCGCTGTCACCAGTCAGCCTGCGCGTTGCGCAGAGCTGCGTGCAGCGGGGGCGGTACCGGTGGTCGCTGATCTGGATCAGCCGCATACTCTGGCGCGCTTGTCCGGGCTGGCGCAGCGTATCGTGCATCTGGCTCCACCGCGATCTGACGGCATTACAGATATCCGCAGCCAGAATTTGAGCGCCATTTTACCCGACAAGAGCCGTCTTGTTTATGTCAGCACGACCGGCGTGTATGGCGATTGCGCTGGCGCAAAGTTTGATGAAACACGCACGGTCAACCCTCAAAATGCGCGTGCCATGCGACGCGTGGCGGCAGAACAGTGCCTGCGACGCTGGGCGAAACGCAGCCAGTCCACCTTAACCATTCTGCGGGTGCCGGGGATTTATGCGGCGGATCGCTTGCCGGTGGAACGTCTGCAAAAAGGCACGCCAGCATTGATCGCCAGCGATGATGTTTACACGAATCATATTCATGCTGACGATCTGGCGCGGCTGATCCGGCTGGCCTTATTCCGTGGTTTGCCGCAGCGCGTGTATCACGCGGTGGACGACAGCGATATCCGGATGGGGGATTATTTTGATCTGGTGGCTGACGCGTTTCAGTTGCCGCGCCCGCCACGTCTGCCTCGTGCTGAATTACAGAAACAAGTATCGCCCATGCTGCTGTCATTCATGTCGGAATCCCGCCGCCTCGAGAATCAGCGTATTAAACATGAGCTGGGCGCACGCTTGCTGTATCCGCGGGTGCGCGATGGCATTTTTGCCGCAGTCAACAGTTGACGAGAATAGTTTTATATCAGCGATGAGGTGACTTTCAGAATTTCATCGGCGGTCGTCAGACCTTCGACAATTTTGTAAGCACCGGCAATGCGCAAGGGCTTCATCTCATCCTTGATACTCTGCGCACGTAAGGCATGAATATCGGCGTTTTCCGTGATCAGCTTACTGAATGGCAAAGTCACGGTCAGCAACTCATATAGGCCGGTACGCCCCAGAAAACCGGTCTGGCGGCATTCCGGGCAGCCGACAGGGCGATAGACTGTCTGTGGTTTTGGGATGCCCCAGTCTTCGACCAGCGTTTCCCAGATGGCATCCTGAATTTCGCCATCAGCGACTTTGCAATGGACGCACAAGGTACGCACCAGACGTTGCGCCAGAATGCCGATTATCGTTGCCTCCAGCAGATAATACGGAACACCGAGTTCCAGCAGCCGCATGATCGCGGATGGCGCATCATTGGTGTGCAGCGTCGACAGCACCAGATGGCCGGTCAGTGCAGCCTGCACCGCCATTTCTGCGGTTTCCAAGTCGCGTATCTCACCGACCATAATGATGTCAGGATCTTGCCGCATCAGTGCGCGTATGCCATCGGCGAAGTTCAGATCTATCGATGATTGCACCTGCATCTGATTAAACGAAGCTTCCACCATTTCTATCGGATCTTCGACAGTACAGACATTCACATCTGACGTTGCCAGCGCTTTCAGTGTGGTGTACAGCGTCGTGGTTTTTCCTGAACCGGTCGGCCCGGTGACGAGAATGATGCCGTGTGGCTTTTTGGTCAGATTGTCCCAGCGTTTCGCGTCGTTCAATGGGAAACCTAATTCCGGCAGCGTCTTGACCACGACATCCGGGTCAAAAATACGCATCACCATTTTTTCACCGAACACGGTCGGTAGCGTTGATAAACGCAACTCGACTTCCTGCCCATCGGCGGTACGGGTTTTAATACGACCATCTTGCGGGCGCCGCTTTTCAATCACGTCGATACGACCAAGCAATTTGATCCGCGCGATCATCGCGATCATCACTGTGGCCGGCACCTGATACACCTGATGCAGCACGCCATCAATACGGAAGCGGATCACCGCCATATCACGCTTCGGTTCGAGATGTATATCCGAGGCACGCTGATCAAACGCAAATTGCCATAACCAGTCTACAATATTGATGATGTGCTGATCATTCGCATCGACTTGTTTATTCGACTTACCAAGTTCAACCAGTTGCTCGAAGTTTTGTCGCAAACCCAGGTCGTTACTGCTGGATTTACGCGCATCTTTAATCGATTTCGCCAGCGAAAAAAACTGCACGATGTATTGTGAAATTTCCAGTGGATTCGCGAGTACCAGACGTATTTCTTTACGCGAAATGCGCGCGATTTCATCTTGCCATTCCGAGTTATACGGATCAGTCGTGGCAACAACGACCGTGTTGGCATTCGATTCGACAGGCAAAATATTAAAGCGTGTCGCATACGTCGATGACATCACATCTGAGACGGTGGTGAAATCAATTTTTAAAGGATCTATCCGGTAAAACGGCAGGTGCACTTTTGCCGCTGCCCATTCGGTCAGCCAGTCCAGCGTCAGCAGTGCATGCGGTGTCTTTGCTGAAAGCAGTTTACATTGCGCGGTTGCCGTCAACGGGTGCATGGTGGATGGCCCGTTTTTCAGGATACCTTGCGCCTCATTGTATTTTGCTTTGGCCTCGTCTTTGAGGATCAGGCCATCAGCCATCAACCAGGTGAAAATTTGTTGCAGATCTAAGCGGCGCGGGGCTTTTTGGTTCATTTTCTCTGGCTGACGTTGTAGTTGTAGTGGGCGAATAGCGGATGAACGTTAACTGTTTTTTTTAGCTGCTTTGTTATCTGCTTTTATCTTAAAAATCTTGCCTGAAATGACTCGTCTGTAATGTGAAATTATTCCGGATCACTCGCTGCTTTGAGACCGTTAACCCAGGATTTCGTCGGCAACTTGGTCGCCGCCTTGATCTCATTGGCCCGTTCATATAATGCAGCAAAATCAAATTGTTGTTTGTGTTTGAAAGCGATCGCAACGACGTTGCCATCATGCACTTCCGGCAGGCATAAGACTTCGGCAAAAGCAAAGCGCAGGGCTTTCAGATTGCGCGCATAACTTGGGTGGTCGCCGAATAAATTGACGGTCAGTATGCCGTTGTCTTTGAGGCAGGCAGCGCATGACTGATAAAACTCTGCCGTATCCAGTACAGGTCCTTTGGCGGTCGCATCGTACAGATCCACCTGCAGCGCGTCGACGGTATCGAGATTGTTTTCATCGTTAACAAAATCGAGCGCATCCATTTCTATGACATTCAATCTGTCGTCATTGGCAGGCAATTTGAACATGCTCTCGCAAATCGCGATGACAGAAGGGTTCAGCTCAACGGCGGTAACACGTGCGCTCTCGAACTGACGATAACTGAATTTAGTCAGCGCACCAGTTCCCAGACCAAGCTGAACGATGTGTTGCGGTTCAGGTATGAACAACATCCAGATCATCATTTGTTGCGCGTATTCGAGCTCGATCGCATCCGGTTTGCGCAAGCGCATTGCGCCTTGTACCCATTCGGTACCGAAATGTAAAAAACGCACACCGTCGAGTTCTGACAAAGTCACAGGCGCGAATTTAGGTTTGCGTGGAGATTTTTTAACGGCCGCAGCCTTGGGGCCGGAGCGATGATTGGCTTCGGCTTCGATGGATTTACGTTTGATTAGCATAGCGCTATTTTACCTTTTGCTTTTGTATCTAAAACAGAATTCATGTAAAAGTTTGTCGCTCAATGTGACAGCAACGATAAATAAAATCGGGCGACATCGATTCAGTTGAGAATCTGTTGCCATTCGTGTGATTTTTCTGCAAACGAGCGCATCGCATTGGCCGGCGAAGAAGAGGGTAGCACCAGCGTCTGATAGCCTTGCGCCTGAAACCAGCTTTGTATTTTTGCTGCCGTTTTGCCATTAAAACAAACCCGTCTGAGCTGCGGATAGTCGCGCCGCAATGTGGCAAAATCATTTAACTGCCCTTCGCGTATTGCTGCATCCAGGCTGCCCTGACGCACGCAATGACGGAAAATATCCCACAATCCTATCCCATGTGCTAACAGCAGTTCCAGTTTTTGCGGGTACTCACAAACGACCAGATCTTGTTGCAACACTACCGATAACAATCGCCAGAACTGATTGTGGCGAAACGCATAATATTGTTGGGCATCTAGCGAGGCTTGCCCCGGAAAACTCCCCAGAATCAGGGTGTGGGTTGCCTCATCGATAACTGGGGGAAATCCCGATAAAATTATTTGACTCATTTGTTGTTTTGTTCGTTCTTGCAGTAACAAGCGCTGAAATTCGTGCTTTTGCTGCTTATTTTTAGTGATCTTCGCTCTGTTTGTGCTTCGGTCAGCAAACATTATGATGCATGGCTATACTATTGTGTATGCCACTCGGTACCACAGACACAAACGCCGCCAGAGAAACTTTTCATCTGTCGTGCAGTCTGAACATTACCGAGTGTGATCATAGTTGTATTGATGTTTCGATGAATAAGGAGATCGCAATGAAAAAAGTCTTGATACTGACTGCTGTGGCGCTGCTGAGCGCTTGTGCGCAACCGAATAACTCCGGCAGCGTCTATCGCGCCAGCCAGACGCAGAATGAGCAAAGTGTACGCATGGGTTATGTGGAATCGGTACGCGAAGTGACCATCGATAAAGGGCAGACCGGTGTCGGCACGGCAGCGGGCGCGGCGCTTGGCGGCATTGCTGCCGGTTCCAGTATCGGCGGCGGTAACGGCTCGATAGCGGCTGGTATAGTCGGCGCGGTAGCGGGCGGTCTGATCGGTCAGAAAATCGAGCAGAGCAATAGCCAGAAGCGCGGCCTCGAAATTACGGTCAGGCTTGACAGCGGCGAGTTCAGAGCTATTACGCAAGACGCCGACGAGCTGTTCCGCGTCGGCGAAAGAGTGCGCCTGCTGTCGAATGGACGCACGACGCGTGTGACGCATTGATCCGTGTAGAGAATGTCTAGCTGAAACGTCGAAAACAGCTGAGAAATCAGCTCGCACAGCAGCTCGCAAAACAGCCAGATTCGCTGGCTGTTTTGCATTAGCAGTGCACAAAGAACACATGCATCCTTTGACTTCCGCTGTTGCAGAGGAATGGGAAAAGTGTATATTTTGTACATGGCGACGCATTTCACCGGCGAACGCTGAATAAAGCGAAGATGACGATCTGCTGCTTGATTTGATTCAGGAGAAAAGTGATGAAAAAGATTAGTCTGGCTCTGCTTATAGCGAGCGCATTGACATCCCCTGTGTATGCGGGCGAAGTCAGTATCACCTGGCAAACGCCGGAAAAATATACGGATATACGCCCATCCAGCGAAACCCGCGAGGCATTTCAGGAACGCGTGGCGAAAGAGCTGGGTGAGGTTTTTGTCGATCTGGCGAAAAAATTACCGGATGACGTGAAGTGGGCTATTACGGTCACCGATGTCGATCTCGCTGGTGATGTCCACCCGATGATGCGTGGTACTGCGAATGATATTCGTATCATCAAAGAAATTTATTGGCCGCGCATGTCGCTCAGTTATCGCATGACCGATGGTAAGGGCGCGACAATAGCGGAAGGGCAGGAAGACATCAAAGACATGAATTTTATGATGGGAATGCATATTCCATCCGGCCACACCAGCTTTGAATATGAAGAAAAAATGCTGCAGGACTGGTTCAGAAAACAGCAGCGGGATAAGAAATTTCCGACGAAGTGATCATTGATTTTTTTCTGCAAAAAGGGAAGTGTTTCACTGAAAACACTTCCCTTTTTTTATACATGAATTACTTTTTCAATGCCAAAGTGCAATAGACCATTTGTTATTGAAATAGTGTGATTTTGGTTTCGCTGCCGGATATCTATTGGTTTTATTGTTTGTCTTCCGGAATATAAACGATAGAGCCGTCTTTCATGCGGTAGGCGGTGCCTGCTTTGGCTCCTTCGCCCTGGCCGATAGCGCCGCTGGATTTATAGTGTTCTATTGTTTTGCCTTTTTTAATCATCATTTCCATGTTTGGCTTTCCTGGATCCGTGATGATAGTGACATCCTGTTTGCTGAATGCGTTTAACAGCGGATTCTGCGCGACTGTAATAAGTAGTGCAGCAATAATGACCAGAAATATATCGATAATATTGACCACGGAGAGAATAGGATCATCGCTCTCAGGTTCATGTAATAGCTTCAGGCTCATGCTGTTTTCTCTTTTTGAATTTCCACGATTTCTTCTGCCAGCCAACGACGTTGAACGTTAGCAATCCAGTAGGTGATGCTGGCGGCGATCAGTGCGATGATCACGACGGAAAAAGCCACCGTGAGATTGCCCGATACTTTCGCCAGATTGCCGTCAGTTAATGATTTTAGTGCCGGTCCCATAGGAATCATCGTGCCAATGAGTCCCAGCATAGGCGCGATGCGACTGGCGATGCGGGCAGGCTCCAGTAATTTGTGTGCAAGCAAATCAAGTTCGTCTGATGTGGTCTCCGCATTCTTGCGAACATGCTGCAGCAACGGAAACCCCGCCAGATGTTGCGAGCGGCGACGACGTTGCAGTGCTTGCAGTATGAATGAGCCTAATGCATAAAATGAATATGCAAACATCGCAGCGACCAGTACGAGTACAGGGAATAAGAACAACTGTCCGATCTGATACATCAGTAGTTCAAGAGTGGAGGTTGGCATTATTGTTTTTCCTTTTTTGGAGATGGTATGGATGAGGATGTCTCTGGCGTGCTTGTTACCGCAGCTCCGGAGACAACGCCGCCTATCGGCATGGCGCAGGGATCTTCGCGTTTTGTGCGTGGAGTAAACCAGACCAGATCAAAACCTGTTGTGTCGTAATCCTGCGGCGAATATTGGCCATCATTGATTTCGACATAGGCGATGGTAAGGGTACTGGCATTGTTTTTCATGTAGCGGGGAACGGCGAGATCACGCCGCACATGTCCGGAGCCTGTGATCAGTACGACAGGGCCTGCGCTTGCTTCAATCGCGGTTGCCATACGCGCGTCGCGTGCCCGTTGAGCGGTGACTATCGCGGCAAGTTGCGCTGGTGCCGGGCGTTGACCGCAATGTCCTTGTACGATTTCATTTTCTAATGCAGCGATCTGGGATGTATCTGCCTTCGGTAAGTCTGGCGTCATCGTGCCCATAGCAATGGAGCGTGCATCTTTGCGCGACAAATTTGCGGCGATAAACGACCAGTCATGTGTTGCTGCGAAGGTGATCAGACTTTTGTACATAGGCCATTGCCATCCTTGTCGATTGAGCATGCCAGCGTCAGCCAGCTGTTCTGCATCTTTTACGCCTGCTTTAACGGCTGCGCTCAGCGCTGACTGATATTCGGAATCGAATTGTTCCATCGCCAGCGTCAGAGGTACTTTCCCCTGATGGCGTTGCTGAAGTGCTTGCAGGGCTTGCAGTTGCAATTGATGATGAAAAGTGCTGTCGTGTTTTTCACCCAGAAGTACATAACGGCTGGATGCTGCTGCATTGTAAGCGGCGTCCTCGCTGAAAAAGCTATTTGAACGTGTATCCCAGATATGTCCCTCCAGCGGATGTGTTGTTTGAGCCATCGCGGCCAGGCTCATCGTACTCAACAGCGTAGCCGCGACGAATGAGGTCCAATGATATCGGTTTGTGTATTTTTTCATGACGATGTTGACTTTCTCCATTGGCGCCATGCGCCGATCAAAGGAAATAAAATGAGAAGAGCGATGGCCGCAATCATTAACTGCCCCAGCGTTTCAACAACCTTCTGCGAAACGGATTCCAGTTTCATTCCGCTGATTGTTTGTGTTGTTGCTGCAGGTTTTGTCTCTGTATCTGGCTTGGGTTTTGTGATGGTTTGGGTCGCACGCGGCGTTTTGGCTGCATTCGCTGCCGCTGTTTCCTGATGATTAGTTTTCGCTGATGCCGGTGCATCAAGCCCAAGGCCGCTGAGTCCGGCATAGGCTGCCAGTTTCGCATTGTCAGTTTTAACGTCGTAGGTCTGAGCTAGCTCGCGATAGCGTTGCTTTAACTCACTGACTGTGGCGGCATCTGCCTGCCAGTAACCGCCTCGTGCTGCTTCCAGCATGCGTGCTATGGTCTGCGCGAGTGCATGGGGGTTCTCACGTTCGAACCAGTCTTTTAAACCAAGCTGATGCTTGTCACGTACATAGACATCGACAAATTCCTGCCATTGATCATCCCGCACAATTTCCCGCGCGACAGAAGTCCAACCGGCAAAATTATTCATGCTATCAAGTACCTGCAAGGTGCCTGCATATCCTTCTGCCATGAGTCCTTTGATATATCCGGGATGGAAGTTACGCGTTGCCAGTTCTTTCGCCAGAAACTGCGCAGCGCCTTCAATTTTGCCGCTACCGGACTCGCGTAAGTTGGAAATGTACAGCTCAGGTGCACGTCCATCGAGATGACGCACAGCCAGCGCAATACCACCAAGATATTGAAATGGATCGTCTGTCGTTAACATGCCATACAGATTGGATGTTCTGGAGAGAATCGCGCCTTCTGTGCCTTTTAAGTGAGTGGCGTAGAGATTGCCGGGCTTTCCATTACTCAATTCTGTTGCGCTTTTTCCCCAATCAGCTTCATCGGGGCCATACGCATATTGCATACGGTTTAAGTAAAGTTGCGCCAGTTTTTTGTCGCCTTCCGCTTTGCTGTCCCAGGTATCGGTTGCCAGCGCTGCGTCGTCAAGACCTGTACCGTACTTGCCGGATTCAGAAGCAAAAATTCGGGTTTTGCTGGCCTTGTCTGCCGCGGCCGTTGCCCATCCTTGCTTGACTAATTGCTCGTTGATATTACGGGCGTTGATTGCCACCGGATTATCTGCCTCATTGGCTTCCGCAGCGAGTTTTGCGGCTTTGGCGAGAATTTTCATCGTGTTAGGAAAATGATCGCGATACAGCCCCGTCGCTGACAGCACAACATCGACCCTCGGACGTTTCAATTCCGCACGTGACACCAGTTTTACGTCAACAACGCGACCGCCCTGATCCCATACCGGCTCAACTCCAAGTCCCCACAATGCCTGTGCTTCTAGCATGCCCTGATGGCGCATTGTTTCTACCGACCATAATGAAAAAGTCAGCTTTTTCGGGGCGTGTCCCGATTGCCGGATATGGGTCGTAATTAAGTTCTCCATCGTTTCCTTACCGGCTTCCCACGCTGCTTTAGTTGGGATGCGAGATGGATCAAATGGATACAGATTACGTCCGGTTGGTAAGGATTCGGGATTTTTGATCGGGTCTCCACCATACGATGTCGGAATGTAGCGGCCATCAAGCGCCGCGAGTAATCCGGCGGTCTCACTGGTTGCCGCAAGATCGTTGTACCACTGCCGACCTTTTTCTATTGCTTCACGTAGTTTCGGTGACAGCTTGTCATCCGGTTTGCCGTCGATAATATGCTGCTTCAGTAACTGATAGGCAGATGAACTGCTGAGTTTCCGGTAGTCGTTGACCAATGTTTCGTCAATATCGTCGCCCGGAGCGGCGGCTGCTTCCCAAAAAGATTTCCCCAGCATCAGCATGACTGTGCCTAGCCGCCATTCCTCTGCAGCGCCTTTGCCAAATGTATGCAACCCCATTGGTTGAGCGGTACGCGCCAGTTCGTGCAAATGGTCATGTAACACATTGATGAAACCGGCGAAATTGTTGCTGATCTGCTGCACATCCCAATTCATATCTTTGTCGAGACGTTCTTTTTTTACCAGTGAAATCAGTTCAGCCTGTTGTTTCTGTTTGACCATTCCTTCATCTTGTGCGAGCCACGCATGCAGTAAATCATGAATATGTGTCAGCGTTTCGTGCAGACCTGCCGGCGCAAATGGTGGCGTCTGATGTGAGATGGTCACGGCTCTTCCGCGGCGCTTTGTTTGCAACGCTTCACCGATGTTATCAACGATGTAGGGATAAATCACCGGTACATCACCGATCGCTAACTGAGGGTAGTCATATACAGAGAGACCGCGTTCTTTCCCTGGCAGCCACTCTTGTGTGCCGTGAGTTCCGTAGTGAATTAAGGCATGCGCGCCAAATTGCTGACGCATCCAAAGATAACTCGCCAGATA
Organism: Undibacterium sp. CY21W; assembly: GCF_014284265.1. NCBI lineage: Bacteria > Pseudomonadati > Pseudomonadota > Betaproteobacteria > Burkholderiales > Oxalobacteraceae > Undibacterium > Undibacterium sp. CY21W. The sequence continues at coordinate 37,027 of NZ_JACOGE010000009.1, read as the reverse complement.
AAATGGCGGTGGTGCGACAACATTAGAGTGATACAGCAGTTTCTCTTTATCACTGCCACGTTCGCTGCGTGGTGCTTGTGGCATCAGGATGACATTACCGATTTGCAGACGCGGAATGGCGAAATATTTCCGACCCTGACGTTCCACGACCATAGTCGATTTTTCGGGGGCTCCCCAGTCTTTCAAGATCCCGGCACTGACTTCTGCGGGCAGGCTATTGATCCACTCCCGATAATTTTCTAACGGCATCAGGTCGGCCAGACCGTCATCAATCAAGGCGTTCAGTTCACGATTATCCGCAGGCGGGCGATAGAACGGTGCCAGCAAACGTTGTAATTGTCGTGTCAGTTCTCTGTCGCTAGGAGTATCTGTTTTATAGCCCGCGAGTTTGAGTGCCGTCAGCGTTGCGTCGAGACTCTTAGGCAAATTCAGATAAGACGCCGACAGATTTTTTTCGCCAGGCGGGTAATTCCAAAAGAAGATCGCAATTTTTTTATCGGCGTGCCGCATGTTTTTCAGCTTGGCGAGATTAATCGCCTTAGCCACGACAGCGGACGTTTGTTCTGCGATAGGAACAATCTGATCATTTTTTTTATCGGTAGCGGCAGCGATCTGTATATCGCTGACGCCCGCATACTCTGCCTGCGCCATGTAGAAGGGAACATCCATCAGGGCGATACCATGCGGATCTTTTTTCCAGTCAGCGATATCTCCTTTTCGGTAAGGCATCGCTTGTATGACGGGAATTCCCAGGGTTTCGAATTCTTGTTTTCGCCCTTCCGGATTGAGCATGATTTGCGTATTGATCAGCACATCTGCAATCGGCTTACCGCCGGGAGCAATCATGCTGCCGATGGCATCGGCATCCATCACCGGGCTGTAAAACGCAATCGGTATCGCGCCTGCCGCCTCAATGCGGTAGATCATATCGTTGACGAAGGCGGTTTGTTCCGCAACGACATATTGCTGATGCATAGCAATCGCGATTACAGGACGATGCTGCGTGGGATCGACTTGCTTCCACTTCAGGTAGGCCGCAGCATTGGCAAATACTAGTCCGGGCGCACGAGGATGGTAGATGGCTGACTTTGGAAACAGAATTGGTTCTGCGATCTGTTTCCATGAACGCCCTGCAAGGTATGCAGAGAGTGTTTCAAAAAAATGTTGATAATTAGGCGTACTGCCGTTGACATAGTAAGTGTTGAGACGTTTAGCAAGAGGTTCAGGTAAATTTTTCCAGACTGGCTCGCTGGTGTGCAGCCAGAGCGACGGTTTTTTTAAGCCGGATAAGGCATGGTGCAGTTGTGCCTGAATAGCTTCGCGGATGTGATCACGCGGGGCGTCAAACATAACGATGTCGTAGCCGTTGAATATACTCGCATCCGTGCTGGCAGGAAGTTTCTCACTGTAGCGGGTATCGATCTTGACGCCATGCGCACTGGCTAACTCTGCGAGCATGCGGAATTTTCCCGGCGGAACCGGGCTGCTGGTGATGATCAGTACATTGGCTGCCTGCGCTGTTGTGCAGAGCAGGCAGGCTGAAGAAATCAATATAACAAGTAAGCCATACAATCGCTGTACCCACGATGTTTTGCGTTGATATAAATTGGGTTTAAAAAAACGTTGAAAAAAGCTGGGTGTGGCAGATGTCATGGCGAACTTGTCAGAATGCATTAGTGAAAATCAGAACTGGTATCGGTAGCTGACGCTGAAATTACGCCCAGCCTGACTATATGCATCCAGCGAAGCACTGTTAGCGCTGACGCCGCGAACATCCGCCCACAGGAAATATTTCTGGTTCAAGAGATTAAAAACACCCGCGTTGATACTTGAGTTTTTATCGATGTTGTACCAGACCATTAAATCCAGAACCTGATAACTGCCGGGGGAAAACGACGATGCGCCATACGGATTCCGTTTCTTGCGCTCGGCAGCACTCAGATTTGCCTGTGCACCGTAACGCTCTTCGTTGTAACGCAAGGACAGCACAAGTTTATCGGGGTCAATGGTTTCCAGCGGCGTGCTTTTACCGTTGGAATTCTGATCGCCGCGTGCATGTGCGTAGCTTGCACTCAGCATCCAGTTTGGCGAGAAGTTCCATTCGCCGCGGGCTTCGAAACCATTAATTTTTACGTCAGATAAATTCACAGACTGAAATACCGTCGGGCTCGCTAATGTACCTGCACCGCCGACTTGCACATTACTGGCGATGAAGTTTTTGTATTTGCCATGAAATATGCTGGCGCTGTAACTGAACTCTTGCGTACGCCCACGCAGACCAAACTCCAGCGAGTCGCTGATTTCTGGTTTCAGGTCGGCGTTACCGATGGCGGTGTATGGCGGATTTGCTGTGAGATTGGTGACGCCGCCATTGACCTGGCCAGGCGTTGGTGCACGAAACCCATGCGCATACTGCGCAAAGGCGTTCAGTACCGGTGAAAATTTCCAGATAACCCCCAGTTTCGGTGATAGCTCATTACCTGAAAGTGTGGCGGGGGCAATTGAATTGTTGACCGCATACAAAGCATCAGGCTTTGGCGTCAATTTAAAACTGTCATAACGCAGACCCGGTATGATCGCCAGATTGTCTATGCTGATTTCGTCCTGAATAAATGCACCCAGCAAACGATAGTCTGTATCCGGGAAACTTTTATTGACCTTGAACCCTGCCGTACCGGTGAGCGAAACACCGTCGCGCATGTTATTGCCTTCTTTCAGCGACTCGACTTTCGTCAGCGACGCATCAACCCCGTAAATCAGACGATGTGCGACAGCGTTGCCGAAGTTGCTTTCCAGTTGCAGATTACCGCCAGCGACTTTCTCTCCGTACTCGGTATCACGAGTCCTGCTGTTCCACCCGCTCGTACTGCTTCTCGCTTCATAACCCCATTGATGATTCTTGGAATGCTGACCATAAATGCTCGCGCTGGCGCTCTGGAACAAGCTGTTATCGGTATTGGTGTAGTCGTAATCGAGTTTAAGCAACTGGCGAGTGATATTTTCTCGGGTTTTCACATCATTCAATCCCGCCGCCGCAAAGGAGTCGCCGAAAAAACTCAATGGTGTGGTGGAGTTTTCTCTGTCCAGGTTTTCTGCTGTTAATTTAAAACGATTATTGCGATCTTTTTTGATCACCATTTTTGCCAACACATAATCAGAACTGGTGTCTGCTGGGTTCGCAGTTGTGCGGTTGATATTCGCACTATCGTTTGACCCACCTGTTTTTGTTTCATGCCCGCGCCGCAAGCTTGCCAATACCATTGCTTCGACAGTGTCGCCACGAATGGCAAAACTGGGAACCAGCGACCAACTGCGATCGACTGAGTTATAACCACTCTTCAATGCAAACTGCGTAGGCTTTCCGAGTGTCAGTAAATCTGCCGGGTCCTTCGTCAGAAAACTGACTGCACCAGCGAGACCATCACTACCAAACTGAGTGGAAGACGGGCCGCGCAGGATTTCAACACGCTTATATGCCTCCACGTCAATGTAGTCACCACGTCCGGCAGCGTAGGGTCCCGATGAGTAGGTGGATGGCAAGCGAACACCATCCACTTGCAGGCGCACCTGATCGCCCTCCAGACCACGGATATTGACACCTTCATTCCCGGCTCTGCCTGTGGCACTGAAGACGCCGGATGCGCGATTTGGCAATACCCGTACTGAGACGCCGTTTTCATACCGCATCATCTCTTGCAGATTGACTGGCATTTCGCGTTCCACTTGTTTTTGCGTAACGCTGCTGATGGTGGCAGCAACATCGTCGGCACTTTGCTCAATACGCGTCGCCGAAACAACGATTTCTTTTAACTGAGTTTCTGCTGTTTGCGCATGTAATGCAGGCGAGAAAAATAATGGGAAAGGAAGGGCAGCAATCGCGGCGCAGAGCGGGCGAAGGCGTGGTTTTTTATGCACGGTGTATCTCCTGGCAGTGATGATAAAAAATGTGCTGACCGGCTGCCTGAGATGAAAAGTGTGGGATACGCCGGAATATTTGCAAATGCAAATGCAGATGATAATGATTCGCATTTGAATAGTAAAGGATTATTTATGAATCTGATGTATTTGCTGCCAGAACTAAGTGTTACTTCCCTATTGCACAAACAGCCACCAGCAGATTGTTTTTGCTGTACTTGTCGTTGATATCGGCAAAAAAAAATCCCGCTCATTTGACTGAGCGGGATTTTTGTTTTTCAGCGACAGTCTGATGTCGCTGTATTTTTCTTACTTACTCAACAGCATTTCATTCAGACGTTTCACAAAGCTGCTAGGGTCGGCCAGGTTGCCGCCTTCTGCCAGCAAGGCCTGGTCGAACAAGATGTGTGACCAGTCTGCGAATTTGGCTTCTTCGTATTTCAGCTTTTGCACCAGCGGGTGATCCGGGTTCACTTCCAGAATCGGCTTCGATTCTGGCGCTGCCTGACCGGCTGCTTTCAGCATACGGGCGAGGTTGCCGGAGAGGTCATGCTCATCGGCAACCAGACAAGCTGGTGAATCTGTCAGGCGGAAAGTGACGCGCACATCTTTGGCTTTATCCGTCAGTGCCGCTTTCATTTTTTCGACCAGATCTTTGAACTCGGTTTCGGTTTCTTCGTGTTGCTTTTTCTCTGCTTCATCTTCGAGTGTGCCGAGATCAAGTCCGCCTTTGGCAACGGATGCCAGTTCCTTGCCTTCAAATTCAGTCAGGAACGACAACATCCATTCATCGACGCGATCGGTCAGCAGTAATACTTCCACGCCTTTTTTGCGGAAGATTTCCAGATGCGGGCTGTTTTTCGCAGTCGCATAGCTTTCTGCGGTCACATAGTAAATCTTGTCCTGACCTTCTTTGGCACGCGACAGGTAATCAGCCAGTGAAACGTTTTGTGCATCGCTGTCGTTATGTGTGGACGCGAAGCGCAGCAGTTTGGCGATGCGGTCTTTGTTGGTCGCATCTTCGCCTATACCTTCTTTCAATACCTGGCCAAATTCTTTCCAGAATGTGGCGTACTTGTCTTTCTTCTCTTGTGCGTCATCACCGTCAGCATTGGCGAGGTCTTCCAGCATGCCGAGCACGCGCTTGGTCGAACCATCGCGGATCGCTTTGATATCGCGGCTTTCCTGCAAAATTTCACGCGATACATTCAGTGGCAAATCGTTGGAGTCGATCACCCCTTTGACGAAGCGCAGATAGACTGGCATCAGTTGCTCGGCATCGTCCATGATGAAGACGCGTTTCACATACAGCTTGATGCCGCCGCGCTTGTTGCGATCCCACAGATCGAACGGCGCACGCGCCGGAATATACAGCAATTGCGTGTAGTCGCTACGACCTTCGACGCGGTTATGTGTATGCGTCAGCGGTGAACCGAAATCATGCGAAATATGTTTGTAGAATTCGTCGTATTGTTCCGGCGTGATGTCGGATTTGCTGCGCGCCCACAATGCGCTGGCCTGATTCACTGTTTCCAGTTCGTCGGTCAGTACCTGTTCTTTTTTCTCTTCATCCCATTCTTCTTTCTGCATTTTGATCGGCAGAGAGATATGGTCTGAGTAAGTGCGGATAACGGATTTCAGTTTCCATGCCGACAGGAACTCATCTTCGCCTTCGCGTAAGTGCAGAATGATGTCGGTACCACGGTTGGCTTTGGCGATGTCTTCGACACTGAAATCACCTTCACCGGCAGATTCCCAGCGCACGCCTTCGCTGGCTGGCAAGCCTGCACGGCGCGATTCAACGGTGATGCGGTCGGCGATGATGAAGCCGGAATAAAAGCCAACGCCGAACTGGCCGATCATGGCAGCGTCTTTTTGCTGATCGCCAGAGAGTTTGCCGAAAAATTCTTTGGTGCCGGATTTGGCAATCGTGCCCAGATGCGCAATCGCATCTTCTTTGCTCATACCGATACCGTTATCGGAAATCGTGATTGTGCGGGCCGCTTTGTCGAAACTGACTTTGATACTCAGTTCAGGATCATTTTCAAATAAGGCGGCGTTATTGATCGCTTCAAAACGTAATTTGTCGGATGCATCAGACGCATTCGAAATCAGTTCGCGCAAGAAAATTTCCTTGTTGGAATACAAGGAGTGAATCATCAATTGCAATAACTGTTTGACTTCGGCCTGAAAGCCAAGAGTTTGTTTTTCTGACATATTTTTCCTCAAAGATTTCAATATTGTGATGATCTGGTCACGCTGATTCCCGTGCAGACGTGGGCGGATAATTCGCTCCCCTCGAAATGAGGCTGATTCCGGCGATTTCAAGATCTGCCTCTGTGTGCAGTGCAAACAATCAAAAAATTGCATTTTTATAAATCTTCGCTACACTCACAGGCATGTCGCTCGTTTTTGAGTTCTTCCTGTAAGGAATAAAAAATGCGCCAATTGCTTTTCCGGTTCACGATTTTTGCCTTATTTTTATTGATGGCATCGTCTGCGAACGCTGTCCGTCTGTATCTGACCGAGGTTGCGCCGTTTGCATTCGTGGTGGAAGGCACTAGCCGTTACGACGGCATCAATATCCGCATTGCGAATGAGTTGCAAAAGCGCACTGGGATACAGCTGGATGTCATGGTTGTTCCTACTCCGCGGCATGTGGTGCTGTTTCCTGCCGATACGGAGGCGTACAGCATTTCTCACCGTGAAAATTTCACCGACGACGATGGCCTGATCCTGGCGGAGGTAACGCAGTATCCGGTCGTGGTGGTCGCTAAAAGCGGCACTGCGATGGCGAGTTTTGACGACGTGATTGCGCAATCGCAGGACAAGGGAATAGGCATGTTACGCCGTATGACCTACGGCACGTTTGGTCAGGATGAACGCGTCAAGAAAGTTGATATCAGTACGCTGGAAAATGGTTTGCGCATGCTGGACGTCGGACGTATTTCAGGCGTGGTCGGCAGTTTGCCCGCGATTCTGGCGGCAGCGGAAAAAATTGGTGGCAAACATTTAGTCGTCTCGCGGCTGGTGATTACGCACGGTACACATGTACTGCGCGTACGCCCCGATTTCGCCCTGAGCCGCAATTCCAGAATGTTGACCGCGGCATTGGCGACGATGCGCAACGACGGTACGATCGCCCGCATCATGAGCGATTTTCTGAACGATCCGAAAGCCGGTATTCCACGCAACAAATGACAGCAAACGCGGCATCTGCACTCTTGCCGTTCCCGGCTATTTTTCTTCACTGCACGCCTGCACAGTCACTACAGAGCATTAAATATACTCCCGGGAGTATATTTTAATCGCCTTTGTTTATAAGGAGATGAAGCGTAAATCGAAGGATACTCCCCCAAAAGCCTCATTTTTGGGAGCGAAGATGGGCTTGCGTGCGTGCTTTTTTCTGCTCTTTCTTAGCGTTGTTTTTAGCTGTGCTGATGTTTCTTTTTGCCAGCGTTGATAAGCGACGATGTATCCCGGCAAACCTGGCAGAAAAATTTTTCTGAATTACATTTTTCTTTCCCTGAAGGCAACGTAAAATGCGGCACTGAGCCAATACCAATCCGGTGTTGCAAACGTCCATTTTGACTTTTCATTTATGCCTTTTCGCTTTTATCCGGAATTTCTCGCCGACCACTTTTCGCCCCGGCTTCTGCCTTTGCTGCTGACCTTGTCAGTGATGTTGCCGGATCTCGCGAGCGCAGCGGACGAAGAAAAACGGGATCAACAAAAAGCTGAAAAGCCTGCCGACAAAGTACAAAGTGTTGAAGTGTCCGGCCCCGGCGCTGCCAGCCAGCGGCGCAATGACACGGCGGCAAAAATTGTTGTCGGGCGTGACGAACTGCTGCAATTCGGTGATACCGCCATCGCAGATGTGATGAAACGTCTGCCTGGCGTTTCCGTGGTCGGCAGCGACATCCGTATGCGCGGTCTGGGGGCGGGGTATACGCAAATCATGGTGAATGGCGAGCCGGTACCGGGTGGATTTTCTATCGACAGTTTGTCACCGGATCTGATCGAGCGCATAGAAATCCTGCGCACGACGACGGCCGAATTCAGCGCGCAGGCGATTGCCGGCAGCATCAATATCGTGTTGCGTAAAGGCGTTTCCCGTGCATCCAGACAGCTCAAACTGAGTGCCAGCTATGTCGATGGAGCGACAGCGCCGGGTGCCACCCTCGAATTCGCAGATAAGAACGCAGGCTTGTCATATTCGCTGAATGCAAACCTGAATCAGAGTCGTAACCGCTCAGAACCTGTGACCACGGAAACGATACGCGATGCCGCCGGGAATCTAACGGACTTGCGCCAGTTTCATGAACACATAGAATTCAAGACCAATAAAATCAGCCTGGCGCCACGTCTGAACTGGACGATGGCAGAAGGCGATCAGCTGACCTCACAAAGCCTGCTGGAATTCAGCCAGAGCACGATGGCCGGACGCAATGCCGAAACGACCTTATCCGGTTCTTCGTCAACGTATCCGCGCAACGATTACCGTTCCAGCGCAGACATTAGCGGCATCCGCAGCGACCTGAGCTGGAATCATCGTTTCAGTCCGGATGCGCGGCTCGACAGTAAGCTGGGCCTGAACTACAACAAGCGCGTCAGTGATTATTATTTTGACGGCTACTCAACGACCGTGAATTCACCTTTCATCCGTAACGTGGTGTCGGATGCGATTGATCAGAGTCTGACCGCCAGCGGTAAATATCTGTGGCGTTTTAATGATGAACACAGCCTCGCCTTTGGCTGGGATGGCGGTCTTATACGCCGCAGCGAACAGCGTCTGCAATACGATCACAACGCGCCGGGCAGTGCGCCCGGCAGCATCAATTTTCTGGATGAAAATTACCGCGCCGATGTGCGTCGTCTGGCCTTATTCGCGCAGGATGAATGGGATATTTCGCGCCAGTGGCAAGCATATCTGGGGCTGCGCTGGGAAGGATTGCGCACCGCGATACAAGGCCGCACGATGGTGGATACCAACACCAGCTCCAGCGTCTGGAGCCCGGTCATACAAACCTTGTGGAAATTGCCGGGTACAGAAAAAGATCAGCTGCGGTTTGCCTTGTCGCGCACGTATAAAGCACCGGTGATACGCAATCTGGTACCACGCCGTTACACCGTGAATAACGCCAATGGCCCGACCAATTCCGACTTTCAGGGCAATCCCAATTTGCTGCCGGAACTGGCGTGGGGCATGGATGTGGCGTATGAACATTACTTCGACAAAAGCAGCATGTTGAGTATTTCCAGCTTTGCCCGTCGCATACAGAATGTCACCACGTTTCAGCTATTCCGTCAGAACGGCGAGTGGGTGACATCGCCGGATAATCAGGGCAGGGCGCAAGTGGTTGGCATAGAAATGGATGCAAAATTTCCGCTGACGCTGTGGTTCGCGCAGGCACCCGCTATCTATATTCGCCTCAATGCGGCACGTAACTGGTCGCGTCTCGACAGCGTGCCGGGGCCGGATAATCGCCTGAGCAGTCAGGTGCCGCTGACCGCGAATCTGGGCATTGATTATCGACGCAACGATACACACAGCATGGGCATGAATTTCAATTTTCAGGGCGGCGGCCGGGTGCAGAATTCTGCCATGCTCAGCAGCTATACCAGCGTCACACGCATGCTTGATCTTTACAGTCTGTGGAAACTGGCATCCGGAACGCAACTACGCGTGTCGCTCACCAACGCACTGCACCAGACAGCAGTGGCGGACGATGCTTACGTGAATCAGAGTAGTCAGACGAGATCGGTTGCCACACCCCGGCAAACCGGTATCAGGTTATTGCTGGAGAAGGCGTTGTGACGCATGGAACTGAGAAAAATTTTACGATGCATTCATTAATAAAAAAACGCCGGACACTGATGTCATGGCGCTTTTTTTAAAACTGACAACATCAACAAATTTTCCCTGGTGCAATTGTAGTAATTTTATTAATTGTTATAATCCATCTGACTGTTGCAGTTTAGGGGGGCGAATAATGGCGTTCGTATTTTTGTATTGTCGCCAGCGCTATCACCTGCAAGTCGTCGGAAGCTGTTCCTGATCTGGTTCGTAAATTGGATGCATGTCTGTGTAAGCATCCTCATTGGAGTGAATATGATGTCGCAATTTTTACACCCGTTTTTACGTTGCACATTACTACCGATCACGATGGCGATGTCCGCTCTCGTCGCCGGTTGTGGTGGTGGTTCTTCAAGCCCGACCGTGACGCCGGTCATCACCCCAGAAGTGCCGAATCCAATTGGCGCGGGCCATTTTGAGGCCGCAACGTTTATACAAACGATTAATGTCACAGATGTGGCTGCGGCACTGAACAAAGATGTCGCTGTCGCAATCAGACCGCTGTATTCCGTCGACACCTATAAAATCACCTATACCACTTCCGACGCAGCAGGGCGCAGTGTGATTGCGTCTGGTCTTGCGGCTATTCCCCGCAAAGCTGGCAGTCTGGCCAGCCCGGTATTGAGCTATCAGCACGCAACCATTAAAACGGACGCGGAAGCACCAAGTAACCATGCTACGGCGGATGAGCCCGCGGTGTTGTTCGCTTCGCTGGGTTACCTCGTCAGTGCTGCCGATTATGTCGGTTATGGGGCTACCAAAGGATTGCCACATCCGTATTTGCTGGCAACACCGACGGCTGTTTCCGTCGTCGATTTTATGACGGCGACTTCGCGCTGGCGTCAGATGAAATCCATCGCTGACAACGGTCAGGTGTTTTTAACGGGCTATTCAGAGGGGGCTTATGCATCCATGGCAACGTTGCGTTTCATGACGCAAAACAGGGCAGCAAACGCCACTTTGCCGCTCAGTACTTATATCGGCGCTGGTCCCTACGACGTTGTACTGACGTTGAATACGATGCTCGATAGCGTTCGTAAAGAAAATCCGATTCTTGGCGCGCTGATCAGTCCGGGGTTTCTAAAGCTGCTTGGCGCTAATGACAGAGCGAATGTGCGTAAGCTGCTGTTGTCGTCAGTCTTGGGCAGTCAGAGTGACATCAGCTTTGATCCGACATTTCTGGATAATTTCCTCAACGATGACGATGCCAGCATTCGAATACAAAGTAATGTCAACGACTGGACGCCGCAATCACCTATTCAGTTTTTTCACGGGCGGGACGATACGACGGTGCCTTATGCCAATACGGAGTCCGCATTTCAGGCCATGACAAAACGGGGCGCAACATCTTTGTTAGAGCGCACGGATTGTTCAGCGAAACCTTCTGAGCATATCGCTTGTGTTCCCTCGTTTTTGATCAATGACATTACCCGGCTTGGCGCTTTGGCGCGTGGCTTGTAATGGATGTATTTTTTACTGATATCGATTGTGTATTGAACAGAGTTGGTGGACGACGCATCTACTGAACATCGATCAGCACAATAAAAAAACGCCGCAAATTAATTTGCGGCGTTTTTTTATTTCACATCAGTGAATTTAAATCATGCGTTTTTGAGTGGCATTACAAACGCTTGATATTCATGCTGCCTGCCTTGTCTTCGACCTCGAATCCGAGTGCATGCAGTTCTGCGCGCAGGCGGTCGGCTTCTGCCCAGTTTTTCGCAGCACGGGCAGCCAGACGTTGCTCGGCGAGGCTTTGTACTTCGGCAGGAATTTCCAATGTGCGCGGTTCCCAACTGGCGAGCCCGAGTCCAAAGACGCGATCAAATTCAGCAACGGTGGCTTTTTTATCGGCATCGCTGAGATCTGCTTTCAGCATTTCCCAGACCAATGCCAGCGCACGCGGTACGTTCAGATCTTCATTCACAAACGTGGTGAATTTTTCTTTGAATCCGGCATTCACGCTGCCGCCGGCTGGCCACGCATAAAACGTGTCGCGCAGACGCTGCAAGGCCGTTTGCGCCGATAGCAGAGCCTCAAAGCTGAATTGCATCTGGCTGCGGTAATGTGCAGTCAGGCACAGATAGCGATAGGCCAGCGGATCGATATGCTGATCGAGCAGGGTTTGCAGACGCAGGAAATCGCCGCTCGATTTCGACATCTTGCCGGAATCGATTTGCAAGAAATAGCCATGCATCCAGAAATTCGCCAGACGGGTACCGTGGCAAGCCTGATTCTGCGCGATCTCATTGCTGTGATGAATTGCGATGTGGTCTTCGCCACCGCAATGGATATCAAACCACGGTGTCAGATATTTGGCCGACATCGCCGAGCATTCGATATGCCAGCCGGGGAAACCGCGTCCCCACGGGCTATCCCATTCCATCTGGCGCTGTTCGCCTTCAGGGCTGAATTTCCACAGCGCGAAATCGGTCGCATGACGTTTTTCGCCAAGTTCCACGCGGCTGCCAGCCTTGATCGCATCGCGTTTGATGCGCGCCAGATAGCCGTAATCATCCTGCTTGCTGGTGTCGAAATAAATGCCGTCGCTGGTGCGGTAGGTATAGCCGTTTTTTTCTATGCAAGAGATAAAATCGATCTGCTCGGCGATATGATCGGTCGCCTTGCACCAGATGGCTGGTTCCAATACGTTCAGGCTGTTCAGATCGTTCTTGAAGGCGATGGTGAAACGGTCTGCGATCTGCCATGCCGATTCACCGGCCTTGCGGCTACCTTTTTCCATTTTGTCTTCGCCATCGTCACCATCCGACACCAGATGGCCGACGTCGGTGATGTTGATCACATGGCGCACGTTGTAGCCGTTCCATTCCAGCGTGCGGCGCAGAATGTCTTCAAACAGATAGGTGCGCAGGTTGCCGATGTGTGCGTAGTCATACACGGTCGGGCCGCAGCAATACAGCCCCACCCAGTCATTGCGCAAAGGTGTGAAAGGGCGCAGGCGGCGTTCCCAGTTATCGTAAAGAAGTATGTCCATCGTTGTGTGCAAATGAATAGAGAGAAGAATGAAACGGTGTCATGAAACCTGGTCGCTCAATGTTTGTATTGCAAACACTGGCGGGAAATCGGGCAGATTCAACAACAGCAACAATAGCCAGTCGCAGACGTGCTGAATACAGAACAAGCATCTGTCAATTTTTCAGCAAAGCGTTGCGTCACAGGCATAATTTGGGTGTGGAATAGTTAAAAAGCAGGGTGAGAATGTAGCATAGATATGCTCTTACAGCCTAATCTGAGGGACGGAATAACGCGGTGACTGTACGTTGAGGCCGCCACCGTCTTAATGCCATGCCGTCTTACTTCAATTCCTTTTTCAGAAAATCCCACACGCCCGGGTCGCTCATCGCGGCGATGTTGAAGCGCATTTTGGTCGATGGCATCTGGTGCGGCGAAAACAGGCTGCCGGGTGTCAGCAGATAGCCTTGCTCAAAGGCTTTCTCTGTCAGTTTATTGGTATCGACGCCGGTTTCTGTCCACAGAAACATGCCTGCCGGTGTGCGGTAATCGACTTTGATACCGATGTTGTCGAGTCGTTTGGTGATGTCGTCACGCACGCCGTCGAGTTTGACGCGGATGCGGTCAACGTGTTTGCGGTAATGGCCTTCCGACAGAATTTTATACACCACACGTTCACCGATTTCCGTCGTTGTCAGGGTCGAGAGCATCTTGCGATCTGATAGCCGCAGCGCGATTTCCGGCGAGGTCGCGATAAAGCCGACCCGTAAATTTGCGGCCAGTGTTTTGGAAAATCCCCCCAGATAAATCACCCGGTTGAGCTGATCAAGCGCCGATATCCGCGTTGCCGGCTGGACGGCTGCACCGGGGTGCATGTCGCAGTAAATATCGTCTTCGACGATCATGAAATCATGTTGCTCGGCGGTTTTCAATACCTGAAACGCTTTCGCCGCCGACAGCGAGGTCGAGGTCGGGTTGTGCATCACCGAATTGATAATGTACAGCTTGGGTTTGTGGATGGCGGCCAGTTCAGCGAGTTTCGCCACGTCCGGCCCGTCTTGCAACCGCGGTATGCCAACCACTTTAGCACCCAGTATGGCGAACGAGCCAAACATCAGGAACCAGGCCGGATCATCGACAAAAATCGTGTCACCGGGGCGGGTGAATTCGCGCGCCACCAGATCGAGTGCCTGTGTGACGCCGCTCGTCATGACAATTTGTTCGGGTGAGGCGGCAATTTCCAGCTCGGCGAGTTTCAGTTGCAACTGCTGCCGTAGCGGCAGGAAGCCTTGCGGCGTTCCATAGTGCAGCAACAAATTCTGGTTCAGCCGGCTGATCGCACGCAAGCCATTGGCGACCAGTTCACCGTCAAGCCAATCATGTGGCAGAACGCCGGAACCGGGCATTTTTTGCGGTGGCAACTGGCGGAACATATTGCGTACCAACCACACCACGTCAAGTTGTTGTGCCGGTGCCGCAATCTGTGGATTTGTCGTTGCATTGCTCAGCATCGACGCGCGTTCGCGCACAAAAAAACCAGCACCACGGCGTGATTCCAGATAGCCCTTTGCCACCAGCCGATCATAGGCTTCGACCACAGTAAAGCGCGAGACATTCTGCTCATCTGCAAACTGGCGTATCGACGGCATACGCGCGCCGGTGCGCAGCAACTTGTCGTCGATACGATTCGCCACTGCAGTGACAATCTGCTCAACCAGAGAGCTGCCCGCATCACGGGAAATATAAAACATCGGCGTTTGCATGAAGCGTCTCCTGCGGGCAATCAAAAGATGTGTATTGGATAAACGACCGGAACAGTATGTAAATTATCGGTTTTAGTGTACTGGTACTGTATTGGTTTTTGCGTTTAGGATAACACAAACACTGATTAAAAAGCGGGCAGAAATCTTTCCCGTTGCTATTGGCTGACAAGGAGACATCATGCCATCTACCGATTTTCCAGCAATACAACAATTAGCGCCCGGAACGTTGATTTCTGTTGTCCCGGAACACATGCTGACCCTGCATATCCATCGTGGTCTGGTATGGGTGACGGTGGAAGGCGACGAGACGGATTACTGGTTGCGTGCCGGCGATCTGTTGCAACTACCACCAGTGCGTCACGCGGTGATCGAGGCCGATGGCAAAGAAGTGTCCGAGCTGAGCATGCTGACGGCCGATCTGCATCACGCCGCCACGTTGCCGGTGACTGCGCAGACAGCGCTGAATCAGCTGACAAAAGCAGTGGCGACGGCTGCCGGGTAATGTGTTCCGTTTCTGTTCTGTGATCTCGCAGAATCAAAAAAAGGGGGAGTATCTGCCAAAAGCAGCTTAATCCCTGCAGAAAATAAGGGGCTCTACAGATACTCCCCCCAGTATATTTAAGCAAATTTAAGTAATAAAACGCTGCTTTGCGTTGCATTCGTTGTCATGCAGATACATGCATTCTGGCAATTACCGACGATGCAGGACAGATTAATTTTTAGGATGGCTGTATGCCTTTAACTGAATTTATTGCCTTTTCGATTTTTGCCTGGATAGGCTCATTCACGCCCGGCCCAAATGTCGCGATTGCGGCGACCACGGGTGTCAATCACGGCTTACGTGCCGCGTTGCCGCAAGTGATGGGCGTGCCTCTCGGCTTTGTGCTGATGATGTGGACGGTCGGCATGGGCGGCGCGGCAGTTTTACAGGGAGCACCGGTGCTGGTGGTATTGATGAAAGTGGCGGGGAATGGCTATTTGTTGTGGCTGGCCTGGCGTTTGTGTTTTTCTGCGAGTCTGTCTGACAGCAAAAGCATGCAACCGCTGAGTGTGCAGGAAGCAGCCTTGTTTCAGATCGTGAATCCGAAAGCCTGGATGATGCTGGTGGCCGCCACTTCGACGTATGCGATTGGTCAGCACGATTTTTTGCAAAGAATGGGCTGGATGAGCATCGGTTTCGCCTTGCCCAGTGCGCTGAGTTTGCTGACGTGGGCATGGATGGGCGATCGTTTGCGTCACTGGCTGTCACAAGGCCAGCGCCTGCGCAGCTTTAATCTGCTGATGGGAATTTCGCTGGCGCTGACCGCAGTCTGGATGTTCAGCCTGTAAGCGCGACACAGGCTGCTATCAACGGCTGGCATTGAGATTGCCTTTCAGCCGCAAGCATCTTCCCCTCTGCGTTTGAAGCGGCGTTACAATAGCAGGCTTGGTTATCGCAGCAGTGTGTCGTTAGCATCCAGAATGTTGATTGCCGCCGGTCAGATTGCTGCAGAAAAAACCGTATAAATTATTTAATACAAGTCAGCTGGTCAATGATTGGCTTACTTTTTCAGGAATCACTATGTCGAAATCGTCAATTTACGAAAAACTCAAAGCACTGAATATAGAATTGCCAGCCGTGGCAACGCCAGCCGCTGCGTATGTGATGTATGCACAAACCGGGAAAACGATTTTTATTTCCGGCCATATCGCAAAAAAAGACGGCAAAGTCTGGGCGGGTCAGCTCGGTAAAAATATCACCACAGAAGAAGGCAAACAGGCAGCGCGCGCCGTGGCGATTGATCTGATTGCAACACTTAATGCTGCTTGCGGCGGTGACCTGACCCGCGTGACACGCATCGTCAAACTGATGAGCCTGGTGAATTCCACACCTGACTTTACCGAACAGCATCTGGTTACGAATGGCGCTTCTGAATTGCTGGTGGAAGTGTTCGGCGATCAGGGCAAACATGCGCGCTCCGCATTCGGTGTGGCGCAGATTCCTATGGGTGCCTGCGTAGAAATTGAACTGATCGTTGAAGTGGCTTAACTGCCTGCTTATCAGCGCTGCATTGTTTAATTATCGCTCTGTTTTGCACCCGCAGTCCGTATCCGGTTTATGTATGTCAAGGTGTTTCCGCTGCAGCTATTTGCGATGCAGCGGCACCTGACAGATAACAATATTTTTTACCTGAAAAGGTATGACTTCTAGTGAGACCAGCATGAAACTTAAAAATCCTACCCCTATCAATTGGAAGTTTTCCGAACGCGCTGAGCAACTGCAAAGCTCTGTGATACGCGAGATTTTGAAAGTGACGTCGCGCCCTGAAGTCATTTCTTTTGCCGGTGGCCTGCCTTCACCTGAAACCTTTCCGGTGGAACGCATGCAGGCTGCATTTGATAAAGTACTGGCGACACAAGGTAAGTCTGCTCTGCAATACGGCACCAGCGATGGTTATGCGCCATTGCGCGAGTTTCTGGCAAATTCTTTGTCGACCGCCGATTGCAAGATCACACCCGATCAGATACTGATGGTGTCCGGCTCGCAACAAGGACTGGATTTGCTGGGCAAAGTGCTGATTGATGAAGGCAGCAAGATACTGGTTGAAACACCAAGCTATCTCGGTGCGCTGCAGGCATTTTCTGTGTATCAGCCAGAGTTTGTTTCTGTCGATACCGACGAGCATGGATTGATCCCTTCTTCCGTCTCCGCCAAAGGTGAAGGTGCACGCCTGATGTATGCCTTGCCGAACTTCCAGAACCCGACTGGGCGTACGATGTCGCTGGAACGTCGTATCGAACTCGTCGAGATCTGCGCGCGCATGGGTATTCCGTTGATTGAAGATAATCCGTATGGCGATTTGTGCTATTCCGGCGAGCCTTTGCCTAAGATGCTGAACATGAATCCGGATGGCGTGATTTACATGGGCTCATTCTCCAAAGTGCTGACGCCGGGTATTCGCCTTGGTTACGTGGTTGGCCCGACAAAGCTGATTCGTAAGCTGGAACAGGCCAAACAGGCGGCTGATCTGCACACGTCACAACTGACGCAAATGGCGGTGTATGAAGTGATCAAAGATGGCTTTCTTGGTGAGCACATTCCTACCATCCGCACGTTTTACGCCCGCCAGTGTCAGGTGATGCTGGATGCATTGACGAAGTTTTTCCCGGCAGGTGTTGAGTGGACGAAGCCAGAGGGCGGTATGTTTATCTGGATCACTTTGCCGGCACACATCGATAGTAACGAGTTGCTGGATGAGGCGATCAAGCAGAATGTGGCTTTTGTTCCGGGCGGTCCGTTCTATGCGAATAATCCGGCAAAAAATACCATGCGCTTATCGTTCGTCACCGTCTCGCCTGAACGTATCAATGAAGGCGTGGAAAAATTAGGTAAGCTGATTCAGGCCAGATTATAAAAATCGATACTGTCGTTCTCAAAAAAAGGCAGCTTGCGCTGCCTTTTTTTTGTAGGACGTACAGATATGAATCGCTGAAGCAATCAATCCACGTCAAGAATATCAACTGAACAAATCATCGATGAGCAGGTAACAGAGAAGTCTGTTGTGGCTTGTTCTAGCTTGTGTGGAGATAGTGCTATGTCATTGACGTTGAACTGAACCGAAGTTCCTTCGATATTGGCTTGTACATGAATGAGTTCCGACTCTGGCAGTACATAATCTGTTGGCTTCATTTCAGGCTCTGCAGTGTTAAATTGCTTGACTACTTCCTGAATGAAAAGAGCAGGTTTGCCGAAGTGTCTGGTAAGGCGTACACAAGTGTAGACAATATTATTTTTATCGTGCAAGCAGTACATCATTGTTGGCCCCCAACGTTCCGAGGGCTGCATTTTTTTCATTTTAAAATCAGCCTTAAGTATTTTTTGATCTCCTATCTCAGATTGATATCTTTGTATGTATCCCGGTCTGGCATTGATAGTAATTGTTGCGTCGATTTTTCCGGCCACAGGATCTACGGGAGGAGTGGTGCATCCAGCGATCGTAATGCAGGCCAATAAGCAGGCGATGAGTTTGATCATATGTTCAGGAACGTTATTAGTAATAATTAATTCAGAATTGAGTCATTTGATTTTTAAAGTGATAAGGCAATTCATGCGAAAAACAAGCGCACGCGTCTGCGGCTATCTTTTAAGAAATGCAATTTTACTATTATTGGAAAATAATTAATAACGAAAAACATGAGCAGGCAGAAGATGCCTTGAGCCATGGAACAGCATTTTCGGCAGCTACCACCGAGGTTGTGTTGGTGCTATCGGCAATTAAACGGCTGGGATTTAACTGAGTTCGTGTAACGGCGGTAAGGCTTATGCCAGACTGGTGTCCGGTCAGACCCGTCTGCGGCGGGTTTGTTTATTTGCGTTCACATTGAAAAATGTGAGTAAATGTAAGAAGTGTCAGCAAAATCTGAAGTATGCCGTTACATTGCATAATCACTATTCAGTGATTGTCTTCGCATCAAATGCAATAACACAGATGCTTTTACTTAACAGGAGCGGATCATGAAAAAAAGTTTAATTGCGACTGCTGTATTGCTGGCTGCCGTCAGCGGTGCTTATGCGCAGAATTCTTCCAGCGGAAAACAACAGTATGCGGAGGCGTCCCGTCAGGCGGCAGCACGTTATGCGGACGATAAGAAGTTGTGTGCGGAAGAAACCAGTTCAAGTGCACGCATGCAGTGTTTGCGCGATGCGAAAGCGGTTTACAACGGAGCGCTGGACAGCGCAAAAAAAGCCAGCTCGTACAATAACACTTACAGTAACGGGCAGAACAATAATAGAAATCAGCAAGTATGTGCTGACTGCGGTCGCGTCACTGCGGTGAACGTGAGTGAAAGAGAAGGCGAAGGCGGTGCCCTGGGCGTGATTGCGGGCGGTGTTGCCGGTGCTTTGCTGGGAAATCAGGTCGGCGGTGGAACCGGGCGTGATCTGGCAACAATTGCTGGTGCTGCAGGTGGCGCGATGGCTGGCCACAAAATTGAACAAAAGGTAAAAAGCAGCAAAATCTGGACCGTCACTGTGCAATATGACAACGGTAGCAAGCAGAATTATCAATTTGAGAATGATCCTGGCTACCAATATGGCGATCAGGTTCGCGCTTCCGGTAATAGTATTGTCCGTCGTTAATTTTTAATTAATCTGTGTGCGTGTAGCCGGATTCTGGCGTAAGCGAGAATGACGGCTTTTCGCCACAGAGTTTGAATGTTGCAATGCTGAAACTGATTTCTTGCTTAGCGTCTGTACTGACGATAGACTGCAAATTCGATTAATCAACGACGTGGAGATTCTTGCTCTATGAGATGCCTTTTCAGAACGGCAACCTTGTTGCGCATGGCGGGCATACTCATCACTTTAGGCACAGCATTCGGCTCGGCGGCGGCTGCGACTGACGAAGTGTGCAAAAAACTGATCGCCACAGGTAATCCTGAATATCCCCCGTTTTTATGGCGCGATCCCGATGATGAAAGCCATTTGATAGGCGCGAATGCCGATCTCATGCAATCCTTGTCGAAAGAGATTGGTATCCCGGTGGAAGTGAAATATATCGGCCCCTGGGGACGGGTGCAGGAGGAAGCAAAACTCGGGCGCGTTGATTTGCTGGCGGGTGCATTTTTAACGTTGCCGCGGTTTGATTACATGGATTATTTTTATCCTGCGTTTCGTGAAACTCGCACTGTCATCTGGGTCAGGAAAGACAGTGCGCTGACATATAAAAAATGGAAAGATCTGGTTGGTAAGCGTGGTATCACCGTCATTAACAATAGTTTTGGTGAGGACTTTGATCGCTATGCCAGTGAGTCGCTGAAGGTTGCCACTGTCCCAAGCCTGGAACAGGCGCTCACCTTATTGACATTGTCGCGTGCGGATTATCTGATTTACGAGGAAGACCCGGGGCTCGCGTATATCGCGAAGATGAACATCCAGAATCTCAAGCCCTTATTACCACCAGTCACCAACGAAAATTTATACCTGACCATTTCTCACAAATCACCTTGCAACACGCCGGAAATGCGTGGGCGGATCGCAAAAGCCTTGTACAAGCTGGAGAAACAAAATCTGATGAACAAGCTGGTTTCATCGAATATTCAATTGTGGCGTAAGCAACAAGCTAAATAGAGACCGTTCAGATTGAGATCCATTTTGCGTCATCTGTCACTCAGACAAATATCCATCATCGGTGTGGCTGCGGGCATTTTGGTGCCCGCGGTTTTATTTGGGTATTTCACGGTCAAGACACGTTACGAGCGGGAGTTACAGTTACGTGTTTATAGTCCGATGTCCCAGTATGCGGACATGTTATCCAAGGCCATGGAAGTTCCGTTATGGAACGTTGACAGGGAAGTTGCCGGGCAGTTTGTACAGGCAGTGATGCGTAACCGTGAGGTCAACAGCGTTACGATCACCGATGAATCTGGCACTGTCTTTGTACATCTCGAAAAAGAGCGCAAACCCCAAAACAATGTCGTCAGTCTGGCACGCGATATCAGGCTGGATCAGAAGGTGATCGGGAAAGTATCGCTGGAACTGACCTCTGCTTACGTTGATCGCGATTTCTTTGATGACATTCTGAAATTGCTGCTTGCGTTGCTGGCGCAGGTGATATTTTCTTTCGTCCTGATCTGGTTTGTCTTTGATCGCAGGATAGTCCGTCCTATACAAAAACTGCAAAGAGCGACGTTATTTTTGTCTGCAGGTGAGCTCAATAAGTCACTGGAATGGAAGCGTCAGGATGAGA
Source organism: Undibacterium sp. CY21W (assembly GCF_014284265.1). Lineage (NCBI taxonomy): Bacteria > Pseudomonadati > Pseudomonadota > Betaproteobacteria > Burkholderiales > Oxalobacteraceae > Undibacterium > Undibacterium sp. CY21W. The sequence goes on along the minus strand of NZ_JACOGE010000009.1, from coordinate 15,791 downwards.
TCGGTAATCTTGCGCATGGGCTTGATCAGATGCGTTTGAATCTGGGCAGCCTGATTGCCGAGCGAGATTTGCAAAATCAGGTTCTGCAACAAGAATTGCTGGAGCGTTCCAGAGTTGAGCAGGTGTTGCGCGATACCGAAAATAAATTCATCGCTATTTTCCAGTCATCTCCCGTCGCGATGACTGTTTTGCGGAAAGCTGAACGTTACGCGATTATGGATGTTAATGATGCGTGGTTGCGTCAGTTTAAGTGGGAGCGCGAGACAACGCTGGGTAATCCCGCCATGCAAGCACAGTTGTGGAGAAATCCGGACGACTTTGATCGCATCGTTCATATTCTGGAACGTGAGGGAGAGATACATTCTTACGAAGCGTGGTGTCGCTGTGGCGTCGGCGAACAAAACCTGCTGTGTCAGGTATCCGGCCGTATCATCCGCGTCGGCAATGAGCCTTTGTTAGTACTGGTGCAGGAAGATATTACGGAAAAGCGTCAGAATGAGCTGGATATCCGGAATATGAATCAGACGCTGGAAAAACGTGTATTCGAACGTACTCATGAGCTCGAAGAGGCGAATTCTGAACTCACCGTCGTACTGGAAAATTTGCAGCGCGCGCAACAGGAATTGCTCAGAACAGAAAAAATGGCCGCTCTGGGTTCTTTGGTTGCCGGAGTTGCACATGAACTGAATACACCTATCGGTACTTGCGTCACGGTCGCCAGTACCTTGCAGCAACAAACCGATGATTTTCTGAAGCAATATGAGCACGGTATACGTAAATCAGTGTTGGACGACTACTTAAAAAATGCCAGACTCGGCAGCGATCTGCTGTTGCGTAATCTGAGCAAAGCATCCGAACTGGTCACGAGTTTCAAACAGGTGGCGGTTGACCGCACCAGTGCCAACCGGCGAATTTTTGCGCTCGACGGCATGATGGATGAGTTGATTACGACGCTGGGGCCGATGATACGGAAAACAAAATATACCGTTGTTGCAGAACTCCCGCCAAAATTCATGATGGATAGCTATCCCGGCGCTTTAGGTCAGGTCATGACCAATCTCATCAATAATGCGTTCATCCATGCTTTTGACCCAGACAAACGTGGCCGCGTGACGATCTCTGCAAAACTGATTGACTCGGAACACGTCGAAATGCTGGTCGCCGATGATGGCAAAGGGATTCCTCCAGCTAACCTTGGGCGTATATTTGATCCGTTTTTTACGACCCGTCTGGGGCAGGGCGGCAGTGGTTTAGGCCTGAATATCGTGTACAACCTCATCAAAGATGTATTAGGCGGCAATATCACTGTCGACAGCCAGCTTGGCAAGGGAACCTGCTTCAAAATTACCCTTCCGCGCGTCGCCAGAGTGGTGAATGGGTAGCGAACATGCAAGGGTTTAGTCTTGCCTCTAGCTTTGATCCGCTTTGTTCTGCTACAGTCGCGCCATGAGTAAATTATCTTTAGACCGCATCCTGCAATCGCAGGGCTTTGGGACACGCAAATACTGCCGTGAATTGATTGAAGACGGTGAGATCAGTATCAACGGTGAAGTTGTTGACCACTATAAACAAACGCTGGAGACCGACGGCCTGGTTTTCCGGATTTTTGACGAAGACTGGCAATATCGCGAACACGTTTATATTGCGCTCAATAAACCCGCTAATTTTGAATGTTCACGTAAGCCTAGCCATCACCCCGGTGTGCTGACGCTGCTGCCGGAGCAATTCAGCTGGCGCGATGTGCAGCCTGTCGGCCGTCTGGATCACGATACGACCGGGATGTTATTGATGTCCGATGACGGGCCGTTTATTCACGCACAGTCTTCGCCGAAACGTCATATTCCGAAAGTGTATCTGGCAACAACGGCTGAGCCAGTCACCGATGATCTGGTGAACACTTTATTAAATGGCGTTCAGCTGCATGACGAGCCTGCCCCGCTGGCAGCACAGATATGCCGTCAGTTGGACACACATAAAATAGAAATTGTGCTCGAACAAGGTAAATACCATCAGGTGAAGCGTATGTTAGCTGCGGCTGGTAATCACTGCGCGGCTTTGCAGCGTACTGCGATTGGTCAGTTGACGCTGAACTCTCTGGCGCTGGCTGAAGGTGAGTGGTGTTACCTGAGTCCGGAACAAATGGCATTATTAATTCCTTCAAACGGCTGATTCTGCGGTATCTGTTACTGGTTCGGGTAGTCTGCCTGGCTGGACAGATGCAATAAACGCAAGTAAGAGACTTTCATCATCGTTTGAACTGAAATGGTCTGTCGTCTTGCTATGAACGGGGAGTCCGTATGCGCGTTATTGCGATTGCCAATCCTAAAGGTGGTGTAGGGAAGAGCACGTTTGCCACAAACCTGGCGGGTTATTTTGCAGCACAAGGGAATCGGGTCATGCTGGGGGATACTGATGTCCAGCAGTCGTCCCGCGTCTGGTTGGGTTTGCGTCCTGCGAATTTGCCCGCAATTACAGCGTGGGAGGTGGCCGACAATGCTGTTGCCAGACCGCCCAAAGGCACCAGTCATGTTGTGCTTGATACTCCCGCCGGTTTAAAAGGCAGTAAGCTCGATGTCATTCTGAAACTTGCCGATACCATCATTGTGCCTGTGCAGCCGTCTATTTTCGATATTCTGGCGACCGAGGAATTTTTGAAAAAACTGGCCAGACGTGAGCATGCTTGCCGGGTCGGTATTCTCGGTATGCGGGTGAATGCCCGCAGCCGCTCTGCGGATCAGCTACGTCATTACGCGGGGCAGTTGGGTCTGCCGGTTCTGGGCTATCTGCGCGATACCCAAAATTACATACAATTAGCGGCTCATGGCGCGACCTTATGGGATGTTGCCCCCTCCAAAGTAGAAAAAGATCTGGAGCAATGGCGTGATATTTTGCACTGGATTAACCATTCAAATGTGTGAAATTTGTGATTGATCAGCCCGCAAGAAGAAATAGTTTCTGCTTTTCGCAGATATCAATATAATGCCGGGTCGCCCGGCTTTCGGGCAAATTTATCATTTGATATCAAAGACTTGCGGCATGCACTTAACTATTTTTGAAACACCTGTAATTAACACATTGATGCGTTGGATTTCCATCGCGGGATTACGTCTGACCGGATGGCGTGTTGAAGGGCAAACGCCCACCGAAAAGAAATATGTGCTGATTGCCGCACCTCACACCAGTAACTGGGATTTCCCCGTGACTTTGATGGTGTGTTTCGCTTTACGATTGCGTGTCTACTGGATGGGAAAGTCCAGTCTGTTTCCGCCAGTGATTCGTGTGGTGATGCGCTGGTTAGGTGGCATTGCTGTGAACCGCAGCGCGGCCGGCAATCTGGTGCAGGGTACTGTTGATGCTTTCCATGCCAATGAGCGCCTGACTGTGATCGTGCCGCCCGAAGGTACCCGAGGCAAAGTCACGCACTGGAAAACGGGTTTTTATTACATCGCGCTGGGTGCCGGTGTACCGATTGCACTGGGATATCTGGACTTTGGCAGAAAGGCCGGCGGAATCGGACGCATGTTCATGCCGACGGGTGATATTGCTGCCGATATGGAGGAGATCAAAGCGTTTTACAGCGGAATTCAGGGGAAGAATCCTCAGCAGTTCAGTGCCGACCATATCCAGACCAAGTAATTACCTTCGCTTTCAGCGCATGTCCGCGTCCGAATATGGCGGACATGCGGCTAGCCTTGCCGGTTTATTTTTGTGTGAGCGGCACGTCTTTAACCTGCTGTGCAGTGATTTCCGGCGTTGGATTCGGAGCGCGTATCTGGCGTACCAATAGCCAGTTCAAGGAGCTCAGGATACATTTCTGCGTGAATTTCTCACAATAGCGATGGGAGCCCAGATACACAATTACGGCGCTTGAGGCGAGTGAGATCAACAAGCGCGCGGTATCGCCCATTTGAAAAATACGATTCAGTATGCCCAGTTGATGAAGAGCGATCAGAGCCATTCCGTGCCACAAAAATACGTACATTGATCGTTGCCCTACGCGTGCCAATCCCCAGTCTCTGAGACTCAGCAAGTACAGGATGCTTAATCCTAAAAGCGTCGATACGCCATATTGCAGCAGTTGGTACAAAGAGCCGCTCAGATCAGCCATTTCCAGTCTGTGTAAAGAAAAACTGCCGTAGAGCCAGCGGTAATCGAATTGGGCTGGTAGCCGGAAACACATAATACTGCCAGCAATGACAATCACTGATGCCATACAAATTAAGCGCCAGTCACGCCCTTTCGATACGAAAGCATTTGCGCCGAGTTTCCAGCCTAAAATAAAAAACGGGAAAAAGAACAGCGTACGGGCGCCGCTCAGCAGATAACCCAGGTGTTCAGAGTAGCTGGTGACGAGCGCTAATCCCAGAGACAGAATAAGTGGAAATTGTAAGCGCGCAAATAACGGCAGTAACAAGCGCCAGCACAACAGACTCATCAGATACCAAAGCATCCAGTAAGGTGCGATCAGCCCCGCATAAACGCTGAAGGAACCGCGTATCAGATATTCGGTGGCCTCGTAAATCAGTTCGAAGCCCAGGAGCGGCGCTACAATATTCCGTATCAGTTGTACTGATTGTTTTTCGTCGAGATTCGCTTTGGAGAATATCCCGGATACCAACGCAAACATAGGCATGTGAAATGCATAGGCGAAGATCCAGATGGGGCGCAGAAATGCATCCTGAGCAATATGTAATTCGACGAAATGACCAAAGACAACTAAAAATATCAATATAGCTTTGATATTGTCGAAAGAGATATTTCTGCCGGAAGTAAGTGAGGAGGACATTGCTGCGGAGGAATACATAAAAAAACACGTCATCTTAAACGAAAGCGGGTCTACTATAGACGCTTAGTTTGTAACGAAAGTAGAATCGGGTTCCGTTGAGGTCGCGAAGATTCTCGCATAGATGAAAATGTTTCCACTTGGAAATTATGCCCTGCATTACAATATCGGCTCAGAAAAATTCATTTACGGGTTAATAACAATGGCGACCAATCCATCTAAAGCCAGCTTATTAAGTGCACAACTAGACTTTGAAGACGTCGACGGTAAGGCCTTGAAAGCGGTGGATGCTGAATTGGCGGATTTGAAATTTGACTTGCCATCTGACCCCGCACCGAAAGCGCCTGCTAATGTGCGCTCTGCGCCAAAAACACAGGCCCGTGCGACACCGGCCAAACCAGTGCTCACGCATCGCAAAACGCAAAAGAAAGATAATTTTGCTTTGTATGCGGCGATTATCGCTTTGTGTAGTTTTGTCGTTATTTTTTCCGCTATTTTTTACATCAAAGTGATCGCCAAAGATGAAACCACCCCAAGTTATCTGGCGCTGCCAAAAACAGTCGTCAACGTTGATGGGCAAGTGATCCGCCTTCAGGTCACAATACAAGTGCAGAATAAAAACCGCGACTGGCTGGCGACGAACAAAAAAGCGCTGTCCGATATTTTTCCGATTGTGGTCGCAAAAATAAATCCTGAAGACCTGCATTCCGAAGAGGGTTTTGAACGCGTCCGGGAAATGTTGCGCTCAGAACTGAATCAGAGCCTGGCGACAGATAAAATCGATTCAGTACTGATCAATGAGTTGCTGATGCAAAATCATTAGGCGCAGATAAGTATGTTGTTCAGGGAATAAAAAAAGTGACTTCATTGAAGCCACTTTTTTTATGTGCACGAGATTTTCAGACGCTGACAGAAATGCTCTGAGAATTCGATGGAGACGGTGAGCTATATGCCTGTAACAGTTGTATCGCTTTTTTGAACAGTGTTGCTTCACTATTGTTGTCTGCAGCACCTGCTTGTTGAGTGCCTTTGTCGCCACTGGCAGTTGCTTTCGCCTCGAGCAGTTTCAGCAAATACGCTTCCTCTTCTTTTTGTGTGACCTTGCCATCCTGATTGGTATCGGCAGCTTCATATGTTTTGCTTGCGGACGACGTGTCACTAGCCGAACTTGTAGCGGTACTGCTGGTCGTGGCGCTGCCCGAGCTGACGGCGTCAGTCCCACCTCCTGATGCCTCTGATGCGCCGGATGGCGGAGGCGGCGTACCTCTGTCCTGTCCCACGCCGGAAGTGCGGCTTTGGTTGAACTGGCTTTCCAGGTCATCCGCCAGTTTTTTTAAGCCACTGGAAAACTCGTCTTTGGTTACTTTGCCGTCACTATCAGCATCCAGTTTTTTAAATAAATCGTTGGCAGTTGATGTCGCATCGCTGCCGGACGTGCTGCCGGACGCGCTGGCGATGTTGCTGAAGGCGGATTCCAGATCGCTGACTTCGAGATAGCCCTGACCTTTGGTATCGAGCTTGGAAAACGCCTGTTCAGCCATCTGCGCCGGATCCGGGCGTTGCCGTTTGACACTACTGACACTGCCTGAATAGGCGGATGTGGACGAAATACCGGAAATGCTGCTCATCGTGGTCTCCTGTACGAAGAAAAAATCAGTAAGAGAAATGAATGAGATTGCGTGGACAGACAAGCTCAGACAAAACGTGTGACTGTGTTTATTGTCCCTTGTTGATTTTGCTCGTTTATGTCAACTTTGTATCAGGTATGACATACAAACATCAGGGGGGGCAAACACTTTGCTTTCTTCTGAATTTATTTCGCTACGTTGATGGCCGTGCGGGGCAGGCGGATTTCAGCGGTAAGCCCGATCCCGTTGGGATTGTTCGTGAGATTCAGTACGCCATGATGCTGACGGATAATTTCCTGCGCAATACTTAAGCCCAGGCCCACGCCACCGCTGTTTTTGTTGCGTGCTCCGGCGATGCGGTAAAACGGATCGAATACTTTTGTTAGTTCTGATTCAGGAATACCAGGCCCTTCGTCACTGATACGGATCAGCGCGAAATCCGCCGCATCCTGTAGCTGAATCTGCGTGCTGCCGCCATAGAATATCGCGTTTTCCAGCAGGTTAATGATGCTGCGTTGTAATTCATTTGGCATTGCATAGACCGGTTGCAAATGACCTTCGATACGCACGCTCTTTCCTTCGTCGCGCATATTATCGACGATGGCTTCCAGCATGGACTGGATATCCAGATATTGCATGGATTCACTGCTGCCGCGTAAATAATCCAGTGTCGCATTGAGCATGTGGCGCATCTCATCAATGTCCTGCAATAACTTGCCGTTGGTGACCGTGGCTTCCGTCTGATCTATACGTAATTTCATGCGCGTTAACGGCGTGCGCAGGTCATGCGATACCGCTGCCAGAAAGCGTGCCCGCTCTTCCATTTGCTGATGTATCCGATATTGCATCTGATTAAAAATGACAGCAGCCTGCCTGACTTCCAGCGGCCCGGTTTCAGACACAGGAACAACTTGCTGATCGCCTAATGTGCTTGCCGCTGCGGCCAGATTCTGTATCGGTCTGGCGAGTGTACGCGAACTGATCCATGCGCCTATCGCCAGCAGCAGCAATTGCAGACTCATGCTGATCAGTAAGCCGGATAAGGGGCCGTCAATACCGGATCTGCGATGAGGTGACGGCGGTCGCGCACCGTATTGTGGCGGATGATTGCTTGAATAGCCCGATTCTGCTCCCGGTGGGCGCAGTTCCGGCGGTGGTGGATGCGATGCATCTCTGAGGAACACGAAAAGTAAAACGAATGTAGCGGCATGACTCACGAAGACCGCGGCAAATGCGAGACCGAACAAGCGATTAAAAATCGTGTCGGCAAAAACTCGCCGCATTTTTTGCCGTAAATTTTGCATCGTCGTGATTACAGGCTGGCGCTGAAGACATAGCCTTCACCGCGCACAGTTTCTAATAACGAAGGCTGGCGCGGATCATCATTCAGTTTTTGGCGCAGACGTGACACCATCAGATCGATGCTGCGATCGACTGAATTGCTGGATTTGCCGATCGCCAGTTCGAGTAACTGATCGCGCGTCAGTATCTGTTTTGGATGGGCAAGGAATGCCCGCAATAATTTATATTCTGAATTGGATAAAGGAACGACCAGCTTTTGCGGGCTGAGTAATTGCCGGCTTGGGCAATGCAATTTCCATCCTTGAAAGTGAATTTCATTTTCCGAGGCGAGTTGCTGATTTTTTGCTTCCGTCTGCGCGCGCCGGATCACACTTTGCATGCGGGCGACCAGCTCGCGGGTATCGAATGGTTTGACGACATAGTCATCTGCACCTAATTCCAGACCAAGAATTTTATCGGACGATTCTCCGCGTGCCGTCAGCATGATGACCGGGATGTTACTCTTGTTACGCACGTGACGGAGCAGAGTCAGACCGTCTTCACCGGGTAACATCAGATCTAATAAGACCACATCAAAAGTGTGATGCGACAAGGCTTCACGCATGGCGCTGCCATCGCCGACGGCGGTGCAGTGAATATCAAATTTTTCCAGATACTTGCACAGCAGGATGCCGATTTCAGCATCGTCGTCGACGAGTAAGGCGCGGATTCTGGCGCTGGTGAAAGACAACTTATAACTCCTGTAAGTAACGCAGCAGCTTCGCCAGTGCGTGTGCGACTGTTTGTTCGCGTACCGCGTGGCGGTCGCCGGTAAATATCAGTCGTTCGGTATGTGTGACGCCGCCGACGATCCATCCAAAGCAGACTGTGCCGATAGGTTTGCCGGGAACGGCCCCGGTCGGGCCGGCAATGCCGGTTGTTGATAAGGACACATTGCCCTCTGAATTGGCGATGGCACCTTCGGCCATTGCGGCGGCGATTTCTTCGCTGACCGCACCGTGCCGGGCAATCAGCGCCGCCGGGATATTTAACAGCTCAGATTTGGATGAATTGGAATAGGTAACGAAGCCGCAGTCAAACCAGTCCGATGAGCCGGCGATTTCGGTGATCGCCTGCGCCACGCCGCCGCCGGTACAGGATTCGGCGACCGTCAGTAACAGCCGTTTTTCTTTCAGTTCGGTGCCGATTTGTGCTGCAAGTTCAAGTGCGTTTTGCATGGTGGGTCTCCCGTCTGGTTTTTGTTGGCGACTGTAAAGTCAGACTTACTTTACCACCATGTATGGCAGAAAGTGAAGACGCCGGTGTGATCTATGACATGCGTCAGACATCAATGCCGTTCAGATCCGGCAAGGTGTCCGGCAAAGGCCGGCGTCACCATGCGCGCCAGAGTGCAAACACCAGCAGCGTAAAAAAGGCGGCGACAATATCGTCCCACATGACGCCGAATCCGCCCTTCAAGTGGCGATCGAAATAGCGGATAGGCGGCGGTTTAACCATGTCAAAAAAGCGAAAAATCAGAAATGCCCAGGTTTGCGTGCGCGCGTCTGCCGGCAGCACAAACAACAGCACCGCCCAGATCGCGATGATTTCATCCCACACCATGCTGCCATGATCGGCCACGCCAAGATTTTTTCCTGTGACTTTGCAAGCCCAGATGCCGATCAGAAAGCCGATGACGATAATCCACGCCCAGCCTGCGGTCGTAAAGATTTCCGGCCAGCGCTGACTCAGTACATTAAAACTGAGCCAGCCGAACAGCGTGCCCATGGTACCCGGCACGGCTGGCGATAAGCCGCTGCCGAAACCCTGCGCCAGAATATGTGCCGGATGACTCAGCATGAAACGCCAGTCGGGGCGGATGATGATCGTTGGTTGTTGCAGGTCTGACGTGTTCATGGTGTGCTGAAATGATCAAAGGAATGGAGTGTCATGCGAATGGGTTGCTGCTGATCATCCGTCAGGCGCAAACCAGCGGCTGCTTCAATCTGACCGATGCGGGTGACTGGCGTATTGCTTGCGTGTCCAGCGGCGATGATGTCAGCGCGATGTGAGGCAGGTGCAGTGAAGCACAACTCGTAATCATCACCGCCTGTCAGCGTGAACTGGCGGCGTAATTCCAGAGGTTGTTGCTGCAAGACGGGCCCAGCGGGCAACTGATCGACAAACAGGGTGGCACCGAGACCTGAGCGTTCGAGTATATGACCGAGATCGCCTGCGAGCCCGTCGGAAATATCGAGTGCCGCATGGGCGATGCCACGCAAGGCAATGCCGAGGGCGATGCGGGGCGTAGGCTGATGCATGCGCTGCGCTGCGCGTTCATGATCTGATTCACTGAGCGTCACTTCTTTCCAGTACGCAGCCAATGCCAGACGCGCGTCTCCCAGCGTGCCTGAGACCCAGATATCGTCACCGATTTGTGCCGCATCGCGGCGCAGCGCGCTGTCTTTCGGCAGTTCGCCAAAAATGGTGATGCAGATATTCAGCGGCCCTTTGGTGGTGTCGCCACCGATCAGGCGGCATTGATGGGCATCCGCGAGACTCAGCAAGCCACGCGCAAATTGTTCCAGCCAGGCCGGATTCGCTTCCGGCAGAGAAAAGGCCAGCGTGAATCCCAGCGGCTTTGCGCCCATTGCCGCCAGATCCGAGAGATTCACCGCGAGGCATTTGTGCCCCAGCAGAAATGGATCAGCATCCGGAAAGAAATGTCGGCCTGATACCAGCATGTCGCTGGAAATCGCGATTTGCATACCGGGCGTGGGATTGAGCAAGGCGCAGTCGTCGCCGACACCCAGTGCGAGCACGGCGTCAGGCGCGGAATGGTGCGCGAAATAGCGCTTGATTAAGTCGAATTCTGAGAGCATGCGCGCATTGTACCCAAGGATGATGGCGGCGCGACATTCCTGATGACACCCTGACGCATGATTTTTCGCGCATCGAATGGAGATTCCGTTCGCATAGAATTTTCCTTGAATACGCCTGCACCATGCCTTCAACACGCATGAGCGATTGCACCTCATTGAATGCCGATGGCGCAAGCTTTCTGTACTGTATTGGCATTTCCACGCCTTCCTCTTTTTCCCGTCAATTTTAAGAAAAAAGGGGAGTATGTAAGAAAAACACGCTCATGTCCTTGTAAATAAAGGGTGTTAAAACATACTGGGGGGAGTATATTTAACGCCAAAAATGCCTTTGGAGATGCTTTTCACTCACGTAGCACGTACTGGGTTTGGCGGTTTCAGGCTATCGCTGAGGTTTTCACTGTTCCAAGTTCGCTCAATAAAGCATTCCTGATTTTCGCTTCCTGTGGTGCCACCGCGAAGCCGCGTATGACGCCATCATTGTCGATGAAGCGACAGATGCTGGCGGACACTTCCGGATGACTTTCGGTCTGCTCGTTTTCCCATTGCCCACGCTTCGCCACTGCCAGCGGCGGTGCTACCAGTGCGATCGGATAGCTTGGCGTTTTCACCAGGACTGGCGCTGGTTTAAAGTCGATTGCGGTCGGCGTTCCGGCCAGACTTTGTGCAATTGCGCGCGCCGCCGCCATGATCGGTGCGACATACGGCAAGGTGATGCTGTTGCCATCGGCTTGTGCATATTGTGCGCAATCGCCCAATGCATAAATACCTTTGACGCTGGTTTGCCCAAACTTATCCACGAGGATGCCGCGCTCGGCTTGCAAATGTGCTTCCTGTGCGAGCCGGATATCGGCACGCAGCCCTACTGCCGACAAGATCACATCGACGTCGATGTGTTCGCCGTTGACCAGCGTGATCCGCAAGCCGGTGTCGGTGCGGTCGATACTGCTGCTGGTTGTGCCCAGCCGGAACTGCACGTGTCGCGCTTGCAGTGCGGCTTGTAATCCTGCAGAAATCGCTGGTGGCGCGAGTGCCGCCAGCGGCGCAGGATGCGGGTCGATCAGGGTGACCTGATGGCCTCCGCTACGCAGATCGTCGGCAAATTCACAGCCGATCAGACCTGCGCCGATGATGGCAACGCGGGCGGATGTACCGGCAGCGCTGAGTCTGTCGCGCAGAACCGCATAGTCATCCAGCGTATTCACCGACAACACCTGATCGGCGGCGTTGCCAGCGAACGGCAAACGTATCGCTTGCGCGCCCACCGCCAGCACCAGTTGACTGAATTCAAATTCACCGGCGCTGGTGTGGACAGTTTGCTTTGTCGTATCGATTCCACGGACTTGTGTTCTGGTCAGGATCGTGGCATTGATTTGCGCCGCCATCTGATCTGCTGTCTGGCTGCGCAGGTGACTCGCGGTTTTGCCTTGCGCAAAGGCGTTCGACAACATGGGCTTGGAGTAAAAGCCGCCATCATCGCCGGTGATGATCAGCACAGGTGTGGTTTTGTCCAGCTTGCGGAATTCACGGGCCACGGTGTAGCCCGCCAGGCCGGAACCGATGATGGCGACGGGTTTCATATCAGATTTCCACCATATCAAAATCGGCTTTGGCGACGCCGCAGTCCGGGCATTCCCAGTCTGCTGGAATGTCGTCCCAGCGTGTGCCTGCAGGAATGCCTTCTTCTGGCAAACCGAGTGCTTCGTCATAGATAAAACCGCATACGATACATTGATAAGTTTTCATATTGTCCTCAGAATTGTTGCTTGTTTTTTTTGATGTTGTCAGCGACGCCGCATTGATTCGGGGCATCGCTGGAATGTCCGGTGTGTCGTTGCTTAGGATGCTTTGCTGGCTTCGAGCACAGCGCGATAGTGGTTCGCATGACGCTCTTCAACTTTCGCCAGCGCGGCAAAACGTTTGGCAGCCATGGCTAAAGTCCGCTTAAAGTTTTCAGCATGTTCCTTAGATTCTGCGATTTGCTCATCGTACTCGGCGACAGCAGCGTGATTGCCTTCTTCCACGGCGAGGTGGCGGAATTTTGGATACATTTCTGTGTATTCATACGTTTCTCCTTCAATCGCGATTTCTAAAGCCCGTTGTGGGGTCAGTTGCGCTTTTGGATACAGCAGATCGAGATGACCGAATGCGTGCATGACTTCCTGATCTGCGGTCGCTTCAAATGCTTGTGCTACATCTTCAGCACCGGCTTCGCGTGCCAGCTTGGCAAAATAGCGGTATTTAATGTGTGCCATCGATTCGCCTGCAAACGCAGATTCGAGGTTTTGAATAGTGACGGATGGATTTGCCTGGGTGCTCATATGATTCTCCTTGGTGATCGTTATTTAAAACGTTTTCTATCAAACATGGTGCAATGATAGATATTAATAATTGATTTGTGAATTCAATTGTTTTTATTTGTTGAATAGTTTTTGGCTATTTAAGAGCGAGTGATTTGATCGATTTTTATCTGATTCGTCCTCTGAAAAAGATAAAAGTCGTGTAAATACGTATGAAGTTAGAGGGTTCCCTCTGCTAGAATCACAGGCTAATCGTAAGTTTTGAGTAAGTAAAAATAGAAAGAGGCAGCCCCACATGGATTCGTCATCAGATCAAAAAGAGCAAATACGTCAGCAGTTGCGCCAGGCCGCACTGGAATATCATGAGTTCCCGACGCCGGGTAAAATCAGTGTGACGCCGACCAAGCAATTGACAAATCAACGCGATCTGGCGTTAGCGTATTCCCCTGGTGTGGCGTCTCCGTGCGAGGAAATCGTTGCTGATCCTACCGCTGCATTTAAGTACACCGCGCGCGGCAATCTGGTCGGTGTGATTACCAACGGTACCGCAGTGCTCGGTCTCGGCAATATCGGCCCGCTGGCATCTAAGCCAGTGATGGAAGGCAAGGGCGTTCTGTTCAAGAAGTTTGCTGGCATTGATGTGTTCGATATTGAAATCAACGAACCTGACCCAGACAAACTGGTCGATATCATTGCTTCTCTGGAGCCAACATTCGGCGGCATTAATCTGGAAGATATTAAAGCGCCAGAGTGTTTTTACATTGAGCGAAAATTACGTGAACGCATGAAGATTCCGGTCTTCCATGACGATCAGCACGGTACGGCGATTATTGTCGGTGCCGCGATCATGAACGGATTAAAAGTCGTCGGTAAAGATATTAAAAATGCGAAACTGGTGGTTTCTGGTGCTGGTGCTGCAGCGCTGGCCTGTCTGGATCTGATCGTTGACCTCGGCTTCCCGATTGAAAACATCTATGTGACCGATCTGGCTGGCGTGGTTTATAAAGGCCGTGCAGAGTTGATGGATCCGGACAAGGAGCGCTTTGCGCAGGAAACATCGGCACGTAGCCTGAAAGAAGTGATTGAAGGTGCCGATATTTTCCTCGGTCTGTCCGCCGGTGGCGTACTGAAACAGGATATGGTCAGAATGATGGCTGAAAAGCCACTGATCCTGGCGCTGGCAAATCCGACCCCGGAAATTCTGCCGGAAGAAGTCAAGGCGGTGCGTGATGATGCGGTGATGGCAACCGGTCGTTCTGACTTCCCGAATCAGGTTAACAATGTTTTGTGTTTCCCTTATATTTTCCGTGGTGCGCTCGATTGCGGTGCCACGACGATTACACGCGAAATGGAAATCGCGGTGGTGCATGCGATTGCAGAGTTGGCACAAGCCGAGCAGTCTGACGTCGTTGCTTCAGCCTATGGCATCAGCAACTTGTCTTTTGGCCCGGAATACCTGATTCCTAAGCCATTTGATCCGCGCCTGATGATCAAGATTGCGCCAGCAGTTGCAAAAGCAGCGGAAGAGTGCGGTGTGGCGGCGCGTCCGATCAAGGACATGCAGGCATACGTTGAGAAGTTGCAGCAATTCGTCTATCACAGCGGCACCTTCATGAAGCCTCTGTTTCAGTTGGCGAAAAAAGCGCCTGCAGATCGCAAACGTATTGTTTACCCAGAAGGTGAAGAAGAGCGCGTTCTGCGTGCTGTTCAGGTCGTTGTTGATGAGAAGCTGGCAACGCCGATTCTGGTGGGGCGCCCACATATTCTGGCGCAACGCGTCGAGAAGTTTGGTCTGCGTATTCGCCCTGGTGTCGATTTTGAAGTGATCAACCCTGAGTTTGATCCACGCTATCGCGAGTATTCCAAGACATATCATGAGATGACATGCCGCAAAGGCGTGACAGAGCAGTACGCGAAACTGGAAATGCGCCGTCGCCACACATTGATAGGATCAATGATGATCCATAAAGGTGATGCTGACGGTATGATCTGCGGCACGTTCGGTAGCACTGGCCTGCACCTGAATTACATCAACCAGGTTCTCGGTAAGCGCAGTAATGTGAAGGTGAATGCGGCGATGAATGTGTTGGTCTTGCCGGATCGTCAGCTTGTTCTGGTTGACACGCATGTGAATGAGAATCCAACAGCCGAACAAATTGCGGAAATCACGATACTTGCCGCAGAAGAAATGCGCCGTTTCGGTTTGTTGCCAAAAGCAGCCTTGTTATCGCATTCTAATTTCGGCTCCAGCAATAGCGAATCTGCACAAAAAATGCGTGCAGCGCTGGAAATCATTCAGCGTCAGGCGCCAGATCTGGAAATTGACGGCGAAATGCATGGCGACACGGCTTTGGACTCAGCATATCGTAAAAAAATGATGCCGAATTCGACTTTGAAGGGCGATGCAAATTTACTGGTTATGCCGAATATCGATGCAGCTAACATCGCCTATAACCTGATGAAAATCACCGCTGGTAATAACGTTGCGATTGGCCCTATCTTATTGGGTTGTGCAAAACCTGTTCATATCCTGACACCATCGGCGACAGTCCGCCGTATCGTTAATATGACGGCTTTGTGTGTGGTTGATGCACTTGCTCAGCGCTGATTAATATCACGCGGACCTGAAAACAGCCTTGCGTTCGAAAGGACGCAAGGCTGTTTTTTTATCTGTGATCGTTGATTTGCGCCGAATGTCTTTACCGCCGTCATTCGCATATTCATTAAAATAATTTACCTGTTAGATTGCGAATTGAGGAAGGTTTTGCTATAGTTCGGCTCCCGCTGAAAGGCGGGGAAGAAAGTGAAGAGCTGCAAGTAAAAAAGCAGCCCGCACAGTCAACAGACCGAAGTCAGGCCAAGCGATCCGATTGGTGCCCGCACAACAAAATGCGGACGCTGAGAAGAAAAAGCGAAGCGA
>NZ_JACOGE010000008.1:0-156620 GCF_014284265.1 Undibacterium sp. CY21W | reverse complement strand
AGATGTATCGCCGCTGATGGATCTTGCTCGATTTAAAAGCGGGAGAACGTTGTCGTTGCTGAGTGTTGTGATGGCGACGACACCATGTCTTTTGGTTGAGAGTCTTCTGCTGACTCTGTTGAAGTCCGGCAGGGAGTGGTTTATTAAAACGGATAACGGGACACACAAGCAGTACCAATATTATCAGTTGCGTTCTTCACTCTTTAATTGACCATTGCATAAAATACTAAAGAGAAAATATTCCAATCCTGAACAATAACTACATGTATTTAAATAAATCGAATACATGAAACTTTTACGCACCAAGCGATAACGTAGATGATCCATCGCGCAACTTATCAAGATAGTCCGCCCAGCGCTGCATCATCTCTCTGCGTGCCGGTAAGTGTGCAGTACGGTTATAAGCCCGGCCATTCGGATCTTTTACCGCATGTGCTAACTGATGTTCGATAAAATCAACGCGCTCGCCAAGTACTTCATCCATGATAGTGCGCGCCATGGCTCTGAAGCCATGTGCAGTCATCATCCCTTCGTGTATCCCAAAGATCGCAGAGCGGCGTTAATCGTGTTTTCACTCATGCAGCGTTCACTTGTTCGAATGCTTGGGAAAACATACTTTCTGTGTCCCGACATCGGATGGACTGACTTTAGGATTTCTAAGGCTTGGATCGAAAGCGGTACAACGTGAGGCGATTCTGCTTACCATTTTCCTGACGATAGGACATGCGCCAGATTTTTGTACCAGCAGCTGACACTTCGAGGTACATACCTCCTCCATCGGCTAAGGTATATGTTTTTCCGTCTCTGGGTTTAGCAGTTCTGACTTGCGTGTCAGTGAGTGGTTTAGCGAGTTTTGGTATTTTGCATCCAAGTGATTTTGAGATTTGCATCCATGGATAAAAGTATGGATGCAAAAACCTTGGATGGCAATGGACGTATCAAGACAATATAAAACAAAAAACCCGCATTCTCTCTAGGAAGAAGGCGGGTTATTGGACATCTTTGTACTTCTTTAAACGTGTGATTGGTGCCCGAGGCCGGAATCGAACCGGCACGCCCGCTATTAACGAAGCGGCGGATTTTAAGTCCGATGTGTCTACCTATTTCACCACTCGGGCCCATCACTACAACATGCAGCCGAAGCTGCTTGCTCTGAAAAAAAAGCGCTTAACAGCGCTTTCTTAAAACTGGAGGCGGGGGTCGGGATCGAACCGGCGTCTACGGCTTTGCAGGCCGCTGCATAACCACTTTGCTACCCCGCCAAGGGTGCTGTTTCAATCATAAAAACTGAAACGCGGCAAAACAACTTTAAGAAAAAAGGGAAGCTTTGCTTCCCTTCAGAATCTGGAGCGGGAAAAGAGTCTCGAACTCTCGACCTCAACCTTGGCAAGGTTGCGCTCTACCAACTGAGCTATTCCCGCATTTGCACTACAAATACATCATGTACTAATAAAAACTGGAGCGGGAAAAGAGTCTCGAACTCTCGACCTCAACCTTGGCAAGGTTGCGCTCTACCAACTGAGCTATTCCCGCATTTGTACTACTATTTTTTTCGCTGAAAAAACTTGGAGCGGGAAAAGAGTCTCGAACTCTCGACCTCAACCTTGGCAAGGTTGCGCTCTACCAACTGAGCTATTCCCGCATCAACGAAAGACCAGAATTATATAGTATCCATGAATTCTGTCAAGCGAGCTAACTGAGTTTTTCAGTTGACTCTTTAATCAGAGGCCATGCTTTTCGCAAATAATAAAACATAGACCATACCGTCAATACTGCGGCAATGAGCAACAACCAGGATCCGGTCAAACCACTGTCAATATAATTAAATAAAACAAAATTCGGGCTCAAAAGTAGCGGTATCGCCATCATTTGTGCAGCCGTTTTGATTTTACCAATCGAACTGACGGCAACCGACTTTGACGCACCGATCAGCGCCATCCATTCACGCAAGGCCGAGATGGTAATTTCACGACCGATAATGACGAACGCGACAACGGCGTTAACACGGTCAAACTCCACCAACACAAGCAATGCACCGGCAACCATCAACTTATCAGCGACCGGGTCAAGGAAGGCGCCGAACGAAGATGTCTGATTCCAGCGACGCGCGAGAAAACCATCAAACCAATCGGTCACCGCTGCGATAATAAAGACAAGGCTGGATGCAACCCCTTTTTCAAAAGGACTCAACCATGTATCAGGCAAATAAAATACACCGACTACCAACGGAATCAGAGCGACACGTAACCAGGTCAACAAAATAGGAAAATTAAATGGCATAAGTTTTTATTCAGATTATTTCCGGTAATTATATTGGGCTAACGCAATCGCTTGTAAATTTCTTCTGCCAACTGCCGGGATATACCTTCAACGCTCGCCAGCTCTTCAACGCTGGCATCACTGACTCCCTTCAAGCCACCAAAGCGCACCAATAGTTTTTGTCTGCGCTTTGGCCCCACTCCCTCAATCTCTTCTAATTGCGATGCCTGTCTGGATTTATCGCGCTTTGCCCGCATACCAGTAATAGCAAAGCGATGCGCCTCATCACGAATCTGCGCAATCAACATCAAAGCAGCGGACTCTTTTCCCAATTCTTTTGGTTCACGTCCATCAACAAAAACCAAAGTTTCGAGGCCAACCTTACGCCCCTCGCCTTTGGCAACACCCACGATCCTGCTGGTATCCAAGCCAAGTTCGACAAACACCTGGCGCGCCATCTCCACCTGTCCCTTGCCGCCATCAATCAAAACAACATCTGGTAAGGTCTGCACGCTTTCGTCCTGATCACTGACAATTTTTTCATAACGACGGAACAATACCTGCCGCATAGCCGCGTAATCATCGCCCGGCGTAATGTCTTTGATGTTGTAGCGTCTGTATTCTCCACTTTGCATTGCATGGTGATGGAATACCACGCATGAAGCCTGAGTCGCCTCCCCCTGCGTATGGCTGATGTCAAAACACTCGATTCGCAACTGCTCCGGATTGTCAGTATCCAAATCAAGAACCGCCGCCAGCGCCAGCGTCCGTGCTTGCTGCGAGCCGTGCTCAGACAGTAGTCTGGTCAATGCCAAAGCGGCACCCTTCACTGCCATTTCAAGCCAGATACGCCGCTGTTCCTGAGGTTGAAAAGATAAATGAATTTTGTGTCCACACTGTTCGGCAAGTGCCAGCAACAGATCTGGTTCATCCAACTCGACATTCATCACAATCGTTGATGGGATGAACTGATCAACATAATGCTGCGCGAGAAAAGCGGCAACGATTTCCTGCTCAATCGAATCTTCTGCAGTCGATCTGACATCATCCACATGACTGGGGAAATACGCGCGGTCGCCAAGATGCCGTCCACCCCGCACCATCGCCAGGTTCACACAAGCTCGACCTCCCTCGACAATCACGGCCACAATATCAACATCCGCATTGCCAGTGGTTTCCATGCTTTGCTGATGCAACACCTTAGACAAGGCTGACATTTGATTACGAACGAATGCTGCTTGCTCAAATTTCAGTTCGGAGGAAAAAGCCAGCA
Source organism: Undibacterium sp. CY21W (assembly GCF_014284265.1). NCBI lineage: Bacteria > Pseudomonadati > Pseudomonadota > Betaproteobacteria > Burkholderiales > Oxalobacteraceae > Undibacterium > Undibacterium sp. CY21W. The sequence goes on along the minus strand of NZ_JACOGE010000008.1, from coordinate 153,088 downwards.
TTTTCTTCTCCAACGTCTGCATGACTTCTAATTGCCGTCCACGTAAAAAATCGGCAGCATTTTTAACGTCCAATAGGTAATCTTCAGGCGTAATAAAGTCAACACAAGGAGCACTGCAACGCTGAATCTGATGCAATAGACAAGGCCTGGTACGATTCGCAAATACACTATCCTCGCAGCTACGCAACAAGAACACTTTCTGCAGGATTTGCATCGATTCCTTGACCGCCCAACCAGATGGAAAGGGGCCAAAATACTGGTGTTTTTTATCGATAGCGCCACGATAGTAGGTCATTCGCGGCGTCTTTTCTGAAGTAATTTTCAGGTAAGGATAAGACTTATCGTCCCTGAATAAAATATTGTAGCGAGGCCGCAAAGCTTTGATCAGGTTATTTTCCAGAATCAGGGCTTCTGCTTCACTGCGTGTCACCGTCGTTTCCAACCTGACTATTTTTGCCACCATCATAGCAATACGCGGACTCGACAGCGTCTTTTGAAAATAACTGTTGACGCGCTTCTTCAGATCACGCGCCTTACCCACATACAAAACCTGCCCCTGCTCATCAAAGTAACGATACACCCCGGGCAAATGAGGAAGCTTCGATACCGTATCTAAAACAGACTGACGAACATCACTCGCCGAAGATTGATTCGTATCCATCAGATCAGATATCCGTACCGGATTTTTTTTCCACAATCACAAAGGCCAAAACGTGATCAGCTTCGTCGCTAAGGGAAATATGGGACGTCAGGCAACGTAACGCCATCCATTCATACAAGGTGCCAGTCAGCCTCACAACAGGCTTTCCGTCATCGTCGTTCAGCGTTTGCATGTTATGCAAGGTCATAGGTGCTGCTATACCCGTACCAATCGCCTTTGAAAATGCCTCCTTCGCGGCAAATCTGGTCGCCAGATAGCGCGTACCACGTAGCAAATTTTGCTCTCGTCGCTGAAAAAAAATACGCAGCTCATCTTCACCCAGAATTTTTCTGGCAAAGCGCTCGCCACTTCTGACAAGAGCATGTTCAATACGGGTAAGTTGAACGATATCAGTGCCGATGCCATAAATCATCTCAAGCCCTCTGCGTTAACCCTGAGCGGACTAAAATCGCTTTCATCTCTTTCACCGCGACATTCCATCCAACTGACAGAGTCCGGGCAAAAATTGCATCGGCGGTATTAATTTGCGTAACGTCCGATAATGAGGCAAGAGCCACAATATTTTGGTAGTTAAAGTTGCCACTGAGCTGCACCGATAAGCCTTGTCGAATACTTTCAATAGCCATCGCTTGCAACTCACTCAACGCCTGCTGGCGCATCGCATTATTGTCTGCCTGAACATAGCGCTCAGCACTGAGCACTATCGCGTTCGCACCAGATTCAGCACATGCCTGAATCTGTTCTGGTTTTGGCCTGACAAATAGGGATGAGCGATGCCCGTTACGATGCAACTGACTGACAAACGACTGTAATAGCGAAAAATCCTCAACAACATCCACTGGCGCGAATCGCTCATCTGATCCGCCATCTGCTGCAACCAGACATACATTCGCAGGACGAATTTCAGACACGATATCCAGTGTTTGCGCAATCGCCGTTGCGTTGATTTTCAAACGCCCGGTAAACTGCTGCGACATGGTTTGCATCAACGCTTGCCGGACATTTGCATTTTTCGCTGACAAATAAATAGATAATCCATCTGCACCAGCTTCCTCTGCAGTAATCGCAAATGCAAGTGGGTCAAGAAGACTGTCTTTGCGGCCGTCCAAAAAACTGAGCAGTGGATCAAGACTGACTTCAAGCAAGGTAGATTGTTGATGTGAATGAACGTTCATAAATTTTGCAAATCGATCAGAATCTGCCTGGTATTTAGAGATGCGCCATGCAAGTGGTGTCCGAGCAAAAAACGCATCAACATCTTACTTTGAAATTGCGTGACCGTATCAGCGTAATCTGCTTGCGCCATATCCAATAAGGTTTTACCACTGACAATGGGAATATGATCTGATGTAGTCGCAATCCGTGTGCCGACCTCAGGATCGACAACGTAATTCAACGCTGCATCCACTTTACTTCTGGAAAACGTGCAAAACGTCAGATCGCCCAACAAACCCGACTCTCGCAACAGCGCCAGTTCAAACTGACGCAAAACGGTCGGTGCAGGCTCATCATGAGCCAATAAATTCAGTGTACTTATATATTGTTCAAACAGTGCAGTATGCGGCTCATCACGCACCAGAAATTTAACCAACAACTCATTGAGGTAAAACCCGCACAGTAACGCTGATCGCTCGAGCGGCAGCATACCACCGACCCAGTCAGCCCCGGTAAGTATCGGGATTTCGGACTTCCCAGTCCATCCCAACTGCAAAGGCTGGAAGGTCTGCAACACGCTGCGCAACTGAGAATGCGGTCGCTTAGCCCCCTTGGCTACAAGAGCAATACGACCGTAATCGCGTGTGAATATCTCTACGATCAGGCTGGTTTCTTTATACGGCCAGGAGTGCAATACAAAACCCGGCTGGTGAAGTATTTTTCGCTCGCGCGGCAAAACTCCACCAGCCATCGTCTGGGATTTTTTTTTTGATTGAGCGGGAACCGGATCAATAGCAGTGGCGACCATATTAAAAGCATCGCCATGCTGAGTTAAAACGACTGTATGAACATCAGTCATGCAACGAACTATTCGTAACCGTAGGCTCTTAAACCTGCTTCGTTATCCGCCCATCCAGATTTTACTTTGACCCAGATTTCGAGATAAACGGGACCGCCGAACAGTTTCTCCATATCCACGCGAGATTGCGTGGATATATCCTTCAGACGCGCACCTTTGTTACCAATTACCATCGATTTATGCCCATCACGATCGACCAGTATGGCGACAAAAATGCGGCGTAAATTTCCTTCCTGCTCAAATTTTTCAATCAGCACAGTGCTTGTATACGGCAACTCATCGCCGACAAAACGGAATAATTTTTCGCGGACAATTTCCGTGGCAAGAAATTTTTCACTGCGGTCAGTAATATCATCTTCCGCAAACATCGGCGGATTCAGTGGCAAATATTTTCTTGTTTCACCTTCCAGATTTTCAAGCTGGAAACGCAAAGTCGCAGAAACCGGAACAATCGCGGCAAATGGAAACAATGCGGCAACCTTCTGTGCAAACGGCATCATGACCGCTTTATCTTTAATGCGATCAGATTTATTAATCACCAGAATGCAAGGCACATTTTTTGGCAATAAATCGATCACTTGCTGATCGGCAGGGCCAAAAGTGCCAGCCTCGACCAGAAATAAAATGACGTCCGCCGCTGTCAGCGTTGTCGTCACGGTTCTGTTCAGTGTGCGGTTTAAAGCATTTGAATGACGTGTCTGAAAACCCGGTGTATCAACGTACACAAACTGCGTATTGTCTTTGGTTTGTATTCCGGTAATACGATGACGGGTAGTCTGAGCCTTACGAGAAGTAATGCTGACTTTTGCCCCAATCAACGCATTCATCAAGGTCGATTTACCTACATTAGGACGACCGACAATAGCAATATACCCACAGCGAAAATCAGGGTTATCAATTAATTCATTCATAGAGTGCTCATGCTGTTTTTGGGTGTTGATTGGAATCTCCGTCTGCCTCAGGCAGGCTCATCGAAGCAGAGTCAGATATATCTTGTTTAGTCTCAGGCAAGTCTGTAAGTAATGGTGTGCTATCAAGTTGCGCCGTCGCTATTCCTGCCAGTTTCAATTGCGCCGCTCTCGGTTTAGATTTACGCGCGCCAGGTGTTTTTGCTAACGCCAACATTGCCGCCTCAAGGGCAAGTTTAGCAGCGGCCTGCTCACCAGCACGGCGACTACCACCAGTGCCAAAAACCTGAATATCTAGTTTAGGAACCAGACACGCAATCTCAAACTCTTGATTGTGCGCAGCTCCGTGAGTGGCAACAACATTGTACTGAGGCAAAGCAATTTTTTTACTCTGCAAAAATTCCTGCAGCAAAGTCTTAGCATCCTTACCCAAGGTTGTCGGATCAATCGTAATCATTACCGGTGCATAGAGGGAGCGAATCACCTCTTTCGCTGCATCAAAACCAGAATCAAGAAAAATTGCTCCGAACAACGCCTCCAAAGCATCCGCAAGAATGGATGGACGCCGGAAACCGCCGGACTTTAGTTCGCCCTCACCCAATCTTAAAAATTGAGATAACTCTATTCTTTGTGCGATTTCATAAAGCGACTGCTGCTTGACCAGATTGGCACGAACACGCGATAAGTCACCCTCGTCAATATCCGAGAAACTTTCAAACAGCAACGATGCGACAACACAATTCAAAATGGAGTCGCCAAGAAATTCCAATCGCTCATTATGTAAAACGCTGTGACTGCGATGCGTCAAAGCCTGCTGCAATAAAGCCGGATTACAAAACTGGTATCCCAGCCTTTTTTGCAATAGTTGAAGATTCATACGTGTTCTGCTTATTCTGGCTTTTTAGCGGAGATGCCACTTTTTGCCGTTGTACCTTCATATTCCAGCAATAATGTCGCTGGGCCAAACAAAGGGATTTTTTTCTGGTAGGAGAAACTTACCTCAATATTCCCATTATCCCGGGTAATCACCAGGTCCTTGCCTGTAATTGAAGTAATGTAACCAACATCTGCCTGTTTATCAAAAGCATTCTGAATCTCATTAACAGTCGTTCCACCTGCTTTAGCAACACTGATCGCTTTTTTTATCGACGTGTACTCAATCACGGTTGGCACTACTTTCATTGCCAGCATCGCAATCAATACAATCACACCCAGAGATAAAATGAGCCCTATCAAAGAAATACCATGCTGCGACTTTAAAGAAAAACGTTGAGCTGTTTGCATAATTTCTCTTTCTTTACATATCCAGTTATTTTAATTAAAACTACCGATGCGCTTGATATTTCCCAAATTCATCCAGATGAAAAATGCCTTACCAACAATATTTTGATCAGGAACAAATCCCCAGTAGCGACTGTCGAGACTATTGTCGCGATTGTCACCCATCATGAAATAATGCCCTTCAGGAACCACGCAGGAAAATCCTTCGCTATCATAAGTACAATTTTCTCTTTTCGGAAAATTGAAAGGATCCCGGACAAAAGCAGGTGCATGCTCATCATTCAAAATCCGGTGTGATACGCCCGTCAGATTTTCTGTATATTGTTTTGAATAATTCAAATGCTCTTCATCGAGGAAATCTGGCATCGCCTGATAAGAAAGCGTTTTACCATTAATCAAAAGTCGTTTATTTTTATAAACAACTTTATCTCCTGGTACGCCAACCACACGTTTAATATAGTCCACCGTCGGATCTACGGGGTATTTAAAGACCATAACATCACCACGCTGTGGGTTGCCTACTTCAACAACTTTCTTATTAAGGATAGGCAAACGAATACCATATTCAAACTTATTTACCAAGATAAGGTCGCCAACAAATAAGGTTGGCAACATAGAGCTGGATGGAATTTTAAATGGTTCGTAAAGAAACGAGCGGAGAAAAAAAACCAGTGCGATCACAGGAAAGAAACTACCGGAATACTCTATCCATACCGATTGGCGCAATATGCCCGCTTCTAATTCAGCACGCTTCCCTTGCTCAACACGGATACCATCTGCTTCCAGCTTTGCTGTTCTCGCATCAAACTCAGCCAGCGCTTTATCTGCAGCAAGGCGCCTTTGCTTGGATAAAAAAAACACATCGAGGAACCAGACGATTCCAGTACCCACTGTCAACACAAACAGAATCAGGGCAAAATTCCCTAAAATTGACTGAAAACTCATTTTTCATCCACTTGTAAAATTGCCAAAAACGCTTCTTGAGGAATTTCTACAGAACCAACCTGTTTCATACGTTTTTTACCCGCTTTTTGCTTTTCAAGCAATTTTCGTTTACGACTAATGTCACCACCATAGCACTTCGCCAATACATTTTTGCGCAGTGCTTTCACGTTCTCACGGGAAATAATATTAGAACCGATAGCAGCCTGAATCGCTACATCAAACATTTGCCTTGGAATCAGCTCCCGCATTTTAGCGGCCACAGCACGGCCCCGGAAGTGACTGTTTGATCGATGAACGATAATCGCCAAAGCATCCACTTTTTCGCTGTTAATCAACATATCCACCTTAACAACATCGGCGGCACGGTTTTCTTTGAATTCATAATCCATGGACGCGTATCCCCGCGACGTCGACTTCAAACGATCAAAAAAATCTAGGACGATTTCCGCCATCGGCATTTCGTACGTCAATTTAACCTGACGACCGTGATAGCTCATATCCAGTTGGACACCACGCTTTTGCGTACACAAGGTGATGACCGCACCGACATATTCCTGCGGCATGTATAAATTAACCGTGACAATCGGCTCCCGAATTTCCTCAATCTTGGATGGGTCTGGCATTTTGGATGGATTATCAACCATCAGAATGGAACCGTCAGCCATGACCACTTCATAGACAACCGTTGGTGCCGTCGTGATCAGATCCATATCAAACTCGCGTTCGAGACGCTCCTGAACGATCTCCATATGCAACAAGCCCAGGAAACCACAACGGAAACCAAAACCGAGCGCCTGTGACACTTCAGGCTCATACATCAAGGCGGCATCATTGAGCTTTAACTTTTCCAGCGAATCGCGTAGCGCGTCGTACTGATTTGCCTCGACAGGGAACAGACCGGCAAAAACTTGTGGCTGAACTTCCTTAAAACCAGGTAACGGCTCAGTTGCCGGTTTGTTCGCAATCGTAATTGTATCGCCGACCTTTGCTGCTTTCAGCTCTTTAATCCCCGCTATAACGAAGCCCACCTGCCCCGCCGACAATTGATCCCGCGACAATGATTTCGGCGTAAAAACACCTACGCTTTCCACCAAGTGCTGCGCTTCCGTCGCCATAAACAGGATTTTGTCTTTTGGCCGCAAGGTACCATTGACGATTCTGACCAGCATGACCACACCAACGTAATTATCAAACCAGGAATCGACGATCAGTGCTTGCAATGGTGCGGCAGGATCACCTTTTGGCGGAGGAACTTTGGAAATCAGAGACTCCAGCACGTCGACAACACCCAGCCCTGTCTTCGCTGAACAATGGACTGCATCAGAAGCATCAATACCAATGACTTCCTCGATTTCAGCGCAAGCGTTATCCGGGTCAGCAGACGGCAGGTCAATTTTATTCAACACAGGAACAACTTCGACCCCCAACTCAATCGCGGTATAGCAGTTTGCAACGGTTTGCGCCTCAACACCTTGGGATGCATCCACCACCAGCAATGCGCCTTCACAAGCAGACAATGAACGACTGACTTCGTAGCTAAAATCGACGTGCCCTGGCGTATCAATTAAGTTCAGGTTATAGATCTGACCGTCACGGGACTTATAATGCAACGCTGCAGTCTGAGCCTTAATTGTAATTCCGCGCTCGCGCTCAATATCCATAGAATCAAGGACTTGCGCTTCCATTTCGCGATCTGACAAGCCACCACAAATTTGAATAATACGATCCGCAAGCGTGGACTTGCCGTGATCGATATGGGCGATAATAGAAAAATTCCGGATATTGTTCATTGAAATTACTAATATTTACTGAGGTGAGGCAAAGGGCTAAAAAAAAGCGCTCCAGTCTGGGCAACAGTCCCCAGGCGAGCGCCTTCAGTTCTGGTTTTGCAAACCGCCATTTTACCGGATTTCAAGATGGGTAACTGAGAATTCACATAAAGCGCACGACTAAATACTATAAAAGAGATAAGAAACCGGGAAGATCTGAACTCGCCATCTGAGGCAACCCCCACTTCTCTTCATAATCAATTTTTGCCAGATATAAACCATCTGGCATAAACGTAGGTGCAGCGATGCTTCGATCTTTGCTTGCAAGAACATCTGCAATCCAGGAAGGCTCACGCTTACCGGCTCCAACAAAAATAAGAGAACCGACAATATTGCGCACCATATGATGCAAAAAAGCACTTGCTTTCAAAGTAAAAACAATCAACTCCCCTTGCTGCCTGATCCTGATGTCATACATTTGCTTGACCGGAGTCTTCGCTTGACAACCAGATGCACGAAAAGCAGAAAAGTCATGCTCTCCGAGCAAATAGGCAACCGCCTCGCGCATTCTTGTAACATCAAGTGGGCGAAACACCCATCCTGCTCGTCCAGACCACATGGGAGACCGTATTTTACTATTACTTAATACATAGTGATAGGTTCTGGCTCTGGCACTGAATCTGGCGTGAAAATTATCTTGCGACCCTTCATCCAAAATCAACTCTTTCGCCCACTGTATTGCTATCGTTTCCGGCAAGAAAGCATTCACGCCATTGACCCAGGAATAAGGTGCGCGAGCAAGGTTCGTATCAAAGTGCACAATCTGCTCCAAGCCATGCACTCCAGCATCCGTTCTCCCCGCACAGACGGTATCAACCGTTACCCCGCAAAATTGAAACAACGCCCCTTCTAAGACGTCCTGTATGGTCTCACCAGACGGTTGCGTCTGCCAACCATGCCAACCACTTCCGTCGTACTGCACTCCCAACACAAGACGTTTCACAACAAATCACCATTCAAAATAAAAACGGGCGCAAGCAATCGCTGCGCCCGCAAAAAAACTCAAGAGAAGATTATGCCATTTGAGCCAACATAGCGCTTGCACGCTCTTTCTGAGATGCAGTACCACCTTTCAACACTTCATCAAGCAACTCTCTGGCACCATCTTTGTCTCCAATCTCATGATAGGCAACCGCCAAATCAAGCTTAGTAGACATTTCAGCATTTTCCTCAATCTGCTCCTCAACAACAGCTGGAGCCAATTCAACCTCTGCAGATTTATGCGCATCGTCGGATGGCAAATCAAGATCGATTCCCGATAAATCAAATTCAAATGCAGACCCATGGTCTTGCTCAGCAGTCTCAGATGTCTCAGCGACAACCTCCACAACTGGGTCCACATGTTCATCAGCGACCGGCGCATCAAGTAAACCATGCTCAACCGGAGCAGCCTCAATCGCAGGCACATCAAAGTCCAATGAGGCAAAGTCAAGATCAGCAGCTACATCACTAGCAATATCTTGATCTGCTCCAGACTCAGCTACTGCAGCGACCTCTTCCACAACAGGCTTATTATCGCCAAAATCAAAATCAATACTACCAAAGTCCACGTCAGGCACTTGCTCATCAACAGTTGCGACAGGCGCAACTGGCTGAGCCTCTGGAATCTGAGGCACATCAGCCTCGCTTAAACCCAGGTCAAAATCAAGACTAGCTGCATGATCAGCGTCAACGTCCGACACAACATCCTTCCCAGGTTCTGACGTTGCAGCCTGCCCATGCGATGCCGTGTCTATAATACTGATGGCATCCAGCATATCTCTAGATAATGAATTTGCCAGCAAAGCATCAGGATCAAGATCCTCTAACGGCTGCGTCGTCGCCCCCAAACCACCTTGCACACTAGCTTCTGGAATAGCTTTGCCACCCGCGTACAAAGGGTTACCTGGTTCCAGCGCGATACCCATTGATGCTGCCTGCGCCCATTCTTCACCTTCTCCACCGGTCATACCGTACAGCTCACTCGCCAGTCGCTCAAACAACTTAGTGTCTTTTCTGGAAGAATAAATCTCCAGTAATTTAACCCTGACAGCATGGCGGTCAGGCTGAGTTCGCAGCGCTTCTTTTAAAATTTCTTCCGCTTGAGAATCGCGTCCGTAAGCAATATAGACATCGGCCTCGGCAACAGGATCAACCTCATTCGCATCCAACTGACTGGCGGATGGAGCAAAATTTGAATTAAAGACACTATTATTTGTATCGACGCTCTGACCTCCTGTCGAACCAAACATGGAGTTTGCCTTCATGCTGGAACCAGTCAGGATACTGTCTTCAAACTGTTGTGCCTTTTTCTTTTTATTGTTAAACCACAAACCAGCACCAGCAAGAAGCGCCAAGGCTACAGCGCCGCCTGGAAGCAAGAAATCAGAAATACTTTCAAAGAAGCTCGGTTCTGGCGGAGGTGGCGGAGGTGCAACAGGCTTACGTTTGGCAGGCTTGTTCGCCGCAGTAGTCGCGCTCGCGGGAGAAGCATCAACAACGGATGCCGGAGCTGATGCAACATCAGCGCGCTCAGATGACGACACCGCATTTGATGCTACTTCCGTTTTCCCTGCCGTTGCAACAGTTGCACTTGCAGGCGCGGATTTCTGCTCAGCTTTTGCCTTTGCATTTAACTCAAGCTCTTTTGCAGCAAGATCTTTGTTCTTTACATCAAGCAGTCGCTGCAGATCGCTGACATTCTTTTCCAATTCTTTCAAGCGGCCAGCAGCCTCTGCGGCCGCCTTATTTTTTGCCAGCTTATCCTCTTCAGACAAACCTTTACCATCACTGGTTTTGGTCGCAGCATTAGCTGATTTTGACAGTTTTAACTTATCAGCAGACTCGCTGGTAGCTGAGGGAGTCTCTTTAACCTTTGCCGTGATAGTCCCGCTTGCCGTTTGCTTTGCTGCCTGTCCTTTTTCTGCAGGAGCGCGATCAACATGATCCGCAAGTTTATTGCGATACGCATTGAAGTCAGCAGCATGAGCCAATACAACAGAATGCGCGCCAGACGCATTTCCGGCACTCGCCTGTATCGCATCGCTATCCGGTATCGATAAAATCTGACCAGCTTTCAGGCGATTCATATTCTGACCGACGAACGCCTGTGGATTAGCCTTGTACAGGCTCACCAACATCTGATCCAGAGACACCCCTTCAGAGCGGTAGGCCGAAGCGACCTTCATCAGGGTATCGCCTTTTTTTACAGCATAATCACCCGCTTTGGTTTGCGCTTGGGCAGGCGCCGCCCTCTCTTTTACTTGGACAGATGATTTCGGATTCACCGCAGCGGTCGTCTGCGCCGGAACACGGGTTGCGACCTCAGAAGTCGTTCCAGCTTGTCGCTTATTTGCGACAACCGTTGGATTTGCCAACTGGGGTGACTGACTGTTTCTCAATTCTGCAGGATCAAGCAGGAATGTATACTCGCGAAGCAACTTCCCGTTGGATGAATTCATTTCCAGCAACATATCAACAAACGGCTCATTCATCGCTTGCGAAGACGTCACCTTGATCACATAACCAGAACCACGCTGCTCTACTGCAAAACGCAACGACAGAAGTGCCGCATTAAAATCGATATTTGCCTGACGAAACGCTTCAGCGGAAGCCAATTTAGGCACCAGCGAGCCAATTTCATCCTTACTAGGCGAGGTAAGTTCAATTTCTGCGCGGAGTGGTTGCCCCAGAGAAGACAACACTGTCAGACGCCCCATACCTGTCGCATTTGCCTGCGACATTAACAGCAAGCTCGACGTTACCGCAATGCTCAAGACTTTGCGTCCCAGGGAAGTCACAGATGTTCTTTTTTGTTTATGCATTTTGTCAGACATATTGGGAATTTGGCGAACAAAGTCCGCTGGGATAGGCTTAATAAATTGCCGGGCTAAGCGTCATATTGTTTCACGATAACATTACCAACTTAGCGGTGCAAGCTTAACCCGATTTGCAAGCATGGTAAATACAAGAAGAAGAGAATGAGGGCACGATTTGTCAATATCGTTGCTGTCATTTAACAATGCAAGTAACTTAGGGGGGTATTTTGTAATTATTTGTAAGCAAAAAAAGAGGGAAGGCATTTGCCCTCCCCCTTTTGCAACAGCAGACCGATATCAGTCAATCAGAATACGCAACATCCGGCGCAGAGGCTCTGCAGCACCCCATAAAAGCTGATCACCAACAGTAAATGCTCCAACATACTCCGGTCCCATCGCGAGCTTACGAATGCGCCCAACAGGGATCGTCATCGTTCCCGTTACAGCAACTGGCGTCAAATCACGAACACTGGCTTCGCGTGTATTTGGCACCACTTTCACCCATTCGTTATCGGCCGCGATCATCGCCTCAATGTCCGCAACTGGAACATCTTTTTTCAACTTGAATGTCAGCGCCTGACTATGACAGCGCATTGCACCGATACGGATGCAGAAGCCATCCACCGGAACAGCCGCAGTGCCGAAACCTTCGCCCTGACCAAGTATCTTATTCGTCTCAGCCATGCCCTTCCACTCTTCCTTAGACATACCGTCACCGAGGTCTTTATCGATCCATGGAATCAGGGAACCGCCCAATGGCACACCAAAATTGGCAGTCTCAGCAGCAGACAAGGAACGTTGCTTCGCAATGACCTTACGATCAATTTCCAGAATTGCGCTCTTAGGATCATCCAGCAGATCTCTTACTTCGGCATTCAAGGTTCCGTACTGCGTCAGCAATTCACGCATATGCTGAGCACCACCGCCAGATGCAGCCTGGTAAGTCTGAGTGCTCATCCAGTCAACCAGACCCGCTTTATACAAAGCACCAACACCCATCAACATGCAACTAACGGTGCAGTTGCCGCCGATCCAGTTTTTCTGGCCTTTTGCCAGCGCATCTTTAATCACTGGCAAATTGACCGGATCCAGCACGATCACGGCATCATCATTCATACGCAAGCTCGACGCAGCGTCAATCCAATGACCATTCCAACCGGCAGCACGCAATTTCGGGAAAACTTCGTTCGTGTAATCACCACCCTGGCAGGTAATAATAATTTCGCACTTCTTCAATGCGTCAATATCATTTGCGTCTTTCAGCGTCTTCTCATTTTTTGCCATCGCAGGCGCCGTACCGCCTGTATTCGATGTTGAAAAGAATACTGGTTCTATATGAGCAAAATCGCCTTCTTCCTGCATACGCTGCATCAGAACCGATCCCACCATCCCACGCCAACCTACCAAACCCACCAGTTTCATCATTTTTCCCTAAAAATTGCAGGACGTCCCTGCCCATCAATAAAAACCTTAACTCGCCAACGCATTCACCACAGCGCGCCCCATCTCCACCGTACCCACCTTGGTTGTACCCGCTTCGTAAATATCCGGTGTGCGCAAGCCCTGAGCCAGTACCTTCTTCACCGCATTTTCGATACGATCAGCCTGCTGTGCTTTATTCAGTGAGTAGCGCAGCATCATCGCTGCAGACAGAATCGTCGCCAGCGGATTTGCCACGCCTTTACCAGCGATATCCGGCGCAGAACCGTGAGAAGGCTCATACAAACCCTTGTTATTCGCGTCCAGCGAAGCCGATGGCAGCATGCCGATAGAACCAGTCAGCATCGCCGCGGCATCAGACAAAATATCGCCGAACATATTGCCGGTCACGATCACGTCGAACTTCTTAGGCGCACGCACTAATTGCATCGCCGCGTTATCGACATACATGTGATCCAGCGCGACATCAGGATATTCTTTATGCACATCGCTTACGATGTCTTTCCAGAACTGAAAAGTCTCAAGCACGTTTGCCTTATCAACACTGGTCAGGCGCTTGTCACGCTTTTGTGCAGTCTGGAAAGCAACGTGAGCAATGCGACGGATTTCCGTTTCAGCATAACGCATGGTATCGAAGCCCTCGCGCTCACCTTTGAATGGGCCATCAGGACAAACACGCACGCCGCGCGGCTGACCGAAATAAATGTCGCCAGTCAATTCACGGATAATCAGAATATCCAGACCCGACACGACTTCCGGCTTCAGCGTTGAAGCGCCCGCCAACTCAGGATACAAAATCGCCGGGCGCAAATTAGCAAATAACTTCAGGTTTTTACGCAAGCCCAAAATCGCTTGCTCGGGACGCAAAGCGCGTTCCAGCGTATCGTATTTCCAATCACCGACAGAACCAAACAATACCGCATCGGCTTCTTGCGCCAACTTCAAGGTCGCATCCGGCAACGGATGGCCTGAGGCTTCATAACCTGCACCGCCAACTGGTGCCGTTTCCATTTCGAATTGCTCGCCCAGCGCATTCAGCACTTGTACTGCCTGTTCAACGATTTCCGGGCCTATGCCATCACCTGGCAAAATTGCTATCTTCATTTTTTCTGTTCTTTATTAAATCGTATTCGCCAACCACGGTTGCGCGGCGATGTGGCGTTCTTCAAACGCGCGAATTTTGTCTGCCTGACGCAATGTCAGCCCAATATCATCCAAGCCATTGATCAGACAATATTTGCGAAATGCATCAATTTCAAACGGATAACTGACGCTGCCGTTCGATGTCGTCACCATTTGTTTTTCGAGATCAATCACCAGACGGAAACCTGGAAAAGCTTTAACCTCGTTAAATAAATGATCGACTTGCATCTCACTCAAAACGATAGGCAGCAGCCCATTTTTGTAGCAGTTATTGAAAAAAATGTCGGCAAAACTCGGGGCGATAATTGCGCGGAAACCATATTGTTCCAACGCCCACGGCGCATGCTCCCGTGAAGAGCCGCAGCCAAAATTTTTGCGTGCCAACAGGATCGAAGCGCCTTGATAGCGCGCCTGATTCAACACGAAATCCGGATTCAGCGGGCGAGCACTATTATCCATACCAGGCTCGCCATGATCCAGATAACGCCACTCATCAAACAGGTTCGGACCAAAGCCCGTACGCTGTATTGATTTCAGAAACTGCTTAGGAATGATGGCATCGGTATCCACATTCGCCCGATCCATAGGCGCTACGACGCCATCCAGTAAAGTAAATTTTTCCATATAACGGCTTATTTTTTCCCTGCGCCTTCAACAACCTCACCGGCTTTTTTGACATCTTTACCGATACCCTGCACGGTATTGCAAGCGGACAAAGTCAATACACAAGCCACACAAGACAAAATAAAGAAGATTTTTTTCATGATGATTCCTTTTGCAAATGTTTATGACAAGCGACGTACGTCAACAAAATGACCTTCAATTCCTGCAGCAGCAGCCATCGCCGGAGACACAAGATGAGTGCGTCCACCCTGCCCTTGACGCCCCTCAAAATTACGATTGGATGTGGATGCGCAGCGCTCACCCGGTTCCAGACGGTCCGCATTCATTGCCAGACACATAGAGCAGCCAGGTTCACGCCATTCAAAACCGGCATCACGGAAAATTTTATCCAGACCTTCGCGCTCCGCCTGCTCTTTGACCAGACCAGAGCCCGGTACAACTAGGGCCAGCTTCACGTTTGAGGCGCGGAATTTGCCGCGCACTACGGCAGCGGCGGCACGCAAATCCTCAATCCGCGAATTGGTACACGAACCAATAAAGACTTTATCGATGCGAATGTCAGCAATGGCCGTATTTGGTTTCAATTCCATATATGCCAGCGCTTTTTCAATCGCATCGCGCTTGACCGCATCTCTTTCCTGATCCGGATCGGGAACGCGGCTATCAATCGCCACCACCATTTCCGGCGAAGTACCCCAGGTTACCTGTGGCTTGATTTCTGCCGCATTCAAGGTCACCACCAGATCAAACTTTGCGCCAGCATCTGAATGCAGGGTTTTCCAGTATTCAACGGCACGATCCCAATGCGGACCCACCGGTGAAAATGGACGACCTTTCACATAATCAATCGTGGTCTGATCGACGGCCACCATACCGGCGCGGGCACCTGCCTCAATCGCCATATTGCAGACGGTCATCCTGCCTTCCATCGATAAGCTGCGTATCGTCGAGCCGGCAAATTCAATTGCGTAACCAGTACCACCAGCGGTGCCTATTTTGCCGATAATCGCCAGCACCACATCTTTTGCAGTCACGCCGGCAGGCAATGCACCATCCACTTGCACCAGCATGGCTTTGGATTTTTTTGCAATCAGGGTTTGTGTTGCGAGTACATGCTCGACTTCGGAAGTGCCGATACCGTGCGCCAGACAGGCAAACGCGCCGTGCGTCGAAGTATGTGAATCTCCACACACAACGGTCATGCCTGGCAAGGTGGCACCTTGTTCAGGGCCGATAACGTGGACGATACCCTGACGCTTATCCGCCATACTGAAATACGTCAGACCATATTGTTTCGCATTTTTATCCAGCGTTTCGACTTGCAAACGGGACGTAGGGTCATCAATGCCATTGATGCGATTCGTGGTCGGCACATTGTGATCGGCGACCACCAGATTTGCTGCATTACGCCAAGGCTGGCGTCCGGCGATCTTTAAGCCTTCAAACGCCTGCGGGCTCGTGACTTCGTGTAGCAAATGACGGTCGATATACAGAATGGCTGTGCCGTCGTCTTCGGAGTGAACTACATGAGATTCCCACAATTTGTCGTAAAGCGTTTTGAGCATAATCTGAAGCCTGAAGAAGTCGTGATGAATTTGAACCGCGAAACCGCATTGGGTCTGTTTTTTGCATTTGATTATGCCACAATTGTGCTATGCAAAACCACGCTGAAAGCCAAAAATGGAATTCCAAATCAGTAGAAAAGTCTGAAATTTAAAAAAATTCCCGAATTTTCATCTGCATGAAAAGGAATTTTCACAGAATAACCAATATTTATTCCGTCACGAATAAAACGGTAAGGAAATGGAAACAGGAGTCACAGCAGTCGTGGGAAGCCCAAATATACTCCCCCCAGTATATCCAGAGACCCAGTCTTTACGCGGAGATAAAGGCAAAAAGACCGGATACTCCCCCAAATACTAAATTTGCAGTGACTTTAAGGCAGGCTGTGAGAATGCCTGCTTGGTTTAACGCTCAAAAAAGTCCGGGCTGACCACATCTCCACATTGCGCCCGGTGACGCAAAGCATGATCCATCAGCACCAAGGCCAGCATCGCTTCGGCAATCGGCGTCGCACGGATACCAACACAGGGGTCATGCCGGCCGAAAGTTTCCACCGTAACAGATTTGCCGTTTTTATCAATCGACTGGCGCGGGGTACGAATTGATGAGGTCGGCTTAATCGCTATCGACACCGTAATATCTTGCCCGGTAGAGATGCCGCCCAGAATTCCGCCAGCATTGTTACCGACAAAACCTTGCGGTGTGATTTCATCGCCATGCACAGAACCACGCTGTGCAACCGATTGAAAACCGGCGCCAATTTCCACCCCTTTCACCGCATTAATCCCCATCATGGCAAAAGCAATATCGGCATCGAGTTTGTCGTAAATAGGCTCCCCCAGTCCCACCGGTACGTTGGTCGCCACCACATCGATTTTCGCTCCGATGGAGTCGCCGTCTTTACGCAGGTCATCCATGTAGTTTTCCAATTGCGCAATCAATGCGGCGTCGGCGGTCGGCGCGAAAAAAGGATTTTCTGCCGCGTGTTCCCAGGCCTGAAAAGGAATCGCAATCTCGCCTAGCTGACTCATGCCGCCTTTAAATTCCGTACCGAATTTTTGCTTCAGCCACTTTTTTGCAATCGCCGCGGCACCAACCACCGGCGCCGTCAGACGTGCCGACGAACGGCCGCCACCACGCGGATCACGAATGCCATATTTGCTCCAGTAGGTGAAATCGGCATGGCCGGGACGGAAGGTTTCAGTGATATTGCCATAATCTTTGCTGCGTTGATCCTGATTACGAATCAGCAATGCGATCGGTGTTCCGGTTGTTTTCCCCTGATAAACGCCGGACAGTATCTCTACCGTGTCAGGCTCCTGGCGCTGAGTAACGTGGCGGGATGTTCCGGGTTTGCGACGATCCAGTTCAGGCTGAATATCGGCCTCAGATAAATCCATACCAGGCGGGCATCCGTCAATCACACAACCGATCGCAGGACCATGAGATTCACCAAATGTAGTAACAGTAAACAGCGTTCCAAAAGTGTTGCCAGACATAATATTTTGCGAGAGAAGTTAAAAACAGAATTTAAATCATTCTAACAGCTTAATGCGGGCTTGCTGCCCGTGTACGCACCACATCCGCGCTTGCTTTGCACTGAAAAGCAGGCATTTGATGTTTTCCACACCAATAATGCTTTTTTATTGATAAAGAAAAGGCCGGAGGCTTGGCTTAGGTGATTTTTAATGTCATAGTTCGAGCAGAAGACAAAATCACGCAATCTGAGTATAAAGATATGCAACGCATGGAGCCGCATTTCCGATGATTTCACCGACTCACCCTGCCGAAGATAACCTGATTTTCCTTGATGAACACGATCAGGAGCCATCCCCGGCAGAACCTAAGGCGCGCTCCAGCTGGAGGATCATGATCATCGACGATGATCCTGACGTCCATTCAGCAACAACGTTCGCGCTTGGCAGCCTAGAAATACAGCACAGGCCGTTGAGTTTTCTCCATGCCTATTCAGCTTCGGAAGCGCGGGCGATACTGGAGACAGAATCCGATATCGCCATCATTTTGCTCGACGTTGTGATGGAGCAGGAAGATGCCGGCTTGCAACTCGTTAATTACATCCGCAAATCACTGAAACTGAGCGATGTCCGTATTATTCTGAGAACCGGGCAACCTGGCTATGCTCCTGAGATCGATGCGATCCGTGATTACGATATCAACGATTACAAAACCAAGTCTGAACTGACACGCACCAAGCTTTATACAGCAGTGACATCGGCCATCCGCTCGTACGAGCAGATCTGCGACATCAACGCCAGCCGGCATGGACTTGAGAATGTCATCAATGCCAGCACTGAATTAATGGCACTGCATGGATTGTCGCATTTTGCCGAGGGTGTACTCACGCAGATCAATCATTTGCTGGGCATCAGTGCAGAGGGTTTTATCTGCGCACGGCAAAACCCGCTCGTTAAAGACGAGCACGCCAATGATCTGCACATCGTCGCCGCCACAAAAGCTTTTTCTAACCTGCTGGAACAACCGATTTCGGCGATCAGACAAACAAAAGCGATCGACGTCATCACAAAATCGCTCGCGGAAGGACAAAGCATATACGGCAATGATGCGACCGTACTCCGCTTCAATAATCCGGCCAGAAAAGACTTTACGCTGTACCTTGAAAACGGCTTGCGTCTGAATGAAATGGATAAGCGCCTGCTGGAAGTATTTTGCAGTAATGTTTCGGTAGGACTGGACAATGTGGTACTAACGTCGCGCCTGCACAATTACGCCTTCTATGATGTGCTGACAGGTCTGTCTAATCGCTTAAAATTACTCCAGACACTCAATGAAATTATTGCCTCGCCACTCAAAAATCACAGCACGCTGTCGCTGATTGATATTGATCATTTCGCCGAAACCAACGATGCGCTGGGCCATCATTTCGGAGATCTGCTGCTGTATTCCGTCGCGCAGCGCCTGAGCAATCATTTCGGTTGCGAATGTAAGTTAGCCAGAGTCGGCAGTGACACGTTCGCTCTGGTCGGCGATCAAAAACTGGTTTGCCCTGAAAATATTCTGGCGCTATTTACCAAGCCGTTTGACGTTGATAATCAGGAAGTGCAACTTTCCGCCACAATCGGCTTGATTAAACTTGACGAATACGATGGCGACGGCTCTGAGGCATTAAAAGACACCAACATCGCACTGAAACGTGCAAAAACGCATCAGCGTGGCGGTTACGAATATTTCACCAGAAGTATGGGCGTTGAAATTCGTGAACGCGTACTTTTAATGCATGCTTTGCGCGCCGCATTTGAGCATCAACGCTTATTTGTCGTTTATCAACCGCAGATCGATATACGAAGCGGCAAAATTCTTGGCGCCGAAGCTTTGTTACGCTGGAGAACGGATGATGGGAAGTTTATCCCACCCGATCAATTTATCCCGATTGCAGAATATTCTGGCCTGATCGTCGATATCGGCGAATGGGTGCTGCGCAGCGCCTGCCATGAACTAGTGTACCTGCGCGGCTTGGGCTATACCGAATTCCAAATGGCAGTCAACGTTTCTCAGGTACAGTTCTCTCACCCTCTGTTCCTGCAAACACTCAACAAAGCGCTTGAAGACACCAAAGCACCGCCACAATTCGTCGAACTTGAAATCACCGAGTCGATGGCGATGAAAGACCCGGAATTGCTGATTAAAACGCTGCGTCAGATTAAGCAACTTGGCGTCAGTATTTCAATTGATGATTTCGGTACAGGATTCTCTTCATTAAGTCACTTGCAAAAACTCGATATCGATAAACTCAAAATCGACAGAGCCTTTGTCAATGACATTCAGGAAAACGCGAGCGAAGGCAGCATCGCAAAAATGATCGTTCAGCTCGGTCAGAATCTTGGACTAGCTGTCATTGCTGAAGGCGTGGAAAATCAGATGCAGGCGGATACCTTACTGTCTTACGGCTGCAATCTGGCACAGGGCTATTTTTACGCAAAGCCGCTGACGCGCGGCGATCTTCACGCATGGCTGGAAAACAGACCGTCGCACTGAGTATTCTGGCGCCAAACTCACATAGAAATACCAGGAAAGACGACACACAACACAGTCGTGTCGTCTTTTTTTCATTCTGCCCCCCGTTTCTGACGGACTATCGCATACCGATGGCGTGTTGGCGTCATTTTTGTCAAAGTCTGACCATCAACAAGAAAACGCATCCGCATTGACATACATGTGGGGCGCAACGGCACAGAGCAACAGACAGGGAGATCATCCATGAATCCAACAACGACACAAACCATTAAAGACCTGATCAGCGAATTCAGTAACTGGCTGAGTAAGCGTTTCGATCAGACTGCGGCATGGGTAACCAAATTATCCTGGTGGAAGTTTTTACTGTTCGCCGCTATCACCATGCTCGCAGGGGCGATACTGCAAGACATGCTGTTTACGTCGGAAGAAAGTGTTGTCGTCACAAAAAACGTTCCATCAAAAAAAGCAAACAAGAAAGCCCAGGTCATTGACAACGATACCAGCATAGAAATCGACGACACCGGGATCCGCATCCGCAAGGCCAATTCGAATGGCAAAGGTAAGCAAATCGAAATTGATGAGAATGGCATCCGCACAAAAAGTGATATCGATTTAACGTCGGGCGCTAACACATCACCGACGCCCGAGGCTTCCGGTGTTCCTGCCAACGCGGCCACGCCTGCAACGCCCGCAGTACCGGCAGCACCTGCTGTAACTGAGAAAACAAGCCCGACGACAGAAGATATACACATAAAACTTCCGCCCGAAGTCGCCAAAGAAATCAGTGAAGATATCAATAATGCAGTGGCAGATGCGGCCGATGAAGAAGTGCGCAGCTACAAAAAAACATCATCGAAATGGTTTGTTAATTTTGTTCTGCTTCTGGTATTCGGGCTTTTCGGCATGAAAATACTGATGGGCGGCAAAGTCAGAGCTGAAGAAAAAGCGGAAGAAGCCGGTCTCGCAGCAGAAAGAGAATCCTTACTGCGTCAGGTCAGCGAAGCCAAGATGCAAATGATGCAGGCACAGGTAGAGCCACATTTTCTGTTCAACACACTGGCGTCTGTCGAGCACTTGATTGAAACCGACCCACCTCGCGCAGCAGCGATGCAACGCAGTCTGATAAGCTATCTGCGCGCTGTCTTGCCGCAGATGCGCGAGAACGCATCCACGACGAATCTGGGACGCGAAGCTGACATGATCAAAGCTTATCTCGATCTGCTGAAAATGCGGATGGAGGAGAGACTCAACGTCGACTTTGTTATGCCGGAAGGCTTACGCAGCGCATCTTTCCCTCCGATGATGCTGCAATCACTGGTAGAAAATGCGATTAAACATGGTCTCGAATGTAAAGCCGAAGGTGGCACAATTAAATTCAGAGTCGAGGTCGCTCACAACAAGTTGCGCGTTTCCGTCACCGATGATGGCCTGGGATTTGGTGCGATGCCAAGCAACGGAACAGGACTTGGTCTGCAAAATATACGTGAACGCCTGAAACTGATTTACAAAGAAAAAGGACAAATGATCATTACACCGAATCAACCCAGCGGCGTTTGCGTTACCATAGAAATTCCTTACGAATTAGCCAATTAATAATCATGATGCCAACCGCAATCCTTGCAGATGATGAACGACTGATGCGCGAGCAGTTAAGGTCACGCCTTGAACAAGTGTGGCCAGAACTGCAAATTCTGGACGAAGCAAAAAATGGAGAAGAAGCAATACAACTGGTTGAAAAACACCAGCCTGATCTGATTTTCCTCGACATACGAATGCCAATCAAAACAGGACTTGAGGCGGCAAAGGAAATCGGCAACAAAGCTCACGTCGTATTCATTACCGCCTACGATCAGTACGCGATTCAGGCCTTTGATCATGGCGCGGTAGACTACGTATTGAAGCCAGCAGATGTGGAGCGGCTCAGTAAAACCGTAGAGCGCCTGAAATCACGCTTAAAGGCCCATGATCAGCCTGCAGACATGAGCAATATGTTGTCGCAACTGGCGAAACAGATGGGCATGTCGAAACCCAACTACCTGCAATGGATACAAGCATCCATCGGACAAGAGTTGCGCTTAATTCCGGTTGAAGAAATACTCTTTTTTCAGTCAGACGAAAAATACACCCGGGTACAAACGGCAAATTATGAAGCCCTGATCCGTAAACCCGTCCGTGATTTATCGGAAGAACTGGATCCGGCTTTATTCTGGCAAATCCACCGTTCAACACTGGTCAATGCAAAAGCAATTTCCGGCGTAGTCAGAGACTTGCGCGGCCGCCACCTGGTACAAGTCAAAGGTTTGACAGAAAAACTGGAAGTCAGCAGAAGCTTCGTCCACTTATTTAAACAGATGTAAAAAATCTGCGCAGATTCACCATCATCAATAAAAAAGCGCCAGATTGACTGGCGCTTTTTTTATATCGTTGAATACCAACGTCCATTATAAGATTTTCGTTCCTACCCACCACGCAACCGAAGCGACAAAAGCCGACGCCGGGATAGTTAATACCCACGCCCATACGATGTTGCCGGCAACACCCCAGCGCACGGCGGACATTTTTTGCGCGGAACCAACACCGACAATCGCCCCCGTAATTGTATGCGTCGTCGAAACAGGAATTCCCAGCGCTGTCGCAATAAATAAGGTAATCGCACCACCAGTCTCTGCGCAAAACCCGCCAACTGGCTTGAGCTTGGTAATTTTCTGCCCCATCGTTTTTACAATACGCCAGCCACCAAATAAGGTGCCAAGACCGATCGCGGTATAACAGGACAAAATGACCCACCATGGCGGCATAACATCATGGGTGCTTGAATATCCACCGGCAATCAGCAACATCCAGATGATGCCCATAGTTTTCTGTGCATCGTTACCACCATGCCCAAGGCTATACATAGAAGCGGAGATCAATTGCAAACGCCGAAACCATTTATCGACTTTCATCGGCGTTGAACGAACAAACAGCCAAGACACCAGCAACATCATCAGAGAGCCGAGTATGAATCCGAGTAACGGCGAAACAATGATAAAAGCGATCGTTTTAATCAATCCGGCCGACACCAACGCAGTCGTACCTGACTTAGCAACTGCGGCGCCGACTAAGCCACCAATCAACGCATGCGATGAAGAGGACGGAATACCAAAATACCAGGTCACCAGATTCCAGAACACCGCTCCTACCAGTGCGCCAAAAATAACATAATGATCAATTGCCCAGGGCTGTATCGTTCCTTTGCCAATCGTAGCCGCCACCGTCAACGGAAACACAGTCACCGCCAGAACATTGAAGAACGCAGCCATCGCCACCGCCTGATGAGGCTTTAATACTCCGGTAGAAACAACGGTCGCGATCGCATTGGCAGCGTCGTGAAAGCCGTTCATAAAATCAAATAGCAATGCCAGCACAACCAAAGCTGCGACAACATAAATGCTGATTTGTAAAGTCTGCATGAAATTTACTCTGCTTTATACAGCTCCCGATTCTCCGGGAGCCAGGTTATTCATTTGAGAGAGTGAAGTAGACAGACCCGGCTCAGAATACTAGCCGGGTCAATATCTGCTGTTAAGCGTTTTCGACGATGATGCCTTCGATAATATTCGCGACATCTTCACAACGATCGGTAACAGTTTCCAGAATTTCGTAAATTGCTTTCAATTTAATCAGATTGCGAACATCCGGCTCATCGCGGAACAGCTTCGACATCGCAGCACGCATTACGTGATCAGCATCGGATTCCAGACGATCGATCTCTTCACAAATCGTCAGAATCTCGCGTGAATTATTCATGTTATGTAACAAGGCAACGGCCGCTTTAACCTTTTCCGCACAGGCCAGGCACAACTCAGCCAGTCGCTTTGCTTCAGGTGTAATTTCACGGATGTCGTAGAGCGAGATGGTCTGCGCAGCGTCTTCCTGCAAATCAAGTATGTCATCCATACGCGTAATCAGCTTATGAATATCATCGCGATCAAGTGGCGTAATAAACGTTTTATGCAGCAACTCTATTGTATTGTGAGTCACTGTATCTGCTTGCTTTTCGATGCTCTCGATCGCATGCACCCTGCTTTCAAGATCATCAAAATTGGTCATCAAGGCAAGCATTTCTTTTGATCCTTTAACACACAGATCTGCATGCTGATTAAATAATTCAAAGAATTTGCCTTCCGTAGGCATCAGGCGTCCAAACATTTTTTTCTCACTGAAATTTGAAACAAATTGGAATATTTTTGTCAGGGCACAAGTTGATTACACCTAACAAACTGAAGAAAGACATTTAGTGAAATGTACTCACTGGGTAAAAATTATTCTGCATTACTCATTATCGCCATACACCGACAACGAACCGACGTAATTATCAAACTTGGTATATTCACCAAGGAAAGTCAGTCGCACGCTGCCAATTGGACCATTACGCTGCTTACCGATAATAATTTCGGCAGTGCCTTTATCGGGAGAGTCAGGGTTGTAAACCTGATCCCGGTAAATAAACATAATCACGTCGGCATCCTGTTCAATCGCTCCCGACTCACGCAAATCTGACATCACAGGCCGCTTATTCGGGCGCTGCTCCAGCGAACGATTTAACTGAGAAAGTGCAATGACCGGGCAATTTAACTCTTTTGCGAGGCCTTTAAGATTTCGTGAAATCTCTGAAATTTCGGTTGCCCTGTTTTCACCCGCAGAATTCGCCGACATCAACTGCAGGTAATCGACGATAATCAAACCAAGCTTGCCGCACTGACGAGCCAAACGTCGCGAACGCGCACGCAATTCGATAGAACTCAGAGCCGGAGTTTCATCTATGTATAACTGCGCGTCATTCATTTTTTGAATGGCATGCGTCAACCGAGGCCAGTCTTCGTCGCTCAACTTACCCACGCGCAAACGGCTCTGATCCAGCCGCCCAACAGAACCAAGCATACGCATCGCTAACTGTGCGCCGCCCATCTCCATTGAAAACACCGCCACCGGCAGGCCGCTGTCAATTGCGACGTTTTCGCCGATATTGAGTGAAAACGCCGTTTTACCCATAGATGGACGACCAGCAACGATAATCAGATCACCCGGCTGCAAACCAGAAGTCATCTTATCCAGATCAACGAATCCAGTTGGAACACCGGTGATATCGTTCTGGTTATCACGGTTGTATAACTCATCGATACGCTCTACAACCTGCGTCAACAAAGGTTGAATTGCCTGAAAACCCTGCGCTCCACGCGCACCCTCTTCAGCAATCGCAAAGATTTTGGACTCGGCCTCATCCAGCATTTGCTTGACTTCTTTACCCTGAGGATTGAAAGCATTACCAGCAATTTCATCTGAAACAGTGATCAGTTTGCGCAACACACCACGATCGCGGACAATTTCAGCGTAGCGGCGAATATTTGCAGCCGAAGGCGTGTTTTGTGCCAGCGCATTCAGGTAAGTCAAACCACCTGCGTCTTCGGCCTTGCCCATGCCATTCAAGGCCTCGTAAACAGTAATGACGTCTGCTGGCCTTGAAGAATTAATCAGTTTTACAATGCACTGAAAAATAATTCTGTGGTCATAACGATAAAAATCTTCCTCACCGATAAAATCAGCAATACGATCCCATGCAGCATTATCGAGTAAAAGGCCACCAAGGACAGACTGCTCTGCCTCAATGGAATGGGGGGGGACGCGAATCGCATCAAGTTGTGGATCAGTAGCGGCTTTCATGGCGCGCATTATACCTGCTAAATCAAATTACAAATAACGACTGAAGGCGACAAAGTACGGTGTGAACAATAAACATCAATAAACAAAATTGTTTATATAATTTTACGCTTACCATAAAAAAAGCCGGGGAAACCCCGGCTTTTTTTATATCTAGCTAACAGCTAATTATGCGTGCTCGCCAACAACTGATACATTCACGTTAACTACAACGTCAGTATGCAGTGCAACGGAAACAGCGTGATCACCTGCCGTTTTCAACGGACCTTGCGGCAAGCGAACTTGTGCTTTTTCAACAGTGAAACCAACTTTAGCCAACGCTTCAGCGATGTCAAAATTAGTTACTGAGCCGAACAAACGACCATCAACACCAGATTTTTGTGAAATCTGAACTGTAGAACCTTCCAGCTTCTCGCCTTGAGCCTGAGCTACAGCCAATTTTGCTGCTGCTGCTTTTTCCAGCTCAGCACGTTTCGCTTCAAATTCAGCGATTGCTGCTGCAGTCGCACGGCGAGCCATGCGTTGTGGAATCAAAAAGTTACGTGCATAACCATCTTTAACACGAACTACATCACCAAGATTGCCGAGATTAACGACTTTATCCATCAGAATAACTTGCATATTTTTCTCCTAATACCTGTCGTCAATTACGCTGTGTGCAGATCAGTGTAAGGCAACAACGCTAAGTAGCGTGCGCGCTTGATCGCTGTATCAACTTGACGTTGGTACAGCGCTTTAGTACCAGTCAGACGTGCAGGCATAATTTTGCCGTTTTCTTGCACGAAATCTTTCAATGTGTCGATATCTTTGTAATCAACTTTTTCTACATGTGCTGCTGTGAAGCGGCAGAATTTTTTGCGTTTGAACAAAGGGTTTTGTTGTTGACGCTTTTGCTTCAATTTGCTTTTATCAAATTTTTTACCGAATGCCATTTGTGGCTCCTAATCTAGTAAATTTGCCCGTATTCCATTGATATGAAATACCAGACTTTTGCTGTTGCGATTTTTGCGTGCTAAAAAACCCGTGAATGCAATCTCAACATCTAAAGGCAGTTCGGAGAATTTTCCTGAAATTTCACCTGCAGCTTGTGCGGAAATTTCAAATTCAACCAATCGCCCTGTTCCGGCTTCCACCTGCTGCGAACTGTGCATCAATATTGCTGATACTATTGGTATCCCAGCTGGCGTGTAACGTATCGCTGATTTCTCTATGATACGAGCCATCACTGTCAGTTGATTCACTGTTTTTTATACGACCTTTTTCAAATCAAATGAATTAAGCAGCTGGTGCTTCAACGCGCTGTGCTTTAGCCGCGTCTTCTTTTTGAACAGCTTTCATCATTGGAGATGGTGCTGTTTCAGCTTTTTTCATTTTGACTGTCAGGTGACGCAGAACGGCATCATTGAATTTGAATGCTGTTTCCAGCTCAAGCAATGTTTCTGCATCGCACTCAATGTTCATGCAAACATAATGTGCTTTAGCCAATTTTTGAATCATGTAAGCCAATTGACGACGGCCCCAGTCTTCAACGCGGTGAACCTGACCACCACGTGCAACAACGCTAGCTTTGTAACGTTCGATCATTGCAGGAACTTGCTCGCTTTGATCGGGATGTACAATAAATACGATTTCATAATGACGCATATATTCTCCTTGTGGACAATAAAAATAGCCTGCCTCGGCGTCAAGACGAGTGCAGGAAGAGGAAAGCCGACGATCATAACGCACTTTTCCGTTTTATTCAATCAATTCAGTACAGAGCTAATCCGATGGTACTAGATTGCACATAGCCACAAAATTTCCTTGCACTTCACAGCGCACTGTATAAAAATACAGACTGTTTTTATATACAGCGTAATGATCTACGTTCACACAAAATGCTTAAGCTGACAGCCCGACAAGAGCAGATCCTGAATTTAATCAAAGATGCCATTCAAAATACAGGCTTCCCGCCGACCCGCGCTGAAATAGCGGCTGAGCTGGGCTTTCGCTCCACCAATGCAGCGGAAGAGCACCTGCAGGCACTCGCAAGAAAGGGCGTGATTGAAATAGCGCCCGGAACATCGCGCGGCATACGCCTGCTGGAGTCAGAATTATCAAGTCATATCACAGGTCAACAACTGGCGTCATCGCAATCTGTTTTTTCTCAGATAAACCTGCCACTGATCGGGCGGGTTGCGGCCGGATCGCCAATACTCGCATCAGAACACATTGAAACCAGCTACCAAGTAGACCCTGCACTGTTTTCTGCCAAGCCAGATTTTCTTCTCAAGGTTCGCGGCATGTCTATGCGTGACGCAGGCATACTCGATGGCGATCTGTTAGCAGTAAAGAAGACTGATACTGCAAGAAATGGGCAAATTATTGTTGCCAGGCTTGGCGATGATGTGACTGTCAAGCGCTATAAAAAAACCGGAAATTCTGTTGAATTAATTCCTGAGAATCCTGACTACTCAATTATCAAAGTAAATGAAAACGAGGAAAATTTCTCACTGGAAGGACTGGCTGTCGGGCTGATGCGAAATTGGATCTGATACTAAGAAAATCAAACGAAAATATATTGCTATCAATGACGCTTAGATAAAATCTAAATAAAAAAAACGCCCGAAAATTCGGGCGTTTTTTTATCCATACAACATTAATGCTTCACAACAGCAAGATCAGCAGAAGGCTCACTTGATCCAGCAGCAACGGGAATTTCCGCGTCAACCAAAGGCTGCGGCTGACGCTCCAAAGCAATTTCCAACACCTTGTCTATCCAACGCACCGGGATAATTTCCAGTTTGTTTTTTACATTGTCCGGGATTTCAGCCAGATCCTTTGCGTTCTCCTCCGGAATTAAAACAGTTTTAATTCCGCCGCGATGCGCTGCCAGTAATTTCTCTTTCAAACCACCAATTGGCAACACCTCGCCACGCAAAGTGATCTCACCTGTCATCGCAACGTCCGCCCGCACAGGAATCCCGGTGAACACAGATACCAATGCGGTCGTCATTGCGATACCAGCAGAAGGACCGTCTTTAGGTGTCGCCCCTTCAGGTACGTGAATGTGAATATCACTCTTCTCAAAGACATCAGCCTTAATGCCCAAGCGCTGAGCCCGGCTACGCACAACTGTGCGGGCAGCTTCGATCGACTCCTTCATGACATCACCTAAGGTTCCAGTGCGGATAACGCCACCTTTACCGGGCATAGAAACAGCCTCGATAGTCAAGAGATCGCCACCAACTTCCGTCCATGCCAGACCAACTACCTGACCAATTTGATTATCCTTGACCGCAACGCCAAAATCGTATCGGCGTACACCCAAATATTTATCCAGATTTTTGGAGGTAATCGTCGCTTTTTTCTCACTCTTCTTCAGCAAAAGCATTTTGACGACTTTACGACATATTTTGGAAATTTCGCGCTCCAGCGAACGAACACCAGCCTCCCTTGTGTAATAGCGGATAATATCTCTGATCGCACTTTCTGCGACAGTGATTTCCGTTTCTTTCAGGCCGTTATTTTTAATTTGCTTTTGCAACAAATAGCGCTGAGCAATGCTGGTTTTTTCATCCTCTGTGTAACCAGAAAGACGAATCACTTCCATCCTGTCCAACAATGCAGGAGGAATATTGTACGAGTTAGACGTCGCGACAAACATCACGTCAGACAAATCAAAATCGACTTCAATGTAGTGATCCGAAAACGTATGATTTTGTTCAGGATCAAGCACCTCCAGCAATGCGGACGAAGGATCGCCACGGAAATCCGCCCCCATTTTATCGACTTCATCCAACAAAAAAAGAGGGTTGCGAACACCGACCTTGGCCAGGCTCTGCAAAATTTTACCAGGCATGGAGCCAATGTAAGTGCGACGATGTCCACGAATCTCTGCCTCGTCACGCACACCACCAAGCGCCATGCGAACGAACTTGCGATTTGTTGCCCGGGCAATCGACTGACCGAGAGACGTTTTACCGACACCCGGAGGGCCGACCAGACACAGAATCGGAGCTTTTAACTTATCCACACGTTGCTGAACAGCAAGATACTCAAGAATGCGCTCTTTAACCTTATCTAAACCGTAATGCTCATCCTCCAGAACCTTCTCAGCATTCGTCAGATCATTATTTACTTTGGATTTTTTCTTCCAAGGCAAACCAACAATAGTATCAATATAATTTCTGACAACTGTTGCCTCTGCAGACATCGGTGACATCATTTTGAGTTTTTTCAACTCATTAAGAGCCTTGTCGCGAGCTTCTTTCGGCATTTTGGCGGCAATGATTTTTTTCTCAAGTTCATCGATATCTGCACCCTCTTCACCTTCGCCCAGCTCTTTCTGAATCGCTTTCACTTGTTCGTTCAGATAGTACTCACGCTGCGATTTCTCCATCTGACGCTTAACGCGACCACGGATACGTTTTTCCACCTGCAAGATATCGAGCTCGCCTTCAAGTTGCCCAAGCAGATGCTCAAGCCTTTTGGCTACACTGAAAATTTCCAGGATCACTTGCTTTTGCTCCAATTTCAGAGGCAAGTGTGCCGCGATGGTATCTGCAAGACGACCGGCGTCGTCAATGCCAGAAAGAGAGGCAAGAATTTCAGGCGGGATTTTTTTGTTCAGTTTTACGTATTGATCAAACTGTTGAACAATTGCACGACGCATCGCTTCAACTTCGGAATCATCTTCCTCAACTGCTGCAACCGGCGTCACTTCAGCACTGAAGTGTGACTCAGAATCATGAATCTGGTGAATGCGGGCACGCTGCGCCCCTTCAACCAATACTTTTACTGTGCCATCAGGCAACTTCAACATTTGCAAAATATTGGCTATACAACCAATTTCATAAATATCGTCAGCCGAAGGCTCGTCCTTCGCAGCGGCTTTTTGAGCAGCAAGCATAATGCTTTTACCCTGCTCCATTGCAGCCTCCAAAGCCTTAATGGACTTTGGGCGCCCCACAAACAGTGGAATAACCATATGGGGAAATACAACCACGTCACGTAATGGCAGCAGCGGCAGTTGAATTTGCTCGGTAATTGAAGTAGTTGTCATGGCGCACCTTTCATAAATACTAGTTGGTAATGTTGGCGCACAAGGCTAAAACACAAGCCCATTATCAGAAAAAACAATAAAAAAGCTACGCAGAGAGCTCCTCCGGGTAGCTTTACGGCTGAAGCCATGTTTCTTCCTACTTCATTCTACTTCGATTAAAAAAAATGCGGTGAATAACCATAAAAAAAAGGGGATATCTCCCCTTTTTTGCAAAAACTCAAGCTCCGGACACTTTGGCTTGCTCGTGATAAATAAGCAAAGGCTTAGCACCGTTAGTGATAGTCCCCTCATCAATCACCACTTTTTCAACATTTTGATGGCTAGGCAGATCGTACATAATATCCAACAATGCATGCTCCAGTATCGATCTCAAACCACGCGCACCAGTTTTACGGGCAATCGCTTTTTTTGCAATTGCCTGCAAAGCAGCCGGGCGTATTTCAAGCTCAGTGCCTTCCATTTCCAGCAGTTTTGCATATTGCTTAATCAGCGCATTTTTTGGCTCAACCAGGATCTGAATCAATGCCGCTTCATCGAGTTCGTTGAGCGTTGCAATCACAGGCAAACGACCAACCAATTCAGGAATCAAACCGAACTTAATCAAATCCTGCGGCTCCGCATCCTGCATCATCTGACTTGCGCTTTTTTCCGTCTGACTTTTAACGCTGGCTGAAAAACCAATACTGCTACGCTCTGATCTGTCTGAAATAATCTTTGCCAGGCCATCAAAAGCACCGCCACAAATAAACATGATATTCGTGGTATCGATCTGAATGAAGTCCTGATTTGGATGCTTGCGACCACCTTGTGGCGGCACCGATGCCATCGTGCCCTCGATCAGCTTCAGCAGAGCCTGCTGCACGCCTTCACCAGACACATCACGTGTGATCGAGGGATTGTCAGATTTACGGGAAATCTTATCAATCTCATCGATATAGACGATGCCCTTCTGAGCACGTTCGACTTCATAATTACAGTTCTGCAGCAATTTTTGAATGATATTTTCAACGTCCTCACCAACATAACCAGCCTCGGTCAAGGTCGTTGCGTCTGCGATCACAAACGGTACATTCAACATGCGAGCAAGCGTCTGCGCCAGCAACGTTTTACCTGACCCGGTAGGGCCAACCAGCAAAATATTACTCTTGGCGAGCTCTACATCATCCTTTTTACCCAGATGCTTCAGACGCTTGTAATGATTGTAGACAGCGACCGCCAGAATACGCTTCGCGTTTGGCTGACCAATCACATACTGGTCCAATAAATCGGTAATTTCCTGGGGAGTTGGCAGCTCAGTTTTCGCGCTCGCTATATTGTCAATTTCAGATACTTCATCGCGAATAATGTCATTGCACAAGTCTATGCACTCATCGCAAATAAAGACCGAAGGCCCTGCAATCAGCTTCTTAACCTCATGTTGACTCTTTCCGCAGAATGAGCAGTAGAGCAGTTTTTCACCGCTGGAGGATTTTTTATCGGGCATGGTACGAATATGAGAAAAACAAAATAAATATAAATCGGAACGAAGAGCATATTACCTGCAAAAACAGTTTTCGTCATTGCATGCACAAGATCCGGAAGTACCTGAGAAATCGAATAATTTAGAAAATAAATAAAAAACGCCCGAACCTTTATGGGAACGGGCGTTTATCTAATTCAAGCAGCTTAAGCGCGATGAGTCAAAACTTTATCAATTAACCCGTATTCGACAGCGGCATCAGCCGACATAAAATTATCACGATCAGTGTCTTTGGCAATCTGATCTAAGCTGCGGCCTGTGTTTTCCGCCAGAATGCCATTCAGACGTTCGCGCAAGTACAAAATTTCACGCGCCTGAATCTCAATATCTGAAGCCTGCCCCTGTGCACCACCCAAGGGTTGATGAATCATAATGCGGGAATTCGGTAAAGAGAATCGCTTACCTTTAGCACCTGCCGCCAGCAAAAAAGCCCCCATCGATGCAGCCAGACCGGTACACAATGTCGACACATCTGGCTTAATGAACTGCATGGTGTCGTAGATCGCCATCCCGGCAGAAACGGAGCCGCCCGGAGAATTAATGTAGAAAGAAATATCCTTATCTGGATTTTCACTCTCCAAAAACAACAGCTGCGCGACGACCAGATTTGCCGTCTGATCATTCACCGGACCAACCAGAAAAATCACACGCTCTTTCAATAAGCGGGAATAGATGTCATAGGAACGTTCACCGCGCCCACTTTGCTCTACCACCATAGGCACCATGCCCAGCATATTTGTATCCAACGCCGAATTACGGATGACGCCTGTCATGTGATTTTCCTTTTAAAACTTATGCTTGTGCGTTATTGCCCATCAACTCATCGAAAGGCAGTGTTTTTTCAGTCACTTTCGACTTACCGAGAACATAGTTAACGACGTTTTCTTCTAATACAAGGGCCTCAACTTCTGCAAGGCGATTACGATCACTGTAGTAGTACTTCACTACTTGTTGCGGATCTTCGTAGCTTTGCGCGAAATCTTCAACCTGAGCTTTGATCTGCTCTGCAGTTGCCTGCAAGTTATTAGCCTTGACCAATTCAGCCAAAATCAGACCCAGACGGACACGGCGCTCTGCTTGCGCATTGAACATCTCAATCGGGAATGGAACGTCTTTCACGTTCATGCCACGTTGTGCCATATCCTGACGAGTCATTTCAGCCAGACGCTCACTGTCTTGCGCAACCAAAGAAGTCGGAACATCAAATGTCACCGCCTTAACCAAAGCGTCCATCACGCTTTCTTTTGTTTTCGCTTTAACACGGCCTTTAACTTCGCGCTCGAGGTTTTCTTTGATGTCAGTGCGCATTTTTACCAGATCGCCATCTTCAACGCCAAGCATCTTAGCAAATTCAGCATCAACTTCAGGCAAATGCGCCCACTCCAGCTTTGTCAAAGTGATGGTAAATTCTGCAGTTTTACCGGCAACATCTTTGCCATGATAATCTTCTGGGAACGCCAGCGGGAACGTTTTAGATTCGCCAACTTTCAAGCCAACAGTGGCTGTCTCAAACTCTGGCAACATGCGGCCTTCACCTAACACGAAAGTGAAACCTTCGGCCTTGCCACCCGCAAATTCTACGCCGTCAATTTTACCAACGAAATCAACGGTGACACGGTCGCCGTTTTGTGCAGACTGATCTGCACCACCATCACCATGCGCGCCCTGTTCGCCTTTAACGTGGAAATGCACGCGTTGCTTGCGCAGGATATCAATCGTTTTATCGATCTCTGCATCAGTCACATCGGATTTAACCTGCTCAACTTCAGCAGCAGACAAATCGCCAACAACCACTTCAGGATAGACTTCGAAAGTCGCAGTGAAAGCCAGAGTGCCTTCAGCAACGCCTTCACCTGTTTTTGGCTCAATGTTTGGGTAACCAGCAACACGCAGATTGCTTTCACCAACGGCCGCAGCAAAAGACTGACCAACTTTATCGTTCAGCACTTCTGTTTCAACCTGGTAACCGTATTGTGCGGCAACCATCTTCATAGGCACTTTGCCTGGACGGAAGCCAGGTGCTTTTGCTGTGCGTGCGCGCACCTTCAAACGTTTTTCAACTTCTGATTGCACATCAGCGATCGGGAAGGAAATTGTAAGGCGGCGTTCCAATTTATCTAAAGTTTCGACTGCAGTTGCCATGAAAATCGTCCAAATAGTAAAAATTCTGTGGTGCGAGGAGGGGGACTCGAACCCCCACACCATTGCTGGCGTCAGGACCTAAACCTGGTGCGTCTACCAATTTCGCCATCCTCGCGGGATGAGTTATGTTACTTACCGGCACATCCGACGCGTCCGGCACAAAAGCAAAGGGCGACCCGAACATCAAGCGTCGCCCAAAACTATTAAATAGTGGCATTACAACTCCAACCCGTAATTCTACTGGATTTTGTAAGCCCGTGCCTTATTTTTTTAATGCTTCAAAAAAAACATTTCAGGCAACTCTGCGTCGCTTACCTGAAACATCCCTCTCCTTTTGCTTACGTCGGCTTTTTAACACGGAACCATGCCGCATACAATGCCGGTAAAAACAGCAAAGTCAGACCGGTTGCGATGATTAAACCACCCATAATTGCGACGGCCATCGGCCCCCAGAATACCGAGCGCGACAAAGGAATCATCGCCAGCACCGCCGCCGCCGCCGTCAGAATGATAGGACGGAACCGACGGACAGCTGATTCAACGATCGCAGTCCAGACATCTGAGCCTTCCTGGATATCCTGCTCAATCTGATCAATCAGAATGACTGAATTACGTATAATCATACCGAACAAAGCAATGACGCCCAGTTGCGCAACAAAACCAAACGGTCTCTGCAGCACAAGCAATGCCAGGGCAGCTCCCGCCAATCCCAGCGGCCCGGTCAGGAAAACCAGAATGACGCGGGAAAAACTATGCAGTTGCAACATGAGCAGCGTAAAAATGATAAACACGACTAACGGTACATTGGCAGCAATCGATTCTTGCGCCTTGCCGCTATCCGCTGCGGCACCAGCTAACTCCACTGCATAACCCGGAGGCAAGGCGGCCTGAATACCCTTCAACTGCGGTGCGATCTGGCTTGATACGGTCGGCCCCTGAATGCCATCAACCACGTCAGACTGTACGGTAACAGCCCACTCCCTCCCCTCGCGCCAGACCACGCCTGGCTCCCAGACCAGTTTGATCGTCGCGATCTGCGACAAAGGAACCGATTTTCCGCTCGCAGTAGGGATATTCGCATTGTTCAATGCGTTCACGGTTGAACGCTCATCAACTGGCTGACGCACCACCATGTCGATCAACTTATTGCCATCGCGGAATTGCCCGACGGTTGTACCGCTCAGAATCGTATTCGCCGCGCGCATAACGTTTTGCGAGGTCACACCCAATACCCGCAACTTGTCCTGATCCAGGTCGATACGCACCACTTTCACCGACTCATTCCAGTTGTCGTTCACACCAATCGCATTCGGATTCGCCATCATGACCTGCTTTACCTGATCAGCAATCTCTCGCACCTTCGCCACTTCCAGCCCGGTCACGCGGAATTGCACAGGATAAGGCACCGGTGGTCCGTTCGGCAGCAATTTCACGCGACCGCGTACCTCAGGAAAATCCTTCTTGAAAATATCGACAATTTTCAAGCGCAGCGCCTCTCTTGATTTTAAATCTTTAGGCAAAACAACCAGTTGAGCCACATTTGTCTGCGGAAAAATCTGATCCAGCGGCAGATAGAAACGTGGACTACCGGTTCCCACATAACTCGTCACACTGGAAACGCCCTCCTGCTGCCGCACAAAGTTTTCAAATTTCTTGGTCTGCGCTTCTGTTGCCGCAAATGACGAGCCTTCCGGCAACCACAATTCGACCATCAATTCAGGACGATTTGAATCCGGGAAAAACTGTTGCTCAATAAATTTAAAGCCAAATACTCCAAGGCCAAACACACCCAGGGTAATGGCTATCGTCAGCTTGCGCCACTCGACACACCAATTCACCAGCGCGCGGAAACGGTTGTAAAACGGCGAATCAAACAGCTCATGATGGTGGTTATCATTGACGTTATGCGGCTTTACCTTTAACAGCAGATAACCAAGATAAGGCGTAAACAACACAGCTGCCAGCCACGAAATAATCAGTGCCAGCGCATTCACGGAGAACATCGAAAACGTGTATTCGCCCGCTGCCGATTTAGCCAGGCCGATAGGCAAAAAGCCTGCGGCCGTAATCAAAGTTCCGGTCAACATCGGCATCGCCGTTGATGTATAGGCAAAGGTGGCGGCGTCAAAGCGAGAGAAGCCCTCCTCCATTTTACGCACCATCATTTCTACCGCAATAATCGCATCATCGACCAGCAGACCGAGCGCAATAATCAAAGCGCCAAGTGAAATTTTATGCAAATCGATGTCAAAGATACGCATGAATAAGAAGGTAATCGCCAACACCAGAGGAATCGTCAGGCCAACAACAAGACCCGGCCAGATGTCGAGACGGAAAGGTTTGGTATGCAAGCCAAGCGACAGAAAACTGACTGCCAGCACAATGACGACCGCCTCAATCAACGTATGTAAAAACTCACCGACAGATTCTTTCACCGCGTCAGGCTGATTTGTCACCTGCTCCAGTTGTATGCCCACCGGAAGTTTTGCCTTGATCGTACGGACATCCGCTTGTAAATGCTTGCCCAGCTCAATGATATTGCCGCCTTTTTCCATAGAAATACCAAGGCCGATCACTTCCTTGCCGTTAAAGCGCATTTTGTCTTGCGGTGGATTTTTATACTCACGTTTTACTGTCGCAAAATCTCCAAGGCGGAAAGTGGTGCCGTTTGCCCGCAATTGCAGATTTTCCAGATCCTTCACCTTCATTAAGGCGCCGGAAACCCGGACTTGCAGGTTATCCGTAGATGTTGTCAGTACGCCGGTACTTTCGATGCCATTTTGCGAGCCAATCTGAGAAACAATCGCGTCGAAAGAAATACCCAGTTGGGAAAATTTCTTTTGAGAGAATTCGATATTCAGTTTTTCATCCTGCACGCCGAACAATTCCACCTTCGACACCGAAGGGATGCGCAAAAACTGTTGACGAACGAAATCGGCATATTCCTTTACTTCTTCATAGGTGAAGCCGTCACCCGACAACGCAAAGATAGAGCCGTAAGTATCACCAAATTCATCGTTAAAGAAAGGACCGAGCACACCCGGCGGCAAGGTGGCTTTGATATCACCTATCTTCTTACGCACCTGATACCAGGATTGCGCCGTTTCTTTCGGCGGCGTAGATTCACGCAACTGTAGAATAATCAGTGTTTCGCCTGGCTTGGAATAACTGCGGATGCGATCAATGTATGGCGTCTCTTGCAGCTTTTTTTCCAGTTTATCCGTCACCTGGTCGGCCATTTGCAAAGCAGTCGCACCCGGCCACATTGCGCGGACGACCATCGCACGGAAAGTGAATGGCGGATCTTCATCCTGCCCCAGCTTCCCATAACTGAAAATACCGCCAAGCAGCAATACAACGATCAGGTAGCGGATAAGCGGGATATGCTCCAGCGCCCAACCTGACAAATTAAAACTTCTCGAAGAGTTACTCATTTAGAAGCTCCCACCGCAGAAGCTGGCGCTTCCGTCACTGGCGGCTTTGTTGCTGGCGGCTTTATTGCCGGAGACTCAGCTCCCAGAATGCTGACTTTCTGCCCTTGCTTTAACAAATTAACACCAGCAGTCACGACCTGCTGGCCGGAAGAAATCCCACCAGCAATCAACACATCTTCGCCCGATGCGCCAGCCAGTTTCACCGGCACCAGCTTCACCGCACCGCCACTGACGATCCAGACCGCTGTCTGCCCTTTATCCTGAAATAAAGCCGTGGTCGGCAGTTTAAATACTGGCGCGGGATTCGGTGCGACGAAGCTGACATTGGCCGTCATACCGAGGCGCACATCTTTTGCATCCGCGGGCAAACTGACTTTAGCAAGATAAGTACGCGTCACCGCATCCGCGACCGGTGATAATTCACGTAACTTACCCGGCAATGCCAATGTCGGATCAGCCCATAAGCCGACCCTGATATCACTCATCTGCCGTATGGTATTGATTTTGTTTTCCGGAATACCGACCACCACATCCATCTCACCGGTTTGCGCAACACGGACAACCGGCGTTCCGGCAGCAACAACCTGCCCGACTTCTGCGTCAATCCCGGTGACAACGCCATCGACATCAGCAATCAGCGTCGCGTATCCCGCCTGATTGCTCTGATTTTTAAAGCCAGCAACTGCCTGCTCGAAACTGGCTTGCGCTGCTTTATAGGCGACCTCTTTGCTATCGAGGATTGCTGCAGCAACGAAATTCTTTGCGCGTAATTCCTGATAGCGTTTTAAATCGGCCTGAGCCAGATCGCGATTACTTTCTGCTGCTGTCAACGCCGCTTTCGCCTGCGTTTGTGCCAGCAATAAATCCTGAGGATCAAGCTGCATCAGCAATTGTCCGCGCTTCACCACGGTTCCCAGCTCGACTTTACGTTGAACGATTTTGCCGCCGACACGAAAACCGAGGCGGGATTCTATCCGTGGGCGCACTTCACCGGATAATTCAAATGCCACATCAGAAGTGGTATTGGTCGCTGTGACCACACGCACTGGCCGCACGTCCTCGGT
This sequence comes from Undibacterium sp. CY21W, assembly GCF_014284265.1. Lineage (NCBI taxonomy): Bacteria > Pseudomonadati > Pseudomonadota > Betaproteobacteria > Burkholderiales > Oxalobacteraceae > Undibacterium > Undibacterium sp. CY21W. The sequence continues at coordinate 113,987 of NZ_JACOGE010000008.1, read as the reverse complement.
TTTCTCAACCGGCTTGGAACAGGCCACCAACAAACTCAACAAGGAAAGCGCAGCAATCGCCCGCGACGAGGACAAACCTGAATGCCGCAGTTTGACGCGATTGACAACGGGGGACGCGTCAGCGAACACGGGAGTTTTTAGTGTTAACACAAAAGTTTTCCTTTACTATGCGGACTGAATGAGGCGGCTGGTAACGAGATGACATATTCATCATTACCGCAACTAATTGCAACTGATCGCACTGATTTTAAATAAATGACTGGCTGGTTATTTATTATAATTAAGGTCAACCTCTTTGCCAATGACTTTTCGGTCATTAAGGATTCATACCCACTTATGTCCGTTGAACACTACGAAAATTTTCCTGTCGCATCGATCTTACTTCCACCGCATTTACGACCGGCAGTCGAAGTCATTTATGCTTTTGCCCGCAGTGCGGACGATATTGCGGACGAGGGAGATGCCACGCCTGAACAGCGTCTGACAGCGCTCAGCGCCTATGAGCAGGAGCTCGACTTCATTGAGCAAAACAGCAACAGCACACAGCCCATGTTCATCGCGCTGGCTGATGTTATCCGACAACACCAACTGCCGCTGCAGGCGTTTCGGGATTTACTTTCGGCATTTAAACAGGACGTGGTCACCACCCGTTATGTTGATTTCGGACAGTTGCAAGATTACTGCTGTCGTTCGGCTAATCCGGTTGGTCGGATTATGCTGCATCTGTATCGCGCGGCGACGCCAGAAAACATCCGTGACTCGGATGCGATTTGCTCGGCACTACAGTTGATTAATTTCTGGCAGGATGTCGCTATTGATTGGAAAAAACAGCGCATCTATCTGCCGCAAAGTGACATGCAAACCTTCGGCGTCAGCGAGCAGGATATCGCGAATCAGAATTTGAACACCGCCTGGCAAGCACTGATGCAATTCCAAACCGCGCGCGCGCGTCAGATGATGCTCTCAGGTAGCGGACTGGCGACGCAACTTCCAGGCCGCATAGGTTGGGAGCTGCGCTTAGTTATTCAGGGCGGTCTGCGCATCATAGAGAAAATTGAAGCTGTGAATGGCGATGTATTCCATCATCGACCAACACTGAAGGCGCAGGATTGGCTACTACTGGGCTGGCGCGCACTGCGAATGCCGTCCAGAGACTGATTCAGCATCAATAAATACTCCCCCCAGTATGCAAAAGAGCCCAATGAATACGCTGAGGTTAGCGAGGTTTCTTAAAAATAGTGGGGGAGTATATAAATTATTACAAAATGAACATCAAGTTACAAAAAATTTCAACATCCATAAATAAGTGCGTAAAGCGCTGACGTATACTGAAACAAAGCCGCATAATGCGACTGGCAAGACGATCCCAGTCCCCACCTCCAGCAACCTTAACAACGCCAGGCTTACTCATGCGAACTTGTATATCGCGAATGTTTTTCCTACTATGCGTTTTCCCACTGAGTGCGTGCACTGTCATTGCCATCGCCGACGTCGCCGTCTCCACGACAGTGAAAGTCGGAGGTGCCGTTGTTGGAACGGCGGTGGATGTGACCGCCGCAGGCGTTAAAGCGGTAACGAAGAGCAACTCTGAAAAATAAACTCAGATTCACTATCACGCCCAGTTGAAACGGAAAGATTATGCCAACCGCGTTCGAGATCGAACAGCACAGACAAGTACAAAGCGCCGCCAAAACTGTATTGCAGCAAATGGCTGGTCTGATTACTGCAGATGACACCGAAAAAAGTATCGCTGAAAAAGCGCACCGGCTACTGCAGGCGCAAGGCTATCCGGATACCTGGTATCACTCATGTCCGGCACTGGTATTACTTGGGTCTCGCAGTTGCGTCTCCGTCTCCGGGCGCGATTATCAACCCAACGAAGAACGTGTCGGTAACGATAATCTGGTGACGATCGATCTGAGTCCGACACGGGATCGCTTTTGGGGCGACTGCGCCCGTTCATTTCCGATAGAACATGGCAAAGTCACACCAACACCGCAATTAATCGAATTCAGAAATGGTCTGAATTTCCTGAAACAGATGCATCAGCAAATGCAGGCGCTGGTAAGACCTCAGACCACATTTGGCCAGTTGTTCGAATGGGCCAATATGCGCATACGTCAGAACGGTTTCGTCAATCTCGATTATCGCAACAACGTCGGCCACAGCATCGCTAACGACAAAGATCAGCGCCAGTATATTGATTCCAGCAATGACATCCCTTTGTCGGAAGTTGGTTTTTTCAGCTTTGAACCATTTATCAGGCTCAAGGGAGGAAAATGGGGCTTCAAGCGGGAAGGTATTTTTTATTTCAATGACGCAGGCATGCTGGAAGAACTGTAACCCTGCCATCGCTCGGTGCATCAAACAGTAAAAAAGCCCACCAATCATGGTGGGCTTTTTTTATATGAAGTGAATGCTGAATGCCAGTGCGCTCAGACGCAATTCACCACGATGTTGCTTGCTGCGTCCGGCTTGGTAATATCTGCCACACCGCTTGCATTCTGCACAGTACAGGTCTGCCCGGTCGGTTGCGTTGCCACTGTCACCGCATATGTCATGCCATTGAGCAAACTCCAGCCAAAATTATAAATACCGATCGTGCTGATCGCCAAAGTATCGGCAGTGGATTTTGCTGTCGTCGCATTCGACAGCGTCAATGTATTACCAGCGGTCAGACCATTCACCGTCACCTTGACCGGTACCGCAGGAACGCAGGAAACCGCGACATTGTTGATCGCGTTCGGATATTTATTATCCGCTACGCCGGTACCATTGGCGACCGTACAATACTGTGCGGCTGGTGGCATCGCCACCGTCACATTGTAACGATACCCACTCACCACATAATTGGTCAGCTGGAATGCGCCATTGGCGGACAAGGACATCGTCTTGTCTGTGGCAACACTGGTGGCTGGATTCACCGTGTTGTTGTTCAAGGTAATCGCGCCACTATCGGCCATGCCGGACAGGGTTCCGGAAACCGGCACATTCGGCACACAAGTCACCAAGATGTTATTCAGCGCCCCCTCGCCCGTCATTTTTCCCGTGCCATTGGCGACCGTGCAATTCACCAGATTTGGCTGGCTAGAGACAATGATAGAGTAATTAGCATTGCTCGCCACACTGAATGAAAAAGAACCATCTGCAGTCAGCGTCCGGATGAAGTTCTGCTCATTCATCAATTGCACTGAATTTGCCCCTGTTGTTCCCAGACCCGTGACGGTGCCGCCGACGGAGGTGTAAACGAAGCCACCGCATCCAGCCAGGATAATTCCCAGGCCACCCAAAATTGCCACAAGTTTCGATTTATTCAAGATGTTTGTCCAAATTTAAAGTTTCGAGTCAAAAGCCAGGCTCTTTTGTGCAGAGCGATAATATAATGCGCCCACTATTATACGAGCTGTCGCGTTTTGAGTTAAGAATTCTACAATCTGATTACATTACGATACTTCCGTTCTACATGCGGTATCGCAATCTGAACAGGTTGAGGCATGTTGAAGTTTGTTAGCATAGCAACTCTTATCAACTTTGATCAGCCCAGCGTCAACAACTTTTTTATATTCCAGCATGTCACCAGACGAATATTGCCAACAAAAAGCTGCAGAAAGCGGCTCCAGTTTTTACTACAGTTTCCTGTTCCTGCCAGCAGAAAGGCGCCGCGCCATTACTGCACTTTATGCTTTTTGCCGCGAAGTGGATGATGTCGTCGATGAAAGTACTGACGATATGGTTGCCCGCAGCAAACTGACTTGGTGGCGTAAAGAAATTCAGGCAATGCTGGCAAATGCGCCGACACATCCTGTCACCAGAGCCTTGCTGCCACACCTGACGACTTACCAGCTTGAAGGTGCGCACCTGATGGCCGTCATCGACGGCATGGAAATGGACTTGAATCAGACCCGTTACCTGGATTTCCCTGCGCTGCAAAAATACTGCTGGCATGTGGCTGGCGTGGTTGGGATTTTATCGGCCAGCATCTTTGGCATTAGCAATCCGCAAACCAAAGTATTCGCCGAGAAACTCGGCCTTGCGTTTCAAATGACCAACATCATTCGTGACGTCGGTGAAGATGCGCGCAAGGGCAGAATTTATATTCCGGTCAATGAACTGCAACAGTTCAAGGTGACGGCAGCGGACATACTGAATGCCAGACATAGCCCTGAATTTGAAGCGCTGATGCAGTTCCAGTACGAACGGGCTCAAAAACTCTATGATGAGGCACTGGCAATACTGCCACCAGAAGACCGCCGCGCGCAGCGTACCGGCTTGATTATGGCAGCCATCTACAGAACGCTGCTATCGGAAATTCAGCGCGATAGCTTTCATGTGCTGAGCCAGCGCATCTCGCTGACACCGATACGTAAACTCTGGCTCGCCTGGAAAACCTATATCCGTGGCTGAAATGGCGAAGGTCTCAAAAAAAATTGCTGTGATCGGTGGTGGTTGGGCGGGCTGTGCGGCAGCTGTCACATTGACGCAAAACGGACATCAGGTCAGCCTGTTTGAGTCGGCCAAAACACTCGGTGGCCGGGCGCGCGGCGTCGGGATTAATGGGCTCACGGTTGATAATGGCCAGCATATTCTGCTGGGCGCCTATCAGCAGAGTCTGAAATTAATGAAAACCGTCGGTGTTGACCTGAACGCTGCGTTTTTGCGGCTGCCGCTACAAATGATCTACCCAGAGCACGAAGATGGCATGCACTTCATTGCGCCACGACTGCCTGCGCCACTGCATATGCTCGTGGCTCTCTGGAGGGCGACAGGTCTGCGCCGCGAAGACAAGCTGGCACTCGCCAGATTTTCCTCTGCAGCGCGCTGGATGGGCTGGACGCTCAATACCGATTGCACCGTCGCAGAATTGCTGCAACGCTTTGATCAGACGGACAGACTGTGCCGCCTGATGTGGAATCCACTTTGCATCGCTGCATTGAATACACCTGCTGAACAGGCTTCCGCGCAGGTGTTTCTGAATGTCCTGCGGGACAGCCTTGGCGCCAGTCGCGCCGCATCCGACATGTTGCTGCCGAGACTGAATCTGTCGGCACTGTTCCCCCAAAAAGCGGCGGAATTCATACAGCGCCACGGCGCTGATGTGGCATGTTCAAGCGCAATCAAAGCAATCAAAAAAGACGGCGCATCTCAATGGATCATCGAGTCCGTCCAGCAAAATGAGCAGGCATTTGACGGCATCGTTATTGCCACTGATGCCAGTAATGCACAGCGACTGCTCAGCGATGCGGACACTGGCATGACCTTGCCGCCACTGACATACGAAGCCATCACGAGCTGCTATTTGCAGTATGCGCCAGGAACAAGCCTGCCGCGCCCCATGTATGCTTTATTGGACGATCCCTCGCAACAGCAATGGGGGCAATATGTATTTGACCGCGGCCAGTTGCATGATGATCAGAGCGGCTTGTTTGCAGTCGTGATCAGCGCACCCAAAGAGCACCAACAAGATCACCAGTCACTCGCAAGCGCGATTGCCCGGCAATTAGCTGACAGCTTCCAGCGCCCCGAACTGGCAAGCCCTCTGTGGCATCAGATCATTACTGAAAAAAGAGCAACCTTCAGTTGCACTCCGGCGCTGCAACGCCCATCAAACAGCACAGGCATACCCGGGCTGACATTGGCCGGAGACTATACGCAGGGCGGTTATCCTGCGACACTGGAAGGCGCGATCAGCAGCGGCATCCACGCAGCAACTGAGGTGATCAACAGCCTGCGCCGATAAACACAACTGCTGCGCGACGCAAGAACTCAGTTAGCGTCATCAATATCGCGGATACGGCTCATTGCCTCATCAATACGATCGACTGCAATGATGGTAAGCCCTTCGATTTTTTGCTTGGGCGCGTTCGCTTTCGGGATCATGGCTATCGTAAATCCGAGCTTGGCTGCTTCTTTCAAGCGTTCTTGCCCTCGCGGCGCTGGCCGTATCTCACCAGCCAGGCCGACCTCGCCGAACACAACCAGACTGCGCGGCAAGGGCTTATTTCGCATCGACGAATTAATCGCCAGCAAGACAGCAAGGTCGGCTGCAGGCTCTGCAATTTTGACGCCCCCTACCGCATTAATAAAAACATCCTGATCAAACGCCGCAACACCAGCATGTCGATGCAACACCGCCAGCAACATCGCCAGACGATTTTGCTCCAGGCCGACAGATAAACGCTTCGCATTCGGTGCGAAAGAGCTGTCAACCAGCGCCTGTATCTCGACCAACAAGGGTCTGGTTCCCTCTTGCGTCACCATGACACAGGAACCAGCGACCTGCGACTCATGCTGAGAAAGAAACAATGCCGACGGATTTGATACGCCTTTCAAGCCGCGCTCGGTCATGGCGAAGACACCCAGTTCATTCACCGCGCCAAAGCGGTTTTTAATCGCCCTGACCAGACGGAAACTCGAATGTGTATCACCCTCAAAGTACAGCACAGTATCCACAATGTGTTCCAACACGCGGGGTCCCGCCAGGGCACCCTCTTTCGTCACATGACCGACCAGAATCATGGTGATATTCATGGTTTTTGCGACGCGTGTAAGCTGCGCAGCACATTCACGCACCTGCGCCACCGAGCCCGGCGCCGAACTCAACGCATCAGAATAAATCGTCTGAATCGAATCAATCACTACTACTTCCGGCTTATGATCCGCCAGTGTGTTCAGAATTTTTTCGAGCTGAATCTCCGCCTGCAAAGCCAGCCCATGCGTATCAAGCACCAGCCGGTTCGCCCGCAAAGCTATCTGCGCGCCCGACTCCTCACCACTGACATACAGCACTTTCTTTATCTTTGTCAGATTAGATAAGGCTTGCAACAACAGCGTGGACTTTCCTATCCCAGGATCACCCCCAATCAGAACGACGCCACCCGGCACTAAGCCGCCCCCCAGGACACGATCAAACTCATCAATACCCGTACCAAAACGTGGCACATCTGACGCTTCAATATCGGAAAGATTCAACACTGGTGCGGTTTGCGCGAGACTTTGGTGTTTTGCCGAAAAACGATTACCGGCAGCCTCCATGATCGTTTCGACCAAGGTGTTCCATTGCCCGCACGAAGGACACTGTCCGGCCCATTTATTGACAATGCCGCCGCACTCCGTGCAGGTGTAATTAGTTTTTGCCTTAGCCATAACTTTTCAAAGAAAACGTAATAAACACTGATATTTTACCCAGTAATTTCTGATATACATGCTCTAATTCAGCGATCAGGCGAGATTTTCATGGTATAAAGCTGACCGATAACACTTTGTAACAGGCAAACGACAAGCATGAGACGTGGTTTCTATACAATTATGGCGGCACAGTTTTTTTCTTCGCTGGCCGACAATGCGCTACTGATTGCCTCCATGGCGTTACTGGTATCGATGCAATCGCCAAGCTGGATGCCGCCTTTACTGAAATTTTTCTTCGCTGTCTCTTACGTATTACTAGCCGCCTTTGTCGGCGCCTTTGCTGATGCACTCCCCAAAGGCAAGGTCATGTTCATTACGAATATGATTAAAGTCCTTGGTTGCGCTTTAATGTTTTTTCATGTGCATCCCTTGATTGCCTATGCTCTCGTCGGATTTGGTGCTGCAGCGTATTCGCCGGCAAAATATGGCATTCTGACGGAGTTGCTCCCCCCTGAAAAATTGGTCGCTGCAAATGGCTGGATCGAAGGCTTAACAGTGACCTCCATCATTCTCGGCACCGTACTTGGTGGTGCGCTGGTCACCCCTCATATCTCGGCGACCTTGCTGAATTTTGATTTCCCGGTAGTTGATTTTCCAATTAATACGCCGACCGAGGCAGCACTCTGTGTCATTACCTTCTTTTATGGGCTTGCTGCTCTGTTTAATTTGCGCATCCCCGACACAGGTGCCCGTTACGCCCATCAAAAGCCCCATCCAGTGCAATTAGTGTGTGACTTTTCTCATTGCTTTGTCACCCTATGGAAAGACAAATTGGGGCAGATTTCACTGGCTGTCACTACGCTGTTCTGGGGCGCCGGGGCAACACTGCAGTTTATCGTTTTAAAATGGGCAGAAGAATCTTTACAAATGCCGCTGAATAAAGCAGCGGTATTACAGGGTGTTGTCGCTATCGGCATTGCCATCGGCGCAGTTGCTGCCGCTAAATTTGTCCCACTCAAAAAATCCCTGGCAGTCATGCCCATGGGCATCGCAATGGGACTAGTCGTCACCACCATGATCTTCGTACACAGCGTCTGGCTCGCCTATCCTTTACTTGTTCTGGTTGGTGCACTGGCAGGCTTCTTTGTAGTTCCGATGAATGCCCTCTTACAGCACCGCGGACATGTGCTGATGAGTGCTGGACACTCAGTTGCGGTACAGAATTTCAATGAAAACTTATCAGTACTGATCATGTTGGGCTTGTACGCGCTAATGATCTATTTAGACCTGAACATTCAGGCTGTGATTGTGATATTCGGCTTATTTGTGGCGAGTACAATGTTCATTGTGATGAGAAAGCATAGTGCAAACCAGCGCCAGTTTGATTCACTGGCACTGATAGGCGAGCATAAACACTAGGGATGCAATTTTGCCGCAGAAGCCCGATCCCACCAGTCTTCCGGGATCAGCATGCCGCGGCAAACTTCCCGGGCAATACCGTTCTGGGTGACGGTGATCGCCAGCAACACTGGGGCCGTCGATATCGAAAAATGTGATTTGATCTGTGTCAGTAATTCTTGCGTTCCGAATACAGCGTCACTACTCAGTTGCACCGGTGCCAGCCAGGCAAGGCGCTGCAAAATAACGCCTTCGCATTCAGGCATTTCCTGCAAATCACGCAAAGTCCAGATGTAACCACGACAATGCTGCTCCGATACCCCATCAACCACAGAGCCTGCTCGACCAATATCCATACCGCGATAAAACAACCAGCCTTTGACAAGTGCTTGAGAACGCAGCAAAGGAAAAGGCAACAATTTCTTTGCTGCCGGATGCAAACCCAGACGCAATTGCTGCTGCACTATTTTCTTCATCTTGGCACCCAGCGTATCCGCGAGATTCGGGCCGAGATAATTAAACAAATCAGGAGCTCCGCTTTGTTCAGATACCGCGTCAGCAAAAAATAAATAAATTTTTGTTGCCAACTCCCAATGTACAAGCCCCTCGCCTTCTTGTACCAGAAAATCAAACTCGCCAATGGTACGTGCCTGCTCGTCATTCACTTGCAGACCATGCGCAAACAGCTCGCTTGAATCAGCAAGAAAAAAAGCAAGCAACACCTCCGCATACAAACCCAGTCGTTTTGTCGGCGCGTCACGCAAGGCCTGATGCAAAGGCTCAGGAAATACATCAAGCTTGGTTAACCACCGTTCAAGCTGACTCTGAGACGGCAGCTCCGGTGCGACGATCGCACCTTCCCACACGGGTGACTGCTGATCGAGCAAATCGGGAGAACTTAACAACCATGCGAGTGAGCGGACATGCACATCGTTCAGATGTCCCCACTGCTGATGAAACTGTGCCTGATAGTCTGGATAGACTCGCATCAGACGTTTGTTGGTAAAGCGTTTTGAGCGAGACACAAATCGCGCCACGCCTTATTTTTTTCTACAGGTTTACGCAATAAATACGCGGGGTGGTAGGTCACAATCATAGGCACACCGTTGACATGATGTTCTTTTCCACGTAATTGCGAAACCGGCGTATCAGGATCGACCCCCAATAAGGCAATTGCTGCCGTCTTACCCAGAGCAACAATCACTTTCGGCTGAATTAAGGCAATCTGGCGCTTCAAATACGGCAGACAAGCCTTTATTTCATCGGGCGTTGGCGGCCGGTCTTTACCGCTGCTATCCGTCGGTCGACATTTGACAACATTCGCAATATACGCACGTTCACCGCGCTGCACACCAAGTGCCCGCAGCATATTATCAAGCAACTGTCCGGCTGCGCCGACAAACGGCTCACCCTGTAAGTTTTCGTTATAGCCCGGACCTTCACCGACAAACAACCATGTCGCTGCGGCATCTCCAGTACCAAAAACTGTTTTTGTCCTACCTTTACACAAGCCACAAGCCACACAAGATGCGACTTCGGTTTGCAATGCATCCCAGGACATCACAGATACGCGATCCACGGGATCAGACGCCGCTGGCGCTGAAGACAGGGGTAGGTCCGCCACTGTTACAACATCGGTGACACCACCGTCAGGCAAAACAGCCGCAGGAGGAACATCCGCCAACGCCAACGTCGCAGCTACTGGAGTTACCTCCTCAGACGCATAGCGGGAGAGCCACAACGGACCCAAACCCATTGCATTCAGAATTTTGATACGAGCCGTTTGTTCGGCAGCATTCATCAGCACATTCTCCGCATCACGATTGCATCTTCACGGGTATTTACATCGACAGGATAGTAGGCTTTTCTTCTGCTGATTTCCTCAAAGCCATCGGCAAGGTACACCTCAATTGCCCGATAATTACTACGCCGGACTTCCAACAAAACTGACGTCATGTCCTGTTCTTTTGCATAAAGATGCAGGTATCTCAACATGGCGCTCGCATATCCCTGTCCCTGATTTTCTTTACGAACTGCGAAATTCAGCAGATGCAATTCGTCAACAACAGGCATTACAAAAAAATAAGCGGCAATTTCTCCGGAATGATCGCGAATACCAAATGCCTGATAACCACTTAAAAACGAATCGGTAAAATTTCCTCGGGACCAGGGATGAGAGTATACCGCCTCTTCAATCGTCAGTATCTGATCAATGTCCGCAAAACCCAATTTCACAAAGTTATGCATGTTTTTTATACTCAGCACGAAAAAGCCGCATATTACTTCTGCCCCTGCACCAAAGCTCGTTCGGCAGTAGTTAAGGCAATCTTATTTCTCAGGTACAGCGGCTGCGCCAGCTCTGGTGAGACATCCTGACCACTTGCCAACCCCAGTTTCCCCAACTCCGCAACCTGTTTTGCATGCGGCATCATCGGAATCGATGGAAACTGACTATATTGAGAAGGCAAAACAACGCCATTCCCAAGGACAAAATACGGTGCATCAAGATCAGCACTCGGCGTAATATCTTCTATCTTCGCCAACACTGGAGCGCTAACTTCTACGCAGACTCCGCCTACAAAGCGGTACTGCGCCCAGTACACCTCGTTCATACGCGCATCCAGAACGCAAATAAAATTATCAGCCTTTACCTCTGCGAATGCTGCCAACGCCATCGCGTGCAGACTAATCACTGGCACAACGTTTAATTCTGCGCCATAGGCAAGCCCCTGAACAATGCCGCAAGCTGTGCGTATCCCTGTAAATGCACCGGGGCCGCATCCGTAAGCCAAAACATCACAGTCAGACAGCGCGATGCCGACCTCGGACAGCAATGACTGCAACGCAGGCAAAATTCCTTGTGAGTGGGTTTGCACACCGGATAACTCGCGCACATAAATCTGATCATCAACAAGCAAAGCTGCTGATGCCAGCTCGGTCGATGTTTCTATTGCTAAAATCATTGTCATAGACGTATTTTACCGTGTTCACTTCAGTGCAAGGCTGGATTTCTATTGAGATTGAATCGGTTAGAATTACAACATGAACGCACATATTCACACTAATGATCTGAAACAGTTGAAAAATCAACTGAACACCAAACAATGGCTGGTCGCCTGCCTTTGCGCTGCATGGTGCGACACCTGTAATATTTATCGCACAGCATTCGAAGAACTGGCTGTCCACCATCCGGAAAAGTGCTTTGCCTGGGTCGACATAGAAGACCATGCCCATCTGGTCGAAGATATAGAAATTGAAAATTTCCCTACCATCCTGATTCAATATGACGATGAAGTGGCATTTCTGGGAACTATGCTGCCTGACGCATCGCAACTCCACCGGCTCATTACGTCCATCGAAGAAAGCGTACGATCCAACCCGATCAAACGCAGCTCCCTCAATCAGGAGGCACCAGAAAACTGGAGTCTGCGCCGGTTAATACTCGCGGACTAATCAATCACTAAGCCAATTCGGTGTTCATGTCAGCGTGAGCACCTTCTTCAACTTGAACATCTCAGAATAGAAAAAAGGGACTAGATTTGCATCTAGTCCCTTGAATCTGGTGCGGCTGGCAGGAATCGAACCCACGACCCCTTGGTTCGTAGCCAAGTACTCTATCCAGCTGAGCTACAGCCGCGAAGAAGAAAATTATAGCACAAGTAAACCCAACATTTAAAGCCCCTCCTCTCAACTTTTATGACGCGAGATAAATAAGCATTAAGGCAAGCAAAAAAAATGCAGCGAACCGGGGAAGAAAATGAACAAGAAAAAAAGAAACGCAAAAAAGAAAAAAGGGACTAGATTTGCATCTAGTCCCTTGAATCTGGTGCGGCTGGCAGGAATCGAACCCACGACCCCTTGGTTCGTAGCCAAGTACTCTATCCAGCTGAGCTACAGCCGCGAAAAACAAAATTATAGCATAGGACTTTTGATTTTATAAGCCCTCCCGCCATTATTTCAAATTTCAACCTGAGCGCCGACTTCAATCACGCGATTGCTTGGGATGTGATAGTAGTCCGCTGCATCACGTGCATTGCGAGACATGGCAACAAAAATGCCCTCACGCCATCTTGCCATGCCACCGCCCGGCGTAGAGATAATCGTCTGCCTGGAAATAAAGTAAGAAGTTTCCATAGGCTCAAAAATCAGACCACTCGATGCACACAAAGCAAGCGCAGCTGGAATATCCGGCTCATTTTTAAATCCGTAAAACAGATCGATCTGATAACACGAATTACCAAGATCAGAAATCTTAATACGCTCAGAAAATGGTACCCACGGAATTTCCCTGTTATGCAGCGTCAGAAAAACCACCCGTTCATGCAATATTTTATTGTGCGATAAGTTATGCAAGAGTGCGTGCGGCACACCGTCTGCCTCACCACGTAAGAATACGGCAGTACCGTAAACCCGGGTCGGCGCAGAAACAAACAGGGATGCAAGGAAATCCTCCAGCGGAATTGCATGTTTTTTCAGATTTTCAAATACCAGCTCACGTCCACGTTTCCAGGTCAGCATCAAGGTAAAAATAATCAATCCCAGCACAATCGGGAAGTAACCGCCATGGAAGAATTTCAATGCATTGGCAGAAAACAGAGAAACGTCGATGGCTAAAAAGAAAAATGTCGCAGCAACACACAATAGAAGATTGTATTTCCAGCCAAACCGGATAACAAAAAACGTCAGCAATGACGTCACCAGCATCGTACCGGTATTTGCTATACCGTAAGCCGATGCAAGATTCGTCGACGAACCAAAGCCAATCACCGCGCCAACAACTACAAACAATTGCATCCAGTTCGCCACCGGAATATAAATCTGGCCGATTTCTTTAGCTGACGTATGCACAATCTTCATACGCGGCAAAAAGCCGAGTGAAATAGCTTGTTTGGTCATCGAGAACGTCCCGGATATCGTCGACTGGGATGCGATCACCGCAGCAACCGTCGATAAGATAACCAGAGGATAAATACTCCACGCACCCAACTGATAATAAAAAGGATTGGTCACTGCTGCTGGATTAAACATCAGCAGCGCGCCCTGTCCGAGGTAATTCAGTGCCAGTGCGGGAAACACAATAAAAAACCAGGCAGCACGAATCGGTTTAGCGCCAAAATGCCCCATATCCGCATACAAAGCTTCGGAGCCGGTAAACGCCAGTACGACAGCACCGAGCGCAAAAAATGCCCCCCAGTGATGGTCGATCACAAAATTCACTGCGTATAAGGGATTGAAAGCGGCAAGAATTCCCGGAACGCGGATGATGTTATACAAGCCCATCAAGGCCAGAACTGAAAACCACAACAACATCACCGGGCCGAACATCTTCCCGATGCCTGCAGTGCCTTTACGCTGAACCGCATACAAACAGATCAGAACAATCAGCGTAATAGGAACAACTACTGGTTTAAAACTGGGTGTGGCAACTTCAATACCTTCCATTGCCGACAACACCGACATCGCTGGTGTGATCACGCCGTCACCGTAAAACAGCGAAGCGCCAAACAAGCCAAGCACAGTCAGGGGAAAGTAGAGTTTAGAATTTTTACTGACCGATTCGAGGGACAGCGCCGTCAGCGCCATGATTCCGCCTTCACCACGGTTATCTGCGCGCAGCACAAGCGTCACATACTTGAGAGAAACGATGATAATCAATCCCCACAAAATCATAGAGACGATACCAAAGATATTGGCTTGCGTGAGCTGCAATCCGTGGGCTGGCGCAAACACTTCCTTCATCGTATAGAGAGGACTGGTTCCGATATCGCCATAAACAATGCCGACTGCCGCTAACGTCAATCCTGCCAGACTGCTTTTCGTTTGATGATTATCCAATTGCGTACCTTGTAATTATTGGTGCGTTGCACAATAGGGCATTCCAGAGGCAAACTCAATAGTCCAAAACAAAAAAAGAATATATTAAGTTAATACGCAACAGTTAGCACATAAATAGTAACCTCACCAGGCAGGAACTGGTACGACGTGTGTTGTCTCGCTCACACGAAAGAGAATAAATCAACCTTTCACAAGGAAATTCAATTACAAATCAAACATCGCGCTAACTATGCCCATGCATCTCACTGCAATCGATCGCGCAATATGATTTCAAGTACGCTGAAACATCAACGCTGGTCGATATAAATAGAGAATTCGATGCGCTTCCCTGGATTTTTTCCAGGAAATAAAAAACCGCAAGAGTTAATCCAACGCAACCTGCTCGACCGCGTCTGTTTTTACCTCATTAAACCGTTCAAGAGCAGCAATCAGTTCATCAATCGCCTCACTTCCGAATGCCTGCTCAACATATTGATATTGCGTGTCAATCAATGGGGCAATTTTCAGCATCAGCGCATCCCCCTGCTCTGACAACGCAATTAAGACACGACGTTGATCCCCTTTCACGTCACAGCGGCGGATCAGATCAAGCTCTTCCATACGCTTGAGTACCCCTGCCATGCTAGGGCTGGATATCTGACATAAATCACACAATTCTCGTGGCTCGAGTTGACCGTGTTCATCAAGCACACGAAAAATTCGCCACTGCTGATCCGTTAAGCCAAACCGACTCAATATCGGACGAAAGTGACTCATCAGATTCGCGCGAGCCTTCAAAAACAGTTGCGGCAGATTTCGGTAGGCAATCCTGTGATTCATATTGACTCCATTCAGATTAATTATTTTCAATAATTCAAAGCCATTGTACAGATTGACTTACTAATATATTAGTGTTTTAATTCACTAATATATTAGTATTCTGACGGATTATCGGTGAAACATTTTAAAAATTGGGAAAAAGCATGATAGTCAGGGATCGCCCGTCTGGCTTTCGCTTGTTTCTCATGTTGCGTGGCTCTGTATTGCCAAGAATATTGCCAGCCCTGACAATTAACATTCTGATTGCTACATTGGTCACCATGTCACATGGTGATTTATTTGAACTCAAAATCACACTGACAACCATTCCGTTTACCCTGATCGGCTTGCCTATCTCTATTTTTCTCGGGTTCCGGAATAACACTGCGTATGACCGTTTTTGGGAAGCGCGCAAACTCTGGGGCGAATTACTGATCAGGAGCCGCAACCTGTCACGCCAATGTCAAAGCCTGATTGCCTATCCGATCACAGCAGTGGCATCCAATGGGTTGGCGGATATCAGGGTACGCATGATTTACCGGGCAATCGCCTTTTCCTACGCACTTAAAAATCTGCTGCGCGATTTACCGGGTGAAGATATGCCGCAATGGCTGACTCAGGAAGAGGTCACGCTGATTCAATCATCCAAAAACAAACCCGATTTTTTAATCAATCGTATGGCGCTGGATCTGCAGCAAAGTATGAATGAAAAGCGCATTGATCCCTGTCTCGCGGCCAATATTGACACTACCTTATCAGCCATCACAGCCGCCGCTGCCGCATGCGAGCGTATAAAAAATACGCCCATTCCTTTTTCTTACACATTGCTGCTGCACCGGACTGCCTATATCTACTGTTTTCTGCTGCCTTTCGGACTGGTAGATTCGATCGGCTTTATGACGCCATTTGTGGTGGCAATTGTTGCCTATACCTTCTTCGGCTTGGATGCACTTGGCGATGAAATCGAAGAGCCCTTTGGTCTTGACGCGAATGATTTGCCATTAGATGCAATCTGTCGTGCCATCGAAATTGACCTACTTGAAGCAATAAAGCATGACCCACTCCCCGATTCAATGATACCGGTGGGTTACCGGCTGACTTAGGCCACAAAAGAAGTACGGATTTCAGAAACACCGGCAACAACAACCTGGTCGCAGAATCAGGAAATCAGAATATAAAGTAATTCTCCCATCTACTTTCAGAGACAAAGGAATATAAAAATGCACGAAGCTCAACAACAACGGATACGTCTTCCAGAATTAAGAAATCGCGTCACGACTGCCGAACGGGCAGCGTCGTGGATAGAAGACGGAATGACGGTAGGCATGAGCGGTTTTACGCGAGCTGGTGACGCGAAAGTTGTTCCCCTCGCGATTGCGGAACGGGCAAAATCTGAACAACTGAAAATCACGCTGATGACTGGCGCATCACTGGGTAGCGATGTCGACAAAACACTGACCGAAGCCGGCGCTATGACACGCCGCATGCCATTTCAGGCAGACCCAACCTTGCGCGCGGCAATCAATCGCGGCGAGATCATGTATGTCGATCAGCACTTATCCGAAACAGTTGAGCAATTGCGCACGCGCCAGATCAATGCGATTGACGTCGCCATCATTGAAGCCATTGCGATCACAGAAACCGGCGCCATCATCCCGACCACATCTGTCGGTAACAGCGCCAGCTTTGCTATCCTGGCGGATCAGGTGATCGTCGAAATCAATCTGACACAGTCATTGGAACTGGAAGGTCTGCACGACATTTTCATTCCTAAGCACAGACCGCAACGGGAACCAATTCCTATCATGTCGGCAAGCGACCGCGTTGGAACAACGGCAATCATGATTCCGCCAGAGAAAATTGTTGCGATCGTCATTACCGAAAAAGCCGACAGCGCTTCGACCATTTTGCCGCCAGATGAAGAAACAGCACAGATCGCAGCCCACCTCGTTGAATTTTTCAAACAAGAGGTCAAAGATGGCAGGCTGACCAATAGCCTGATGCCCATGCAGGCTGGCATAGGCACGATAGCGAATGCGGTCATGACGGGCTTCATTGACAGCCCTTTTGAACATTTGCAAATGTATTCGGAAGTGCTGCAAGATTCCACTTTCGATCTTTTTGATGCCGGAAAACTGGACTTTGCTTCCGGCTCATCAATCACACTGTCGGCGGAAAAAAGTCAGGAAGTATTTGCCAATATCGGCAAATACAAAGATCGCCTGGTGCTCCGTCCGCAAGAGGTCAGCAATCATCCCGAGGTCATTCGTCGTCTTGGCATCATCGCTATCAACACCGCGCTTGAAGCCGACATTTATGGCAATGTGAATTCCACACATGTACTCGGCACACACATGATGAACGGTATTGGCGGCTCGGGTGATTTTGCCCGCAACGCCTACCTGTCGGTATTTGCGACCAAGGCGATTGCCAAGAATGGAAAGATATCGAGTATTGTTCCTATGGTCACGCACGTTGACCATAATGAACATGACGTTGACATTATCGTGACCGATGTCGGCCTAGCAGATCTGCGCGGATTAGCACCACGTGAACGCGCACAGAAAATCATTCAGAACTGTGTGGCAGAGCCTTACAAACAAATGTTACTTGATTATCTGGCGGAGGCAGAATTACGTGGTGGACAGACTCCACACGTCTTGGAGAAGGCGTTTTCCTGGCATGTCCGTTATCGTGAGACTGGCACTATGCTGGAACAAGCTGTCGCATTGAAAGCTGTTGCCTGATCTGCTTCCAAGAGCAGATACAACAAAACGCCAACTGAATTCTTTCAGTTGGCGTTTTGTTTTTTCATCTTATCTTGACGCAACAATGAGAATGCATAGGCTTGATAAGAAAACTCGCCAATATCCCCCTTGCGTTCGGACTAAAATCAGGAATTACTCACTGACCTCGACTAAACGTCCATTCAATGGCTGCACTGGGCGGGCATTCATTTTATAAAGCTTTTTAAACGCCGCGATCTGACTCGCGGACAACTCAACCGGCTGCTTCAGCACTTGCCAGCGCACCCCATCACTGCATGGAGGCGTTGTCAATGAACCGGTGAATTTGTAGTAAGTACGTGTCGCTGGCAAAACACTGGCTGGATCAAAATTAGTTAACGGAGTTGTTTTCCCTTCGGCAGGCAAGGCTGAAAAGACCGGTGCCAATGCAGCATTTTCCTTCCCTTTTTTAAACAGGACAGCGACAACAGATAATTTACCGTCGTTCAATTTGTGCACAAAATGCGCAACCATAGGATAGCTGACCCCATTTATTTTTTCTTCACTAGGCGTATGAAAGTGGAATTGCAACAGGCTGCCTTCATCATCACCAGTTTTCAGACTATTACCAGCAGGTACATTGACCTGCACCGTATGACCGTTATTGATCACCTCAGCACTGTTGCTGACATACTTAAAATCCAACGGCAGCAAGGCGGCTTTTTTTGCATTGCGCTCAACGATGTTAATTGGTGACTGCTCTTTACTCATTTTACAAGCAGTATTGGCAGCATCCAGCTCAGACCAATGCGCGGGCGCAGTTTTTCCTTCATAGCCCCAGTGAGGAGCATGAGCCTTATCATCTGCCAGAGCCAGGCCGGATGATACAGATAACAAACCCAAGACAGCCATACAAACTGTTTTATTCATTTCATCATCTCCTTCAATTTTTTAAAAAAATCCTACCCGAGCAAAAATCAAAAAATAACTTCAAGACTCAGGCCACTTCAACAGTGCAAAACAGTAACAACGACAACAACAGCAATTCCAGAAGCGACACACAATATAATTAAATTAAAATTCGTCCCACTCTTCGCCACCGGCTGCCTTGATTGATTTCCCGCCATCCGCAACCTTGACAGTACCGGCAAGACGTTTTACCTGACCGCGTTGAGTCTGATTGTTTCGCACAGAAGCAGGCGCAACACGGTCATTGGTTTTCGACGTGGGTGCAAATCCACCATGCGCCCCGGGAATTTTAAAGACACTCACAATTTGCGTCAGAACTTGTGCTTGCTCTTCCAGCGATGCGGCTGCGGCTGCAGCCTCTTCAACTAACGCCGCATTTTGCTGAGTGACTTCGTCCATTTGTGTCACCGCGTGATTAATTTGCTCGATACCGGAAGTCTGCTCCTGGCTTGCCAGACTCATTTCCCCCATGATATCGGTAACATTTTTGATGCTGGATACGACAGAATCCATGGTCGAGCCAGCCTGATCCACCAAGCGCGAACCAATTTCCACCTGCTCTACCGAGTCTCCTATCAGGGTTTTAATTTCTTTGGCAGCACCAGCCGATCTCTGCGCAAGATTGCGCACTTCACTGGCCACGACTGCGAAGCCACGTCCCTGCTCGCCTGCACGCGCAGCTTCCACCGCGGCATTCAACGCGAGAATATTGGTTTGAAAAGCGATACCATCAATGACCCCGATAATATCCACGATTTTTTTCGATGACGCATTAATTGCCCCCATCGTATGAACCACTTCATTGACCACGGCGCCGCCTTTGGCAGCGACTTCTGACGCAGAAATAGCCAATTGATTCGCTTGCCGCGCGTTATCCGTATTGTGCTTGACGGTCGATGTCAACTCTTCCATTGAAGAAGCGGTTTCTTCCAGTGCACCTGCTTGCTCTTCGGTGCGAGACGACAAATCCAGATTTCCTGAAGCAATTTCAGTGGCAGCGGTATGAATAGTTTCAGTGCCAACCCTCACCTTACTCACAATATCGATCAGATTCCCGTTCATGTCTTTCAGCGCCTGCATCAACTGCCCCGTTTCGTCAGTTGAATTTACCTGAATTTCTGAAGTTAAATCGCCTTTAGCCACCGTTTTTGCCAGATCAACAGCGACACTGATAGGATTAACGATAGATCTTGAAGTAAACCAGGCAACCAGGCCACCGCAGATAACAGCAAGTGCGGTAATGGAAATCATTAAAAATAATGCTGATTGATATGCGTGTGCGGCGGCCTCTTCATCACTCGCATTTTTTTCTTCCTGAAGATTTGTAAAATCCCGAATGGCATCCTGCCATTTTGCGTTAGCTGGATTGGCTTCCTTCAAAAGAAATTGCACTGCTTCTTCTCGGTTTGTGTGAATCATTTCTGCAAACTTGTTATTCAGCGCTCTAGCTGCGACCTGATCCTCTTTAATGCTGGCAACAAACTTCCTTCCATGATCATCGAGGGGCATTTTTTCCAATCGAGAAAAAGCCTCATCGTAATGAGCCCGCGCTTCGTCAATTTTTTTATGTTCCAGCTTGGCCTGCGCTTCATCTGACAGCAAAGCGATTGAACGCACCACCCGCGAAACGATATGGATGGATCTGGACATATCTTCCAAGGCATCCATTTTTTTAATATTCACAGTCACCACATGATGCAAGGATTGGTTAGATTGCTGCATACCATGAATGCCAAGATAAGCCACACCAATCAGCATCAGCAGCACAAGGGCAAAGCCAGCACCTAGTCTTGTACCTATTGGCAGATTCGACAATTTCATCAATGTCTCCGTTTACTTGTTGAAATAAAATGACTTCTTACTGACAGATTTATCAGTAATTTTGAGTAGCAATGCTCTTAAAGTTCTTCGTCAAAATTAATCAGGCCCAGGTATCCGGAAAAATGAAAAAAAATACAAACAGACTCTGACAAAACAACTCAGGCGCAGGATAGCCCGCTTGAAATAAATTACTGTTTCCAATTATTAACTATGAGAAAAAACTCATAAAAATCAACAATCTTTATCACTTTTACGTATGAATTTACACTGAAAGCAAAGTAAATACGTAGTCCAGTGTCGTGATGAAACAACATCATCCCTATCAATGCGCTATCTCTCCCGCGAGCGTAATAAACGCTTTCAGATAATCGATTTCTGTATCCGCTTCCCGCACGCCCAGAAAAATCTGTTTCGCGATTCCCTGCTTACCTAAACGGACTTGTGCGATCTGCATTTTGCTGGCGTACTCCGCCACCAGCCAGCCCGGTAATGCAGCTACACCCCGGCCGCTGGCAACCATCTGCAACATGATGTCGGTTGTTTCTATGGTTTTATGTTTTTTTGGTGAGCAATTCGCTGGCAATAAAAACTGCTTATAAATATCAAGGCGTTCAATGGCGACCGGATAGGTAATCAGCGTTTCTTCCAGCAACTCGTTGGGGGAAATATATTTTTTCCCTGCCAGTCTGTGTTGCGCCCCCACTACCAGCACTTGCTCATAATCAAAAACCGGGGTGAACAATAAGCCAGTTTTATACAAGGGATCAGGCGTCACTAGCAGATCGATTTCATCATTCAGCAAAGCGCCAATGCCGCCGAATTGAAATTTCTGTTTCACATCGACATCGACATCCTGCCAGCGACTCAGATACGGCGCCACCACCTTCAGCAGCCATTGATAACACGGGTGACATTCCATGCCAATCCGCAAGGTGCCACGACCACCTTCTGCATATTGCCGCATGACTTCTTCGGCATACTCAAACTGCGGCAACAAGCGGTTTGCGAGACCGAGTAAATACTGGCCGGCCTGCGTCAGACGTAATTGCCGCCCCTCACGCGCCCAGACCGGCGTCCCCAAAAACATTTCCATTTTCTTGACCGTGTGGCTCAGTGCCGATTGCGTCAGACACAGTACATCCGCGGCTGCGGTCAATGAGCCCTGGCGATCAACCTCGCGTATCAGTGTCAGATGAATACGTTCCAGCATATTTAATCCATGAATATTAATAATTAATTCATTAAATAATACCATTATTATTCATGAATTAAATTATCTATCATGCACTCCTACACATGAGGAGTTATATGGTTACGACACACAATCTCGGCTTTCCACGCATAGGCGCAAAACGTGAACTGAAGTTCGCCTTGGAAGACTATTGGAAAGGAAACTTATCTCAGACCCAGCTCGAAGACACTGGCGCGTTGTTACGACAACGCCATTGGCAACATCAGTCACAATTAGATTTTGTTCCGGTCGGCGACTTTTCGTTTTACGATCAGGTGCTCGATATGAGTTTTTTGTTGGGGAATATTCCAGCCCGCGTGCGTCATCATGCAGGCAATACGCTGGACAACTATTTCCGCGTTGCCCGTGGACGCTCAGCACAGGATACTGCGTGCCATTGTGTGTATGCAGGTGAAATGACGAAATGGTTTGATACCAATTATCACTACATCGTCCCGGAATTTGATGCGGCGACGACTTTTTCCCTCGATGCCTCGCGCCTGCTGAAGCAGATCAGACAAGCAGCGGAACTCGGCGTACCGGCGAAACCCGTCATCATCGGGCCTGTCAGTTATCTGTGGCTGGGAAAAGCAAAAGACGCATCAGATAAACTGGCCTTGCTGCCCAAGCTCTTGCCTGTCTATGCGCAACTGCTGGATGCGCTGGAGGCCGAAGGCGTGGAGTGGGTGCAGATCGATGAGCCAATTTTAGTAACAGAGCTTGATCCGGCATGGCAACAAGCATTCACCACAGCGTATCAAGCGCTGACGCCGCGCAAACTGAAACTGTTGTTGACGACCTATTTTGGCGATCTGCAAGAGAACCTCAGCCTCGCATGTACATTACCTGTCGATGGCATTCACATTGACGCGATCAATGCGCGGCATGAGCTGGAACGGCTGCAAACCTTTTTACCGGATAGCATGGTGTTATCGCTGGGCGTCATCAATGGTCGCAACATCTGGAAAACCGATTTACATGCAACCCTGGAATGGCTGGAACCGATACACCGCGTATTGCAGTCACGCTTATGGATAGCGCCCTCGTGCTCGCTGCTTCATGTGCCGGTTGATTTGCGCAGTGAAAACAAACTGGCCAGTCATATTCAATACTGGCTGGCATTCGCCCAACAAAAACTCGATGAATTGCATATCCTCGCACAGGCATTGAACAAAGGCCGCGTATCAGTACAAGATGCACTGGTCGCCAACAGCGCCGCGATCAACAGCCGTAAAACATCGCCCCTCGTGCACAATCCTGCCGTCAAAGCCGCCGTTGCCAACATCAACGCCAGCCTGGGGCAACGACTAAGCACTTACGAACAGCGGGCTAAAAAACAATCTGCCTGCTTACAACTACCCGCTTTTCCAACGACCACCATAGGCTCATTTCCGCAGACGCCAGAGATTCGTCAGGCACGCAGTCGTTACCGTCTGGGGCAACTCGATGAAACCAGCTACAAAACATTCATGCAAAACGAAATTGCCCGCTGCGTGCAAGAACAGGAAGCACTGGATCTGGATGTATTTGTGCATGGTGAAGCCGAACGTAACGACATGGTCGAATACTTTGGCGAACAACTGGAAGGCTATGCTTTCAGTGAATTCGGCTGGGTACAATCGTATGGCTCGCGCTGCGTCAAACCACCGATTTTATTTGGCGAAATCCATCGCCCGAAACCAATGACAGTGGACTGGATTAAATTTGCACAGTCACTGACGGAAAAACCGATGAAAGGAATGCTGACCGGCCCCGTCACTATCCTCAACTGGTCTTTCGTGCGCGATGATCAACCGCGCTCGGTATCCTGCTACCAGCTCGCACTGGCGATACGACAGGAAGTGCTGGATCTGGAAAAAAGCGGCGTACGCATTATTCAGATTGACGAAGCGGCGCTGCGCGAAGGCTTGCCATTGCGACGCACTGAATGGGACAGCTATTTGCGCTGGGCAGTCGAATCGTTCCGCATCGCCGCCAATGGCGTCAGCGACGAAACACAGATACACACGCACATGTGCTATTCAGAATTCAACGACATCATTGCCTCTATTGCAGCGATGGACGCCGATGTCATCACCATAGAAACATCGCGTTCGGATATGGAATTGCTCGACGCATTTGATCACTTCAGTTACCCGAATGAAATCGGCCCCGGCGTCTATGACATTCACTCGCCGAATATTCCGGCACAGGAACACATCGTGCAACTGATGCGCAAAGCGGCAGAACGCATTCCCACAGAGCGCTTATGGGTGAATCCGGATTGCGGCTTAAAAACCCGCAGTTGGGAAGAAGTCATTCCCGCCCTCAGAAACATGGTGACAGCGGCAAAACAATTACGCCAGGCAGCGTAAGCATCATCATCGCCAGGCTCAACGAGCTTGGCGCATGACTGGTGTGTGACTGGAGCACCCGAAGCTTACCCATCGTCATTTCTCCACAACGACAATCGTTGAACGACATCCCTTAATAAATACGTGCCTCACAGGGTAAAAAGCCGCCACGAGGCTTATTTTTATTGGGGATATCGCATCTGGATTGGCGCCCAGTAAAGTCACATCAGAAAGACGCGATCTGCTTGCCCCCGCAATACATACGGCGTTGCGGCGCATGCGAATGACTCCACAGGGCGAGTTATTCCCCTGCATACGGTCAATCATGGCAAAATCTGGTTATGAAGCAATCTTATTACCCTCCATGTTAAGCTCAAAAATACTACTGATAGACGATCACAGTTTGTTTCGCACCGGGCTGAGAGCCCTGATTTGCAACGGCTTACAAGACGTCAGCGTACTGGAAGCGGCATCGCTGGAAGAAACCATGCGGGTTGATCTGACAGATATTCACTTGATATTGCTCGACATCAAATTACAAGGACTCAACGGACTCGAAGGCATTGCCTTACTCAAAAGAAAATGGCCGGAGACACCTGTGCTTGTTCTTTCTGCAGACGATGCGCCCGAAACAGCACAGCTGGCGCGTGAACGTGGCGCACGCAGTTTTATTTCGAAAGGCGACACTGCTGACAATATTCTCGCGGCGATTCTCAGTGTCCTGCGCAGCGAGGCAGACGATGCGAAAATGCCAGCGCAACAGATGCAGGAAAAGACCAGAGCAAACGCTGCAAAGCCTTTGCTGACCCCGCGTCAATACGAGGTTCTGGATCTGGTCTGTCAGGGTTTATCAAACAAGCTGATTGCGCGTCGTCTGAATCTGTCGGAAAACACGGTGCGCTGTCACGTGCAGGTGGTGCTGACGACATTGCAGGTATCGAATCGCTCTGAAGCTGCATTCGCGGCACGCCGCAAAGGTCTGGTGAACTGAGTGATCAAAATGGTCAGCGTCGTCGAAAAAAATATACAGCGCGAGCTGCAACTGTTGCTGATGACGAATCTGGGCAGCTCGACCTTACCCGGCATTCTGGTTGCGCTGATCCTGTATCTGACGCTGAAAAATCATAGCAATGAATTTAGTCTGGCACTATGGCTGATCGCGGTCAGTGCGTCGAAACTGTTTGACGTGTATGACGCAAAACGCATCATCCGCCGTGGAATTCACCTCGATCAGACGGCTGCACTGAAAATACGGCTGATGCTGCTGCACGCAATGGATGGCGCGATATGGGGTTCATTAGCCTGGCTGAGCCTGTCTACTTCCACCAATGCCGGAAGCGTGCTGATATTAGCGGTGCTGGCAGGCATCGCTGCTAATTCGATGTCGATCTTGTCACCGGTATTACCGGTGTTTGTTGTATTCGTTGTGTGTGAACTTGGCTCTATCGTTTATGCGGTCATATCACTCAACGATCCTGCCTATTGGGCGATCGGCATTGCCGTCGCACTGTATGTCGTGACGCTGATGGGTCAGGCATATAATTCTTCGCGTACGGTGCGCAACTCCATACAATTGCGTTTCGACAACCTGGATCTGATTCAACAACTGAGTGCTGCGTCGGAAAAAGCAGCGAAGGCGCTGGCTGCAGCTGAGCGGGCGAATGCAGAAAAATCGCAGTTTCTGGCAGCCGCGAGTCATGATCTGAGGCAGCCCATCCATGCGCAGGGTTTATTTCTGGAAGTATTGCAGACGACAAATTTATCGCAACATCAACGTGAGCTGGTCAACAGCATCAGCTCAGCAACCAACGCTACTACCGAGATGCTGCACACCTTGCTCGACTACTCACGCATTGAGGCTGGTGTGGTTGAGCCGCAAGCGCGAGTATTCCGCTTGCAAACATTGCTCAGCAAAATAGAGAATGAACTGGCTCCGCAGGCAAACACCAAAGGGCTGCTCTACCGCAGTCCGGAAACTCATGCTGTTGTTCATTCCGATCCTGCATTAATTGAGTTAATTCTCAGAAACCTTGTCTCAAATGCGATCCGTTACACACATCACGGCGGCGTGCTGATCCTGTGCAGAAAACATCAATCGCGACTGAGTCTGGAAGTGTGGGACAGCGGCATCGGCATAGCCTCCTCGCAATTTGAGAATATTTTCAGTGAATTTCAGCAACTGGGAAATAGCGAACGCGACCGACAAAAAGGCCTGGGGCTGGGACTGGCAATCGTCAGGAAAATGGTGGATTTGCTTGGACTTGAATTGCAACTGGCATCTCGCCCGGGACGCGGCAGCGTATTCAAATTAAGTCTGCCACTGACACAGCTTGCCGTGCTGGACGATGACATCAGTACGGCGCCGCTAAGGACACCGCAATTGCACGCGAGAGTGTTAGTCGTCGATGATGATGCGATCGTGCGTCAGGCAATGGCGCAGTTATTGGCAGAATGGGGATGTCAATGCGATCTCGCTGAATCGCAAGAAGAGAGTCTCGTACTCGCCCGCCATCACCCGCCAGACCTGATTATCAGCGATTACCGCCTGCGCAATCACTGTAAAGGAACCGATGTAATTCAGGCGATACGCAGTGTTTGCAAAACAGAGATACCAGCGATTCTGGTGACTGGAGATACTGCGCCGATACGCTTACGCGAAGCTGCCGCGACCGGCCTGCCATTAATGCACAAGCCGGTATCGCCATTACTGTTGTATAAAGAACTGTCATTACTCCTGCCAACAAGTCAGGAGTAATAACTTTAATTCGCCTTGGCATATCTTCAAAATGAGCTATCGGCACAGCCATGCTCAGGCGAATGGACCATCACGACCGGGCGCAAGCCACAAAGAGGTGATTCGCTGCTGGCTGGTAGGCTGCCACTCCATAAGTAAACGCGACGACACCATAAGAGTTCGCATAGCTGGGATCGATGTCTGACGTCCACATATTGCCCGCAGTTGCAGGCCAGCCATGTGTACCCTTCACGCCAAAGTTATCAAGCGAGACCAGTTCAGCGGACGTTGGCAAACGCCAGCCGCCTAAACCACCAAATGTCGTATTCGTGCAATAGGTCGTGCCATCCGCCCAGGTATAGGCGCCATTAATATTAAACGTCGGCGGCGTCCAGATCACGCCATTGCGAGCAAAGATATCACTGCTGATCGAATTAATATGCCCTACAAAGGCAGTCACCATAAACGTATTGTTACCGACGTATTGCAGCAATACAGAGTCGCCTAAAGCACCGGACAAGCCTCCGCCCGTCACCGCACCTGTACCTGCCATATTCTGAATAATGGTCTGATTGAAATTGGGGATCAGCGTCCAGGCGGCTAAACCTATCACCTGCAACTGATCACCGATGGCGGGAGCCGTTGGCAGCATAACGGCGACGCCGGCACTGCCGTTATTGGTGATATATCCACTATTGGTCGCGGCCTGCACACTCGCAGCCGTTGTAGTCACCCAATTCAGACGGCCTGAAGGCCCGGCAGGCCCCGTCGGGCCGGTTGGTCCTGTTGGTCCTGTTGGTCCGGTCGGCCCGGTTGGCCCCGTAGATCCGGTAGCACCTGTCGCACCGTTGCAGATGTAAGTGGTCGATGTTACCTCGCCCGCAGCAAGATTGCCGTCACGATTAACATCCGGGCCGGAAGTTATTTTGCTACCGCCGTTGGTACAATTGGCTCCGGCAGGCTCAGTAACCGTCGTCACCAATGTCGTTAAACCATCGCTACCGGTTGCGCCAGTCACCCCCGTGGCACCTGTTGCCCCCGTTGCTCCATTACATACATAAGCCGTCGTGGTGACTTCCGATAACTGCAATATACCGTCGTTATTCAGATCGAGGCCAGACTGTATCTGATTACCGTTAGCGGGGCAGATGTTGGCGGCAACACCGGCAACGATTTTGACTAATGTAGTTGATCCATTTGTGCCATCAGTACCATTAGTACCGTTAGTACCGTTAGTACCGTTGGTGCCATTCTTACCGTTAGTACCATCGCTGCCAGAGAGGCCGTTGCAGATATAAGAAACCGAAGTCACTTCTGTGCTGTCGAGAAGGCCATTGCCATTGGTATCCGCTCCGGAACTGATTTTGGAACCACCGCTGGGGCAATTATTTCCGACTGGCTCGACCGTAGTAGCGATCAGTGCATTAACTCCGTTCAGGCCATTTTTACCATTCGTACCGTTAGTGCCATTCGTACCGTTTGTACCATTAACGCCGTTGCAAACAAATTGCGTATTGCTGACTTCGCTCTGATCCAAAACGCCGTTTCCGTTGATATCGACCCCGGATTGAACAGTGACGCCACCGCTGGCGCAGGCAGTTACCGGGGCAGAATTTACAGTGGCGAATGCGACAGCATTTTTTGCGATCACCTGTGGGGTCGCTGGCGTCACCGACGTAGCATCGGTAGCGACACCATTGCTGCCACCGCCGCCGCAAGCAGTCAGGAACATTGCGGCGAATACGGTTACGAGTAGCTTTTTATCGATATGAATATGAGACCGGATGATCAACTGCATTCTCCCTGTATGTGTCTAGCCCGCCAATGAGGCAATTGCAACCGCTGAGAGAATTTTTTGATCCAGATAGAAATCAAGTACTTCGCAACTCACCAACATGACGAACTGTAAATAGTAAGATGATAAGGCTCGAAGCAAGCGAATCCTATAGTCTGATTGGACTAAGCATCTGCAGCTATCTGAGATTAAGCAATGATATCTGCTGCTGGAAGGCAGCGCCCTGT
Source organism: Undibacterium sp. CY21W (assembly GCF_014284265.1). Taxonomy (NCBI): domain Bacteria; kingdom Pseudomonadati; phylum Pseudomonadota; class Betaproteobacteria; order Burkholderiales; family Oxalobacteraceae; genus Undibacterium; species Undibacterium sp. CY21W. Next base: position 84,995 of record NZ_JACOGE010000008.1, on the reverse strand, counting down.
CTGCCATTACAACTCTCACGACATAAGAAATCAGATATGGATGGACGCGAGGAAGAAAAACCTCCGATAAACAAGGCGTGAATTCGCCCCTGCAAGACTGGAGGCGTTGAGGGAAGTAAAGGTAAATAGAGGCGTGACCTTTAACTGTACGGGAACCGTCACACGCACCAAAATAATGCAGCTCCTGTACACTTCCATCTTTATCGTCAAGTGATGCCTGGTATGCGTAGAAAATGGTCTTTATCGAAAATGAGTCTCGTCTGGCTCAGGACTTTTTTACCTGCCGGTATGAATATCAGCCATATCGAACGTCTGCGCGCCTGCGGTGGAATGTTAGCCGGCTTGCTACTGACAGGGGTGGCGACACAGTTAATGCTGGGTTCCGTTTTCCGTGTTCCCATGTTACTCGCCCCCATCGGTGCTTCCGCTGTTTTACTGTTTGGCGTGCCTTCCAGTCCGCTGGCGCAACCCTGGTCCATCGTCGGCGGCAACATGATCTCTGCGCTGGTGGGCGTCACCTGCACTCATTTTCTGGAGGCCTCCATGATGACGGCAGCGATTGCCACCAGCCTTGCAGTCGGAGCGATGTTTTTCTCCCGCTGTCTGCACCCTCCTGGTGGCGCAGTTGCGCTGACAGCCGTATTAGGCGGCCCGGTTATTATTGGACTGGGATATCAGTTCGTCGTCTTCCCCGTCATGCTCAATTCCTTGCTGCTGATGCTGTTTGCACTGGCATATAACAATGCAACGGGCCGACGTTATCCGCATGCCTCACAGCCCGATCACAGTGGTACACACGACACTGCGGACGCGCGTCCGATTGACCGCCTGGGATTTACTTCGCACGATCTGGATGAAGTGCTGCAACAATATAATCAGGTATTGGATGTCAGCCGCGATGATCTGGAATCCCTGTTCCTGCAAACCGAGATGCATGCCTATCGCCGTCGCTTCGGCGAAATTATGTGCAGCGACGTCATGTCCAGAGATGTGATTACGGCAGAGTTCGGCACCACACTGGAAGAGGCCTGGACATTATTGCGCCAGCACAGAATCAAGGCTTTACCGGTCACCGACCGCGCCCGCCGTGTGATCGGCATTGTGACGCTGGTGGATTTTATGAAAAATGCTAATCTGGATGTCTATGAAACGTTCGAAGAAAAATTACGGCAGCTGATACGCCGCACCCGCGACCTGCATTCCAGCAAGCCCGAAGTGGTAGGACAAATCATGACACAGCCAGTCAAAACCGCCCGTCATGATATGCATATCGTGGAACTAGTCCCTTTGTTGTCCGACAAGGGCTTACATCATATTCCCATCGTGGATGATGAGCGACGTCTGATCGGCATGTTGACGCAATCCGATCTGATTGCCGCACTGTATCGCGGCAAACTGGCAGATACGGAAATAAAAACCGCGGGCTAAGCACCCGCATTCAATGGCGCAGTAAATTCAGGTACAGGAAGGAAATGGCATGCACTAGCAATGCTGTGCAAGCCAGAAAAAGAAAAAGCCCTTGAAACTCAAGGGCTTTTTCAGTGTTACTGGCGGAGACGGTGAGATTCGAACTCACGACCCAGGTTACCCCAGATGCTTCCTTAGCAGGGAAGTGCCTTCGGCCACTCGGCCACGTCTCCACACTTTCACAGTCAAGTCTTACAACTTGGCTGCAATCGAGACCAAGATCATAGCTGCTGAACTGCTTTTGGTCAACTACTCAGAGAAACAAAAACAGCTTTTTTGCAAACTTAATAATCCAGGACTGACGCAAAATTGTCCCGGCAAGGCATGACAACGAAGACAGTACGAATAGTACGGGAGCCATAACGCCGCCGGGGCGGTTTTGCACAAGTCCTATCAAACGCTTTCCAGACCAAAAGCTTTGTGCAGCGAGCGCACTGCCAGCTCCATATATTTCTCGTCAATCAGCACTGAAATTTTGATTTCAGATGTCGAGATCATCAGGATATTGATGCCCTCTTCAGACAAGGTACGGAACATTTGCGATGCGATGCCAACGTGGCTGCGCATGCCGACACCGACAACAGACACTTTAGAAACTTTCGTATCGCCAACGATGCTTGCCGCACCAATATGCGCCTTCACACTACCTTCAAGAACCGCCATCGCTTTGGCATATTCACCGCGTGGCACAGTAAACGTGAAATCGGTTTTACCTTCAACGGACTGATTCTGGATAATCATATCCACTTCGATATTCGCATCAGCGACCGGACCCAGAATCTGATAAGCAATTCCTGGTTTATCAGGCACGCCTAACACAGTGATTTTTGCTTCATCACGACTGAACGCGATGCCAGTGATGGTGGCTTGTTCCATATTTGTATCTTCCTCAAACGAAATCAGAGTGCCGGAATTCGCTTCTTCTTCCAGCGGCATTAACGGGTCAGTCAGTGACGATAAAACGCGGGTAGGCATGCGGTAGTTACCGGCAAATTCGACAGAGCGGATTTGCAGTACTTTGGAACCCAGCGATGCCATTTCCAGCATTTCTTCAAATGTCACGGTGTTCAGGCGGCGCGCGTCGGAAACCACACGTGGATCAGTCGTATAGACGCCATCAACGTCGGTATAAATCAGACATTCCTGCGCCTTCAATGCAGCGGCAATCGCAACAGCTGATGTATCAGAGCCACCACGGCCCAGCGTTGTGATATTGCCCTTCTCATCCACCCCCTGAAAACCGGTGATGACGACGATTTTGCCGGCATCCAGATCGGCTTTGACTTTGGCATCATCAATCGATTCGATACGCGCTTTGGTGTATGCGGAATCGGTTTTGATCGGGACTTGCCAGCCAGCGTAAGACACGGCTTGTTTGCCGATAGCCTGCAGCGCCATGGAAAGCAAACCGACTGACACTTGTTCGCCGGTCGACGCAATCATGTCGAGTTCACGTGGATCAGGTTGCGCCATAATTTCTTTAGCGAGACCGATGATGCGATTGGTTTCGCCGGACATTGCTGATGGCACCACGACTATCTGGTGACCGGCATCATGCCATTTGGCGACGCGCTTGGCGACGTTCTTGATGCGTTCGGTTGAACCCATCGAAGTCCCGCCGTATTTGTGGACGATTAAAGCCATAGATATATAAGACTGAAGGAGTAAAAAATGAGGTAAATCAACCCCTTACTGTACATGCTGCTCTGCAAAATAACAAGGAGCGATGCGGCATGAATGCTGAAGAATACGTGGCAATCACGATATTTCCGACAAATTTTCTATTGTTTGAAGAAAAAATTTCACCAGAAAACCGAATAATGACTATGTGTCTGCGTTTTACAGGCAATTCGGAAAACCTTCATCGAAATATCCCGAAATTGGCATTTTCAGGGGAGTATGCGTCAATTTTGCCCTAACCTCAGCATGAAATATGGGTGTTTAAATATACTCCCCGGAGTATATACAGGTAAAAAAATCACCTTTAACAGCACTGTGACACTGATCAGACGAAAAGGAAGCAACATTACTTTTTCGCATATCAATATAAGCAATCGATAGTAGAAAAGAATGCGCTCGCCGCGTCATCTGCGGCAGCGCGGCAGAAACATCGGCGCCCCGCTGCCCTCGCCGGCTTCACGTATTATTCTTTGTTCCCTGAAAACAGCTGATGCCAGCCTTCTATGCCGAGTTTTTGCATGGTTTCGATGTTTTTTTCATAGATCGTTTCCGCTTCCGGAAAAGACTCGACTGCACGGTCTATGCTTTCTTCACGCAATAAATGCAAAGTTTGGAATGGTGCACGGTTCGTGTAATTTTCGATGTCGTCGATGCTGGTGTCGGCAAACTGGTAATCCGGATGGAAATTCGCAATTTGCAAAATGCCATCAAGCTCCAGCTCTTCCAGCAAGCCATCGGCCACATCGAGAAAATCATTAAAATCGAGAAAATCCTTCAGCACGTACGGATGGATTAACAAAATGGTGTCGATTTTTTCCGGATTCGCTTCTGCCAGCACTTCCAGCTCACGCCGCAAATCTTCGAGCAAGGCTTCCGGCGTCGTGACATCGCTGACGACATAACGAATTTGCTTTTTGACGTGCACAGCCTTTGCAAACGGACATAAATTCAGACCAATCACTGCCTTTTCCAACCATTCGGTGGTTTGCGCGATGATGTCGTCGTGTGAAAGAGAGTTTGCTTGTGACATAGGAAATTGGGTTCGTCTAAAAGAGCGCAAGGATAGCATGCGGCCAAAGACCAACCTCTGAGCACCGACAAAAACTGGCGTAAAAAAGGCCCGGAAAAACTCCGGGCCACTTACTCGATTCGCGACTAGGCGCTGCCGTCAGGCAAGGATTCGTCGCATTATCTGTCACATATTCAGCTGAATATTAAGGTTCATATTCAACCGAATATCGACAATGACAAGCAGATTAAATTTCTTCGTACAAAGGCAGTGTCAGGAATTCTGCAAAATCTTCAGAAGTCGACATTTCTTCAAAAATCTGCGCTGCACGGTCGTAAGTTGCGCCGTTGCCAGCCACTTCTTTCACCTTCGCCAATTCTTCAGGAATCATCGCGCGGACCATATCTGCAGTCACTTTGCGACCATCTTCCAGATTGCCCTTGGCTGAGCGTATCCATTGCCAGACCTGGGAACGGCTGATCTCTGCCGTTGCCGCATCTTCCATCAGATTGTGAATCGGTACGCAACCATTGCCTGCCAGCCATGCACCGAGGTAATGAATACCGACGTTGATGTTGTAACGCAGACCGGCTTCTGTAATCGGCGTTTCAGGCTGGAAGTTCAGCAAATCTTTTGCCGTCACTTCGATATCCGGACGCTGCTTGGAAATCTGATTTGGCGCATCACCCAATACTTTTTTGAATTCCGCCATCGCCAATTCAACCAAACCTGGATGAGCAACCCAGCCGCCATCGTAACCATCGGTTGCGTCACGTGCTTTGTCGTTGCGAACACCGCCCATTGCGATCTCATTTTTTTCCGGATCGTTTTTGATCGGGATCAGCGCAGCCATACCACCGATCGCCGGTGCATTACGCTTGTGGCAGGTTTTCAGCAGCAACAACGCGTAAGAACGCATAAATGGTGCTGTCATCGTGACTTTAGCGCGATCTGCGAGGCAGAAATCTTTGTCGTTCTTGAATTTTTTGATGCAAGAGAAAATGTAATCCCAACGACCAGCATTCAGACCTGAGCTGTGTTCGCGCAGTTCGTACAGAATTTCATCCATCTCAAATGCTGCAACGATGGTTTCGATCAGGACTGTTGCTTTGATGGTGCCTTGTGGAATGCCGATTTCATTTTGTGCCATGACAAAAATATCGTTCCAGAGGCGCGCTTCCAGATGCGATTCCATTTTCGGCAGGTAAAAATACGGGCCAGCGCCGCGTGCCAATTGTTCTTTGGCGTTATGGAACAGGAACAGCGCGAAGTCAAAGATGCCGCCAGAGATGCGTTTGCCATCGACCAGTACATGCTTTTCATCCAGATGCCAACCACGTGGACGAACAACCAGCGTCGCAATCTTGTCGTTCAGTTTGTAAGACTTACCATTTTGTTCCAGACTGATCGTGCGGCGAACAGCATCGCGCATATTGATCTGACCAGTGATCTGGTTATCCCAGTTCGGTGTATTGGAATCTTCAAAGTCAGTCATGTAACTATCTGCGCCAGAGTTAAACGCATTGATGACCATCTTGCGTTCAACCGGACCAGTAATTTCTACCCGGCGGCATTCGAGTGCCTTAGGAATTGGGGCAATCTTCCAGTCGCCTTCGCGGATGTGTTTGGTTTCTGGCAAAAAGTCTGGTGTCTCGCCAGCATCCAGGCGCTTTGCGCGCTCTACGCGTGCGGCGAGTAATTCCTGACGGCGTGGCTCAAACGCACGGCTCAGTTTGGCAACCAGTGCCAGCGCTTCTGGCGTCAGAATCTGTTCAAAACCTGGTTTGATTTCACCAGTAATCTGCATACCTGCAGGTAAATTCAGTTGTGTCATGCTGCTCTCCTAGAAAATAAAACAAAAATTATTGCTGCATTTGTTCAATAAAACCGGCTACATCACAGAGTGAACGCCCTGTTCCATGCGGCGTCACACCTAACTCTTCAAGGGGTGCATCATGGCGATTCACCCAGAATGTTGTATAACCAAACCACGTCGCACAGCACACATCCCAGGCATTCCCCGAGACAAATAAAATATTCTTTGCAGGCAATCCGAATACGTCCGGCCCGAGCTGATATGCCTCCGGCGCTGTCTTGTACTTCCTCACTGAATCAACAGACAATAAGTGGCTGAAAATACCTTGCATACCTGCAGCGTCAACTGCGGCCTGCAGCATGTGTGTGGTTCCGTTCGACAAAATGGACAATTTCATTCCGCTGGCACGCAACTGCTGTAATACCTCAAGATTTTCGGGAAACGCATCAAGCCGCGCATACTGCCCCATCAGCGCGTTTTGCGCGTCCAGCGTCAAATCTAACTGTAATTTCTTGCATGTGAAAATCAAGGCATCCTGAGTCACTTCCCAGAACGGCTTATACATGCTGCACATCGTGCGTAATTGCGTGTATTCGATCTGTTTGCTGCGCCACAATTGCGCCAAAGCCTCACCCTTACCGGGAAACAGCTTGTCACCTGACTGACTGATGGAGTACACATCAAACAAGGTACCGTAGGCATCAAAGGCAACCGCACTGATAGACATGTCACTCCTCAAACAGGCAATAAATGCACTATGCATTTCTGATGAATACAGTATATTCAATAAAAACCAACATAAATATACAGTTTTATCACTTTATCTTTTACTTTAAGTTAAAAATAGATGCACAATAATTCTTATATGCTGACCCCCAATCTTCACCCGGCGAGCAACTATGGATCAATTCAAACAAATCTCAACTTTTGCAGAAGTTGCCAGCCGTGGCAGCCTCTCTGCTGCTGCGCGTGCCGAAGGTGTTGCACCGGCCATGATCAGCAGAAGACTGGATGCCTTAGAAGAACGCCTAGGCGTAAAGTTACTACAACGCACAACCAGAAAGATCGCCTTAACCAATGAGGGTGCATCGTTTCTGGAAGATTGCCAACGCATACTCACCGACCTCGAAGCCGCAGAGTCATCGGTATCGGAACGTAACGCACACGCCAGCGGGCTGCTGACCGTATCGGCACCGGCAGGTTTTGGCCGCCAGCATGTAGCACCGCTGATTCCCTCTTTTCTGAGTGAGCATCAGGATTTAAAACTGACACTGAGCCTGAATGATCGCGTGGTCGATCTGATCGGTGAAGGCGTGGATGTTGCGATCCGCATTGCGTCACTCACCGACTCGAATCTGATCGGCGTTAAACTCGCCGACAACAAGCGTGTCGTCGTCGCATCGCCGGATTACCTTAAACGTCATGGTGCGCCGCGTAGCATTGATGAATTAAGCAGTCATAACTGCCTCGCATTCAGCGCCGATGGCAGCCAGCGCGGCTGGACCTTCAGGCAGAATGGTAAAAACATGACGGTGAAAGTTGAAGGCAACATGGTTTGCAATGATGGTGAAGTCTTGCATGACTGGGCCATTTCCGGCAAAGGACTGGCGTGGCGATCCATGTGGGAAGTCGGCGCAGAGATTGAATCAGGCCAGTTGATCACAGTACTCGATGAGTACACAGCGCCGGGAAATGATATTTATGCGATATTTGCGCAACGACGCCACTTACCCTTACGAATCAGAGCATTCGTCGATTTTTTAAGACAGGCATACAACAAGCCCGATTACTGGAAGAAATTCTGAGTAAAAAATGAGTAAAAAACGGGCGCTTGAAGCGCCCATTTTTTTCATCGTTCAATGCAGATTAAAACTCTTCCCAATCATCTTCTTTCGCTTGCTTACTGACTTTCTGCGAATTAGAAGCTGCCGGAATTGCAGCGACTTTGGTAACTTTTGCGACTGGAGCAGATGCCGGTGCATGCTTCACAACTGGACGGGATGCGACCGGAGCCGCAGACCGATGCGGCGTACCTGCCGTATTTTCCTGCAGTTTAAAAATACCTACAGCCTGATTCAGATTATTTGCCTGATCACGCATACTGCCTGCAGCGGCAGCGGCCTCTTCAACCAGCGCCGCATTTTGCTGAGTCGCCTCGTCCATTTTTGTAATTGCCTGATTTACCTGTTGAATACCATCGCGTTGCTCTGCGCTGGCTGCAGTAATTTCAGCCATAATATCGGCAACACTTTGAATAGAGGATACGATTTCATCCATCGTCTTACCGGCATCATCCACCAAGCGTGTGCCTGCTTCAACCTTATCAACCGAATCTGCAATCAGTGTTTTAATTTCTTTCGCAGCACCAGCGGAACGTTGTGCCAGATTACGCACCTCGGTTGCCACCACCGCGAAACCTCGCCCCTGTTCGCCGGCACGAGCCGCTTCCACTGCAGCATTCAGCGCCAGAATATTGGTCTGGAAGGCAATGCCATCAATAACACCAATAATATCGACAATTTTTTTCGAGCTATCTTTAATCGATGACATCGTATGCACGACGTCGCCCACAACTTGTCCGCCACGGGTCGCCACCTGCGAGGCAGCGACTGCCAAAGTGTTCGCCTGACGCGCATTGTCAGCATTCTGCTGCACCGTGGATGTCAGCTCTTCCATTGACGATGCTGTTTCCTCCAGGCTCGCGGCCTGTTGCTCGGTACGGGAAGATAAATCCATATTGCCAGTAGCGATTTCATCCGCAGACAAGGCAATCGAGCTACTACCCTGACGCACTACAGTCACCGTCTGAATCAGGCTTTGACGCATATTTTCCAGGCCAGCTAACAACTGCCCCATTTCATCTTTCGAATCAGGCTTGATCTGATGTGACAAATCGCCATTACCAATAGCATCAAACTGTTTGAGCGTAAAACGTAAAGGATGAGAAATTGCACGCAGCAACAGATACGCCGAAATGAATACGCCAACCAGACCAGCCATTACGCCAAGTACGTCAACCCAAACAAATATCGTGAACTCTTTTTCACTCTGCGCCAGCAGTGACGAGGACGAATTGAACTGATACACAGCCAGCTTGCCAACATCATCCGAATACGCTGTAAACAATTTTGGTACGTTTGCGACGTTCAGCTTATCAGCCTCTTCTGTGTTACCTGCTTTCAATGCCGCCAGCAAAGGCAGATAAGCATTTTTGAGAAACTGCTCGCGTGTCGAAGCTGCCGTATCGGCAATTTTTTTCTCTTCGGCGTCTTGCGGCAAACTCTGATATTTGTTCCACGCTTCATCAGATTTCTTTAAAAACTCTTCGGCACGCGCTACTGTTGCGGCGAGCGTAGCACTATCAGGATGAGCAATCGCCCGATCCACGACAACCCTCGATCTTAACAAATGGTCTCTTGCCTCACTCAATGCCTGAACCGAAGGGAGTTGATTCGTAAATAACTCCTTGATTACGGTATTACTATTATGCACACCATAGATACCCATCAATCCACCTATGGTCAGCATAATTGCCATCACTCCCATAGTACCAATGAGCCGCAATCGAATCGTTAAATTGAACATTATTTAATTTCCTTTTTTATGCCCGAATAGGTTCAAAGAAGAATACAAAAATTGAGAGGAAATGTGTTGATTGAAGACAACATTTTCTTTTGTCGGTAATCGAAGTATAAAGTCCTTATCGCAGTTTAGCGACTGACTTTTTTTAAAAAAGACAAAAAAAATCCCCGACGAATCGGGGACTTTTACAACAAGGCTTATAAAGCCATTTAACGTCTGAATTACAGAGGTTGAATGTTAGAAGCTTGTTTGCCTTTAGGGCCTGTCGTTACTTCAAAAGAAACGCGTTGGTTTTCTTTCAAAGATTTGAAGCCGGAGGATACGATTGCAGAGAAGTGAGCAAACAAATCTTCACCACCTTCGTCTGGAGTAATGAAACCAAAACCTTTAGAATCATTGAACCATTTAACAATACCTGTTGCCATTACTATTTCCTATTTCAGTTAATGTGGGCATGTGCCCGGTAAATCGTTTCAACCAAGTAAGAAATGACAGACTGATACTGCACTACCACTTTGAATCTCAACGACTATCTGATTATACGCACAATTTTTGAGAGAAAGTAAAATAAAAATGTGATTAACGAGAATTATCCTCGTTTTTGGTCTTTTTTCGCCACTATGAGGCATACGCCACAGCCTTTTCGTACACAGCAACAGCAAAAAACTAAAACATCAGCACGGAACAGAAAAATAATGGGCGAGCCAGGAAGAGTCAACGATCAAAATGGCCGCAACATTCGTTTATTCCACCTCAAAATCTGAAGCGCATGCACTCAGTCTTCCCGAACATGGCAGCGAAAAACGGAAACGACTGGCCTCTTTGCAATCTTACCAATCGCTGCAATAATGCTTTTCCATTTTTTTAATCAAAAGTGCCGTCAACATGAGACAAAAGAAACCTATAACAATCCAAAGCAACGGCCATTATCAATATTATCAACGCTTGTTTTCAGCATCGTTTTTTTTAATTTGCTTATGCACAGCGTCCGTCAATGCCCATGCGACGCCGTGGTTACGTTGCGTGGTGGGCTACGCAGGTAGCACACAACTCATCGAAACAGGAGTAACCAACGATCCCTACTCCGTTGAGTCGGTCGATATCAATGGACGTTTTAAATTTAAAGCAGTGATGAACGGTAGCGCCAGCACCATCAATTACATCAAGCTATATGCGTTTTTCCAAACAAGGTCTGCCGACGTTCCGATTCATCAGGCAACTTACTACCCGCCATTTCAGTTAAGTAAACAAGAAACGCCATTCACGCCGAAGAATTCTATTTATGCAGGTGATGTCGAACGCGAATTGCAATATCAATGCACGCTGGAAGATAAACAACCATGATATTCCACCTCTCAACTGTAAAAAAAATCCTCGCGGCATCCCTTACACTGACCGTCCTGCTGCAACAAGCGCATGCGAACGAGAAAAATAATAGTGTCAGTATTCTCTTTGCGGGCGATATCGTTCTTGATGGCATACCGGGAAAAATGATCGCTGAGGGAAAGGATCCGCTGGCACCATTTTCCGACATATTCAAAACAACGGACATCAGGGTTGCCAACCTTGAGTGTGTCGTTGCTACATCTGGTCGGGCAGCAGATAAGAATTTCACCTTCCGTGCAGCACCAAAAACACTCGCTACCTTGCGCCGGCATTTTGATGCGGTCTCGATTGCCAATAACCATTCCGGCGATTTTGGCCGCGAAGCGTTCGCCGAGATGCTCAACCATCTGAATCAATATCAAGTGAAATACTTCGGTGGCGGACGTCACCTGCACGAAGCACACACACCTTTACTGATAGAAAAAAATGGCCTGAGAATTGCACTTCTGGGATACAACGAATTCATGCCGCGCAGCTTTGAAGCGACTGCCAGCGAAGCCGGTGTCGCCTGGAGCGAAGATGAACAGGTGGTTGCAGACATCCGGAAAGCGCGCACAGAATCCGGCGCCGATCTGGTTATCCCATTTATGCACTGGGGCTGGGAAAATGACAAGCATTCGACTGCGCGTCAACAGCAACTGGCCCATCTGATGATCGATGCAGGCGCTGATGCTGTTATCGGCGGACATCCACACGTTATTCAGGAAACCGAACAATACAAAGGCAAACCGATTATTTACAGCCTTGGTAATTTCGTCATCGACGAATTAGACAATGAGCCACAGACTCGCGGCTGGATAACCAGGCTGGAGCTCAACAAATCCGGTGTCAAGGCGTGGGATACGCGGCTGGCAAAAATAAATCCGGGTGGCGTCCCCATTCCGGCACCAGAAGCTACAACACCTTGCTGGCAGCAGGGAGATGCGAGCATCAAACTTTGCAGCAATGCCAAAACCGATTTCATCTCCACTACAAAACCTTAACGGCACCAGGAGCATCAAGAGTGACATCACTTTCGGCGAGAGCAACGCATGGAAGTATCCATCCTTCTGATTTTTCGTCTGCGCTCAAACCCGGCCACTCTATCCGATAAGAAACGGAACCTCGCAGCAGCTTACACATACAAGTCCGACAGGTTCCGTTTCGACAGGAATTGGGCAAACGCACCCCGGACAACAAGGCAGCCTCCAGCAAGCTGTCGCCAGGTCCGGCAGCACATTGCCAGCCTGATGGTTGCACGTAGATTTGCCTGCTTTTGACTTCATCCATATTCACCTCGCTCGCCACAACATAAAAAAAAGCCGCAGCATCAATAACGATCTGCGGCTCTATCTGGCAAAACGAACTTGCCCGCTGGGTCTTAGACGACAGTTTGCAAACGCATAGCCACACCCATATCGCCCGCCACTTTCAGCTTACCCATCATAAAGCCATTCATAGGATTTAACTGTCCGGTCAGCAATGCGGCTAAATCAGCCAATGCGATCGTGATCGTGCAGGAGGCTTCTTTGTTTTCATTGGAGACAGTGTTTGGGGATGCGACTGCATCAACGAAAACGACGCCATCGGCACCGCAGTCGAATTTCAAAGTAGCGTTCAGCCCACTGTTATCACCAACTTTAGAACGTATCGTTTCTGTGCAAGCTTGCAAATCCATGTCTGCTCCTTTTATTGAAATGACCCGCAATGTAGCATAGGAAAGAATCGGGAAACAATGGAGGATCAATACTAGAATAGCGACCTGTCACTTAAGGATGCAACTGAGCAACCAGTAGTGTTCATTTCTGTAAATACGAATATCCCGAACAGCAGGTGCAAATTTTTTCCGCAACGCACTGTCAGTCGGAAAGTTTTTTACTATCTCAACCCGGCTACCGTCTTCCTGCGTGCGGAGTTGGTAGGTATTTCCCTCAGCATCAGTACGCGCAATCGGAGTACTACTTCCCTCTACGTAAATATTGTCTATCAATACCAACAAACTACCCTTACCTGCCCCCCGACTCAACTTTGCCAGTAAATCAGTCTGCTGTTCGCGCTTGATGTGCGACCATAAAAAACCGGCAAAACACGCAGTGTATGCACCTGCTTTGGCTTCTGGCAAATCGAACACATCCGCAATACCGAAATGAACTTTATCGGAAGGGTAACTCTTAGTCTGCGCAATATCCAGCATCACCTGATTCACGTCGGTCGCATATACAGACTCAGCAGATGGGGCATATTTTTCTGTCCAGTAACCGGTACCGCAAGCCGCTTCGATTACTTTATGGTTTTTCAATAGGTCAGCAATGCGTTGCTGCATATCCAGTAAATCCTGCTGACGTTCAGGATGCTGGTAAATCTGCTCAAGAGTGTTGGCGCGCTGAGCATAATAATCACGCATGGTGTTTTCAATCATACTTATTTCTAATCTAGTCAAATTTTTTAACAACTCATCCCGCTTCATGGACTTCACTTCAGACCATCCGGGAACCGAAAGTCTCGGTGCGAGAATCACAAATCGTAATTATCTTTATTGCCTTGCAAAACGCTATCGACCATCTTGCGTGTCAGAGTCGGATTCAGCAATTCAATAAAGGTGTAAATATAGCTGCGCAAATAAGCGCCCTGCTTGATCGCGACCCGGGACACATTCATACCAAACAAATGACCAACCGGGATTGCCCGCAGATGCTTATCGCGCTCGGCATCAAAAGCCATACCGGCAATAATACCGATGCCCATACCTAATTCAACATAGGTCTTAATCACATCGGCATCGATCGCCTCCAGCAATACATCGGGTTTTAAATCCCGCAGCTGAAATGCGTGATCAATTTTGCTACGTCCCGCGAAAGCCGAGTCGTAAGTCACCAGCGGATAGTGTGCTATCTCTTCCAGCGTCACATTCTTTAGTTTTAACAAAGGATGTTCGGGCGGCACAATTACCACGTGCTCCCACTGATAGCAAGGCAAAGAGATTAAGCCATCAAAACCAGAGATAGACTCTGTTGCAATGACGAGATCGGCCTGATCGCGCATGACCATCTCAGCAATCTGCTTGGGGTTGCCCTGCAACAAAGACAAACGCACCTTTGGATACTTTTGCATAAACGCCTGCACCACCTTGGGTAAGGCATAACGTGCCTGAGTATGCGTTGTGGCGATGGTAAAGCTGCCGCTATCCTGCGCTGCGTATTCCTTGCCTATGCGCTTGAGACCATCGATCTCTTGCATGATCAGTTCTACCGATTTCAACACCGCCCGACCGGGCTCAGTCAAACCACGTATCCGCTTGCCATGGCGGGTAAATATATCAACCCCCAACTCTTCTTCCAACTCGATAATTGCCTTTGAAACACCTGGTTGCGAAGTAAATAAAGCTTTCGCCGCCTCAGTCAGATTAAAATTCTGCCTGACGGCTTCTCGTACAAAACGTAATTGATGTAAGTTCATGGGGAGCGCTAAATAGTTGGCTTATGCTTTTAAATTTAAAAAAGCTAAGTTGATATACTTCCAGCAGTATATAGAGACCAAGACAAGAATTCCATGCTCAATCGACTTTCATTTTGTTGGAAACTGCTTTTTATCAGTTTACTTTCGTGGGCAAACCTCATTTTAAGTATGCATGATGCACGCGCAGAAAGCACTACCGTGCAGCATCTGCAAACCAAAGCACCTAAAATATGCCTGGTATTATCCGGTGGCGGTGCCCGTGGTTTTGCGCATATCGGCGTGTTAAAACAACTGGAAGCAATGCATATTCCCATAGACTGCATTGCAGGAACCAGCATGGGTGCGGTTGTCGGTGGTCTGTATGCGGCAGGCCTGCCTGCCACAGAAATAGAAAAAAGACTGGCAAGCCTGAAACTCAATGATATCGCGCTCGACCGGGTTGATCGCCGCCTTCTGCCACAGTCCGTCCGAGAAGAAGACGAGCAATATCCACTGGGCGCCACCCTGGGGCTGAGTGCGAATGGTGTCAAGTTGCCTGCAGGTGTTGTGCAAGCCAGTCAGTTTCAGGAGCTGTTGCAAAACTGGACCGCCCACCTGCCACCCGATATCAACTTTGATAGCCTGCCAATTCCATTCAGAGCGGTTGCAACCGATCTCGAAACCGGAAAAATGATCGTCTTCAACAAAGGCTCATTGCACAAAGCGGTGCGCGCCAGCATGGCTGCGCCTGGCGTCTTTGCACCGATAGAAATAGACGGAAAATTATTATCCGACGGCGGTCTGGTGCGCAATCTGCCAGTCGATATTGCACGCGACATGGGTGCAGATATCATCATCGCAGTGAATATCGGCACACCATTAATGCCAAGAGATCAGCTACAAACCTTGTTCAATGTCAGCCAGCAGATGGTGAATATCCTGACCGAACAAAATGTCAACGTGCAAAAAGGCCTGCTCCGCCCGGAAGACGTTCTGATTGAACCTCAGTTGGGTAATATCGGCTTCATGGATTTTGACCGTTCAAAAGAAGCCACGGCCATCGGTGAGAAAGCAACACAGAATATCGCCGCCAAACTTGTCGCATTACAGTTGCCAGATCATCTGCATACAGCTACCCAGCAACTGCGTTTGAACCCACAACTACCCCCGCTACGTATAGGCTTTGTTGACATTGAAACCAACGGTGCGATCCCTGAGAGCGACATCCGGCGTCAGTTATCGATTAAAGTCGGCACAATGTACGACGCTGAAGAAATCAATCGCAAGCTCGCCATTCTGAATAATGCGCGTGAATTTGACAGCATCAACCACGAACTCGTTCAGCGTGGCGACGAATATGGCATACGTATTAATGCTACCGGACGAAACTGGGGGCCACACTTCCTGCGTTTCGGCCTGAGCCTCTCCAGCGGTTTTGAAGGCGCAGGCGGATACAGACTGCAAGTAGGCCATCGCCGCCCTTGGCTGACCGCAGGTGGTCTTGAATGGCGAAACGATATCGAATTCGGCAACATGATCAACTTGCGCACGGAATTGCGTCAGCCTCTTTTTGAACGTGAGGGCATGTATGTCTCTCCCTATCTTGCCTACAACGAAAATACGCTGAACTACTATAAAGACAATGTCAGACTCGCAGAATACACTTTGCGATCGGAAAAGGCTGGCGTTGATCTCGCCTTCCGTATCGGCGAACAAAGCGTTCTGGGCGAAGCCCGGGTCGGCGTAAATTTTAATAGTTACAGCGTTCGTCCTAAGCTCGGCGGCTTACTTATCAATAATCTGGATGGTAGTCAGTCAAATGGCAGCCTACCCAGCGCCGACTTACAGCAGGTAGGCATCAAAACCAGCGTCATCATCGATCAGCTCAGCGACCCCAGTTTTCCACGTGAAGGCTACAAATTCGACAGTAGCCTGTTTGTTGGTTTAAACAGTCCTAAGAAAACTTACCAGGAACTGAACCTGAATGCGATATGGGCCAAGAGCGTCAACAACCATAGCGTCAATCTGAAGCTCAGCGCAGCGGGTTTATTTCAGAACGATGCGCAAATCCGGGGAATAGGTTCTATGCTCGGCGGTTTTCAAAAGCTTTCCGCCTATCAGCCTGACCAGTTCAGCGGCAACTATATGCTGTATGGCAGCGCCACTTATTTATTACGGGCTGTGAATTTTGAAATGGCGGGACAAAGCCTGTTCCTCGGCACATCATTAGAAGCTGGCAATACCTGGAACACCAGCAAAGAAATAACAGCTGCCTCTTTACGTAAAAGCATGAGTCTGTTTGCCGGATTTAACAGCTTTATCGGCCCTATCTACCTTGGCTTTGCTTTCGGGCAGAATGGCGCAAGAAATATTTTCTTTCAGCTGGGCAGGCAATAATGAAAAACAGCGATGCCGTCTAGCATCGCTGTTTTTTTATTCGAGAAAGTGTATTAAAACAGATGGCGCAAGTTTACTGACCACGCAGTTCTTACTCAATAAACACGCGGTATATCAGACTCCGTCCGCCTCAACAACACTTTGATCAATCGCACCAAAAATTGATTTTCCATTCTTATCCAGCATTTCGATTTTAATGCTGTCGCCATATTGCATGAATGGCGTCAGGGGCTCACCGGTTGCGATCATCTCCAGTGCACGTTTTTCAGCGATACAGCTATATCCCTTAGCCGCATCCTTATTCGATACAGTTCCCGAACCGACGATGGAACCGGCTCGCACATTCCGTGTTTTACACAAATGGGTAATCAATTGCGGGAAAGAAAACACCATATCCACGCCTGCATTCGGCTGCCCGACAAGATTGCCGTTCCAGCTGGAACGCAGCGGCAGATGGACTTTCCCATCCTTCCACGCATCGCCCAATTCATCAGACGTTACCGCTACCGGAGAAAAACTGGTCGCGGGCTTAGACTGCAAAAAACCGAATCCTTTTGCCAGTTCAGCCGGAATCAGATTCCGCAGCGAGACGTCGTTCACCAGCATCAGTAAGCGTATCGCTTCCCCTGCATGCTGCACTTTCACGCCCATTGGTACGTCGCCAGTAATGACCGCGATTTCACTTTCAAAATCAATTCCCCATTCCGCTGAGCGCGTAACGATGTCGTCGCAAGGCCCGATAAAATCATCACTGCCGCCCTGATACATCAAAGGATCATGCCAAAAACTATCCGGCATTTCAGCGTTTCGGGCTTTGCGCACCAACTCAACGTGATTCACATACGATGAACCATCCGCCCATTGAAAAGCGCGCGGCAACGGAGCCATGCAATTCTGCGGCTCAAACTCAAAACTATTCACCGCTCTGCCAGCGTTTAATCTGTCATACAACTCACCGAGTTGGGGAGCAATGAAATTCCAATCGTCCAGCGCACGCTGCAATGTTGGCGCAATACCGTCCGCAATACAGGCTGTTTTCAAATCCCTGGCCACGACCACTAATTGCCCGTCACGCGATCCATCTTTAAGAGTAGCAAGCTTCATCAACATTCCTGAGGTAATTCGGTTAAGCCTGATTTTACCTGAAGAAGTTTCAGAGAAATAAGTCAGCACGGTGATGACAATAAATTACTCGGAACAAATTCAAGTGCTGACATAAAATAGCGGGCAGACTCGCCAGTTGAAACACCACTTACTACTTACTGAAAGCGCTGGCATATACTATTTTTCAGGACATCATCACATGTTACGTCGTTCAATCTCTTTAACAGTGCTCGCTCTCAGCATCAGCTGCCTGGGTAGCGAAATATCTTTAACGTACGCACAGGATCTGCCATCTTCGGCAACAGCGCCAACGCACGCCAAGCATTCCGTCACGGCAGCAAAAAAACTGGCGGCACTGGCAGAGCGTTATTACGAAATCCAGGCTAAATTTGAACCGATAGCCGCGACCTATAACGGCGACAGCCGCTACGACGACAAATTGCCGCAGACATTAAATCCGGCAATCAAGGCAAAACAAATAGCCCAGTTAAGCCAGATATCAAAAGCACTGTCGGCTATCCGGCGCAATGCACTGAGCACACCAGACCAGGTCACTTATGATTGCCTGCAATTTGAAATCGCAGCCGCAATTCGCATGTCGAAATTTGACGACAGGCTCATGCCAGTAAATCAAATGGACAACGTGCCGCTGACGCTGGCACATTTCGCCAGTGGACAAAGTGCGCAATTGTTGAAGACCGTTCCCCAATACGACAATTATCTGAAGCGGATCCGGCAATTACCAGAATGGTTGCAACAGGCGAGTACCAATATGCGCGAAGGAATGCGTCGTAAGATCGTGCTGCCAAAAGCACTGGTGATTTCAATGTTGCCTCAGTTCGCGCAACTGGTAACGGAACAGGCAACCGAACATCCGTACTATCTTCCGGTTAAAAATTTTCCGGCTGAATTCACCGAAGCAGACAAACTGCGTCTGAGTAAAGACTATCAATCCGCGATACAAAAACAAGTATTACCAGCACTACGCCGCTTTAATCAATTTCTGAAAGACGAGTATCTACCTGCAAGCCGCGACAGCACAGGATGGAGTGCATTGCCGGGTGGCGCACAGTGGTATCAGGCATGGGTTGAGGATCAGACGACAACGCACCTGACACCAGAACAAATTCATGCGACCGGCCTTAAAGAAGTCGCCCGCATTCAGCGTGAATACGCAATACTTGGGCCAAAACTCGGTTATCAGGGCACACCTGAATCCCTGCCTGAATGGATGGAAGCGCAAACAAGCTACCGCCCATTCAAAACCGAAAAAGAAGTGCTCGACGCTTATATTGCGATTGATGGCATTGTCAGACAAAAGCTGCCGGAATTCTTTGAGAAAACGCCAAAAGCTGCATTGGAAATTCGCCCTGAACCAGAAATCAGCCGCGCAACAGCATCCGATCACTACACGGCACCAGCCATTGATGGCTCTCGTCCAGGCGTATTCTGGGCGGTTATAAATAAGCCGGAGGATTACGCCACCACAGGAATGAAAACCTTATTCCTGCACGAAGGGCAACCGGGACATCATTTTCATCTGGCGACCTTACAAGAGTTAGATGTACCGAAATTCCGCAAGGTCGGTGGTAATAATGCCTACACAGAAGGCTGGGCGCTTTATGCAGAGACCCTGGGGCGTGAAATGGGCTTATTTGAAAATGATCCTGCCGCCTATTACGGTCACCTGAGTGATGAAATGCTGCGCGCGACCAGACTGGTTGTCGATACCGGCATGCACGCCAAAGGCTGGACCCGCGAACAGGGAATCCAATATCTGCAACAGACACTGGGATACAGTGAGGCCGTTTCACGCCAATGTATAGAACGCTATATGGCGTGGCCAGGTCAGGCATTAGGATATAAGATAGGTTCACTCAAAATCATGGAGTTACGCCAGAAAGCTCAGGCAGCACTGGGCGATCGTTTTGATTTGCGACGTTTCCACAATGTCGTGTTGAGCGACGGGACGCTGCCATTATCCTTGCTTGAAACAAAGGTATTGAAGTGGATCAATGATCAGAAGCAAATGAAATAAACGAAGAAACATTTACGTATTTTTACAGAAGCTTGATTGACCTTCAGTGTCAAGTCGAGCAGAATGAGGCAATGATATTCATTGCCTCATAACTTCATTGTTAAAATTAACACTTACAATGTAATGAATGGTATTTGGGGCTGAGCCACAGCAACGGTGACAGAAGCAGTAAATCGAGTTTTAAATCGAGTTTTCTTTCTCCGGTGGTGTAGCAGGCAAACGCAAACCGGAAACATCAGCGACGTTTAACCAACATGACCTCTGCGATGAACAGATCCACAGCGCTTAAATACATTGTTGAACAAGCCAACAACGGCGACCTGGTATTCCCTACGAATATCGCGGCATCCGTAAAAATTCAACAAGCGATCAAAGACCCCGAATGTTCAGCAGATCTTGCTGCTAGACTGGTACTGAATGAGCCGCTGCTGGCGGCACGCGTGGTGGCAACGGCAAACTCTGCAGCGTATAGCAGGGGCAATGTCGTCAACAACGTGAAAGCAGCGATCAACCGTGTTGGGTTTGCCACCCTGAACGCAATAGTGGCGTCGATTGTAGTCCGGCAGTTAGCCGGAAGCAGCAAAGACAGACGTATTCAGGGCATGGTCAGCACGTTGTGGGAACATTCGGCGCAAGTTGCCGCCCTGTCGCGGGTCATTGCACGCAAAATCACAAAAGTTGATCCAGAGACGGCAATGTTCGCTGGCATCGTGCATGAAGTCGGTAATTTCTATCTGTTATCACGTGCCGAAGAATTCCCATCTTTACTCGAAATCGAATATCCCATCATAGAAACAAGCGAAAAATCGGTGTCTGAAGATCCGCTGGATGAGGACGAAGGTGATTCAAGCGAAGCGATTATTGGTCGTGCTGTCATCCAGACTCTGCAACTACCACCAACCGTAGTCGAAGCGCTGGAGGCGCTGTGGTTTGGCTTGCGCGCAATGCCGCCAGAAACGCTGGGCGATACCATCTTACTGGCGAATGAGCTGGCCAGAACAAAATCACCTTTTGACTACAATTCTTATGCGGAAGCAGAACAATTCGCATCTGAAATCGATTTTGTTGTCGGCGACGGCACGCTCAACAGCATACTGGAAGAGTCTGACGAAGAAGTCAGCAGCCTGACATCGGCCTTGCTGGTGTAAAACAACAACAGTAAAAAAGAGGTGGATATGCGGTCTATGCATATCCACCTCTTTTTATGCTGAGAACATCTGACTACATCTTCTGACCAACCACATCCTTGATTTGTGCTAATGAATGAGGATCTTCAATGGTTGTCAGGTCACCCGCATCCCTGCCCTCGCAAATCGCCTGTATTGAGCGACGCAGTAATTTACCCGAACGGGTTTTAGGCAACATCCCGACAAAATACACACGGGATGGTCTGGCAACCGCACCAAGTTGCTTATCTACAACAGCCATCACTTCCGCTTCCAATGCATGCTTTTGCTCTGGCGTCGTCGCGGCATCAGGATGCTTCAGTGTCGCGAAGGCGACAGCAACCTGCCCTTTGAGTTTATCTTCGATGCCGACCACAGCAACTTCAGAAATCTGCGGATGACTGGAAATACTCTCTTCGATTTCTCGTGTACCAAGACGATGACCAGCGACATTAATCACATCATCAGTACGTCCGAGAATGAAGTAATAACCATCTTCGTCTTTAATGCCCCAGTCAAAAGTTGAATACAACTGCTCATGCGCAAAATTTGCCCAATAGGTACTGACGAAACGCTGGTCATCGCCATACACCGTTTGCATACAACCCGGCGGCAAAGGGCCGCGAATCGCAACAACACCTTTTTCATTCGGGCCGCATTCAGCGCCCGTCATTTCATTAATGATCTGAACGTTGTAACCATACATCGCGACACCGGGGCTGCCCAACCGTGTCGGCGTATTTTCAATAGCGCGGGCAACCGACAAAATCGGCCAGCCGGTTTCTGTCTGCCAGTAATTATCGATAATCGGCACGCCTAGCTCGGTCGCAATCCAGCTTGAAGTTGTTTCATCCAGCGGCTCACCCGCCAGATACAAAGCCTTCAATGAAGATAAATCATATTTCTTCATCAGTTCAGGCGGATGTTTTTTCAGCACACGAATTGCCGTCGGTGCAGAAAACATGCGCGTGACTTTGTATTTTTCAACGATGCTCCACCAGATACCCGCGTCAGGACGAATCGGTGTACCTTCGTACATAATCGTCGCCATGCCTGCGATAAGCGGGCCATAGACGATGTAAGAATGTCCGACTACCCAGCCGATATCGGATGTCGCAAAGTAGGTTTCACCGGCATTGCCGCAATAGATATGCTTCATCGACGCAGCCAGCGCCACCGCATAACCACCGACATCGCGCTGCACGCCTTTCGGTTTTCCAGTCGTTCCCGATGTATACAGCACATACGACATCTCGTTTGATTCCAGCCAAGTTACCGGCACCGGTGTCTGCATATGTTGTGCACGCAATGCCGCGTAATCGACATCGCGTCCCGCAACCAGCGTCATTGCATCAAGACCGCGATTCACAATCAACACATGCGCTGGCTTATGTTCTGCTAACTCAATCGCATCATTCAACAACGGCTTATATGGAACGGCCTTGCCACCGCGCATACCGGCATCTGCCGATACAACTAGTACCGGCTTGGCATCGTCAATACGGGTAGCAAGGCTTTTCGAGGCAAAGCCACCGAACACCACTGAATGCACGGCACCGATGCGGGCACAGGCCAGCATCGCAAACGCGGCCTCGGCAATCATCGGCATATAAATCAGAACACGGTCACCGCGCTGAACGCCCAGCGACAACATAATGGCCGCCATACGTTGCACTTCCTGATGCAACTCAGCAAAGCTATACACTTTCTCCGTATTGGTTTCGGTAGAAATCGCAATCAGTGCCGCTTTATCCGGCTGCGTTGCAACCCAGCGATCAACCGCGTTATAGCAAAGATTCGTTTCACCGCCGACAAACCATTTGGCAAATGGCGGCTGGCTGTGATCAAGCACCTGTTGGTAAGGTTTGTGCCAGTCGATCAATTTGGCCTGATCATCCCAGAATGATTCTGGATTTTGTATCGATTGCTGATAAAACGCTGCGTAAGACATACTCTCTCCTGTTTTTTATTGTGCTGCATTCCGGGTCAGCGAAATGCGAATGAACCTGTAAGTTTTATGTAAGCGACCAAGAAAAAACGCGACCGTTTAACGGGTCGCGTCTGATTGTTCTGCGTTGTTTCTGTGTTTGATATGCGATGCGAATGTGAGCATTTGCAGGATCTTTCCAGCGTACCTGCCAGCCATGGTTGATAAGACCTCAGGTAGGAAGAAACCAACCGCAACACCGCACGACGACACTCTTTCAACAAGAGAGTCGTCGTCATGACGAAGCGGATTGTGCGGTCAGTTGACATATGATGATGTGTAAAATCAGAACGTATCGCCAGGAATACGAACCCAGCCTTCCATCAGCACGCGTGCACTACGGCTCATGATGGCTTTTTTGACTGTCCATTCACCATTCACCTGCGTTGCTTCCGCACCGACCCGCAAGGTGCCGGATGGATGTCCGAAGCGCACCGCAGTGCGTTCGCCGCCACCGGCAGCCAAATTCACCAATGTGCCGGGAATCGCCGCTGCTGTGCCGATCGCAACCGCTGCTGTTCCCATCATCGCGTGGTGCAACTTGCCCATAGACAAAGCGCGCACCAGCAGATCAATCTCTGCTGCATTGACTTGCTTACCACTCGACGACACATACGACTGCGGCTGAGCAACGAAAGCTACCTTAGGCGTATGCTGGCGTTGAGCCGCTTCGTCAATATGCTTGATCAAGCCCATGCGGACTGCACCGTAAGCACGGATAGTCTCGAACTTAGCGAGTGCAGCAGCGTCACTATTGATCGCGTCTTGTAACTCAGTTCCCGTGTAGCCTATCGCTTCGGCATTCACAAAAATCGTCGGAATACCGGCATTGATCATCGTCGCTTTGAGCGTACCGATACCAGGCACGTCCAGATCATCGACCAGATTTCCAGTCGGGAACATGGAACCGCCAGCGCCTTCTTCATCTGCAGCCGGATCCATGAATTCGAGCTGCACTTCAGCGGCAGGAAAAGTTACGCCGTCGAGTTCAAAATCACCGGTTTCCTGCACTTCGCCATTCGTGATCGGCACATGGGCGATGATAGTTTTGCTGATATTCGCCTGCCAGATGCGTACTACGGCAACGCCGTTTTGCGGAACACGACTCACATCCACCAGACCGGCGCTGATCGCGAATGAACCGACCGCTGCTGACAGATTGCCGCAATTACCGCTCCAGTCAACAAAAGCCTTATCTATCGACACCTGACCGAACAGGTAATCGACATCGTGATCAGCTCTCGTGCTTTTCGACAGAATCACGGTCTTGCTGGTGCTGGATGTCGCACCGCCCATACCGTCGATTTGTTTGCCGTAAGGATCGGGGCTACCGATCACGCGCAACAGAATCGCGTCACGCGCAGCACCGGGCACTTGCGCCGCCTGCGGCAAATCCTGCAAACGGAAAAACACGCCTTTGCTGGTGCCACCACGGATATACGTCGCGGGGATTTTAATTTGGGCTGGATGATTCATCATTTCCTTCTGTACTTGGTTTTAGGCTCCCCCTCCCGCTTGCGGGAGAAGGGCTTATTTCATCAATTACACTTTCTTCGTCGATTCCAAAAAGTCTTGCGCAAAGCGCTGCAACACGCCACCGGCCTCATAAATAGAGACTTCTTCTGCGGTATCCAAACGGCAAGTGACAGGCACTTCGACGCGTTCACCGTTTTTACGATGAATGATCAGCGTCAGCGTGGCGCGTGGAGTGCGTTGACCCACGACATCAAAAGTTTCGCTACCGTCGATATTCAGCGTCAGGCGGTTCACGCCCGGTTTGAATTCGAGAGGCAATACGCCCATACCGACCAGATTCGTACGATGGATACGTTCGAAACCTTCAGCCACAATCGCTTCCACACCCGCCAGACGTACACCTTTGGCTGCCCAGTCACGCGATGAACCCTGACCGTAATCCGCACCGGCGATAATGATCAATGGCTGCTTGCGCTCCATATAGGTTTCAATCGCTTCCCACATGCGGGTCACTTTACCTTCCGGCTCTATGCGAGCCAGCGAACCTGCTTTCACTTTGCCATCGACCTGTACCATTTCATTTTTCAATGTCGGATTCGCAAAGGTCGCGCGCTGCGCTGTCAGATGATCGCCGCGATGGGTTGCGTAGGAATTGAAATCTTCTTCCGGCAAGCCCATTTTTGCGAGGTAAGCACCCGCCGCACTGTCGAGCATGATCGCATTCGATGGTGACAAATGATCGGTGGTGATGTTGTCGCCCAATACCGCCAAAGGACGCATGCCCGTCATCGTACGTGGTGCAGCAAGCGCGCCTTCCCAGTATGGTGGACGGCGGATATACGTCGTTTGCGGACGCCAGTCATACAGCGGGCTGACTTTCTCACCGTTGTCGGCCTGAATCGCAAACATAGGTTCATACACCTGATGGAACATTTCAGGCTTGACGCTGGATTTCACGATCGCATCAATTTCTTCATCGGTAGGCCAGATATCTTTCAGACGGATTTCTTTGCCATCGACGACGGTCAGTACATCCTTCTCAATATCAAAACGTATCGTCCCGGCAATCGCATACGCAACGACCAGCGGTGGCGATGCGAGGAATGCTTGTTTTGCATACGGATGGATACGTCCGTCGAAATTACGGTTACCCGATAACACGGCTGTCGCGTATAAATCGCGATCAATAATTTCTTGCTGAATCACAGGATCAAGCGCGCCGGACATGCCATTGCAAGACGTGCAGGCATAGGCAACCACGCCGAAGCCCAGCTTTTCCAGATCGTCCATCAAACCGGCTTCTTCCAGATACAACGTAACAGCTTTGGAGCCTGGCGCCAGTGAGGATTTCACCCACGGTTTGCGGGTCAGCCCGAGTCGGTTAGCGTTACGTGCCAGCAGTGCTGCGGCAATCACATTACGCGGATTGCTGGTGTTGGTGCAGCTGGTAATGGCTGCAATAATCACAGCGCCATCCGGCATTTGCCCTGGCACATCATCCCATTTGGCAGCGATGCCTTTAGCGGCCAGATCGCTGGTTGCAACACGTGCATGCGGATTCGATGGACCAGCCATATTGCGCACGACACTGGACAAATCGAATGTCAATACACGTTCGTACTCAGCATTGATCAGACTGTCTGCCCACAGACCGGCGGCTTTCGCATAAGTCTCGACCAGTTTGACCTGTTCATCGCTGCGGCCAGTCAGTTTCAGGTAATCG
The DNA here is from genome assembly GCF_014284265.1 of Undibacterium sp. CY21W. Lineage (NCBI taxonomy): Bacteria > Pseudomonadati > Pseudomonadota > Betaproteobacteria > Burkholderiales > Oxalobacteraceae > Undibacterium > Undibacterium sp. CY21W. Next base: position 58,750 of record NZ_JACOGE010000008.1, on the reverse strand, counting down.
ATGGTTTGCTGATCGATCGCGAACATTGCCGCTGTCGCACCATATTCCGGTGCCATATTCGAAATCGTCGCGCGGTCACCAAGCGTCAACGCAGCAGCGCCAGCGCCGTAAAACTCAAGGTAGGCACCCACCACTTTTTGCTTGCGCAGGAATTCGGTCAATGCCAGCACCACGTCAGTTGCAGTGATGCCTGGCTGCGGACGACCAGTGAGTTCTACGCCGATGATGTCCGGCAGACGCATCCACGATGCGCGACCCAGCATGACGTTTTCTGCTTCCAGACCGCCGACACCGATCGCGATTACACCGAGCGCATCGACGTGTGGCGTGTGGCTGTCGGTACCAACCAGCGTATCAGGAAACGCCACGCCATCTTTAGCATGAATCACGGGCGACATCCGTTCCAGATTAATCTGATGCATGATGCCATTACCCGGCGGAATCACGTCGACATTTTTGAAGGCTTTTTTGGTCCAGTTAATGAAGTCAAAGCGATCTTCATTACGACGGTCTTCTATCGCGCGGTTTTTGGCGAACGCGTCAGGATCAAAACCACCGCATTCCACTGCCAGCGAGTGATCGACGATCAGTTGCACCGGCACGACCGGATTGACTTGCGCCGGATCACCGCCCTGCTCTGCAATCGCATCACGCAAACCGGCCAGATCGACCAGCGCGGTTTGTCCCAGAATATCGTGACAGACCACACGCGCCGGAAACCACGGAAAATCGAGTTCGCGTTTGCGTTCGATGAATTGCTTCAGCGATTCAGTCAGCGTCGCTGGATCGCAACGACGCACCAGATTTTCAGCCAGTACGCGCGAGGTGTAAGGCAGTTTGTCGTAGGCGCCAGGTTGAATCGCATCGACTGCCGCACGGGCGTCGAAAAAATCCAGTTGGGTGCCGGGGAGTGGTTTGCGGTTTGCAGTGTTCATGGCTTATTCAGGAATAATGGATGTTCCGGGAGCGAAACGCGTGGCAATCTCTTGCTACGCCTTTGCCCTCTTTTCTGCACTGACGCTGCTTACACATAAGTAAGCAGCGTCAGCGCCTCAGACAAATGACAGATTATTTGCGGCTCTTGATCGGCACAAATTTCAGGTCTTCAGGACCGACATAATTTGCGCTAGGACGAATGATCTTGTTATCGATACGCTGTTCTATGATGTGTGCCGCCCAGCCGGATGTGCGGGCGATCACGAACAATGGTGTGAACATCGCTGTTGGCACGCCCATCATGTGATACGACACAGCAGAGAACCAGTCCAGATTCGGGAACATTTTTTTGATGTCCCACATCACTGTTTCCAGACGTTCAGCGATGTCGTACATCTTCATCGCGCCCGCATCTTTCGACAGATTGCGCGCGACTTCTTTGATCACTTTATTACGTGGATCAGAGATCGTGTAGACAGGGTGACCAAAGCCGATCACGACTTCTTTATTTTCAACGCGTTTTTTGATATCGGCTTCTGCTTCATCCGGATTGTCATAGCGCTTCTGGATTTCAAACGCGACTTCATTCGCGCCGCCATGCTTAGGGCCACGCAAGGCGCCGATTGCGCCGGTGATCGCAGAATACATATCGGAACCCGTACCGGCGATGACACGACCGGTAAATGTCGATGCATTGAATTCATGTTCTGCATACAGAATCAGTGAGGTATGCATCGCTTTCTCCCACAGCTTGCTTGGCTTTTGGCCATGCAACAAGTGCAGGAAGTGGCCGCCGATGGATTCGTCGTCAGTTTCGGTTTCTATGCGTTTGCCGTTGTGGCTGTAGTGGTACCAGTACAGCAGCATGGAACCCAGCGACGCCATCAGGCGATCAGCGATATCGCGTGCGCCCGGTGTGTTGTGGTCATCTTTTTCCGGCAAAACGCAACCCAGTGCGGAAACACCGGTACGCATCACATCCATAGGATGCGACGATGCTGGCAGCCATTCGAGCGCTGCTTTGACATTCGCAGGCAAGCCGCGCAATGCTTTCAGCTTCGCTTTGTAGGCATGCAATTCGGCGACCGTCGGCAACTTGCCGTGCACCAGCAAATGGGCGATTTCTTCAAACTCGCAGGCATCGGCCACGTCGAGAATATCGTAACCACGGTAATGCAGGTCGTTACCGGTTTTACCCACGGTACACAAAGCGGTATTACCCGCAGTCACGCCAGACAAGGCAACGGATTTCTTTGGTTTGAAAGGAACTGCTTCGGTCATGGTGCTCTCCTGAGATAATTAGATACTCCCCCCAGTATTTTTTAACGCCCAATGAATCTGCTGAGGATAAGGCGATTATTTAAAAAAACAGGGGGAGTATGTGTTTTTATACGGTTTTAAAATGAATGGAATCCGGTAAAAAATAAGGAATTATTTGTTCTTTTGCTGCGCAAACAAGGCATCCAGTTTTTGCTCGAAATCGTGATAGTTGATGCGTTCGTACAATTCCATCCGCGTCTGCATGGTATCGACCACGTTCTTTTGCGAGCCGTCGCGACGAATCGCGGTGTACACATTCTCAGCCGCTTTGTTCATCGCGCGGAATGCAGACAATGGATACAACACCAGACCGACATCCACTGCGGCCAGTTCTTCGACGGTATACAACGGTGTCGCACCGAACTCGGTGATGTTTGCCAGGATAGGTACTTTGACCGCGTTAGCGAATTGTTTGTACATCGCCAGTTCAGTGATCGCTTCCGGGAAAATCATGTCAGCACCGGCTTCAACACAAGCCTGAGCGCGATCAATCGCGGCTTCCAGACCTTCGACGGCGAGCGCATCGGTACGCGCCATAATCACGAAATTTTCATCTGTACGCGCATCGACTGCCGCTTTGATACGATCAACCATTTCCTGCTTGGTGACGATTTCTTTGTTCGGACGATGGCCGCAACGCTTGGCGCCGACCTGATCTTCAATATGCATCGCCGCAGCGCCGAATTTGATCATCGATTTCACGGTCCGTGCCACGTTGAACGCAGATGAACCGAAACCGGTATCCACATCCACCAGCAAAGGCAGGTCGCACACGTCAGTAATACGGCGTACATCCGTCAGCACGTCATCCAGATTGGAAATACCCAGATCAGGCAAACCCAGAGAACCGGCAGCAACACCGCCACCGGACAGATAAATAGCCTTGAAGCCAGCGCGCTTGGCCAGCAAAGCGTGGTTCGCGTTGATCGCGCCGACCACTTGTAACGGGGATTCTTCTTGCATCGCCTTACGGAAGGCGGCACCTGCGGAGTAGTTGCTCATATCGTTGATGTCTTTCAGGTTAATGAAGTTGCCAGCGTCTATTGCAATCAACATGCCAGCACCAGCCGGCATCGCAACAGCTTAGACCGGGAATGTTAAAAATCAAGGACTTAAACAGCGCAGATTAAGAATAATCAATTGCACATTAAGCATAAAATGTTTCATAATGATGTTTCATCAAACGAAAAATGAAACACGTTTTTCAGGATTGAAACAAATATGAAACAACCGCCATTGCCGTCGCGCGAAACACAAGACAAACCCGTGATCTGGACGGTATCGATTTCCCGCCTATTCGATATGTTCCGCGACATCATGGTGGAATACGATGCGAATGCCGATATCGTTCCGCTCAATATGGGTTTTGAGGAAGCGGTGCAGCACATCCGTGAACGCCTGCAAACCGAGCGCTGCGACGCGGTCGTTGCGGCTGGCTCGAATGCCGCGTATCTGAAAAGCCGCCTGCCGATTCCTGTCGTCACCGCCAAGGCCAGCGGCTTTGACGTCATGCAGGCGCTGGCGCGGGCCCGCAAAGTATCCAAGGAAATTGGTCTGATCACCTATCAGGAAACCATGCCCGAACTGGCTGATTTTAAAAATACTTTTGGTTTCAAAATAGAACAGCGCACCTACGTGACTGAAGAAGACGCCAGAGCACAAATCAGCGAACTCAAGGCCAGTGGTATTCAGGCGATCGTCGGTGCCGGGCTGATTACCGATCTGGCCGTCGAGGCGGGTCTGACCGGTATTTTTATGTACTCCGCCACCTCAATTCGTCAGGCATTTGATGACGCGCTCGAAATCGCCCGGCTGACACGCCTGGAATCACAACGCGGTCGCCATCATCCGGCCGCAGACGCCTTACGCACCAAGCACGGGATCAATGACCTGCGCGGTGAGTCAGCAATCATGGAAAATACCCGTCGCGCGATTACCTTGTTTGCGCGTTCCCCCGCCACGGTGTTACTGCAGGGTGAAACCGGCACCGGTAAAGAACTGGCGGCACAAGCCATTCATAGTGAAAGCTCACGGGCGCGGCAGCCTTTTGTGGCTGTCAATTGCGGTGCGATTGCGGAATCGCTGCTGGAATCGGAATTATTCGGCTATGACGAAGGCGCATTCACCGGTGCGCGCCGTGGCGGTCATGCGGGCTTATTCGAAGCCGCCAATCGCGGCACCTTATTTCTGGATGAAATCGGCGAAATGCCGCTGAACCTGCAAACCCGTCTGCTGCGCGTTCTGGAAGAGCGCGAAATCGTCAGGGTCGGCGGCGTACGGCCGGTCGCGGTTGATGTGCGCATCATCAGCGCCACGCATTGCGATCTGGAAGCCAGAATCAGAGAAGGAAAATTCCGCTCAGACCTGTTTTACCGGCTTGCGGTGTTGCGTCTGCAATTGCCACCGCTGCGCGAGCGACACGCCGACATCATGCCGCTGGCCGAATGGAGTCTGAAACATGCACTGGCGGCGATGGGCGCCCGCCCTCATCCGAATCTGCATGCGGAAATCAGCAGTTGCACCAGCTTATTTGAAACTTACCCATGGCCCGGCAATGTGAGAGAAATGCGCAACATGATGGAAAGACTGGCACTATTTCTCGCCGCAGAACCCTTGCAGGCGCTGAGTCCGGCGTTTGTCAGCAAAATCTTGCCGGAATTATCAGACAGAATCACGACGAACGAAACGACAAAAGCCATCCATCTGCCCTCTGGCCAAAATGACCAGTTACCAGGTATGCGGGCTGCCAACCAGGAAACACTGGAAGAAATCATGCAGCGTTTCGGTTATCAGCGGGACGCCGTTGCCGCCCATCTTGGCATCAGCAGGACAACGCTTTGGCGAAAATTAAAGCAACTACAAATTAACGACAAATCAGGCGATGAAAATCATCAGTCTGTAAGGTAAAATGAGCCCCAATTTCCGATATCCCCCTCACTGCCGAATTGCAACGGTGAAATATGAAAAAATTACTTATTGTTGATGATAGTAAAGTCTCGCGCATGGTTATCCGCGCCCACGTGAAAGCAGTTCAGCCTGACTGGGAATTTATTGAAGCAGCGTCAGGCGAGGAAGCGATCAAAATGGTAGAGCAACATGCGCCGGATTTCTGTACCATGGACATCAATATGCCAGGCATGCTGGGAACCGATGCAGCAGAACAGATATTGCAAGCCCATCCACACATGCGTATCGCCATTTTCTCAGCAAACGTACAAGACACCATGCAAACACGGGCGCATGCACTCGGCGCTATTTTTGTAGCAAAACCAGTCACAGAAAAATCCATTGCGATCGTTGTCCATCACTTCATGAGCGAATAATGAACACTCTGAGCGAACTTCATCTCGACGCATTAAGCGAAGTCTTCAATGTCGGCGCCGGCAGAGCAGCGGCCAGCCTGTCTGAAATCGTTGGTGACGAAGTTCTGCTGTCTGTTCCTTCGGTAGAAATCCGCAAATCTTCTGATCTGGATTTATCTGCCATCTCGCTCGAAAGCAACCGTTTTGGCACTGTGCACCAGACCTTCAGCGGCTCATTTCAGGCTGAAGCCTTGTTGTTATTCACAGAAGAACATGCGCTCGAAATCGTGCGCGACATGATGGGCTCGCAGATCAGTCTGGAAGACCTTGCCGAATTTGAGCAGGAAGCAATGTGCGAACTCGGCAACATCATCCTGAATGCCTGCCTGTCTGCCATGGCGGATATGCTCAACATCCCGCTCGACTGCTCACTGCCTGACTATACCGTCGCCACCACCGAAGAAATATTCCGGCGTGTCAGTGATGACGAAAAACAGCCTTACGTCTTACTGTTGCACATTGATCTGGCGATCGAAAAACGCCGTTCCGAGGGCCACTTGATCTTTTTGTTAAGTTCAACTTCCCTTGAAAGTCTGATCATTCAGATAGAACGATATCTGGGAGAAATTTGATGTCGGATGTATTACCGCTGTCGCCCTCAGCAACAGTGGAAATTTTAAAGACCATCAATTTGGGTTTGATCGTCGTTAATGCAAAACAACACGTTGTGCTCTGGAATGGCTGGGTTGAAAAACACAGCGGCATCAGTGCCGACGAAGCGCAAGGACTGCATATCAATGCAGCATTTGAAGACGCACCGACGCGTGCTTTTCTAACTGCACTCGGCAACACGCTGAATTACGGCTTACCGGTCGTGTTATCAAACGCCCTGCACCGTTTCCCGCTGGCCTTGTTCGAGCAAGCCGATGAAGCCGGAGAGAAAAAGCGTCTGCATCAGTCCATCACTCTGACACCGCTCAGCGTCGAAGGTGAGCGCTGGTGTCTGGTACAGATTTCTGATTCCAGTGCATCGATCAAACGCGAAAAAATTCTGCGTACCCATTCTGAGATACTCAAAAAAGAAGCCACTACCGACAGCCTGACCGGCATCTACAACCGTCGTTTTTTTGACGAACATTACAAAATCGCGCTGGCAAATGCGATTCGTCAGAACAACCCGCTGGCCGTCTTCATGATCGATATTGATTTCTTTAAAGATTACAACGATCACTATGGTCATGTCGCAGGTGATAAAGCCCTGGTACAGGTCGCAACCGGACTCAAAAGCCAGTTGGTCAGAGCCAGTGATGCGATTGCGCGCTTTGGCGGTGAAGAATTTATCGTCATCATGCCGGATATGAGCAAAGAAGGCGCCATACAGTTTGCCGAAAAAATCAGAGTCGCCGTGGCCAATCTGGCGATCCGGCATGAGAAATCGCCGATCAGCGAGCACGTCAGTATCAGTATCGGTTACAGCTGCTATTGCAATGCAGATGGCAGCGATCCCGCGCTGTTACTGAAGACAGCCGATGCTGCTCTGTACGCCGCTAAAAACAATGGCCGGAACAAAGCAATTTTTCTGAAACTGCCGCAGTTACCCCAAACGGCTGATGTTACGAAACAAGCGCAGAGCAAAAACAGTGCGGCATAAGATTCTTCAGTCCTGCAGTAAGCAGCATCAAGTCATCAAAAAGCTAAACGAGCACTAAATAAGCAACCAGCGGCAAGCGCAATGACAGCACGGCTGTCATCCTTATCACCCTCGAATCAACCGACACAGAGAGAATCATGTTGCCAACTCATTCCTTACATATTTCCCGCCCTTCGCGCCGTCGCAGTACAGCTTTGCTCGCAGCCGGTTTACTGGGTCTGCTCGGTTTCAGCGGGTTAAGCATCGCGCAGTCGCAAGCTCAGCAAGTATTACGTGTGTCGGCGATTCCGGATGAAGCACCAACCGAATTGCAACGTAAATTCAAACCTCTGGGCGCATATCTGGAAAAGAAAACCGGCATGAAAGTCGAATTCATTCCAGTGACCGATTACGCGGCGTCAGTTGAAGGCCTGATCAATAAAAAACTGGATATGGTCTGGTTTGGTGGCTTCACTTTCGTGCAAGCCAAAGTCCGCAGCAAAGATCAGGTGATCCCGCTGGTGCAACGTGAAGAGGATGAAAAATTCAAATCCGTTTTCATCACCACCAACAAAGACATACACAAGCTGGAAGACCTGAAAGGAAAGACCTTCACTTTCGGTTCCGAGTCATCGACGTCCGGTCATCTGATGCCGCGTTCTTATTTGCTGGCGGCAAAAATCAATCCGGATACCGATCTGAAGCGCATTGCGTTTTCGGGTGCGCACGATGCGACTGTCGCTGCGGTTTCCGGCGGCAAGGTTGATGCTGGTGCATTAAATATCTCGGTCTGGGACAAACTGGTAGCGCAGAACAAAGTCGATACCAAACAGGTACGCGTATTTTACACAACGCCCGGCTACTTCGATTACAACTGGACAGTCCGCGCCGATATGCCAGCCGAACTGCGCAAGAAAATCACGGATGCATTCTTGTCTCTGGATGCCAGCAAAGCCGAAGATAAAGAAATCCTGGAGCTGCAACGCGCCAGCCGTTTTATTCCAACCAAAGCAGAAAACTACAAGGCAATTGAAGCAGCCGCTCACAATGCCGGTTTATTGAAATAATGGAGCGTTCTCCGCAACCGCAAGTGCTCGTGCGGAGTTTGTTCGTCAGGCATCCGCAAACTGCTGCGTCCGGTGGCAGGCAGTTATTCCGCCAACAGCCAGCAGCATCGTTTGCGCTGCAGGATATTAATCTGCAGATACAGCAAGGCGAGCAGATTGCCATCATCGGTCCCTCCGGCGCTGGCAAAACCACTTTGCTGCACACCCTTGCCTGCGCCAGTCAGCCAACGCAAGGCGAATTGATTTTTAATGGACAACCCGTCTGGCACCTGTCGCACTCAGCACGCCATCAACTGCGCCGCCAGTTATTTCTGGCACCGCAAACACCGCCTCTGCCTGCCCGTCAGCGTGTCGTCACTTCGGTACTGGCGGGGCGTTTGCCGCACTGGTCTTTGCTGAAAGCCATACGCAGCCTGATCAGACCTGCAGATCCCCGCGCGGCATTTGATGCTCTGGCGCGCTTTCATCTGCAACATAAGCTGTATGCGCGTGTCGATCAACTGTCCGGTGGCGAACGCCAACGCTGCGGCCTTGCCCGTTTGCTGCTATCCGATGCGCGGCTGTTGCTGGTGGATGAACCGCTGTCGGCACTGGACCCGACGCTGGCACAGCAAACGCTGGCAAGCTTGCAGCAAGAGGCGCATCAACGCAATGCCAGCCTGATCTGTAGCCTGCATCAGGTCGAGCTGGCGCGCAGTCATTTCAGCCGGATTATCGGCTTACGTGATGGCAAAATTCTGTTCGACAGCAAGCATGTCAGCGACCAGATGATCGCAGATTTATACAAGAACGCACAGTCGCTTACCGAATCTGATGACAAGAATGCGGCTACAAATGCAGAGGCCCGGAGTACATCCGTTTCCGGCGAAGTCCATACCGGTCAGGCCCGTTGTTTCTGAACTCATCTGCGGCAATGCACACTAATCCTGCTTCACCTTCCCTCTCTCCAGCAATCAGCACAGAGATGCCGCACGACCCCGCGTGGCGCAGCCGCATCACGCTGACCATACTGGCGCTGATCGTGCTCTGGCCGACTTTGCTGCTGACCGAATTCCGCCCGTGGGCACTGATTGATGCGCAAAGCCTGAGCGCCACCGGACGTTTCCTCGGCAATTTTTTTCCACCGGCGCATGACAAAGAATTTTTACTGATCGTGCTGGAAGCGACCTGGCAAACCATCGCGATGGCAACCGCTGGCGTCACTCTGGCAATCGCCGCCGCGATCCCGATGACACTGCTGGTGAATGAACAGTTATCGATTTCCCGTCTCGGCACTGGCCGCATGCATTTCATTGCGCGCTTGCTGCGACAAAGTGTGCGCTGGCTGCTGGTGTTATTGCGCAGTGTTCCCGAGCTGGTCTGGGCTTTGCTGTTCGTGCGCATCGTCGGGCTCGGCCCCACCGCCGGCGTACTGGCAATCGCCCTCACCTACTGTGGCATGCTGGGCAAAGTTTATGCTGAAATCATCGAAGCCAGCGAACCTCAGGCCACCCGCGTATTACTCGAAAATGGCAGCTCGCGGTTGGCGGCATTTTTCTACGGCACGCTGCCAAATGCCGCGTCAGAATTAGTGTCGTACACCGTCTATCGCTGGGAATGCGCGATTCGCGGCTCGGTCGTGATGGGCTTCGTCGGCGCAGGTGGATTGGGTCAGCGTATGGACGAGTCGATGAAAATGCTGGCGGGTGCCGAAGTATCGACGATGCTGATCGTGTTCGTCTTGCTGGTTGCGGCGGCGGATGCGCTCAGTCAGTTTTTCCGCAAAGGTCTGGAATGATGAAACCGTCGTCTATCAACCAGGCAGATCCGCTTGCATTACCGCCAGCACCGGCGCTTATCAGTCGCAATACGGCATTGGTGTTGCTGACGCTTGTGCTGCTGGTGGCCGCCAGTTTTTCCAGTCTGAAAATCGACTGGCGCGCGCTGCTGAGCGAAGAGGCGATCCGCACATCGACAGAATTCTTGCGCGGTTTCACGCCGCCCGACACCAGTGCCGGTTTAGTGAACAAGGTCTTTTTCGCGGCACTGGAAACACTGGCAATGTCCGCCCTCGGCACCTTAATTGCCGCCTTGCTGGGCTTATTGATGGCCTTGCCTGCCAGCGGTCGTTTCGGCGGTGTCGCCATGCGAGTTGCGCGGTTACTGTTGAATATCCTGCGGGCGATTCCCGAATTGGTGTGGGCAGCTATCATGCTGATTGCCGCCGGGCTGGGGCCATTTGCCGGTACCGTCGCGCTGGCAGCACATACCACCGGTGTGCTGGGTCGCCTGTTTGCAGAAACACTGGAAAACCTGCCGCCACATGCTGAAACGAGTCTGCGTACAAACGGCGTCAGTGCTGGCAATGCGTTTCTGTATGCGACCTTGCCGCAAGGTTTGCCGCAAATGCTGTCGTACACCTTGTATCGTTGGGAAAACAATATCCGCGCCGCTGCCATTCTCGGCGTTGTCGGTGCCGGCGGACTGGGGCAAATGCTGAAATATCATCTGTCGCTGTTTCAGATGCCGACAGCGGCAACTGTCATTATCGCGATGCTGATACTGGTCGCGCTGGTGGATGCGCTGAGCTTTGCGATACGGCGCTGGCTGATGCGTTAACAGCCACACAACCCGTTTGCAGCGAGACCTGATTTTCATCAAAAATGGGGAGTATCCATTCATTTCGCGATAATCTCAGCGTCAATAAAGGGGTTTATAAAATACTCCCCCCAGTATATTTAAGCCGTTTTGGCGGATAAAATATAAAAAAGGCCGCGCTGCGGCCTTACACATCGCGGCGCGAAAAATCAGGATTTACCCGCCGTAAAACCGCCATCGACCAGTAAATTGGCACCGGTCACAAAACTGGCTTCGTCACACAGCAAAAACACGACCGCATTCGCCACCTCCTCAGGCCGCCCGAGGCGACCGACAGGATGCAGACTGATCAAAGCTTTGCGCATATTATCGTCAAGCAGCGACAGCAAAGGCGTGTCGATATAACCTGGCGCAACAGCATTTACCCGCACGCCTTTTGCCGCCGATTCCAGCGCCAGCGTGCGGGTCAGGTTAACCACGCCACCTTTTGCCGCAGAATAGGCCGCCGTCATGCTCTGACCGAACACACCGAGTATCGATGCGCAATTAACGATGCTGCCACTGCCCTGCTGATACATCTGATGTAAGGCAGCGCGGGCAATCCGGAACACCCCCATCAGGTTGATATCGATCACGCGCAGAAACTCTTCATCGGAGTAAGTATCGGCCGGGCTCAGGCCACCGATGCCGGCATTATTGAACACACCATCAACACTTCCGAGTGCCGCAACCGTCGCCGCAATCAATGCATCGGCTTGCGCGGTCGAACTTACATCCGCCGCAATAAACAGGCAGCGCCCCGTGAAGCGCGCGTCGAGATCACGCACCAGTTGTTCATGGGCCGCACCCGGCAAATCAGCAATCACCACATTCGCGCCCTCTTGCAGACAACGCTCAGCCGTTGCCAGCCCGATGCCGCTGGCACCACCAGTAATGATGATGTTTTTATCTTTCAAACGCATAATAGTTCTCCTGAAAATGCAAGATCACATCCTTGCTGATGACGCTGAATGGGCACGGCTGCATCATGTCAGATCGCATGCAACTGACCGCAATCCGATGATAAAACTCACGATACCACCATCGCTGCGGCCTGTTTTGACGGACGATAAATCAGCTGCATCTGCATGCCTAGTTTTTCGGCTTTTTATTTCTGCTGCATTCGCTCTGCGGTAAAGGTTTGCGCTCCTGTTCAGGATCAAATTGCAGCAACGCAGATTTGGCCAACGCCACATCCTTGCTGAATTCGGTGATGTAGCGGCTGCGCTCTTCGCTGCTCCATTCTGCATCCGAAAACGTCTTCAGCGGATAGGTTTTGCTGACATAGGCGCTGCCTTCCAGACGCGGCATCAGCGCGCGGTCAGGATCGGTATTTTCTTTCAGCAAATACGCATCAACATCACGCAAAGTCAGCGGCATTGCCGGTTGCTGGTCACGCAGCAGATTACCAACGACTGTCAGCGGAATATCATTACTGCCCTGCGGCAGCAGGTCGTTAAAAGTCACTAGCGCAAAGGGCTTTCCTTTCGCATCATCGACACGGCCATTGACGATGTAACGCCCCGGCGTGTTGACATTGGCTTTCAGGATAAATTTGAGCGAGCCACCTTCGGTCGATTCACGGATATTGCCGCTCCAGACGGCCGGTGTTTCCGACGAATAAATCACATCGAAAAACACGAAACCGATCTGACCATTCACCACATAATTTAACTCTGTACGTATCGTGCCGTTGAAACTGGCGAACCCGGTCTGGGCTGGTGCCAGCATACCGCTGTAAATACCGTCACCAGCAATCGCATCGCCCTCGCGGCCACTGTCCGACATGGGCACGGGCACCGGCGAGGTTTCGCGGCCACCTGCATACACCAGCCCGCGTGCAATCGCTTTATCGACACTGAGTGTGAGCGGCTTGCCACTGGTGTCGGTCGCTTTGATGGTGAATATGGCGGCTTCGGCAGCCGCCAGATAAACACGCGATTGCGTCGTCTGGATTTGAATTTCTTTGTCCGTACCGCCACCTTTTTTTCGCATGGGATGCGATTCTGCGACCGGTTGGTTAGGGTAAACCTGATCCGGATGTTCACTCATCGGGCGGGAGCTATTCGGGTAACGGGTTGATTCAACATAATTGCAAAGTACCTGATCGGCCTGTTCCAGTTGCGCGACCAGCAACTGGCGTTGTGCGTCTTTCGGTAAGGCCGCTGCTGCTGGTTGTGCGCCAGCAGCAGCGGGCATCGCCAGAAAACGTTCATTCTTTGCTGTCGTCGCAACGACCTGGCCGACAGGTGCTTCAGGAAACCAGTTCCAACCAGCAGCCATCACCACCACTACCAGCAGAGCAATGATGACGATGAATTTATAGCGACTGAACCCACCGGCACCGGAAGATGAACCACCATCGACTGGTGGCTTAGCTCGCCGGTGCTGAGGGCGTTCGGAGGATGCTGGCTTACGTGGCATTATTACGTCGCATTACTTACCATCGCCGCCCGCACAACAGAAATAATGCCTTGCCAGTTACTATTGGCGTAGTGATTGTAGGCTTCCGCATCATCCCTGAAACTGACCGAGTGATAACTCCATTTGACGGAACCGCCCTCATTCGCCGCCGTTCCCAGCGTCAGGTCATTGCATAGCCAGTCACTCGGATTGCATAAGGATTGTCCGGCGGAACCTGCCACACCACCAGTGCTGTGATAAGCCACGGCCTCGTCGTCCTGTCCGGGCAGAATTCCGGAATACACTGTGCCTTTGGCTCCGGCATACATATAAAACCAGACGTTACGGGTTTCATTATGGTTGTACATCGCTCTGGCGGTCGTCGTTTTCAGATCTTTCACCAATGGTTCTGATACCGCCCAGGAGCCGACATCAGATAGTTCCGAGCCGCCACCGGCGCCAGACGCCGTTCTGACCCACTTGATGTTCCAACCCACCTGTGTCGTGCCATCGCTGTTACCACACTGACCGGAGGAATTGGCCACGGCATTTTTCTTGGTACGTGTCGAGCCGCCATAGTTTGCCAGCGTATAGCCCAGCATCAGATCGCCAGCGCTGTGCGTCGCCACATAACACCAGTTACTGCCGGTACAGAAGCAATCTAGCGCGTCGCGTATCTTGCTGTTTTGCGATGAAATACTGTTGTAGCCATCCCAGTTGACCGCTTTTTTATTCACGCCAGCCGCGGTGGAGGAAGGTCCCCAGTAGGTAAAACTGTTGTAGTCGCCAACCGCACCGCCACCGCCGCGACCATTAATCCACAAGGTGTAATTCGTGGCACTGGCGATGCTGGATATCGCTGCCAGCGACAACAGCATCAGGGTAATCATTATCCGCATTAACTTCATCATTCAACTCCTTGTCGAGTGCTGCCTGGATGAAAAACCATGGAATACAGAGATCAGAAAACAAAAACAATCCAGCCGTCCGCCTCGCATAAATGCATAAGCTAAAGACCAATGATGCAGACAGGAAGATCGCAGCGCAGTATCGAAATCAACGTCGATGATGTCAACTTGCAATGCAACAAAATAACTTCATCTGATCGTACAGATCAAGGCCAGGGACAGCGACAAAACAGATAAAAGCACTATGAGGAAAGGAATTCATTCCGGACATTAGAGACCGGACTCTAAACAACACTTCGCGAAGCAGAAAGCTAAACGATCAGCGCGGAAAACGTCGGTTACGTACAATAGTAAAATGCCGCCGCCTCGCAGCAGATGCCAGTCAGATTCAAGACATTTTCTCTTTTACCGATCACCAGACCATCACCATGCACAAACCATTAAAACCAGCGAAATCTGCGAAACCATTAAGCGCGTTGATGAAGTGCCTGCTTGTCATCACATCGGTCATGGAACTGGCGGCATGTACCAGCGCCTCATATCCACCGCTGCCCGTTGTCAATGAAGTGAAGCTGCAACGCTATCAGGGAACCTGGTATCAGATCGCCCTGATCCCCAATCGTTTTCAATCCATGTGCGTCAGCGATACTACGGCGGAATATGTTCCACAGGGTGACAGCATTCGCGTGATCAATCGTTGTCGTAAAGCAGACCGCAGTATGGAAGAGGCTATCGGTGTTGCCGAGCCGGTCGCTGGCAGCAATAACGCGAAATTGCGTGTCAGTTTTTTCCGGCCTTTTTACGGCGATTACTGGATACTTGATCTGGACCCCGGATACCAATGGGTACTGGTTGGTGAACCATCCAGAAAATATGGCTGGATACTTGCCCGCACGCCGACACTGAATCAGGAAACACTACAGCAGTTATGGAAAAAAGCGGAATCACTTGGCTACCGCCGACAAGATTTTCAGGTCAGCCCGCAGCAATCTGAAAAGTAAATACAATATTTCCTTCATGCTTTTTTTGGAGATCAGTACGCCTGATCAGAACACGACTGCGGCGGCGATACCAATGGATAAAAGTAAGCCATGTAAAGCTGCCGCGGCGATGGTCTGTTGTATCGCCGGTGTCAGCGACGACGGGGTCGCGGAATGTTGAATCAGGGTTCTGGCCGCCTGTAACGATAACACTGAGGAAGCCAACGCCAACAATGCAAACCTCGGTAAAGCACCGCCCCACACCGCTGCTGCGAGCCAGAGATATGCAGCCGCCGCGATGACAGCATATAGCCAGCGAGCGTTGTGATGCCCCAGACGTACAACCCAGTGACGTTTACCGGCAATACCATCGGCCTTTTCATCCGGAAACTGATTGATGAACAAAAGATCTGTAACCAACAATGCGTAACTCGCAACCGCAATCAACGGCTTGACGGAGAATGTACCGCGCTGGACAACATCGCTCCCGATCGCAATCAGTGCAAACCCAGCCCACACGCCGATTTCACCCAGCCCTCGGCTATTGAGTTTGAACGGCGGTGCTGAATACGCCCAGCCTATGAATAAACCGGCAGCCCCTATCCATAGCAGCGCAGCGTCAGAAACCAGCATCAGCCAGATTCCGGCAACGACAACAAGCAACATCAGTATGCCGCCGAAGATTGCGGTTTCACGGCGAGATAAGACGCCATTCTGAATAAAGCGACTACCGCCGGTAAACGGGAAAATACGCTCATTGTTCGCGTCATCAGTGCCGTTCAGGGCATCGTAATAATCATTGAGGACGTTAATACCGGCATGAGCCACCAGACCAAACAACAAGCTCATTCCCGCCGTCAGCAAATCGATCGGCACGCCATCGGCATAAGCGCTGGCGAGGCCAATGAAACCTGCAAACAAGGTGACTGTCAGAAATGCTGGCCGCGTCGCCATCAGATAGCGCAGCACAGGATTGGCCATATTATTCAGATTGGGTTCAACAGCGGGCATAAGTCCTCAGAATAAACACGGTGCAGCCTGCGCTTTCCTACAAGCGCCAGGCTGAAACGAAAGCAGTAAAAACAATCAACGCGAAACAATGATTTTGCACTGCATCTGAGGCAAACAACGACAACAATGTTTGTTATACATCAGCACTAAGCGCCTTAAAGAGTCGCCGTCGCCAACTTCAGGCCAAAACCGATAAACATCGCACCGACCCCGCCCGACATGAGCGCAGAAAGCCGCCGGCGCTGACGGAAAGACTCCGCGAGTCTGGCACCGGCAAAAATAATCAACGTCAGATACGTAAAACTGGTCAACTGACAAATCAGCCCCAGAAGGCAATATGACAACAGTGGCGCATGAAATTCAGGATCAACAAACTGTATGAAAAAAGAGATGAAAAACAGTATCGCCTTAGGATTCATCAGGCTGATGATCAAAGCTTTTGCAAACGGGTCACCAGTCTGAACAGGTAGTATCTTTGCTGCGACCACCACCTGCCTCGTTTTCAGCATTTTCAGGCATTGCAGCAACATCTGAATACCTATCCAGCCGAGGTAAGCCGCGCCAACATATTTCACGGCATAAAACAAACCCGCATTACTTTTCAACAGCGCCGCCATCCCTCCGACAGACAGCACCATCAACACCAGATCACCGACAAATATTCCACAAGCACCGCGATACCCTGCACGCACGCCACGCTGCGCTGCGACGCTCAGTACATAAAGGGAATTGGGCCCCGGAAGCAAAACAATGAAGATTGTCCCTAACAGAAAAGTCCAGAAATCAGAAACGCCAAAGCTGGCGTGAATCAATGCATTCATTTGAAATGTCAGAGTGAAGAACGGTGAACGGTCGTCATCATAACAGCGCCGGATCAAAGTACGTCGCCAGACAAGAAAAAATGAAAATAATCAGCGCGAACAAATCAGGGAGAAATAAAACACCTGTATCCGGATCAAATTTGCAGGACATAGCAAGCGACAACGTGCATTTAAGCAACACATTTTTATATAAAAGACTCACTTTTCCACGATCTGAACAGATAAAAACCAGCCCCACATTCAGGCTGCGCTTCATTGTTACGCGTTTCTACCGGACATTTAAAAATATCAACAAAAATGTTTTTCTTTTCACTATTGAAATTAACAATAAAAATATAGATAATCACGCAACGTTTACTAAAAAACAATTCAAACTAAGTCGAATAAGAATAAAAAAAGTTAGCAGTGTCCGCGTGAACCCAGAGAAAGAACACAATCATGTTACGAATTTTGTTCCGTTTAACATTTGTTTATTTCTCTGCTATCTGCTGCGGAGTCGCAGATGATTAACGCCGCATTAAGTCACCTCGCTGGACAACTGAATCAACAGTTCAAAAATAATTTTCAACTGATAGAAGATATTGCTGTTGTATCGAATCTCTTTGAAACAGATGGAACCGCAGCAGCGCAAGCCAATAATAAACTGGTACTTACACTGGTTAATATTGAAAAAGACACCCTGCCTTATCGCGCGAACCAGATAACGCGCACGCAAGATGAACGCCAGGTAGTGCAAAGCAGCCCTTTATATCTGAACTTATATGTGATGATGGCGGCAAATTTCGGCGCAGGCAATTACGCTGAAGCACTTAAATCCATTTCTCAAGCAATCAGCTTTTTCCAGCAACAAGCCTCATTCGATCATAAAAACAGCCCTGGTCTCGATCCACGTATCGAAAAACTGATACTGGATATAGAAAATTTAAAAATTCCTGATTTGAATAATTTGTGGAGTCTGCTAGGCGGACGCTACCTGCCGTCGGTTTTTTACAAAGTCCGCATGATTACCGTCGAGAGCGAGGCCATCATCGGTCAGGTACCTGTTATTACAAAAACGCAGCATTCATTTGAAGTGGGCATGCAATCGTGAGCGAATATCAACGCTTATTTACGATTTACGTACGGCATGATTTTTTCGATCAGGGAGCTGGTACGCATATCCGTTTTGAGCCAACGAAGGAATGTGCCCTTTTCATGCAACGGGAAAATATCTTGCTGCGGAAAAGCCCCGATAGCGTAGAGATCTGGCTCGAAACCAGCGACATAGAAAATCAAGTCACAAGCACTAAAAAATGGAACTTCTGCTTTGCCGTCTTTTCTGACGACCCATTAATGAATTTCTACACGCGCTGGCCAATGCCGCTACCGTTCTGCTTCAAAAATTCCACGGCAACGGCTGACAGTGTGAACGAACTGCTGCATGCAGAAGAAATGGTCAGCGGAAATGCCGCAAAAAAGAGCGCTTATGTCAGCACGAAAGAACCTCTATTTCTAGTTTCGATAACGGATGACTTTCCGGTAAATACGAAAAAAATTGATGCAAGAGAGTTCGGGATTCAGCTGGAAGCGCGCCCCATACATTGGAAATATTTTTTTTCCGGCGCTCTGGCATCGCGCAAATTAAAAATCATTGATTTAAACAGTAGCAATGAAGACGAAGGTATCCGCTTCATCCCTTCGTCTCAGGTAGTTAGCAAGACCAGTGTTGCCTTCGTTTCTGAAGCGGCACTGCCGATGAGAAGCATTCCGTCACAACGTTTTCAACTGTGTGAAGAGGGTGTCACAGGAAAAGTATTAATGAAGCGATTACCAAATGCCAACGTGCAGCATATTGGCAAAGAAAGACGTCCCGACGGGCATTCATTCGTCGTTGCGGAAATTTATATTCATCAATAATTTTCAAAGGAATACATATGGCTGGCGCGTATAAAACCCCTGGTGTCTATATCGTAGAAAAAAATGCTTTTCCTAACTCAGTTGTAGAGGTTGCGACTGCAGTTCCTGCATTTATCGGATACACCGAAATAGCAAGTAACAAAGGAGCGTCGCTTAAAAATAAGCCCTGGCGCATTTCCTCCATGTCTGAATTCGTCAATTTCTTTGGTGGCGCTCCGAACGATAAGTTCGCCATCGATACATTCCCGAGTGAAGACGCCAATGTAAAAAATGCGCCTAACAGCGATTTCAGAATTGGCGACGACGAATATCAGTTACTTAACACCAAAAGCCGCAACTATCTCTACTACGGTATGAAGTTGTTTTTTCAGAACGGTGGTGGCGCATGCTACGTCGTTTCTGTTGGTGACTATCAGGCAAAAATCGAAAAAGCCGCTCTTGAAAGTGCATTTGACGAACTGCTCAAGGAACAGGAACCGACAATGATCGTCATTCCTGATGCGATGTCCCTCAGCATGGATGACTGCATTTCACTGCAACAGGCAAGTCTGATGCACTGCGGCGGAAAAATGAAGAATCGCTTCTCCATTCTTGATATTTATGATGGCTACAAAGATCGTCGTGACGATGGTGACTGCATCGCAAAATTCCGCAATGCTTTAGGCACCAGCTTTCTCGACTTTGGTTCTGCTTACTATCCCTGGGCAAACACATCCATCGTACAACTCTCTGATTTAGGTTTTTCCAATATCGCTGATCTCAAAAAGTTGAGCGAATGCCTGAAAGCAGAAGTAAATATCAGCACCCTGCATCAGGATAAGAAGGATGCTTATAACGAGCAAATCGACAGCATAGAGTCAGTGCTGGCAGCAGCTGAAAAGCTGAAAGCCGATAAAAAAGTAACAGCGGAATCCGACTCGAAAAAAAACGCCGAAGACAGAGCGAAAGAAAGAGCCGCGTTAGAAGCAATGTCGGATGAAGATAAGAAAAAAGCGAAAGAAGACGCTGATAAAAAAACAAAAGCGGAGGCAGAAATCAGTTCAGCGCCTGCTGAATTGCACAAAACATTGTTCACGATCAGCCCTTTGTACGTGAAAATTTTAAGTGCCATTCAGGTCAAGCTGAATCTGTTGCCACCATCAGCTGCCATGGCAGGCGTTTACACACTGGTCGATAATTCACGCGGCGTATGGAAAGCTCCAGCCAATGTCAGCCTGGCGTCGGTTGTTTCTCCTTCAGTCAATATCACCCACGACGAACAAGAAGATCTGAATGTCACGACCGCAGGTAAATCGATCAATGCGATCCGTAGCTTCATCGGCGAAGGAACGCTGGTCTGGGGTGCCAGAACCTTGGATGGCAATAGTCTCGACTGGCGCTATATCAACGTGCGTCGGACGATGATCATGTTGGAAGAATCCCTGCGTCTGGCAACGAAAGCTTATGTTTTCGAACCGAACGTCAGCGGCACCTGGGTAACGATCAAAAGCATGGCAAGCAATTTCCTGACAGGCATCTGGAAGCGCGGCGGCCTGGCCGGAGCAAGCCCGGAAGATGCATTCAGCGTGCATGTCGGCCTGGGAGAGACGATGACTGCTGAAGATATTCTGGAAGGCATTTTGCGCGTCACTATTCTGGTTGCACTGAGCCGCCCGGCCGAGTTCATTGAAATTACGTTCCAACAGCAGATGCAGAAATCTTAAAAATGCTTTTATAACGCAATACCGCGTCATTAATCAGCGTATTTTTTAAAGTTACTTTCTTAAAGAGGTTTGTTATGGCAGATGATGGATCTAAACAATCAGCGAATGTATGGCCTTTGCCAAAATTCTATTTCCGCGTGAAATGGGACTCCAATGAAATGTCATTCCAGGAGGTATCTGGCCTAGATGTTCAGTCAGAAGAAATTAAATACCGTCACGGAAACAGCCCTGTTTTCTCAGTGATTAAAATGCCCGGAATGAAAAAATACGGCAACATCACGATGAAAAAAGGCGTGTTTAAAGGTGATAACAAGTTCTGGGACTGGCTCAACAAAATTAAGATGAACACCATCAAACGTGTTCCGGTCACGATCAGTCTGCTTGATGAAGAAGGTAATGACACGATGGTATGGACTTTGACTAATGCGTGGCCAACGAAGATTTCAAGTACCGACTTGAAATCAGAAGGCAATGAAGTGGCGATCGAATCTATCGAGATTGTCCACGAAGGTCTGACTATCGCTAATAAATAAGCATTGATATGACTGGTGAATATTTCGAGGAAGGCTACCCTCCTGCCGCGTTTTATTTCACGGTTACCTTTGGTAACGGCGTACAGGTTCCTGATGCTTCCTTCAGCGAAGTGTCAGGAATCAGTCTGGAGATGGAAACGGAAGCTGTTGTGGAAGGTGGAGAAAACCGCTTTGTACATCAGCTTCCAAAGAGTATCAAACATCCTAACCTTGAATTGAAGCGCGGCATTTCTATGCTCAACTCACCGTTGGTCAAATGGTGCAAAGATACGTTGGAAGGTGCCTTTATCAAGTTGATCGTTCCTCAAACGATTATCGTTAAACTCAATGGTGCAGATGGGCAAGTACTACGGGCATGGGCTTTCATTGATGCTTATCCCGTTAAGTGGGATGTCGAAGGATTTAACGCGACAAAAAATGAAGTGGCAATCGAGAAGATGACTTTTGCCTATACCTATTCGAAACGTAGTAAATGATCTGGCGAAATCATGTCGATAGAAATTAAAGAGCTGATTATCAAAACGACGATACTGAATCATCCTCAGAATAAGGAGGATGAAGTTATTGTGGATAAACAACTCATCAAAGACGAAATTCTGACGGAGCTCCGGCAGATGGTACAAAGTCTTCTACGTGAACCGAGGGAGCGCTGATCGTGTCCGGGCAAAAAACACTGCTCAAAATTTCAGGTTGCACCGTCGCTGAAAACGGATCTATCAGCGTTGATAGCAGCCGCCCATTTTTTGAGGCTCTGATTAACCCATCAGGATACGGACATGATTTTTCTATCAAATATGCAAAAAACCAGACCTTGGGTCAAGCTGGGAATGAGGCAAAATTTCACGCCAGCCAACCACAAAAACTCAATCTCAAAGAACTGATTTTGGATGGGACGGGTGTCATTCCCGGCACAAAAAAAACGGTAAAAGAACAAGTTCAGACTTTACGAAACACGATCTACAGCTATGTAGGAGTAAAGCATGAAACCCCTATTGTACAAATCGTGTGGGGCAGTCTGATTTTCTACGGGCGTGCAGAAGGGATGAAATTTGATTACACACTGTTCAAACCGAACGGTGAACCTCTGCGCGCAAAAATCACACTCAACTTTGTGGAGTACATCAGCCCAGGGGAAATGGGGAAAAAGAAGGCTGCAAGCTCGCCAGACCTGACTCATCTGATCACGGTCAAAGCTGGCGACACGCTGCCGCTGCTATGCGACAGGATTTACCGCGACAGTGGCTACTACATGGAAGTCGCTCGCATCAACGGTCTTAGTTCTTTTCGCAATTTAACACCCGGAACAACGCTTAAGTTTCCGCCATTGGCGAACTAAAGATATCCGACGATGCTGTTACTAATTTGAAATAAACAACCATGGCTAATTCTCCATTGAACGACAGCACAGGGGTTCTGAGTTTTCTGATTACCTGTGACGGTCAGAGCATGCCAGACCTTGTCAAAGTGGTCTCGATAGAAACCCGGCATAGTTTTAACCGGATTCCCTCTGCGACAATCACCATTCTGGATGGCGATATGCCAAACGGACACTTTCCTGTTGCCGATGCGGGAAATTTCAAACCGGGAACAAAAATCGTTATCAGTGCAGGCTATGACTCGAAAACTCAGGTGATCTTTGAAGGCATCGTTATTAAGCATGCCGTAAAAATTAATGGCGAAAATTATTCGCGACTCATTATCGAGTGTCGTGATAAGGCGTTAGCCATGACGGTTGGCCGGAAAAATGCCAGCTACGTTAACAAAACGGACAATCAAATCATTTCAACGCTGATCAGCAATCATGCGGATTTAAGCGCCACAGTCGATAGCACCAGCGTCACCTATAAAGAACTTGTTCAGTATTACGTGACGGATTGGGATTACATGATGGCGCGCGCTGAAGTGAATGGCTTGCTTGTCAATGTTGACGCAGGAAAAGTGAGTGTCGCAGCGCCTGCAACCAGCGGAAGCCCTGTACTCACTCTGACTTACGGTGCTGATCTGCAGGAATTTCAGGCGGAACTCGACTCCTGCTGGCAATTGAGCAGCGTCACCAGCACCAGCTGGGATCTGGCAAAGCTAGCCATCGTGCAGCAAACTGCACAACCGGAAAAACTGACTGGTCAGGGTGATCTTGATTCAAAGATGCTTGCCGCAGTACTGAATGCCGGTGATTTTGGTTTGCAAACCGCGGCACCGTTGGAAAGCGACGCCTTAACAGCCTGGAGTAAAGCGCAGCAAACCAAAGCAGCACTCTCACGGATCCGTGGCCGGATGCAGTTTCAGGGAAATGCGCTGGCAAAACCGGGCGTGTTACTGGAATTGAAAGGCGTAGGAAAACATTTCAATGGAAATGTCATCGCGAGCAATGTCATTCACAGTATCAGTGACGGTAACTGGGTCACCGAAGTTGAATTCGGTATGCCGACATATTGGTTTACCGAAGAACATCAGATACAAGCGCCAGAGGCGGCGGCATGGACCGCTGGCATTAGCGGATTACACATAGGTATCGTGCTGAAACTCGATGCCGACCCTGAAGGTCAATACAAAATACAAGTTTCGATCCCATTAATGAATGCGGCTACCGTTGGCGTCTGGGCCCGGTTTTCGAGCTTTTACGGCTCATCGGGTTTTGGCGCATTCATTATTCCGGAAATTGGTGATGAAGTCATTCTGGGGTTCTTTAACAATGATCCATCCTGCCCCGTTATTCTCGGTAGTCTGTACAGCAGCAAACATGTACCGCCATATGAGCTCGCAGCAGAAAATAATTTTAAAGCGATCGTCACACGCAGCAAACTGAAACTTGAATTTGACGAGGAAAAGAAAATTATTACCTTGATTACACCGGGTAAAAATAAAGTCGTCATCAGTGACGAAGATAAATCCATCCTGCTTCAGGATCAGAACAATAACAAGGTCGAGCTGAGCCCGAGCGGCATTTTGTTGGATAGTCCCAAAGACATCACCATCAATGCCAAAGGAAAAGTAGCAATTTCAGCTGTACAAAATGTCGAAATTACCGCACAGATGGATGTCAAAACCACAGGTCTCAATATCAATAGCACAGCCAACGTCAGCTTAGTCGCCAAAGGAACCGCCAGCGCAGAGCTGTCTGCTGCCGGTCAGACTACGGTAAAAGGCGCCATGGTCATGATTAACTAAACGGAAGAAAGTCATAACCATGCCTCCTGCCGCAAGAATAACCGATATGCATGTTTGTCCCATGGTGACCCCGGGTCTGCCACCGATCCCGCATGTCGGTGGACCGATTTCCGGACCTTGTGTACCAAATGTGCTGATAGGCGGCTTACCGGCAGCCGTGGTCGGAGACCTATGCGTCTGCGTTGGTCCTCCAGACAGCATAGTTAAAGGTAGCGCAACAGTCATGATCAGCAGCCGCCCGGCAGCGAGAATCGGCGATACGACCGCGCACGGCGGAAATATCGCGCTTGGTTTTCCGACAGTCATGATCGGTGGCTGATTTTATTCGGGAGATAAAATGAATCAAAACATATCATTTCTTGGCACCGGCTGGAATTTCCCTCCCGAATTCTCAAAGCGTGGCAACGTGATCATGGTCAGTGCAGAAGAAGATATCAGGCAAAGCTTGTTCATATTGCTGTCAACCTCACCCGGCGAACGTGTAATGCAACCTAATTTTGGTTGCGGACTGAAAAATCAGGTCTATGAAAATATCAATGAAAGCACTGTAACAATCCTGAAAGACATGATCGGGCGCGCGATTCTGTTTTATGAACCGCGTGTGATTCTTGAAAATATTGTGACCGATGCGGCTGAGGCTTACGAAGGTAAGTTGAACTTCACGATTTTCTACACGATCATCAGCACCAACACCCGTCACAATATTGTCTACCCCTTCTACTTGCGTGAAGGCACCGATGTGCAACTCTAAGCCCGCATCAGGATCGGTATGAAGTCACATTTAATGATCAGCGATGGCCGCAGTCAGTCGCAGCGCCAGTTACCGGCATTAAGTGGAGATTACTTCCATATCAGTGAGATGCGCTTTGAACAACTCCTCGCTATCGCAAGTGAATATGCACGCCTGATGCATTTTTATCAGCCTGATCTCAATACCGATGGCGACTGGTACCAGTTCTTCGCTGCGGATGAAACGGTGTTGATAGCGACCATATTGGCTGTTGATACACAATTTCTCTCAAAACAGTTTGAACATCGATTGCAAAGCGAACCGGATTATAGCGACTGGTTCCGTACCGACATCGCAACAAAGTTGGACGCATCGTATCGGGATCTGATTAACTCGCCATTACTGGTTCTCCGTTTACTGAATCAGTGGCTGACCGCATTCAGTCTTTTACCAAATAATCTCACCAGCCAAGCCAAAACCTTATTGGAAGGGATATTGCGTGGTCTGAATTGGGAAATTCAAAGCCTGATCAACAGTACTCCCGCAGAACTGAAAGTCTATGTGAATGCTTTGTTCAGCAAACAATTTAAAGAACTCGTTGAATGGCCAGCAAACTCAGTAACCGTAAATTCACCGGTAGAAAAACTAACTGTTTCAACGACGCAGATTCGTCATAATTTCCATACGCTGAATCTGGCAATCAACATGTTGCAAAACGGGGTAAAGAAACTATTACCAACGTCCATTACTAGCGGTAATCACGATCCGGCTGTCAGCTTATTAATCAGTTTCATACGTCTTTTTGAAAAACTAAAAAAACGGATTAATCGGTTCAGCGATAAGCATATCGATTTTTATTATGGCCAGGTTCTCGGTATGGAGCCGCAACGACAACGGCCAGACAGCGCACATATCGTCGTCAAAACCAATACAGCCGTACGTCAGATTTTCGTCGAAAAAGGAGCAGAGTTCATCGCCGGAAACGATACTGCGCAACGCGACATTGTTTACAAAGCGGATAACAGCGCTCAGCTCAGCGATGCAAAAATTGCGGCGATACACACACTTTTTTTCGATAAGCATGCGTCGGCATCTCAATTACTGAGCACGCAATCAGCCTATTTGCGCACGATAGAGCCTCCACCGCCGGATGGAGAACAATCCCTGCATGAAAGTCTGCCACCCCTTCCTCTGATGGGTGCGCCGAAACCGGGGGAACACGTATCCGGAGGAAGCGCAGCTCGTTTTGGTTTTGCGATTGCAAGCCATACGTTGCTGATGCACGAGGGCGAGCGTACCGTATGCCTCACATTCCAGTTCCGTAATAACAGCAAATATACCCTTGAGTCCAGTCTGAAAGAAATTGCCAATCAGATTTTGAAACAGGAAAAACATACACAACATGGGCAAACGTCACGGCTAAGGAATGTCGACGTGTTTGTGAAGCTCGTCCGCAGTATGTTTCGTCTCTCACTGACCAGCACCACTGGCTGGCACCAGATCACTGAATATCGTCCTGAATACCAGGGGTTAAATGCTGAATTAAGCGCCAACTGCCTGACCATTACATTCACCCTGCCCGCCAGCGCTCCGGCAATCACAGAATACCAGGAGAGTATTCACGGAGCTGGGTTCCAGACAGCCCTTCCTGTTCTGCGGGGAGAAATGACGCAGAATGAATATGCCTATCCCTACGATATTTTAAATCAGTGGTTTCTTGACGAAATTCATATCGACGTGCACGTCAATGGATGCCGTCAGCTTGTATTGCATAATCACATAGGACAGGTCAGCACACTCGCACCTTTTTTGCCGTTTGGCCCCCTTCCCGATATCGGCTCTTACTTAGTTCTGGGTTGCGAAGAGATAGTAGGTAAACACCTACGCGACGTTTCGGTTGATGTTGAGTGGGCGGGATTACCAAATTCTTCAGGGGGATTCGTCAGCTATTACAGTGCTTATGATTCACCGCTCCAATCCGGCGCAGTGCAGATAAAAATGTCGGTATTGGTCGATGGCAAGTGGATCAGCGCAAGCGTCAATGACAATCTGTTCCAGCATCAAACGAATGACGATGGAACGCATAGCAATCAAGTGCGTACTGAAAACCGTCTCAGTTTTCGTTCAGTTATTCCATTCTATAAACAGAGTTTGCCGACACCTCAGGCAACAGCAAGTACGGCATTCAGCTATACGTCAGCAACCATGAACGGTATGTTCAAAATCAGTCTGAACGCTCCCGATGGTGCTTTTGGCCATCAGGAATATCCACATTTGCTATCGCAAACGCTGACAAACAATGCGCAAACCAAAAAAATAAATCTGAGAAAAGCCTTACCTAACCCACCCTACACGCCACAAATCAGCCGTATTGTTTTGAACTACGAGGCCTGTTCGAAAATAAGCTTCGAACACAATAAATCAGAAATACATTCTTTTTTTTCTGAACAATTTATTCATCTCCACCCCATCGGTTACGAGGCGATTCAGATTCACGATAACAAAGATGTTGCCTTGATTCCTGACTACGACGCAACAGGAAATTTATTGATTGGTTTAACTGCACAACGTCTTTCCGGTCCGTTGAGTCTCTATTTCTATTTACGTGAAGACTCGCTGCCAATGACAAAGATTGCAGATGCCAATCTGATCTGGTCGTATTTATCATCCAATCGCTGGAAAAAATTACAGCAGGCACAAATTCTGGATGACTCCACGCAAGGATTCATGACCAGTGGCATCGTGCAATTGCAGTTACCTGACGATATCGACAGCGATCATACGGTGATGCCAAATGATATGTTCTGGCTGAGAGTCACGGCGCAGCGCGGGCTGGAACGGTTTTGCAGCCTGTACGGTATCTATACTCAGGCAATCAAAGTCACGTGGGATGCAGATCAGGGGCAAAAACTGACCTCCGTATTACCAGCATTCAGTATCAACAAAAGCCGCAAGAATATCGCCGGTATCGACCAGATACTACAAATCAGATGCAGTTTTGATGGGAAGTCAGAAGAAAGCGTTTCACAATTCAGAACACGGGCCAGCGAACGTCTGCGCCATAAAAATCGCAGCCTGACTGCATCGGATTATGAATCGCTGATTCTGGAAAAATTCCCTCAGGTCTATAAGGTAAAGTGTTTTTCCAACCTGTGTACAGATCATGGCTCACGCAGACAGATACGGCCAGGGCATATTCTCATCGTCCCTATTCCCCACTTAAATCAGGGCGGGCATAGCAATCAGAAACCTAATCTGAGCGGACATCTGATTCATGAAATTCAGAGCTTCATCAAAACTTACGCCCCGGCTGACGCAACCATCAGTGTAGAAAATCCGGTGTATGAAGAAATACAAGTGCGTTGCACTATCAAGCTGAAAACAGAGTTCAATAACAGTCGTTTTGGCGGACGTTATATTGAGCAGATTAATCAGGCTATTTGCGACTACCTCTCACCATGGAATGTACACGGCCAGCATCGGCATTTCGGATGGTCGATACAGCAGCATAACGTCGTTTCATTTCTGCATGATCTTGAATATGTCGATGAAGTCAGCGGCGTATCCATGTTGCAAATTTGCCCGGTCGGCAGCTCTGCGGAACTATTGTACGCATTAAAAGATAACGCCAAATTTTCACATCAGGAGAAAGACCTGCAGCCAAGTTATCCATGGAGTATCGCTGTACCAATTAACGATCACTGGATAGTCATTGCCGACAAACCCGGACAACACTCTGCGAAAGCCATTGGCATCAATGAGCTCAAAGTAGGTTCCACATTCATTATTCCAGCGAGAACAGAGACATGACCAGAAGAACGCGTCAAATGCTACAAGAGCAGTTTAAATATGGAAAAATGCCGACAGAAGAAGATTTTTCCGACTTAATCGAATCCATGCTGAACATGCTGGATGAAGGTTTCGATAAAACACCAGAAGCAGGATTCAAAGTCGCGCAACTACGCGATGGAAAACTGGTCAGTTTTTACAAGGACATTAATATCGGGAATGCGCTCTGGTCTCTTGGGCTGGAAAAATCCAGCGACAATCTGAGTATTCAGGATGCCCGCAATCAGGCACTTCTGACCTTATCCAGCACAACCGGCGCCGATGGCGTACATCGCACGGCAGTAGGCATTCGTAAAACCCAACCGCAGCATGAGCTGGATGTTGCGGGCTGTATTGCATCTCACGGCCGCATCGGGCGCGAGGGAGAATTAGCTGTGCCAGCCGATGGTCGCTGGTATGACATTACGGAAATGATGACAGGCTGCCAGGCATGGGAAGTGATCGCCGGAGCAGGAGCAAAAGACAGCGATGGCCGTTATGCGCTGACCCATGCATTTGCATTAAATGCGTTTAATGCAAACGGCAGCATCACTTATCATCAGACACATTTCGGTAACAAATGCAGCCGGATCGAACTTCGATGGATCAATGACAATCCAGAGAAGCCATTTGAATTTAAATTACAGATGCGTGTTGGTTGCAGCTACGGTGATGATGTATGGATTAAATATCATCTGACCCAACTCTGGCTGGATACCTTGATGTTAGAAAGCGATCAGAAGCCATTACGTCAGCCGGTTCCTCAGTACGATGACAAAGGTAAGGTTAAAAATTAATCTATGAAAGATTTAATTTCATTCTCCTTGAGTCTTGCACAGGGCAATCTGATACTGGAAGCACTGGTTGAACGGCCATTTAAAGAAGTTTTTGAAACGATAGGACATCTGAACCAGCAGGCGGCAGCAAGCTTTCCCGAAGGATCGGATGAAGACGATATCGGTACCATCAACGTCAGCGCCAGTCAGTTGCGTCTGATTCTGAGTGTATTGGGGGAAATGCCCTACAAGCGTGTCAGTGCCCTGTTACACACCATGCACCAGCAAATGCAGGAGGCAAAGGAAAGTGATCAGTAAAGATCACATTAATCGTCTGCAAGCAGATCCTGACGGCCTCGACTTCGATGGTCTCAGGATGCAGGGTCTCGAGCTTTTGCAAAGTTTGTCTAAAGAAAAATGGACAGATTACAATTTGCACGACCCTGGCGTCACTCTGCTGGAATTACTTTGTTATGGCCTGACCGATCTGGTCTACCGCACCGATTTTGACGTCAGCGACTTTTTATGCGGACAGGACGGCGGTATCGATTATAAAGCCTTAGCGCTCTATGCACCGCAAGAGATTTTCGTCAATCAAGCGCTGACCGATCTTGATTTTTGTAAATTAATTTACGACAGTTTGCCAGAAGTAGAGGACGTGTGGATATTGTCAGCAAATGACGATCACCCGATACCGGGTATGTTTTCCGTCTTCATCAAACCCCACGAATCCTTATTCCTTCCAAGTAAAAAAGATACTCGTCAGGTGCAGCACACCTTACGCAATGACGTCATCCGCTTGTTATCAGAACATCGCAACCTCTGCCGCGACATCGATGATATCCACGTCGTCACTCCGCAAGCCTATACATTAGCTGGTGAAATCGAAATTGATGATAGCCGTCCGCGTGCTGAAATTTACGCCGATATTTACTTCCGCTGTGCAAAACTGATAACCGCCGGTAGCCAGATTTTACGTTTTGAAGACGCCATACATCAGGGTCTGCGATGGGAGGAAATTCTGTGCGGGCCGTTGACAACCCATGGATATATCAACGAAAGAGATTTTTCCCAGGAAAATTACGACATTGATGTCATGAAGCTGATTACTTTAGTGCGTCATATTCCAGGCGTAAAAAATGTCAAATCGCTGTTTCTGGTCGATGAAAACGGGACTAACCTGGAACTGGTGCATATCGGCCACAAAGATACCAACTGTCCGGCATTGCACTTCGTTGAACAAAGCGAAAAAATACATGCCCTGCGTCTGGTGCATGGAAGAACCACGTCGCTGGACGCGAGTCATGATGATGAAAAAACCGTTCAGAAAAGCACTCTGCAAAACAAATATGAAACCCGGGAGTTCGGCGAACAAATCGCTTTGTATTTAAAAAAATATGAATTTGAGCATAATGCATTTCGCCGCAACAAAGGAAAAATCGATCACATCATACAACTGCCTCAAGGGCAGCACCGCGACTTCGCACAATACAGTTCGCTTGGTGAAAATACTCCTGCAATCTATGGTATCAACCACTACGGCGTACCAAAGTCAGAGCCACCAGAGGTTCATGCCAGAGCACGACAATTAAAGGCCTACCTTTATCCGTTCGAACAAATGATGGCGAATTACTTTGCGTCATTAGAAAACATACGTAGTTTTTATTCCATCGATAAAACGCTGGATCGCAGTTATTTTTCGCAGTTTCTTACGAATGCAGAAATTCCTGACATCAAGCATTTATATACATTAAAAGCAAACGAGTCAGAAGTCGCAAAAATTATTGCCGGACAAGATAACGTCTATGACAGACGCAGCCGTGTACTGGACTCATTGCTCGCCATCTACGGCGAAGAATTTCCCACAGAAGACCTGCGACGCTATAACTACTATCAAAACGAAAAGCTGGAACAGGATCTGATTAACAACAAAATACATTTTTTAAAACACCTGTGTGAACTCAGTAGCCGACGCGGCAGTGCGATCAATGTTCAGAAAGAATGGGATGTTGAAAGCCTTACTCCTTTACAGAAACGTCTGCAAATTCTGACCGGTTCAGTCAATGACAAAAAAGTAAATTCACTAACGGAAGCACTCCGGGAAAAAATTAAATTCATCAGCAATAGCCGTTATAAAGACGGACGTATAAAGCAAGTCAACGCCCCCAACACAATTGCCTACGAAAATACCAAAGCGCTTGCTAAACCTGCTGACTATGTCTCTGATCCGGCATTTGCCCTTCCTGGCATGGAAGTATGCGAATACTTGCTGCGTGCCGGAGTCGATTGGGCTAGCTTCCGATCCCTGTCCGCTGGGCGTACGCATGCATGGTTATGCCTGACTGTGCAGACGGAAGAAATCTGGCCTCTTCTTCTTTTGCCGACCGATAAAATCAGTCTGTATGCACAACACATGCAACATACCTTAATCCAGCTAAGTATGGATTGTGAAGGATTTCATGTTGTCGAGCACATCTTACTGCGCCCGCGTGGTGAGAACACTCATCGTAAGATTTCACATGATTTTTATGCCCATCGCGTCAGCATTATCCTGCCGGGATTTACCGCAAGATATGCGGATCAAAAATGTCGCAACTGGATAGAAAATCTGATTGCGCAACATCTTCCCGCACACATCATGCCGGAATTTTTCTGGTTGGAATTTGCCTTTCTGGCGCAATTTGAACTGCGCTATAAAAATTGGATAAGCGCACTAAAAACTTTTGCGCTGGCGGGCTATAAAGCTGACGCTCAAGAGCTAGATAATAAAGCGGGCGATCTGATTGAGTTTTTGAAAAAAAATCGTCATCAGCAACCCAGACATTTCTGGATATAAGCAAAATGCGAACATCCAATCTCATCCATCATTTAGTGTTTGATCTGTCGTTTGCTGACATGCAAACGGATGGCGCTACCTCAGCTGATTGGATTAAATCGTCTCTGCTGCCGGTCATAGATCAGGTATTGGATGACATATGTATCGAATTGGGGATAGGAAAAAAGGAAGTTAAACGAATAGAAAAACTGGAAATCGACTTGGGATGTATTCTGCAGGCTGAATCAGAATCCGAATTAGCACGCCGCCTGCACGCTCAATTGCGCAACGCCCTATATTTCCAAATAAGCGATTCTTCTCATGATATTTCCCCACCGGAAGCCACCAGCGAAGCACATCAGCATCTGCTGGACTTTCTGCAAACAGGACAAATCAGTTGGAAGTATTTAAGCGACCGGACAAACGCACATAAAAAACTTTTGCAAGCCGTACTCGACGAAGGAACGCCCGATGAATTATTGCGCAATGTAGTGTCGAATCAGCGCCGCTTACTGCGCCTAATCCGTCAATTTGATACCGGCACGTTGTTCGCCATATTGCGTCAGGAGTTACGCGAGTGGCCGGAAGATAATCAGGATTTATTGTTTGACTGGCTGAGTCTGGAACTGATCACCCTTCATGACAACCGTCCGTTAATTGAAGAATTCTGGTTGTCGGTACTACCGCTTCTTGATTCTGCTGACAAGAATTTCGACTCAGTGATACAAGCGTGGTTGTCTGCCCAGCAAAAAAATAAAAACCAGGTAATCCACATTTACCAAAATTTTCTTGAAAAAAATTCATATTTGTCACGGCAGTCACGTGTTGCGATGAATGAGGCGATACAAAAACTTCGCTCAGCCACGGCTATTTCTGTGTCATCAGAAAAATTACCGATAAACAGCATATCGGACGAGCTTGCACGTTCGTATCGCTTCAAGATAATGGCGTCGAGAAGATCGCTTGCCAATGCAGAATATTCATCCTCAGAAGAGAAATCCAGGACTGGAAAAATCTCGTCCCCGTCAACATCAAATACAAGCATTACGGAAAATGCAGACGACAGGAATATAAGCCGGCAATCGACGACCGCACTATCCTCTGCCGACAAAGGAAATCCAACCTCTGCCGCCTCGTTGAATCAACTATTCAATAGCAACGTCGATTCCATACGGGTACAACACAATGATTGCTGGCAGCAGTGGTTAAGCGAATTTCCGGTAACAAGTTGCCTTGATCTGATCGCTGTCCTGCAAGAGCATTGTAGTGAGTACATCCGCGGACAATTAAAGAATAATCTGCACACTCTCAGTAAAGAGTGTCTGGATCAGCTTGTTACGTATGCGCTATCTGCGCGGGTCAATAGCCTTGAAGTCGCAGACCTGGAGCGTATGTTGGCAGGGAACAGGATATTGGCTACGCCATTTCCCAAACAGGTACACGGGTCAGAGCCACGAAAAATTGTTGTCATAGAAAAAAATGAAGCTACACCTGAAGTTACAAAAAAAATTCCCCAAAGCCAGATATTAAGTGCATTAAAAAATGCTGACATCCCGCGTTTATCAGGTCTATGGAATCTGTTGATCAGCAAGCATCCGGCACTGATTCTCAAGTTATTACCGGATTACAAAATACAATGGCTGGACCATTTTCCGCTGCACTTCCTGAGCGACATCGGCAGAATTGTACAAACAGAAGCCAGTCGCGTATGGCAACCCAAAATCCAGTTGGATTATCACGGCCAGATTGATGCAGCGACCCGCGCCGGCTTTGACATTTTATTCACTGCAAAGACTCAGACTTTATCAGTACAAAGTTTTATCGCTAAAATAAAAACACTGATTCAGGAGCAACCGTCGTTGGCTGTCATCTTGCAGTCGATCGTTGAAAATGCGACTGCACCATCCCTCTTGACGCATCATGCGCCAGTCACTGCCGCTACTAAGCTTGCTACTACGGTTGTTGATAACGAGACGGATAACTACACAACAGTATCTACGTTGCAATCAGCGCTTTGCAGCAACGATGTAAGCACGCTTTCCACTGCAATTGAATACGCGTTGGCAAACGATATACCTCTGCTGATTCGCATCCGACATCAGCATTGGCGCAGGTGGTGGAAAAACCTGCCGAAACATCTGCTTCACCGGCTCATTCTTCAATTGCATGCATCGATACGCCCTGAACTTCAGGCAATATTGCAGGCAAAAAATGGCATTTCTTTCTCTACCATAGAAAGACTTATTCCCTTGCTGTTAGCCAGCCCAGAAAATTCTTTCAGCAGAGAACAACTCAACGCGATTATTGCATTGGATGAAAAACTGCTTGAGAGCAGCGACGCTGACAACGCCAGGCTGGTGACCAACACTCCCATCAGAAATAGCGGAAACACTAACGCTGTTCCTGATGAGTTGAATGAATTAACTATTGCTTTTCAGTGCGCAGACATACATCGGATAAACGCAATCTGGCCCGTACTTATTGCGAGTCACACCAGACAATTACAAACTACGTGGTTCTCACTCACCAATGCGCAGAGAAATACATTAATTGTCCAGTTGCCGATAGAAAAACAGCTTGTCTTGATACAGATTTTGCATCCAAACTTTGCGCACTATGTAAAAGAACTGAGTGTTTACGCCACTGCGCTGGCAAACATTATCTCGGATAACAGAGCAACAATTTCGTTAACAGCAGAAAAAATTTCCGCCAACGTCATCTTGAACAAGGTATGCACATTTTGTTTGCAGGCAGAACCATCGTCAGAAAAAATGACGATTAAAAATATTTTTATGGTGGCTTTCGCAGACAAATCGATCATTGACGAAAATAGCTTACGGCGCATCTGTAACGACGCCCGCTTAGCTGATACAAAGTATCTGCGTCATATTTTCCCATCGGAAAACGTATCTTTGAAAAACGAGAGCACGCCCTTGGCAGATAGTTTCAGGGCGTGGCAACAAGACAGGATACAACTGCAGAATTTAGGTCTCAACAGAAATGAATTACTTCGCTATTTACATTGGCTGATGTGGCATCAAAACGCTAACGAAGGAAAAGATTTCAGTCTGATGTTAGCCAGTATCAAAGAAGCGGAAAAACATTCCAGCGCACCAGAGCTTTTCCTGCAATATGTACTTGAAGCGATCAGAAATGGCGAAAACGTTGACATAGAGTCGTTACGAAAAAAAGCAGAAAATCAGCCAACCACCTCGCGCCAGCAAGCTCAAGCTTTCGAATCAACGACTGACGATCCTGCTGAAAACCGTCCGAAAAATCTAGACGAAGCATACTTCGCCTCTGCTAACCACGAGACAAGTGCAACCCAACCCACACTCATGGAAAATATTGAGTTACTTAATCAAGTTGATCAGGCTTTATTATCAGAGACAGGCTGGAGTGACGTCGTTGCACTGCTGAAACGGCAGCCGGAAGTATTGACAATATTACGCAGCGCCCAATTACATCGGTTCATTTCAACATGGGTGAATCAGGCTGCGAGTAAAGGCATTTCATCTGTATTTTTAGATGAAATGGAAAATCTGGCGTTGACAACAAAATCCATTCGTCTTTTTTATATCAACATCATCCGGCAACTCCTGAATGAAAAAAATGGCAATCTGCCGAACCTGGAAACACTGCGTGGAAAACTAACGGAAATAAGCACATACGCCATTGACGATCTGCGTCAGCCACCGTTGAGCGGTCTTACTGGAGCAGAGTATATCCCCACGACTAAACCAGATGCCGCAACGAAGGATAAAGCGTCATTCAACTCACAATTGCTGCAGTTCTTATCAGCGACCTCGTCGATAAATAGCCCCCAACCATCTGTTATCAATAGTATCGGTATCACCGGAGAAAATTGGCACGCGAAGCAGGTATCTGATACAACGAATTACTCAACAGAGCGTTTACCAACTCTGAATAAACTGGCGTTTCGTCAGTGGGTTTATCAATGGCTGAATTTAACCGCATCCTCAGTTCTTAACGAAAACCCGTCAGATGAATTGCAACTCGAAATTAACTTTTCAAATACATCTACAGAAATTTTTACGAACTTACTGCAAGCAATCAACAACACGGCACCAGCATCTATCGTAAAAACGTTTCAGGAAATTGCCGATGCCAGCTTCCATCTGGATAAACAATTCTGGTCACTCGTAAACAAGCGTGGCCGGAATAATTCGGCAGATGAGATCGCCTATCAGCAATATGTCGAGCTCATTCATCAGGTCCCCTGGAACAGAATCACGCCTGATGAGTTGTCGTCAACGCGGGACAATACTCCAGATAACGTCACAGCGAGCCATCAGTCGCCTCTGTCGATGAGCACGCAAACGACACTGACCGGGCAGCTTGCCCATGCTTTGTTGCATAGCCAGTTAAACAAGCTGAGCCATATCTGGCCTGAACTGATTCAATATCATGGTGATCTGTTAGCGCAAGCACAGCGGCGTTATTTACGTCGTATTGATCTGCGCAACAAACTAATCGCAGATCACGATCCGGCGATACTGAAGGACTTGATCGCTGCGCTGTCTGAGACGGCAGCTCATCTTCTCGAAGAATTATGGCATCAATGGGAAATTTATCGACAAGCGTTACGAAACGACATGTCATTAATGACGTGCCAACAAAAGAGCCTGGCGTCCGTGTTTAATGCTCTTCTGGAGCAAAAGACAGATTCAGAAGATGTCTCTGCTGTCGCCGCCACAATTCTGACGGCACTGACGGAAAAGCATTTGTCTCATCCCCTTACGCAAGAAATCGCCATTTACTGGAAAGCGGCGAGCCAACACGGACAGACACCGCATTGGTTTGCTGCACTTCAGGTTCTATTTCCTGAGACAGACTGGCATAAGCAAGAATGGCAACAACAGTTACGTCGCCGTTTAAAGCAAAGCGATCCGACAGCCACCAGAGAATTCTGGAAAAGCCTTGCTCGACATCTGGAAAGGAATGCTGTTCAGCTTGCGCCAGCCAATGTATTGCATGAAGAAACCCGCAGAAAAACCGATACTGCCAGGACTCATGTCACAGACAAGACTACAGGTACCCTGATCAATACCCAGCAAACGGCATCTGTTCAGACAGCAGAAAACCCTGACTATATCTACCAGGCGATGGTGATGGCTGCGTTGAAATTGACGAAGCCATCTTTGCTATCGTCTGATGGCAATGTAAGTAAGACCGCGAATGGTACGCAGGCGAAACAAGCAACACTGGAAAACTGGATTTCGCAATGTGTATTGCTGCTGCAAAAGCATGCGCCACTATCAATGCGTGATGAGCAATTTCTGAACTTTATCTTAGATAAAATCTTTGAGATGCCCTCTTCCGCCCGTGAAGAAATATCGCTCGCCTTGCATTCGGAAGTCGCTGTCGCCCGGCTGGTTGAAGCAGCTTCCTGCGCAACCCTGCAAAGACTATGTCATTGTCTTATGCCGGAACTGGATATGCGATTACCTGAGTTAGTAACACAGATAGAAAATGCGCTGGGAATCAGCCTGAAGCTAACTCAAGCCATTTTTTTAAAGCAGACGTGGTTAGCAATTTATCGAGCGCAGTTTGCCAAGTCACGTCCGTTGACAATGCAGGAATTTGTCACTCGCTTCCTGCGCGAGCTGTGCAGCGTATATCCGTTGCCAGACATTGATATCTGCCTGCAGTTACTCAAGGAATATCGCGAACATACTGAAATTGAAAAAGTAGTGCAAACACACCCTCAAAGCACCGAAACATCGGCACAGGTTCCGGCGGAACAGGCAATGTTCAATAGAGATTCATATGTCATGAATGCTGGCTTGGTTATCGTCGCGCCATACATTCAACGCCTGTTCGGTATTTTAGAACTGACAAAAAATTCAGCCTTTATCGACGACGCTGCAGCGCAACGAGCAATACATCTTTTACAGTACATCGTCACAGGCGAAGAACAAACACCAGAATATCAATTGACCTTGAACAAACTATTATGCGGCGTACACGGAGGCGTCCCCATCGTTGCAGGAATACAGATGACGGAGCATGAAAAGGAAGTAATCCAGCAAATGCTGGTGGGCGTGATTACACACTGGAGCGCGATCGGAAAAACGTCGATACAGGGCCTGCGTGAAACGTTTCTGCAAAGAGAAGGACATTTATTCAAGCAAGAAGAAAGCTGGCAATTACATATTCCATCAGCAACGTTCGACATGCTGTTAGATCGTCTTCCCTGGAGCTTTTCCATGATTAAGTTCCCATGGATGCCAGAACCCTTGCACGTTACCTGGCGTTAATCACTGATCATGGCTCTTATGATGATGACAAATACTATTGCCGATTGTCTGGAACAAGAAATTGCCTGGTTCAGCCGTGTCTGTGAGACCCGCATGAATGCGTATTTCCAGCAGAGCGAAAAAAAGATCGATCTGGAAGCAAGCTGTCCTGCGCCAGATATCTCGCAGTCCCCCAGCCCCTATGCGAGTCTGGTACGTGAACACAACATGAGTTTTTATGAGCGTGTCGTACTGATGCTCGCATTCATTCCTCATTTACGACCACAGGTGCTCGATATTTTTTCTATGCAGAATGCCGTATTGGGACGCCCTTATAGCGAAATTGGCGGCTGGCATGGAAAGAGTCACATTGGTTTTTTACCTACCTGCGAAACTGCTTCGTTTATTCTGGCAGGAACTGACCTTGCAAGACGTTTTGCCGTTGCCCGCCTGTTCAGAGATGAGCATTTTTTTCACAAGCATGGAATACTCAAACTGGACCAGAAAGACAGTGGCGAACCCTTCTTTAACTCTGCCCTGTCGCTCAGCAACGAATACCTGCAACGTCTGGCAGATGGAGAAATTCACAAACCTGATTTCAGCGCCAGTTTTCCAGCCAAGCTGATGCAATCGCAACTGACCTGGTCTGATCTGGTCTTAAATGCCGACGTCATGGAAGAAGTGGAAAACATCGTCACCTGGCTGCAACAGCCAACCCAGATTCTACAGACATGGGGATTAGAAAAATCGCTGAAGCCCGGTTATCGCACATTATTTTACGGCCCGCCCGGAACCGGTAAAACACTCACTGCCAGCTTAATCGGCAAAGCCGTGAATGCCGATGTTTACCGGATTGACTTGTCGATGCTGGTATCAAAGTACATCGGTGAAACTGAAAAAAATCTGGCCAGCGTTTTTGATCAGGCGCAGAACAAACGCTGGATATTGTTTTTCGACGAAGCTGACTCTCTTTTTGGAAAGCGCACACAAACGAGCAATTCGAATGACCGCCATGCGAATCAGGAAATCTCTTATCTGCTGCAACGGGTCGAAGACTTCCCCGGAGTCATCATCCTCGCAACCAATTTAAAAGCCAACATTGACGCCGCATTCTCGCGTCGTTTTCAGAGTGAAGTCTATTTCGCCATGCCGGACGCAAAACAGCGGGAGCGGCTCTGGCAAGGTCTTTTCGGAACCACAGGAAAGCTGGCACCAGATGTGAATTTCGGAGAGATTGCGGAGCGCTATGAACTTGCTGGTGGCGCATTACTGAATGTGGCTCGTTATGCTGCGATCCGGGCAGTCAGAAATCATCGGGATGTAATCATACAAGACGACCTGCTGGCGGGTATCAGCAGAGAATTGATGAAGGATGGGAAAACATTGTGAAACCGCTATTCCATATTACACAAGTAAAAGAAAATCGCCGGACAGATGCGTTTTTTCGTTTACGAATGAATCCGGGCGTAATACTGAGAAATCTCACCCTAATCACCAGTCTGCTGTTGCTGACTGCCGGTGTCAGTCACGCCCAGAGCGCATCTGCCAGCGCCCCCGTCGCGTCAGCAGAAACGCCAACTTCAAGCAAAGGCGCAGAAAACAATAAACCTGCTGAGATACAGAAAACGACAGCGGCTACAAATACACAAGTGGTAGCCGTCACGGGTTACAACCGTAATATCCGGCAAGAACACTTTAAAGGTATGAGTAAAACTAGTGTTCTACAGATGCAAAAACAACTGGGTTTGATCTACCAGGATCTGGCTGAATGGAAGCGGGACTTTGCACTCAAACAGGCCCCCTTAAGTGACGGCGTCGTCGGCCCCGTCACGCTTTCATGGCTGCAGCGATTCGGATTTAATTTCAAGGTCAATACGGAAGGTGATTATGCGAACGCCTTCGCCGACAATATTAACCGCATCGCAACTTTCGGTGAGAAACACAAAAGCGAACTGCAAATTTTAGTAAGCCCGGAATTTGAAAGCTGGGATTCATCTCAGTCAGAGAAAATCAAAGCAAAAGACTATCAGATCCGCCGCCAGGGAAATGACAGCGAACTGATAGATCTAGTTAATCGCTTTCGCGGTAGCAGAAAAACGGCGCCACGAATCGCCCAAAACAGAAACATCGATGAAAGTGCTTACTTTACTTATAGCCTGAGCCAGGCAGATCTTGAAGTTCTTGGCAGTAAAGATCAGGTAATTCAGATTCTGAGCACATTAAAGGATAAAGAATTCAATTCAACCGAAGCACTCAGGGTTGCCGTATCTCAGGCAATGGGTGGGCGCGATTATTTCATCCGGCAACTCTGGCCTTTAATCGAAAGAAATGCAGGTGTATTCGATGGCTATCTCATCAATGAAGCTGCACTGACGAAGTTAAAACAGACGAGCGAATTCCCTGCCGCCGTCATCGATGAATTGCGTTTACAGGGAACACAATACTTCAAGGAAAAGGATGATTTCGACAAGTTTCTGAAAGAAGTCAGTGAAAAAGTCATACTGCTCTCTGACGATGAACGCAATAATATTGCCGATGCAGCACTGGTGTTCGACAACGTGCACCTGACGGAACAGTCGATCAATATCATTAAAAGCGAGCTGAAAGGCAACATACAGAATACCGGCCTGCCTGCAGTCATCGTTCGAGCATTACAACAAATCAAAGATGTCAATTATCCGGAAGTAAGCCTTTTCAGGACTGCTGCGATTTCTAAAATCGCGATGAGCATCGGTGCCTGCAAGCTGAATTCGCCATCCAACAACAGCTTTGTCGGCACGCTCAGAATGAGCGATGAAGAATTTTCTCTTCTTAAAAAAGAGCTGAGCAGCTTGCAAGCACAAGCGATTGATGGAAAAAACACGATAGGAAGCAGCATCGATAACGCGTTCAGCGAGCTGGAAAAACTGCGTGCCCAGCTCAGCGTCTGCGATAGCGATACTCTGCGAAATTCCAGAGCTCTGGTGCAAAGCATTTATCAGACTTATCTGGGAGTTGCGATTGAAAACATCGCAAAAAAACGCATCCCCGACGAAATTTCTCCGATACAGATAAAAGGCAGCGACTGCGGTTGCGCTTTAGATGAATTTTCCGGAACAGTTTATGGTTTTTACCCATACTGGAACAATCAGAAAACGCCGCAGACCATCAACTTCCAGGTACTGAACCGGGTTGCTTACTATGGTTTAACGGTAGACAACGTTGGCGAACTGCATCTTGGGTCAGACAATTTTGATATAAGAAATGGCAATGCCAAAGAAAATCAGTTCTTAAATACTGCACGTCAATACAATTCAAAAGTAGATTGGGTGATACAAAAAAATGACTGGAATGGTGATTGGCGCAAACAATCCAGGGCAAACAAACAAGCTGTATTTAAAAAACTGGTGAGTAATATTGCCTTGTTATTGCATACCAGACTGACCGATACTGCTTCTAAATTAAGACCGTACACCAGTTTCGGCCTTGCAAAAACACCGACGCGAGGGGATGGCGTCACCATATATTTTCAAAACTATCCGCAAGATGCCGACGCTGCACTACTCTTCAATGAGTTTTATGCTGACCTGAGTAAAGAGTTAGCGCAGGATAAAGTCTGGCTCAATATTCTGGTATCACAAGACACCTTTACCAATAGTCAGGAAAATAAACGCAGCGCTTTAAGCCTGTCCAATCTGGTGAACTTGCAGAAAAAGGCGGATCTGCAATTAAGCGGTTCCGGCGGTAATAAACCTGTCGTCGAGGAATACATCCTGGTTTTGTTAGAAGAACCCAGTTCCGATGCAAAGAAACGTCTACAAGGTGATATCGAAAATGAAGCGGGCTTACATGGGGAAAGACGTGCGAGGTTTTTACGTCGGGTGATTCCGGTTGTGCAGTTTGACAATCACAACTGGCAGCAACTGGAAGACGATATCGTGTATGCAAGCGATAATTTTGGCGGAATTGGTTTCTGGGCACCTGATTTCAATAATCTGGCAACGCCCATCACTGATATGACGCAGTCATGCAATAACGGTAAAAGCATCGCTTTGTGCGTGTTGAAAAATATCCGTGAACAAGATCAGGTAGAAAACCAACCTTCCGTTATCGAAAAATTCACCTGCGTCTATCGCGGCTATCTGCAATTAATGCTGACACTGCTGGTGTTACTGGCAATTACTTTAGCCATACTCTATTTCAAGTATTGTGAAGTACAGAATCTGGTGAAGAAATACTTTTTATGGGTATTAGCGCTGATGCTGATTCCCATCTTCCTGCTTTTTACTTTACTGCTTTTCTATGATCCCTATATGGTCAATTTATCGAAAGGAAAATTGCCGTTCATTATTTCCTTGCTGATTATTATCTCTGGCATTTTCTTTGGTTATCTTTATCTGCGTTCCAAACGTGACGTGCCATTACGACAAAATGCCCTGCCACAGCGCCAAGGACTAGGATTTCCTATCATTATGTGGTCACTGCAGGACGATGATAAAGGGTTCCGCTGGGTTATCAGGAATCAGGGAACTGGCTATGCCATCATCAAGAAAGTCGAAATACTGCTGGATGGACAGGCAATTGCCGATGCCAAGACTGCACTGGAAGCGGTGTTAGGCCCAGATAATAATCTGCAATGGAACAGCATGCCCCTGATCGGACAGAAAATCATGCCCGGTGAGACCGTGATTGGTCTGGCTATCAGCGACCCCGAAGCAGCGACCGCCTTTGATGTGAAATTACAGGCGCACCAGTTAAAGGTGAACATCACCTACTGCTCGGCCAATAACGAGCACTGGCTCAGCAATGGAAAAGAAATATCATCACTGACCACAGGAGGCTACTGAAATGAAATCAGACTACTTTTCTGACCACCTGAGCTTCGTAATATGCACCTCATAGAAAAAGCCACGGTGCAGGCATTTCACCGCAGCAGGTTGAACGGCAGCACCATACAGGCGCTTGGGTATCGTAGTCAGGAAAGCCAGACCCGGCGCTTTCAGGTCTTACTGCAACTGGGGGATTTTTCGCACTGTTCGGTATTAGATTTAGGCTGCGGCTTTGGTGATCTGAAAGCATTTCTAGATCAGCATTACAAAGATTTTGTATACCTCGGCGTCGATTTTTTAAAAGAGTTCATCGACGGTGCTCAGTTGCATTACGGCGAATTAGCCAATACCCAATTTTTTCAGGCAGACTTTCTGACAGTAGGCTTACCCGAGGTAGATATCGTTATCGCCTCAGGCAGTCTGAACTATCGCTCTGAGAACGCCCTGCATCCGTGGCAAAGCATCAGCCGTATGTGGGAAGCCGCAAACAAGGGCGTAGTGTTTAATTTACTTGATGCGGCACAGTTTGAAAGCGATGAAGTTTTACGCGCTTACGATCAGAATGAAGTTCTGAATTTCTGTCGTCAGCTGGACCCGGCTACTGAGATTATTTCAGGTTATTTGCCGGATGATTTTACGGTGCTGATGCGAAAGTAGGAAACAAAACCCCATCACGAGATTTTTATCTGAAAATAATTTGAGTAAAAATTTCTGCTACTCGGTAACACAAATAAAAAAAGGCTGATGCACACACCAGCCTTTTTTACTTATGGACTCAATACAGATTACTGATAATCCGACAGCGGTACGCAAGAGCAGAACAGATTACGGTCACCATACACATTATCGGCACGACCGACCGGCGCCCAGTATTTCTGATGACGCAGGCTGGCCACCGGATAAGCCGCGACTTCACGGCTGTACGCATGATTCCATTCCGCAGACAGCAAGGTTTGGATGGTATGCGGCGCGTGTTTCAGCGGATTATCTTTCGCATCAAACTCACCACTAGCCACTTTCGCGATTTCTTCACGAATCGTGATCATCGCATCGATGAAGCGATCCAGTTCTGCCAGCGATTCACTTTCTGTTGGTTCTATCATCAACGTGCCAGGAACCGGGAAGCTCATGGTCGGCGCATGGAAGCCAAAGTCGATCAGACGCTTTGCCACGTCTTCATTCGAAATGCCTGTTGCATCGGTCAATGGGCGCAGATCGAGAATACATTCATGCGCCACCAGCCCATCATGACCTGCATACAGCACAGGGTAATGCGGTGCCAGGCGCTTGGCGATGTAATTCGCCGCCAGGATTGCTGTTTCGGTAGCCGCCTTCAAGCCCTCGGCACCCATCATGGCGATGTACATCCATGAGATCGGCAAAATCGATGCAGAGCCAAACGCAGCGGCGCTGACAGCAGAGATGCCC
Organism: Undibacterium sp. CY21W; assembly: GCF_014284265.1. Taxonomy (NCBI): domain Bacteria; kingdom Pseudomonadati; phylum Pseudomonadota; class Betaproteobacteria; order Burkholderiales; family Oxalobacteraceae; genus Undibacterium; species Undibacterium sp. CY21W. The sequence goes on along the minus strand of NZ_JACOGE010000008.1, from coordinate 13,811 downwards.
TGTTCACCACGCACATAGCCGGTCGATGTCTGATTCGGCAGGAATTGCGCCAGATGCGCACCGACCGCAACAGGGCCAACACCAGGTCCGCCGCCGCCATGTGGAATACAGAATGTCTTATGCAGATTCAGATGGCTGACGTCACCACCGAATTTGCCTGGTGCCGCCACGCCGACCAGCGCATTCATGTTCGCACCATCGACATACACCTGACCACCATGCTGATGAACGATCTCGCATAATTGCTGGATGCCTTCTTCAAACACACCGTGGGTGGATGGATAAGTCACCATCACCGCAGCCAGATTGGCGCTATGTTTTTCTGCTTTCGCCTGCAAATCTGCCAGATCAACATTGCCGCGCTCATCACATGCCACGACAACAACTTCCATACCTGCCATTGCAGCGGACGCCGGGTTGGTACCATGTGCCGACGAAGGAATCAGGCAGATATTGCGGTGATGATCGCCACGCGATTCATGGTATTTTTTGATGACCAGCAAACCTGCATACTCGCCTTGCGAACCGGCATTCGGTTGCAGGGAAACCGCGGCGTAACCCGTTGCTGCACACAACATCGCTTCTAACTGAGCTATCATTTCGCGATAACCAACGGTCTGATCATCCGGTGCAAACGGATGGATATTGGAAAACTCAGGCCAGGTCACAGGAATCATTTCAGATGTCGCATTCAGCTTCATCGTGCATGAACCCAGCGGTATCATGCTGCGATCCAGCGCCAGATCTTTATCGGCCAGACTGCGCAGATAACGCAGCATTTCGTGCTCTGCATGATAGCGACTGAAAGTAGGATGCGTCAGGAACGCGCTGCTGCGCACCAGTGTTGACGGTACGGTTTCTGTCGCAGCAGTTTCGAGCGCGGCAAAATCCGGCACATTTTTACCTTGCGCCAGCACCGTCAGCAAACTGACGATGTCTTCACGCACCACGGTTTCATCGAGCGAAACGCCGACTTGCGTCGCGCTGATCTGACGCAAATTAATACCAGCCGCCGTTGCTGCCGCATGCACCGCACCCGCATCGCTCACATTAATTGTCAGCGTATCGAAGTAAGTGCTGTTCGCCAGACTCAAACCAAGTTGCTGCACGCCTGCCGCCAGAATTGCCGTGAAACGCTGTACGCGCTGGGCGATACGGCGCAAACCGTCTGGGCCGTGATACACCGCATACATCGACGCCATCACCGCCAGCAAGACCTGTGCTGTACAGATATTGGATGTCGCTTTTTCGCGGCGGATATGTTGTTCGCGTGTTTGCAATGCCAGACGATACGCTTGCTGACCTTGCGCATCCACGGTCACACCAACCAGACGACCCGGCATGCTGCGCTTGAACGCATCACGTGTCGACATGTAACCTGCATGGGGGCCACCAAAACCCAGCGGCACACCAAAACGCTGGCTGTTACCGACAACCACATCAGCACCCCACTCGCCCGGCGGCGTGATCAAGGTCAGCGCCAGCAAGTCAGCGGCAGCAATCACCATGCCGCCTTTTGCATGGATCGCGGCGGCGTATTCACGGTAATCGCGCACATCGCCATTCACTCCAGGATATTGCAGCAGAACGCCGAAACACTCGTTTTCTATTGCTTCCGTACCGTTACAAATACGGACTTCTATGCCCAGCGGCTTTGCCCGGGTGTGAATAATTTCCAGGGTTTGCGGCAACACGTCTGCGGCTACATAAAACACATTGGAATTGGATTTGCCGACACGTTGAATCAGCGTCATCGCTTCAGCAGCGGCAGTACCTTCATCCAGCATGGAAGCATTGGCGATATCCATGCCAGTCAGATCGGTGATCATGGTCTGGAAATTCAGCATCGCTTCCAGACGCCCCTGAGAAATTTCAGGCTGATAAGGCGTATAAGCGGTGTACCAGGCTGGATTTTCAAAGATGTTACGCAGAATCACGCCCGGTGTATGCGTGTTGTAATAGCCTTGTCCAATGAAAGACTTGAGCACTTTATTTTTACCGGCAAGCGCTTTCAATTGCGCCAGCGCAGCCTGCTCCGTTTTCGGTTCAGTGAAGTCAGCCAGCGGCAAGACATCGTGACGACGGATGTTGGCAGGCACAATCGCATCAATCAGCGCGGTACGGTCAGCATAGCCAAGCACTGCCAGCATCTTCGCTTGTTCAGCGTCAGACGGGGCAATATGGCGGGAAATGAAAGCGTCAGTGGCTTCCAGTTGAGACAATGAGGGACGGGTCATGGTAGATGAACGACAGGAAGTATTCTGGGGAAATCCACCTGCACTGACATCGTTGCCAGCGCAGATCAGGATCATATTTGCGTCAGGATCAGCCGATATTTTTAGCGTACGCTTCAGCGCTCAGCAAAGCGTCAACGTCTGCTGCATTCGCTGGTTTCAGTTTGAACAGCCATGCACCGAATGCATCTGTATTCACGGATTCAGGCGCATCAGCCAATGCTTCGTTCACGCCAACCACTTCACCGCTGACTGGTGAATAAATATCGCCAGCTGCTTTGACGGATTCAACCACAGCACATTCTTTACCCGCGGTCTGCGTTGAGCCAACTTTTGGCAATTCCACGTACACGATATCGCCCAATGCATCTTGCGCGAAGTCTGTGATGCCGACTGTCAGCGTGCCATCGGCTTCAACGCGTACCCATTCGTGAGAGGAAGTGTATTTCAGATCTGCTGGTACATTCATGGTGGACTCCGGAGTGTTAATTATTCAAAAAGGAAAATACTAAAAATAATGCTTAAAATAATGCTTAAATTTTTTGCGGCGACATTTTTCGGCTGCCAGATTACCGGCAGCCGTTTGCTGCGTACTGAAAATCAGACAGCGAGAATTTTACCGTTGCGTACAAACGGTAATTTCACCACCGTTGCCGCGAGTTGTTTATCGCGGATCACCACATGCACAGTGTCACCGATGGCAACACCCATAGGCAAACGCGCCAGCGCAATCGCTTGTTGCATGGTCGGGCTGAAAGTACCGCTGGTGATTTCGCCGTTGCCCTGGGCCGTCACAACTTGTTGATGTGCGCGCAGGATGCCGCCTTTTTCACGCAGAATCAGACCGAGGAACTGCGCTTTCTGACCTTGTTCCAGCAAAGCTTGCTTACCGGTGAAATCACGTTCACTAACCAGATCGATCGTCCATGCGAGACCGGCATCGAGTGGATTGATGGATTCATCCATATCCTGACCGTAGAGATTCATCCCGGCTTCCAGACGCAAGGTATCGCGCGCACCCAGACCTGCAGGTTTGACGCCGACTGCAGCCAGCGCATTCCACAAATCATTCACGCGGTCTGCCGCCACCGCAATTTCAAAACCGTCTTCGCCGGTATAACCAGTGCGCGCCACCATGACTTCACCGTATGCAGTGCCTTCAACGATGACGGCATTGAATGGTTTGATATCGGCGCTGGCGGCTTTGGTTTCCGGCAGCACTTCCCATGCTTTGGCACGCGCATTCGGGCCTTGTACTGCGACCAGTGCAAACGCATTCGCGCCATCGCGACGCTGAGTGATAGTGATGCCGCTGTTTGTCGCAGCGTTGCGGGCATTCATCCATGCCACATCTTTTTCTGCTGTGCCAGCATTGACGACGAGGCGGAACCAGTTTTCACTGAAGAAGTAAATGATCAGATCGTCGATCACCGTGCCTTCTGGTTTCAGCATGCAGGAATACAGCGCTTTGCCCGGCACTTGCAATTTATCGACGTTATTGGCAACCAGACCGCGCAGGAAAGAACGCACATTCTCGCCACGCAGGTCGACCACGCACATGTGCGACACATCGAACATACCGCAATCAGTACGTACCGCATGATGTTCTTCGATTTGGGAACCATAGTTGACAGGCATATCCCAGCCGCCGAAATCAACCATTTTTGCGCCAGCCGCACGATGGGCTGCATTGAGAGGAGTTACTTTGAGTGATGTCGCTGCTTGCGTCATGAATGCCTCGTTACCAGATTAGAAGGGACGAACAAACGCACGCTGACGAACATAGCTCGCCGCATGCGAAAAATCGCATACCCCTCTGTCCTGATACCTGAGAGATTACGAGTGCAAAATCATTTGCAGTCTCGTGCGCACCTTCGGTGGGTAGTACGGCGAATATTTATAAAAATAAACATATCTGCCGCTACCGCTCTCCAGAGTGTGAGGCATCTGCATGCCCCGCTGACCGGTCCTTTTGCCTGAGAGTTTTTGGGTTGTAGCCCCTTCGGCGGCTGTGCATGCGATCAATCAGATCAATGTCACGGCGCTCTCCCGATCAAGTCGCACGATTATATAAGGCTTAGATCGGCTTGGATAGGTTTGCCGCCAGCGGAAGCCAATTATTTCGGCGAAACGAGACAAACGTCTCATCACAGGCAGGTGATGTCGGAAATGCTTGCAGAGGCCGTTTTGGAGCAAAAATATACTCCCCCCCAGTATATTTTGAAGCCCTTTGTTTATAAGGACATGAGGGCAAAAACATCAAATAATGGGGGGAGTATATGAAAATTCAGGCAAAAATAGCGCGGAGTAGCCATTACGCAGCAATCTGGCAGTTGCACAACACGGTGTCAGCCCGATCAAAACCGCAGATCCCGTTTTATTTGCTGTAATTGCTGTTCATAGCGAGATTCGCGGCTGCGCATATCGTCGATACGGCGGCGCAACGATTGCAACTGGTCGCGCAGCTCGTTGCGGTCACGCTCATTTCTGCGGTCGACATTCACGTTGTCCTGATTATTCGGGCGATTCTTGTCGTCCTGATTGCGACGTATTTCTGCTTCGAGACGATTCAGCCTTTGCTCGGCGTCTCGGTATTTATCCTGTTGCTCACCGATTTCGCGATGCAAAGATCGGGAACGGTGGCTGATATCTTCATAATCGCGCCCGCTCATCTGCGCTTGCTGCAGACGGAACTGTAAAGATACCGGACACACTTCGATCGCCATGCGCTGATTCTGGCGCGCCCAGTTAAACGCGTTATCGACCGTACAGTAAGCGGCATTCTGGCGATTCCACGCTTGCGTGTAGATGTCACGCGTCTGCGGAATAACGAACACCTGATCGTTGCGCGCATTGTTCATGCGTTGTTCAAGCTGGAAAGGCTGGCCGTAACCATCTGCGGTTCCCACCTCTTCCCAGTATTGCATCAGCCGACGCTGCCACTGCTGCTGATATTCTGCTTCCATGATTTTCAAACCACGGCGGCGGGCATCGTCGCGGCGCAGTTGAATATCGCGTCCGCTGACGGCATCATTCCAGCCCAATTGCTTCCAGTATTCAACGATCTCGCGATTCCAGCCATTGTGATACGCATCCTCACGCACAAGCAGTTCACGACTTTTCGCCGCTGCAGCATGGCTTGTCAATGTCGAATCGGGTATACCTACGTGGGCGTCCTGATATCCGAGGTTTTCCCAATAGCTGTAATTACCTTCGTTCCAGCCTTGACGATAAGCATCGGCACGAAAGCCTGCGCTGCCAGGGTTCGTCGCATGCACCTTTTCTTCGCTGGCATTGCGCCCGGCCTTACCATCGTTCATACCGGTGTTAAACCAGTAGTCATTGATGCCCTGCTGCCATCCCTGTTCGTAAGAAGGCTGATTCAGGGGCGTGTGCAGATCGCGAATACGCGCAGAAGTGCTTTGCACCAGATATTGCGTCATCGGAAAAGCTTTGCGACCATCGTCCCGTCCGAGTTGATACCAGAATTGCTGATTCCCGGCCACCCAGCCAGTTTCATATAAACCGGCCGATTCGGTGCGAATTTTATCGGCATCGACCGAGACGCAAAAACGCCGACGCTCTTCAAAATTTCTGTCCAGTCCATCCTTACCATCTTTATTGCCTATCAGTTGCCAGTCGCCGCTGCGACAGTCATTCATACGATTGATGGTGCTCTGACAAGCGCTCAGTAACAGCACGCCTGTCATGGCGCAGCAAGTCAGTAATGTACGTAATCCATAATCAGAAAGGCGCATGATGAAAAAGAGAGAAGTCCGGAAGAACTGCTACAACGGCTGCCACTGCAACATTGTTGACAGCAAGATAAAACAAACACGCGTACCTCACCCGCCGAAAGCGCAAAGCATATTCAAAACATAATCGCCAGCATAGACCGCAGCAGCCTGTTACATTTCTATACCAGCTTCCTCATTCCAAGCGCTTGATTTCCTGCTGAAGGTCTTCATGTAGCTGTTTCGCTATTTCACATACATTCAAACGGTCGATATCCACTATGAGCACTGACATCCCCAAGGAACGCAGCAGCCTGAGCACACTCAAAGGTTTGCTCCCTTTCCTGCTCCCCTATCGCCGCCAGTTCATTCTTGCCGGTATCGCTTTACTGGTCGCGGCCTGTGCGACGCTGGCGATTCCAGCAGCATTCCGGCAAATGATCGATCTGGGCTTTGCTCACAACGGGCAGCGCAACATTCAACATGTGGATCTGACGTTCCTCGCGCTGTTTGCTGTTGCCTGCGTTCTTGGCATCGCGACGGCCGCCCGCTTTTACATGGTGTCGTGGCTGGGTGAACGTGTCACCGCCGATATCCGCAATGCAGTGTATTCGCATGTGGTTACGCAGAGCCCACAGTTTTTTGAAACCACACAAACCGGCGAAGTGCTGTCGCGCCTGACCACCGACACCACGCTGATACAAACAGTGGTCGGCACCAGCATTTCGATGGCACTGCGCAATGTCTTGCTGTTTATCGGCGGTCTGGTGATGCTGTTTATCACCAGCATCAAACTCTCGTCCATCATCATCGTGATGCTGGCACTGGTGGTGTTGCCGATCATTTTGTTTGGTCGCCGTGTGCGCAAGCTGTCGCGTGATTCACAAGACAAAATCGCTGATGCGTCTGCGATTGCCGGTGAAATTCTGAATGCGATGCCGACGGTACAAGCATTTACTCACGAAACCATCGAAGCACAACGCTTTGCACATTCCGTGGAAAACGCATTCGGCACCGCCATGCGCCGCATACGCGCACGCTCGCTGCTGACCATGATGGCGATCTTGCTGGTGTTCGGCGCCATCGTCTTCGTGCTGTGGCTGGGTGCCCGTGCGGTCATGGACGGCACGATGAGCGGCGGCGAACTCGGACAATTCATCCTGTATGCCTCCATCGTCGCCGGTGCCCTCGGCGCTTTATCGGAAGTCATGGGCGATGCGCAACGCGCTGCCGGTGCAACTGAACGCTTGCTGGAATTAATGGAAGTGCAGTCACCAATACAAAATCCAGCACGTCCGCTGCAGTTGCCGCAACGTACGGTGAAGCAAGCGGGCGGCGCCAGTTTATCGATACGCGACATCCGCTTTCATTATCCATCGCGCCCGGATACCGCCTCTATTGCCGGTGTCACGCTGGATATTCCCGCCGGACAAACAATCGCTGTCGTCGGTTCTTCCGGCTCAGGGAAAACTACCTTATTTCAATTGCTGCTGCGCTTTTATGATCCGCAAAGCGGAGAAATTCAACTCGATGGGGCAAACATCCGCGATCTCGATTTACACACACTGCGCAATGCAATTGGCGTCGTGCCGCAAGAGACCATCATCTTTTCGGCCAATGCGATGGACAACATTCGCTACGGCCGCGCAGATGCCAGCGACGCCGAAGTGATCGCCGCCGCAAAAATGGCGGCAGCCCATGAATTCATAGAAAAGCTGCCGGAAGGCTATCAATCATTTCTCGGTGAACGTGGCGTGCGCCTGTCGGGCGGCCAACGGCAGCGGATTGCGATCGCCCGCGCCTTACTGAAAAATCCGCCATTGCTGTTACTCGATGAAGCCACCAGCGCACTGGATGCTGAATCAGAACGTCTGGTGCAAGGTGCACTGGAAGTCGCGATGCAAGACCGCACCACGCTGATTATTGCGCACCGCCTGGCAACGGTGCAGCGGGCCGATAAAATCATCGTGATGGAACATGGTCGTATCGTTGAAACCGGCACCCATGCCAGTCTGGTTGCGCAAGGTGGTGTCTATGCAAAACTGGCTGCATTGCAATTTAATCTGGCGTCAGAACATGCCTGAGCCAACAATTCTGTATTTTTACTGGCACAATAATGATGCAATAAAAACATGCGCAACTGCGCCTGACATGACACCAAAGGAGAACATATGATCGGCTACATCACACTGGGAACAAACGACTTTGAACGCGCAGCTCATTTCTACGACAATTTGCTGGCGGTAATCGGCGCCAAACGCGCGATGGAATCAGCAGAATTTATCGCCTGGGGCAATAGCCCGAATCAGGCCAGACTGAGCATTATCAAACCCTACAACGGGCAAGCAGCAACGGTCGGCAATGGTGTGATGGTTGCGCTGATCGTCGATTCAAAAGAAAAAGTGGATGCGGTCTACAACAAAGCCATTGAACTCGGCGGCAAAGATGAAGGCGCTGCGGGGCCGCGCGGAGACAGTGGATTTTACGCCGGATATTTCCGCGACCTCGATGGCAATAAACTGAACGTGTTTTGCATGAGTGCCTGATCAACGACGCCTGCATTCCTGCCGCATAACCCGGCGAGAATGCAGGCGCACTTATTCAACATACGATTCACATAGCAACTGATCTGACGAAGCGTTTATTTCAGAGAAGGCGCTTCATTCTGATAAACCACTTTCCCCGCAAGCCAGGTCTGCACTACCTGAATCTGATGTATCTGCTGTGCCGGAATCGTGAACATGTCACGATCTACAACGATAAAGTCTGCCCATTTTCCCTTCTCCAGACTGCCGATGATATTTTCCTGATGGGCAGCATACGCGGCATCCAGCGTGAAGCAGCGGAAAGCTTCGGTCAGCGTCATTGCCTGATCGGCATACCAGCCCTGCAAAGGTTCACCATCGCGGCTGCGGCGCGTTACTGCCGCGTGTATCCCCCAGAACGGATTGGCTGACTCGACCGGAAAATCGGAACCACAGGCAATGCGCGATCCTTGCTTTAAATAGTGGCGCCATGCATACGCGCCCTTGATGCGTTCATGCCCCACCCTTTGCTCAGCCATCGTCATGTCTGAGGTGGCATGTACAGGCTGCATAGAGGGAATAATATTGAGCGACTTAAAACGAGGAATATCCTCAACAGCAAGGACTTGCGCATGTTCTATCCTGTGCCGCGCGGCCTTCCTTTCTGTTGCAGGTAAAGCCGCAAAACCATCCAGTATCTGGCGATTGGCCGCGTCACCAATCGCATGCACATTCACCTGATAACCTTTGTCAGCCGCTTTTTTTATCATCACTGCCATGGCCGACTTCGTTTGAAACAATAAGCCCGAAGTGTCGGGCGCGTCTGAATATGGCGCCGCCAGCGCAGCTCCACGACTACCGAGCGCACCGTCCGCAAACAATTTGACGGCACGCAAAGCATAGCGATCCTGTCCGCCGCTAAGTAAAGGCCCCTCTGTGGAAATACGCTCAAAAAAATCATCGGTGCCACTGATCATGCCGTAAATACGAACACTGAGTTTGGCGTTTGCAGCGTATTCACGGAACAAACGATCAGCTTCGGCAGACACACCGGCGTCATGCACGCTGGTCAGGCCGAACTGCGCAAGTGTGAGTAAAGCTGCATCCAACGCCATACGGTTACCGGCATCGCTGGCGGGAGGGATGACCGCTTGAATCAGATCCATCGCATTGTCGATCAACATACCGGTAGGATTGCCCTGCGCATCTCTCTCTATTTTGCCGCCAACGGGATCAGGCGTATCACGGCCAATACCGGCCAGTTGCATCGCGCGACTGTTTACCCAAGCGGCATGGCCATCGACCCGGCTCAGCCAGACCGGACGGTCGCTGACAACGGCGTCAATATCGTGTGCGGTTGGAAAGCGGCCCGAATCCCAGTTAACCTGATTCCATTCACCGCCAAGTATCCATTGCTGTGACGGAAAGCGTTGTGCGTAATCGCTGATGTGCCCCTGCGCTTCAGCCAAAGTCCGCGTCTCGCGCAAACTTAACTGCGCCTGATGGTGCCCCAACGCCAGCACATGTCCGTGTGCGTCAATCAGTCCGGGCAACAAGGTTTTGCCGTGAAGATTAATACGCTGCGCCAGAGGAAATTGCCGGAGCAGATTTTTACTACGTCCGACCGCGGTGATTTTTCCACTATCATCAAAAACAATCGAATCAAAGCGGATCAATTTTTGCTGACGATTTAATGTGTAACCATTCGCATTTTCAATCATCGTATCAGCCGTGGCGTACGCTGATATCGACATCAAAACCGTCACGGCGATCAAAGACAAACCTGTTTTAATTAAAATCATAAAGAGCCAGTCGGAAAATTACAGGCTGACATTGTAGGATAAATGGCGGAATAGACATCGAGGATTCTGCATCCGTGCGCTACCTATCCGCACATCGTAAAAAGAGCTAAAAAAGAAGCACTAAAACAGTCACAAACAATTACAAAATCCGCATCTTTATCCAAGTCACATCTAACGTAGTGCCATTGAGACGCAAACTCCTCGCATCTCCTTTATGAAGCCGATTAAAATGTCAGCACAATGACATTTCCCTTGACGCACCCGCCTGCCCTTGCGTACACTCTTACGATTCTTCTATCAAAGTCGACCATGGTCGATGAGCACATCATCCCGCCTATGAAACGATTACGACACCAAACCCGCCCTCTGATTGCTTTTACGGCCTCTGCCTTACTATTCTGGGCACTTCCTAATATCAGTCACGCAGATTCATCTTCACTCGCTGTTCTGAGTAATGCACCAGAAGCCAGCATCAGCCGCAACACTTCCCCCTCTGTAGTTAATTCTCCGGCCGAAATCACGCCTTTCGTTTACACAAATCAGGAAGCCGATTTGTGGGAGCGTATACGCGCTGGTTATGCGATACCAGATCTGAGCAACAAGTTGGTAGATAATCAACTGACCTGGTACAGCACGCGAACCGACTACATTTTGCGCACGGTCCAGCGCGGATCGCGCTATCTGTATCATGTCGTTGAAGAGCTGGAAAAGCGCGGCATGCCATCTGAACTGGCGTTACTGCCATTTATCGAGTCAGCCTTTAATCCGCAGGCGATTTCAACCGCAAAAGCCAGCGGCATGTGGCAATTTATGGCCGCCACCGGAAAAGATTTCAATCTTAAACAAAACATGTTTAAGGATGACAGACGCGGCGTCCTCGACTCGACAGACGCAGCATTGAATTATCTTGAACGCCTGTACGGAATGTTCGGAGACTGGCAACTCGCTCTTGCCGCATATAACTGGGGTGAAGGCTCGGTTCAACGCGCGATCAAAAAACAGCAGGCGCTGGGCTTACCTGTGGACTTCGACAGCATGTCCGCGCTGATGCCAGCGGAAACAAGAAATTATCTACCGAAGTTACAAGCAGTCAAAAACATCATCGGCCACCCTGAGCAATTTAATATTGCACTGCCTAAGCTCGAGAATCAGCCCTACTTTGTCACCGTTGAAAAAACCAGGGATATTGATGTTCGCGTCGCTGCGCAGTTGGCAGAACTGCCAATGGATGAGTTCACCGCACTCAACCCACAATTCAACCGCCCTGTCATTACCGGCAACAGCGACACCAAGATTTTATTACCGACAGACAATGCTGCCCTGTTTAAGGAAAACCTCAGTAAGTGGCAAGGCCCGCTTTCAAGCTGGTCCACTTATACAGTAGCAAAAACTGAAAAAATTGAGTCACTCGCGCATAAACTTGGGCACAAACCGGAATTTATCCGTGAAGTGAACATGATTCCGGCAAGCATGCTGGTCAAAGCAGGCTCAACTATTCTGGTTCCAAAGTCGGAAAAAACACCCGATCAGGATATATCGCCCGAGATTGCTGACAAAGCTCAGTTAGTCATAGAAAAAGGAATCGCAACGCGCCAATTACATTATCGCGTTGGCAAAAAAGACAATCTGAATAGCATCGCCCAGCGCTACAAGGTCAGCGTTGCCGATTTAAAGAGCTGGAATAATCTGAAGCGTGATAACGTCAACGCAGGACAAAATTTGCAAATCCAGGTCCCTGTTCTCGCAAAATCCCGCCACATCACAGTTGCCTCTCACGCTAAGCCTACGCAACGCAATAAGGCTTCGGCACCGAATAGCAAAACATTGGTAGCGAATGCAAAAAGCGGTAGAAAACCTCACGGTTAATATCCGCGCTTAATGCCAATTTTCATTACCACATGATGAGTCTGAAAGTCAGGCTCAATAAAAAAAGGGTGCTCTGATCAGCACCCTTTTTAACAAGCAGAAATAAGTTACTTCTGATTCGCGTAAATTGTCCAGTAACGCGCCAGATCCGAAGTACCGTCATTGCCTTGCACGGTTTTCCAGGTTTTGATTGCATTGGCTTTTTTACCAGCCTGGAATTGCGCAATACCCAGATGCAATTTAGCGTCTTCCGGATTTTTCAGAGAACCTTTTTTGATGCCCTCTTCCATCATTGCCAGGCCCTGATCAAATTTACCGGCTGTGACACTGGCGTAACCCAGACTAACGAGACCATTTCCATCTTTGCTTTGTTTTGCTTCAGATTCTACGGCCGCTGCGCCTTTATTTGATTCATCAAGCGCCTTGGCTGCCATATCGCGCAAACGTTTATGACGCTCAGCATCATTACCAGTGCCTAAAGCACCCGCCTTGTAACCTGCTTCGATAATTTTAGTTGCCTCAGCAGGGTAACCAGCCTGAATTGCCATCAAAGACAAATCCATGAAGTCGTTTGCTTTTGTCACCTGACCCAGAGCCAGTTTCAGACGCAGCAAATCAAGTTTCAGGCGAGCAGAGTAACCCGGCTTGCGCTCGACGTTATTCAGCAAATTCACCCAATATTCTTTTTTGCCATGATATGCCACCATTTTTTCCAGCGCACTGGAGTAACCAGCCATATCTTTTTGTTTGCGCGCCGCATCAGCATAGAATTCCAGATTCGCCAGACTAGGTGTGCGTCCAGCTTTTTCATCTGCCGCCAGATCGGCGGTTACTTCCTTGAGCGCTTTAGCACTGTCACCACCCTGATTCATTGCCTGGATCAGGTAAGGACGCAAGGACTGGTCTGTACCACCATCAGCATAATAGCGGTTATACCATTGAGCAGCTTTGGAGTAATTGCCCGACTTGTAATAAGCATTTGCCAATACCTGTATCATCTGCAACTGATCTTTTGACGGCAACTTACCGGCGGCGATAATCGTTTCGGCAGCACGGATCACAGTGTCGTTATCGCCAGCAGCGGATGCAATCGACAAGCGCATACGCTCAATCGTAAAATTTTCGTTGACAGTTTTACCGCTGACACTATCAGCCTCATGAATCTTAGACAAAGCATCTTTATACTTCTTCGCCTTAAACAACTCACCTGCCGCCTGCACAATACGACCAATTTCAGGACGCATTGCTTCTTGTGCATAAGCAGTATTAGCTGCGATATTGGTTAATTCTGGTACGGCAGCAAAACCGATTGCTGCAAACATGACAGCGATACGAGAAAAGCGAAGTTGCTTCATATGTTGATCTCTCAATCAATAAATTAAATAAACTCAGAAAGGTACATATTCGTGACCTGAAAGTACACATTCTGGCAAATATGAAAAAAGGCAGGGATGCCCCTGCCGTTTTTTATAATACATCAAGAATTGACCATTGAAGTGTCCAGAGCTTGATTTATATGGATCACTTCAAGAACTGCTCATTGCCGACCATACCGATCTTGGTCACCCCAAGACGCTGGGCCGAGGCCATCACCGCGGCGACCGATTTGTACGGCACCACCGCATTCGGACGCAGATGCACTTCCGGTTG
>NZ_JACOGE010000007.1:0-196401 GCF_014284265.1 Undibacterium sp. CY21W | reverse complement strand
GAGAGACAATTGCTGGCGATCGCTTACGGGAGAAAGAGAATCGTGTTCATGCCGTATGAACAACCCACCTCTTTACACCGACTATTTCATTTACTTTATCGACGTAAAAAAACAACAACATACCGCCCTTCTTCCATTCAACGTTCGGCTCAGCTTTGGATGCAATCTGCGTCTCAGCGTGGCGCATTCAAAAAATTTTCACATATATATCACCAGTATGTGACCAAGCAAATCCCGCTTAGTGACTCGGCTTTTCTCAGCCGATTTCTTCATCTCAACTAAGAGGTAATTCCCATGAACTATCGTTGCCCCCAATGCGACTCTGCGCGCATTACTGTGAAACACACAGGTAAAAGAACTGGCAGTGCCATCGGTACGGTTGCAGGTACCGTCGCCGGTGTCTCTGGTGCCACTGCCGGTGCTGAAGTCGGTGCCAGCATCGGTACCTTTGCCGGTCCCGCAGGCATGCTGATCGGTGGTCTGGCCGGTGCTATTTTTGGTGGACTGATCGGTGGCTCGACCGGTTGTATCGCCGGTGCCAAGATCGGTGAATCATTCGATGGTGCCTTGTTCGATAACCATGAATGTTTGGAGTGTGCTTATACCTTCAGTATGCCGCGCAATTAAATCTCTCCCCTTCGTCGTTCTTTTCTCTTTTCCGTCTTTTCTCTTCGTTTTTCCGTTTCATGACCCTCAATCGCTTACGCCATCCGGTTTGTGCCGGGTGGCTTTTTTGTGCGCGAATTTTCGTATTCCGATTTCTGGTTTTTTCTGTTTTCTGGTTTTTCCTGTTTTTCAATTCTCTTTTATTTACTTTCTTTATTTCTTCTCTCAGGAGGTTTTATGGCACATCTCGTCGAATCAATGGCTTATGTTAATCAAGTTCCCTGGCATGGTCTGGGCAATCAACTCACCGCAAAGCAACCAATTGAAGTCTGGGCACAACAAGCAGGGATGGCTTTCGAGATCAAGGAAACGCCGGTGCGTTTCATGACAGAAAGCATCGGTAGCCTCGGAGCAATCATGTCTTTCCCTGAACAAAAGGTGCTGTACCGTTCCGATACCAAGGCGGCGTTATCGGTGGTATCCAATCGTTATCAGGTAGTGCAACCACGGGAGATTCTGGAGTTTTATCGCGATCTGACGGAAATCTCTGGGTTTGAGTTGGAAACTGCTGGTGTCTTGAAAGAAGGCCGCAAGGTCTGGGCACTGGCTAAAACGAATCAATCGTCCGCTCTAAAAGGCAACGATGTAGTGAATGCGTATCTCCTGTTGGCAACCGCCTGTGACGGTACGCTGGCGACAACGGCGCAGTTCACCAGTATCCGGGTGGTGTGCAATAACACGCTGGCGATTGCTTTAAACAACGGAGCTGGTGCAGTGAAGGTGCCGCACAACACTTCGTTCGATCCGCAAGCGGTCAAGAAGCAACTCGGCATTTCGGTGGCGTCATGGGATGCGTTTATGTATCGGATGAAGACGCTCTCTGAACGTAAGGTGAAATCACATGAAGCGATGAATTACTTCTTGCGGGTATTTACCGACGCTAATCACTCCACTGGTGCTTTATCGAATGAACGGGCGATCAAGAAAGTGCAAGCGCTGTATGACGGTCAAGGCAAAGGAGCTGAACTGGCCTCCTCAAAATCCACTGCCTTCGGTTTATTGAATTCGGTGACGGAGTATGTCGATCATGAACGACGTGCCCGCAGTACCGATCATCGCCTGGAATCCGCCTGGTTCGGTCAGGGCGCCGCCTTGAAACAGAAGGCACTGGATCAGGCGTTGTTGATGATTGCCTGAGGTCGTTTGATGCAGACGATCCACGAGAGAGGACGTGACTTATTGCGATTCTCTCTTTCTTCTTGTTCATTCTTCTTTCTTCACAGCCCGGTCGCGTTTAGCGCCCCGGGCTGTTCTTTTATGCCCGTGTGATTGCATGGGCATGCGATTTTTTATTTCTGTATCTTTTTAATTGAAGGAGTCGGACATGTCTCTTAGTCAGCAAATTCAGCATGGTTCTCAGCTTACTTCTCAGCGTCCTGCGCTGAAGTTAGTCAAAACCAATCATTTAAGCCGTGATGAATGGTTAGCGGTACGCAAAGGGGGTATCGGTAGTAGTGATGCTGGTACGGCGGTAGGACTCAATCCTTATCAGTCACAACTGGAATTGTGGATGATCAAGACCGGACGTGATGCGGCCTTACCGCAAGTCGATCCGAATGATGAAGACAGTCCCATGTATTGGGGCACCTTATTGGAACCGATTGTAGCCGCGCATTACACACGTCGCACCGGTAACCGGGTACGCAAGATCAATGCGGTATTGCAGCACCCTGACCCGGACAAGAACTGGATGCTGGCAAACATCGACCGGGAAGTGATGGGTGCCGCAGACGTGCAGATTCTGGAATGTAAAACTGCCGGAGAGTTCGGTGCACGGTTGTGGCGTGATGGTGTACCGGACTATGTCGTGTGTCAGGTTCAGCATCAGTTAGCCGTAACAGGAAAAGCGGCAGCAGATGTGTGTGTCCTGGTGTGTGGTCAGGAAATCCGTATTCATCGGATAGAACGGGATGATGTGTTGATTCGTCGTCTGATTGAATTGGAACGGCAATTCTGGCATTACGTGGAAACGGATACGCCACCACCAGCGGATGGTTCTGCTTCTGCGGAAACGGCCTTGCGTTGCCTGTATCCGCAGGACAAAGGGAATGTGGTGGATTTTAAAGAAGACAGACACTTGTCTTCCGTCTTTGCTGATCTGGTTGCTGTACGTGACGACATCGCCAACCGCGAAGCGATTGAAGCGCAGTTGAAACAAACCTTGCAACAGCGTATGGGTGACGCCAGCATCGCTTTATTTGAGACTGGCAAAATCAGCTGGAAACGTTCCAAAGACAGCCACGGCATTGATATGGCGCGCCTACTGGAAGATCAGCCGGATATTCCACAACAGTACGCGACGACGAAACCGGGAAGTCGGCGCTTTCTGATTTCCACGTGAAGTCCATGCTACTCCATGTGGAACGCTGTAGGCACTACAAGCATTCATCAATGAGTTGACGAACAAAAAACCACTCACCATAAAACCAAGGGCTGCGTCTTTCTTCTGAAAGAACGCAGCCTTTTTTATCTGAAGGAGCAAATCATGATTAAAGGACTTGCCATTACACCGCCAATACTGGGGCGGATTTCCATTGGTAAAGTGATCGAAAAAAATGGCAAACGCCTTCCCGAGAAGGACGATCAATTTACCATTACCTCACAGGTGCAAGGCCGGGATGGCTGGATAACGCATCCCCTTGATGATGAATTACGCAAGCTTTCCGCGAATGGGAAATTGCGTTCGATTCCGGTGCGCGTGTTATTCAACGATCCCGAGATCAACCTGCGTGCGGAATACAGTCTGTTTGATCGGCAGACGGGTCGTCCGCTCTGCGTCGGCAATGGCGACACCTGCAAACGCTACACGGCAAATGGGATGCAAACACTGCCTTGTCCGGCACCGGAGAGTTGCGAACTGGCGAAAAGACAGGCTTGCAAACCGTATGGGCGTTTAAATGTGCAAATTGGGGATGAAGATGATGTCGGGAGTTTTATTTTTAGAACGACAGGCTTTAACAGCATTCGTTGCCTGACGGCGCGTTTGCATTATTACCAAGCCGTCTCCGGCAATCTGCTGGCCTGCTTACCGTTGGAATTACGCTTGCGAGGTAAAAGTACGACGCAAAGTCACCGGTCAGCCATCTATTACGCCGATCTGACCATACGCGAAGGGATGAGTCTGGAGGAAGCGATTACCACAGCCAAACAAATTCATGAACGACGACAAGCTGGCGGCTACATGCAGGACGCCTTGGATCAGGCAGTACGGGAGGGATTTGCGAATGGGGCGTTTGAAGACAGCGAAGAAGATGCGGGGGAGATTGTGGAGGAGTTCTTTGCTGGGACAATACAAGAAGATACGACACTTCATTCCGATCAATCAGTGGCATCTGAATCAGCAAGACCTTCCAATACAACGACGACGAAGCCAAGCCTGAGAGAGAAGCTTGATGGGAAAGTAGCTCAGTTAGCTATTGGAAAATAACGAAATTTACCGTTTGATTTACAGATTAGAGTTCGTCAAACAACTTGCTGACACTCACATTGAGCGCTTTTGCCAACACTTCAATGGCGGTTAAAGATGGATTTCGCTTCCCTCGTTCTATGCCACTGATGTAGGTACGGTCAAATCCGCACAAATGGGCAAAGTCTTCCTGAGAAAGTCCTTCTGCCTTTCGTATCTCTCTAATTCGCTCGCCGAAGCTAATGGGTAATGGTCGTTTCTGCACGACGACATTAACCCATCTTGAAGACTAATCGTACACGGACTAATCGTCACATGATAATATTGAAAATGTGGTCTAATCGTAACATTTCTGTTGCAGTTCTATTTTTAAATTCAATTGGCTTTATGAAAGGAAATCCTCATGAGCAAAAAAATCAAATGTCCGGAATGTAAAGGCAAAGGCGAGATTCCTTGCCCAATCGACTATGACGAACACCCTCATCCGGCAAACTGTCCCGGTTGTGCCGGTGACCGCCATGTCCGTGTTGAATGTCCTCGTTGCGACGGTACCGGAAAAATCGACGCTAACTAATTCACTTATCGCTTCTCATGCTGAAAGGAGCACTCCATGAGCGACAAGAAAGAGAAAGACCCTTATTACAAAATGTCCGATGCCCTCGACGAGTTACGCTTTGATGCTGTGGGCAAAACCGACAAAGCGGTTGCGGGACTTAAGCTGGTTGGCAAAGGTTTGTACAACATTACCCGCTTCACGTTTAAGGAAGCACTTCCTGAAATAAACAGTCGCGCACAGAAAGAAATCGATAACACCAAGTCCAAAAAATAATTGCGCGCACCCATTCTCAGGCATTCAACATACTGTCTCTACACTTTGTCTGGTAGGGCTGTGTTCAGCTAACTTCTTTAGTTCAACCACCGCATCACACCTGATCGGTGGTTTTTATTTACATAAATAATTAACTATTAATCAATCTTTGGAGTTTATTTTGAAAACGAATTACCCACAATACAAAACAGCCCTTGCTGTCATCGCTGCAGCACTTTTACTGACTGCCTGCGGTAAACAAATCGATTTTCGTGAATTTGAATTTCGTCGGGGATTGGCCTATCGCGCCAATGAAAGCACCCCTTTTACTGGCACCATGAAGAATGTACCTTGGGGGTCTGCACTACCGACAGCAGTAAGCGGCACTTGCGTTGATGAATTCACGGACGGACTCCGGGATGGGAAACGTATCTGCAGTTCGATGAAAGGCGTCAAGTTGGAGGAGTCAGAGTGGAAGGAAGGCAAAAGAAATGGAGTAGAACGACGCTGGGAGGTCAGCACGGGCAAATTCTGGAAACTGACCCACTATGTTAATGATCAGAAAAATGGATTAGAAGAGGTTCACAACCCGTTTGAAAACGAAGCACTCATCACCCGTCGGAATTGGGTCGATAACCAAAAATCTGGTAACGAAAAAAAATGGGATATCACCGGAAAAATACTGCGCACTGATCTTAATTGGCTTGATGGCAAACAAACGGGAGTAGTGCGATACAACACGCGTCAGGAATCCTATAAGAACGGTATTCTTGATGGTACACAGATTTATTATACTGACCCGCAAGGTCTCGTCAGATATATGCCTAAAGAAATGTCAGATCAGATCTCTAAGATCAGTAATATGACTGAAATTCTCCAAGGAGGAAGCGATTTCATCGGCGATGTCCCAGGAATGGCCGTTGAAAAATCAGAAACATATGCTAATGGAGTCTATCAACCGAATCCCGCATTACAGGGATGTGTGAATGCCAAAGAAGCAGCCTACAAAGTGGAAACGATGAACTTTCAATACAATGAGGTGACCAACGTCAATATCATTCATTGGGAAAAAGAATGTGCAGCAGGTCAAACAGCACCGGTTTCTGCTCAGGTACAGACTGCTGGAAGTTCTGTCAGTGCGTGTCTGGATGCCAAAATTGCGGCGGTGAGAAAAACTTCGCCGGATGAGCTGATCAGAAATGACGTGCTCGACGAATGGGAACAGGAGTGTAAGACTAGGAAGTAAAGAAATCGTACTCGATTCAATCTGACAAAGATTGTCAGATTGAATCTAAGTGACGATCAAAAACAATCCGCTCCGATTCCCCCACTCCTCAAGGTAGATATTACAGTGCAACGCATATCATTTTTTTCTTAACATTTAACGTTTTTCCACATATCGACGTCACCTAAGTGCATCACACGCCAATCCGTGGCCGTCCTCGCTTGACTGATCGCATCTGAGGCAACGCACCGCGTCGCATCATTCTGGACTTAGTCCTATGACGAGGCCGAAAACCCTGATCGACCTTACAAAGATAGGCCAGTACATATTTTTGCAAATTCTGACGCAAATGAGTATCGTTCCAATGGATTAATCCAATGCCACAGCGCCCCTTCTGCTCAAAATCCTTAACTTGTCGATTACAGTTCCAGTAATCCCCCCACCCTTTGGTAATAACTTCGCACCAATACTCCCCAATTTGCCGCGCATGATTAACATGAGACGTTCCTTGTCGGCTTGATCCATTAAAAAACATCAGCACATGGAAATGAATTCTACGTTCAACACCATATTCAGCTTTGATGACATACCCAATATTGCCATTAAACAACTGATTGGCACGTCGATTTCTTAACAATCGATTCATATCCTCAAGCGCTATCTCCAGCGTCACACTACCGGAATGAGCTTTTCGATATCCAAGATCCAATCGCAATACGATAATTCGATCATTCATATCAAAAAGGCCATCGATATACTGAATGTATTCTTTCAGCCGTGTATCCGCTTCCCTGCGTTCGATACGTACTGTTTCTCGAAATACATCTGTACGGCAATATCTTCGCACTTCGTTGATCAGTTGATCGACAGTTTGATCCGTTACCGAAAAACACGACTGCCCTATGCCGAGATTTTGACAGCAGGTCATAAATGCTTCCAAGTACCCGCCAAAATCATATTCTCTAGGTAACTTTGCGATTACTTCCAAATAGCGGTTTATGCCTGAACGCAATGCCTGTACAACTTTATAATCCGGCAATACGTTCCCTGCGATATGCTTGATCAATTGCCGCAATTCATCCAGGCAATCAGAGTCAAGCCGAAACTCATACAGATCATTTTCCAATTCGTCGTTCATTGACATGATTTCATTTCTTTCTCTGAGATGAAAGATCGCTTGGTTGCACTTGAGAATGCAGACACGCGATATCAACATCTGGCGACAAGCAAGATGTTTAAATAAGAATTAATTAAAGGAAACGGGTTGGGTGTGTCAGCGCAGTGCCAAGAAACGGCTACAGGCTTACGTCAGGACTGGCGCTATGGGATGGTAAATAAGTCTTGGAACGTGTTTATTATCCGTGATGCCAATAACACCTTTGCCACATCTGGTCCGAGTTCCGTCATTTCCTGATGCTGCGTGAATGAGATGTAACGACAATGGACGGTTAGTAAATTACGTTAGTGCAATTTAGATCGTAATAATTTTTTTTAATTACTCATCTTCATCAGCCATCTATTAATTGATTATCAATATAATTATTAATAACATAAATAACCGAAATTCCAGGAGGCGAAAAATAGCGAGCCAAGCTGCCCTTACTGCGATTTTTGCTTAACAAACCAATAGTTACTCCAACTCAACTTTATGCAGAGTTATTTCCGTTCTGATGACACGAAACTTAGTTAGTTTATCGCTTGCCACTGAATCGGCTTGCCGCAATACGGCCTTCTATCCACGCATTCACTTCGGAAGCAATCCACGCAACACTCCCCTTCCCGCCGGTGGACAAAGACACGGGCTTCGGGAAATCCGGATCGTACTGTTTGCATTGTGGATTCATTCGACCATAAATACTGCTGCGCTTGAGGCCAGTCATCAATTCAACTTGATGGCGACGGATTAATTGTGGATTTGATTGATTCAACATGGTTCGTTTCCTTATTTGATTTAAGTAAGCGCAGCTGACAACGGTCAACTGCACACCATGGCGAACGCGGTATTTTTTTTCCAACCCCTTCCTGATACGTTCAATTGAAAACAAAGTCCAGGCAGGTCAAATCCATAAAATATGAAAAGCCTTTTAATAATGTTGTATGCTCAGAACATCTGAACTTCAAAAATTAACCCGACACCAATTCCATCTGGGTAATAACTAGCTGTTTAGTCGCTTTATATAGAGAAAACAGAGCTAACTACCTATAGTTTAATTTAAAAATATTGGTGTAATTTTGGTTTTTGTTTTGTCGAAATATTTGTTTATTTCGGTATTTTAAATTGGATTTTTTAGTAAAAAGAAATGGAATATTTTGGGTTAATTTTGATTTAAAAATGCTCCATTATTGCTAATTCAGCATTGGCAATTATTACTTAATATTTTTCGTCATTAAGTAACCGCATAAATTTTTAATTCCCTGAATGTAAGAGGACAGCATGACGAGTTCGGCAGAACAACTCTTGAGCACTGATCAACAGACTCCAAACGATGATCAGCAAAAAGAAAAAAGCCAATCCAAAGTAACCAAGAAAAGCTTGGGACGCGGACTGACAAAAATTGTTCGGAACGGCGAGGTTGTTAGCTACGAGTTTAGAATGATGCACAAGAGG
This sequence comes from Undibacterium sp. CY21W, assembly GCF_014284265.1. Lineage (NCBI taxonomy): Bacteria > Pseudomonadati > Pseudomonadota > Betaproteobacteria > Burkholderiales > Oxalobacteraceae > Undibacterium > Undibacterium sp. CY21W. Next base: position 187,688 of record NZ_JACOGE010000007.1, on the reverse strand, counting down.
ACACCCTATGAAAAATCACTTGGGAGCGCTAAAGATCGTTCTGAGGAACAGGCCAGGATAGAAGCTGAAAAATATCGCACAAAAATTCTTAAGGAAAGACACAAGAACGGCATTGAAAAACTGTCCGCAGACTTGGCAATGCCGCGTATTCCGTGCTTTAAGAGCTATGAATACGCTAGAAACTTCGTTAAGGAATTAAATCAAATTGCCCCACTCAATCCAGAACGCGTTACAAGCGGAAATCTGGAGCCAATTGACCTAGAGCTCTATGGAGTCATATGGCTGATGCTCCTGCTACCACTTAGCATGGAAGATTTGCTGCAATTAGCAACAACAGATATCCAAAGCAAAAGATCGGAACCATATTTGACTCTCCGGAGAGCAGAAAAACATACTCCCCATTTGGATGTTGATTTGCCCTATAGCGCAATTACAATTTTTGAAGCGCTAGAAATGAAACTTGACAGAGATTCTTACAGAGAAGGACTGTTTCCTCTACTTCGCAGATTAAGTAAAAGTGAGCTAAAAAATGAAATGAAGCAAGTCCTGAACAAAATATCCCCAACCTACGTCATTGATACGAATAAATTTATTGCTTACTTTGAATTTACTGCCGTCAAATTTAGCTGTTTCCGTAGCGAATTCATCAAGGATTACACAAAAAAAAGACGCGGACAAAATGAATGTGGGATAAGCAACAGCGCCAGGCGGCTTTTGATGACTTGGTGGGAAAGCCGTTTACTACAAGGGACCAATTCTATTAATTGGGATCTCAACCTTCTTAGCGCGCCCCTAAAAAAAAGGAATTAGTCGTTGGCTGACAATCGTCGATAAGACAAGGATTCAAAATCACTACAAGAGTGATTTATCACAAACAACCGTCCAATATGGATGAATCTATTCCAACCCAAAATGGCATACCAGATGGCATACTGAGCAAGTCAGAAAAAGAAAAAGCCCTTGAAAATCAAGGGCTTATCATTTTATTTTGGCGGAAGCTGTGAGATTCGAACTCACGAAGGCTTTAACACCTCGCCAGTTTTCAAGACTGGTGCATTCAACCGCTCTGCCAAGCTTCCGAGCCTCGCATTATATCCTGATAGCGACACGCAAAACAAGCCTCGGCGACGATTTTTTGCCTTAAAAGACTTTACCGATCAGTTTCACAATCTCTTGCGGGGATGTCGGCCTTGAAAACAAGAAGCCTTGCACTTCATCACAAGATGCGGCACTCAAAAATTGATACTGATCCGTTGTCTCAACCCCTTCCGCAACAACCTTCAGCTGCAGTTGGTGCGCCATAACAATAATTGCACTCGCAATCGCACAATCACTGGCATCAGCAGGGATGCCCTGCACAAAAGAACGGTCAATTTTGATGGATGAGATTGGAAAACGCTTCAGATACGAAAGGCTGGAATAGCCAGTGCCAAAATCGTCCAGTGCCAGACTAACGCCGAGTGCAACCAGCTGCTCCATAATCTCGATAACACTCTCGGTGTTGTGCATCAGCATACTTTCAGTGATTTCAAGTTCCAGCCAGTCTGGTGAAATCTGATATTGCCGCAGTACCGATTCAATTTTCGATGGTAAGCCACTGGTGAATTCATTGGCCGACAGATTGACTGCGATTCTGAACGGAGTCAGGCCTGCATCCTGCCATGACTTCGCTTGCTGGCAGGCGGAATTTAAGACCCAGGCATCAATTTGCAGAATCAGCCCAGTCTCTTCAGCAATGGAAATAAATTCCACTGGAGAGATTAAACCGCGCTCAGGATGTTGCCAGCGCAGCAGAACCTCAACGCTAACCAAGGTGCGCGTCTGCACGTCGATCTTCGGTTGATATACCAGGAAAAACTCTTGCTGATGAAGCGCTTTGCGTAAGCCAGACTCAAGGAATAACTTTCCGGCAATGTGTGCATCCATACCCTGACTGTAAAACGCATAACTACCCGAAATACCAGCACCATTGCGCTTTGCTTTAAACATCGCAATATCTGCACGTTGCAACAAACTATCTGCGTCCATTCCATCCTCCGGAAACAGACTGATACCGATACTGGCGCTGACGCGTAGCTCATGTATGCCGATATCAAATGCAGCATCAAGGGACGAGAGAATTTTTTGCGCGACAAGACTGGCGTGATAATACTGATTCACATCGGTTAAAGCGATGGCAAATTCATCGCTACCCAAACGGGCAATAATGTCTTCGTTTCGCAGAGTTTGCTGAAAACGTCTGGCAACCTGCATCAACAAAGCGTCGCCAATCTGGCGCCCGAAAGTATCGTTCACAGGCTTAAAGCGGTTTAAATCGATAAAGAGCAACGCACCACTTGTTTGTTTACGTCGCAATTGCTGCAAAGACTGATCAACCAGTTGTTTAAACAAACTACGATTGGGAAGCTGCGTCAGGGTATCGAAATAAGCAAGGCGATTAATTTTTAGTTCTGCCTCTTTGCGTTGGGTGATATCGCTGAGATATCCGACAATGCCGACCGGCTGATTATCCTGACTGATGAGCGTAGACAAGGTCAGGCTGGCCCAGAACACCTCTCCTGACTTTTTTCGGCGGCGCACCTCCATCTCGCGACCGCCATGTTCCAGAAAATGATCGAAAAACGCTGGCGTTCCTTCATCTGACTCTTCATTGTCGTACAAGAACAGAATATTCTTCCCGAGCACTTCGTCAGAGCGATAACCAAATAATTTTTCGGCACCACGATTCCAGCTCAGTATGAAGCCAGCCAGATCCATCGTAATCACCGATTCATGAATCTGATCCAGTATCTGCGTCTGCAACATATGTTGTTGCAAATTCATATCTTGTTGCTGCAAAAGATGCTGACGTTTAGCAAACAGGCGGGCAGTCAACACGGCCAACGCATTCACTTTTTCCAGATCCGCCTCGGAATAAACACCCTGTTTAGCGGCGAGCAGATAATAAGTCTCCGGCGAAACAGAAACACAAAATCCCTGCCCGGACATCCCAGACGCAACGGTGCCTCGTTCGTAACTGACCGCCCCATCAGAAAATAAGGTATGCGCAATCCGGTTAATTTCACTGTCCAGATCACGCCCATTCAGGCTAAGAACAGCCTCACCCAAAGTGACGCCGAGACTCAGATTAAGTACATCAACAGATGTTTCCGTCATCACATATCCCGGCAGACCTGATTGACCCACACGTACGCGTCACAAATACAATCGTAATAGCTATCTGCATCTAATTCCAACAATCTCGTTTGTTCGTTTAACGCCATGGTGTTTGTGCGGTCCGCGAGTTCAACTAAACAAAGGCACTGCCCCAGTTTTCCAGATCTGTATAACAACGCGCGCAAAATATCCTCATGCAATTGCAAAGGCTGAAGTACCTCCGACAACGCACTGCCAAACAATTTATCCAACAAGGAAAACATACCGACCATAAATGCACCATCCAGATCGTCTTTACTTGCACCAAGCTTCTGAAACACTGCTTCCATCATACTGGCGCGAAATGCGGCTCGTGCCATCAAGGGGTTAAGCGCACCACCCAGGCCCTGTTGACGCGCATATAACAACAACTGTAACCAGCGCTGCAATTGCCTGCGACCTAATAAACTGATGGCTTGGCCAAAGGATGAAACGCGCACCGGTTGACTGAAAGCGGCAGAACTGACTAATTTGAACAGCATGAAAGACAAGGTGGGATCTTGTTTTATTAAATTTTCAAGTTCATCGGAGTCGGCATCACGGGAAAGCAATCCCAGTAATTTCAGCAAACGCGTGCGGGCCGAGCTATCCGCCGCTTTATTTTTTGCTGGAGGATTAAACGCATAATCTCCTGAAAACAAAGTAAAGCCTGCTTGCTTTGCTTGCTCCAACTCTATCGAAGACGAGAGTTGTTTCGCCCAATGCTGACCGCTGCTAAGACGTGTGATCCAGGGTCTGCAACTTAATGGCACACCATTAGTACAGTCGACCGCAACGTGCCGGGCATCCGTCCAACGCAATTCTGTTTGCGCATTTAACTGATCAGTGACTATTCTGAGTCCGTTATTGACGATGTTATTCAACTTGGCGTGATTCGACTCTTCAGCACATAGTTCATCAGACACGCAGAGCACGATCCGGGAGCCAGACAGACTAATATGCAAATCTGCTGGTATTTCTTGGATATCCTTAACAGAAACGAAATAGCTGATATCAGCAAGTCTGTCGAAAAAACTTGTGTTCTGCCAGTGCTCCAGCGTGCTGAATACAACGCTCTGCGACATGGCGCCAAAATCCGGATAAATCGCAGACAACTGCTGCTGCGAATTCATGACTGGCAAAAAAGAAGGGATAAATGATTGGTACATCGAATTACACGTCACGCAAGAAAATTTCCTGAAGATCATTCAAAAATAACCTCCCCGTCGGGGTCGGTGAAATTGTCTGATGATCTCTTTGTATCAGTCCTTTTTTCTCGGCAAGTTGCAATTCTTTCTCTATTGAATTCAGCAGCAGACCAGTACGATCCTGAAATAAATTGACAGGAAACCCCTGATTCAAACGTAAGGCATTCAGCATAAATTCAAATGGCAAATCGCGTGCATCGATCTCATTCGACTCCTGAACTGCATTACCAGCCATACTCGCCTCAATAAATGCTTTCGGCTGTTTGAAGCGGGCCTGACGAATGATGCGATGTGGAAACGACAGTTTGGAATGAGCGCCTGCACCGATCCCCAGATAATCGCCAAAATTCCAGTAATTCTGATTATGCCGGGATGCTTTACCGGGTTGCGCATACGCCGACACTTCGTAGTTAACGTAGCCCGCGCCTGCCATCTTCGCGTGTATCAATTCCTGCATTTCTGCGCTTGTATCATCATCAGGAATTGCTGGCGGATATTTGGCAAAATAGGTATTCGGCTCTAACGTCAGGTGGTACAGGGATAAATGTGGTGGAGCAAAAGACAGCGCCATCTCAATGTCTTGCTGCGTTTCAGTCAGCGTTTGCCCGGGCAACGCAAACATCAGATCGAGATTGAAATTATCAAAATGTGTTTTGGCAATATCAATTGCACGTTTAGCGTCATCCCCGTTATGAATACGCCCCAGAGAAGCAAGGTGCTGCGAATTGAAACTTTGTATACCTACTGATAATCGATTAATTCCGCTCTGTCTGAACGAGCGAAATTTTTCGGTTTCAAAAGTTCCGGGATTCGCTTCCAGCGTAATTTCTGCGACACCATCTATCGGTAATAAGGTGCGGATATCCGATAACAAGCGATCAACACCCGCAGCCGACATCAGGCTTGGCGTGCCTCCACCAATAAATACCGTATAAATTTTACGGCCCCAGATCAGGGGCAGCGAAGCTTCAAGGTCTGCGCGCAACGCCGTCAGATAAGCATCTTCGTCAAAACTTCCCTTTACTTCATGCGAATTAAAATCACAGTAAGGGCATTTTCTGACGCACCAGGGAAAGTGAATATACAAAGACAGCGGCGGCAACACCGGCAGATTCAGACTGCCCGGAGACAAAAATTTTGTCGCAACATCTTGTGGAATTTGGGAGATATCCGTCGTTGGTCGCACTATGCCAGTTAACTGAGATACCGGTTTAATCGGAATCATTTATTTCAATTTCTCAAACAATGCACGCAATGCCTGTCCTCGGTGCGATAACTGATTTTTTTGCTCTGCAGACAGTTCCGCAACTGTTTTGTTCAGCGAAGGAATCCAGAAATGCGGATCATATCCGAAACCATTCTCACCACGCGCACTGGCAACAATTTCACCATTCCATATGCCATCAGCGATCACAGGCTGGGGATCGTGTTCTGAACGAACCAGAACCAGCACGCAATAATAATATGCTGATTTATCGGCCTTATTTTGCAGATCAGCGATCAGCTTTTGATTATTTCTGGAATCCGATTTCGGTTCACCGGCGTATCTGGCAGAAAATACCCCGGGAGCACCTTGCAGGGCATTCACGCAAATGCCTGAATCATCGGCCAGCGCTGGCAAACCTGTCAGTTTCGATGCGTGCCGGGCTTTGGCTAGCGCATTCTCCACAAAAGTGAAAAAAGGCTCATCCGCTTCCGGCACATCAAACTCTGACTGCGAATGCAGCTCAACGCCAAGTGGCGAAAGTATCTGGTAAAACTCTTTCAGCTTGCCTTGATTATTGGAGGCCAGTACGATTTTTTTTGTCATTGCAATCTACTCAGCTTTCCAACAAACCGAGTACCTGTTTTTGCAAATCGATGAGATCACTGATGCCACTTTCAGCAAGATCAAGCAATTGATTCATCGTGCCACGATCAAACGCGACGCCCTCGGCGGTTCCCTGAACCTCGATGAAATGCCCGGCATCGGTCATCACCACATTCATATCTGTATCACAACTGGAGTCCTCAGGATAATCGAGGTCCAACACCGGGAGTCCCTGATAAACACCGACAGAAACTGCAGCGACAAAATTTTTGAGCGGAACCTGCGCAATCAAGCCATTTGCAACCAGTTTGGAAAAGGCGTCAAAGGCTGCGACCATTGCGCCAGAAATAGCAGCAGTACGCGTTCCGCCATCGGCCTGAATCACGTCACAATCGAGATGCAATGTACGTTCACCAAATGCATTCAGATCAAATGCTGCACGTAAAGAGCGACCTATCAGACGCTGAATTTCCTGAGTACGTCCAGATTGCTTACCCTTGGCCGCTTCGCGGTCCATGCGCGTATGCGTGGATCTTGGCAGCATACCGTATTCTGCAGTGAGCCAGCCCTGCCCTTTTCCTTTCAGAAAGCCGGGAACTTTATCTTCAATACTGGCCGTGCAAATCACGCGGGTATCGCCAAACTCTATCAGTACAGAACCCTCGGCATGTTTCGTAAAATGGCGGCTGATAACGACAGGCCGCAAAGCGTCCGCTGCACGGCCGCTAGGGCGTTGAATATGAGACATAAATTAATCTTTAGAAGTAATACGGGATGACTTATGGATCGCATTGCGGATTTCAGCAATCGCTTTTTCGATCTCTGCATCATTGAAAATATCGTGTTCTGCGCTATCCGAAGCAACATCTGGATCAACAGGTGCCTGTATGGTAGTCGTAATAGAACCAATAGGTAAAGTATTGGTGGAAATAATGGAGGAATCCTCCAGTCTGTTATCGCCTTCCCACATCATTGCCAGCGCCGTCGTGTTATCGCTGTGTTTGCCAGCAATACTGACCGCTGAGCGTATCAGTTCCGGAATTGCACGAACAATGGTGTGTTCGTGCAAACGTTGAGCCAGCATATGATCTGGCAACATAGACCAGAAACCGTCTGAGCAAAGCAGAATAATATCGCCCGGCTGCAATGCAGCACGCCGCGAGAGCTCAACAATAGGGGCATTCGGCGCACCCAGACAGTTGAACAATTTATTGCGATCAGGATGTGTGTGACGCTCCGATGGATCCACCTTCCCCTGTGCAATCAGGGTTTCCAGACGAGAATGATCTTTCGTACGCAAGAGTATCTGCCCTTGACGCATCCAGTACAAACGGGAATCGCCACAATGCGCCCAATAAGCGTACCCATTCTGAATCAGACAAGCAACGATGGTGGTGCGCGGGGTTTCCGGCAAATTATTCAACGTATGATAACGATGTATTTCCTGATGTGCCGCTAAAAAACTATCCTCCAGAAATCGCTCCGGGCGTCCAACCAAAGGATGTGCCTGCTGCTGAAATAGCGAACCTATCGTCTGCATAGCGATGGCTGCCGCCATCTCGCCAAGGATATGACCGCCCATGCCATCTGCCAATAGCAACAAAATCGCATCACGGGTAAAGCTATATCCCATGCGATCCTGATTGACCTTGCGGCCGCCAATGTGACTTTCTTGATAAACGGAAAAGCGCATGAACAGTAGTAATGCTTTAAATAACAATTAATAAAAAAGGTAACCCGACAGTACGAGCACAAACATCGTTAATTCAATGTGCTTTCTTGTATCGTCGTATGGTCACTCTCTGGCTTCTTTTTCTTATATTTTTTAAGAAAAGACGTAATTTTCAATTTCATTTTGCCAAACGAACTCAGCTCTGGTGCTGGCTGTGCTTTTATCGCCAGTGCTTTTTGCAATGCAAATACGCTCTGTGGTCGCTCCAATGGATCGAGCTTCAGGCACCAGCGGACAACTTCAATCAGCTCAGGAGAATACATACCTTCCAGCTTGCGGAAATGCGCCTCCATTTTATCGTTGGTCAATCGCTGATCTGCAGGTTGAGGTGGAGCGCCTATCATGCACGCAAAAATAGACGCGCCTATGCTGTAAATATCAGTCCAGGGGCCAAGGCTACCATTTTTTTGATATAACTCCGGAGCTGCAAAGCCGGGAGTGTACATTGGATACAATTTCGGGATATCTGTTTTCAATGTCTGACGCGCAGCGCCGAAATCCAGCAATATCGGTGTACCGTCAAGACGCAGATAAATATTTGCGGGTTTCAGGTCAAGATGCAGCAACTTATTGGTATGCACTTCGCGCAAACCATTCATCACCTGATTGAACATACGGCGGATGAAACGCTCAGATACCAGCGGTTTTTCACCTTTATCGCGACGACGTAAAATATGCTCCTGCAATGATCGTCCTGACTCATACGCCATCACCATATACACAGTTTCGTTCGCGCGAAAAAAATTAACAACGCTGACCACATTCGGATGTGAAATACGAGCAAGCGCCCGGCCCTCTTCAAAAAAACATTTCAAGCCGATGCGGTAGATCGGCAGATTTTCATTTGAAATTGCAGGCACAAGCTCACCTTGCTGACGCAAAGCAAGCGAACTCGGCAGATACTCTTTAATAGCAACTGCATTACCGTCTTCATCCGAAGCCAGATAGACAATACTGAAGCCACCGGAGGCAATTTTCTTTACAATGCGGTAACCGGCGATTTCCAGACCATCTGGCAAGGGGGCGTTATTTTGTGCAGCCATTGTTGTTTCCATCCTTTAGACAAAAGCGATTGTGTTGATAATCGCACTGTTTGTAAAGACTATAATGGTTTGTAACAACTTCTTACTCCCTTTTGCGCCCATCAGCATACTCTCTAAAAGGAAACAACTTGAGCATTTACAGCATGACTGGTTATGCGACCAGCACCCAGGAAACCGATGCGGGCACGATTACCATAGAAATCAAAAGTGTCAACTCCCGTTTTCTCGATCTGCAGTTCCGCATCAATGATGATTTTCGCTCTGTGGAATCATTATTCCGCGATGCGATCTCGCGCAAGTTAGCCCGCGGCAAGGTTGAATGTCGTTTCAGTTTCGGAAAAAAAACCACCGAAACCAGTAACAAAGCGCTGAATACAACCATACTCGGACAACTGGTCAGCTTCCAAAACAATTTGAAGAGTCATTTTCCCGACGCTGCCCCCTTCACCGTGAATGAATTGTTACGCTGGCCCGGGGTCATAGAGGAAGCTGAAATCAATGCCGAAAGCCTGCAGAATACGATTATCCGTAGCATTAATGACACATTGGAAGCATTCATTACCAGCCGTGAGCGTGAAGGGGCAGCACTGGAGCAGGTACTGCTCAGCCGGGTAGCCGCGATGGAAGAAATCGTCGAAAGAATCAAACCTCTGATGCCGCAAATGTTGCAGCAATTTCAGCAGAAATCGGTTGCACGGCTCGAAGAGGCGCTGGGATTAGCACAACCCGCCAATGGCAACAACGCCGCCCAGACCATCACCCGCGAAGAAGCGTTCGACAGAATTCGTCAGGAAGTCACTGTGTACGGCATACGCGTCGATGTCGCAGAAGAACTTGCCCGTTTATCCGCACATCTGACAGAGACACGCCACATTCTGAAAAAAGGCGGCCAGGTCGGCAAACGTCTGGACTTCATGATGCAGGAACTTAATCGCGAAGCCAATACACTGGGCTCCAAAGCGGCACTCAAAGAATTGGCCGACGCTTCCATGGAATTGAAGCTGCTGATAGAGCAAATGCGCGAGCAGGTACAAAACCTTGAATAACGCGGTACATTTGCTTATACTGCCGCCGATATTTTAAGAAGCGACAATTCCGGCGGCACACAATGCCGCCGTTGTGTTTTTGTTGCCTCATGTTTCACTGACGATACCAACCAGAGATCCGTATGCGCCCTATCACATCCACTGCAGGCAGCCTGTTCATTGTTGCTGCGCCATCAGGCGCCGGTAAATCCACGCTGGTGAATGCTTTACTGGCGCAGGAGCCACAAATCAAGTTATCCATTTCGTCCACGACACGTCCTCCGCGCCCGGGCGAACAGGATGGCCGCGAATATCATTTCACGACCGTCGAAGACTTTGTTGCCCGTGAAAAAGCCGGAGAATTTCTCGAACATGCCGAAGTTCATGGTAATTACTACGGCACCTCCCGTCTGATCATCGAAGAGCAGATGCGCGCGGGTACGGATGTGTTGCTGGAGATTGACTGGCAAGGCGCGCAGCAGGTACGCAAACAATTTCCAGGTGCTGTCGGCATTTTCATTTTGCCGCCATCGATTCCGGCACTGGAAGAACGCCTGAAAAAACGAGGGCAAGACGAGCCTCACGTCATTACACGCCGGATTTTGGCCGCTGGCGGAGAAATGGCGCACTCCCCCGAGTTCGAATATGTTATTATCAACCAAGACTTTACCACTGCGTTGTCTGAATTGAACGCGATCGTTAAAGCGACCCGCTGCAGATTTACTCAACAGGCGACACGGAATAGCGAATTGTTTGCCCAGCTTGGCATCCACGCCAACCCGAATTAATTCAAAAATTATTTGTATCATTTGTATTTAGGAAAAAATATGGCACGTATTACCATTGAAGACGCGTTGAAACAAATCCCTAACCGTTTCCAGCTGACACTGTGCGCAACCTATCGCGCACGCCAGTTATTGCAAGGTCACACACCAAAGGTTGAAGCAAAAGACAAACCAACCGTTGTTGCTCTGCGCGAAATCGCCGCTGGCAAAATCGGTATTGAGATGCTGAAAAAAGTTCCTATGTAATTTCGCATTACGCGAAAAATCAAAGTACCCACCTTTATCGGCCGGAAAAAACAGAATGAACGCAACAGAAACCTCTTCATCTCTGAGCAAACCGGCCGAACCTGATACTGTCCCCCCTCCATCAGCGGCCACGCCGCAGAGCAGCGCAAAAAAAAACGCCGCAACTTCGACTGAAGCCAATGTAAAGGCGCCCGCGCCTGCACCTGTTGTCGGTGTCGCCTCAACGACGGCACTTTCCGCTCGTCTCGCAGAATACATGTCGCCGGGCGATCTCAAGCTGATCAAGGAAGCCTATCGTTTTTCTGACGAAAAGCATCTCGGTCAGGTACGTAAATCCGGCGAGCCCTACATTTCGCATCCTATCGCTGTCGCCGAAATCTGCGCCGAATGGAAGCTGGATGTGCAAGCCATCATGGCGGCGCTGTTGCACGACGTCATGGAAGATCAGGATGTCAAAAAAGAAGAACTGATAGAACGTTTCGGTGCGCCGGTAGCGACACTGGTGGATGGTTTATCGAAACTCGAAAAAATCGAATTTCAGAGCCAGATCGAGGCACAAGCAGAGAACTTCCGCAAAATGTTGCTGGCAATGGCGCGCGATGTGCGTGTGATTCTCGTTAAACTGGCGGACCGCCTGCACAATATGCGCACGCTGGGCGTGATGCGCTCAGAAAAAAAACGCCGCATTTCACGTGAAACGATGGACGTCTATGTGCCAATTGCGCACAGACTTGGCCTCAATAATATTTATCGCGAATTACAGGATTTAGCCTTCTCGCATTTGTATCCGATGCGCTACCGGACTTTGTCCAAAGCCGTGAAAGCCGCACGTGGCAATCGTCGTGAAGTCGTCAGCAAAATCCTGGAAGCAGTGAAGAACTCGCTGAAAGAAGCGGGTTTGAATGCAGAGGTCTATGGCCGCGAAAAAACGCTATATGGCATTTACCGCAAAATGCAGGATAAACATCTGAGCTTTTCTCAGGTATTAGATATTTACGGTTTTCGCATTGTCGTCGAAAATTTCCGTGAGAGTTATTACGCCCTCGGTACCCTGCATGCGCTGTACAAGCCCATGCCCGGCAAGTTTAAAGACTATATCGCCATTCCTAAAACTAACGGTTATCAATCGCTGCACACCACGTTGATCGGCCCGTATGGCACGCCGGTCGAGTTTCAGATTCGCACCCAGGAAATGCACCGCGTAGCCGAATCAGGCGTCGCAGCACACTGGCTCTACAAAGATGCTGAAGGCAGTCTGACGGATTTACAGCAACGCACGCATGCGTGGCTGCAGTCTTTACTCGACATACAGAAACAGACCGGCGATTCAGCAGAATTTTTAGAACACGTGAAGATCGATCTGTTCCCGGATTCGGTCTATGTATTCACACCGAAGTCCAAGATCATCGCCCTGCCACGTGGCGCCACGGCGCTGGATTTTGCGTACAACATTCACACCGACATCGGCAATCAGGCAATTGCGACGCGAATCAATCACGAACCGGTACCGTTGCGCTCAGAATTAAAAAATGGCGACATCATCGAAATCATCACGTCGCCCGGTTCTCGCCCGACACCGAACTGGCTGACTTATGTGCGTACCGGTAAAGCCCGTTCTGCGATTCGCCATTATCTGCGCACGATCAACCTGAATGAATCGACTGAACTGGGTAAACAGTTGCTTGCTCAGGCGCTGGTGGCAGTCAATCTGAATCCGGAGTTACCGGGCACGCTGGTCGATAAATTACTCAATGAATCCACCGCCAAAGAGATGGATGAAATCTATACTGATATCGGTATAGGCAAACGTATGGCAACGCTGGTCGCACGACATATTCTGGATCTGGTTGAAGACGATTCGCCTTTCCCTTTCCAACAGTTTGGCGACAAACAAAATTACAAGCGCGAGCCCGTCATTATTTACGGCAGCGAAGGTTTATCAGTACAACTTGCGCCATGTTGTATGCCTATTCCAGGCGACAATATCATCGGCCAGTTAAAACGCGATCAGGGGCTGGTGGTGCATACCGATGACTGTGAACATGCAAAACGCATGCATTTCAAAGAGCCTGACCGCTGGATCGACGTCACCTGGGGCGAAGAACTGAACCGCAGTTTTGATACCCGCATCATCGTCACTGTGAATAATGAACGCGGTGCATTAGCACGCATTGCCGCTGGCATCGGTGAATCGGAAGCAAATATCAGCCATGTAAATATGGAAGATGGTGATGCCAATGATATGACGAACATCCATTTCACGATTCAGGTGGAAGATCGCGGCCATCTGGCAAAGATTATGCGCAGCATCAAGCATCTGAGTGGCGTCATCCGCGTCGTGCGCGTCTGAACCATTTTCTGAATTACACCCGGCCACATTCCGTCTGAAAACAGCAGTTTTTAATATACTCCCCCTATTTTTAAAGAAAAACCCCTTATTGTCAGCGAATTGACTGGGCCTTTAAATATACTTCGGGGAGTATATTTACGTCAGTTTCCAGGGTTTATCGTTCAATCATCCAGTTGCCGCAGACTAAATTGCCCCGGTTGCGCCATTGATCCCTGGGGCAATTACCTTGCAGAGCGCTGTGTTTATCGGCAGACCAACGCCCCGCAAAAAAAACCGTTGAATACAATTCAATGCAGTTTTTTATGCATGCGCCGCAAACCCAGCCAGACACAAACGGCAATCACGGGTATCAGGATTCCGGTCAGTAAATCTGGATTAATTTCCAGCCCCATGGCTTTCATACCTTTGCCGGTGTACAAAAATAAGCCAGCAACGTAGTAACTGATCGCGGCGACAGAAAGCCCTTCAACTGCCTGCTGCAAACGCAGTTGTTGCGCTGCCCGCGCATTCAGACTTTGCAGGATTTTGCGGTTTTGCTGTTCCTGTACGATGCCGACACGGGTGCGCAATAAATCATTGGTATGCGCAATTCTGGCAGCCAGCGCTTCCTGTCTGCGTACAATCGCCTCACAGGTATGCATTGCCGGTGCGAGGCGACGCTCCATAAATTCTTCTATCGTAGGGATACCATCAATCCGCGACTCGCGCAGCTCGCCGATACGCGCGTTCACCAGACTGAAATACGCTTTGGACGCCGAAAAACGATAGCTGTTTTCCAGCGCCAACTTTTCTATGCGCGCCGCCAGATCAATAATTTGCCGTAAGACACCCTGTTCAGCATCGGTATCAGCCAGCTCACCGTCACTGCCGCTTGCCAGCGTCATGGTGGACGTGATCTGTACCAACTCGTTTTCAATTGCATTCAATACCGGCGCTGCCGCCTGGGCTTGCGGCAGGCCAAGTAAGGCGATCATGCGGTAGGTTTCAATTTCCAGTATGCGCTGCACAGTACGTCCCGCCTGCTGATCGAGAAAGCCCTGATCCTTGACGATGAAACGGCTAAAACCGTCAGCCTGAATCAGAAAATCCGTCCAGACCTGACCGCGATCAATCACCTGGCTACCGACTAACACACTGCCTTCAAACATCCCGCGCATTGTGACAGTTCCGGCCGGTGGCGTGGCATCAACAGGTGTTGCGGCAGGAATCAAGGCCACATGGGCAGCCACCATCACTTTTCCTTGCAATCCAGCCAGCCATTGTTGCGGCACATGACGTAGCGGCACTTTTGCAAACACTTGCGCAATATCCGCTATCGCTACGGCTGCCAGGGTTGGGTCTTCCGGATTATCCAGAAACGTATAGGTCGCAAACTCGGTATGACATTCCCATTTCAGACGGAAGCGACCAAAATCATGGAAAAAATATTTAGCATCGCCACCGGGACAAGCGACACCGAAATATCCGCAAAATTCACTGAGTATCTGCAATTGCACATGCAGATTATCGCCGTCGATGCGACCCTGATTATGCGCAAAAACCGCGATATGGGTCAGCACCTCAGGTGCGTTCAGACGTAATGATGGGCGCGAATGGACTTCGGCAGCCAGAGGGATCCGCAAAGGATGGTTGATATCGGTATAGTTAAGTGCCATCGTGTATGCCGTATAAGTAGTAAATGAGGTTCGCAGTACGCTGATCGTTCTGAGTCAATTTACGCTGGATAAATGACATCCAGTATCGTCAGCTCATCGACTCCCGCCGGTGTTTTCAGTATCACAGTGTCCCCCGTACGCGCTTTGGTCAGCGCGCGGGCAACCGGAGAAATCCAGCTGATTTTTCCTTGCAGCGGATCAAATTCATCCACGCCGACAATAGTGATCGTAATTTCTTCACCCTGTAAATTTTCATAAACAATAGTTGCCCCGAAAAATATCTGATCGGAACCATGATGCACGCGAGGATCAACCACTTCCGCGATATCCAGACGCTTACTTAAAAAGCGTATGCGCCGGTCGATTTCACGCAAGCGTCGCTTCCCGTAGATGTAATCGCCGTTTTCAGAACGGTCGCCATTCGAAGCGGCCCAGGAAACAATACTCACCACTTCCGGGCGATCAACATCAATCAGACGCAAGAACTCGTCTTTCATCCGCTGATGGCCTTCCGGCGTCATGTAATTCTTTGCACCGGCAGGAATGGCAGGAGCGCCGATCTCTTCATCGTCATCCTGCTCAGATTCTTTTATAAAAGCTTTACTCATTTATTTTATCTTCTGCCGAAGCAGATCAAATTAATCATCATCTTCTTACCGCAGCTCTGCCATCCCTTATAAAATAAGCGATCGCGCTGTTCCGATCAACTCTGAACAATGATCACAGCGCAGATTCTGGCGAGTACCAAGACTTCTCACTGTAAAGTAAAACTCCCATAATAGCGAAGGTCTGAGATAGAAATGGAATATGCATGGCTGAATATGCGTCAATTAAGTTAATGATTGTGGATGACCGCGTGGTGGTCAGAGAAGGAATTAAAGGAATCATTGCCGCCACGCCTGATATTGCGGTCGTGGGCGAAGCAAGCAGCGGGCTGGATGCGGTGCGTTTATCCAGAAAACTCGATTACCATGTGATGGTGCTCGACATCGCACTGCCCGATAAAAATGGCATAGAAGTGCTGAAGCAAATCAAAGCCGAAAAGCCGGAAGTGAATGTTTTGATGTTTTCGAATTTTCGCGAAGATCAGTATGCGATACGGTGTCTGAAGGCTGGTGCATCCGGTTATCTCAACGAGCATTGTGGCAGTGATGAGATCTTGGCTGCTATCCGACAAGTTTCTAATGGCTTGAAATACATCAGCATGGCACTGGCTCAGGAGTTGGCAAACAACCTGAATCAGGAGCATGAAGATGAACCACATAGAACACTGTCAGATCGTGAATTTCAGACTCTGACGATGATCGCATCAGGTAAATCGGTGAGTGATATTGCCAAAGAATTATCTTTGTCAGTAAAAACCATCAGTGAATACCGCGCGAGGATTTTGTTAAAGATGAAATTGCGGCACAATGCAGAACTGACACATTACGCAATCAAGAATCAGCTTGTCGATTGAGTATTTTTTGTTGTTTATCGTTTTGTTGTTTATCGTTCACCGCTTATCGTTTTTGACCAGACTATATGTCGACCAAACCTCCTTCGTCACAATTCAAAAGTCCCTCAGACATCGCACGTGAGACGTTTCGTCAATTAGCGATACAGAGGATTGCGCCGACCCCCGATGCTTACCGAAAACTGTATAACGAAGTAGCAGGCATCAGCGAGGAAGCGCCTGCCACAACGACTCCCGAAACGATACAACAAGCCGATAAACCTTCAGAGGCCGAAAATCTGTTGGCAAACTTTGCCAGCAGCCTGCAAGCATCACAAAGCGATTTATCTACTTTTGGCCATCGGTTCAGCCGCGCCGTTAAAACCGGCAACTGGGATGATTACAGTAAAGGCCTGGAACTGCTGACGCAACGTATTACGGAGCCACCTGCCCCTACCAATCAAATCAGCCTCGTTGATCCTGCGCCTTCCGTGATCAGCAACTCTGCACCGATTTCTTTGGTCGATATACCAGCGCAAGATGACCCATGCCGACGCGTACTGAAAGACTTACTGTATCGTACGCTGACATTAGCTCTCAGTTCCTTGCTGAAACCCAATCCAGCTCTTGCGACCGAATCGGAAGCATTGGGTCTGGCAGTCAGAGAGGCGAATAATGAGCCTGAATTAAATCAGGTTGCCAGTCGCCTGAAACAACTTTGTTTTCAGATTGAACTGCAAAGCGGCGACAGCGCTGAGCAACATGAATTACTACTGCGTTTATTCGATTTGTTACTGACGAATATTCATGATCTGCTCGACAACGACAACTGGCTGCGCGGTCAGATCGAAGTCGTGCAAAATCTGATTTCCGGCCCGATAGATCATCGTGCGTTGCAGGAAGCAACCCGCAGCCTGAAAGACGTCATCTACAAACAGGGCGTGCTTAAAAATAGTATTGATGAGTCGAATACCTCTGTCAAAAATATGATGGCGGCGTTTATCGACAGACTCAATGCAATGGCAACCAGTGCCGGCGTCTATCAGGACAAGATGGATCTCTACGCAAACAAAATCAGAAACACCAGCGACGCCAACGAAGTCAGCAATATCATTGGCAACATTCTGGATGAAACCCGGGTCGTGCAATCAGAAACCCTGCGCTCACGCGACATCATCGTCGCCGCGCAGAAAGAAGTCACCGAAGCTGCAGAAAAAATTAAAGGTCTCGAAGATAAGCTGGCGCAAATGAGTGAACTGGTACGCGAGGATCAGTTGACAGGCAGCCTGAACCGGCGCGGCATGGAAGATATTTTTGAGCGCGAAGCTGATCGCGCTGACCGGCGCAGCACGCCGCTTTGTATCGCCATGCTGGATCTGGATAACTTCAAAAAACTCAATGATACTCACGGCCACAACGCCGGTGACGAAGCGCTGGTGCATCTGGTGCGGGTAGTAAAACAAACCTTGCGCTCCATTGACGTCATCGCCCGCTGGGGCGGTGAAGAATTCATCATTATCATGCCAGAGACCGGCTTAGAAGAAGCAGCCCAGGCGATGGTCAGAGTGCAGCGCGAACTGACCAAGCATTTCTTCACTGCAGATGAACAACGCCTGTTTATCACGTTCAGCGCCGGCGTCGCCCTTCGTATGCCGCACGAGGCTCAGGAAACGCTGATCAAACGTGCTGACAAGGCGATGTATGAAGCAAAACAATCAGGGAAAAATCGGGTGGTCAAAGCAAACTGATACTGATACGCATAAACGAACGAAACAAAAAGGCCGCTATATCGCGGCCTTTTTTGTATTCATCATCTCACTCAGCGGCCCCCTCCCTGTTTGTGAGCGCCGCTGCTTTGTGCATCACATTAAGCAATCCGCTTGAGGAAGCCATCCGGTGCAACTGTGATTTGCAACTTATGTTGCATCGCCTTGTCGATCTCAAATTCAGGATGTGTTTGCAAATATTGATGCACTGCTGTTTTTGGGCTATTTCCCGGCTGCCATGGGCGGCTGTCGAACACATCTGCCGGAACATCCTCGACAAAGGTATCAAACACCACGCAGTAGCTGTCTTTGCTGACGAGCGGCGCATACGCTTCCAGTTCGGCCAGGACGTGTTCATGGGTGTGATTCGAATCGAGAAAAACGATCACTTTTTGCTTATCTTTGGCGGCAGCACGTACTTGCGCGACAATCTCCGGTGCCACGCTTGAACCTTGCAGCATCGTGATGCGCTTCGACATCGGGTGCTCCAGTATCGCCTGCTTATTGTGTTCACGAATATCGATATCAATACCCAGAACGCGTGCATCGGGGTTGCCACCACATGCAGCAATCAGCTCCAGCATGGAAGCAGAAAAAATGATGGAGCCGCCATGCGCAATACCTGTCTCAATGACCAGATCGGGTTGCACCGTCCACATCAGTTCCTGCATCGCCAGTATGTCGATGGGATTCTGGATAATCGGACGGCCGAGCCACGAAAAATTATAAACATACTGCTTGCGCATGCTCTGCTCCAGCCAGTCGCGGGACTGCGCCTGAAACGCATGGTCTTGCCCAAGTTGTTCTATGCGCGCTGCGCGTTCGGCTTCAAATTGCTGAATAGGGTTCATGGTGTCTCGCAATAGTGTGAGTAAAGGGTAGGCAAATCCGTTGCCAGTTCGTGGTGAGACGCGCCGCAAAGCGCATGTAATTTTGCAACGTTCATGGTGGGAAACAAGAGGTCTGGCGCATTGTTTTGAAATTTGCAGCGTACTCCTTGCCTCTGCAAGATGCTGGCGATTTCGGCATTCGACACATTGCAGCCGCTGGCCAGATTATAAATTCCTGCTTCGCCGTGTTGTGCAATGATGGGCAGACAGCGCACCACATCCTGTACCGCGATGTAATCTTTTTGCGATTGCGGCGAACTGCGGAAGACCACACATTTGTCTTTGGCTGCTGATGTCAGCACTTCGGACAAAAAATTCTGCGTTGGCATATGTAATCCATAGACATTCGATAAGCGAACGATCCGGACATCGCGCTGACTATTCAGACACAAGCTTTCGCCCATCAGCTTGGAAATGTTATACAGATCGCCGGAAACGTGGGAGCGTACCTGTAACGCCGCCCCCTCATCCGTCGTGCTTGCCCCGGCATATACCCGCGTACTGGATAAGTAAGTCAAGCTCAGAAAAGAAGCCTGTTGCAATACGTTCGACAACAATGCGACATGCGCTTCCACCGTGTCATACGGCCGCTGACGAAAATCTGCCGTCAGACCAGCGCAGTAAAAGACGTGTCCGAGATCGCGTTGAAACAAGCTCACATCATCGCGCAACGGCACATCGCAGGTCCAGCCAAGACTGCGCAATTGCGCCTGCAAATGACGCCCGACAAATCCATGACCGCCAATCAGAGTGGCATGCATCGCTGCGGTCGGCACGCTCATTCGCGCCACCCGACCCGGCGTAAAGGAACGCCGACATTAATCGAAAAAGCGGGCACCTCAGAGCGCACGACAGAACCCGCGCCAATCACACAACCCTGCCGCAACACAGCGCCATCGAGAATCACGCAATTAGCACCGATCCAGACATCATCTTCAATCACAATACCGCCCTTGCTTGGCAAGAAACCCTGCTGATTGATCCGTCGGCTTTTATCCTGATACGCATGATTGACGGGGGCGAAAGTACAGTTTGCCGCGATCGCCACATCATTGCCGATGCGAATGCCATTGCCTGTGTAGAGCACGCAACCGGAATTAATCGTGGTGCGCTCTCCGATCACGACATCACCGCTGCCGCCCGCGGGTTTGAATTTGACAAAGCTGTCGATACTGGACAAAGCACCGATAACGATGCGGGTGCCGCGCACAGAATCTTCAATATCTGCCAGCTTGGAAATACGCGCATCGGGATGAATCTCGATCACAATAAACTCCTTTACAGAAGATGCAATTGTGGAATGGCAACGACGAAGCGGGCATTCCATTCTTTGACGGTAGCCAGATCATGCATGATTTCGTCCCGCAAATTCCACGGCAAAATCAGAATTCTGTCAGGTTTATCGGCCAGCAAATGCGCGAGACTGACAATCGGAATCCGGCTACCGGGAAGAAACTTGCCCTGCTTGTGCGGATTAATATCCACGACATAAGGCAATAAGTCAGGCCGGATGCCGGAAAAATTCAGCAAGGTGTTTCCTTTGGCCGCAGCACCGTAGGCGGCAACGCGCAGATTCTGGCGTTTGCAATCTAGCAGGAATTGCAACAGATCGAATTTCGCCTGCTCCGCCCTGCTTTGCACATCACGGTAAAACGGCAGCGCATTCATACCGGCATCACGTTCTTTCGCGAGAATATCGCCAACGCCAGGCTGCACGGCTCTGGCTTTGACATCGGCACGTTGCGCCAGCACACGCAAACTGCCGCCATGTGTAGGCCACTCCTGCACATCAAAAATCTGCAAACCATTACGCTCGAATATCGTTTGCACCGCATGCAAAGACAAATACGAATAATGCTCGTGATACGCGGTGTCAAACTGATTTTGCTGCACCATGTTGAGCAGATGCGGAAACTCAAAACTGGCCACGCCCTCGGGTTTTAACAACAGTGCAAATCCGGCGACGAAGTCATTGATATCAGGCACATGTGCCAGCACGTTGTTGGCCACGGTCAAATCCGCCGACTGCCCTTGCGCGACCAGTTCCTCAGCAAGCTCACGCCCGAAAAAGCGTTCAAGTACAGGAATACCTTTGGATCGTGCAGCATTGGCAGTACTCTGCGTAGGCTCAATACCCAGACAGGGAATGCCTGCCGCCTGAACGTATTGCAACAGATAGCCGTCATTCGCAGCGACTTCCACCACCAGACTCTGGGAATCAAGCGCCAGTTGCGCACGCATGGTCGTGACAAATTGTTCAGCATGACGCAACCAGCTCGACGAACATGAACTGAAATAGGCATAGTCGGCATCAAACAGATTTTCGCGTCCGGTAAAATCCAGTGTCTGCACCAGCCAGCATGCATCGCACACCATCAGTGTCAATGGTAGCCAGACTTCAGCCTGATGCAATGCTTCCGCAGTCAGGTAAGCATTCGACGGCGGCGCGCTCCCCAGATCCAGAAAAGGCTGTGTCAGAGCCTGACCACAATGCCGACATTTCATACGCTCACTCCCTCAAAATCATCATCCAGCAACAGCCACTGCCGGTCTTTGTCAGACATCGCCGTCACCGGCAAAGGCCAGCCTATCGCCAGCCGTTCGTCAAACACATTGAAGCCCATTTCCGCCGTTGGCTGATAAGCGTGACTATGGCAATACAACATTTCAACATGGTCCGTCAGTGTCTGAAAACCATGCGCAAACCCTTGTGGTATCAGGAATGAGCGCTTATTGTCGGCAGACAGCACTTCGGCATGCCATTGCAAAAATGTAGGGGAATCTTTACGCAGATCGACGGCGACATCCCAGACCGCTCCTTGCAGACAGGTAATCAGTTTCATTTCGGCGTGCGGGGGCAATTGCAAATGCAAGCCGCGCACACTGCCCTTTTCCAGCGTCTGTGTGTGATTCACCTGCGCGACACCCTGCGTCCAACCGAATTCCACCAGTTCTTCTGCGCAAAACAGGCGCTGAAAATAGCCGCGCGCATCCGCCAGCGGCCGACGCTGCAAGAGCGACAAACCGATGATCGGCGTCGTCAACAGTTCAAATCGTTGTGCCATACATTTTTATCTTCATCAGCCCGACATTCACTATCCTGATTTGGCGTTATCACTGCCTGTTTTCATATACTCCCCCCACTTTTGAGAAATTTCCCTCTCATCTCCTTGAAAACAAAGGAGCTTGAAATATACCCGGGGGAGTATATAGAAGCCATTTTCCTGCTTTTTTCCTCTTTCTACTTACCTTTGCACCGGATTTTCTGACAGCGTCCTTATTCTGTACCGAGTAAAAATGCGTCCAGGTCGCGCTCACACAAATCGCTGGCGCTCACGCCTTGCTCAAAATCGCGATACCAGCACATCGTGCGGCGCACCGCGCTCTGCAAATCCCAGCGTGCGCGTATGCCCAGTTCACGCCTAGCCTTGCTGACATCCAGCGCCAGCAAACCTGCTTCATGCGGACCAATGATGTCGTGAGCGAAATCGACCTCTCCGCCACCATAAGCGCCCTGCGCCAGTTCAACAACTTCGCGCACGGTGGCGACTTCGTCCGGCCCAAAATTCCAGGCTTCGCCCAGCCCCGGCAAATGGTAAGCCCGTTGCGCCAGGGTCAGATAAGCCGAGACAGGCTCCAGTACATGTTGCCACGGCCGCACTGATTCCGGGCGACGTATCTGCAGACGCTCATGCCTTTGCCATGCACGCACTGCATCCGGCAGCAAGCGATCTTCCGACCAGTCACCGCCACCGATCACATTACCGGCTCTGGCGACCGCAACCGTCACGCCCTGCTCTGCCAGAAACGCCGAGCGATATCCGGCAATTACTAATTCAGAAGCGGCTTTACTCGCGCTATACGGATCATGCCCGCCCAACTCTGCTGTCTCTGGATACGGCGTCAATAACTCGCGGTTACGATAGACTTTATCGGTCGTCACCATCAGCGCCACCCGGACGCTGTTCACACCACGCAAAGCATCCAGCACATTGGCGGTGCCCATCACATTACTGGAGAAAGTATCCAGCGGGTCTTTATAACTCGGCCGCACCAGCGCCTGCGCCGCGAGATGCAAAACGATTTCTGGCTGATTCTCTGCCACGATCTGACGCACCAGCGCAGCATCGCGGATGTCGCCGATATGACTCTGCACGCGACCTGCCAACCCCAGCGCATCAAATAAATCTGGCGAGGTACGCGGTGCCAGCGCCAGTCCAGTTACTGTCGCGCCCATACGCAGCAACCAGAATGCCAGCCATGCGCCCTTAAAACCAGTGTGCCCGGTCAGCAAGACCCGTCGCCCCTGCCAGAAGCTGGGTTCAGGTGCAGGAAATGCGCTGACGTCCCCAGGACTGACTACGCTGGGATTTACCATGTTCGCCATGGCGCCTGCCCTGATTGCCACAAATCTTCCAACAGATTTTTCTCGCGCAGCGTATCCATAGGCTGCCAGAAACCGGCGTGTTCGTAGGCCATGAGTTGCTGCTGTTGCGCTAATCTGGCCAAGGGTTCCGCTTCCCAGCTGACGCCGTCGTCACCAATAAAATCGAGCACTTTGGGAGACAACACAAAATAACCGCCATTAATCCAGCCGCCATCGCCGCGAGGTTTTTCCGTAAAACCGGCGACCTGATCGCCGTCACGCTCCAGCGCACCGTAGCGCCCCGGTGGTAACACCGCCGTCACTGTCGCGAGCTTGCCGTGATTTTTATGAAATGCGATCGAAGCGGCGATATCGAGGTCAGACACACCGTCGCCATAAGTGAAGCAAAAGGCTTCTTCATCCTGCACATAGCGCGCCACACGTTTGAGCCGCCCGCCTGTCATCGTGTCTTCGCCGGTGTCCACCAGCGTGACCTTCCATGGTTCGGCATGTCTTTCGTGCACTTCCATGCGATTGTGTTGCATATCGAAGGTGACATCCGACATATGCAGAAAGTAGTTCGCAAAATACTCTTTGATCAGATAGCCTTTATAGCCACAGCAGATCACAAATTCATTCACCCCATGCGCTGAGTAGCTCTTCATGATGTGCCACAAAATCGGATGACCGCCGATTTCTATCATCGGCTTGGGCTTGAGATGGGTTTCTTCTGATATCCGCGTTCCCAGACCACCCGCCAGAATCACCGCTTTCATTGCGCATTCTCCTTGCAGTAAATCTCCCACATGCCGCGGTAGGCTTTTTCAACATCGCGGGCAAAACCGGGCTCATCCATCAATGGCGATGCTTCCATCTCGGCGCGCAGCGTCTGCCGTAAATGGACAAGGCCATCGACATCGTGTGCAAGGATCAGGGCTTTCTGCGCATATTCCATTTCAGTTTGTGCCACCCATTCGTCGCGGCCCATCCCCCTTAACACGCTGGCACCAATACGTCCGACGGATGGACGATCAGCCAGTGTAATGAAAGGAATACCCATATATATACTCTCCAGCAGCGTCGTACCGGAATTATGCGGAAAACAGTCGAGTCCGATATCAATTTGCTTCAGTACTTCCCATGACGGGCTGGTAAAACCGATCTCCAACCTTGAACGGTCGATACCATATTGCATGAAACGCGACGCCATTTCATCCTGCACTTTGACGTCTTTAAAGTCACCGCTGTTAATAATCAGGCGGGAATTCGGCATCGCGTCCAGTATCGCTGACCAGACCTTCACAACCTTATGATTGATACGGACTGAGCGTGACAGGCTGCCAAAAGTAATCACGCCCGTTTCCAGCACAGGCGGTGGCACCAGCTCAGCTTTACGTACATCCGGACGATAGGTATACGCTGGGCCATCCAGACACCAGACTTTTTCAGAAAACAGGTGGGCGCAGTTATCGGTGACAGTGGCTTTGTCGGTCAGGTAATAATCAATTGCGGTCAAACCCGTGGTGTAGCCGTATTCCAGCCAGTGCAGGGAGACCGGCGCAGGTTTGCGCGCAAAGACACCCAGGCGGTTACTGTTTGTGTGTCCAGCAACATCAATCAACACATCAATACCATCTGCGCGGATACGTTCTGCCAGTTCTGCATCGGTCATTTCGCGGGTGTAGATCCAGTGATCAACCGACTTTTTATAATATTCCGTTGTTTCATCTTCAAACGGCGGATTCGCATACGCATAAACCTCGACCTGACTCTTATCGTGCTTTTCCAGCAAAGGCAGCAGAAAATATTTACAGACCTGGTTATAAAACGCCTGCGCGACATACCCGACCTTCAAACGCTTATTTGGATCGCGTACGTTATCAAAAGGACGCCAGAAGACTTTATTTGGCAAACCAAAACGCTGATCGAAATCCTGATACGCGCCGAAAATGGCTTCTGCGGGTAAGTCAGGGTGGTAATTCAGGCAAAACAATAAATTGCTGAATATTTTTCGATTAAACGAAGACTGCGAGTCTTTTTTAAATGACAGCGCCCGCATATAGGCCTCAATCGCAGGATCGAGATGATTAGCCTCGCGTAGGGCATCGCCGTAGCCCCCCCAGAATTCCGGGATATTCGCACAACGGTCCATCGCTTCATTACCGCATTCAATCGCACGCTGCACTTCGCCATTCTGTCTCAGGGCATCGATCAGGTTCGGATACACCTGAATCAGATCGGGCTGCAATTCTAATGCAGTATAAAAACACTTGATGCCCTCGCTGTATTGATTATTCTCACGATATGCCAGACCTAAATTATTGTGAACATAAGCAAGACTGGGATTAAGACGTACCGCAATCTGCAAAGTATCTACGGCAGCCTGCGTCTGCCCTATCATGCGCAAGGCATTGCCAAGATTATTCTGTGCCACTACCATCGCCGGATCAATTGAGACCGCTTTCCGCAAATAAGTAGCTGCCTCGGCACAGCGCTCCAAAGATATCAGCGCGTTACCAATATTCGCCAGCACATGAGGATTGTTTGGCAATAGCGCCACGGCGTGTTGAAGCGCTTCGTAGGCTTCGGGATATTTCCCCTGTTCCAGGCGGCTGATGCCAAGGTAATCCCAGGCAATACCATCTTTAGGATTAAATCCGGTCAGCCACAGACTGGCAACTTCAAGCTGTTCAAATGAACGACTCTGTATATAACGATTAAGAACCTGATAATAAGCATGCTTATCTGCGTTGAATTGCTGCGCACCTGAAAACGCTTTTTGTAAAAAAAGTAGCGATTCCTCATTCAAGCCGCCTTCAAAAGCTAATTTGGCGAGAAAGTAATTGGCGTCCTGATGCAAAGGATATTGCTGAACAATCCGGAGACAGAGTGCTTTCGCTTTTTCTGCCTGATTAGCCTTATACAAAGCCTTTGCTTCTTTAAATGCATTTCCGGGGTGCAAGCCGACTTTACTCATTATCTATTCTCTTTAAGGTGGCAAAGACCAAAAACATGACCAAAAAATAATTCCCGAGGACATTATGATCATCGAAATTCATTTTAAAGGGAAAAAATAAATGTTTAAGCCCGAATAAAGGGGTGAAAGATATTTAAATTAAGCCCTCAAGAAATTTTAAAAGCTGTCGTTGAGCGGAATATCGCGAAAAACTTAAGCAAAAAAAATAGTATTTATTTGCGGAAACTAGCTAAAAGTTTTTGATTCCCGTCCGTAACCCTTTACAACGGCGGTGCAACAGTCAACAGACAGACCGAAGTTTGAGGTTTTAACGCCGAATTTAATAACTTAGGTAAGGAGTATCAAAATGGCTTCATATATCAATACCAATATTGCATCCATGAATGCACAACGCAGCCTGACTACATCTCAAGGCTCTCTGCAAACATCCATGCAACGTCTGTCATCCGGTCTGCGTATTAACAGCGCAAAAGATGACTCCGCTGGTCTCGCAATTTCTCAACGTATGACTTCGCAGCTGAATGGTCAAAACCAAGCTGCACGTAATGCGAATGACGGTATCTCTCTGGCTCAGACAGCTGAGGGCGATCTGCAACAAATCGGTTCCAACTTACAACGTATTCGTGATCTGGCAGTTCAGGCAGCCAACGGTTCTAACAGTGCATCAGACCGCGCATCCCTGAATAACGAAGCCAGCCAGTTGATCTCTGAAATCAACCGTGTTGCAAGCTCTTCTAACTTTAACGGTGTGAATCTGCTTGACGGTAGCTTTGCAAACCAAACATTCCAGGTTGGTGCAAACGGCAGCTCAAACGATCAGATCAGCATTTCAGCAATTGCCAGTGCAAAATCATCGTCTCTCGGTGTTGGCTCCACATCCAGCTACAAAGCAACTGTAGCAGGTGCAGGTGCTGTAACAACGACAGCTCTGGCATCCGGTGACTTGTCGATCAACGGCTACCAAGTCGGCGCATCTGCTAGTGATGGCGTATCCTTCTCTAATGCAACTGGTAGTGGTATTGCTAAAGCTGCAGCGATTAACGCAATCAGTGGTCAAACTGGTGTGACAGCAACAGTTGGTTCTACAACAGTTGCCGGTACAGCATCAACAAGCGCAACTGCAATCGCTTCTGGTGACATCACAATTAACGGTGTCAATCTGGGTGCATTGAGCGCCTCGACTTCCGGCGCTCAACGTGGCGCACAAGTTGCTGCTGCTGTTAATGCGATCAGCTCACAAACTGGCGTATCAGCTACATTTGATACAACAACTGGTGCTGTTGCCCTGGCAGCTGCTGATGGACGTAATATCACAGTTACAGCAAGTACTAATGCAGCAGCAGCTGCAGCCAATACAGGTATCACCGTATCTGCAACTGGTGCGACAGACATTGCTACATCAACACTTTCCCTGTCTTCCACAAGCTCTGCTGGTATTACTCTGGCAAATGGTACAGGTACAGGTTTGACAGCTGCAAACTTGACAGGTGGCTTCACTTCAGCAGCAGTCACAGTCGGTGCAGGTGTATCCTCTCTGAATCTGAGTACGGCGGCAGGGGCACAGTCAGCTCTGGCAACCATCGATTCGGCGATTGCATCGGTCAATAGTTCACGCGCTTCTTTGGGTGCGATACAAAACCGCTTCACTTCTGCTGTCAACAGCTTGCAAACATCACAAGAAAACTTGGCATCAGCACGTAGCCGTATTCAAGACTCCGATTTTGCTTCGGAAACAGCAAATATGACTCGTTCTCAAGTGTTGCAACAAGCTGGTACTGCAATTTTGGCTCAAGCTAACTCATTACCTAACGGTGTTCTCGCACTGCTGCGTTAATCAATAGCTTCAGTTTTCTATTGATGTAGATAATTCCCCTGATCAGTTATGATCAGGGGAATCTAACTTTGAAGGAAATGATCATGGACATCCCATCGATTGGCAACCCGCCTCAATCGGGGCAATTGATCAGTGACAAAACTGCCGTCACCAACGTACGGTCAGCCCCTCCTGCTAATAACATTAGCGCACCCACGGCAACTGCAGCCGACAATTCTGAGAATAAGAAATTTGACAGCACCGAAGTTAATAAAGCAATCGCTCATATTAACGATGCGCTGCAGGCTCGCTCACAGGATTTACGTTTCAGCGTCGATACTGACAGTAAGCGTGTTGTTGTCAAAATTATTGATCAGCAAACAAATCAGGTGTTACGCCAGATTCCAACGGAAGAGGCACTTGAAATATCTAAATCCTTAGATAAATTAAAAGGATTACTCATTAAGAACGAAGCTTAATCGGTAACGATCTTTTTAAAATAGCAGGTAAAACCCCTTCTTTCATCTCAATTGAACAAGAATCAGATTTGATATAGTAAGGACCTCAAAAGGAGAATTATTGTGGCCATACAATCCACCGGTGTAGGTTCTGGACTTCCCGTTGACACCATTGTCAGCAAGCTCATGGCCATTGAGAGTCTGCCGCTAGCATCTATTCAGAAAAAACAAACAAGTTATCAGGCAGATGTCACTGCATTAGGCGCTTTGAGTGGTTCTGTCAGCTCCTTCCAGTCTTCCCTGATTGCACTGAGCAGTGCGTCCACCTTTAAGACGCTCGCAGCAACAGCAAGTGATACAGCCGTTGCCTCAGTCACAGCAAGCAGCACTGCCAGTGTTGGCAATTACAACGTCAATGTGACCCAACTTGCACAGTCTCAGACTATATCCAGCGCAGGACAAATCAATACTACAGCCTCCATCGGCAGTGGTGCCAGCACAACGTTAAGCGTTCAGTTCGGCAGTATTTCAGGTGGCACTCAGACTGGCGGAATATATAGTGGAGCAACGTTTACGCAAGATGCCAGCCAGGCAACAGGCACAGTAACGATTGATAGCACAAATAATTCGCTGCAAGGCATCCGGGATGCCATCAATAACGCAAAAATCGGCGTGAATGCATCCATCGTCGGTGACGGCAGTGCGACTCCTTATCATTTAGTGCTGAACTCGACCTCAACAGGTGCAACATCAAGTTTGAAAATCAGTGTTGCCGGAGATGCGAATCTGCAAAATCTGCTTTCTTATGATCCCGCCGGCACCCAAAATTTCAAAGAAGTGACTACTGGTCAGAATGCCAACCTGACCGTCAACGGTATTGCCGTTTCCAGTGCGAGCAATAAGGTCGGAACGGCCATTCAGGGTGTGACAATCAACGCTCAGAAAATCGGCACCACATCGATTGCAGTCAATACCAATACGTCGGCAGTGCAAAATAGCATTAACTCTTTTGTCTCTGCCTACAACAGTCTGAACAGCACGATTGCACAACTGACTTCATATAATCCAACGACAAAAGCTGCGGGGGCGTTACTTGGCGACCCAACTGTCCAGGCAATTCAAAATCAGGTACGAAACACTTTGTCAACCGCAGTAAATGGTCTGGGTGGAGGCTTCACCAGTCTGGCGCAGATCGGCATCAGCTTTCAGAAAGATGGATCACTGGCAGTTGACTCCAGCAAACTGCAGACCGCATTAACAAATAATTTTAATGATGTCGGCGGATTGTTTTCGGCAATGGGCAAAACAACAGATAGTCTGACCAGTTTGTCCGGCTCCACGGCCGCAACACAGCCTGGCGACTATGCAATCAAAGTAACGCAGATTGCCACGCAAGGTGTGTTAACCGGTGATGTCAACTTGAATTCGGCATCAACTACGATTGCTGCGGGCACAAAAATTGATGTCAAAATTGACGGCCTCTCCGGCACAGTGAGTTTAGCGGCAGGAAACTACACCGCATCACAACTCGCTTCGATGATACAGTCATCTATCAATGGTACTGCCAGTTTCTCCAATGCAGGTGTCACGGTTACCACCTCAATTGACAGCAATGGCTTCTTGAATATTACTTCGGGCAGTTTTGGTAGTGCGTCCAATGTCAGCCTGACCAGCAATGCTGGCACGAGTGTCAGTGCATTGACTGGAACAGTCAACACGGGAACAACGGGTAAAAATGTCGCCGGTACATTAAACGGCGTCTCAGCTACAGGTTTAGGTCAAATATTGACTGGCGCATCCGGCTCACCTTCTGAAGGCTTGCAAATCTTAGTGAATGGCGGTGCAACGGGTGACCGCGGCAAAGTCAGTTTTTCTCAGGGTTACGCATACAAACTGAATAATCTTGTCACCAGTTTCCTTGGAACGACAGGCACGATCAGTAGTGCAACAAAAGGTATTAACACGACATTAGCGTCACTACAGAAACAAACCGACGAGCTGAATGCGCGCTTGCTTAAAACCCAGAACCGCCTTCAAGCGCAATATTCTGCTCTTGATACTGTCATCTCGAAATTAAACGCAACTCAAAGCTTTTTAACTGCTCAGATTGGCATTCTGAACGGCTCAACGAATAAGTAACAAGCAACTGATAATTTAGAAAACTCAAAGGACTAGCTATGTTTGGCTCATCAAAATCCTATGGTGCAAGTGCATATACAAAAATTGGTGTGGAAACCGGCGTCATAGCTGCCAGCCCCCACAAACTGATCGTCATGTTATTCGATGGTGCGATCACAGCGATTGGAAATGCTTTACAGCAAATGCAAAAGGGAGAAATTGCAGCAAAAGGAAAATCAATTTCCCACGCCATTTCCATTATTGATAACGGCTTGCGTGCCAGCCTGGATAAGCGAGTCGGCGGTGAAATTGCACTCAATCTGGATGCGCTGTATGAATATATGAGCAGACAGCTATTGCTGGGAAATTTGAATAAAGATGAAGAAAAATTACTGGAAGTGCAAACTTTATTACGTGATCTGAAGCAAACATGGGAAACCATAGAACCCGCAGCGCAAGCACCAACGCAGCCGGCTATCAGCGAACACGATCCTTTACAACCACGACAAGTTCACGTTTTTGAGGCCTGATTCATAATGGAAAGCATAGAAATTATTAAGCTGTACGAGAATATTGCCGTACTCACTGATCAAATGTTGAATGCCGCCCGCAACCGAGACTGGGAACAATTGACTGAGCTGGAAAACGATTGCAGCTCAAAGGTTCAAAAAATTCGTGATAATGAGAGTCCGGCATTCTTACCGCCGGAACTCAAAGAGCGAAAAATTCGTGTCATAAAAAAAATACTGGCTGACGATAAAGAAATTCGCGACATTACAGAACCGTGGATGGCTGAATTGTCAAATCTGATGAAAGCGTCAAGTGCCGAACGCAAACTGAATCACACTTATGGAGCCGCAAGCTCGGCGTAACCGATATGCCATACCGCCTCGATAATTCGATTACGACTGCCGATATCGAGGCGGCATCAGCGAGTTCAGGACTCCATTCGCTCAAGCAGGAAGTTGCCTCAAAACTTGCACAACTCGTTGTAGGTCAACAACTCAAAGGGGAAATCCTTACCCGACAAAAGGACGGCAGCTTTACTGTTCGGGTCGCTAATTTTAGCGTTCGCATGCAACTCCCGGAAGGCGTTAAGGAGGGAGACTCAGTCTCGTTGCGTTTAATTTCAACAGATCCGAAACCAACGTTTGCCTTAGAAAGCAAATCTCAAATCCCAGAAAGCTTCATTGCCGGGCAAACCTACACACCTGGCAAAAAAACGCTATCTGATTTTTCAGCTTCGCCTCAGGCAAGACTGGAAGATGCGGGCAAGTTAGCACAAATAAAAACAATTCCCCAATCCACGTCAGCCCTCCCCCATCTGGAGGCTGGCATTCAATCGGACAGCAGCGTTACTTTTTTAAGTACGGCCAGCAAACTGATTGGCACCATTCTGCAGTCTGGAGATGCCAGTACCGAAAGCAACGCGATTGTCGGAAAAACTGCAATACTAAACTCGCAAGTCGATTTAAATAGCATCGAAAAAACGGCTGTATTATTAGAAAAAAAAATCAGTCAGAGTGGCCTCTTTTACGAATCTCACCTCGCAGAATGGGTGGATGGGAAAAAGAATTTAAGTGACTTACGAACAGAGCCCCAGGCTGTACTTTCAGCACTAAGTCAGAATATTGTCAGCGGAGAAAGCAGTCTTACCGCTGGAAATAAAGAATTAATTCAACTCATTCAGCAACAGTTGCGAACCTTGGAAAATCAAAGCCTGCGTTGGCAAGGCGAGCTTTTCCAAGGACAATATATGAAATGGGAAATCAAGAGAGATAAGCCTTCTCATCAAACCAGCGAATTTTCACCTGACGACAATAATTACTGGCAAAGTACCGTCAAGTTTGATTTACCCTCTCTGGGCACAGTTTCAGCAACGTTTAATTTTCGTGCAAATCATTTAAGCTTAAATATCAATGCAGAAAATGAAGCGACGGTAAGCGCTCTTAAAACTCACGCTGGACAACTATCATCCGCCCTGTCCTCTTTAGACACGATTCTGGATAGCCTGAGTGTCAGAAAAAATGACAGCAAATAAGCCCACCGATAAACACGCAGTCGCACTCGCTTACCATAGCGGGGATAGTGCTCCACGGGTTGTTGCCAAAGGCAAGGGAATAATTGCTGATGAGATAATCAGCAGGGCGAAAGAACACGGAGTCCACGTCCACGAATCAAAAGAGTTGGTATCTTTATTGATGAAAGTCGATCTGGACGAAAACATTCCCCCGGTTCTATATATCGCTGTTGCAGAACTGCTCGCTTGGCTTTACCATATAGACAAAGAAAAGTCCGGGGTCGAGCAGGAGACGCCCTGAACGGTACCACCTCTACCATCTTAAAATTTTGACAGATAAGAGCAAATAAAAAACATGCAATCCCCTCCTTCTCTCGGGACTGAAAACCAAAGTCCTTTTCAGGTCGACTCTCGCAGGGAAATTATTTCCTTATTACGCGGCCTGAAAGATAGCAACCAGCTCATCAGCATGTTGATTCACGATGGCGCGGAAGTATTTATCACTTCCATTCTAGACGTTGACGATAACAATAATACGGTAACAGTTGACTGCGCCCCCGGCCAATTGGCCAATCAGAGAATAATTGAAGCACACCGGGTTTCATTTGAGGGTTTATTGGATAAAATCGGCATTCAGTTTTCCACGACAGGTGTCCATAGTGCCGAATTTGAGAACCGTCCAGCTTTACAATTCAGCATCCCGTCAAACCTGATCCGACTGCAACGACGTGAGTATTATCGAATCAATACTCCAGTCTCAACGCCGATTAAAGTAAGCTTTTCTGTTGAGGTGAACGATAGTGTTGAAGTTTTAAAATTATCTCTGGTCGATATCAGTTGCGGTGGTATTGCCGTGCTTGATGAGAAAAAAATCCTCGACTGCACTCCAGGAAAAATCTATGAGCATTGCAAACTGGATTTACCGACAATTGGTCTGATCGATGTAGCGCTACAAATCAGAAACTCTCAAGATCTGGTTTTATTAAATGGAAAAACAAATCGTCGTATAGGCTGCCAGTTTTTCAATTTATCAAATTCAGTGCTGACCAGCGTTCAACGCTACATCATGAAATTAGAAAGAGAGCGGAATTCCAAAATGACTGGAATCCGCTGAAATACCGATCACTTCAATTGTGCTTAAGGTCAGATCTGCATATTCATGATGTCATGATATGCAGTGATTAATTTATTTCTGACTTGCACCGTCGTCTGAAATGAAATGTTTGCTTTTTGCATTGAAATCATGACATCAGACAAACTGACTTTATCGTCTCCTAAGGCAAATTTTTCTCCCAACTGCTGCGACGTCAGTTGAACTTTGTTTACCTGATCTAATGATGCTTTCAGCGCATCTGCAAAGTCTAAGCGTTTGGGCGCATCACTTTCTTCGGTGCGATTGATTCCGCTACCCGCCTCCATTTTCGCAGCCGTCGCTTTTAACTGAGCAACCATTGCGTCAATGCGACTGCTGTCAATGCCAGCCATTTTCATACATTCTCCATAGTCAATAAAGATTGATCTAGCATCTACCTTACCACCTAAAAAATTCTCCATTTCGATAAAAAGATGTACTAATTGACGCTTACTCTCCTGATTGAAATTCAGAATTCAGTGCAAAATCAGTAGTAAGGAAAAAACCAAAATGGCTTCGTAACATGATGCAAATACACTTCTTAATTTTCAATGCTGATCAGGTGATTTATGGCAACCGCTGAAAACATGATCATGGCTCCTGATGAGCTTGTGGAACCAAAAAAAATATTTGGGATTCCGCAAACACCAGGCGTCCGCACAGCAATGCTTTCAGCGGGTGCCGCGCTGATACTGGCGATTATGGCCGGGATCTGGCTGTGGGGGCAGCAACCTGAATACAAAGTGCTGTTTTCAAACTTTAACGACAGGGATGGCGGCGCGATCGTCGCATCCTTGCAGCAAATGAACATTCCGTATAAATATTCGGAAACTGGCAGTGCGATTCTCGTACCTGCGAGCCAGGTACATGATGCTCGCCTGAAACTCGCGTCGCAAGGTTTGCCAAAAGGTGGCAATGTCGGTTTTGAATTAATGGAAAATCAGAAGCTAGGAATTTCCCAGTTTCTCGAACAAGTCAATTTCCAACGTGCACTTGAAGGTGAGTTGGCACGATCAATTCAGGCAGTATCAGCCGTACAGTCAGCAAGGGTGCATCTCGCAATTCCGAAATCTTCCGTTTTTATACGTGATCAGCAAAAACCAACAGCATCGGTATTATTGAATTTATATCCAAGCCGGATTCTGGATCAACAACAAGTCAGCGCTATTCTGCATCTGGTCGCCAGCAGCGTTCCGGAACTGTCAACCAAAAACGTCTCGATTGTGGATCAAAACGGTAATTTACTTTCGGATATGAATAAACAAGCTGGAAGCAACAATCTTGATCCATCCCAGCTCAAATACGTACAGGAATTTCAACAAAATATTGTCAAACGCATCGAATCTATTATTTCTCCGATAGTTGGCGCGAATAATGTTCGTGCAGAAGCAACTGCAGATATCGATTTTTCAAAAACTGAACAGGCAGCGGAAAGTTATCGTCCGAATTCGCCACCCGAGGCATCCACAATACGCAGCCAGCAATCCAGCGAAAGCTACAATAAAAACAATAATGCATCCGGCATTCCCGGCTCACTGACCAATCAGCCACCAGTGCCAGTAACAGCGCCGATTGTGGCCAGCGGCACTCCAACGTCTGCTTCAGCATCAAACGCAGGGCTTGTACAAAAAGACTCCACCATCAACTATGAAGTTGATAAAACTATCCGCTACACGCAGCAGGGAATGGGTGGCGTAAAACGATTGTCCGTCGCCGTTGTTGTGAATTACAAGAACGAGACCGATAAATCCGGAAAGATTACGACCAGGGCGCTGACGGATATTGAGAAGGCACAAATTACCGATCTGGCGCGCGAAGCGATGGGATTTAATAAAGACCGTGGCGATACTCTGAATGTTGTTAATAGCCCATTTGCCGGTCCGGAAAAAGAAACTATAGTAGAAGTACCATTCTGGAAACAACCAGAAACAATCCAGTTAGCAAAAGAACTGGGGAAATACTTATTAATCGCCGCAGTTTTCGCCTATTTATTCTTTGGCTATTTGAAACCCATGTTGTACAAAATTATGGGCAAAGACGTCGCCGAAGAAAAAGCTAAAAAAGAAGCTGAAGAAGCGGAAAAACTCACCTCGGCTGAAAAAGAATTACAGCAGGAGGAAGACGATGATACGTATGTCAATCTCTCCAGCGAAGAAGAAATACAAGCCGCAAAACAAGGAAACAGTTATGAGTTAACCTTGGACATGGCTAAAGAATTAGCAAAAAATGACCCGAGAATTGTTGCTAACGTAATCAAGACATGGATTAACAATGAGTGATGATGGCGTACAAAAAGCAGCAACCTTCATGCTTGCGCTTGGTGAAGACGGTGCTGCAGAGGTAATGAAATTTCTGGGCCCACGTGAGGTGCAGAAAATTGGCGCTGCTATGGCGACAATAGGTGCAATCCCCCACGAGCGCATAGCGAAGGTTCTCGACGAGTTTAAAGCAGCCGCAGATCTCAGCTCATCTGTCGGTTTAGACTCTGACGAATATATCCGCAATGTGCTCACCAAAGCACTGGGTGACGACAAGGCATCGTCTTTATTGAATCGTATCCTGGGCGGAAAAGACGCCAGCGGCATTGAAAGTCTGAAATGGATGGACTCAGCGTCGGTTGCCGACCTGATCAAAAATGAACACCCTCAGATCGTCGCAACGATTTTAGTTCACCTGGAAAGCGATCAGGCGTGTGAAATTTTAAATAATTTCTCAGAACGCTTAAGAAATGATGTTGTTTTGCGCATCGCTACGCTCGATGGTATTCAGCCAGCTGCACTCAGAGAGTTGAATGACGTTCTCACCAAACTGCTGACTGGTAATGAAAGCCTGAAGAAAAAATCAATCGGTGGGGTCAGGGCCGCGGCAGAAATATTGAACTTCATGAGTGGTGAAAACGAAGCGTCTGTTATGGATAATCTGCGCAAATATGATGGTGACATGGCAGAAAAAATCATGGATGAGATGTTTGTTTTTGACAATATCATGGAAATTGATGACAAGGGTATTCAGTTGCTGCTGCGCGAAGTGCAATCCGATTCGCTGATCATCGCACTCAAAGGCGCCAATCAGGATATGCGGGAAAAAATCTTTAAAAATATGTCTCAACGTGCCGCTGAAATGATGCGCGAAGATCTGGAATCCAAAGGGCCGGTCAGATTATCTGAGGTGGAAGCGCAGCAAAAACAAATTCTGCTCGTTGTGCGTCGACTCGCCGATGAAGGCCAGATTATGTTAGGCGCGAAAGGTGAAGACTCTTATGTCTAGTGTCTTACGAAAAGACGACGTTTCGGCTTACCAACGATGGGAAATGGCATCATTTGGTGAAACGCGCCCTCATCACATTCCAGAGCCCAAACACGAACCCGAGCCAGCCAGGTTCGCTCCGACTGTATCGGAACATGAACTGGAAGAAATACGTGAAAAAGCAAGACAGGAAGGCTATGCCGTTGGCTATCAGGAAGCCTATGAACGCGGTCTGATTGAAGGACAAGAGGCAGGACAGCGCATGGCGACAGAAAGTATGCAGCCTGACCTTCAAAGCATGCGTGACTTGTCAGAAAAATTCTCAACTGAATTAGGCGAAGCAGGAAAAGCGACAGGCAAAGACTTACTTGATCTGGCGATCAGTCTGGCATCAACAATTTTAAAAACGCGGATAGAATTGGATGAAAATATCATTCTCCCTATCGTTGAGGATGCGATCGCGCAATTACCGTCAGTACAAACAAATGCAAGCATCAGTTTAAATCCTGCCGATGCAAACATCGTTAAGAATAATCTCGGCGACACATTGATCGCCAACGGCTGGCGTATTATCTCCGATCAACAACTGTCTCGCGGTGACTGCAAAATTGAAACATCTCAAAATCTCATCGACTCCAATATTGAAACCCGATGGGAACGCTTAACAGCCATGATGCGAAAAAATGCATCGGATTCAGAGTAAATCCCATGGACACTGCTTTCACAGACCAATGGAAATCTATTCTGACTGGCAGCAAAGATCTGCTGGTCGGAAATGATGCTGTTCAACCCGCCGGCAGAGTCACTAAAGTCACAGGCTTAGTTATGGAAGCCGTCGGTTTGCGCTTGCCGGTAGGAAGTGCGTGTTCTATACATTTAGCGGGCGGTGCGAAAATCGAAGCAGAAGTTGTCGGTTTCGATGGAGACAGGCTGTTCCTGATGCCTCATAGCGACCTCGAAGGTGTTACTCCCGGCGCTCCGGTTTTTGCCGAAGAGTCACGACAAACATCCAGTCATCCACTCAGAAGACCAAGCGACAGAAGCCGTCAACTTCCAGTCGGTTACCAGCTATTAGGACGTGTACTAGACGGCAATGGACGTCCGCTAGATACACTTGGCGCCCTGAAAACGACGGAATCCGCGCCACTTGCCGCGCGGATTTACAACCCGCTGGAACGGGCACCGATTGTCGACACACTTGATGTTGGCGTTCGCGCGATCAATAGTATGCTCAGCGTTGGACGAGGACAACGTCTTGGTTTGTTTGCCGGTTCGGGTGTTGGTAAAAGTGTGCTGCTCGGAATGATGGCACGGTTTACTACCGCAGACATTATCGTCGTCGGACTGATTGGTGAACGGGGGCGCGAGGTAAAAGAATTTATTGAACAGATTCTTGGCACAGAGGGGCTGGCAAGGTCGGTAGTCGTAGCAGCGCCAGCGGATGCTCCGCCATTATTGCGTTTACAAGGCGCTGCGTACGCAACAACAATCGCCGAATATTTCCGAGATCAAGGACACAGCGTTCTACTGATCATGGACTCATTAACACGATATGCGATGGCGCAACGCGAAATCGCTCTGGCGATCGGCGAACCACCTGCAACCAAAGGCTACCCTCCTTCGGTTTTCGCAAAATTACCTGTGCTTGTCGAACGGGCCGGCAATGGCAAAGAAGGCGGCGGTTCGATTACCGCGTTTTACACAGTACTGACTGAGGGCGATGATCAACAGGACCCTATCGCGGACTCTGCACGAGCAATTCTTGATGGTCATATAGTCTTGAATCGCACATTGGCTGAGAGCGGTCATTACCCCGCCATTGATATCGAGCAATCTATCAGCCGGGCGATGCACAGCATCACGACTCCGGAACATCAGCAACTTGCCAGAAAGTTGAAACAACTATATTCAAGATACGAGCGCAGCAGAGATTTGATCAGCGTTGGTGCTTATGCGCCAGGCTCAGATCCCTTGCTTGACGAAGCGATTCGGCTGCATCCGCGAATCATCGCATTTTTACAGCAAGATATTACTCAGAAATGCAGCATATCAGAGAGCTTGGATGGACTTCGGGCTCTATTCCAAGGATAGATAATTTTAGTTAGCTCTATACTTAGGTACAGATGGCAAAGAGATCACCAATAAACACTTTAATTGAGATTGCGGACCGGGAAACCGATGACGCGGCGAAGCGCTTGGGACAAGCCATTCGGTATCAGGAAGAAACGCAAAGTAAGCTGAATTTATTAATCCAGTATCGAGATGATTACGACAGCAAATTCCAGGCCGCTGCTGCTGCTGGTATCAGTGCCAGCCAATATGGAAATTTTCTAGGGTTTTTAGCCAAACTGGACAGTGCCGTTGAAGGTCAAAAAGAAGTGATACGAAATGCTGAATCAAAAGTTCAGGCAGCGAAACTTGATTGGCAAGGGAATGAAAAGAAACGGCTGTCATATAACACCCTCGATCACAGGGTAAAAATGGTGCAGCAAAAAAAGGACGCCAAATCGGATCAGAAACAAACCGACGATTTTGCTGCACGGGCGTATTTTTATAAATCAGAGTAGCAACTTAATAACGGCAACATCTATGCAAACACTCAATATTGTCAGCGCACTCAACAATCAGAACAGTGCGGCGAAAACGAGCAAGAGCAATCCAGTGGTGAATGCTGATAACTCTTTTAATAAGCTGCTCAAGAAAGAAATAAGCGGAAATAAAGCGACGTCAGCGCCTGCCCCAAGGGAAACAAATAGCAAATTACCTACAAAAAATGTCGAGCCACCTAAGCAAGACGCTGTAACGCCGCCTGAAGAATTGAATGACGCTAGCACTGCGCTGAAGAAAAGCGAAGATACTGAAAAAGAAGACACTCAAACGGAAA
This sequence comes from Undibacterium sp. CY21W, assembly GCF_014284265.1. Lineage (NCBI taxonomy): Bacteria > Pseudomonadati > Pseudomonadota > Betaproteobacteria > Burkholderiales > Oxalobacteraceae > Undibacterium > Undibacterium sp. CY21W. The sequence continues at coordinate 147,555 of NZ_JACOGE010000007.1, read as the reverse complement.
AAAAAGAAACGGATGACGGCGATCATCAGTTGATACAATTATTTAACGCCTTAAATGATATTTCCAAGTTGGTACCGACAAAATCTGGCGATGATGCCTTGTTGAAAAGCGACACAGGCGTCATTTCGGATGCATCAAACAGCGGCTTATCGCTACAGCCACTGAACGAAAAAAATGTGTCCCCGTCTGCGGGAATATCAAAAGAAGCCGCCTTTGACGTCATCGTCAGCAATACCCTATCAGCCCGCCTGGAGACAACCGCCCCCGAGCTCACAGCCGAAACTCCAGTGACAGATACGTCCCAGATTGTAAAAGACAAAGGAATAGGATCTGACACATCAACATCATTTGCAGATCACCTGGAGCTTAAATCAGAAAAAGGTGAGCCGCTCAAGTTGCAAACAAGCACTCCACAGGATGTATCGCCGAAAACAAATGTCTCTGCCGATAAACTGGAACGATCTATTGATCAGCTTGCGTTAAGCTTACGAAAAGATGAAGCGATGAGCCCGGCCAACGTCCAACAAGCGCCGCCACAACAACAGCTTAACGCTACGCAGAATGCGACGCTCACCGGTGCCGTTTCTGCTAACCAGATATCACCCCCACTGAATTCGTCCACATGGGATAAAGCGGTGGGACAAAAAGTAATCTGGATGGTAGGCGCCAGCATGCAATCGGCTGAGTTAACTCTGAACCCACCTGATCTGGGTCCATTACAAATCGTATTGAATGTCACGAACGATCAGGCAAACGCAACTTTTATCTCCGCACATCCAGATGTCAGGGAGGCACTGGAGGCTTCTCTGCCTAAATTGCGTCAGATGATGGATGATGCCGGAGTCCAACTATCAGGTTTCTCAGTCAACGCAGAAGCATCTAATCAGGGGCAGCAAAGTCGCGAATTCAGACAAACAAATCCATCCACCTCAATTGTCAGAAATGGTGGGAGCGAAAGCGTTATCAGCAACCAACCTATATCCGACGTCAAAACGACCAAAATAATCTCTCGCATTGGGGCTGTCGATACGTTTGCATAGTGCTTAGTTGAAAAACTTGTCTCTCAAACAGGTAGAATAAAGAAATAAAGCATTTAACCGGGAATAATGCGTTCTTCATGCATAGGCCGCATTATTATTTTTTCAGAATTGAAAAGATGAGTGGTATTTGTCCATCTTTTCTACTGTTATTCGGTGCTTTTTTTCGAAGATAATATAAGAAATAGCGGAAAAATACCGCTGCTTGAGAGGAAAAATATGGCGAAGAAACCTGCTAAGGCAGCTCCCGAAACCGGTGAAGCTGCTCCAGCAAAATCAAAGAAAAAATTAATTATTATCATTGCGGCCGCGGTACTTGTTCTCGGTGGCGTCGGTGGTGGTGCTGCTTTCTTTTTATCGAAAAAATCTGCGTCAAAAGAAAAAGAGCACAAAGCAGAACCAGCGAAGGCGCCGGTATTTCTTCCTTTAGATGCGTTCACGGTAAATCTGCAATCAGATAGCGGCGATAAGTATTTGCAAATCGCGATGACACTTCAGGTCGAAGGTGAAGATCAGTCATCACTGATTAAAGCAAATATGCCTCAGGTGCGCAGTCGCTTGCTGTTACTTTTATCGAGCAAAGATGCCAATGATATTCTCTCCACTGAGGGCAAAGATAAACTGGTAGACGAAATCATTGAAAAAGTTAATCAACCTTTTACTGCGAAAGGTGAACCGCAAAAAGTAACGGGCGTTTTCTTTACTTCCTTTGTAGTTCAATAGCACTATGTCAGATAATTTCCTCTCCCAGGAAGAAGTCGATGCGCTGTTAAAGGGCGTCACGGGAGATCAAGATGACTCTCAGTCTCAAGAAGACACGTCGGGTGTACGTCCCTATAACCTTGCGACGCAAGAGCGCATTGTTCGCGGCCGTATGCCGACGCTGGAAATTATCAACGAAAGATTTGCCCGTCTTTTACGCATAGGGTTATTTAATTTTTTACGCCGTAGCGCAGAAGTTTCCGTTGGAACGGTCAGAGTTTCCAAATACAGTGAATTCATCCGTAATCTGGTTGTACCGACCAATCTGAATCTGGTGCACATGAAACCACTCAGGGGAACTTCGCTGGTAGTGCTCGACCCTGGCCTGGTATTTCTTTTGGTCGATAATTTATTTGGTGGTGACGGTCGCTTCCACACTCGTGTTGAAGGACGTGATTTCACGCAGACTGAGCAAAGAATTATTCAACGCATTCTGGAAATTATTTTTGAAACCTACGCAAAATCGTGGGAGCCAGTCTATCCAGTTGAATTCGAGTATATTCGTTCTGAAATGAATACCCAGTTTGCCAATATTGCGACACCAAACGAGGTAGTGGTATCGACAACCTTCACCATAGAATTGGGGCCAGTTAGCGGTGAAATGCATATTTGCATGCCCTACTCCACGATTGAGCCTATCAGGGATATTCTGACGAGTAGCCTGCAAGGTGAAACACTGGAAGTTGACAAACGCTGGGTTCGTTTGATGACACAGCAGATTCAGATTGCGGAAGTGGAAATAGTTGCTGACTTAGGCACGACCCGTGTCACACTAGGCGACATTCTGAATATGAAAACCGGAGACATCATTCCCTTAAATATTCCGGAAGTGATCTCTGCCAAGGTTGATGGCACCCCGGTAATGGAATGCAAATACGGTGTCTTCAACGGACAATATGCGTTACGCGTGGAAAAACTGATCAGTTCCAGCGTACAAGAAGTAGCAGCACAAGGAGAAAACCATGGATGAAAATACAGATAGCCCGATCAGCGAAGACGATTGGGGTGCAGCAATTGCAGAGCAGGAGAAAGCCGATGCCGCTGCGGCAGCTGCAGCGGCGAGCCAAAAATCCGAACCGCCAGCAAATCCTGCGATATTTAAAGAATTCAGCGCAAAAGGAAGTTCGACTGAAACACACAACGATATCGACTTCATTCTCGATATCCCTGTGCAGCTGACAGTTGAATTGGGAAGAACCAAGATCGCGATTAAAAACTTGCTGCAACTGGCGCAGGGTTCCGTTGTGGAACTTGATGGTCTGGCAGGTGAACCGATGGATGTACTGGTGAACGGCTGCCTGATCGCTCAAGGCGAAGTTGTGGTTGTTAATGATAAGTTCGGTATTCGTTTGACTGACATCGTGACCCCCGCAGAACGAATTCGCAAACTGAATAAATAATGAAACCTCACAGTAAATTCATATCGTTATTTTTACTGGCTGCGTCTGACTATGCCCTCGCCGCAGATGCTGCCCCGCTGACGCCCGGAGCTGGCTTGTTGCAAATCACCTTGGCTCTGCTTTTTGTTCTCGGTTTAATGTTTTTCGCTGCCTGGGCTTTCAAGCGGATTGGCCCGGCAACCTCCGCAAACAAGATTCCAATGAAGATTCTGGGCGGTCTGAATGTAGGAAATCGTGAACGAGTAATGGTTATTGAAGTTGGAGATCAATGGCTGGTGCTTGGCGTCACAGCTTCAAATATCAACAATTTGGCGACACTCCCAAAACAGGAGTCCTTACTGCAAGTCACACCGGCAAATCACAGCTCTTTTCAGGATTGGCTGCAACGAACAATCGAAAAGCGTGTGACTACGCCAACTGATACAAATACGTAAATTCCGCATGAAAATCCTGCGCACTTCACTTCTTTATTGTTGTCAGATTGTCGTTCTGATTTCACTCATTTTCCCGGATATTGCACTGGCTCAATCTAGCGGCGCTTTACAGGCGATTACAAGCACTCCAGCTCCGGGCGGTGGACAAAATTACTCCCTGAGCATACAAACACTTTTATTCCTGACTGCACTCAGCTTCATTCCTGCAGCGTTGCTGATGATGACGAGTTTTACCCGCATCATCATCGTCTTATCTTTATTACGTCAGGCATTGGGAACACAGTCGGCACCGCCGAATCAGGTCATGGTCGGACTCTCTTTGTTTTTAACGCTATTTGTGATGGGACCGGTGCTCGACAAAATTTATGCCGAAGCCTATGCACCTTTTGCGGAAAATAAAATTTCCATGATGGAAGCAATGGACAAGGGAGCTGCACCTCTGAAGCAATTCATGATGAAGCAAACCCGTCAGGCCGATCTCGCGTTATACGTCAAATTATCGAATACCCCTCAATTGCAAGGCCCTGAAGAAGTATCTTTGCGGGTATTGATCCCAGCTTTCATTACCAGCGAATTGAAAACAGCATTCCAAATCAGCTTTGCTATTTTCATTCCATTTTTGATTATTGATATGGTCGTCGCCAGCGTCCTGATGTCTATGGGTATGATGATGGTGTCACCGTCCATCGTATCATTACCATTTAAGCTCATGCTTTTTGTATTGGTGGACGGTTGGCAATTAATCATAGGCTCTCTGGCGCAAAGCTTTTACTAAGGAAGAATATGACCCCCGACAGCGTAATGATGCTTGGCAGGCAGGCAATTGAAGTGACATTACTGGTTTCAGCACCAATGCTGCTGGTTGCGTTGGTCATCGGCCTGTTAGTCAGTATCTTTCAAGCGGCGACCCAGATTAATGAAACCACGCTTTCTTTTATTCCGAAACTGGTCGGAATATTCGTTACATTAATTATTGCCGGTCCCTGGATGTTGACCATACTCACTGACTATATGAGACAAGCATTCACCAGCATTGCAACGATGGCTGGGTAGTATCGCAACTATGCTTTCCGTTGGCAGCAGCGAGTTAATCGCGCTCATTACGTCGTTCATCTGGCCTCTGACAAGAATTCTGGGGATGATTGCGATCACCCCTCCTTTTGGCAATAACACTGTTCCTGTACAAATTAAGATTGCACTGGGAGTCATAATTGCCCTCATTGTCGCGCCAACGATTCCTGTACACCCTGACGTTGATCCAGTCTCACTGACGGGGATGGTGATCCTTGCTCAACAACTCGTTATCGGTTTAGGCATGGGGTTTGTTATACGCATCGTTTTTGCTGCTGTAGAAATGGCTGGTGAGGTATCAGGTCTAACGATGGGTCTGGGTTTCGCCACTTTTTTTGATCCCTTGAGTCAGGGGCGCTCTTCTGCCATTGCGCAATTTCTGGTGTTGCTGACAACCTTAATCTTCTTGACATCGAATGCGCATCTTGCACTGCTCAGTGCGTTGATTGAGAGCTTCAAAACGATACCAATATCAACGACTCTGCAAAGTGGATTTAATGTCCATAAACTGGTTATTTGGGGCGAGCAGATTTTTATCACCGGACTCAGACTGGCATTGCCGATTGTTGCGGCACTACTCGTCATTAACGTTGCTCTTGGAATACTGACCCGCGCTGCGCCTCAGCTCAATTTATTTGGTATCGGTTTTCCAATTACGATCGGTGTTGGTTTCCTGATGGTGGGTTTGATATTGCCTTACCTACTACTGCCGATTGAAAATTTATTTCAACAAGGTTTAGAAACAATACAATCCTTAGGGGCACCAGCGGCAACTTCAACGCCACAATTAAAACCTCCCTCCAGTAAATAATGTGACGGATAAACCAATGCCTGACTACTTAACACTTTTTTCCTCAAAACAAATCAGGGAACTGGAAACGTCAGGAAAAAAACAGAGTCCCGGGACATCGTTAATGCAAAAAGCTGGCGAAGCCGCCGCTAATTTTGTGATGTCATTACTGGGACAAGTCTGCGCGCCGATTCTGGTTGTGGCGGGACCAGGGAATAATGGTGGCGATGCTTGTGAAACTGCCGCCAATTTATCCTCACATGGGTACGACGTCAGTATTTTACTTTGCGCAAACTCTGAAAAATACTCACCTGATGCGCTGTTTTGCTTCGAGCACGCTGTCGCCAACGGTGCACGAGTTATTTCACCAAAAGATTTTCAAGCAATACTGGAACCGCGCTGGCGTCTGATTATTGATGGACTATTCGGTATCGGCCTCACACGGGAAATCACTGGTGTCTGCGCCGATATCGTCACCAAGCTGAACTCCATATCAAGTGAAAAAAATATTCCCATATTAGCCCTCGATATTCCCAGCGGACTCGATGCAGATACCGGAGTTGTACTCGGTGAACACAACATTGCGATACGGGCAAACTATACGCTGACGTTTATAGGAAACAAACCGGGATTACATACCGCCGACGGTAAAGACTACGCGGGCAAAGTAACCGTTGCTGATTTAGATATCCCAGAATATCTCTACCCGATAAGCACCTGTCTTTTGAATTGTCCGGAAAGTTTCGAATTCGCTGTGCCTGACCGCAAACAGAATAGCCATAAAGGAAGTTACGGCGATGTCGTCATTATCGGGGGGGCGAACGGCATGACCGGAGCCGGAATACTCGCTGCACGAACTGCACTATTTTCAGGCGCGGGCAAAGTTTTTATCGGATTCATCCATTCAGCAATAACTTACGACTCATCCTACCCAGAAATCATGTGCAGGAATGCGAAAGACATTCAGTATGCAACGGGAGTTATTGTTGCTGGTCCTGGCATGGGAATATGTCAAACCGCCAAAGACATTCTGCATTCAATATTAGCTTCAAATGCGCCATTGGTGCTTGATGCCGATGCACTTAATTTAATCGCATCGGACATTGAGCTTCAAATAAAACTCAGCAACAGAACGACGACAACGATTCTGACACCACATCCACTGGAAGCGGCACGGCTGCTCGGGGTAACCGCAAAAGAAATTCAAAGCAACCGCTTATCTACAGCAAACCAATTATCCGCTAAGTTCAATGCGGTCGTGATACTGAAAGGTGCTGGCAGTATCATTGGACGCCCTGACGGTTCTTTGCGCATCAATACAAGTGGCAATCCGGGATTAGCGACAGGTGGCACCGGCGATGTTCTGGCGGGTCTCTGCGGCGCTTTGTTAGCGCAAGGATTCGATTGTTTTCATGCAGCGCAACTGGCGACATGGGTACACGGCAATGCCGCCGACATTCTGGTTAGCAAAGGAGTCGGGCCTATCGGTATATGCGCGAGTGAATTACCGGTCGAAATCAGAGCTGGTCTCAACTCACTGGTAAATTCACACCGTAACCAGGTATAAAATTTACTCAACCAGGCTATTTATTTGCTCTGGGTTTAATTTTTCTGTCGCCTGCTCACAAACAATCCCGGCACAGGAAATCGCGGCGGTTAATTTTTCAATCTGCTCTTGCTGCGATACAGCGTGATCAATCAACTTATGCAATACCTTTGAGACAGGATCATCACTGCTCTGCGTAACACCATACGCTGAAAACAAACTGTCACCGACTTGGTCAGTTGCACTGGGTTCTTTTTTGACGATATGCGCAGGGTTACCAACAGCAGTTGCACCAGCGGGAACCGGTTTCAGCACAACAGAGTTAGAACCAATTTTCGCGCCAGCACCTATCGTAAAGCTCCCTAACACCTTGGCACCTGCGCCAACAATGACACCTGGCTCAAGGGTGGGATGCCGCTTTGCTCCGCGCGATAAGGATGTTCCACCTAAAGTCACACCTTGATAAATCGTGCAGTCATCACCTATCTCTGCGGTTTCGCCGATCACAACACCAAAACCATGATCAATAAATACTCTGCGGCCGATTGTTGACCCCGGATGGATTTCGATGGCAGTAATCACTCGGGCGATATAGGAGATAAAACGCCCCAACCACTTCAGACCATGAGTCCAGCACCATTTTGCCCAACGGTGCATCACGATAGCCTGAAAACCCGGATAGCAAGTCATTACCTCCCACGCATTCCGGGCGGCCGGATCTTTCTTAATAATACTGGCAATATCTTCACGAAAATGGCTGAACATGTGGGAGTGCAATAAATAGACGGACTAGGATAGTAGCTTATTCAGAAAAAGTGCGCCGAAGCGCACTGAAATAGTATTAAAGATCAATTTTGGTTTTAAACAGCTTTGATTAAGCGTTGACGTCTCGCCTCGTACAAACAAACACCTGAAGCCACTGAAACATTCAAGCTTTCAACCGAACCGAACATGGGTACGCTAACCAGAACGTCGCAGGTCTCTCTGGTCAGCCTGCGCATCCCCTCACCTTCAGAGCCCATCACCAGCGCACTGCCACCCGTAAAATTCACGTCATAAATGGTTTGATCGACATCATCAGATGTCCCCACCAGCAAAATATCGCGCTCTTTCAACTCTCTCAATGTGCGTGCAAGGTTGGTAACAGTGATATAGGGCACAGTTTCAGCCGCACCACTGGCAACTTTTGCTGCAGTCGCATTCAATCCTACGGCCCGGTCTTTTGGTGCGATAACGGCATGCGCACCAACACCATCGGCAACGCGCAAACAAGCACCAAGATTATGCGGATCAGTAATTCCGTCCAGTACCAATAACAATGGCGGACCATCAATCGCATCCAATAACTCATCAAGATTGCGAGCCAGAGATAACTCTCCTGCTTTTGCGACGACACCTTGATGCCGACGGGTACCAACGATGTTCGATAAGCGCTGATCATCTGCTGGAATAACCCGGATACCTGCAGATTTTGCTGCATGCAACAACTCCTGCATACGCCGGTCGCTACGTCCGGAATCAACATAAATCTCTTCCACCGACGACGCTTCGTGACGAATACGGGAAGTCACTGCGTGGAAACCAAAAATCATTTTACTTTTCATATTGCTCTTTACTAATTAACTTAACGTCTTCTTTTTGCAGTTTTTCCTGCCGGTTTACCATTCGATGGCAATTTATTTTTTCCGACTACAGGAGATTTTTTGGATGATTTAGAAGGACGACCGCCTGAAGATGCGCGTTCCAATTCCACATACTCAGTGGTTGATCCTCGTCTTGCCCCTGAAACCGTTTTACCTGCAGATGCAGGAAGTGACGGAGTATTTCTTTTTGACTTATCTGATCCTGATCCGCGATTACCAACCGTACTACCGACAACATTTTGAACCAGGCTCAAGTCAATTTTGCGTGCATCAAGATCTACGCGACTAACCTGCACTTTTACCTTATCGGTCAACTGGTAACGCTTTCCGGTACGTTCGCCGCGCAGCTCATGTCTGGCTTCATCAAACTGGAAGTAATCAGCGCCAAGCTCGGTGATATGAACCAAGCCCTCAATAAAGATGTCGTCTAACTGAACAAAAATACCAAACTGCGTAACCCCGGTAATCGTGCCTGTGAATTCTTCGCCCAGCTTATTTTTTATAAAGTAGCACTTCAACCATGCTTCAACATCTCTGGATGCTTCATCAGCGCGACGTTCATTTGCAGAACAATGAGTTCCCAAAGCGTCCCAGATGGTGAGATCTTTCTCCGGCTTCTTTTTACCCGCTGCTTTATCCACAACCTGCTGCTTACGCGCAGCATTTGAAATCGTCGTATTTAACAAACTCAGATTGATGCCTTTGGGCTCATAAACCTTTCCTTGCAAAACCGCTTTGATCGCTCTGTGCGTCAGCAAATCAGGATAACGTCGGATCGGGCTGGTGAAATGCGCATAAGCCTCATAGGACAAACCAAAGTGACCTATGTTGTCTGGGCTATAGACTGCTTGCTGCATAGAGCGCAGTAGCATGGTCTGCAACAACTGCGCGTCCGGTCGTCCTTTTACCTTTTCCATCAGCGCAGCATAATCAGACGCCGACGGGCTGTCTCCACCACCAAGAAATAAGCCGACTTGTTTCAGAAAATTTCTGACTTGCGTTAACTTCTCTTTAGTCGGGCCGGCATGAATCCGGTACGTACCCGGATGCTTGTAGGTTTCGAGTAAATTCGCAGCACATACATTGGCGGCCAACATACATTCTTCGATCAACTTATGCGCGTCATTTCTTGTGCGTGGAACGATTCGTTCTATCTTACCCGCGGCATTACAGATAATGTACGTTTCCGTGGTTTCAAAATCAATCGCGCCGCGCGCTTGACGGGCTTTCAATAATGACTGAAACACTGCGTATAAATTGCTCAGGTGTGGCACCAGCAACATGCGCTTGGCAGCGGCCGTTCCTTTCGTATTTCCGAGAATCTCAGCCACCTCAGTATACGTAAAACGCGCTGCCGAATGAATTACCGCTGGATAAAACTGGTAGGCTTTAATATCGCCATCTTGTGTTATCACCATATCGCAAACCAACGTCAATCGATCTACCTCTGGATTCAGTGAGCACAGACCGTTAGACAGTTTTTCCGGCAACATGGGAATAACACGACGTGGAAAATAAACGGATGTACTACGCAACAACGCATCCTCATCCAACGCGTCATTCGGCGTCACATAGTGACTGACGTCAGCAATAGCAACAATCAGGCGATGTCCATTGCTACGCCCTATCTTTACGGGTTCACAGTAAACCGCATCATCAAAATCACGCGCATCTTCACCATCAATCGTGACCAACGGAATATCACGCAAATCTACCCTGTTTTCCAGATCCTTAGCCAGCACCTCAGACGGTAATTTGGACGCCATTTTTTTTGCTGCGTCCGAAAACTCGTGAGGAACACCAAATTTTCTGACAGCAATTTCTATTTCCATTCCAGGGTCATCGATATCTCCCAGAATCTCAACAATTTTTCCAACCGCTTGTGCATAACGAGTTGGCTGCTCAGTCAACTCTATACTGACAACCTGTCCTGCTTTCGCTTTGCCGGGAGAGCCCGCGAGTAAAATGTCCTGGCTATAACGCTTATCTTCCGGCGCGACAATCCAGACGCCATTTTCGTTTAATAAACGTCCGATGACATGCGTATTTGCCCGTTCCAGTATTTCAACAATGCTGCCTTCGAGACGCCCACGTCTGTCGGTTCCTGTAACTCGTGCTGTCACACGATCACCATGCAGTACCTTCTGCATTTCCCGTTCAGGCAAAAACAAATCTTCACTGCCGTCCTCAGGAATCAAGAAGCCGTAACCGTCTCGATGGCTGCTGACCTTACCCGAAATAAAATTATCCTGATTCGCCAGCACGAAATTTCCAGATTTATCTGATGTAATCTGACCGTCGCGTTCCATCGCGTTTAATCGTCGCGTCATACCATCAAGCTCCTCGGTTTTTACGCCTAACTTCGCTGCAATAGCATTCGCCGTCAGCTTTACTTTAGTTGTACGCAGAACGCCTAAAATATCTTCGCGACTCGGAATTGTGTATAAATGCTTATTCAAATGTTGTGAATTTCTCTAAAAGTTAAATCTTGCCCCGAATATACAAGACATCGTTACAGTTTACCGGAGCGCACGTTATTTAGCTAACTATTCTAATCCGATCAGGCTCACGTCTTGACATAATACCGAAACAATCTATAATAAGTGCCTTCTGTCGCCCACGTGGCGGAATTGGTAGACGCGCATGGTTCAGGTCCATGTGCCGCAAGGTGTGGGGGTTCGAGTCCCTCCGTGGGCACCAAATTATTGAAAGCCCGTTGATTTTATCAACGGGCTTTTTCTATTTCATAATTCCAAAGTCCACTGATCTCGCATCCCCCCCCCCCGAAAAAGTAATTCAAATTTTCGACTGAAAGTCGTAGTAAATTAATCCTGATTACTCTATAATTACGCCTTCTGTCGCCCACGTGGCGGAATTGGTAGACGCGCATGGTTCAGGTCCATGTGCCGCAAGGTGTGGGGGTTCGAGTCCCTCCGTGGGCACCAAATTACTGAAAGCCCGTTGATTTTATCAACGGGCTTTTTCTTGCTCAAAATTAATCCTAAAATTAAGCGTAGCAATCAACCAAATAAAAACGGGAGTAAATAACTCCCGTTTTTATTTCACACCATTAAGCCGTCTCACCTTTTTTCAGCCAAGCACTTAACTGATGCGGCCTGATACTATCGTACTCTTCAAATGGTTGATGAATCCATGGATTCGTCGCCAGATAATCAAGATGAAAATCAGGTGCGACAGAAGAGCAAGCTTTATACCAGATCACCGCGGACTTAACATCCGTTACCGCTGGAAAATTTTCGCGCAAGTGATGTAGAACACGCTCAAGCGTCACACCGGAATCAACAAGGTCGTCAACAACCAAAACACGGCCTTGCAAAGCTCCCTTGGTCATCGAGATATATTTGCCGATATCCAGAGAGCCTTGAACAGTACCAGCATCCTCACGATAAGAACTTGTCGAAAGAATTGCCAAAGGAACGTCGAAAATTCTGGAAAAAATATCACCTGGTCGCAAACCGCCACGTGCAAGGCACAAGACCTGGTCAAACTTCCAGCCTGACTCATGCACTTTAAGCGCCAACTGCTCAATTGAACGATGGTAAGCATCCCAAGAAACCCACAGATCCTTATCCGTAGAAGCAGGTGTATTCATTTATATTTTTCCTTTAAATAAACGGATGGCGCAATACGATAGTCTCCTCACGGTCAGGACCGGTAGAGACCATATCAACTGGCACTCCGACGAGCGCCTCTATGCGCTTGATGTAATTGCGGGCATTTTCGGGCAAAGCTTCCATGCTCTTCGCACCTACAGTTGACTCAGACCAACCAGGCATTTCCTCATAGATGGCCTCGCACATCGCCGCCTCTTCTGCACCAACCGGGAAAATATCAACAATTTTTCCACCCAGTTTATAACCAGTACACAGCTTCAAAGTTTCAACACCATCCAACACATCAAGCTTGGTCAAACACATGCCAGAAATGCCATTAATCTGAACAGATCGCTTCAACAGTGCAGCATCAAACCAACCACAACGACGGGCACGCCCAGTTACTGTGCCAAACTCATGCCCAACACTCGCCAAATGCTTACCAACACCCTGATCCGTCGGCAATTCGGAAGGAAATGGGCCTGAACCAACACGTGTCGTATACGCCTTAGTAATTCCAAGAATGTAATGCAGCATATTTGGGCCAACGCCCGTACCTGCAGCAGCATTGCCTGCGACGCAATTACTTGACGTAACGAAAGGATAAGTACCATGATCAACGTCCAGTAAGCTGCCCTGCGCGCCCTCAAACAGAAGACTTGCGCCAGCTTTGTGCGCCGCATACAAAGCACTGGAAACATCGGTAACCATAGGACGAATACGCGGAACCAAAGCCAACGTGTCATCCAGAGTCTTCTGATAATCAACCGCTGGCGCCTTGAGATAATTCGTTAACACGAAGTTGTGATAATCCAGGTTTTCCTTCAGCTTTTCAGCAAAACGCTCTGCATTTAATAAATCAGCGACACGAATTGCACGACGCGCAACCTTATCCTCGTAGGCGGGACCAATACCTTTACCTGTGGTGCCAATTTTGGCGGCCCCACGAGCAGCCTCGCGAGCTGCATCCAACGCGGCATGGTAAGGAAGAATGACCGGACATGCCTCAGAGATTTTGAGACGGGAAACAACCTCTACGCCGTTTGCCTGCAATTTATCGATCTCGCGCAACAAATCTGGAACGGACAAAACCACGCCATTACCGATATAACAAGCCGTACCCTCACGCATAATTCCAGAAGGAATTAATTGCAACGCAGTCTTTTGCCCACCTATCACCAGCGTATGACCTGCATTGTGGCCACCTTGAAACCGAACCACACCTTGAGCATGATCCGTCAGCCAGTCAACAATCTTTCCCTTACCCTCGTCGCCCCACTGGGTACCAATGACAACGACATTTTTTGCAATTTTATTGTTTGACATTACTCAACCTACATTTTGAAGAATCCATTGTTCACCATCGAATACGACCACACGATTGCAGTCAAATTCATCTTGTTCATTCTCATGCCCAGGGAGATTTTGAATCACCACCTCCCCTTCACTACGTAACGCTGCAATTTTCGACAACAAACCTGCATCACGACTCCAAGGAGCACGGATCGCCCCTTTTCTCTCGGCAACAGGCATCAGACGTGCCAATTCGCGTAAATCCAAAGAAAAACCCGTTGCAGGCCTGGAGCGCCCAAAAGCCTCACCCACGTGATCGTAACGCCCACCACGCGCAACGGCATTAGGCAAACCTGGAACAAACGCACTGAACATAACACCACTGTGGTAGTGATAACCCCGCAGGTCTGCCAGATCTATCGTTACCTTGTCGTTACCAACCAGATTAGCAAGATACTCAAGCTCAGATAACGCAGACATAACGCCACCCAGATTAGGTAACTCCTTTCTTGCCCGGTCAATGACAGATACATCGCCATACAAAGTTGGTAAGACCTGCAAAGCACGCCTGACCTCAGGAGAAAAACCTTCGCTGACACTTTTTATACTCGGAATATCCTTGGACTCTAACAGCGCAAACAAAATATTCTCTTGTTGCTTCGCAAGTGGATCTGTTTCGAGTATTGCACGCAACACACCCACGTGACACAAATCCAGGCGCACTTGCTCAATGCCAGCCAGCCTTAAACAGGCAATCACCAGCTCCTGAATCTCTGCATCCGCCTCGAGTCCTGCATGTCCGTATATTTCAGCACCGATCTGAATCGGTTCACGCGTTGCATGTAACCCTGATGGCTTAGTGTGCAAGACGTTGCCAGCGTAGCATAGGCGAGTCACCGAACTGCGGTTTAAAAGATGGGCATCAATACGTGCCACCTGAGTAGTCATGTCTGCACGCACACCCATCGTACGACCAGATATCTGATCAACCAGTTTGAAAGTACGTAGATTCATATCCTGACCTGCACCGGTCAAGAGTGATTCTATATATTCCAGCAAAGGAGGCATAACTAATTCATAACCATACAAACGGAAATGATCTAGAAAAACACGACGCAAGTCTTCAATCTTGCGAGCCTCAGAGGGCAAGACATCAGCGATATTTTCTGGTAAGAGCCAGTTCGGCATGAAAAACAATCAAAAATTAAGAAAACGAGAGAATGAACTTTATTGAGCTCATCCGGCAAACAGCGACCTGCGCCAAAGCTGGCGTAGATCGCTGTTTGATCAAAATATATAAGTATTACTTAGACTTTACTGCCGAGCCACCATTAACAGAACTGCCGGGAGCTTTAAAATATTTGAAAAATTCAGAACTAGGATCAACGACAACGACGTCACTCTTAGTTTTGAAGCTGGCCCGGTAAGCCTCCAGACTTCTGTAAAACTTATAAAACTCAGGATTTTGCCCAAATGCCTGCGCATAAATCCGCGACGCCTCTGCATCACCTTCACCGCGCATTTGCTCAGCTTCACGGTAAGCCTCAGCAAGTATCACAACTCTCTGCCGGTCTGCGTCAGCCCTGATTTTCTCCGACTCAGCCGAACCTGTAGAGCGAAGCTCATTCGCAACACGCAAACGCTCTGATTTCATGCGGTCATAAACCGAATTATTAATCTGCTCAACATAATCAACCCGCTTCAAACGGACATCGATAATATCAACACCAATTTGTTTAGCTTCGTCAGTAACTTTGCTTTTGATCGCCTCCATTACTTTGCCGCGCTCGCCTGAAATCACTTCACGCACAGTCCGCTTTGTAATTTCGTCGTTCAGTGCCGCTTTTACGATCTGAGACAAGCGATCTTTTGCCCGGCGCTCATCACCGCTGAAGCTCACGTAATACAGCTTCGGTTCAGTAATCTGCCATTTAACATAGGAATCGACAAGAATGTTTTTCTTTTCCGCTGTAATGAAGCGATCTGCCTCAGCTGAATCAATCGTCAGAATCCGTTTATCAAGCAACAAAACGTTTTGGAATGGCGGAGGTAATTTGAAATGCAAGCCGGGTTCGCTGATTACCGACTTGACCTCTCCAAACGCGAACACAATCGCATGCGACTTCTGATCAACAATAAAAATTGTCGAATAGGCGACTAAAAGTGCTGCGATTACAGCCAGAAAAAATGAAATCAGCTTATTCATCAGCGCACCTCTCTGTCACGTGAATCACGAGTATCTCTGGCACGCCCATCTTTATTGTAACGCATCTCCACAGATGGAATTTGTTCTGCAGTCGTTGGAGCAACAGACTGTACAACAGCTGGTTTAACACTATTTGCTTCTTGGGAAATCATTTTATCAATCGGCAGATAGATCATGTTGTTGCTTTGTTTTGTATCCATCAAAACTTTACTCGTACTGGTAAAAATCTGCTGCATTGTTTCGAGATACATCCGGTCCCTCGTCACCGCAGGCGCCTTCTGATACTCACTCAATACCTGCTTAAAGCGAGAGGCATTCCCCTCCGCATTCGCCACAATTCGTGATTTGTAACCTTCAGCCTCTTGCAAGGTGCGGGATGCCTCGCCACGTGCTTTTGGAATCACGTCATTAGCATAAGCCTGACCTTCATTTTTTTGTCGCTCTTTATCCTGCCCCGCCTTTACAGCGTCATCGAATGCTGCCTGCACCTGCTCCGGTGGCTGAACGCCTTGCATAGTGATATTCGCGATCTGAACGCCTGCCTTATAACGGGTCAGTATCTGCTGCATCAGTGCACCAACATCCATTGCGACTTTTTCCCGCCCCTCGTAAAGGACGAAATCCATTTTACTTTTACCGACAATTTCACGGATCGCAGTTTCTGCGACCTGACGGATCATTTCATCCTGATCCCGGTTGTTATAAAGCCACTCAGCAGCACTTTTCAATTTATACTGAACTGCGAACTGGATATCGACAATATTCTCGTCATCAGTCAGCATTAAGGATTCATGTGCCTGCTTATTTTTCACATTTGAACGATAGCCGACTTCGATAGTACGTACCTGTGACACATTCACAATTTCGTGATTCTGAATCGGATAAGGCCAGCGCCAATTCATACCAGCGCCATTCACGTGACTATACTTCCCAAAGGTCGTGACAACAGCATTCTGCCCTTCCTGGACAATAAAAATACCGCTCACCAGCCATACAAAAACAAAAATAAAAGCAATCGCACCGATACCAAATCGGGTAGTGGATGAATCAGGATTAAATCCGCCGCCATCACCGCCGCCGTTTTTTTGCCCTAAGAAACGGGATAAACGCTGATTCAAATCTTTCCAGACCTGATCGAGGTCGGGAGGGGTTTCCGGTGACTTCTTGCCATCCTGATTATTTTTTGATCCACGTCCCCACTGAGGATCATTCAGCGATAACGTAACACCAATTTTTTTTAGAAATGAACCAATCATTCTTTAGATATCCAATGAGTAATTTTCGAACTACTGGAGATTAAAACGAACGTCATCAAATTGAGAAGTCAATTTTTCATCTGACATTTGTTGCGCTTTAACAGAAGCGAAATCAGCGATTGCGTCGCGTAACAGACTTAGTCCGACGCCAGTACGGGCACTCAAAAAAATCCGATCAATTTTACCATATTCATTCAGGGCAACTGATGGTTCCAGACCCGCCAGATCAATCTTATTAAACACAATCAACTGCGGAATATGGTCAGCGCCAATCTCTTTCAAGACCTGATTGACCTGAAAAATCTGCTCTGTCCTGACGGGGCTGTTTGCATCAACTACGTGCACGAGCAAATCAGCGTGAATAGTCTCTTCAAGCGTTGCACGAAATGCCGCTACCAGTTGATGCGGTAATTCACGGATAAATCCAACCGTATCTGAGATAACAACACTTCCAGCCTCACCGAGATAGAGGCGTCTAGATGTCGTATCCAACGTCGCAAACAATTGATTTGCAGCGTAGGCACCAGCCTTCGTCAGAGCATTAAACAGTGTCGACTTACCAGCATTTGTGTAACCGACCAATGAAACCGAAAAGGTTTTACTGCGATCACGTGAGCGCCGCTGAGTTTCCCGCTGCTGACGCAGCTTATCCAGCTTCGCCTTGAGCATTTTGACTCGCTCTCCCAGAAGACGCCGATCCGTCTCTAACTGAGTCTCACCCGGCCCGCGCAAACCAATACCACCTTTTTGCCGCTCAAGGTGAGTCCAGCCACGAATTAAGCGCGTCGCAAGATGCTGCAGCTGTGCCAACTCGACTTGAACCTTTCCCTCGTGACTCTTCGCCCTCTGGGCAAAAATATCAAGAATGAGACTAGTACGATCAATCACGCGAGTTTTGAGACGACGCTCAAGATTTCTTTGTTGAGCCGGAGATAAAGCGTGATTAAAAATGACCAAATCAAGCTCAGAATCAGCAACAGCAGCAAGCACCTCATCAGCCTTGCCAGAGCCGATAAATAATGCGGCATCCGGCCCTGATCTTTTGCAGGTGATTGTCGTTACAACATCCGCTCCGGCAGACTGTGCCAGCAGTGAAAGCTCTTCAAGACTATCAGCAAAACCATCTTTGCCGAAATCAACACCGACCAAAGCGGCGCGCATATTTAAAGACATGTATCCAAATTATCAGGAGCCAAAAATTACTCAGCCTCAGCTTCAGAATTAATACTCACAGCGCGCGCAGGAACAACGGTGGAGATAGCGTGTTTATATACCATTTGCGTGACGGTATTTCTCAGCAACACGACATACTGATCGAAAGATTCAATATGCCCCTGTAACTTAATACCATTCACCAGGTAGATAGATACTGGAATATGTTCTTTACGCAGCGCGTTCAGAAACGGGTCTTGTAACAGTTGCCCTTTGTTGCTCATGACAGCTCCATTGTGTTGTTGTGATCAGGAGTTTGGGATTATCTTGTATTTTTCAAGCAATCCATCCGAAATTACAGATATCTGTAATGTTTTTTAGTTCAATTCGCAGAAATACTGCGTCATACAAAACCGTGAAAACTAATTACTTCGTTTTATCAAACGGATTTTTACCGGAGCGCATTTCTATTCTCAAAGGAGTTCCCACCAATGAGAACGTTTCCCTGAAATGCTTCTCCAGATAACGTTTATATACATCACCGACGGCGTCCAGCGCATTACCGTGAATCACAATGATAGGCGGATTTTGCCCGCCCTGGTGAGCATAACGTAATTTTGGCCTGATCGAACCTTTACGCTTCGGTTGCTGATGCTCAACCGCCTCAATCAGAGCACGAGTCAATTTCGGCGTTGATAAATTCGCCATCGCAGCAGCGTAAGCAGAATCTATCGACTTCATTAATGGGCCGATGCCTGTCGATTTCAGGGCTGAAATGAAATGGAATTTTGCAAAGGTGAGGAAATTCAACTTCCGCTCAATGTCCATTTTAATTTCATCTCGCCGATCGCTTTGCAAGCCATCCCATTTATTCACACCGACAACCAAGGCTCGGCCTGACTCGAGAATGAACCCAGCAATATGCGCGTCTTGCTCAGAAATATCCTGCTGCGCATCCAGCAATAAAAGAACCACGTTCGCTTCAGAAACAGATTGCAGGGTTTTGACCACTGAAAATTTCTCAATAGCCTCAAAAACTTTACCGCGCCGGCGAATACCAGCAGTATCGATTAAGGAATAATGCTTACCATCCCTCTCAAACGGAATCTCAATTGAATCCCGCGTTGTCCCTGGCATATCAAAGGCAATCACACGATCTTCGCCAAGCAAGGTGTTCACCAAGGTTGACTTACCGACATTCGGGCGCCCAACAATAGCAATCCGGATACCTTTAACCGCATCCTCAGCTAGCTCCGATTCTGGCGGTCGCTGTGCAAATGCAATATCGAGCGATTCTTCTACAAGATCAACGACACCATCCCCATGGGCGGCTGAGATCACATACGGATCACCAAGTCCAAGCTCGTAAAAATCTGCTGTTACTGAAGAATACTTCATACCTTCGGCTTTATTGACAACCAACATCACCGAGCGACCAGACTTACGTAAAAAATCTGTGATCGTTTTGTCGTGCGGCGTCAAACCCTGACGTCCATCAACGATAAAAATAATGACATCAGCTTCAGCAACTGCCTGCTTGGTCTGCTTTGCCATCTCATGCAAGATACCTTCTTTCGCTACTGGCTCAAAGCCACCAGTATCAATTACCAGAAAAGGTCGCTCACCAATACGTCCCTCGCCATAATGACGATCACGAGTAAGCCCTGGCAAATCAGCCACCAAGGCATCACGTGAACGGGTAAGCCGATTGAACAGCGTGGATTTGCCGACATTTGGTCGACCTATAAGTGCAATAACCGGCTTCATTTAATATTACTCAGTTGCGATAGCAACCACTAATCCTGATTTTGTTTGAACAATCAAATTTGAGCCAACCACAACAGGCGCAGCTAAAATCTGACTACCATCAGTAGGCAACCTACCGATGAAAGAACCATCTTCTCTGGAGAGAAAATGCACGTAACCTGCCAGATCACCCACGACAACAGAGCGACCGAAAGAAACAGGTGCTGACAAGCGCCGATTGGCAAGCTTATCATTTTTCCAAGCACTAGAGCCTGACTCACGATTATAAGCAGTCACAGCACCGCCAACATCTGCAGCAAAGACAAAGCGCTCATCGACACCGACACCAACCTCACTGGATAATTTCCTTACCCAACGAACAGCGCCTGTATTCAGATCGAAGCAACCGACCCGACCCTGATAAGCACTGGCGCAAACATCACGCCCGATGATCGCAGGAAATCCTGAAACATCCGCAACACGCTCAAGTTCAGTCGCACCTTTTGGCTCACCAACCACGGCCTCCCAGCGCAAGCCGCCATTGGCAAGAGATAAAGCTGCCATACGCCCACCTGGCAAAGCGATGATCACCTGATCACCTGCAACGACCAAACCTGGGAACGCACGTAACGTTAAAGCGGGCAAAGTACGCTCAACCACCCATTTACGGGCGCCGGTTTCAACGTCATATGCGCTAATTTTATTATCAATACTACGAACAACAACTAAGCTATCAGATAACGCCGGGGCAGATAAAATTTCTGTGGAATCCTGATTTTTCCAACGCAGCTTGCCTTCATTATCGAAAGCAAACAAACCACCCTTATCACCTGCAACGACGACCGTTCTGGCATTTGCTCCGACACCGCCCGTCAAACGCACGCCAGCATTAATACGCCAGTCTGCACGACCACTGGCCGCATCAATCTTCAGCAAGGTTCCATCAGCGGCAGCAACATAGAGCTGCTGTCCAACAATTGCCGGCGAGAACACGTAGTTCTGAGCCGAACCGACCTGAACAGACCATAACTGTTTAACAGAAAGAGTCGGTTTTATCTCTAACAATGCTGCCGGTACATTTTTTTCAGATTTTGAGGAGAATGGATTCCACGAAGAACATCCTGCCAAAACACACAATGCAGCCGCCGAAATTATTTTGGCAGAAAAATGCATAAACACTCCTGTTATTTGCTTACAGACTCAACAGATCCACCAATCGCATCCAATTTAATTTGAATTAATTGTTTTACTGAATTTTTTTCTGTCGCCTTGTCCAATGCAACCTGGTAGGACTTTCTAGCGTCATCCAATTTAGCCTGCGCAACGAAAATATCGCCTTTTCTGTCAGCAACATCTGCTTGCAGCTCAGCTGGAAATTCACCTGACAACTGTTTCAACGCTTCATCAAATAATTTTTCATCCAACAAAATACCAGCCAGACGTATCTTTGCTAAAGCCTTGTACTCGTCGCCTTTACCAGAGTCAATTACCCACTGGAGCTGACTTTTAGCAGACTTCAAATCATTTGCATCAAACGATGTTTTAGCTGAAACCAATGCGGCCATCGAAGCGTATGACGTCGCAGGAAACTTCTCTTTTAAGTCACCCACAGCGCGCTGAATCTTTGCCGCATCTTTTGCTGTTACAGACTTCTGCAACTCTTCATATAACTGAGAGGCTTGCCCTGCCTGATTCGTTTGATAGTTATTCCATTGCACCCATCCTGCATAGGCAGCAAGCGCAATGATCAAAACCCAGGTAATCAAATTACCATATTGCTTCCATGTTGCTTTCAGTGTTGCGAGTTGCTCTTGTTCTTCGAGATCGTATGCCATGTTTTTATAAGATTAATGGTTAATATGAATATGATTCGGGTCATCGCAGCAAGAGCTGTCATCACCAGTGCCTGCAATCTGATCAACCAGATAATCTACCGCAGCATCAAACGGAACACTGATTTGATTATTTTCAGCAATATCGGATCGCATGGATTTTATACTGACATTGTTATTGGCAACCTCGTCCTCACCAATAATCACCGCGTATGCGCAACCACTGGCATCTGCCTTCTTCATTTGCGATTTAAAACTACCAATCCCGGTCGCGGTTGCGCAATGTAGCACAACATCAAGCCCGGCATCGCGTAATCGCTCACCAAGAACCAAAGACTGCATTTGTCCCTCGTCAGTCTGGTGAACCAGATAAACATCACACAAGGAAGGCTGATGAACATCACCAGCAACCTTCATCAATTCAATCAGCCGCTCAATCCCCATTGCAAAACCACACGCAGGAGTTGGTTTTCCAGCAAAAGTTGAGAATAAAGTATCATAGCGCCCACCAGCACACACTGTTCCCTGTGACCCCAACTCGTCTGTCACCCACTCAAAAACAGTGCGATTGTAATAATCCATACCTCTCACAAGACGCGGATTAATCGTGAACGGAATACTATTGTGACGCAGTATTTTTTGTACTCCATCAAAGTGAGCCAGCGACTCAGCACCGAGATAATCCAACAGTTTTGGCGCAGCATTGACCATTTCTTGCATCGCTGGATTTTTTGTATCAAGTATCCGCAGTGGATTGCTATGCAAGCGACGCTTCGCTTCTGCATCGAGAATATCAGAGTGACTCTCAAAATAACTGATTAACGCTGCACGGTGCAAATTTCGCTCGCTTGCATCACCGATCGAATTTAACTCAAGACACACATTCTGCAAACCGAGATCATCCCAGAGCCGCTGACACAGCATAATCAATTCAGCATCAATATCTGGCCCACTAAAACCCAAGGCCTCAGCACCTACCTGATGAAACTGACGATAGCGTCCACGTTGAGGCTTTTCATGTCGGAACATAGGACCCGCATACCAAAGGCGCTTAGGACCATCATAAACAAGATTGTGCTCAATTGCTGCGCGCACCACACCCGCAGTTCCTTCTGGGCGCAACGTCAGCTTATCGCCATTCATCGAGTCTTCAAATGAATACATTTCTTTTTCGACGATATCTGTCACCTCACCAAGTCCGCGGGCAAACAGCGGAGTAGGCTCAACTATCGGTGTACGAACCTGTTGAAATCCATAGCTCTTTAATACTGAGTGAACCGTATTTTCGAATAGTTCCCAGAGTGCGGAATCGTCAGGGAGCAAATCATTCATTCCCTTAACACCGACTATTTTTTCTATTTTTTTATTTTCTGACATAAGAAACTCAGTTCAATTATTCAACTACTGTTGGTGCATAACGCTTTGCGACATAGTTCAGCACAATTGCCTGAAATTCTTCAGCAATTCTATCTCCACGCAATGTCATCGCTTTTACACCATCAATAAACACTGGTGCAGCTGGCGACTCACCTGTACCCGGAAGGCTAATACCGATATTTGCGTGTTTTGACTCACCAGGACCATTCACGATACATCCCATGACAGCAACATTCATACTCTCAACGCCAGGGTACTGCTTCTTCCAGACAGGCATCTGCTCACGCAAGAAAGTCTGAATATCGTCTGCCAATTCCTGAAATACCGTGGAAGTCGTGCGACCACAACCAGGACAAGCAATCACCATCGGCGTAAATTTCCGCAACCCCATGGTCTGCAAAATTTCCTGACCTACAATCACCTCACGACAACGGTCGCCGCCAGGCTCGGGAGTCAACGATATACGTATGGTGTCGCCAATCCCCTCTTGCAACAATACCGAGAGCGCAGCGGTGGAAGCAACGATCCCTTTACTTCCCATTCCTGCCTCGGTCAAACCCAAGTGTAAAGGGTATTCGCAGCGTGTCGAAAGTTCACGGTACACCGCAATCAAATCCTGCACACCAGAAACCTTGCACGATAAGATAATTTTATCCCCAGCCAGTCCCAGTTCCTCTGCGCGCTGCGCATTTTCTATCGCAGACGTAATCAACGCTTCATACATGACAGATTGCGCAGTCCAAGGTACGGAACGGCGAGCATTCTCATCCATAATTCTTGCCAACAGGGTTTGATCCAGACTACCCCAGTTAACACCGATACGAACCGGTTTATCATAGCGGCAGGCCAACTCTATCATCTGAGCAAACTGAGATTCCCGCTTTGCCCCCTGACCTACATTACCAGGATTAATCCGATACTTCGACAAGGCTTGCGCGCAATCAGGAAAATCCTGTAGCAAGGTATGGCCGTTATAATGAAAATCACCGACCAGCGGAACATCAACCTCCATTTTGTCGAGTTGTTCGCGAATTGCCGGAACCGCCGCAGCCGCCTCAGGATTATTGACAGTGATACGTACCAATTCAGAACCTGCCCGCGCCAGATCCTTGATCTGAATTGCGGTCGCAATTACATCGGCAGTATCTGTATTTGTCATTGATTGCACAACAACCGGCGCATCACCGCCGATTACAACTTTGCGCTTTCCATAGACGATGCTTGCCGTACGACTGAGACGCCTCTGGCGAGAACCAGACAAAATTTCGGACAAAAGGGACTCCATACTTACTTAACAATCAAATTAACGACATTCGAGTCTTTGCCTGTTGTGATATCCATTGCATTACCACGAAGCGACGCATCAACACCCGCGGCGTTGCCCAATCTCAGTTGCAAGGTTTCTTTCACCTCAAACACTTCTTCAGTCCCCGCTTTTGCCAAATGTGAAGTGAGAACTGTGCCATTTTCTTTTTTAACCTGCACCCATGAATCCTGGCGAAACTTCAGCCGCAACTTATCATTACCTGCAGCAACAGGTTGAACCAAAGGCGTATTCTCAGCTGTATTAGATGTAGCTACTGCAACAGCGGGATGACTGGCAGATGTCACTTCGACTAAGGTTTTTGCCGGCTCACTGCGTTCAGCATCCGCACTTTTGGTAATCTCGGCAACCACAGAAGACGGCACTGAAACAGAATTGACTTTTTCAACAACGGGCGCAGATGCAGAAACTGCATCTACAGAACTTGCCGAAACAGACAGAGCATCAACCTGAACAGATGGTCTCGCGAAAAAGGCCTTCACATAAGAGGATTGTTCGACATATTGATACGACACAAATAACAATGCAGCCACCGCAAAAAAGGCGGCAGCTATCAAATATTTGCGATTATTATTTTCACTTCTTCCCAAAAATGGTGAGCGCGATTCCTGAAAAGGGGTTGCCAGCGTAGGTTGCAGACCAGCATCCAGCGCTTGCCCGGTTTGCTCATCAGGCAAACAAGCAATAAGCTCGGCAGGATCCAGTTTAAGCAGCTTAGCGTAGGAACGTACAAATCCCCGCACAATCACTAACTTCGGCAACTGTTCAAAAGCATTATTTTCTAACGCAATAATCTGACGAGGAGACAATTTAAGCTGTCCAGCTACCTGCTCAACGCTCAGACCGGCCAAAGTGCGGGCTGCAGATAACAGACCACCGGCAGTCTGAACAACACTTAACACAGGCTTAGACTCACCTCCAGAAGGCAGCACCTCTGACGCTGGACTCAATCCCACATCACTCATCAAAAGATCCCCGCTGCAAAAGGCCAAATTCACGCGAACCCGGATGACGTCGGCGCAATTGCGTCGCATAGCCAGTCATTGCAGCCTCATCTCCAAGTCGCTTTTCAATTTTAATTGCAAGCCACAAAACATCTGCAGTTAATACATCAAACTTAATTACTCTGTTGATGTAAAAACGAGCCTGACCATATTCACCACGGTCATACAGAATTTTGGCGAGATTTGCATTAATACCCGGATTTGAGGGATCTTGCTTAAACCCCTCGATGAAATATTTCTCAGCGCGAGGCGAGTCCTTCATCCTCAGACTACAAAGACCTGCATTGTTATAAGTTTTGCCTAAATTGGCATATGCAGGATTATTTATAACACGATCAAGATAAGCCAAGCCCTGCTTTTCGCGACCATTCTGACAAAGAAACCAGCCATAATTATTCTCCACATCGACATTACCAGGAGATAGCTTCAGTGCCTGCAAAAAATTATCTTCCGCCAGTTGCTTTTCACCCGTATCCATAAAAATAACGGCACGAACAGCGTAGGCATCAACCATATCCGGATAAATCAATAACGCCTGCCTGATCTCTTCCAGTGCAACTTTGTGCTGTCCTTGCTGATAATAACCAACAGCCAATTGCATCCTGATGGATGCACGCTTCTGCAGTTCAAGCTTTTCCGCTGAGACAGCGGACTCGTCGACACGCGCATCCAAATGCCTGGACGCACAAGCAGAAATAGACAAAACCAGAGAAAGGAGCAATACCTGTTTTGCACGAGAGCCAAATTCAAAAATTTTCACTGTGTGATCTCCACGATCTTGCCAAAATTTTCGCCAAATTTCTTTTGATATTCCGCCATTTTTTGCATGCGCTCCTGCACACGCGTCCTATCCTTTACATCACCCGCCAACTGACCACATGCTGCATCAATATCATCACCCCGCGTTTTACGTGTCGTTGTCACGATACCAGCATCCATCAACACCTGCGCAAATGCTTTAATCCGTGGATTGGCAGAACGCTTCAGCCCCGACTCCGGAAATGGATTAAACGGAATCAGATTAAACTTACAAGGCACATTTTTAACCAATTGAATCAGCTCCCGTGCATGCTGATCCGTATCATTGACGCCATCCAACATGCAATATTCAAAGGTGATGAAATCTCTCGGCGCAAATTCCAGATAACGCTTACACGCCGCCATCAACTCGCTTAACGGGTATTTTTTATTTAACGGTATCAGACTGTCACGCAGCACATCGTTCGACGCATGCAAAGAAACTGCCAGCGCAACCGGGCACTCCTGCGACAACTTATCCATCATAGGAACAACACCACTGGTCGACACCGTAACACGCCGACGGGACAAGCCATACGCATTATCATCCAGCATCAAACGCAACGCGGCGACCGTGGGTTCAAAGTTTAACAGCGGCTCCCCCATTCCCATCATCACCACATTCGTGATCTGACGCTCACCTTTTGGACCAGGAATTACACCTTTAGTTTTTCTTAACTCAAACTCTGCCATCCATAACTGACCGATGATTTCTCCAACGGTCAGATTACGATTAAATCCTTGCTTACCAGTGGAACAAAAGCGGCAATTCACCGCACATCCCGCTTGCGTCGAGATACACAATGTCCCACGATTCTCTTCAGGAATAAACACTGTTTCAACAGCATTCCCCTGTCCTACATCAACCAACCACTTACGGGTACCATCAGAAGAAGTGTGATCACTAATTACTGAGGGAGCAGCGATAACCGCTCTGGTTGCCAATTTTTCTCGCAAAGACTTCGCAAGATCAGTCATCTCGTCAAAAGTACTCGCGCCAAACTGATGAATCCAGCGTTGCAACTGCTTTGCACGGAACGGCTTCTCACCCAGCTCGCCGCAATATGCAGTGAGCTGCGCAGGATCTAAATCCAATAAATTAATGAGTACCGTCATGCGTTTTTCTTTCTTACACCCCGCACCACAACATTTTGTGGCGCAGGGAGATAATTTCTAATTACTAATCAATCTACTTCAAATTAACGTGAATACACGTTTAATGCTGGGAAGAAGTAAGCGATTTCAACTGCAGCTGTTTCAGCAGCATCAGAACCGTGCACTGCATTTGCATCGATAGACTCAGCGAAATCAGCACGAATAGTACCTTTCTCTGCCTTCTTAGGATCAGTTGCACCCATCAGATCACGGTTTTTCAAAATCGCGCCTTCGCCTTCCAAAACTTGCACGAATACAGGGCCGGAGATCATGAAGTCAACCAGATCTTTGAAGAATGGACGTGCTGCATGAACAGCGTAAAAGCCTTCTGCTTCAGCGCGGGACAATTGAGTCAGGCGAGCAGCAACAACTTTCAGACCTGCGTTTTCAAAACGGCTGACAATTTGACCAATTACGTTTTTCGCAACTGCGTCAGGTTTAATAATAGACAATGTACGTTCGATAGCCATCAAAAACTCCAATAAAAAGAAAGGGTTAAGACAAAAACTCAAGAATTCATCTAACCTTCGATTTTAGCATGAAACACTTGGCAGAACATGTCTTTAGAGTAAGCTAAAGCCAAATGCCTCACACCATCGCGATCGGGCTTAGTCAATCAGATCAAATACCGCCATCGATTCGACATGCGAAGTATGCGGAAACATGTTCACCACGCCAGCATAACTCAACTTGTACCCTGCATTTCCTACCAGCATACCTGCATCCCGGGCCAGCGTGGATGGGCTACACGAAACATAGACAAGTCGTTTCGGTTTTAATTCAGGTTTTTTCTCGGTCAAATCAATCAAGGCCTGACAAAGGGCCATGGCACCATCACGCGGCGGATCAATCAGGAAGCGATCAAACTTGCCCAAGGCAATCAAATCGTCCGCCGTCACCTCAAACAAATTCCGCGTACTGAACGAGGTTTTCTCCGCCAAGCCATTATGCACTGCATTTTCAAGAGCACGCTCAGTCAGTGCAGTACTACCTTCAATGCCAACCACTTCTCTTGCCATCGTTGCTATCGGCAGCGTGAAATTACCTAACCCACAAAAAAGATCTGCAATACGCTCATCTTTCTGCACATCCAGCAAACGCAAGGCGCGTGCCACCAATACGCGATTAATATGATGATTCACCTGCGTAAAATCAGTCGGCTTGAATGGCATCTTAATGCCGAATTCCGGCAACAAATAATGCAAATCACTTTCCGCCGGGTAGTAAGGCACAGCAGTATCAGGCCCTTTCGTCTGCAACCACCATTGAACACTATGCTCATCTGCAAACGCTTTTAACTTCACTTCATCGTCCGGGGTCAGCGGTTCCATGATGCGCAGCACCATTGCGGTCACACCCTCGCCTATCGCCAATTCAATTTGCGGCAAGGATTCAATAATAGACAACGAGGCAATCAGTGAGCGCAACGGCACCAGCATTGCAGAAACATGTGGTGGCAATATCTGACAGGTTTCCATATCCGCCACATAGCGGGATTTTTTTTCGTGAAAACCAACCAGCACCTTATTTTTTTTAATGACATGACGAACCGATAATCTGGCACGGTACCTATATCCCCAGGTGGGCCCATAAATCGGGCGCAGCATTGTCTCAGCTTTTACTTTTCCGATATGCCAGAGATTATCTTCCAGAATGCGTTGCTTCATCGCCACCTGCGCATCCGGCTCCAGATGCTGCATCGAGCATCCGCCGCAAGTACCAAAAAATTCGCACTTAGGCTGAATACGTTGAGAAGACGCGTGAACGACATCCGTCAGCGTCGCCACTTCCCAGCTTGGCTTCTTTTTATAGCTATTAAAAGTAACCGTCTCACCTGGTAACGCACCCTCGACAAAAATTACTTTACCTTGCGTACCATCTTCGTTTAGCAAATGCCCGACGCCACGCGCGTCCATATCAAAAGCACGTATTTCAATTTTATTCATGGGAATGTTGGCGCGAAAAACAGCTGCGCCATGTTAATGATCGATTTCAAAAGCGGAATTATAAAAGAAGTGAGAGACTCTACCCTAGCAATAAACAACTAAAGTGCAGAATATCCAGAACGAATACCCGTCACAGCAAAGAATCCCGCCCCAGTCCGCGCGATGCAAATGAGCGCTTCAACTTAATCAATGCTTCTTGCTGAATCTGACGAACACGTTCTCTTGTGATCCCCATTTCATCAGCCAGAGCTTCCAGAGTGGCCGGATCATCATTATCCAGCCCAAAACGCCGGATAACGACTATACGCTGCTTATCGGACAGCCGCGAAAGCCAATCTCTCACAAGGATAGTCATTTCATGATGCTCAGCCAGAGCATCAGGAGCCGCATCACTATCGCCTGGCAACAAATCCATCAAGCTAGATTGCGGGTCATTATCCAAAGGCATATCAAGAGAAGTTGCATGTTCAGACAATGCAAGGATATCCTGCACTTCATCCGCTGGCCGATCGACCAGTAATCCGATATCCTCAGCTTTTGCCTCGCGGCCATCACTCTGACGTGACTCGAGGTGATACTTTGCCCGGAGAATCTGATTCAGCTCACGAACCACATGAACTGGTAAGCGAATGGTTCGCGCCTGATTCATAATTGCCCGCTCTATACTTTGACGTATCCACCAGGTTGCGTAGGTAGAGAAACGAAAACCACGCTCAGGTTCGAATTTGTCAATTGCATGCATTAAACCGAGATTCCCCTCCTCTATCATATCGAGTAGAGCAACACCGCGATTAATGTAATGCTTGGCAATCGAGACGACCAGCCTGAGATTGTGCTCTATCATTTTCTGTCTGGCGTCGAAATCTCCTTGTTTTGCCAGCGTCGCAAAATGCAACTCCTCCGCAGAGTTAAATAAGGGGCGAGTACCAATTTGATTCAGGTAATACTGGGTAGTGTCAGTAGATAATTCACTCGCCAGTACAGTCTTGAGCTCATCAATAGGAGCAACAATTAAAGAAATGGGATCGACTTCGCGCCCATTGGACTCATCAACATCGTCACTTACTTCGACATCCAAAACAATACCTGTCTCGGCATTATCCAGATAATCTTCAGGAGTGATTTCAACGTCTTCGTGTGCGGCGACATTTAACTTGCGGTCGATCGTATTTTTTTGCATAGATTTCCATCTGAATAAAATATGTATACGAAACAGACAACTTTAAGAAATGACCAACCTCAACAAAAAAACATTACCAACAACACTCTTTAAAACAAATCACCAATAAAAACAGACAAAATAAATCTAGCGCGCAGGTAAATAACGTGATGGGTCAACCGGCTTTCCCTGCAAGCGTATTTCAAAGTGCAACTTAACGCCATCGCTGTCCGAGTTCCCCATCTCAGCTATTTTTTGCCCCTTAGTGATGGACTGCCCCTCTTTGACAAGAATTGTCTTGTTATGTGCATACGCTGACAACAGGCTGTTGTTATGCTTCACAATCACTAAATTTCCATAGCCACGGATACCGCTACCGGCATACATCACTTTACCAGCGCCAGCTGCGAAAATATCCTGCCCCATACGCCCAGCAATATCGAAGCCTTTATTCTTATCGTCAAACCCGGCTAACAGCTTGCCATCAACTGGCCACATCCAGTCAACCGCATCAACATCTGCAGCACTCTCTGCAGATCTTTCTTGCGGCTTTACTACTGCAACTTCAGTTTTGACGGGTGCGCCCCCACTACCTTCTGGCTTCTGAAGCTCTGCAAGATTGCTTTCCGAATATGGACGCTTATCTCCCTTAGGTGTCACCTTGGCCCCACTCGAACCTGAAGACAGCGGCTTCACCTCAATTGAGGACGAGGATGCGATTGCCACTGGCTGTGCTCCATTGAT
This sequence comes from Undibacterium sp. CY21W, assembly GCF_014284265.1. NCBI lineage: Bacteria > Pseudomonadati > Pseudomonadota > Betaproteobacteria > Burkholderiales > Oxalobacteraceae > Undibacterium > Undibacterium sp. CY21W. Next base: position 116,266 of record NZ_JACOGE010000007.1, on the reverse strand, counting down.
TTCAGGAGGTGCAACCCGCAACACCTGATCCACCTTGATGTCATTCGGATTTTTCAGATTATTCCAGACGACCAGATCACTGTAACTCTGCCCATGATCTAAAGCGATTCGGTACAAAGTATCACCGCGCTTGACCACATAATTCCCGCGCGCGGATTCAACTGGTTTAACCACCTGTTTAGGCGCTGGTGGAGGCACATAAACCTCGTTTGACGAGGACGTACCGCGCTCAACCACCGGCGCTTTATTCGGCGTCGAACTACACGCTGCAAGAAGCGAAGCGACGCATCCCAACGCCATTAAATTTTTCAGGCTTTTTATTTTGTTCATTCTCATTACAAATTTACAGGTGAATTACGATCTTGTGCCACAACCTCAAATGACTCCGGAGCGCAAAGGAACGAAGTGACAATTTTCTACCATAGTACTGTTCCAGTCATTTACTGAAACACGCTCGATTAGCTGTAAAACCTGATGCCGATCACCAACCGGCGCAATCAAGCGCCCACCAATTTTCAGTTGCGTCAGTAAGGCGTGAGGCACTTCCATGCCGGCAGCAGCCAATATGATACCGTCAAACGGGGCAACCTGAGGCATACCTAACATGCCATCGCCATAATGCAAACGGATATTCGCAATGCGCATTGGCCGCAGATTATTTTTCGCCAATTCGTGCAAGGCCTTGATACGCTCAACAGAATAAACATCTTTCGCTATTAGCGACAATACTGCGGCCTGATAACCACAACCCGTTCCTATTTCCAGCACTTTATCAAGAGCTGCTCCGTTCCGCAAAATCTCCAACATCCGGCCGACAATGTATGGCTGCGAAATGGTCTGATGATGACCAATAGGAAGCGAAGCATCAACATACGCCTGACTGGCGAGACCGGATTCCAGAAACATGTGCCGGGGAATCGCTTGTAATGCTGCTAAAACCAGAGTATCACTGACTCCCTGCTGCGCTACCCTTGCAACCATTGCACGTCGGACGCCATCAGAAACCAAAGGACTGGCGAATGGCACAGCTTGTTCAGGTGCTTTTTTTCCACCGTTTTCCGCAGCGCTTATGCGGGTAGCCAGATTAGCACCCTGCCTTGCATTTTGCGTTGCCGTCTGCGTCGATGCACTGTGACCTGTACGATCGCCACGCCCTGCCTCGCGTTGATCAACAACCGACGATAAGGAGAGAGGGAAACGCTTTTCTTTCGTTGTCATTGAATGTTCATGGCCAGCATGTCCAATTGTCGTGTATTGGTCAAATCAACTTGCAATGGTGTGACGGACACGTAATTTTTCGATGTCACGTCAAAATCAGTCCCTTCACCGCCGTCAAGAACACCTCCCGGTGGTCCTATCCAGTAAATATCACGTCCGTGCGGATCTCTCATCGGAATAACGGGCTCAGAACTGTGTCGCTTCCCGAGGCGCGCCCGGCGTATTCCTTTTATTTCAGTCCGGGGTAGATTAGGAATATTGACGTTCAGCAAATAAGGTGAAGACAACTCAGGAAACCCGCGCAGAACCAATTCAGCCGCCACTGCCGCCGCCGCATCCAGATGCTGCCACCCCTTATGCACCTGAGAAAACGCGATTGCGGGAATTCCAAATAAGTATCCCTCAGTAGCCGCGGCCACTGTACCGGAATACAAAGTATCGTCGCCCATGTTTTGTCCCTGATTGACGCCTGAAACAATCAAATCAGGTCGTTCAGTCATAATCGCCGTTAATGCGATATGCACGCAGTCGGAGGGAGTGCCGTTCACAAAATAAAAGCCGTTTGCTGCCCGTTGTACCGACAACGGTCTGTCCAGCGTTAAGGCATTCGAAGTACCTGAGCGGTTGCTGTCTGGCGCAACAACCGTAATCTCGGCAAAAGGCATCAGCGCTTCCGCCAGAGCAACGATGCCAGAGGCAAGATAACCATCATCATTACTAATTAAGATTTTCATAAGCCACATTCTACCTGATGCGGAAAAACAAATTCCTCCTGTCATCAATTTTTACGGCATAATCAAAAAAATTAAACGGTCGTACTATTTTTAAAACTGGAGACTTCATATGAAAGCCGTTGTATGTAAAACCTGGGGCACCCCGGACACCTTGGAAGTAATCGAACTCCCGGACCTGACACCCGGAGCCGGAGAGGTGGCGATTGCCGTCAAGGCCGCTGGTGTTAACTTCCCTGACTTCCTCATCATACAAAACAAATATCAGTTCAAACCTGAACTACCGTTTACGCCGGGCAGCGAGTTGTCCGGAATTGTTTACGCTGTCGGTGAGGGTGTAAAACATATCAAAACTGGTGACAAGGTAATTGCCTTTATCGGTCAAGGGGCGTTTGCCCAACAAGTTTTAGCGCCCGCCAACGCCGTTATTCCTATGCCGGAAGGAATGGATTTTGATACGGCTGCTGCAATCACGCTGACCTATGGCACATCACATCATGCGGTTGTTGACAGAGCACAACTGAAAGCAGGCGAAACCATGTTGGTACTGGGTGCTGCAGGTGGAGTCGGACTGGCTGCGATTGAGATCGGAAAAGCGGTCGGTGCCAAAGTCATTGCGGCAGCGTCAACAGATGAAAAGCTCGAAATCTGCCGCCAGCATGGCGCCGATATGACGATTAATTACAGCAACACTGATTTACGTGAAGCGATTAAAAGCGCGACCGGAGGCAAAGGGCCTGACGTGATATATGACCCGGTTGGCGGCATCTACGCTGAACCTGCATTCCGCTCTATCGCTTGGCGTGGACGTTATCTGGTCGTCGGTTTTGCAAATGGTGAGATTCCGAAATTACCACTGAATCTCGCACTGTTAAAAGGTGCATCTCTGGTCGGTGTGTTTTGGGGTGAATTTGCCAAGCGCGAACCCAAAGCCAATATGGCTGCAATGAGCGAAATGATAGGCTGGCTGAGGGAGGGGAAAATCAAGCCCCATATTTCTGCCCGATATGCATTGAACGAAACGGCCAACGCATTGAACGATATCGCAGCCCGCAAAGTGACCGGTAAAGTAGTGATACAACCTGAAAGATAATGCATCACGCGTTATTGAAAAAAACTCCACGCTATGCCGTGGAGTTTTTTTATATCGAATCAAATGAAACAATACAAGTCAATGTGGAGCAGCATCACCAAGCCAATAGCGATTGATGTCCTTTAACCCCCACTTTGATGCATCTTCTCTTGCGACAATTTTATCTTGCAAGCCCGGACCAGCCAGATCCAGCAACTCAGGAACGATATAACCCATAGATTTGACAGAAAAAAACACTCTGACTTTGGGCGATAACAAAGACTTGCCGACCTGTTGCTCAACAACGACGCCGAGTCGCCCGGACTCCATCCGCACCAGAGTACCAACAGGATAGATACCTATACTCTTTACAAATGCCTGGAATACTTTTTCATCGAAATGTCCCTTACTCCACTCGGCCATTTTCCGTAACGATTCTGCAGGACACCAACCTTGTTTGTATGGACGGTCTGAGGTGATCGCATCATACACATCACACACCGCTCCCATCCGCGCAAACAGGCTGATTTCTTCCCCTTTCAGACGATCCGGGTAACCGCTGCCATCCATTTTTTCGTGATGATGCAAACACACATCGAGCGCAACCTGACTGACGCCATTTGCCTCCAGCAGCATTTTGTATCCAGCCGCCGGATGCTCTTTGACGGAGACAAATTCCGCATCAGTCAACTTACCTGGCTTATTCAGGATGTCAGGGTCAATGCCCATCTTACCAATATCATGCAGCAAGCCTGCCAGCCCTGCCTCACGGGTGTCCGCATCACTTAAGCCTAATTGCTTGCCCAACGCGACCATCAACGCACAGACCGCAACCGAATGCATGTAGGTGTAATCATCCTTGGTTTTCAGTCTCGCAAGACCAATCAGAGCACCGGGATTACGCATCACAGAGTCTGCAATTTCCTCGACCATTTCCTGCGCATTACCGACATCAACAGCTTTTCCCATCCGCGCTTCACTGAACATAGAAAAAACCGCCGCACGCGATTTATTCACAATCAAGGATGCTCTGTCGATCTCCTCTGCCATAGAAACCGGTGCTATCTGCCTTGGAACTGGCTGTTTTACGACAACGGTTTCGACGATAGGTTCAGGTTTTTGCTTTGCTTCAGACTCGGCTTGAAGAACATCAAGGCCTTTGCTTGTGTCTATCCACGCTTCCTGTATCTTTGATTTCTGGATCTCCAGCAATTCCGCGGAATCAGAGAGAAGAAACGATTTTTTCCAGAATGGCGTATCTATCCATGAGCCGCATAACTCAGTGACAAACATACCCACTCTCAATTCGGATGTTTTAATTTTTTTTAGCATAAAGAAGCGAGTGGAAGCGATAACTGACGACGTGAAGCCTGTAAAAACCCAAGCTTAGATTATTCTACAAAGGCAGGAACTACGCCACAATAAGCGCATGCTTCTAACAAAAATTTTCCTTTGAGCAATTATGTAGTAATTGCATAGGACGAAAAAAATCCTGCATCTCTTGGTTTTTGATAAAACTCAGGTTATACGGGTGTTCTGCAAGGATTTGCGGAAAGTGCGCCGTTTCCGGAATCCGCTTCAATTGTTCCGCAATTTTCCCCCACAAAACAAGGGATGGCAGAGATGTCGAAGACTTCTGCTCCAGGAAACTGGCAAAAATGGCTTGTAAAAACGGCTGCCAGGATTTGCCATCCTTGACCGGTGCCACGTTATCACGAAAAACCAGCGTCGCATTCAGTAACAGAAAGCCGTGCTTGTGCATATTTTGTTGCAAATCAGAGAGTTTCCGGATAAACCTTGTCTCATCATTCAAAGCAGAGGTGGCAACAGTTTTCATCACATCACCACTCGTATGCTCCTGATTGAGATCGCCGGAAGCGACCAGCAGCATTTTCATAAAGTTGCGTAACGACGTCGCACGATTAACTTTTTTAGATAAGCCGGAACCATCTTCAGCCCACAGACTGTCGACCGCACCATCCATAAAACAAACACCAGTTGCACTATCAGCGCGCGGATAAGGTCCCTCACCGATCAACACATAGCGAACTTCATTTAACGGTTGTTGAAACGCCGCAAACAAACGCCCTTCCGTCGGTAAAAATTCAGTCGAGCATAAGCGCGAAAAATAAGTAGCATCTGCTGCATGCATCGCCTGTAAACCATTCAGTATCGCAGGATGCCAGGATGGATGGGCGAGTTGTATGCAATCAGTAATCTGCGCTGGTAAATTGTCGGGACTGCGTACAGTCATTGTGCAGCACCAGGTATGCCAGGCATCACTGCAGGTAATGATGCGGTAGAAAGCCCCGGAGTGACAACCGGGCTTGGAACAGGTGCCGGACCACTTGGCGGAACTGGCTGCGCCTGATGCGCAGGAAATGCCACTGGCGCCACAGGATTGATGCCTATAATCTCGGTTGGCGGAGGACGAACCGGATTTGCTGCGATATTCACGACCGCATTTTGTGGCAGATCGACTCGACGAACCACGCCGTTATCTGAAATCAGCACATACTGCTCGTGCACTTCCTTCAATACAACACCGGGCGCAATCTGCATCTCAATCGCGACTGACTGCGCAGGTTTGCCATTAGCACTGACAATCGCCAGACTTTCTGCTGATCGCTTTGCGATGATCACACCTTTCAATTGATAATTGCTGGCTGCCATCTGACTTGCGGGCGCAGCACCGAACAAGCTGCCCCACTGCCCAGAACCAGGCTCTATGCTGTTCTGCTGCGTTGGTGCCGCAACACTACGGTTTTGTGGATTAAAAATACGCAAGCCCCAGAAACTGACGGTCACGCACAATAATGCAAATGCAATCACACTACACAAAAGAGGTAAACGCTTCATTTCTATCCTTGTCAGCGTACCAGCTGATTAATTTCAATAATAGGCATCAGGACTGCCAACACGATCAGTAACACCACCGCGCCCATTGCGAGTATGAGTACAGGCTCCAGCAAACCGGCGATCGTCAGCGCCCTGCGTTCCAGATCCTGCTCCTGCGCATTCGATGCACGTTCCAGCATAGCAGGCAGCTCACCCGTGACTTCGCCTGCGCGTATCATATGAATCAGCATAGGTGGGAAATATTTATGCGCAGACAAGGCCCGTGCCAGACTGACGCCCTCGCGGACACTTGCCGTCGCATCCTCGACCTGAGCGCGCATTGCGACATTCGATAAGGTCTCCCGGCTCGTTTGCAGGGCACGTAAAATCGGCACGCCCGAACCTGTCGTAATCGCCAGCGTGCTGGCAAACCTGGAGGTATTTAAACTACGCTCAAACTTGCCATAAACAGGGGCGGTCAACAACCACTGATGCCAGCGCATTTTTATTTCGGGATTTTTCAAGGCAAGACGCCAGACTGAAAAAGCCGCAACACCAAGCAAAGCAACCAGCCAACCATACACCCGCACAAAATCTGAGACAGCCAGCATCAACACAGTGAGCAATGGCAGTTTTTGTTTGGTGTTCGCAAACACAGAAACAATTTGCGGCACCACATACGTCAGCAAGAAAATCACAATCGCAAATGCCACCAGCGTCACAATCGCCGGATAAGTAAAAGCCAGCTTCACCTTCTGCACCAGCGCGTTACGACGTTCTATGTAATCGGCCAGACGCGACAAAACACGCGCCAGATGACCAATTTGTTCGCCTGACGCCACCAGAGCGCAATAGATATCGGCAAAATCATCCGGATGCTGTTTCAGTGCATCAGATAAGGCGGCTCCAGCCATCACCTCGGATCGCACAGAAGCAATGATGTCGCGGATAAAGGTACGCTCAGATTGTTCCAGCAACGCTGTTAATGACTGTTCGAGTGGCAATCCTGCTTCCAGCAAACTTGCAAGCTGGCGGGTAAATAAAGCCAGCTCCACGCTGGATAAGCGCTCGGAGAAAAAAGAGCGTCGCTGACGGGCACCGCCGTCAGCATTGTTATTGATAGCCTCAACCAACACAGGAACAAGACCCTGTGCTCGCAAATCACTGCGCGCAGCTCTCGCACTATCGGCGTTTAACACACCGGTACTGCTACTGCCATGACTATCTATCGCTTCATATCGAAATGCCGGCACGGTAATTATTCCTTAGTGACGCGCAATAATTCTTCAGGTGTTGTCACGCCACTCTTCACCCAACGATCGCCATCTTCGCGCATGGTTCTCATACCATTATGCTGGGCGGCGAGCCGGATTTCTGCCTCCGATGCCTGATGGTGAATCTGCGCACGGATATCTTCCGTTGTCTGCAACAATTCATACACACCGACGCGCCCCTGATAACCAGTATGGCCGCAATGTTCACAGCCAGTCGCATGCCATTGCCCGCCCTCTTCACGGCGGCAATGTATACAAAGTTTGCGCACCAGACGCTGTGCCACAACACCCAACAGTGAAGAAGACAACAGGAAAGGTTCTATTCCCATATCCAGCAAACGGGTCACCGCCGCTGACGAATCGTTGGTATGCAAGGTCGCCAGCACCAGATGGCCGGTCAGTGAGGCTTGCACAGCAATCTGCGCTGTTTCCAGATCACGGATCTCACCGATCATGATGACATCCGGATCCTGGCGCAAAATAGCGCGCAAGGCTTTGGCAAACGTCATGTCTATCTTCGCGTTGACCTGCGTTTGCCCAACACCGGCCAATTCATATTCAATCGGATCTTCTACGGTCAGAATGTTAGTCGTGCCAGCATTGACGCGAGATAGCGCAGCATACAGCGTCGTCGTTTTACCCGAACCAGTCGGCCCAGTGACCAGAACGATGCCGTGCGGCTGCGCGATCAGCTTATCAAAATTTTCAAGAACATCCGGACTCATACCAAGATTGCTCAGATCGAGACGCCCGGCTTCCTTATCCAGTAAACGTAACACGGCACGCTCACCATGACCGGTTGGCAAAGTCGACACACGCACATCAACCGGCTTACCGCCAATCCGCAATGTGATGCGTCCATCCTGCGGCAAACGCTTTTCGGCGATATCCAGTTGCGCCATGATCTTAATACGTGAGATCAGGGAAGCATGAATTGCTTTACGCGGCCGAACGACGTCGCGTAACGATCCATCGATACGAAAACGCACGACTGAAATCTGCTCAAACGGTTCTATGTGAATATCGGAGGCGCCATCGCGTAATGCCTGCGTCAACAGAGCATTAATCATACGAATGACGGGTGCATCGTCAGCCGATTCCAGTAAGTCTTCTATCGCTGGCATATCCAGCATCAGCTTCGCCAGATCAAGGTCGGACTCCACCTCGCCGACAACATCAGCAGCATCGCCGCCGGAGCCTGCATACGCTTTGGCAATCAGGTCACTCAGCGCATCGTGGCTGAGCATATTCAGCTTGATCGTGCCAAATTTGCGCCCGACCTCGGCGATCGCAGCAGGGCTGGTTTTATTCGATACGGATAGCTCTACCGGTGCCCCTGCGACAGCATTGTCGCGGCTGGCCAACACAGAAAAATCCCGCGCAAACCCGTATGGCAATAAGCGATTCTCCATCATGGCTTACTTGCTTTCCTGAGCGCCGGACTTCGGCTTATCTGACGGTAGCGAAGTCGACGTCGACATCAGCTTGCCTTTTTCCATCTCAGGCAACTGCGCAGCCGGTACCCCATCCTTATTCGGTGCGATTTGCGTACGCATATAGTCGTAGCGATCAACAGAAACACTGTTGCTCTGATCTGCATTACGTATCACCGTCGGGCGCAAAAATACCATCAGATTAGTTTTGCCGCGCTTGGCCGTCTGATACTTAAACAAATTACCGATAACAGGAATATCCGCCAGACCCGTCACCTTTTCAACGGAGTCAGAAGTACTGTCTTCCATCAGGCCACCCAGCGCCAGAATCTGCCCATCTTCAACCAGCACATTGGTGGAAATGGAACGTTGTTTGGTAATCAGGCCTGACGAGGTCACCGTCGCAGATTCGTCAATACTTGAGCTTTCCTGATAGATCGCCAGCTTCACCGTACCGCCTTCGGAAATTTGCGGTTTGACAGTCAGTTTCAGACCAACTTCCTTACGTTCTATGGTCTGGAACGGATTCACACCAGCCGTGCCGGTGGATGCAGAAGTGGTGAACTGGCCGGTAATGAAAGGCACGTTTTTACCAACTACAATTTTTGCCTCTTCATTGTCCAGCGTGACCAGATTCGGCATCGACAAGATATTTGCATTGCCACTGCTATTGAGGATATGCGCCACAGCCCCCAGACCCAGTTTACCGTTGATCTGCTTGAACACACCGATAGACAAACCATTGCCTGGTGTCGGCGTCGCTGCTGTGGCAAGACTGAGTATGTTATTTCCAGTTGTCGTAAATGCAGTGCCGCCACCAACACGATAATTGCTATTACTATCGCCAGACAACCCCAGCCATTGCACGCCGAATTCATTCGCTTTATCTGCACTGATTTCAACGATCAGCGCCTCGACATACACCTGCGCACGTCGTGCATCTAACTGATCAATCACGGAACGCAGATTTTTATACACCGCTTCGCTCGCCGTAATGATCAATGTATTCGTTGCCGCATCGGCCTGAATGAAGCCTGCTGCGCCACCGGAATTACCCGATGCAGAACTGCTGCCGGACGATTGCGGCAAACCGCCGGTGACACCTGTATTACTTGCACCTGTATTGGAATTAGAGGTCAGCGGGCTATTCGTTCCATTCGCAGCGCTGCCGGTATTCGACAAACCCGTACTGGCGGGTAAGGCGCTGGTATCGCCGGAAATGATAGAGCGTAAAGTCTGCGCCAGCTTCACCGCCTCGGCATTCTTGAGATAAACCACATGCACATTACCAGGCAATGCCGTTGGCTGATCCAGTTTGGCAATCAGCTCTTTAACCAGATTTGCACGCGCTGCCGAAGGCGCGCGCAACAAAACGGAATTGGTGCGCGGATCAGCCAGCAAGACTGCACGTCCACCTTCCGTCGCTGCACCGTTATCGCTGAGCTTACTCACCAATGCAGCAATATCACTCGCCATCGCGTGTTTGATAGGAATCACGTCCATATCCACCGTCGCGGGAACGTCTAAAGACGCAATAATTTTATTCAGACGTTTTAAGTTATCGGCGTAATCGGTAATCACCACCGAGTTATTACCCGGATTCGCGTTAATCGTATTATTGGGCGAAATCAATGGCCGCAAAATCGTCACAACATTGGTCGCTGATTCGTAATTCAGGCGGTAAATCTGGGTTGCCACCTGATCGCCTCTGACCGATTCGCCTTTCTCATTCTGCACAGACTGCGTAGGACCTGGTTGCAGCTTGGCGTCAGATTCCGGCACCACTTTGTAATAGCCATCTGCATACACAACCGCATAACCTTGCAAACGCAATGTCGATGTCAGCAGCTTGAACGCCTGTTCTTTGGTCAGCGGTTTTTCAGATACCAGTGTGACCTGACCTTTCACCCGTGGATCGATGATGAAAGTCGATCCTGTGTAATGACCAATCGCTTTAACAACAGATTCAATATCGGCACCGACAAAATTTAAATCCGCCGTATTTTGCGCTGGTGTTTGTGCCAACACAGAAGAGCTGATGAGACAACCGGCACTCAATACTGCCGCCCCTGTCATGACGGACAAGTGACGCATCGGTTTGCGTAAGGAATTGCTGATCATAGCTGCCTTGTTTTTTAATGGATATTTTTTCATTTGAACTATTTAAACTCTAAAGCGATGACATCCTGATCGCCGTCCTTACGGCGCTGCCCCAGCAAATTCAATAAATTTGCCAATCTTGCCTGCTGCCCTTCTTCTGCCCAGGCTTTGCCTGAAAACTGGAAATGGCCGCCGTTTAATGTACCGCTGCCGGCCAACATCATCGGCCCTTTTAAGGTATTCAGATGCAGATCGGCATTTGCGCCGTGTAAATCAAACGCCATGTTGTAGCTGCCCAAAGGTTTGACCGGCGACAGACGCGATGCCATCTCCGACAATTCCAGCTGCAACTGCCCATATCCGTTCAGTCTGCCAGCATCCCGGGCAAAGCGTAAATTATTCCACGACATCCGCAATTTCCCGGTAGGCCCTATCGTATTCAGCGGAGCCCCCAGTCCTTCCAGCCGCTCTGTCGGCAACAACAAACTTGCCGGACTCACCTGCAACTCTGAAAAATTACCCTGTATCTTGACGATGGCCGACAGCGATTCAGGATTATCCAGCTCAGCTTCGACTTGTGCCAGCAAGATCAGCGGTGAAATTTTCCACGCAAAGCGCCCTGCAAACAAAGGCGTCACCGGGCCACTGACACCGGAAGCAACGCCGACAAACGCCGAGCCACGCCAGAACGAACCTTGCACGTCACCAAGACTGAGTCGCCCCTGCGTTTGCTTTTCCAGTAAAGCACCAAGCCAACTGGCAGGCAAAAAAAACAAGACGGATAACGTGATACTGACGATGCCGGTCAAAATCCAAACCCAAGATCCCGCTGCTGACTTTACCGCCATAATTCAAAGTCCACCGCGTTGCTGTTTCAATGTCAGGCTGACGTTCACCTGCGCTGGCTCAGGCAAGGCGGTAAAACGCGCTTCCTCGACCGTCAAACGCGAAGATTTTTGCGTTTCCATCAGCCACTCCATGATATTCGCATAGGCGACCGTCTGAATTTGCAGGCGCACGATATCATCCGTCACGCTGAGTGTTTGCGCCTTAATGCCGCGTGTCGCCAGCGATGCCTCTACACTTTCACGGGTAACGGGCTCAGTCATCTGCGACAAACCCGCCGCCAGTTTGGATTGCTGCGCGCTGAGCGCGCTGATCTCGGCAACTTGCTGGCGCAAAACAGGAATCTGTTTCAACAATTTAGTCCGCCCCGATAACGCCGGATCAAGAAAAATCTGATACACCAGCGCCAGCAAAATCACCGCAGCGGCAATGCTCAGCATACGGCGCTCGCGCGCATCGCGTTGTTCCCAGAACAGCGCAAACTCTTGCGTCAATTGCTTCTTCATCAGTTTTTTCCTCCCATGGTGATATGCAATATCCCATCGGGTGTGGCTTCCATACGCATAGACTGTTCCGCCAGTGCGCCGCGCAGCTGATCCAGCGGGATCTGTCCCGGCGATTTCACTTTGACATTCAAGCCGCGATCTTTATATTCCACCGACACCACATCGGCTGGTTTGCCAAGCATCACACGTTCCCACACCTGGCTAAACTGCGCCGCCATCACAGCAAAATCATTCGGTGCAAACTGACCGGACAAGCGTTTCGCCAAATCCACTTTTTGCCGCATCTGCGCTAAAGGATCAGGAATTGTCGTCTCTTTAGGAAAGCTGTTTTTATACGTCTGCATCAACGCGGCACTTAAATTTCTGGCTTCACGTTTCAGACTGAACCATTCCATGTTTAGTGCAGCGATATTCAGTATCACCATCACTGCCAGCAAACGCAAAGGCCAGCGCCACAATGACCAGTCGATTGATGGTTTATGAACCGCGCCGACATCTGACATCAGATCCGGTGTTTTGAGGCTGATGCCGCCAACTCTGTTTTGCCAGCTGATTGCCCGCACCTGAAAACGCTCGTTCAACGCCAGTGTCTGCAACAGTGCCTGATATTGCTCGACTTCATTAACGCCAACATACAATTCGACATTGGTTTCCGGTGCCAGCAAATTCAGCATGGCGATTGCGCTGTCGCGCTCTGCCTCAGCCAGATTGAGGCCCATGCCTTGCAATTCAGATTGCCGGATCGTCAGCGCCAGCACGCCATCCCGATTTTCAATCAACGCTGCAGCGTAATTTTCCTTACCCGGCAACGTCAGTGCGAGTTGCGATGGAAAGGCGGCGATTTTCTTGACTGGCCAGTCTTTGACCTTTGCTGCAATCGTCTCCAGCCAAGCCCGGTCTGCGACGGCAACCGTTGCCTCACCATTCACCACCGGTGTCGCCACCAGCGCCACATCGGCAGGGTCGGAAGTCAGTTGTTCCTCGAGCAGATTCGGTAACGCAGTTTTGAATTTCGCTGCCGACATGGGCGGCACTTTAATCGTGAGCAAGCTGACATCGCTGGCGGCAATCAACAAATGGAGCTGGCGGGCACCGACCGACAAGGCGCGTAACTCTGTCAGCGTTTGCAGACCCTGCTGCAATATATTGCCTTCTGCCGAAAATAAGGCGAACGGAAATGTCTGCGAAGACCAGTCCGGGCTGCTCTGCGCAGCCACCCGCGAGGGTAAAGAAATAGTGAGTGTACTTGCCATGTAATTTAGTTGTCTCTTACCCAAAGCACCGTCGTCGATGCGTCCTCTGCCCGCTCTATCAATGCGCTGACATCCATCAGCGAGCGGTTCATTTTAACCTTACCGTTCACCACAAAATAATTGGTTGAGGTATCGACCTCTTTTTTAGAAGTCATTTTTGCCTTATCCGGAAAACGCGTCTCAAAATCGGCAAAGCCACTGATATAAGCGCGCTCGCGGCTGGCAACCATCATTGCCGCATCCGATAAACTCATGCCCTCTATCCGTGCCGCCAGCACCTCGGCGGGAGCTGTATTCAGATTAATCGTTGTGATAACGGATTTGCGGGGCAAGGCGATCACATACGAACGCAATTTATTCACCATCTCAGGCGTATAGCCAGGCACTGACAACAAATCATCGACCTGTGTAAACCGCAGGAATTGTACTGCAGCTTGCGCGTCTTCCGATGTAGTTTTTACATTACCGCCAGAATTGGCAGGCGCACTGGCGGGGGCGCTGTCCGGTGCACCTTTCGGTACCACCGCTTTCGGCTGGCTTTGCGCAATCGCGCTGGCAGTGCGCTGCGCCAGATCACCGGAAAAACGCAAATTCGTCAGCAAGCGCGCAAAGACGGCAGTTTCACGGCCATCCACGACGCCGTCCGTCGCCAGATTATTTAAGTTATATAAAGACTGCGCATCGATCACTTGCCCGGACAAACTGGCATCGCTGGCATCGGTGTCGGCCCGACCATTTTCGACATACTGATCAAGGCGCGTGTCTTCGAGTCTGACCGCCCATGGCTCCCCCAGATGATCGACATTGCTCTGCTTTTTATCTTCGCGCAGGATCAGCCTTGCCCAGTCGATCGCGCCACGCAATATCCATTTTTTTTGCAACTGCATGCGCTGATTTTCTATCGAACGCACCTGCACCTGTTGCTGCCAGAACAGGCTGGCAACAATCGTGATCGCCAGCGTTGTCAGCAACAGCGCAGTCACAACAGCGACGCCACGTTGCCGGGAATGATGAAAGGCAATCTGCATCAGCTCGCCCCCAGCAAAAATACTTTTGTCATCGGTGCTTCACGCCCCTGCACTTGCATGGACACTTCCAGTCCGGCCAGTTTCGCACTCTTGATCGCGGGATTCTTTGCTGCACCATCCGTCGCAGCGTTTTGTATATCAGTGCCATCGATCCGCCAACCAGTTTCGCCCTGCGTCCAGGTGCGCATCGCCAGCGATGTCACATCGGTCTGCAACTGTATGACCGGCGTTACATCGGTATCAGCAGCGGCACTTTGCCAATCGTTTTCCAATGCCGCAATTTCGCGCGTCGGCATCAGCTCACGCCGCCCCAGTTTGCCATCGACCACGCTGTACACGATCACCTGAAAACGCAACGGCTGGTTATCTTCCAACACCGAACGGATCAACATCAGCTTGCTGCCTGCCGCACGCAATACGCTGCGCCCTTGCAGCAAGTTGGCATCCATCAGATGCGCGCAGTCATTTTCTATCTGGGCAAACGCCAGTTGAATACCGCGTGTCTGCGCCATTTCCGCATTCAAGGCGACGCGCGCGCGCACAATACCGTCCAGACCGCGCCAGCCAAGCACGGCGACAATGGCGAGTATCGTGATCGCCACCAGCAATTCAATCAGGGTAAAACCGCGCGGTGCGGCGGACCGGTGATTACAATGCATTCGGCACCACCTGAGTCAGCTTGATAATGCGTCGCGCGGGTTTATCTGCTTCATACACGAAGACTTCGACGCGCCGAAACGAAGGATTCGGTGTCGCAATCACATGCTCTTCGCAGGTCAGCTTTAAATCAGCCTGCGGACATTCAAACGTACGTTCCCCCAGTGAAGGCCATTCGCGCGCCAGACGGATTTGCGACAAGCGGTTTTCCGCGGACCACGTCGCCATCAGCGAGATGCGCAGATCATTGCTGTTTTGCGTCAGGCTGCCGACCGCACGCAGGCTGGCGCCCAGCGCGGTACCGACGATGACCAGCGCCACCAGCACTTCGAGCAAGGTAAAACCAGCGTGACGAGGGAGTTTCAGACGCATTTCATTCCACGGAAAAATGTCCAACGCCATCGGCGCGGATACGCACACTGCCATCCGGCACACGTAAAGTGATAATGAAAGGCTTATCGACAGGCTCGCGGCCAAACACAACCCGCACCGCTGCCGCCTGATTGCTTGGCGGCTCCATACTCAGTTCTACCGGAGAAATTTCAAATGCGCGATCACGCAACATGTCGTCGCGCAGCGGCAACCAGACCCGGTCTTCGCGCACCTGAAAACGGTAGCCGTACTGATCCACTTCAAATGCGACTGGCAAATTGCGCAGAATGGCCTCATCCCGCGCCAGCTGTAACAGCAAGGCAATCCGATTCGCGTCTTGTTCGACGCGCTGACGTGGACTCGGCATCGCGTTAAACGCGACCGCGCCCAGCATCAGACCGGCGATCACCATCACTACCAGCAATTCGAGTAGTGTAAAGCCGTGCTGCCTGCTTCGCAGTGTCATGAGTGGGAAACGATGCAGAGTTTACAAATCCCAGGAGCCGATATCGGCATCTTTTTCAACACCACCCGGCTGACCATCCGCACCGAGAGAGAAAACATCGACTTCACCTTTAATGCCTGGTGACAGATACTGATACGGACTGCCCCATGGGTCTTTAGGTAATTTATCGATGTAACCACCGGTTTTCCAGCCGTTCGCCGCAGGACCGGAAGTCGGCTTGGTAATCAAGGCCTGCAAACCTTGTTCTGTGGTGGGATAGCGCTGATTATCGAGACGATATAACTTGAGCGCCGACATCAGGGTGGAAATATCCTGCTTCGCCGCAGAGATACGTGCATCATCGGTACGGCCCATCAGCTTAGGCACGACCAGTGCGGCCAATATCCCCATAATCACGACCACGACCATAATTTCGATCAGCGTAAAACCACGCGAACGACGGGATTGACGAGATGCCGCCGGCAAAACTGAAATCGATTGAGAAGTAAACATAAGCCTATCTATTAATTCGGTTAATTCTGTAAATCCGCTCTGAGAGGGTCTCTGCACAACCAAGGAATCCTGAACACAAAAACTCTGGCACCCTGAATTAGCTTGATTATCTGCTTTGCGATTACCCATCTCATCCGGAGCGAAGCAGTATAAAGCGGGAACATGACAACATGATTATTTGTTACTTAAAAATAACAAAAAAAGTGAACTTTTACTATACTCCCCCCTGTTTTTCTGAAAACCACCTTAATGTCTGCATAAACAAAGGGGCTAAATAAATACTCCCCCCAGTATATTTAGGTCATTCAGGCCAGTTTCAGCGGCAAACTGCGTAATCGCTGGCCTGTCAGCTTAAATACCGCATTCGCCACCGCTGGCGCGATTGGCGGCACGCCCGGCTCACCGATGCCCTCAGGCGGTTCTGCACTCGGAATAATCACGACCTCGATTTGCGGCGCTTCGTTGATGCGCAACACCGGGTAATCATGAAAATTACTCTGCACGACCTTGCCGTCTTTGATCGTCACTTCGCCATACAATGCCGCACTCAGACCGAAAATAACCGCCGATTCCATCTGCTGCGTAATGATATTGGGATTGACGGCAATGCCGCAATCGACTGCACAGACCACCCGGTGTACGCGGATTTGTCCGTTCTGCACCGAGACTTCAGCCACTTCCGCGACGACACTGCCGAATGACTGATGCAAAGCGACGCCATGCGCGCGACCTTCAACTGGCTTTCCCGCTTTATTCATCGCGGCATCGAGCACAGTCAGATGACGTTTCCGGTTCGCCAGCAAACCACGCCGGAAATCCACCGGATCAGAGCCCGCAGCATGCGCCAGCTCATCAATAAAACTCTCTTTAAAAAAGGCATTATGCGAGTGCCCGACAGAACGCCAGAAGCCGACAGGCACAGGCGTGGGCACAATCACATGGGCGATTTTCTGATGAGCAATTTGATACGGCATATCAAATTCACCTTCGGCCGTCGTCTTATCCGGCCCCGCCCCCGGCAAACCAAAAGTTCGTTTCAGCACCTGATGCATGATAGATCCAGACGCCGATTTATTATCGTAGGCAAGTACCTTACCCTTATCGTCAAGCGCCGCAGTAAACCGCGCCAGCGCTGCCGGACGATACATGTCATGCGCCATATCTTCTTCGCGACTCCAGATCAGCTTGACCGGCAAGCCCTGCGTCTGCTTTGCAATCGCCACCGCCTGCACCACCATATCCACCTCTAAGCGGCGACCAAAGCCACCGCCCAGAAAGCACATGTGCAACTGCACCTGCTCAGCCGCGATGCCCGCAGCTTTGGCGGCCACCGCCACGGCAATGCTTGGCACCTGGGTGGATACCCACAAATCCAGCTTGCCGTCTTTCAGTTGCGCCGTGCAATTCATCGGCTCCATCGTGGCGTGCGCAAGAAACGGGGCGCGATATTCGGCCTTGATGGTTTTTGCGACCGAGGTGCCAGCCACAGCCACTTCCTTAGAGTCGGCCAAAATCGCGGCAGCATCACCTTGTTTGTAATAAGTGAATCCGGATTCGCTATCGAGTTTTTCTGCCAGATCTTTGAATACAGACTCCGTCGATAACTGCGCGTGCGCACCGGCATCCCACTCCACCGGCAATGCGGCTAAGGCCGTTTTCGCCGTCCAATAGTTTTTGGCGACGACAGCCACACCAGCAACACCGGCCTCGCCAACGGCGGCAGAAAAATCGACGACATGCGTGATGCCAGGCATCGCGAGCACCGGGGCCTGATCCACGCGTTTAATCTTGCCGCCGATGACCGGGCTTAATTTCAGTGCTGCGAACAGCATTCCAACCGGATGCGCATCGATCCCGAACTGCGCACTACCGTCCACTTTAGCTTTGGCATCGGTGCGAGGCTCGGGATGGCCGATCAGTTTAAATTCCGCAGGCGCTTTCAGCCGTATCTGCGCGGGCTTGGTTTCAGCTGCACTGGCTGCCAGCTCACCGTAAGATTTTTGCTTGCCGGATGTGTGCTTCACCATACCATTCGCGGTCGTGCACTGATCTGCAGGCACGTTCCACTCTTTCGCCGCCGCGGCAATCAGCATCGCACGCGCTGCAGCCCCCGCCTCACGCATAGGCAACCACGCATCCTTGACGCTGGAAGAACCACCCGTTACCTGCAGGCCCAGTTCGCGTGCGGTTTTCAATGTCATCCACTGAGCGAATTGTTTGATCACTCCCTGATCGTCAGGATGAAAAGGTAGACCATCGGCCAGCATAGAAAGATTGCCGTAGATTTTATCGATGGGCGCAGGCATGGTTTTGACTTGCGCCATCGCGACATCGAGCTCTTCCGCCACCAGCATTTGCAGCGCGGTATGTATGCCCTGCCCCATTTCACTGCGATGCATGGCAACGGTGACGCTACCGTCTCTGGCAATTTTTATCCAGCCATTGAGTGCGACTTCATCATTCACCAAAGGCAAAGAATGCGCCGCATTCAAGCGCTGGCGCGGCGGCATCAGCCCCCAGCCAACAAGCAAAGCACCAGCAGCACCGGCTGCGCCTAAAATAAAGCGGCGTCGCCCTGTTTTCTTGATGTCTGACATTACCTGGTCTCCGTTCTCAGTATTTTTTATTTTTAAAATTAAGAGTGATCAAGGATCAATAAATTTGCCTAGCTTGCCGTCTCAGCTATTCCTTCGTGGATATCCTTGCGACAAAATACGTTGCCAGACGACTTCTTTTTGTTCTGCATTCATAAACACCCAGTCCGCCACTTCGGTGACAGTGCGGCCGCAGCCGCGACAAATTTCATCGAAGGTCGTGGAACACACCGCCACACAAGGCGTATCCGGGCGTTCTTTTGTTTCACTCATGATTCATACCATCCAGCGCAGCGCTGCTTGTCTTTACCGTAAAAGACGAAGCAGGCACATTCAAAAAAATAAAAGACAGGCATGCACCTATCCGGGGAGTAATAGTAACGCTAATTATGCTGTATCGCTCTGGTGCGAAAGTTCTATTTCCGGCAAAACTACCGGCTTGCAGCCACTTTGATTGACAGCCACAGTCAAAGCACAGGAAAATTGAGCCTCTTCAGCTTGCGACTCAACATAAAAGGCACTGCAAACTGATCAACACTGACCATCTGTAGCACCAGTTCCTGTCATCACTACCGCAGCGACACAGGTCGCAACCATCAGAATATTCTGGTTTCACTATTCAATAGAAAATGTAATTCATGGCACAAGATTTTTTTCAAACCCTGATCCTTCTGGTCATCGTTACCGATCCGTTCGGCAACGTGCCGATTTTCGTCAGCGCACTCTCACACGTTGCACCAGAACGGCGTTGGCGCGTGATCGTACGCGAATGCGGCATTGCCTTTATTTTGCTGCTGCTGTTTATGTTTTTCGGCAAAAATTTTCTGACAGCATTGCAATTATCAGAAATTTCCATCCGCATCGGTGGCGGCGTGATTCTTTTCCTGATCGCGCTGCGTATGGTATTTCCGCAAGAAGGCGGGATTTTTGGCGACACTGAGGATAATCACGAACCATTTATCGTGCCGCTCGCCATTCCGGCGCTGGCGGGTCCGTCTGCACTGGCAACGGTGCTGCTGTTTTCATCTGACAATAATCAGGAGATGCTGGTGCATCTGGGCGCGCTGACCGCCGTGGCGGTGGTCTGGCTGATCGTTTTACTGAGCGCCGAACGCATGCAACGAGTGCTGGGTGCTCACGTGATGACGGCATTTGAACGCCTGATGGGCTTAATACTTGCCGCGATGTCGATAGAAATGCTGCTGGCCGGCTTCCGCGAATATATCAAAACGCTGAGCTGACGAAACATCCTCTAAGTCAGAGACAGAAAGAAGACCACGCGATCAGCCTGAGTTTTTAATTGATTAAAATTCAGGCTGATTTTCTCTGATGGATTCTTACTCTGACGCTCTCAGATTTCAGCCGACAACAGCAATATTCGCAACTGGCGGCAACTCTGCCGCAAACAACTTGCTGTTAAACGTGAAGTAGCCCAATAAAAATAATACCAGGGCAATCAGGAACTGCTTCCAGAACTGACGATTCATTGCGGTCTCCGTTTAAATAATTTTTTTATTTTGTAATTCTGCGATGTCTGCCTCGGAGTAACCGAGCGCAGATAATACCTCGTAGTTGTGTCCAGAACTGACGATTCATTGCGGTCTCCGTTTAAATAATTTTTTTATTTTGTAATTCTGCGATGTCTGCCTCGGAGTAACCGAGCGCAGATAATACCTCGTAGTTGTGCTCACCAAGCTCAGGGCCCAGCCACGCGGTTTGTCCCGGTGTTTCTGATAACTTAGGCGAAATCGCGGGCAACTTAATCCCCTCGCCATCCGGGAAATGATGCTGCTCAAACATCTGCCGCGCCTGAAATTGCGGATCATTCATCATATCGCGCACCGAGTATATTTTACCGACTGGCACATCCGCCGCTTTCAGTATTTGCAAGGCACTATCTATATTCTGTGTCGCACACCAATCCTGTATCGCTGCATCAATTTCCGCCGTGCGCGGCACGCGGCCGTCATTCCGTACCAGCGCCGGATCATGCGCCAGATCTTCGCGCTTTATCGCCTTCATCAGGCGATGAAAAATCGCATCGCCATTGCCTGCGATCACAATATTTTCGCCGTCACCAGTGGTGTAGGTATTCGATGGCACAATGCCGGGCAATGCACCGCCAGTGCGTTCGCGCACAACACCGGCAACATCAAATTCCGGCACCAGCGATTCCATCAGATTAAAGACCGACTCATACAAGGCAACATCCACCATCTGCCCCTGCCCTGCGATACTGTGTTCACCGCTTTTTCCATTCCAGCGACCACCTGTGACATCACGATGGCGCAACGCCATCATCGCACCAATGACACCGTGCAACGCAGCGACAGAATCACCGATAGAAATACCGACCCGCACCGGCGGCCGGTCAGCGTGGCCGGAGACGTAACGCAGGCCGCCCATAGATTCACCGATAGCACCAAAACCAGGTTGATCTTTCATTGGCCCAGTCTGGCCATAACCAGACAAACGCACCATGATCGTCGCCGGATTCAGCGCCTTCAACTGTTCATAGCCCAACTGCCATTTTTCCAGCACACCGGGACGATAATTTTCGATGATGATATCGGCATCCAGCGCGAGCCGACGGGCGATCTCCTGCCCCTCCGCGCTTTTCATATTCAGGGTGATACTTTTTTTATTGCGTGCCTGCACACTCCACCAAAGTGAAGTCCCGTCTTTTAATACACGCCACTGACGCAAAGGATCACCACCATCCGGCGACTCGACCTTAATCACTTCTGCGCCAAATTCTGCCAGCATACGCGCACAAAAAGGCCCTGCAATCAGGGTACCCAGTTCAAGAACTTTGATGCCTGCCAAAGGGCCCTTGCGATTTTGTGTCATGAGGTGGAAGAAAGTAAAAGGAAGTCAGGGAAGAAAGAAAGTTAATGGATTTCCGGGTCTGGATTGCACCTCACAGATTCATCAACATCGATAGGAAAACAATCACTGAAACAATGCAGTGCACTCGCACGAGCAGAACAAGGCAGTGGTATCAGCACAGACATTGTGATTGCTTCAGGTCGTACGCCGATCCAGCATGGCGCGGGCAATCGTGCCAGCATCAACGTATTCAAGCTCGCCGCCAACAGGAACGCCACGCGCCAGACGGCTGACTTTCAGACCACGTGCTTTCAGAGTTTCGCTGATGTAGTGCGCGGTTGCTTCGCCTTCGTTCGTAAAATTGGTCGCCAGAACCACTTCTTTCACCATGCCATTGGTCGCGCGTGCAATCAATTTTTCCAGATAGATGTCTTTCGGACCTATTCCATCCAGCGGCGACAAACGCCCCATCAGCACAAAGTACATACCTTTGAACGTCAGGGTCTGTTCTATCATCATCTGATCTGATGGTGTCTCGACGACGCACAACATGCTGTCATCACGCTCAGCGTCCTGACAGGTTTCGCAAATGTCGATCTCAGTAAAGGTGTTACAGGAAGCGCAGTGATGAATACGATCAACCGCATTCAGTAAAGCATGACCGAGCCCGGATGCGGCTTCACGGTCATGCTGCAGCAGATGATATGCCATGCGCTGCGCCGACTTCGGCCCTATGCCGGGCAAGCGGCGCAGGGCTTCTGCCAGATGTTCGAGGCTACCGTTTTTTTTCACGCTCAGAATGGCATTTTGAAGCCAGGAGGCAAAGGCATACCTGCCGTCAGACCTGACATTTTTTCAGCCGATGTTGCTTCTGCCTTACGCACAGCATCATTGAACGCCGCAGCAACCAGATCTTCCAACATATCTTTATCATCGCCAAACAGGGATGGGTCAATGGTCACGCGCTTCACATCGTTTTTACATGTCATGACCACCTTCACCATGCCTGCTCCCGCCTGCCCTTCAACTTCGATCAGAGCGAGTTGATCCTGTGCTTTTTTCATATTATCTTGCATAGCCTGCGCTTGTTTCATCAAGCCAGCGAGTTGATTTTTCATCATAAGAGTTGCTCCTGAAAAGTAAGGAAATAAATAAATTAGGAAGGAATGAACAAACCAGATCAGATCGGACGCACGCTGCCAGTCACAATCGCAGCGCCAAATTCCCGCATCAGGGTTTGCACGAAAGAGTCGTTTTGTATTGCCAGCTCAGCCTGTTGCTGCCGCACCTCGCGGTCCGCGACTGCTTTTGCGTTGGCCGTCAGTTCAACAGCACCGATTTTGCTTTCCACCCGAATGTTTTTACCAAAACGTTCAGATAAAGCGGCAGCTAACTTATCGATACTCCCCGCAGACAATAAGGTCGATAGCGGAACGCGCAATTCAAACACAAAAGCATTCCCGTCTTGCTTGCAATGAATCAGTTCGCTTTGCTGCGCCAGTTGTTGTGCCACACCGCGCACAGGCAAACTCGCAGCCAGGACTGGCCAGTTACCATCCCATTCCAACGCAGGAACCGGACCCGACCACAAAGTGCGGTCCATAGCCACTGGCTCGACGTTTGCCACTGGTGGAACTGTGGCAGTTGCCACAGCAGGCGTTTCTGATACAGCCACTGGCGCCAAAGACTCAGCGACTGTATTTTGCTGAAAATTTCGCGTCACCGCAGGACTCGAAATCGGTGCAGATGCGGGCGCAGATGCGGGTGCAGATGCCTGCCAGACGTCATCATCCCATGGCGGCGGCATATCATCCATGCCGACCGGCTCCATTTCCTGCGGTGCTCTGGCAGCCGCAGGCGTAGGTACCGGCGCAGGTTCAGTGGCAGGAGCAACAGAAGGTGCAATCTTAGCAACAGCAACCGGGGCAGGCATTGCAGAGGCGACAGAAGAAACAGGAACAACTGGCGTCACAATCGGCGCGACATCATTTTCTTGCTTCGATGCCGCAGGCTTTGACGTCGATCCGGCTTTTGCGCTG
Organism: Undibacterium sp. CY21W; assembly: GCF_014284265.1. Classification (NCBI taxonomy): domain Bacteria; kingdom Pseudomonadati; phylum Pseudomonadota; class Betaproteobacteria; order Burkholderiales; family Oxalobacteraceae; genus Undibacterium; species Undibacterium sp. CY21W. The sequence goes on along the minus strand of NZ_JACOGE010000007.1, from coordinate 92,518 downwards.
GCCGCTCGGGCAGCGGCAAGCGCGGCCATTGCAGGGCTCATCGGCTTTGCAGCCGGAACATCAGTTGTAACCGTCGCCATTGGCTGAGTTGAGACATTCTGCTGAGTCTGAGCAGAAGCAGAATTTATCGCCGCCGTTTTAACAGGTATTGCAGGTGCCACCGGTGTTGACGGAACAGTTCCCCTTACCGGAGCAGAAGGCATCCCATTACCCGGGCGAGGAGCTGGCGATATACCCGTGCCGCCTGACTGCGTCAGCACGCCACCATCCACCGGACGGAAAGCCAGCATACGCAACAGCGTCATGCTGAAACCGGCATATTCATCGGGTGCCAGCGCCAGTTCATTCCGGCCATGCACAGCGATCTGGTAAAACAACTGCACTTCTTCTTTGTTAAATACGTTCGCCAGGCGCAACACCTGTTCACGCTCAGGCAAATCATCAGCAACTGCTGCCGGCACCATCTGCGCAATCGCCAGCTGATGCAGCAAAGTACCGAGATCCTGCAACGCGGATTTATACGACAAACTGCGTGCGGCCATTTCATCTGCCACATCCAGCAGGGCTTTGCCGTCATTCTCAGCCAGCGCATCCAATAAACGGATCAGATACGATTGATCCAGCGCACCGAGCATCCCTTGCACCGCGTCGAGACTCACTTTACCAGCGGCATAAGCAATCGCCTGATCTGTCAGAGATAAAGCATCGCGCATAGAACCATGCGCGCCTTGCGCCAGCAAACGCAGCGCTGGCTGCTCGAATTCAATGTGTTCCTGCCCGAGAATATTTTCCAGGTGACCAACAATATGACCCGGTGGCATTTGCTTGAGATTAAATTGCAGGCAACGCGACAAGACCGTGACCGGAATTTTTTGCGGGTCTGTCGTTGCCAGAATGAATTTGACGTGTTCAGGCGGTTCTTCCAGCGTTTTCAACATGGCATTGAAAGCGTGGTTGGTCAGCATGTGCACCTCGTCGATCATATACACTTTAAATCGTGCATTCGACGGCGCATAAATTGCCTGCTCCAACAGCGATGCCATTTCATCGACACCACGGTTAGACGCCGCATCCATCTCTATATAATCGACAAAGCGGCCAGCATCAATGGCGACACAGGCGTCACAGACTCCGCAAGGGCTGGCGGTAATGCCGGTTTCGCAGTTAAAGGATTTGGCCAGTATGCGTGACAACGTCGTTTTACCGACACCACGTGTTCCGGTAAACAGATAGGCGTGATGCAGCCGCTGCTGCTCCAGCGCATGCGTTAAAGCACGGACCACGTGCTCTTGCCCCACCAGCGTGTCAAAGCTTTTGGGACGATATTTTCGGGCGAGAACTTGATAGGACATCTTGCGATTTTACCCTATTCGTTGCGCGACATAGTGCCTGCAGCAAAGGAAATTTAAATAACTGATCGCCATCATTCCCGCCCTTCATGTCTATCCAATTGCTCCTGCAAATGCAGCATGATCTTATCCCGCTGACGCAGCTCTTCACGTAAGGCCTGAACTTCGCGCGTCAACACCCGGATATCAGCATGAAATTCCCGCTCGAACAGTTTTTCCTCTTCACCAACAAACAGCGCTGCGATATTTGCCGTGACTATAGAAAACATCGCGTAACCGAGCAGCACAATAAACACCGCAAAAATTTTTGATGCCGGGGTCGATGGCACGATATCCCCGTAACCAACAGTTGCTACCGTCGTAAACGCAAGCCAGACACCATTGGCGTAACTATTTACGTTCGGTTCCAGCCAGTAAAAACCGGCGCCGGCGGTGCTCAACATTAACAAAGCCAAACCTATCACCTGCATCAGATGACTGGGTTTTAATTTCTGCAAGAGCAGCGTTGCCATTCTCAGCAGAATCACCGTGCAGAGTGAGAGTCGCAGCAACCACTCAATCACACCCCACTCACCACTGGTCGGCCAACCACTCAGCACACAACCAATAATAATGATGGCATCCATAATCAGTTTGCCGTGGCGACGGCGACGACGATGACGGTTTTTTGCCCACTGCAGATAAACATCGACAGCGATAATGAGCGCGGAAAAAATGTATGTACCGTGCCCGATTTTCCGGTACACATCGGTCTCACCGGCCAGCAACAAATAAAAGGCGGGGATAGACAACAACAAGCCGCCCAGCAAAATGGGACGAGAAAACCACGCAATAAACCTTTGCGTCATCGGATAGAGAGTACGACTCATTTCAAATATACATTTCAGAAGGAAAAGACAGCGATTGGTAATTCTGCGGAAAAAACAATGGATGCAAACAGCCATGATTTCAGCTTTCATTCTGGTGTGCAATTAAAATCAAAACGATTCCAAAATGAACGACGCTGAACGCAACAATACTGGCAAAAAGTAAGGGTGGGAGAGTGGAAAACAGACGGATGGGAAACGGAGGAAGGTTGGCGAGCCTGATCTGCGGCACTTGCGGTAAATGACTGTGGCTGCTTCGTTCCCGACCTGACCAGATTGGCCATGCCGCAATGCGCAGGGGCCCGCCAGTGCGCATTATAGCGCAATCCTGCATAGATATGCACAAGTTTCCGAGCGAGAAATGCTACTTCAAATTAACGGGAAGGATGACACCAACGCTCGACAGGAAATTTTGTCGCACTGACGCAGCTTAGAGTGACGCCCTGACCCAGAGAATACTCTGCTCGGACAAACGATAACGCTGCCAGCAACACTAAAGAATCGACATACCGAAAAGCAATGTTGCTCATATATATGTAGCAGCACACAATCAAGGGAGTATGTAGGAAATATCGCTACTTGCCGTTAATAACAAACGACCTTCTAGCTATATAGACCCATACTCCCCCGAGTATGTGAACGGTGCAGCGGATGAACCTGCAAACTGAATATACTTCAGAGCCCGAGCTGTTGCCAGATCTGATCGACCCGGGTTTTCACTTCTGGCGACATCGTGATTGTCGTCCCCCATTCGCGATCAGTTTCACCTGGCCATTTATTGGTCGCATCTATCCCCATTTTCCCGCCAAGCCCGCTGACTGGCGAGGCGAAATCCAGATAATCGATAGGCGTGTTATCGACCAGCGTGGCATCCCGCACCGGATCGACGCGGGTGGTGATGGCCCAGATCACCTCTTTCCAATCACGAATATTCACGTCCTCATCCACCACCACGATGAACTTGGTATACATGAACTGACGCAGAAAGCTCCAGACGCCGAACATGACACGCTTGGCATGACCTGCATACGATTTTTTCATTTGCACTACCGCCATACGGTAGCTGCAACCTTCCGGCGGCAGATAAAAATCAGTAATCTCGCTGAACTGCTTTTGCAGCAAAGGAATAAACACTTCATTCAAAGCAACGCCAAGTATCGCCGGCTCATCCGGTGGTTTACCGGTATAGGTCGAGTGATATATAGGATCACGACGCATGGTGATTCTGTCTATCGTAAATACCGGAAACCAATCCTGCTCATTGTAATAACCGGTATGGTCGCCATACGGCCCTTCCAATGCGTGCTCATAGCCAGATGCATGGTTCTCATCAGGATAGATATGCCCTTCCAGCACAATTTCTGCCGATGCAGGCACGCGCAATTCACTGCCGATCGCCGTCACCAACTCAGTGCGACTGCCGCGCAGCAAACCGGCAAACTGATATTCAGACAGACTATCCGGCACGGGCGTCACCGCACCTAAAATGGTCGCCGGATCAGCGCCCAGCGCCACGGCAATTGGATATGGCTTTCCTTTATTGACGATACAGTGCTCACGAAAATCCAGCGCACCGCCACGATGAGCAAGCCAGCGCATAATCACCTTATTCCGCCCCAGCACCTGCTGGCGATAGATACCCAGATTCTGGCGCTTCTTGTTCGGTCCTTTGGTAATCACCAATCCCCATGTAATCAGCGGCGCGACATCGCCTGGCCAGCAGTGCTGTATCGGCAGGCGGGAAAGATCAACATCATTTCCCTCCCATACGATCTCCTGACATTTAGCACCGCGAACTTCTTTCGGCGCCATATCCCACACTGCTTTCACCAAAGACCCCATACCCATCAGATCTTTGAGACCTTTTGGCGGCTCCGGTTCTTTGAGAGCCGATAACACATGGCCGATCTGGCGCAACTCACTGACATCATCCGCGCCCATGCCAAGCGCAACGCGACGCGGCGTGCCGAATAAATTTGCTAACACAGGGATGCGATGACCAGTCGGCTTGTTGAATAAAAGCGCCGGGCCTTCGGCACGCAAGGTGCGGTCACAGACTTCAGTCATCTCCAGATGAGGTGAAACTTCGATATCGATCTGCTTTAACTCGTCGATTCGTTGCAGTTGAGAAATAAAATCTCTCAAATCAGAATATTTAATCATTTTTCGCTTTTTTACATGTCTGAATCAGATGATCAAGCTTAATTCGCCAAGTGCTTGATTTTATTGATTTTTGCTGCATTGCGGTAGATTTTATTATACCTATAAGTTATATAAAACAAGTTTGATAGTATTGACTCGATATAAAACCGCCCCTACAATTCGCCCAACTTGATGCAGAAGTCAAAACTTCCGCCACTTTCGATACAAGGAAAGTTTCGCCAATATCGGTAACATCATTCACGGGGATCGGGCCCCACACAACATTGTAAGGATTGTTTTCAAAAGGCGTCTGCCTTCCCCCGAAAATAGTTGTTTATCACTGGACACTCCAGTACCAAGTCTGACGGACTTAATTTGATAAACAGCTCCGGCGTCTTCCGATCGCGACTTGCGACGAGGACGATGTTTCTGATTCGCGAAAGTATAAATTTGCAAACGGCTTGTCGTTCGGCTTTTTTGCGACGCGTATATTCAGGAGGTAATATGTTTCAACGTTTTATTTTAGCTGTACAACAAAGTAGTTTAACTAAACAAGAGAAGCGCGCCGCGCTGCAATCAGTAGCACGTGATACAACCAGCGGTTTTATCACTTCCATGCGCCACCTGTTCATGGCTTTTGGTATCACCTCCATCGCTATGCTGGCGATGATGTTTATCAAACCTGAACTGGCTGACAAATTTAAAAATCTGTCTCCCTTCGCTGAGGCAGAAAACACTGTCGAAGCAGAAGTACCCCCACCAAGCCTTGCAATGCTGATGCAAGCACCAGGCAAGGTCAATACCAGTGCCAACGTACATGCGGCTGGATACTCTGAAGAAGATGCCAAAATGCTGGGCAATCAACGCCAGCAGGAATGGGTTACCAACTGGTTATCAAAACGTTATCGCGTCGCCAGTGATGCAACCAATATGCTGGTGTCAGCGGCGTATCTGACAGCCAAAGAAATCAAGCTTGACCCTTTACTGATCCTGTCAGTGATGGCAATTGAATCCGGCCTGAATCCGTTCGCGGAAAGCCCTGTCGGCGCACAAGGCCTGATGCAGGTCATGTCCAAAGTCCATCACGAAAAATTTGAGGATATGGGCGGCGTCAAAGCAGCATTGAACCCGGTCGCCAATATCAAAGTCGGCGCTTTGATTCTGAAGGACTATGTGTCACGCACTGGCTCTGTTGAAGCTGGCCTGAAGATGTACGTTGGCGCAGGGGCTTTTGACTCTGATTCCGGCTACGGCTCAAGGGTTCTGACCGAATATAAACGCCTGAAAGACGTTTCTGCCGGTAAGAAAGTACCGACAACATTTGCCGCACCAGCGACCGCAGCACCGTTACCGCGCCCACTGGAAGCGGCACCGGCGATAAAAACCGAACCAACAGAAGCAAAAGCAAAAACAACGCATACCGAACAGGTTGCTGCGCTGTAAGCTGTTCCGCTAAAAAAAAGCAGCCTGACGCTACATCAGGCTGCTTTTTTTATTTGTATGCTGGTCTTGATTGCAAAAACCGGCTGAGCCGCGCCACGGCTTCTTGCAGATTCTCAAATGAATTCGCATACGAAAGACGCACATAGGTATTGGCTGTCGCCGGACCAAAGTCCAGCCCGGGAACTATCACGACTCCTGCTTGCGTCAGGACTTCCTTTGCAAAAGCGTCAGCATCGTCGGTAAAACGCGAGCAATCGGCATAGACATAAAATGCACCGTCAGGCATCACAGGAATTCCAAAACCCAACTCCCGCAATGCAGGCACGATGTAATCACGACGGCGCCTAAACTCTGCTTTACGGTTTTCGTAAATCGCCATTGTTTCAGGCGTAAAACAGGCAAGTGCTGCATGCTGGGCGACAGACGACGCGCAGATGAACAGATTTTGTGCGAGTTTTTCGATTTGTGGCACGATGCGTTCCGGCACAACGATCCAGCCCAGACGCCAGCCCGTCATGTTGAAATACTTGCTGAAGCTGTTAATCACAACCACATCGTCATCCAGCGACAGCGCAGAAAATGGCGCTGCATCATAGGATAAGCCCTGATATATCTCATCAACAATCGTAAAGCCACCGCGCTGCTTTACGCTGGCAATGATTGCCTTCAACTCGGAGGTGCTGATCGAGGTGCCCGTTGGATTGGATGGCGACGCCAGCAATACGCCGCTGGTATTGTCACCCCAGTTCTGACGCACCATCTGATCGGAAAGCTGAAATCGATCCTCGGCGCCGCTCGCCACCAGTTTCGCCTGACCATTAAACGCCGCAACAAAATGGCGATTACATGGATAACAAGGATCTGGCATCAAGACTTCTTTGCCTGGCTCAACCAAGGCCGCACATGCCAGCAACAGCGCAGCCGAGGCTCCGGCAGTCACAATAATGCGTGAAGCCGGAATCGTCAGACCGTATTGCTGCAAGTAATACGTCGCAATGGCTTCGCGCAAAGCAGGCAGGCCGAGAGCGGACGTATATTGCAAACGTCCATCTGACATCGCTTTAGCTGCAGCATCAATTACTGTCTGCGGCGCCGTAAAATCCGGTTCGCCTATCCCCATATGAATCAGATGACGCCCCTGCTCTTCCAGCATCGAAGCCATCTTCATCAACTCCATGACATGAAACGGGGCAATATGATCGAGACGGGAGGCGAGATTATTATGCATACAAATGAAACCCTGAAAAAAAACCGCCTGTTTTCTTTCGTAGAAAAGAGGCGGTGTGATCTGTGTTACCGGAATATAAAGAATTACTTCGCAGCGACCTCGTTCGGACGCAATTTAGCGGCCAGCTTATCCAAAACACCATTGACGTATTTATGACCATCAAGGCCACCAAAAGATTTGGTCAACTCTACCGCTTCATTAATCACGACACGGTAAGGAATTTCTACATGATTTTTGAGCTCATACGCACCGATCAATAAAACTGCATGTTCTATCGGTGACAATTCAGCAATCGTGCGGTCAATCAACGGTGCAAAATCTTCGCGCAAGGCGATGGAATTATTGATCGCGCCATGCAACAAGGCATCAAAATGCTCACGATCCGCTTTATCAAAGCCATGTGCCTGACGAATATGCGCATCAATCACGCCGGAATCTTCATTATTCAACAGCCATTGATACAGGCCTTGCAACGCAAACTCGCGCGCGCGGTGACGTGGTGAACGGCTTTTACTTGGATTGGCGTGTATGGAATTATTATTCATATTTTCTCTTGCTGAATTCTTGCTTGATCTTACTTGTTCTTCAACTGCGGTGTCAGCGCCGAACCTGCATCAATACAGATGCAAGCCGGCCTGAACACAACTTAAGCGTCGTAATCGACTTCTTCTGTGGCTTCTGCCAATTCTTCAAGCGCCAGGGTCAGATTCGCCATTTCAACTGCGACCCGTGCCGCATCTGTGCCTTTTTCAAACATGCGGACTTCTGCCTGTTCATCGTTTTCTGTCGTCAGAATCGCATTCGCGATAGGAATGCCGGAATCCAGACCAACACGGGTGATGCCGGCACCGGATTCATTCGATACCAACTCAAAGTGGTAAGTCTCGCCACGGATAACAGCACCTAACGCGATCAACGCATCGAATTGATTGGTTTCAGCCAGCTTTTGCAATGCCAACGGCACTTCCAGTGCGCCCGGTACAGTGACATGCAAAATATCTTCGTTCATCACACCAAGACGTGCGAGTTCAGCAAGACAAGCTGTCAGCAAGCCATTGCCGACGACTTCGTTAAAACGTGCCTGCACGATACCGACGCGTACACCCGCGCCGTCCAGATTTGATTCGTAATGTCCTACTGTCATAATATTCTCTCTCGCGCTGACGCGCCTGAATGGGATGGTTAACAAAAACTAGAAACCAGAAACAACTGAGCACGACGACAATATTATTGCGCTGCTTCCGGCTTATCCATGTAACCGACTACTTCCAGATTAAACCCTGTCATTGAAGGCATTTTACGCGGACTGGCCAACAGCTTCATCTTACGTACACCAACATCTTTCAAAATTTGTGCGCCGATACCATAGTTACGCAAATCCATGCGGGCAGCGCGACCAGTCGCAGGGCGGCTGTCTGGCGTTTGCAGCGCTTTAAACTGATCAAACATTTGCTCGGCAGTTTCTTCGCAATTTAACAACACGATGACGCCGGAATCCGCCGCTTGCACCGTCTGCATCGCCGCCGCGATATTCCATGAATGCGTGGTCGCCTTGCTTTCCAGCAGATCAAGTATCGATACCGGCTGATGGACGCGCACCAGCGTTTCTTTTTCTGCCGAAATATCACCGTGGATCAAAGCCAGATGCGCTGATCCGCTTGGTTTGTCGCGATACACCACCGCCTGAAAACTGCCATGCACTGTATCCATCTTACGTTCGGCAACGCGATCGACGATGCTTTCAGTCTGACTGCGGTAATGAATCAGATCAGCAATCGTACCGATTTTCAGTTGATGTTCTTTAGCGAATTCGATCAGATCAGGCAAACGTGCCATCGTGCCGTCGTCCTTCATGATCTCGCAGATCACAGAAGCTGGTGTCAGCCCCGCCATTTCAGTCAGATCGCAACCAGCTTCCGTATGGCCGGCACGCATCAGCACGCCGCCCTTTTGTGCTTTTAACGGGAACACGTGACCTGGCTGCACGATGTCATGCGCAGTCGATTTCTTGTCCACCGCCACTTGCACAGTACGGGCGCGGTCTGCGGCGGAAATACCCGTTGTCACGCCTTCTGCGGCTTCAATCGATACCGTAAAATTGGTGCCGAACGAGGTGCCGTTGCGGCTGGTCATCATGGCTAGGTTCAGCTCATCGCAACGTTCTTCTGTCAATGTCAGGCAGATCAGGCCACGGCCATATTTCGCCATAAAATTAATCGCTTCCGGCGTGACGAATTCCGCTGCCATCACCAGATCACCTTCATTTTCACGGTCTTCTTCGTCAACCAGAATCACCATGCGTCCAGCGCGCAATTCTGCGACGATTTCTAATGTATTTGACATGCTCATAGGGGAATATCCTGTAGTGGGCTCAGCACCGGCGCTTGAGGCGGCGCTCCACTGACTGCATTTGAATGAAGTCGCTATTTTAAAGGATTTCCAGAAACACTTCCCGTGCTTTCTGCGGATTCTGCCGTCTTTTTAGCTGATTTGAATCATGCCGCGACCGATTTCTACAACTTTGCCGCCGACCCTGATCGTTTTATCAAGCGCCACGTCCAGATACAACTGGCTAGGGCGTCGCATTTGCACGCCCTGCTCCACCACGAGGCTGGCGGGTAGATCACGCCCTGACGTCAGCCACCAGCCGCCCAGATTGGCGCAGGCAGAGCCGGTCGCGGGGTCTTCACCAACACCACCTTCAGGGCGGACAAAGAAATAACGTGCAGTCACCGGCTGGCGGCTTGCCGCATCCGCACCGAAAGCAGCGTCAAACGCAAAGAGATACGCAGTGCGCCGCCCCAGACTGCTTACAGGCCAGGTATCCAGTAAAGCGGCATCCGGTCGCGCGCGACGCACTGCATCCGGTGTTTTCAGAGCAACTAATAATTGATCAGACCCGGTACTCACCCACAGCGGCGCTGACAATAAGTCGTCTTCGCGTAAGCCCAGCAAGCGGGCAATTTCTGCCGGACTCACCTCACACTCGCGCGTCTGCACCGCCTGCGGCGCGGCAAACGCCCAGACCTGATCACGCAGGTTCAGCGGCACTATTCCCGCTTTACATTCCAGCGTCAGCGCATCTCCAGCTGCATCTCCCACATGACAAAGCGCAGAGACGACATGCGCAGTACCGATGCTGGGATGACCGGCAAACGCCATTTCTGTGCCCGGCGTAAAAATCCGCATGCGTGCTGTTGCTGTGTCGGACGGCAGAATAAACGTTGTTTCCGATAAATTGAACTGCAAAGCCAGCGCCTGCATTTCAGCATCCGATAAGCCTTCGGCATGTTCAAACACACACAAAGGATTACCACCAAAATCAGACTCAGCAAACACATTCAGGATTCGGTATGGGTAGCTACGCATCATCATTCACCTTATGACATACGACTATGGATGGTCGGCATGACCTCGCATCTGACCAGCGCAAAGCATGTTGCACGCATCGCAGGAAACTTCAAAAAAACAAGAAAAGAAGGGAGTATGTGCAATTTTCGCCTTATTGTCAGCATAAAATAAGGCGCTTAAAACATACTCCAGGGAGTATTATTTTTGAGCAATACACCCGTACCCCACCGCATACGAGCGCACTCTTCCTGAGAATTCAACGTGCAATATCAAATGACCACATATTTTTATTGATGAGTCAGATTTTTTTCATGTCGAACTGATTTTATCGGCACGAAAAATCGACAGGCAAGGAGCAATTCTCAACCTCACAAAGTCGGCAGAAAATCGTCGTAATGCTTCGCGCATGATGCAACCAAATGAATTGCTTAGCGCGGAATATCTGCAAGTCTCGGTTTAATAACGATGCGATATTGCTTGTCTGGGGTTGTGTATTCAAATGAGGGGGTTTGTGCAATAGCAGCAGACATATCTAGTTGCTGAATGAGAATCCAACCCTTGTCTCCGTTTTGATAAATAAGCGATTCCACATATGAACGCTGACCTTGAGGTTTTTGCGCTATGCTGACTATCTTTATCTGATTATCTACTTCGACACTGGCTTTTTGACCAAATTCAGACAACAGTACGGGTTGTGCCAGAATTTCACCATTTCTCTTGATGGATATCTCAAAACGCACTCCTTTACCACGAATATCAAGATCAGCTTCATTCAACTTCAACAAGCTGCAACTAGTAATTGTCAGAGATAAGACAAGCAAACCAAAAACACTGGCTGTTTTTTTGAAGCCATGCTGCGATTTGACTTCCCTCATAAACAAACGAAATACGCGCTGCTTTAACATCGTGTTCCTTTCAAAAAGTTGACTCCCAAAGGCGACTTGATGCGACACCAATAAATTCATTTCCGCGCACGCTTGCAAGGTCCGCGCATATGAAAAAGCGTCGCCGCAAGCCTGAACCGCCAAATCATCGCAAGCATGCTCACGCTCCAGATCGATGCAGCGTGAAAGATAAAGCAATGCTGGATTAAAAAAGAACACGATTTTCAACACAATCTGCACATAGTTAATCAGGACGTCGTTGCGTCTGATATGTGCCAATTCATGAAGGATAATCATCTCAATTTGCAGCGGACTCAAACCGAGAAATACACTGCTTGGCAACAGTATGATGGGATTAAAGTAACCGACAACACATGGAATAGATAATTTCTGAGACAAGCGAATAGCAACATCTCTACTTACGCCGATATTCTTTTTTAATCGTGCCAATGCGATCTGCCATTCGGCGTTGCGTATCTCTGTACTTTGCCGCTTCAATAGCCAGCTACGTATTACTTCAGTGACTAATTTCATCAGAAAAAATAGGATGCCGACGACCCAGAACAGTGCTATCCAAACCAGAAAGCGCATTTCAACTGGCAACTCACTTGCTGACCATGCAGCCATTGTTTCGCTCAAACGACCTGTCGTTGGGGCGATTATGTCTTGTGTAACGCGTGATTTATACAACTGAGAAAAAGTGAGTGTGCTCCATGCTCCGCAAATCACCATACTAAGACTGTATAGATTACAACGCAGGCTGGAATTATTTAGCGCCGTCAATTGTGAAATTGCCAGCGCCAATAGAGCAATCAAACTACACTGCCATATTGAATGAATGACGGTCCATCCCAATGCAAAAACAATGGAAGAAATCGTTTCGGCATCGACACTCATCATTTTCCTCCCTTGTCTTCAATTAAACGGGCACTCAATGAGCTCCGAGGCTGAGTATCTGTTGGAGAGGAAGATTCAAGCTGATTCAGGAATTTTTTTAACTCCAGGACTTCACCTTTACTCACAGCTTGATTTCCAAAGAGACTCATCACTAGCGCTGTCTTCGATCCGGCAAATGCACTATTCAATAGGCGCTCGAGCAACGACACTTGGGTCGATTGTTGATTTTCAAGCGGGTAGTAAATATGACTCCTACCATCCCTCCGCCGCCCAAGCAAACCTTTTTGCTCCATGATCTGCATGGTCTTGAGAGTAGTTGTGTAACCAACAGGGCGTATTTGGCAAAGTTCATCATTTACCGCCTGGATTTTACTTTCACCTAATCGCCACAAAATGGCAAGAATTTCTAGCTCAGCAGGGGTGGGAGGATTCATATAGTCACATTCCAAAATATTAATTACGAAATTCATCGTAATTATATACGAAGCTTTTCGTAATTTGATGATATCTCTATTTATCTGTTGTTTTAACTACGTCCTGAGCGAAGTTGCACGCCACATACGATCTGATCGTCCAGATACAAAAATAAGAATCATGGATCAGGCACATCGACAAAAAATACACATACACTAAAGGTGACCGTAAAAGACAAGCAAAAATGTTTTTATCGCCAACAGAGGCTGTTATGCTGAACGCATACTTTCGAAACTACCATTTTGATCATCATGTTAGAACTTCGTCCCGGCTGTGAACATTGCGATACCGATTTACCGCCTGCCGCGAGCAATGCGCGGATTTGCAGTTTTGAATGTACTTTTTGTGCTGATTGTGCAGAGACGATATTGCATAACGTTTGCCCGAATTGCGGCGGAGGTTTCAGCCCGCGCCCGGTGCGTCCGGCGCAGAACTGGAAAGGCGGCAATGATCTGGCAAATTATCCGGCAAGCACCGCCAGAAAATACCGCCCAGTTGATCTGGCTGCGCATCAAGAGTTGCTGCAACGTTTGCAAGGACGCGCTGCGGATCAACGCTGACACGCTGACTTTCAAATAAGCAGAACCAGAAGCTACCTGAAAGCAGCCCTCCACCTTCCCCACCTTTTTTGACGGACGATATGTCGCAGAACAGCCTTAGCCCCCGCCACCTTCTGATGGCATTGATCGTGGTGTTTTTGTGGGGGATGAATTTCGTCGTCATCAAAATCGGCCTGCGCGGCATTCCGCCATTTCTGATGGGAACGCTGCGTTTTATGCTGGTTGCTTTTCCGGCGATACTGTTTTTACCGCGTCCGAAAGTGTCTCTGAAACTGTTAGTGGCGTATGCGATGACGATCAGTCTGGGGCAATTCGCTTTTCTGTTTTCCGCCATGGCGATAGGCATGCCAGCGGGTCTTGCATCACTGGTGTTACAGGCGCAGGCTTTTTTTACGGTGGGTTTATCGGCGCTCGTTTTTGGCGACAAGCTGCGCCCCAGCAACCTGCTGGGGATGCTGATTGCCAGCACAGGGCTGGTCTTGCTCGGCAGCGCCAGCATCGCCAGTTCGGCCAGTCAGGTCACCTTAGCGGGTTTTGCACTGACCATTTGCGCCGCCATTTCGTGGGCAAGCGGCAATGTGATCAGTAAGAAAATCGGCCCGACAGCCGTACTGAGTCTGGTTTCATGGAGCGCACTGGTGCCGGTGATTCCTTTTTTCCTGCTGTCACTCTGGTTTGAAGGCCCCGATCAGATCAGTCACAGCCTGATGAATATGAGTCTGCCATCGGCGCTGACCATTGTTTATCTGGCGTTCGCCGCCACCCTGACGGGCTACACTTTGTGGGGACGATTACTGGCTAGTTTGCCCACGCACATGGTCGCGCCACTGACTTTGATGGTGCCGGTGATCGGCCTGACTGCCGCCTGGGTATTACTCGGCGAGGCGCTCAGCGCGTTGCAGATCGCCGGTGCACTGATCGTGATGGGAGGTTTGCTGATCAATGTGTTCGGGTCGCGGTTGCTGAACCACTTGCGGGACATTTTCCGCTCCCGCTGATCAGCCCTCACATACAAACCCCAAAAAACAAAATCTCAGTCGAAAAAAATACACTCTCAAAAAAATGCGCCTCAGCAGGCAAAAACCTGCGGAAAGGCGCATCAATAAACAGGCAATCAGCAGAAGTTACAAACCTATTAGAAAGCAATTACAAACCGGTGTTCGCCGCGATATACGCTTTCATTTTTTCCACGTCGGCCGTCATCACGTCAAAGCGCTGCGGCAGTGCTTCAATGTTTTCAAAACCGGCTGGACGTTCCGCATCGCGCCCCAGCGCTTCACGGATGGTTTCATTGAATTTCGCTGGCAAGGCAGTTTCCAGCACGATCATAGGCACACCGGTTTCTATATGCTCCAGCGCGACCTTGATACCATCGGCGGTATGCGTATCGATAGTGATGCCGTAATTTTTTTCAACCTGACGTATCGTGTTCAACCTGTCTGCATGCACCGATTTGCCTGATTGAAAACCGAAACGGGCCACCTTTTTGAACTCGTCGCCATCGCTGCCAGGTTGACCAGACAAATCAAAACCGCCCGCTGTTTCTACTTTGCCAAACAAGGCTTTCACCCGGTCTGCATCGCCATCGAGCAGATCGTAAATAAAGCGTTCAAAGTTCGAGGCTTTGGAAATGTCCATCGACGGGCTGGTGGTATGCCAGGTTTCAGCTGATTTACGCACACGATACACACCTGTGCGGAAAAACTCATCAAGCACATCATTTTCATTGGTTGCCACGACCAGCTTATCAATCGGCAAACCCATCATGCGTGCGATGTGTCCGGCACAGATATTGCCGAAATTACCCGAAGGCACAGTGAACGACACCTTTTGCGCATTACTGCTCGTTGCACTCAGGTAGCCACGGAAGTAGTACACCACTTGCGCGACCACACGTGCCCAGTTAATCGAATTGACTGTGCCGATTTTCTGGCGTTCTTTATACGCCAGATCATTGGAAACGGCCTTCACCATATCCTGACAATCGTCAAACACGCCTTCGACCGCGATATTAAAAATATTCGGATCTTGCAGGCTGAACATTTGTGCGGTCTGGAACGCGCTCATTTTTTTATGCGGCGACAGCATGAAAACGCGTATGCCTTTTTTGCCACGCATTGCATATTCAGCTGCGCTGCCGGTATCGCCGGAAGTGGCACCAAAAATATTCAGTTCCGCTTGTTTTTTTGCCAGCGCATATTCAAACAGATTACCGAGCAATTGCATCGCCATATCCTTGAACGCCAGCGTCGGGCCATTCGACAAGGCTTGCAGGATCAGCTTGCGGCCATCTTTATCTTCGAGCACGCGCAAGGGTGTGATCTGCGCTGCGTCTTCACCCTGACGCGCATTGCGATACACATCAGCGGTGTAGGTTTTTTCAACAATCGCTTTCAGGTCGTCTGCCGGAATATCAGTCGCAAATTTTTTCAGCACTTCAAACGCCAGACCGGCGTATGACAGACCGCGCCATGCATCCAGTTCAGCACCGCTGACTTGCGGGTAACTGGTGGGTAAATACAATCCGCCATCCGGCGCCAGACCACCTAAGAGAATTTCTGAGAAATTTTGTGCGGCGGCATGTCCGCGGGTTGAAGCGTATTGCATAAGATGACTGAAGTATATTAAGAGGTTAGATGAATTTTCCATCTATTATATCGCCCTTACCCCCTCAAAACCCAGGCAAAACGAATGAAAGTAAGTCTGGCGTTGTTACGGTGCGGCAGTCAGTAACACGAATCAGACGATGAACTGCCGTAACAGCTAAGTACAGTTTTACAATGCAACAGCATCATGCACTTCCAGCTTGCAGGCGTTGCGGATGGGTGTACACAACAAAGCCATGTTCGCGGACAAAACCGATCAGACAGATACCGGCTGATTCCGCCATGCTGATGGCTAAGCTGGTCGGGGCAGAAATCGTCGCCAGTATACTGATGCCTGCCCGCGCCGATTTCTGCAGCAACTCGTAACTGGCGCGGCTGCTCATGATCGCGAAACCGGCTGCCCATGCGTTTCCCGCAACAGAATCACGAATATCGGGAACCTCACCGCGCTCACAACGCAATCCACCGATCAGTTTATCCAGCGCATTGTGGCGACCGACATCTTCCCGCACGCAAAGGATGTCGCCATCCAGATCTGCCCATGCGGCCGCATGCATAGATCCCGTAGCCGCATTCAACACCTGCTTGCTGCTGAGTTGCCCAAACGCTTTGGCCAGTGCTGCTTTACTGACACGATGATCAGCATTCAGACGCGGTGTGGCAAGATCCAATGACTGCAAGCTTTCAAGACCGCACAGGCCACAGCCGGTTTTGCCCGACAGGCTACGACGTTTATTTTTGAGTCTGACAAAACATTCAGAGGCGATCTGTATCTGCAGTTCAATGCCGAGTATCGCGGTATTGCTGACCACCACAATATCGTAAATCTGCGAATGCTGATCGACGATACGCTCCGCCAGACTGAAGCCGATTGCAAAATCCTCCAGATCCAGCGGCGTCGCCATCATCACCGCATGTGAAATGCCATTAAAGACCAGCGCAACCGGCACTTCCTCAGCAATACTGTCGCTGGTTTGCAAGAACCATCCATCGGCAAACTTATGTTGATCCACAGTCATTTCACGGCTGCCGCGCGCAAATATATCCGGCGGATTCAGCGTTTCTGTTGTCATTTTTCCTGTTGCCATTTATCACGACCTTTTTGTGTCAGACTCAACAAGGTTCTGTCGCCATCCTGATGTAGCCGCACCCAACCAGGACCGGGGTTGCCAGCGATAATGTCCTCACCCAGATAGGCGACGCAACGCAGCAAGCTGCTCAGGCGCACACGTAAGCGCTTGGTCAGACGCAGGACGGGAACGGGGGTACTGCTCAATGCCAGCTCATGTAGTAAAGCATCAGCCAAGGTTGACGATGCTGGATTCATCAATACCGCTTCATTATTCATGACCAGCCAGATGCGGATGTAAGATCACAGGAATCGATTTCGAGGTCGGTGTGCGGGCGTGATCTGCAAAACTGGAGAGTGGAACGAGCCCGTTCGTTTCAGGGAAATAAGCCGCCAGACAACCGCGTGGAATATTGTATTCAACCAGCATAAACCGCTTTACCTGACGCCGGATGCCATCGTCAGACAGGCTTTCGATATCCACCCAGTCACCCGCCTGCATGCCGATGGCAGCAATATCTTCCGCATGAATAAATAAAACACGACGCTCGCCGAACACGCCGCGATAGCGATCATTCAAACCATAAATGGTCGTGTTGTACTGATCGTGAGAGCGCATCGTTGCGAGGTTAAATACCGGCGAATCACGCTGCTCACGCGCCTGATGAATTGGCAGATCAGTCGGTACCGGATGCGCATAGAAATTGGCTTTCCCTGATGCAGTCAGCCATTCCCGCTCACCGGCAGAATTACGCAAATGAAATCCGCCCGGCACTTTAACGCGCGCATTAAAGTCGGTAAACTCATCAAATACCAGCGCTATTTTGTCGCGGATGCGGTCGTAATCAGCAACCAGCCCCATCCAATCGGTTTTACTTTTTTCACCTAAAGTTGCCATCGCCAGCCGCGCTACGATCATGGGTTCCGATAATAAATCTGGCGATGCCGGTGGGTTGATGCCAGACGACAAATGCACCATGCTCATCGAATCTTCCACCGTCACCGCTTGCGGCCCGCTGGCCTGAATATCGATTTCGGTGCGGCCAAGACAAGGCAAAATCAAGGCCTCACGACCACAAACCAGATGACTGCGATTGAGCTTGGTTGTGACATGCACGGTCAGTGCGCAGTTTTGCAAAGCGCGATGGGTCAATGGTGTATCCGGCGTCGCCGTGGCAAAGTTACCGCCCATGGCAAAGAACACTTTATCCGGACTGTCGAGCATCGCCTGAATTGCGCTGACAGTGTCGTAACCATCTTCCAGCGGCGGAGCGAAATCAAACGTTTTACCAAGACGTTCAAGAAAAGCCCGCTTCGGTCTTTCATTGATGCCCATTGTGCGATCGCCCTGCACATTGCTGTGCCCGCGTACAGGACATGGGCCGACACCCGGCCTGCCGATATTGCCGCGTAGCAGCAGCAGATTCAATATCATCTGTATCGTCGCCACCGAATGCTTATGCTGCGTGATTCCCATTCCCCAGCACGCAATCACCTTGCCTGCCGCCATGTAACTGTCAGCAGCACGCTGTATCTGCACTCTATCCAGCCCGGATTCATTGACGATCACATCCCAGGATTCGGCCAGCACATCCGCCGCAAAAACTTCAAAATTCGCCGTATGCTCTGCAATAAACGTGACGTCGATCACACGCGGCTGAGCGTTGGCCTGCGCGACGATATCAGCCTCCAGCACACACTTAATCATGCCTTTAACGGCGGAGAGGTCACCACCAATGTTGAGCTGAAAATAATCCGAGGAAATTGCCGTCACTTTGCCGCCCAGCATCTCAGACATATCTTGCGGATTCTGAAATTTTTCCAGACCACGTTCACGCAAAGGATTGAATGACATGATCGCGGCGCCACGCTTTGCTGCTGCGCGTAACTCACCAAGCATACGCGGATGATTCGTACCTGGATTCTGTCCAAAAATCAGAATGGCATCCGCTTTCTGGAAATCAGCTAACAACACCGTACCCTTGCCAGTTCCGATGGCCTCACGCATCGCATATCCGGAAGGTTCGTGACACATGTTTGAACAATCAGGAAAATTATTTGTACCGAATTCACGCACAAACAGCTGATACAAAAATGCGGCCTCATTACTGGTACGACCAGAGGTATAAAAAATCGCATCGTCTGGCGTCGGCAGAGCACGCAAATGCATGGCAATTAATTCAAACGCGGTATCCCACGACACTGGCAGATACTTATCGCTAACCCTGTCATAAGCCAGTGGATGTGTCAGACGCCCCTGCGCTTCCAGCCAGTAATCTGTTTTTTCAGCAAGCTGGGTCACGGTGTAGTCAGCAAACAAGTCCGGCGTGGCTCGTCGCGCGGTTGACTCCGCAGCAACCGCCTTAGCGCCGTTTTCACAAAATTCAAAGGTTGATGTGTGATCGGCATCCGGCCAAGCGCAGCCGGGACAATCAAATCCATCAGGCTGATTCGCGGATAACAGCGTGCGTGCGCCCTTGGCAGGATTACCCTGCTCAAGAATTTGTTGCGCCACACTTTTCAGAGCGCCCCAGCCACCAGCAGGCTGGGTATAGACTTGTATGACCTTTTTATCCATCAGAACCTCTGCGCCAGTCCGTTACTTAAACAGCACAACGGCTTTCTGAAAGGTGATCCAGATTCCTGCCAGCATAGGAATGCCGACCGCCGCCCACCCTGCAATCAGCAAGACAGGATGGCTGGATACGCTGGCAACCGGGGCAACGCCGTTGTCAGTAACGGTAACGCTGCGATCATGTGCGAGCTTACGTTCCAATGCCAGCTCTTCGTCGCTCATGAAATTCTCCGGCTCCACGGGGTTTATCATTGAATTGCAGACAAAACCAAGCACCAACAATCCGGCGAGGATATACATCGTGACGTCGTAAGCATGTGCTTTTGGTACGCCTTGAGCAATCTGGTATTCGCGGATATACGTAATCAGCAAAGGGCCCAGCACACCAGCCGTTGCCCATGCCGTCAGCAAGCGGCCATGAATTGCACCCACCATTTGCGAGCCAAACATATCTGCCAGATATGCAGGTACCGTAGCAAATCCGCCGCCGTACATCGATAAAATTATGCAGAACGCCAGCACGAACAGCGCCATGCTGCCAGCCTTACCTGCACTGGGGATGGACGCATACAAAACGAACCCAAGAACAAAGAAAATGAAATAGGTTGCCTTACGGCCCAGGTAATCGGAACACGAAGCCCAGAAAAACCGCCCGCCGATATTGAATAAGGACAGCAAACCGGTAAAGCCTGCCGCAATAGTTGCGATCTGCGTTTTTTGTGCCGCGGTCAGATCATTGAAAGCAACGTCAACACCAATCAACTTACCGCCAAACACCTCCTGCAATAATGGCGATGCCATACCCAGGATGCCAATCCCCGCAGAAACATTGAGGCACAGCACACTCCATATCAGCCAGAATTGTGGGGTCTTCCACGCTTTTTCCAGATGAACATGGCGACTGGTAATCATGACATTGCTGATCTGGGTCGCCGCTGGCGCCCAGCCTACCGGTGCCCAACCGGAAGCTGGCACACGATAAGCAAAAGCACCGGCAAGCATAAAGACAAAGTAAATCGCCGCCATCGTCAGGAAGGTTTCCCATACACCGACGGACACCGGCGTCGCATAGAAACGCATCAGCCAATCGGCCAGCGGAGCCCCCACCATCGCGCCGCCACCAAAACCCATAATCGCCATGCCCGTTGCCATACCGCGACGATCAGGAAACCATTTAATCAAAGTAGAGACTGGCGAAATGTAGCCAAGACCCAGCCCGATACCGCCGATCACACCGGCACCCAGCCACATCAGCCACATTTGATGGATATAAATACCAAAAGCAGAAATGACCAGACCACCACACCAGCAGAGCGCAGACACGATGCCTGCCTTACGTGGCCCGGCATGCTCGAGCCACTTACCGAATAAAGCGGCCGAACTGCCGAGAAACACAAAAAACAAGGTGTACATCCACGCCAGAGTAGAAATACGCCAGTCGCAATCGCTGGCGAACAACTCAGCCAGCAAACTCATATCCTGCGGACAGGCGACCGGATTCTTAATCCCGATGGCACGCGACAAAGGCAACCAGAACACCGAAAAGCCATACGCCATGCCTATGCACAAATGTATCGCTAGTGCGGCCGGCGGCACCAACCAGCGGTTAAAACCCTCGCCTGCGATCGTGCGCTCTTTAGCAAACCACCCCGGTTGCGTTTGCGACATACAACACTCCTGTTTAAAAATGCTTTTTCAATAATATGACCTGAGCTTATCAAAGTAAGCGCTTTGATCCAGATCAATATTGCATTTTGTTACTAAAATTTAATTTTTTGACCACCTGCGCTACCGCTCTGATGGGGAAAATTTCTGATCAGGTCAATTCACAAAGCGCCCGTTATCAATGTCCGCAAACCAGCGGTAAATCGACAGTGCAACGCGGCGCTCTTGCTGTAACACTCTCAACAATAGCTGGCAAGGTGCTGCATCAACGATGTATCACCACCATCAACGCTTTTGCTTCAGTCTTACCTGTGTTTCTGATGGCGTGACTTTTGTCGGCTTCGTAACGAGCCGTGGCACCGACTTTAACTTTCTTGCGTGTGTTGTCCACTTCAATTTCGACACTGCCCTGCAGCACCGTCAGATGTTCAGTCGTGCCTGGATCATGTGGATTCGATACCAAGGCACCACCGGGTGCCAGCATTAACTCGTACCATTCATATTTACCGGCCAGATCCATAGGGCCAAGAATCCGTAAAACATAGCCAGCGTGTTCACCGGAGAGTGTCGGTGTTTCGTGTGACTCCAGCAAACGGATCACATCCTGCTGCGGCACTTCCGACGACAACAGCTCAGCCATCGTCACGCCCAGTGCATTTGCCAGTCGCCACGCAACGGCAATGGTGGGATTCGCTTTTTCACGTTCAATTTGCGATAGCATCGATTTGGAAACCCCCGCGGTGCGCGACAAATCTTCCAGCGTCAGGCCGCGGTCGAGACGCAACTTCTGCAAGGTTGCGCCTACTTCTGGCGGCGTATTTGATAAAACTTTTTTCATAAAGGCTCTTGCATCATTAAAAATTAATGCTTAATATTCGATATATCGAATTTGCGTTCCAGATATTGAATTTTTTAATTTATTCTAAACAAGTTAAAAAATTTCCTTTTTCCAGTCTAACAGCAGAAACCCGTCAGCCACAGCAATTACCGAGACTATCATGAGCCAGACTACATCCAGACAACACTTCATCAGCAATTTAGCGGGAAATCTGAACAATTTACGCGAGCAAGGTTTGTACAAATCAGAACGCGTGATTGCGTCGCGTCAGGGTGCGGTTGTCACTTGCGACGATGGTCGCCAGTTAATCAACCTGTGCGCAAATAACTATCTGGGACTGTCTGGCGACGAAGCGATGGTGCAGGCATCCATTGCTGCAACAGAACAATTTGGCTATGGCTTGTCATCGGTACGTTTCATCTGCGGCACGCAAACGGTACACAAGCAGTTGGAAAAAGCGATCGCAGAATTTCTCGGCACCGAAGATTGCATTTTGTATGCTGCCGCATTCGATGCTAACGGCGGTGTGTTTGAACCCCTGTTTGATGAAAATGACGCCATCATTTCCGACGCACTGAATCACGCATCGATTATCGACGGCATCCGTTTATGCAAGGCGGCACGTTATCGCTATGCACATAACGACATGACTGATCTGGAAACGCAACTGCAAGCTGCTGCAGATAAACGCCATCGTATCATCGTCACTGACGGTGTATTTTCGATGGACGGTACGATTGCCCAGCTCGATAAAATCTGCGCACTGGCAGACAAATATGATGCACTGGTGATGATAGACGAATGTCATGCCTCCGGCTTCATGGGTAAGACCGGTCGCGGCACGCATGAGCATCACAATGTGATCGGGCGCATCGACATCATCACTGGCACGCTGGGCAAAGCATTGGGCGGTGCGATGGGTGGCTTTACAGCGGGACGCAAAGAAGTGATCAACACCCTGCGTCAGAAATCACGCCCTTACCTGTTCTCGAATACGCTTGCGCCCTCAATCGCCGGTGCCTCTTTATCGGTATTGCAACGTCTGTCTTCTTCAACAGAACTACGGGATCGTCTGCATGCGAATACCGAGCACTTCCGCCGCGAAATCGTGGCACTTGGATTCACGATTAAACCGGGTACGCACCCTGTCGTTCCGGTCATGCTGTTCGATGCGCCAGTTGCGCAAGAATTTGCCGCTCGCTTGTATGAGCTCGGCGTGTTTGTCACCGGCTTCTTCTATCCGGTCGTGCCAATGGGACAAGCACGGGTTCGTGTCCAGCTGTCAGCCGCACACACAACAGAACAACTCAACACCGCACTCGCTGCTTTTGCACAAGCTGGCCGCGAACTGGGTCTGATTAAATAAGGAATCGACATGGAAAAAATATTAGTCATTGGTGCGAATGGTCAGATCGGTAGTGAGCTGGTTGAAGCGCTCGCACTGCAGCATGGCGCAGACAACGTGGTGGCGGCCGATATCAGCCCCGCCAGCCTGTACGGCGCAAAAATTTATGAAATTATCGACGTACTGAATGCGGCTCGCATCAGCGAAGTGATAGAACAGTACAACATCACGCAGGTTTATCAGTTGGCAGCACTATTATCGGCAACCGGCGAAAAAGCGCCGCTGAAAGCCTGGGAACTGAACATGGATGGCTTGCTGAATATTCTGGAAATCGCCCGCATCCGTGGTGAAGCCGGAAAGCCACTGAAAGTGTTCTGGCCTTCCTCCATCGCCGCGTTTGGCCCGAACACGCCGCCGGTCAACACACCACAATATACTGTCATGGATCCAAGCACGATCTACGGCATCAGCAAACTCGCCGGTGAACGTCTGTGCGAATATTATTTCGAAAAATATGGTGTTGATGTCCGCAGCATTCGCTATCCCGGCATCATCAGTTACAAGTCTCCACCAGGCGGCGGCACTACTGATTATGCGATTGCGATTTTCCATTCAGCATTGCGTGGCGAATCCTATGAGTGTTTTCTGGAATCAGAAACCACGCTGCCGATGATCTATATGCCAGATGCGATCCGCGCCACGATTTCGCTGATGGATGCAGACCCGACCAAACTTTCTGTACGTTCCTCCTATAATGTCGCAGGTTTAAGTTTCAATCCGCGTGAATTGGCCGCTGCAATCAAACAAAATTTGCCTGCATTTGAAATACACTACGCCCCAGACAGCAGACAAGCAATTGCCGCTTCCTGGCCACAAAGTCTGGACGACGGTCAGGCACAGAAGGACTGGAAATGGCAAGCGAACATCGGCCTCGATGCACTGGTCGCTGACATGCTGAAAAATATCACCGTAGCAGCCAAAGGATTAGACAAGGCTGCATAAATAAAATTTGAGACTGGAGTGGCGACGATGGACATGCGTGTATTTGATTTATTTAAAATTGGCGTCGGCCCCTCCAGCTCTCATACCGTTGGCCCCATGCTGGCAGGCCGGCGTTTTTTACTGGAAACACCCGATCTGCATCTGGCAACAAATGTGCAGGTTGCGCTGTATGGTTCACTCGCCCTGACAGGTGTCGGTCACGCCACCGACAAAGCGGTGCTGCTTGGCCTGATGGGAGAAACTCCGCAAGATGTTGCGCCAGAAAGCGTAGAAGAAAAGCTCGCCATTCTGAAGCAAACCAGACAGCTGAACTTACTCGGACAGCACAGCGTTGCATTTGATCCGCAAACCGATCTGCTCTGGTTCAAACAGGAAGTCTTACCCGGCCATCCGAATGGTCTCAAATTTTTCCTCACGCGCAGCGACGGCAGTATTTCTGAAAAAACTTACTACTCTACCGGCGGCGGTTTTATTTACTCTGAAGAGGAATTAACAGCCACTCCCGCAGAGAGTAAGAACACTAAAAAACCAGTGCCATTCTCATTCAATACCATGGCAGATTTACTCGCTCATGGTCAACGCACCGGCTTGTCGATCACGACGATGTTACGCGCGAACGAAAACTGTCACTGCAATGACGAAGAGTTGAATGCGGGTATTGATAACATCTGGGCGGTGATGAAAGCCTGCATCGCCCGTGGTTTGCAAATGAGCGGTGAATTGCCTGGTGGCTTGCAGGTGCAGAGGCGCGCTGCGAATCTCTGGCGCGCAGCAAATTCCAGCGCAGATGTGTTACCGCACGATGGCTTGCATCGCGTCAGCTTGTACGCGATGGCCGTCAATGAAGAAAATGCGGCTGGTGGCCGTGTTGTGACGGCTCCGACCAATGGTGCCGCTGGCATTATTCCTGCGGTATTGCGCTATTACGCCGAAGACTGTAAACCGTCAAACCCTGAGCAAGGCATCCGTAACTTTTTGCTCGCTGCATCCGCGATTGGTATGTTGTGCAAAAAAAATGCCTCTATTTCCGGCGCTGAGATAGGTTGTCAGGGCGAGGTCGGCGTCGCCTGCGCGATGGCTGCCGCCGGTCTGACCGCTGCACTCGGCGGTACTAATGCACAGATCGAGGCTGCGGCTGAAATCGGCATAGAACATCATCTGGGTATGACCTGCGACCCTATCGGCGGGCTGGTACAGATTCCCTGCATAGAGCGCAATGGCATGGGTGCCGTCAAAGCCATCACCGCCGCATCACTGGCGTTGCGCGGTGACGGTCAGCACAAAGTGACTTTAGACGACGCGATAGAAACGATGCGTCAGACTGGTGCTGACATGCAGGCAAAATACAAAGAAACCTCATTAGGTGGCCTCGCCATTCACGTTGTGACTGTGAACTATGCGGCGTGCTGACAAGGTATAAGCTGCGCCCACAATCGGATCGCGAAGTTTTCGCTATCCGATTATTTACTACCGATCAAAGAGAACTTCTTAACTCCGGCCTGCCATAACAGAAAAGCCCACGCATCAGCGCGCTCAGACTGTGCTGACTGTGCAATCTGCATTTCAGCATCAGACCTCTTTGCCGATGTTCGCAGTAAAACTGGGCGATTTTTATTGGCACTGAGTATTTGCATGCCAGCGGCTAATTTGGCAGACATCCACAGCGGGACACCAGTCTCAGTGGCATCAGCCGATATCAGCATCGCGGGATAAGCCACGCCAGAACGCAATTCATCAAACGCGAATGCCGTCTCTACTGCAGTCGTGCGATTTTTTTTCGGCGTGATTTTTTCATCGGCGGTAGGCAAAGCCTCACTACGCACGTTATGCACGTGCACCGCCGCGAACAAATCCGGGCGACGCAATGCCGCTTTAATCACGGCATCCTTGCCGGAGTCCAACTCCTCTGCAGCAAGTTTTCCGGGTGATGTATAAGCCTCCTTGATCAGATACTCTGCCGCCAGAATCACCTTCGCACTTTGGTCGTTTTTATTGTCCGCTGCAGTGTATTTCGCCAGTCTGGCAGCTTTTCTATCAACATCACTTGTTGCAGAACGCATTTGTGCAATCGCTACAATACCTCCCTGCTCCAGCCACGCCATTCTGCTTGTATCAAACCCCGGGGCAAAGAATGGCGGCGTCGCATAGTCGGTCACCAGTAGGGCCGGATGGCTACCATCCATTTCCAGGCCTGCGTGATAAATCAGCGTTAAAGGAATACGCTCACCATTGGCGGCGGCCAAATAGAAAGTTTTACTCAGAATACCGGCGGTTGGCTGCGCTGCCGTACCTGCGGGCAAGACTGAAACAAGCTGTCCGTCTTTACCAAGACGATATCTGACTGGTGCAACACTGGTAGACTGCAGAATAAAAGAAAGCTGGCCGGAAGCGGGCTCCAGCGACATTTCGCTGACGCATCCCCGCAAAGGCAAAACGATAGCACTGATGTTCCCGCTATTCGCGTCAGCTTTCAGCAATTGACTCACGCCCGCTTCACTCGCATGCCAATACACCGCGTCTTTTACTGCGAATAATTCATGCAAGATCGCGGCTCCATCTTTCACCAATGGCTTTGCCTGATTCAGCTTCAGCGTTTTTAAATCGACTTTTAACAGGCTGCCATTAGTCGTTTTCTTACGCGATAGCAGATAGATTGCGTCTCCGGCGAACGCCATACTTTCGATTTTATCCGCAGGTGCCGCAAATAACTTCCAGGCTGTGCCAACACCAGTCACTTCACTTTGTTTTGCGTAAAAATAGCTTTTTGCTTTGCCGTTCGCGTGCGTCACTTCAACGAATACCAGCGCCGCGTCCGGTACGATTCTCATGCGCACAGTGTCGTCAGACGACAAGCGGACAGGTTTTGCCATACCGGCACCGACCATCACTTTATCAATGCGCACCGGCTCGCCGATGATGTGCTGCGTAATTTCAGTTTTTCTCTGCTGAATTCCATTGTTGTGGCGATCAGCAGAGCGGGTATAAAAAACTGCCTTGCTATCCGTTTTCCAAAACGCATTATTTTCAGCATCATCAGCCAGCGTAATGCGATCATCCAATAGACGTCCCTCGCTGATATGGACGATGCTGAGATGCAATTCTGTACGACCATTGTTATTAGTTTGTGTCAGTACGCCCAGTTTGCTCATGTCGGGCGCGGGTAACAGGCGCTGTATCTGCTCATTATCTGCGGTCAGAAACAAGACCCGCTCAGCACCAACTGCCTTGCTCTGAATAATGACGCGTCTGTGCTGATCCGCACCCACCTGCACATAAATTCTGCTGTCAGCGTTTTCTATGTCTTCAATCGCAGCAGCTTTCCCGGTGACGGGAACAGTCGGCACTTCAGACAACATCTGTCTGCGCAGGCGTGCCAGCAAGGCGTCGCGCCCTTCCAGCCTTGCCATCACACTATCCGTTAGTGCATTTTGTCGTTGCAGCCAATCCTTTATCTGCACATGTTCCGTTTGTTCAAACAGGCGAAAAGGGGCTGCCGCTTCACTGGCGGCATCATCTCTGACCGACTGAACCGCCTGCACCACCGCTGGCGGCATCGCAGGATACGCTCCCCATGTCTGTGCTTGTGCCATTCCAGGCAGGAATGCACTCAATACCAACCACAGACAAGCACTTCTGAATTCAGGCATATCGCCTCCAGTAAAACGTCACTCCTAATCCCGGCTCACAAAATCGCAGTCAGGCCATCGCATTTCAGTCGTTGTTTTTTTAGCTTTAACCCTGACTTTCTGCATTTCATCGCATCCCGCTGGCGATATGTTGGGACGTTATTTACAGTACAACCATCGCAACACCAATCAAACAACCGGAGAACAACCATGAAATCACTGACAACTTCACAATTAAGCATCTTCAGCATCGCTGGATTTGCCGCAGCCATCGCACTGACAACAGCATTCCAGCAAACAGCCATCAGCGACCCACTGATTCCTGTCGTTACAATAACAGCCCAGAGAATGACGGAGCAACAGAAGATCGCTTTCGACCTTGCGCAATCCGCATCCACTGTACACACCGTGGAAATTACAGGAAAACGCCTGACAGCCGAAGAAAAACTGGCATTTGACCGCCAGGATCAAAGTATCCAGCAAGCCAGAACAAAATTGCATAAAAAGCCAGCATTGCTGGTATAAGTAAGCAACTATACTGACGATCTGAAAAAAAATTTACACTAAATTGTTTGGCAAGTCACAACACTTACCTTATAGTTGCATGTACTTCCGTTTGCAGCATTCACATATCAGCAGGTAATCATGTTAAAAAAACCGCTACTCCTGAGTTTGCTTTCAGCCACTATGCTGGCTGGTACTGTCTTTTGCAGCAACGTGTTGGCCATGACATCCATGACAATTCCGCAGAATCCGCAAGACAGAAACACCGTTGACGTCGCTCAGGAATCTGCCTCTGCCAGCGCAAGTGCGCAAGTTCAGACTCAGCTTGATCGTGGTGGCGTTGATCGCGCATCGGTACATTTGCAAATCCTGCAGCAGTCAAACACCCATTTTTCTGACAATAACGTCGCGAAAAAAACCGGTGCTTACGATAAAAAAGCACAGATTAAAGCATCCAGTAATTCCTGAACAAGCCCTGATTTCGTAAGATACTCCCCTATGCCATCGCGCCGGACTCAAGTAACGACGCTAACTCTTTAAGCGTACTCACCGGGAGTATCCCATCTCCAGCAGTATCATAAAGCGGCGCGGTCTATCCTTTTACTCAGGATGACCGAAGTGGAAGTCTGCCGCACCCCATCCATCGCACCGATCTGATCCAGCAAACGATCCAGCGTTTCTGTCGTATCGCAGCGCAAAGTCAGCATATAGTCGATTGCTCCGCTAACCGCGCACAAGGTTTCGGTTTCCGGTAATTGCTGCAAATGACGGATCAGTGACGGTGCGCATTTAGCCTCGACCGACATCCCTACATACGCCCGGACTGCGGGCTGGCGCATCGTATGACTGAGCCTGACGCCGTAGCCTTCGATAATGCCGCGCTTTTCCAATGCTGCAATTCTGGCGATCACGGTCGTGCGCGCAATCGCCACCTGCCGGGCAATCGTCGTCACCGGCGTGCGTGCATCATCCATCAGCAAGGCCAGTATTTTCTGATCAATATCATCGAGCGCAGGCTTCATGTCGTCATTTTGATTTTATATATCGTCATATTGAATTATTTTGCTACATTTTGACGATATTTTACCTACTATTATCTGACAAAATTTACATCTACACTTGCTCCAGCACCTTTTTACAACATCAATCAGGTTTTGGAGAACATCATGACAAGCAAACTCATCCTGCTCGGCGCAGGTAAAATCGGCGACGCAATTCTGAACCTGTTGTCGCATACCGGCGACTACGAAATAACGGTGGCAGACCGCGACCCACAACGCCTGAAGTATGTAGAACAGGCCGCATTTCCACACACCCGTATCGTGCAAGCCGATCTGAGCGACAAAGCTGCGGTGACTGAACTGATACGCGGTCATCAGGTAACGCTGTCCGCTTGTCCCTATTTTCTGACTCCCATTATTGCGGGTGCTGCGCGCGAGGCAAATTCGCATTATTTCGATCTGACCGAAGATGTGGAAAGCACACGTATCGTCAAACAGCTCGCCGAGGGAGCGCATTCTGCATTTGTGCCGCAATGTGGCCTGGCACCGGGCTTTATCTCTATCGTTGCCAACGATGTCGCCCAGCGTTTCGACACCTTGCGTGATGTCAGCATGCGCGTCGGCGCCCTGCCGACATTTCCGAACAATGCGCTCAAATACAATCTGACCTGGAGCACTGACGGTCTGATCAACGAATACTGCAATCCTTGTGAAGCGATCGTCGATGGCCAACTACGTGAAACCGCGGCGCTCGAAGAAATCGAACACTTTTCACTCGACGGCATAGACTACGAAGCCTTTAACACTTCCGGCGGCCTCGGCACACTCTGCGAAAGTCTGGAGGGCAAGGTACAAAATCTGAATTACAAAACCGTGCGCTACCCAGGACACCGTGATATCGTCAAAATGCTGATCCGCGATCTGGAACTCGGCAAAATCGAACGCCGCCCCATCCTGAAAGATGTACTGGAAACGTCCATCCCTATGACCAAGCAAGACGTGGTACTGGTATTCGTCAGCGTGGTCGGTATGCGCGCTGGCCGGCTGGAACAAGAATCGTATGCGAAAAAAATCTATGCTCAGAATGTGAATGGTCAGTTGCTGTCTGCCATACAATTAACAACCGCTTCCGGCATCTGCGCGATGGTGGATCTGGTGGTCAGCGGCAAGCTGCCACAACGTGGACTGGTGCGACAAGAGCAAACGAAGTTATCTGATTTCCTCAGTAACCGTTTTGGTCAGTATTACGCTGTCTGATATCCGGCAGGCTGACGTTCTGCTGCGACGTCATTATTTTTAACCGAAGCGGGTCATCCACAAGAAGACCCGCTTCCACCCAAATGAGCGATCATGATTATGGATAACGCGACACTTCACACCTTACTCAATAGCATGGGAGTTGATCTCCGCCATTATCAGGGAACAGAACTGCACAGCATTTCCCCTGTCGATGGCACGCCGCTCGCCAGTCTGGCTGCCGACTCCGCTGCGCAGATCGATGCCCGCATCAGCCGCGCACAAGCGGCATTTCAGCAATGGCGACAAGTGCCGGCACCACGCCGCGGCGAGCTGGTGCGCCTGTTTGGTGACGAGTTACGCACACACAAAGAAGCGCTGGGCAAAATCGTCACGCTCGAAGCTGGCAAAATTTTGCAGGAAGGTTTGGGTGAAGTACAGGAAATGATCGATATCTGCGATTTCGCTGTCGGGCTTTCGCGCCAGTTATATGGTCTGACCATCGCCTCGGAACGCCCGGGGCACAGGATGATGGAACAATGGCTGCCGCTGGGCGTGGTCGGCGTGATTTCAGCGTTTAACTTCCCGGTCGCGGTCTGGGCCTGGAATGCCGCGCTGGCCTTTGTTTGCGGCGACAGCGTGATCTGGAAACCATCAGAAAAAACGCCGCTGACCGCCATCGCCACCCACGCTTTATTCATGAAGGCCGTGGCCAGATTTGGCAGCGATGCACCCGAAGGTTTAGCCGAATTGATTATCGGCGGTCGTGATGCCGGTGCCAGCATGGTCGCAGATCCACGCATCAAACTCGTCAGCGCCACTGGCAGCACACGCATGGGAAAACAGGTCGCCGCCGTATGCGCGCAGCGACTCGCGCGCAGCATACTGGAACTCGGCGGCAACAATGCGATGATCGTAGCTCCCAGCGCCGATCTGGAAATGGCAGTACGTGCGATTACTTTTTCCGCTGTGGGCACAGCCGGACAACGCTGCACCACCCTGCGCCGCTTATTCGTGCATGACAGCATCTACGACACACTGGTGCCACGCCTGCAGAAAATCTACGCTGGCCTGCCTGTCGGCTCGCCACTGGAAAAAACCACCTTGGTCGGCCCTTTGATTGACCACGCTGCATTTGAAGCAATGCAAAGTGCGCTGGCAATCGCCGTGGGCGAGCATGGCAAGGTTTACGGCGGCGAACGTATTACTGTGTCCGGCTGCGAAGCCGGCTATTACGTACGCCCTGCCTTGGTTGAAATGCCAGCACAAACGATAGCGATGCATCACGAAACCTTCGCCCCTATTCTGTACATCGTGCGCTACCAGTATCTGGCACAGGCGATCGAATGGAATAACGCGGTTCCGCAAGGTTTATCCTCTGCGATTTTCACCACCGACATGCGTGAAGCCGAAACCTTCGTCTCGGCAACTGGCAGTGATTGCGGTATCGCGAATGTGAATATCGGCCCGTCGGGTGCGGAAATCGGCGGGGCTTTTGGCGGCGAAAAAGATACCGGCGGCGGTCGTGAATCTGGTTCTGATGCGTGGAAAGCCTATATGCGCCGCGCTACCAATACCTTTAATTACAGCAACTCGCTGCCGCTGGCGCAGGGAATCAGCTTCGATATCTGAATCAGGGTTTGCCTCCAGCCTTCAGCCCCGGCTACGTTGCCGGGGCTTTTTTTCAGGATGAGACAGACCAGATTGAGAGTGCCGAATACGCCGCCCAGTCCATCACAGACGCTTAAAAGCCTTTGCAATCAGCAAAATATACTGGGGTGAGTATATTTAAAAGCCCAGACTTTACGCGGACATTCGCCGTAAAATCACACATACTCCCCCTTATTAGCATAAATATTGGCATATATCATGGAAAAACGCAGCCTCGACGGCATTACCCTAGAGCAAATTCTTCACCATCTGGTCGATCAGTACGGCTGGGAAGTATTAGGGCAAAAAATCCCGGTGCGCTGCTTCATTTCCGATCCGAGTGTAAAATCGAGCCTGAAGTTTTTACGCAAAACGCCTTGGGCACGCGAAAAAGTCGAACAGCTATTTCTACAATCCTGATCTGCGCTGACGTTTGCGCCAAGCCGTGACAAACGCTGCACCTTCCCCGTCATCGCAAAAAAAGCCCTTGCCTGACAGAATTACTCAAGTTTGCTATACTTGATCAAAATGCTCAACAACTCAGGGCATTCAGGAATTTCTGTCTCAGGCACCAGGAGCTAGCGTATGCGCCTCACTACTAAAGGACGTTTTGCCGTTACGGCAATGATTGATCTGGCATTGCGTCAGGACAAGGGTCCTGTCACGCTCGCCGGCATCAGCCAACGTCAGGATATTTCCCTGTCCTATCTCGAACAGCTGTTTGGCAAACTGCGCCGACACGAAATCGTCGAGTCGGTACGCGGCCCCGGCGGCGGCTACAATCTTGCCCGCAAAGCACAACAGGTCACGGTGGCAGACATTATTATTGCCGTTGATGAACCACTCGATGCCACACAATGCGGCGGTAAAGGCAGTTGTCACGGCAGCGATCATGAAAATGGCCTGCACTGTATGACGCATGATTTATGGGCGACGCTGAACGCTAAAATGGTCGATTATCTTGACTCAGTTTCTCTGCAGGATCTGGTCAATCAGCAAAAACAGAAAATCTCGGAAAACCAGGTCGTTGTCGTGCGTCAGCCGCATGCCAATCACACTGCTA
This sequence comes from Undibacterium sp. CY21W, assembly GCF_014284265.1. Taxonomy (NCBI): domain Bacteria; kingdom Pseudomonadati; phylum Pseudomonadota; class Betaproteobacteria; order Burkholderiales; family Oxalobacteraceae; genus Undibacterium; species Undibacterium sp. CY21W. The sequence continues at coordinate 59,144 of NZ_JACOGE010000007.1, read as the reverse complement.
CTTGAATATTTGGAGTCTTGAATGAATGCCCCTTTAGAACAAAGCCTGCTCGATACGCTGAAAACACCGCATTTTCCGATTTACATGGATTACTCGGCGACGACCCCGGTTGATCCGCGCGTTGCCGATAAAATGATCCCGTTTTTGCGTGCCCAGTTTGGTAATCCTGCATCCCGCAGTCACATGTATGGCTGGGATGCGGAAGCTGCGGTTGAAGAAGCACGCGGCAATGTCGCGGCACTGGTCAACGCTGACCCACGCGAAATCATCTGGACATCCGGCGCAACGGAAAGCAATAACCTTGCACTGAAAGGTGCAGCGCATTTCTATAAAGCCAAAGGCAAGCACATTATTACGGTGAAAACCGAGCACAAAGCCGTGCTCGATACTGTGCGCGAACTGGAACGCCAGGGGTTTGAAGCAACCTACCTGCAACCGCAGGACAATGGCCTGATCACAGTCGAGCAATTAAAAGCCGCGATCCGCCCCGATACGATTCTGGTGTCGGTGATGTGGGTGAATAATGAAATCGGCGTGGTTCAGCCTATCGCTGAAATTGGCGAACTGTGCCGCGAAAAAGGCATCGTTTTTCATTCAGACGCAGCACAAGCAACTGGCAAAGTTGAAATCGATCTGGAAAACGTCAAAGTCGATCTGGTGTCTTTTTCTGCGCATAAAACGTATGGCCCGAAAGGCATAGGCGCCTTGTACATTCGCCGCAAACCACGCGTGCGTCTCGAAGCGCAAATGCACGGTGGCGGTCATGAACGCGGCTTCCGTTCCGGCACACTGGCTCCGCATCAATGCGTAGGCATGGGCGAAGCCTTCCGTATCGCCAAAGAAGAAATGCAAAGCGAGCTGGCACATGTACGTGCCATGCGTGATCGTCTGGCCAAAGGGCTGAACGAAATCGAAGAAACCTATGTGAATGGTGATATGGCGCACCGTGTTCCGCATAATCTGAACGTCAGCTTCAATTATGTTGAGGGTGAATCCCTGATCATGGCAGTCAAAGATATCGCCGTCTCATCCGGTTCCGCATGTACTTCCGCGAGTCTGGAGCCGTCGTATGTATTGCGCGCACTGGGTCGCAGCGATGAACTCGCGCACAGCTCGATACGCTTTACGATCGGTCGTTTCACTACCGAAGAAGACATTGATTTCGCGATCAATCTGCTGAAAACCAAAGTAGAAAAACTGCGCGAATTATCACCACTGTGGGATATGTACAAAGAAGGCATCGACATCTCGACAATTCAGTGGGCAGCACACTAAGGCAGCACGTTCATTAACATATCCGGATTCTGGTGATATTGTTCACCAGAGAGAACGAACAGTAAAAAATTCAGGAGCATCATCATGGCATACTCAGATAAAGTTTTAGATCACTACGAACATCCACGCAACGTCGGCGCATTTGAAAAAGGCGACGAAACGGTTGGCACCGGTATGGTAGGCGCGCCTGCCTGCGGCGACGTAATGAAACTGCAAATCAAAGTGGGCGCGAATGGCGTGATTGAAGATGCGAAATTCAAAACCTACGGCTGCGGCTCTGCGATTGCTTCATCATCGCTCGTCACCGAATGGGTAAAAGGCAAAACGCTGGATCAGGCGCTGGAAATCAAAAATACGGCGATTGCGGAAGAACTTGCTTTGCCGCCGGTCAAGATCCACTGCTCAATTCTGGCGGAAGATGCGATCAAAGCAGCAGTGCTGGATTACAAAAACAAGCACGGCGCGCAATAAACAAACCAGCAGCGAAGCATCAATCAGTATCAACAACGCAGCATCAGGCTTGACTATAAATACGGCAGCGGTGCTGCCGTAGAGATTGGAAATACCATGGCAATCACACTGACAGAAAAAGCAGCAAAACACGTTTCCCGCTATATGGAGCGTCGGGGCAAAGGCATAGGCCTGCGCTTTGGCGTACGCACTACCGGATGCTCAGGCATGGCGTATAAACTCGAATACGTTGATGAAGTCGGCAGTGATGATCAGGTGTTTGAATCTCACGGCGTAAAGGTGTTTGTCGATCCGAAAAGCCTGCCTTACATTGACGGCACTGAACTCGACTTCGCGCGCGAAGGCCTGAACGAAGGCTTTAAATTTTATAACCCGAATGTCAAGGATGAATGCGGTTGCGGTGAAAGCTTCCGGATTTAAGGTTCAGCATGCAAAATCATTTTGAGCTGTTTCAATTGCCACAACAGTTCGCCGTAGATAGCGCACAACTCGACCGCGCTTATCGCGAAGTCCAGAACACCGTGCATCCGGACAAATTTGTGCAGGCAAGTGACGCAGAAAAGCGCGTTGCAATGCAATGGGCGACACACGCCAATGAGGCTTACCAGACGCTGAAAAAGCCGTTGAAACGCGCAACCTACCTCTGTCAATTACAGGGCGTTGATTTACAGACTGAATCCAATACGAGCATGCCCGCTGCATTTCTGATGCAACAAATGGAATGGCGCGAAACGTTCGAAGACGCGCGTCATTCAAATAACATCAGCGCCCTGCTTGCACTCGAAAAAGAATTGCACGACGCACTGAAATCAGCGCTGCAACAAGTTGGCTCAGCGCTTGATGCGCAGGACTACAAAGCAGCGACGTTGCATATCCGCACCTGCATGTTTTTGGAAAAATTCATCGCCGATATTGCAGCACTGGAAGAGTAAATCCGAATAACCCGCGCATTCTTTGCGCCCATCTGATGGCTTGCCATCCACGCATATAACACCATGGCTTTACTGCAGATTTCCGAACCCGGCATGTCCACCGCTCCACACCAGCACCGTCTGGCCGTCGGAATTGATCTTGGTACGACTAACTCTCTGGTCGCAACTGTACGCAACAGTATCCCCGAAGTATTAAACGATGAAGAGGGACGCCCTTTACTTCCTTCTGTCGTACGCTATCTTCCGAATGGACATGCGCACATCGGCTTTAAAGCACAGGCGGAACAAAGTAACGACCCAAAAAATACGATCGCGTCAGTCAAACGTTTTATGGGACGTGGCCTGAAAGATATTAGCCACGCCGAAAATCTTCCGTACGACTTTATCGATGCGCCAGGCATGGTGCAACTCAGAACCGTCGCCGGCATCAAAAGCCCGGTAGAAGTTTCCGCGCAAATTCTCGCAACATTGCGCCAGCAAGCCGAAGATGCACTCGGCGATGATTTAGTCGGTGCCGTGATTACTGTTCCTGCTTATTTTGATGATGCGCAACGGCAGGCAACCAAAGATGCGGCCAAGCTGGCTGGTCTCAACGTATTGCGGCTGCTGAATGAACCAACCGCCGCCGCAATTGCGTATGGTCTGGATAATGCGTCGGAAGGCACATATGCCGTCTATGATCTCGGCGGCGGCACTTTCGACATTTCGATACTGAAAATGAGCAAAGGTGTATTTGAAGTTTTATCGACCGGTGGCGACTCTGCGCTCGGCGGCGATGACTTTGACCATCGCCTGTTTTGCTGGATTTTGCAGGAATCCCGGTTAGCGCCTTTATCCGATGAAGATACCAGCACGCTGATGATCAAGGCGCGCGAAGCCAAAGAGATTTTATCCAGCAAAACCAGCACTTACATCGATGCCAAACTGAATTCAGGCGAAAGCGTACATCTGCAGATCAGCGCCGCGCAATTCTCGGAAATGACGCAGAATCTGGTGTTAAAAACCATCACGCCTTGCCGCAAAGCGCTGCGCGATGCCGGTTTGTCGGCTGACGACATCGACGGCGTCGTACTGGTCGGCGGTGCCACGCGTATGCCGCATGTGCGCAAAGCGGTCGGTGAATTTTTCCATACAACGCCGCTGGCCAATATCGATCCGGATAAAGTGGTCGCCCTCGGTGCCGCAATACAGGCCAATCTGCTGGCGGGTAATCGCGCTGCTGGCGACGACTGGTTGCTGCTGGATGTGATTCCACTGTCGCTGGGTGTAGAAACCATGGGCGGACTGGCCGAAAAAGTCATTCCGCGCAATTCGACGATTCCTTGCGCCCGCGCGCAGGAATTCACGACATTCAAAGATGGCCAGACCGCGATGGCAATTCATATCGTACAAGGCGAACGTGAACTTGTCAGCGACTGCCGCTCACTGGCGCGTTTCGAGTTACGCGGTATTCCGCCAATGGCTGCGGGTGCTGCGCGCATCCGGATTACGTATCAGGTTGATGCCGACGGCCTGTTATCGGTCTCAGCACGTGAATTGCGCTCCGGCGTTGAAGCGACGATCACCGTCAAGCCTTCGTACGGCCTTGCCGACGACGACATCACGCGCATGTTGCAAGATTCGTTCAGTTCCGCAGATCAGGACATGCAACAAAGAGCATTGCGCGAAGAACAGGTTGAAGCAGAAAGAATTTTACTGGCAACCCAATCGGCGTTAGAGGCAGATCGCCATCTGATTTCAGACGCAGAATACGACACGATCTCGCAGTTGATGCAACAAGTAAAAAAACTGGCACAGCAAGACGATCATCAGGCTTTACACAACGCGATTACTGCTCTGGCGCATGGCACCGAAGAATTCGCTGCCCGCCGCATGGATCAGAGCGTACGTTCAGCACTGGCTGGAAAAAAACTTGACGAGATCGCCTGATTTTCGCCGCATCGCCATCGGCTAACACTGACTGAAACTGAGACTGACATGCCACAAATTATCGTTCTGCCCCACCCTCAACTCTGCCCGGAAGGCACTGTAATCGACGCGCCGGAAGGCAAATCACTGTGTGAGGCATTGGTTGAAAGCGATGTTGAAATCGAACATGCGTGTGAAATGTCATGCGCCTGCACCACCTGCCACGTGGTCATACGCGAAGGCTTCCAGTCATTGAATGCATCGTCTGACGATGAAGAAGACTTGCTCGACGCCGCCTGGGGACTCGAAGCAACTTCACGCCTGTCCTGCCAGGTCAAACTGGGTAAACAGGACATCACGATAGAGATTCCGAAATACACGATCAATCACGCTCGCGAAAATCATTAAACATCAGGTGAACGCCATGAAATGGTCTGAGACACACCGTATTGCTGAAGCTTTATACGATCAATTTCCGGATATTGATCCGCTAACCTTGCGCTTCACGGATTTGCACAACCTGATCGTCGATCTTGCAGAATTTGACGATGACCACGCCCGTGGCGGCGAAAAAGTCCTCGAAGCTATCCAGGCTGCCTGGATAGAAGAAGCCAAATAAAAGCTGTTTGTTGCTATCACAACGCAATGCATGTGAATTGCCCAAACAATCACATGCATGTCTTGCTCAAAAACAAAAAACCTCTTAATATTTCCTGATTGTCTACCGATTTGCCGATGCAAAATCATGTGTCTCCGGTCACCCGGTTGACTCGTCTGACATTGTGCTCAGGGTCAATTCGCAGCAAGCGCAACTGGCCCCGGCATTCCACACAACTGTGACGTTCAAGGACATAGTAATGCGGTTTCGAAACTTTCTTTCTTCCATCCGCAGCCGCATCACACTTCGCCTTGCCATTATCTTAGCGGTCGTTTTCGGTGTCGCAGTTCCTTCCGCCATTCTGGTTCCCTACCATCTGAGCACAATAGAAAGTGCAGCGCGGATTCGCAATAACGAAGATCACAATCGTCTGGTTGATATTTTGTCTGTGATTCTGAGCGAACCGTTATGGCAAATCACACCGGAAATCGCCAATATTTCCAGCGAAGTTGTTTATTCCGATCCGCGCGTTGCGAAGATAGAAGTCATCACCCTGCCAGACCGCAAAGAATTCATTAAAAATGACGTTCACATGCAAAACCAGGTGGGACCATTCACCAGCATGGTTCGTGAGATCAAGCACGGCGGTCAGGTCATCGGTGAAGTCAAACTGACACTCGCTGAAGATTTACTGCGCGAAAGCCTGCGCTCTGACTTCCGCCGTTATGTGACAACCGCCGTGCTCTCATTATTTCTGGCAATCGTCTTCATTCTGATGGTATTGCAATGGCGTCTGGTGAAACCGGTGCGCCTGCTGATGGACGAATCTGACCGCCTTGCCAATGGCGAACTTAACGCACCGATCACCCTCAATCGTGAAGACGAACTGGGCCACCTCGCCACCAGTCTGGAAGTAACCCGTCAGGCACTCAAGCGTTCATTTGGCGAACTCGAAATCAAAAACCAGCAATTACTGGAATACTCGGGCACGCTGGAATCCAAAGTACGGCAAAGAACGCAAGAACTGGAATCGGTCAACCGCAACCTTGAAGCCGCGCTGCACAATGTCAACACGGCGCAATCAGAGCTGGCAAGGGTAGAACGCATGGCGGCACTGGGCTCTATGGTCGCCGGGGTCGCGCATGAGCTGAATACGCCGCTGGGCAACTGTTTGCTCGTTGCCAGCACACTGGAAGAAGAAACCCGCCAGCTGTTGAAAATGGTGGAAGACAACCAGATCAGGCGTTCCGACCTGACCCGTTACGCCACTACCGCGCTGGACTCGTCCAAACTGTTATTGCGCGGCTTGCAGCAATCTGCGCATCTGGTCGGTGATTTCAAACAAGTGGCGGTCGATCAGTCGAGTGCACAACGGCGCACGTTTGGCCTGAAGGTCACGCTGCAGGAATTATCCGCACTGCTGCATTCCAGTCTGCGCAAAACACCCTTCACGCTGGAACTCGATATTCCCGATGACATTCAGCTCAACAGCTATCCCGGCTTGCTGGGACAAGTGTTCACCAACCTCGTTAACAACTCTGTGATTCACGGGCTGGAAGGTCGCAGCCACGGTGTTATGCACTGCACCGCAGTGAAACAAGGGGAATTCGTCCTCATCATCTTTACCGATGACGGCAAAGGAATCCCTCCGGAAATCATCAATCGTATTTTCGAACCGTTTTTCACCACCAAGTTTGGCCAGGGCGGTAGTGGCCTGGGTCTGAGTATCACGTTTAACATTATCACCAATGTGCTTGGCGGCACGATCCATGTCACCAGCAAACCAGATCAGGGTTCCCGCTTCGAAATCAGATTACCCCTCATCGCGCCGGGCGACCCCGATTCCAACGATCCATTGCTGACAGAGTCTTAATCCGCCCAAAATATACTCCCCCCAGTATATAAAAAGCCCCAATATTGACGCTGAGATTTAGCAGTTTTTAGCGATTTACCGGGGGAGTATCTGAAATATCTGCATTTCCCGTAGTACAACAGATGTTTGATCGTGTGCAGCGCAACAAATACCGTTGTTCATAGAGCAGATACGAGCAGGCAAGTGTCTGGCTGATGTATACTGCTGCCTCATTTCATTCCGCTTTCACCTCATCTTTATGCGTCAATATCTGGAATTCATGCGTCACGTGCGCGATCACGGAACAAAAAAAACTGACCGTACCGGCACCGGCACGGTGTCCGTTTTCGGCTATCAGATGCGTTTTGACCTGAATGAGGGTTTTCCGCTGGTCACGACTAAAAAACTGCATCTGAAATCCATCGTGCATGAACTGATCTGGTTCCTGGCCGGATCAACCAATATCAAGTATCTCAAGGACAATGGCGTCTCCATATGGGACGACTGGGCTGATCAGAATGGCGATCTCGGGCCTGTCTATGGCTCGCAATGGCGCAACTGGCCGACGCCGGATGGCCAGCATATCGATCAGATTCAACAGTTAATTGAACAGATCAAAAACAATCCTGACTCACGCCGCTTAATCGTTTCGGCATGGAATGTGGCCGATATTCCACAGATGAAACTGCCACCTTGCCACGCGCTGTTTCAGTTTTATGTCGCCGACGGCAAGCTGTCCTGCCAGTTGTATCAGCGCAGCGCCGATATTTTCCTCGGGGTACCGTTTAATATTGCCTCGTATGCCTTGCTGACGCACATGATTGCGCAGCAAACGGGCCTTGGCGTTGGTGACTTTATCTGGACCGGCGGTGATTGCCACTTGTATTCGAATCACATGGAACAAGTTGACTTACAGCTGTCGCGCGCGCCGCTACCGTTGCCGCAGCTGGTAATTCAGCGCCAGCCAGCATCGATTTTCGATTATAAGTTTGAGGATTTCGAATTCCGCAACTACGAATTCCATCCCCATATTAAAGCGCCGGTTGCGGTGTAATGAAAAAGAAAAGAAAGTCATCAGCATGTCATCCATGACCATTATCGTTGCCACGGATAGCCAGTCTGGCATAGGGATCAACAACACCCTGCCCTGGCATTTGCCGGAAGATCTTGCGCATTTTAAACGGACAACCAGCGGTCATACCATCATTATGGGACGCAAGACTTTTGATTCCATCGGACGACCACTGCCGAACCGGCGTAATATCGTCATCAGCCGCAATCCGGCATGGCAGCATGAGGGAGTAGAAACTTATCCATCAATAACAGCAGCGCAAGCGGCATTGAATGGACAAGACGCCTTCATCATCGGTGGCGCGCAAATTTATCAGCAGGCATTACCGCTCGCCGATAAGTTAATCGTTACCGAAATCGGCCAGTCATTTGCCTGCGATGCCTTCTTTCCGGCGATAGCGCCAGAGACATGGAAAGAAACGCAACGCGAAGAGCATTTTTCAGAACAAAAACAATTACATTACGCATTCGTTACATACGAAAAAATTTAAAGGGAAACACAATGTCAGGACACGGCTTTCACGTACACGGCCCACATGACCATGAATTAGAGCATGCAGCGCATGGCAATGATGATTTTGCCAGCCGTATCGCTGTCATGACCGCGATTATGGCGACCGTCGGCGCCTTGTTTGGTTACGAAGGTGGCGCCACACAAAATGACGCAGCCATGTTTAAAAACGAAGCAGCGATCAAAAAAACCGAAGCAGCGAACCAATGGAATTTTTATCAGTCAAAATCGAGTAAGCAAAATCTGGCTGAACTCGCCATGGTATTGCCCGGTGCCGATGCAGAAAAATACAAAGCCAAGGTAACCCGTTACGAAAGCGAGAAAGAAGCGATCAAGAAAGACGCTGAAAAGCTCGAAGCGGAATCGAAAGAGTGGGAAGAAAAATCAGAAAACGCCTTGCATCAGCACCATCGCTGGGCGCAAGCAATGACGGCGGTGCAGATTGCAATTTCGCTTGCCGCCATCACATTACTGACTAAAAAGAAATGGTTGCAATATGCCTCTTATGGTGTGGCCGGTATTGGCGTAGCGCTTGCCGGGCTCGCCTGGTTTCATATTTAATATTGAGAGATCAGAATGAAAAAACTTTTTAGCCTTATTTTACTGGTCAGTGCCTGTTCAGCGCAGGCGCAGACGGCAGAATTCGTCAATCTGGTGCCGGAAGCTTATTTACCTAAAGACGTTAACTTCTCGCTTGGTGGCGCAGTATTGTTCATCCCTAAATATAAGGGTTCCGATGAACACCGCGTTGCCGCTTATCCCCTGTTCGACGCGCAATGGAAAAATGGCGCGTTTTTCAGCGCATTCAACGGCCTGGGCTATAACTTCTCGAAAAACGCCAACTTGCAATACGGCCTGCGCATGTCGTTGGAAGCCGCGCGTGACGAATCCCGTTCTGGCAAATTGCGTGGACTCGGCGATGTCAGCACTGCGCTGGAGCCAGGCGCGTTCCTGAACTACTCGTTCAATCCGAATTATTCACTGGTGTCGTCGTTACGCTATGGTTCCGGCGTCGATCATAATGGTTTGCAAGTCAGCCTCGGTGCGCGCGCAACAACCGCGTTAAACAAAGATCACCGGATCTCAGCCAGCATCGGTGCGAACTGGGCGAATAGTCATTATGCGCAATCCTATTTCGGCGTGAATGCCCGTCAGTCAGCTGCCAGCGGTTACGCGCAGTTCACACCTTCCGCCGGCATTACCGATGTCCGCATCGGCGCCAGCTGGCACTGGACTATCGATACGAACTGGTCGCTGACGACCGGCGCCTCCATCAGCCGCTTGTCTGGTGATGCGGCGAAAAGCCCGTTCGTCTTTGACAAAACACCGGTCTCCGTCTTCTCTGCAGCAAGTTATCGCTTCTGAGTTGTACGCATGCTGACAGCCAAAGTGAGTATCGCCAGCGGTACTCACTTTTTTCTTTTGAAGAGATGATTTTAATCAGAAGAACACGGCTCAATTAGCTTTTTTAACATCAAAAAATAGCGATATTCCGTAGTCGATGACAATCCCGTGAAATTACACTCCGATTGCTTAAAATCACTGTTTTTTTTCACATGACAGACCACATATCTGAGAGAATTCGCTTCTTTGAATTTTTCGGCGCGCAAGCGGTTGATTTAACTTGCCCAGGCGTCTCCCCCGTACCAGGCTTTTTTGGAGACCTCAATGAAATTCCGCTTCCCCATCGTCATCATTGACGAAGACTTCCGTTCTGAAAACACCTCAGGTCTCGGCATCCGCGCACTCGCCGATGCGATCGAAACTGAGGGCATGGAAGTGCTGGGTGTAACCAGCTATGGTGATTTGTCTCAGTTTGCGCAACAGCAATCGCGCGCCTCTGCCTTCATTCTCTCGATTGATGATGAAGAGTTTGGCGGCGGCACCGACGAAGAAACCGATTACGCGCTGAAATCGCTGCGCGCCTTCGTCGAAGAAATCCGCTATAAAAACGCAGATATCCCAATTTATCTGTACGGCGAAACACGCACGTCCCGCCACATTCCGAATGATATCCTGCGCGAATTGCATGGCTTCATTCACATGTTTGAAGACACGCCGGAATTCGTCGCACGCCATATCATCCGTGAAGCGAAATCCTATCTGGATGGTTTATCACCACCGTTCTTCCGCGCGCTGGTGCATTACGCGAATGACGGTTCATATTCGTGGCATTGTCCGGGACACTCAGGTGGCGTCGCCTTCCTGAAGTCACCGATAGGTCAGATGTTCCATCAGTTTTTTGGTGAGAACATGCTGCGCGCTGACGTCTGTAACGCGGTGGAAGAACTCGGTCAATTGCTCGATCATACCGGCCCGGTTGCTGCTTCAGAAAGGAATGCCGCACGCATTTTCAATGCTGATCACTGCTACTTCGTCACCAACGGCACGTCGACCTCGAACAAGATGGTATGGCATTCCACTGTCGCGCCCGGCGACATCGTGGTCGTTGATCGCAACTGCCATAAATCGATTTTGCATTCGATTATTATGTGCGGCGCGATTCCGGTTTTCCTGATGCCAACCCGCAATCACCTCGGTATTATCGGCCCGATTCCGCTGGAAGAATTCAGCATGGAAAGCATACGCCGCAAGATCGAGGCGAATCCGTTTGCACGCGAAGCTAAAAATAAGAAGCCACGCATTCTGACCATCACACAATCGACCTACGATGGTGTGCTGTACAACGTCGAAGTGCTGAAAGACTTGCTGGATGGTGAAATCGACACTTTGCATTTCGACGAAGCCTGGTTGCCACATGCGACCTTCCATGAGTTCTACAAAGACATGCATGCGATAGGCAAGGATAGACCGCGCGCCAAGCAATCCATGATTTTCTCAACGCAATCGACACATAAATTGCTGGCAGGGATTTCTCAGGCGTCGCAAATTCTGGTGCGCGAATCGCAGACCGTTAAACTGGATCGCGACAGCTTCAATGAAGCTTACCTGATGCATACCTCAACGTCACCGCAATACTCCATCATCGCCTCATGCGATGTGGCAGCCGCCATGATGGAAGCGCCGGGCGGCACTGCGCTGGTGGAAGAGTCGATTCTGGAAGCGCTGGATTTCCGCCGTGCGATGCGTAAAGTCGATCAGGAATGGGGTAAAGACTGGTGGTTCCAGGTCTGGGGACCAGAAGAATTTTCAGATGACGGCATAGGCTCACGCGAAGACTGGGTCATCCGCGCGGAAGACAACTGGCATGGTTTCGGCAACCTCGCGTCGGGCTTTAACATGCTCGACCCGATCAAGGCAACCATCGTCACACCGGGCTTGTCGCTGGAAGGCAAATTTGGCGAAACCGGCATTCCGGCATCGATCGTCACCAAGTACCTGGCGGAACACGGCGTGATTGTTGAAAAATGCGGCCTGTATTCCTTCTTCATCATGTTTACCATCGGCATTACCAAAGGTCGCTGGAACACATTGCTGACAGCACTGCAGCAATTCAAAGATGATTACGACAAAAATCAGCCTATCTGGCGCATTTTGCCTGAGTTTGCGGCAGCAAACCCACGCTATGAAGGCGCAGGACTGAAAGACCTGTGTCAGGGCATTCATGAAGCCTACAAAGGCCATGATGTCGCCCGTCTGACCACGGAAATGTATCTGTCTGATATGCAACCGGCGATGAAGCCATCCGATGCATTTGCGATGATGGCGCACCGCGAGATTGAGCGTGTTTCTATTGATGAACTGGAAGGACGTGTCACCGCGATTCTGCTGACACCATATCCACCGGGTATTCCGCTGCTGATTCCGGGCGAGCGTTTCAACCGCACTATCGTTGATTATCTGCGTTTCGTCCGCGACTTCAATGATCGCTTCCCCGGCTTCGAAACTGACTGTCACGGATTGGTCAAAGCAGAGCTGAATGGCAAATTGGGTTACTTTGTTGACTGTGTGAAACTCGGCGCAGAAAACGGCAAATAAACCTCACGCAAGCCCAGATAAAACATCAAAAGCACCTGAAAATCTTTCAATTTTCAGGTGCTTGTTTTATTGTTACATGCAATCATGTAACACCGGAATAACCGGGCGGCCCGGCAGTAAAAGTAATACCTGCTGCCGATCACAGAATAACAATGCGCTGCGACCAATTGATGGAAATGACAGATGGGTGAAGTACAAGGATTAATGTCTCTGAAACATGCCGATGTTGCCGTCGGCCAGACGATACACTGGCCCATTTACAATCAGGCTGGTCAGATATTATTTAAATCAGGCGTTCACATTGCGGATCAACAGCAATTGAATCATCTGTTAGAAGTCGGTTACTGCGATGCGAATAATTTGTGGGATAGTATCCCTTCAAAACTGCCAAGCCTCGAACAACTCGGTGCAAAGACCGCGCCCGACACGACATCAAAACCAGCAGAAGAACTGAATAAAGAAACCATTGTCGAGCTCGACAGTGTGCGCTGGACCGTCGGCGAAGTATTTCATCTGCAAACGCATGATCAGGCCGCAACTCGCTACACGGTCAGACTGATAGGCTATGTAAAAAATAAATCATTGCTCGTCACCGCGCCAACTATCGATGGGCGATCTGCATCTATCCGTGAAGGACAGGCATTTATCATCCGTGCTTTCCCCGGCAAAAAAGCCTACGCATTTACCGCGAATCTGCTCAAATACGTGTACATGCCCTTTTCTTATCTGCACCTCAGCTATCCGAGACAGGTGCGCTCGACCACCATCCGCCAGGGTGCGCGTGCAACCGTCAGAATCATCGCTTCTGTCACGATCGGTAATCCGGAACAAACCGCTGCCGCCACGCTGGGAGACCTCAGCATGGGCGGCACTTCCGGTGTAGTGAAAAAATCCATAGGAAAAAAAGGCGATGTCGGTGTCATCAAATTCAAAGTCAACGCCGCTGGCAACGATGAGTATCTGGTGCTGGACGTAATTCTGCGTTCGGTAGCCATCACCGAAACCGGCGAAGAATTCCGTCTCGGTTTCGAATTTATTAATCTGACACCGCAATCCAGATTAATTTTGTCTGCGTTTGTGCATCAGACACTGGCAGAGATGGATTAAGTCCGTAAAAACTCGACACAAAATAAAAACGGACGGGTTCAATCACCGTCCGTTTTTGTTTGCCGAAACGCCAGACAATGGCGACTACATCAGGTTTTTGGCAAAGTCACGCCATGCTGACCCTGATATTTTCCGCCGCGATCTTTGTAAGACGTTTCGCATACTTCATCGCTTTCGAAAAACAAGACCTGCGCACAACCTTCGCCTGCATAAATCTTGGCTGGCAGCGGCGTGGTATTCGAGAATTCCAGCGTCACGTAGCCTTCCCATTCAGGCTCAAACGGCGTCACATTAACGATAATGCCGCAGCGCGCGTAGGTTGATTTGCCGAGGCAGATCGTCAGCACATTGCGCGGAATACGGAAATACTCCATGGTTCGTGCCAGCGCAAAAGAATTTGGCGGGATAATGCAGACATCACCTTTAAAATCGACAAACGATTTTTCATCGAAATTTTTCGGGTCGACGATAGTGCTGTTGATATTGGTGAAGATTTTGAATTCGTCGGCGCAACGGATATCGTAGCCATACGATGACGTGCCGTAGCTGACGATGCGCTGACCGTCGCGCTCGCGCACCTGACCAGCCTCAAACGGCTCGATCATGTTCGTCGATTCCGCCATCCGGCGTATCCATTTATCTGATTTGATACTCATGCAAAATCTCCTGCCCGATTGATATTGGGTGGAATTTTACGCGAAATCGCCCCGTGAATTAAGCTTATTACGCAGCTTATTACATCTGCAGCCCTGCAGAAAACGCATGTCGTGATGATCAGACGCCGCAAACCGCGTCGGATGCCGCCTGCGCCGCCAGCGTTTTTGCTTCTTCAACGCGCATGCCAGCGGGGAGTTGCACTTTATTTTTCACAGCGGTCATTTCCGCCAGAATGGAAATCGCAATCTCAGCCGGAGTCTTGCTACCGATATACAAACCGACCGGGCCATGCAATTTTGCGAGTTGCGCTTCGCTGACATCAAACTGTTTCAAACGCTCGCGCCGCTTTGCATTGTTCAGACGGGAGCCGATTGCTCCGACATAAAACGCCTCAGTCTTTAATGCTTCCATCAGCGCCAGATCATCAAGTTTAGGATCATGCGTCAAGGCCACCACAGCGCTACGGCTGTCGAGTTGCATCTCCAGCACAAGATCATCCGGCATCGCATGGACGACTTGCACACCATCCACCTGCCAGCCAACACGATATTCTTCGCGTGGATCGCACACCGTCACCTGATAATCCATGCCGACGGCAATGCTCGCCAAAAAACGTGATAACTGACCAGCGCCGATAATCAGCAAGCGCCAGCGCGGGCCATGCACCGTGATCAGGCGTTCAGATGCCAGCACCAATTGCGCATGCGCTTCGGCTTTACTCAGTGTTACAGCACCCGACGCGAGATCTAATTCACGCGTTGTCAGTTCATGGTCAGCGAGTCTGTCGAGCAATTCGCCTATCTTGCTGCTGTCAGTCAACGGCTCTATCGCCAGTTGTATCGTGCCGCCGCACGGCAAGCCAAAACGATGTGCATCATCGGCAGAAATGCCGTAAGTAACAATTTCCGGAACATTACGGGTGATGCCATGCTGCTGAACACGGGCAATAAGATCATCCTCTATGCATCCACCGGAAACCGAGCCGATGACGCGCCCATCTTCGCAAATACCCAGCATAGCCCCCTCAGGACGCGGGCTGGAGCCCCAGGTCTTAATGACCGTCACCAACTCACAACGAAGCCCGCTTTTGACCCAGGCATCACAGGATTTGAGCACTTCGAGATCGACACTATCCATATTTTTCGTTCATGGTGTTAATGCATTTCTGGCACCTTCTCGCGGAACCAGAGATGTCTGCAACGGCGATCGTGTGACGATGACCGTTGCCATTGAAACTGAAGAAGCTAAAAAAACCAAAGAAACTCAGCTTATTTTTTATACGAAGGGAAAAACAATTGCTGGCCATCGACTTTATAGTCGGCAATTTTCTTCTGGCCTTCTGCTGACGTCATCCATTCAATCAGGCTGTTCGCGCCGCGAATATTGATGTCTTTGTACTTCGCAGGATTGACTGCAATGATGCCGTAGGGATTAAACATTTTGGCATCGCCCTCGACCTGTACATCCAATCCAGTCTTCGCTTTATACGCGCCGTAAGTCGCGCGATCAGTCAGAGTATAAGCCTGCATCTGCGCTGCCATTGTCAGCACTTCGCCCATCCCAAGACCGGCAGATACATAGGCGCTGCCAGCAGGTTTCACGCCCGCTTCTTTCCAGTACGCCTGCTCCATCTGATCTGTTCCGGAATTATCGCCACGGGAAATAAATTTCGCTTTGCTGGCCACCAGTTTGCGCAACGCGTTGATCACATCTTTGCTGCCCTTCAGACCAGCCGGATCTGCCACCGGGCCGACAATAATGAAGTCGTTATACATCACGTCGCGGCGATTAATGCCATGGCCTTCGGCGATGAATTTATCTTCCGCCGCGCGCGCATGCACTAAGGTCACATCCACGTCGCCATTTTTCGCCAGCTCCAGCGCCTTGCCTGTGCCGACGGAAATCACATGCACCTTCATGTGCGTTTTCGCTTCAAAATCCGGCAAAATGGCTTTCAGTAATCCGGAATTTTCGGTGCTGGTCGTGGTCGACAAGCGCAACACTTCCTGCGCGCTGATCTGCGCCTGAGCGCCCAGCAAAGTCAGTGAAATAGCGAGGATAAGACGTTTCATGATTTCTCCTGTAAATGAGTGCGGGTATTTTCTCACGAAACCCGGTTTCCCTCGCGGGAGCGGTATCGCGCGAAAACACAGTAACAATGGGCTGATTTCGTCGGTTAAATTTTCTGTTACAACGATTTTAGGGGGAGTATCTGCCTATTTTGCCTTTATGTCCGCATAAACAAAGGGGCTTTCAATATACTGGGGGGAGTATATTTTGGCACTGTTCTGCACCATCCGGCATCATTCTGCACTATTCGGCGCGATCAGACAGTGAGCAGAGCAAGATCCGGGAGGCTGACAGCAGCCTGCGGTTACAAGCCGGTCCGCACCTCATCGTCATCGATCGCGGCGAAACGCGGCACGAGTACACCATCCACTTCCACCATTTCAAAAAATACCGCCTTCGGACGCGTCCAGATACTGCCATTGTGTGAACGGTAAACGATCACGGGGCTGAGATCCGATTCTTGTATTGCTTCGCAGACCAGTTCGTACACACCACCTTTGTAGTGCCGGTATTTTTGTGGCTGGGTCATCGTCAGAGCTCTTTCATCAATTCAACATCAGGCCGCGATTATGCCTCGTCTGCCGCAACTCTGCCAACGACCAGCCGCACACTCATGCCGCAGCAAACTGTTTTTTCAGAAACGCCGGTACTTTGGCAGCGCTGAGCTGATTCACCGCGATCAGCAATTGCGGATCAATTGCAGCAACGGCATAACGGCGGCGCAATTCTTCTGCGACATGCAGCATCAGCGCGGCGGTGACTTCGGCGTCGGCCTCGGCTCTGTGCGCTGCGCCTTGAAAACGGATGCCGAGTGCAGCAGCCAGTCGCCCCAGCGAATAACTCGCCATACCGGGAAAAATCCGCCGCGCCAGCTTGACCGAGCAGACCAGCCCATCATGATCAGGCCATAAACCCTGGCGGTCACTTTCTGCCTTCAGAAATTTTTCATCGAAACTGGCGTTGTGCGCAACCAAAGTATCGTTGCCGATAAAATCCACCAACGCCGGCATCACCTCACTGACCGCCGGAGCACGATCCACCATCGTTTGCGTAATCCCGGTCAGCTCGGTAATGAAATATGGAATCCGTACGCCACAATTAATCAGGGACACATAACGGTCAACGACTTCGCCCCCCACCACACGTAAAGCCGCGACTTCAGTCACCCGACCGCCCTGCTCCGGACTCATGCCCGAGGTCTCAAAGTCGATCACGACTATCGCTTGTGCAAACATATTTTTTATTCACCGGAACTAAAATTGTGTAAGAGTATCTACCAATATCATTATTGTGTGCCCTGATGCATCCACGCACACCGGGCAGCAGCGCCAGAAGAAATAGAACTTAAAAAGCTTCCCATCCGTGCACAGCTGCCCGACATTGTAATCGCTGATGCAGCGCGGTTCTGCATACAATAATAATGAACAATAATGATCTCATTCATCACGACAGCGCCACAGCTATCGTGTGAACAAAAAACAAAACCAGACGCCATTCATGCGCAAGAATTTTTTACAACGGCGATTTTCGCTGCCAGCCAACGATCTTTTACGGGACCTGATCTACCGTCGTTTGTGGACGTCGATACTGATCAGCTCGTTTGGTGCGCAGATCACGATGCTGGCGTTGCCATTGACCGCCGCTGTCATGCTCAATGCCAGCGCCAGCCAGATGGGCATACTGACGATGATGGAAACGCTGCCGTTTGTATTGCTGTCGCTGCCAACCGGGGTATGGCTTGATCGTATGCGCAAACTGCCGGTGTATATTGCGGGCGAAACCATCATAGGCTTGGCCGTCATCAGCGTACCGGTGGCCTGGTGGATGGATATGGTGAACATGCGCTGGCTGTATGTCGTCGGTTTCATCATCGGCATGGTGAATACGATGGCGGGAACTGCGGCGCAAATCGTCCTGACTCAGATCGTGCCGCGTGAACGGCTAGTCGAAGCGCATGCAAAGAATGCGCTGGCAACCTCCGGCGCTGAAGTCGCCGGCCCCGCCACCGCAGGAGCCTTAATCAAACTGCTAGGTGCACCGCTTGCACTGATCGCCGACGCCGCTTTACTGATCAGCTCGGCGATGATATTGCGTGGGATCAAAGTCACCGAGAACCGCCCGGTTGCCAAGGATGCGGCGTTCTGGCGCGACTTGAAAGCTGGCGTCCATTTCGTCGCTAAAAAACCCCTGTTACTGGCGCTGGCCGCCACTGTCGGCGGCTGGCAGCTTTGCTACAACGCCGCCTTAGTCGTGCAGATTTTGTATGCGACCCGCATCCTCGGTTTATCAGAGCAAACCGTCGGTCTGAGTTACATGGGCATGGGCTTGGGTACCATCCTTGCCAGTGTTTATGGTTATCGCATCAGCCGCGCGATCGGCCCCGGGCCTTGTATGGTGCTGGGTATCACGATCTGCGGCGCAGGTTGGAGTTTGCTGGCCATCGCACCTGTCAATCATTGGGGTATTGCGGCATTCGCTTTAATGCTGATGTGTTTTTCTGTCGGTGCGGTACTGATATTTATCAACTTCCTCGCTTTACGTCAGGCCGTCACCCCTGAGCCTATGCTGGGACGCATGACCAGCACTATGCGCTGGCTGATCCTGTTACCCGCAGGCCCCGGTGCTCTGATCGGTGGCTGGATGGGCGAACACGCGGGTCTGCATTATTCACTGGCGTTCGCAGGAGTTACCGCACTGCTGCTGGCAACATTCGCGTGGCGTAATCCTATTATTCGTGGCATCAGTGTTTTACCAACGCTAAGCCCGCAGGAAGAAAGGCAGTCGTTGTGACCGGTTGCGTAACGGATTCAGCATCATTGGGATTCAGCATCATTGCGCTGAATACTGGCCAATACGCATGCTCATTCCGTGCAGGCGAGTGATCCGGCGGCGGTCAGTAAATATTTCGCAGCACGGTGCGCATATGATTGCGCAGAAAAGAAAAAAAGCGTGATAATGCGCGATCGGTGTTAATTGCTTAACGTTTCGTCACAACGTAATAACGATAAGCAATATCAGGCGGGCCCGGGGGAATACAGCAATACGGGCTCTTCATTGACAATAAAAAAGGTAATTCAATGCCAAAAGAAACGTCAGCTTCTTCATTCAAGCCGTACATACCGGCGTCGGCACAACTACCGGAAATGACAGCACGCGCTTTAATCATGGGCGTCATTCTCGGTATGATCTTTGGTGCTTCGTCGCTGTATCTGGTACTCAAAGTCGGTTTAACGGTCAGCGCATCGATTCCGGTCGCCGTCATCGCGATCACGCTATTCCGCCTGTTTAATAAGTTCGGCGGTAAAGATTCAACCATCCTTGAAAACAGTATTACGCAGACCGCCGGCTCCGCAGGTGAGTCACTGGCATTTGGTCTCGGCGTCACCATGCCGGCGATTCTGATTCTCGGTTTTGATCTGGAAATTTCGCGTGTAATGCTGGTCGGCTGCCTCGGTGGCTTGCTGGGCATTCTGATGATGATTCCTATGCGCCGGACGATGATCGTCGAAAAGCATGGCGAACTGAAATATCCGGAAGGCACGGCATGTGCGGAAGTATTGAAAGCCGCAGCGACCGATACGTCACGTGAAGCGGCCGGAGAAAGCAGCAACCCACATGCACAGGACGATGCCAATCGCCGCGCTAAAATTATCTTTGCGGGTTTCGGCATAGGCTTGCTGTACAAAATTGCGAACGTTGCGTTTAAAGGCTGGAAAGACACACCGGAAGTCACTTTCGGCGCACCTCTCAAAGCTGGTTCGCTGGGCGCGGAAGTGTCGCCAGAATTACTCGGCGTCGGCTACATTATCGGCCCGCGCATTGCCGCCGTCATGGCTGCGGGTGGCGTCATGTCTTACCTGTTGCTGATTCCGATGATCAAATTTTTCGGCGACGCACTGATCACACCACTAGCACCTGCGACCAAACTCATCAGCGAAATGAGCCCGCATGATATCCGCAGTGCCTATATTTTGTATATCGGTGCCGGTGCCGTTGCGGCAGGTGGCCTGATTAGTCTGGTACGCGCGATGCCAACCATCTGGCGCAGCCTTTCAGCTGGTCTGGCTGGTATGCGCAATGGTAAAAACGATGGTGCAGCAACATTGCGTACAGATCAGGATATTCCGATGAAATGGGTTGTGATCGGCGCACTCGCCATCATTGCCATCATTACCTTCGCCACACCGTTGCACATGAATTTTCTCGGTGCCTTGCTGATACTGGTATTCGGCTTTCTGTTTGTGACCGTATCATCGCGCCTGACGGGTGAAATCGGTTCCTCATCCAATCCAATTTCCGGCATGACGGTAGCAACGCTGTTATTCACTTGCCTGATTTTCTTGCTGATGGGCTGGACTGGTGGTCAGTATTACGTCACTGCTTTGTCGGTAGGCGCGATTGTCTGTATCGCTTCGAGCAACGGTGGCACAACTTCGCAAGACTTAAAAACCGGCTATCTGGTGGGTTCAACGCCACGCCTGCAACAATATGCAATTCTGGCTGGCGCGCTGTCGTCCGCATTGATTCTCGGCCCTATTCTCCTGAAACTGAATGATGCTGGCACGGTATATGTACCGGCAGCACAGGTCGCGCCAACATTAAGCACGGATGCGGGCAAACTGACAGAAACAGCCAGTTTGCAAGGTCCACAGGCAAAGCAGGATAAAGCGAGTTACAAGGTCTGGCATAAAACCGATACTGTTGGCGGCCCGGCAGGCAAGTATCTGGTCGATAACGCTGGCAAAGCCGTGTATCTGGTTGATCCGGGTATCAACGGTGCCTATAACAAACGTCCTGACGGTACTGAAGTCAAGAAATACGATGCTCCAAAAGCCGTACTGATGTCTTACATCATCAAGGGCATACTCGATCAGCAACTGCCTTGGACGCTGGTTTTGTTTGGCGTCATGATCGCACTGGTACTGGAAATGGCGGGTATCCCATCGCTGGCATTTGCGGTCGGCGTCTATCTGCCTTTATCGTCGTCCGCCCCTTTGTTTGTCGGCGGCATGATACGGTGGCTGGTGGATCGCCGTAACAACAAACTCGATCAGTATAAATCGCTGAATGAGGAAGAAATGCAGGCCGCTGGCGACCGCAGTTCTGGTGTTTTGCTTTCCTCCGGCTATATCGCAGGTGGTGCGCTGGCGGGCATCGTGATTGCATTTACTGCGGGCATTCTGACCGGTTTCGACAAAGCGATCGGTGACTGGGCTACTGCACACAATCCATTCTTTGAAGGCGCTTACGCGAATGGATTAACGCTGATCCCGTATGCCGTCATCATTGTTACCCTGTATCTGGTTGCCCGTGAAAAGAATGTAAAAGCAAGCTGACCAGCCACTTAGCCAGACTTAAGCCAGCTCTGAACCGAGCGGCGAAAAAATTAAAAGGACTTAAATCAGTATAGATTTAAGTCCTTTTCCATTGGCATAGTCAGCACGCTTCTTCGTCCGGAAATTTGCCAGTACAATGGCAGCCACACCAATTTAAAATTAAATTCATGTCCACCACACCCATCCTCGATTGCAAAAATCAAGCCGTCGCTATCGGCGATATTGTCCGCGTCATCACTCTCAGTAAAAAATTTATCAATAATTTCCCCGAAGACGAGCGCATCTTAATTGAATCGATGATCGGGCAATTTTTCAAAGTGATCGATCTGGATGAAGACGGTTATCCGTGCGTTATGAGGGAATGGCACGATGAGCGCGGCATACTGCAAACGCATGTCATCGCTTTGGATTCCGAAGAAATGGAAAAGGTGTGAGTCTGCATCTCTGACAGAATCACACCTTGAAGAATGCCCAGCAAAAAATATTTAATTAATATAGTTAAACAAGGACAGCCCGGCAGTTTTTACAAACGATTGCTGCGCTGCCTGTAAAGTAGTTTGCTGTTGTGATAACGACGTCAGCGCTTTCACATAATCCAGATCCTGAATATCTGACAACGCAGATTTATAGTTCAGTGCATTCGCAGAGCCAAAACTATCAAGATCATCAATTTCCTTCAGACTTGAACCTAATTGCGCACGTGCCGTTAACACATTACTTAGGGACGCATCCAGATTGTTATTCCCCTGCGCTAACGCAGCAGAAAGGTCTTTCTTTGCGCTGCTTGTCGTTGCAGGAGTATTGAGCGCATTAATAATGTCAGTCAGCGTCTCAAAAATATTCTGATTGCCTGGCTGCACACTGAAATGATCCCCAGGCCCTGGCGCGCCGGGTGTATTGGTCAGAGTAATATCCATGCCATCAACCGTCACCGTTGCCGGGCTGGTGTAAGCGGTACTTGGCACGACTACAGCGCCGGTCGTTTTATTCGTTACGGTAAAATTTAAGCCCGTAGAATCAAATGCAATATCGTAGTTCTGACCCGTCAATGCATTTGCTGTCGGTGCGTTGATAGTGACTGCGGCAACGACCTGCCCATTGTTTGAAGGATTCGGAACAACATTGAACTGCCCTGGCGACGTACGGATATTCTCAAAAATCTGTGTTCCGGGAGTACTCAACGGCAACTGGCGCGATGTTTCAACCTGCAGATATCGCTGTCCCTGATCACCGTTATATGTTGCTCCGTTGATCGTCTTTGTATAAGGCGCAGTCGTTGTCGAAAAACCGGAAAACAAATAGGCGCCAGTTCCGTCCGTCGCGTTCGCAAGACCTAACAACTGATCAAGATTACTCTGCATTTCAACCGCAATGTAACTGCGATCTTTATCATTCAGCGTTCCGTTGCCAGCACTGACGATAAGGGTTTTAAGATTGTGCAGCGTTGTTGTGACGTTGCCGAGAGTGCTTTCAGCCATACTCAGATTATCTTTGGCATTCGCCCGATTCACCGCATACTGCTCATTGATTGCATCAGCCTGCGTGATCACCAAAGCACGCGCCGAGCCTATAGGATCATCCGCTGGCGTGAGTATCTTGCGCCCGGAAGCAATCTGTTGTTGCGTACGGTTCAGGGAGGATTGCAGATCGCTGATACGGGAACCTCCGCCCTCATAGATCATACTTGTGCTGATACGCATAAATTACCTACCTTCCGATGGCCAGTATTGCGTCGAATAACTGACTGGCAATCTGCATCAATTTGCCGGCAGCCTGATATGCCTGCTGGTATTTAAGTAAATTGGCGGCTTCTTCATCCAGATTCACGCCAGAGATGGATTGTTGATTATCCGTCGCATTCTTTAACAAGGTCGCTTCAGATGCTGTCGTGATACCCAATTCATGTGTTTTATTACCAACCTGACTGACAAATTGTGCGTATGCACCTTGTATCGTCGTAGTACTGCCAACCATACTGTTTTTTGTCTGTATACCCGCCAACAATAAAGCATTCCGGTTATCGCCGGAACCAGTCACATTGGCTGAGATATTAAACACATCGCTATTTGAGGGCGTACCAGAAAGAGTGAAACTGGTCCCCGAATAGCTATACGTTGCGCCGTCAGAATAAGGAACTGCCGTACCCGCAGGATAAGTGGTCGACGTTGCCCCCTTAGTAACGGTCACATTCGCGTTTACAGGAAAACCAGTCAGGGTATTTCCCGCGGAATTAAAGGTTAATTTGGATGCTGCCACAGGAACAGATGGCGACACAGTAAAAGTATCACCATTTGCCGGTGCTCCAGAACTGTTCTGAACCGTAAAACTCATACCGGAAAAACTGATCTTCGCGCCTGTCGTATAAGGTACTGTTGCCGGCGGCGCATAATTTGTTGTGGTCGCACCCACAGTCACAGACACATTGACTCCGGCTGGAAAGCCAGTGAATGAGCCACCGGAATAAGTCAGCGTGACTGGTGGTGCGACGGAAGAACTTGCGAAAGAACTATCTGTTTTAACCGCACTAATGGTTGCAGTTGCGGAGCTTGATGCGCTCGCGACCGCTGAATCTACTGTGCCAACTGAAATTTTTCCATTACCGATGTTCGTTGTCGGCACTGCCGTTTTGATCGCCGCAGCAACCGCAATTTTAGAAGGGTCAATCACATCAACGGAAAACCCTGCCGCGGCAGCCAGGGTAGGACGAATCAAAAACTCATCTCCGGTCGCAGGCTGAGCCGCAGGTGGCTGCGGAAATTCCATCGTAATGCCGTCAATTTTGATCGGCTGTGATGTCGCAGTCTGGGTCTGACCATCCGACACGCGGATAACACGATAATTTCCGGGGCTGGTTACCTGCAAACGATAATCACTGGTGGTCAGTGCGCTGACATCGGAAATATTCGCAGTTACATCTGCATTCGTTGTATTTGATGTACTTGGCGTTGTAATTGGCTGGGGAATATTAAAGAACTTCGCACCAGTCGCGCCGTTCAGATCTTGCCCCAATGCATGCTGCTCATTGAATGCCGAGGCAATACCAATCGCCACACGCCCGATCGCATTCTGCGCAGGGTCTAAAGTATTGGCCCTAAAATCAAAGAGCCCGCCCAAAACGCCGCCTGGCAAACCATTTTCGGCAATTTGCACCGACGTACCGTTAGCAGAATACGAGACTTCCGCTCTGGTCGAATCAGTTTTAGAGACACTTAATTCGAGCTGATTAACGACCCCGCCCAGAACAAGCGGTTGCCCATTACCGATAAACACATTGAATTTATTATCCTGAGGTATCACCGTGACTTTGGTGTACTTCGACATTTCTGTGATTAACTGGTCGCGTTGATCAAGTAAGTCATTCGGTGGTGAACCCGTTGTGCTGACTGACTTGGCAATCGTCTCATTTAAATTGGCGACTTGCGACGCATACGTATTGATTGCGGTGATCGCACCGCCAATCTGACCGTTGACGTTCTGTCTGATCTCGTCCAAACGGGTCTGCAAACTATTGAAACGGCCAGCCAATGACTGCGCACTAGATAAAACCGCCTGACGTGCAGCTGCACCGGCTGTTCCGTTCGGACTCGCAGAAAGATTTTGTATAGATGTGAAAAATTCTTGCAATGCCGGCGTCACTCCTGCTGTCGGATCGGCAACCAGATTATTGATTTGTTGAATTTGCGAGTAATAAGCGTCAGCCTGGTTTTTGGTGGTCTGCGTCGCATTCACTTGCTGGCTGATAAATGCGTCGTATTGTCGCTGTATCTGGCTGATGGAGACGCCCTGTCCAACAAAAGAACCACCCAGCAATTGCGGCGCATTCGCCGATTGCAACACAACCTGGCGGTTATAACCTGCCGTGCCAGCGTTGGCAATATTATGTCCAGTGGTACTAATTCCCACTTGGGCAGCGGCCAATGCGGTTTGCCCGATGTTCAGAATATTTGTACCCATAATTTAACCTATTGATTATTTGAGCTTTGTTGAGCTATCACCTTAAGGTTTTCGGAGAAAAACACAAAAACTTTAATGTAGTAAAAATAATAACTAACAGTTAGCAAAGACCGTCACATTACGTCGACAATGTTTGTTTGATTATTTTAGTCAGTTTATTGGCGTATTGCGGGTCAGTCGCATAACCTGCCTTTTGCAGGCCAACAGCAAAACTGGTCGCATCTTTGGCATTTGCAATGACATTTTCATAGCGAGGATTTTTTGTCAAAAGCTTTGCGTAGTCTTTGAATGCATCTGCGTAGGAATCATAGGCTTTAAATTTTTCAACTTTACGATAGGCGACGCCGTTGACATATTCCGTTGTTACCGCATCAACAGTTTTTCCCTTCCACTTACTGGTCGCCTTCATACCAAAAATATTGTGACTGGTACTGCCATCGACTGTTTTGATTTCACGGCGCCCCCAACCACTTTCCAGCGCCGCTTGTCCGAGCATGAATTTAGCCGGAATTCCCGTCGCCTTACTTGCCGCCTCGGCGTCGGCACTTAATTTTTCCTGAAATTCACGAACGTGCGCCGGCCCCGAAAAACTCGTCTTTGCCGCTGTGGCAGGTTGTTGTTCAAATTTCAGATTATCCAGATACGAACTGATGCCTCTGGCGTTACCCGCGATGTTCCCACTAATACCGACGCCATTGCCAGCAGTAGCATCATCCGTTTGCAACGCCTGGCTCACCGCATTATTAGTCAATTGCCTTACCAGGGCATCGGCAAGACCGATACCGCGGTTTGCCATCGATTGCGACAATTGCTGATCAAGCATCGATGTGTAGGTACGGGTTTGTTCATTGTCGAAGGCACCATCCTGGCCGCCAGCCTGACGCATGGATTTCAGCATCATATTCATGAACAATGCCTCAAACTGCTTGGCTGCTGCCTTGATAGATTCGGGGGAATTATCTTTCGCCGATTGCTTGAGCCCATCCAGACTCTTGCTATCAAAAGCTAATTTATTATCCGAAAGATCAGCACGACCGATCATGAGGCATCCTTAAATAATTTCAAGCTCTGCACGCAAAGCGCCAGAGGCTTTAATCGCCTGCAAAATCGCCAGCAGATCCTGTGGCGTTGCACCGATCGCATTCAAAGCTTTCACGACATCGGCTAACGATGTGCCTGCCTTCAGCATCATTAATTGCCCAGCATCTTTTGTGATACTGATGCCAGAGTTTGCAGTCGCTGCGGTTTGACCACCCGCCAAAGCATTTGGCTGACTGATCGCGTTATCCGTATTAATGACAACGGAAAGATTGCCGTGTGCGACAGCGCAGGAATCCAGCGTGACGGCCTGATTCATCACGATAGAGCCTGTCCGCGCATTCAAGATCACTTTTGCCACAGTCTGCGCCGGAGTCACATCCAGACTTTCCAAAGCACCTAAAAATGAGACCCGCTGATCTGCACTGACCGGTGCTTTCACCTGAATCGCACGGCCATCCAGTGCGGCCGCAGTCTCCGGGCCAAAACGCCGGTTAATCGCGTCAACGACTCTGCTCGCGGTAGAAAAATCTGATGTATTCAATTCCAGTTGTATCGTATTTCCCTGACCGACAGAACTGGGAACCGCCCGTTCCACCGTCGCTCCCGAAGAAATACGCCCTACACTCAGATGATTGACTTGTGCTTTACTACCATTCGCAGAAGCGCCGACGCCACCGACCAATACGTTGCCTTGCGCCATCGCGTAGATCTGGTTATCCGCGCCTTTAAGCGGCGTCATCAACAAAGTACCGCCACGAAGGCTCTTCGCATTCCCCATAGACGATACCGTCACATCCAAGGCTTGCCCCGGTTGTGCGAACGGTGGAAGCGATGTCGTTACCATGACGGCTGCGACATTTTTCAACTGCAAACTCGTACCGACAGGCAAAGTAACCCCCATCTGCTGCAACATACTCACGATACTTTGTACCGTAAACGGCGTTTGTGTAGTCTGATCTCCGCTTCCATCAAGGCCGACAACCAAGCCGTAACCCAGCAGCTGATTCTGACGAACGCCCTGAATACCGGCAAGGTCTTTCAACCTTTCGGCTCGGCATTCTGCCGTCAGCGTCATGCCCATCGTCAGAGTGATGAGCAGAGTGCAAAGCGATGACCGCAACTGCGTATATTTTTTCATATTCAACCTCTTTTCAGTTTCTTACATAGGAAGAAAACTGAGGAAGAAACGCGTCAGCATGGAGTTCGCCTCAGCCTTATCGATTCTCGTCGTTGAGCGGTATTCAAATCTGGCATCGGCCACCTGCGTGGACGGTACAACATTGCCCGCTGCTATGGTCTGAGGATTGATCACGCCGGAAAACCGAACGAACTCAGCGCCCTTATCAAAGGCAAGTTGCTTTTCACCACTGACGAGCAAATTACCATTGGGCAGAACATCAATGACAGTCACAGCAATCGTCCCGGTAAAACTGTTACTCGCCGTTTCCGCACCTTTTTCATCAAATTTTGAAGAGCCGTTGGTACTCAGCCCCAACTGTGCCGTGGTTGAGGACTTCACACCAAATACTGTCGGTGCAGCCAGCGATAAACCAGACGATTTACTGGAAGAACTCGCGCTGCCTTTTGCTGCGGAAGTTCTTTCACTGATAGAGATTGTCAATACATCGCCCACCATTCTGGGCTTGGCATCTTCATATAAAGGGCGATAACTTGCAGACTGAAAAATCGCACCATTAATTTCTTTGTGCGGCTTCGCAGACTGCGCCGGCAACGATGTTGGCTGATGCACGATGGCCGGCGGAGTCACAGCACAACCGGCCAGCAACAAGACGACACTACCGAAAAAAAATAAAGCCTTCATGATGTCCTCAACTAGTTACCAGAATCAGAGTTGCGTTAATTTTTGCAGCATCTGATCCGAGGTCGTAATCGCCTTACTGTTAATCTCGTATGCACGCTGCGTCTGTATCATGTTGACCAATTCTTCAGCAACATTGACGTTCGAGGTCTCGACAAAATTTTGCATCAGTAACCCTGCGCCGTTTGTGCCTGGTGTATTAGTTCCTGGGTTGCCTGACGCTGCCGTCTCTGAGTACAAGTTTTCGCCCAGAGCCAACAAACCTGTCGGGTTAATAAACGTCGCGAGCTGAATGGAACCAACCTGCACCGGCGCGCTGGAGCCTGGCTGAGTTACAGAAACAGTGCCATCGCGTCCCACAGTAATCGACTGCGCATTGGCAGGAATCGTGATTGCAGGCTGAATCACAAAGCCACTTGACGTGACCAATTGCCCCTGACTATCCATCTGAAAAGAGCCATCACGGGTGTATGCCGTAGAGCCATCAGGCATCAACACCTGAAAAAAACCCTGACCTTGAATCGCCACATCTTTCGCATTGCCGGTTTGTTGCAGATTGCCTTGTGTGAAAATTTTCTCGGTTGCGACTGTACGTACACCAGTACCTAACTGCAGGCCCGAAGGTAATTGCGTTTGCTGCGAACTTTGCGCACCAGGCTGACGTATAGTCTGATACAACAAGTCTTCGAAAACTGCGCGTGAACGCTTAAATCCGGTAGTGCTGACGTTCGCCAGATTATTGGTAATCACATCCATTTGTGTTTGCTGTGAATCCAGGCCAGTCTTGGCGATCCAGAGTGAACGTATCATTTATTTCTCCTGCACGCCCTGCGGCGTAATGAACAGCTTAATTTGCTACCGGTTATTCTGCGCCTAAAACGACTAACCCAAACTGAGGATCTGACTGGCTTTTGTCGCGTTATTCTCCGCATTCTGCAAAAGGCGCATTTGCATTTCAAATTGTCGACCAAGGTTAATCATGGTCACCATCGATTCCACCACACTGACATTGCTGTTTTCCAGCATGCCGCCAGCAACGCCAACGGCAGCATCTGCATCAGCAACGGTGCCGTCTTTCGTTTTAAATAACCCATCATCACCGCGCACCAGATTTTCTTCTGGCGGATTTACCAGTTTTAAGCGACCGATCACTTGCACCGCATTTGGATTGGAGCCGACCGGCACAGTTGAGACGGTACCGTCCTTTGCAATTGCAATCGACACGTCCGGCGGAATCGTAATCGGACCGCCGTCGCCAATCAGATTTAAACCATTCTGCGTTTGCAAAACCCCGTTTTCACTTAATTTCAGGCTGCCACTGCGGGTGTAGCCTTCAGAGCCGTCAGGCTTTTCTACAGCCAGCCAACCCTTACCCTGAACCGCAACATCGAGCTCGCGCCCGGTCAATTGCAAACTACCCGCAGAGAAATCCGTACCTACCGTCGCGTCAACAACAAACGCGCGGGTTGGCAGCTCCGCCCCCTGCACCGGCACTGCCCTGAAGGAATCTAATTGAGCACGAAACCCTGTCGTCGTCGCATTGGCGAGGTTATGCGCATTCGTTGCCTGTTGCTCAAGGATATGCTTGGCACCCGTCATCGCTGTATAAATCAACCTATCCATTACCACCTCCCGATAAGCACGTACTCAATTCAATATCCATTTTTATTCAGATGATTAACGCAGATTCACGATTGTTTGCAAAATCTGATCCTGCGTTTTAATGGTTTGTGAATTTGCCTGATAAACACGTTGCGCCGTGATCATATTGACCAGTTCGCCGGTAAGATCAGTATTCGAGTCTTCGGTTGCTGACGCCGTTAACGCACCGAGACCACCTGAATTTGGAGGACCAACCAGAGGCTGACCAGATTCAGAAGTCTCTGCCCATTGGTTATCGCCCAGCGATTGCAAACCGTTAGAATTGGTAAATGAAGCAAGCACGACCTGCCCTAGCACCTTCGTCTGACCGTTGGTATAACTACCGACAATCGTGCCGTCTTTCGCGGTATTGAACTTGGATAATTTGCCAGACGTAAAGCCATCCTGCTTCATGCTGCTGACGCTGAAATCCGAGCCAAACTGCGTTGAATTCGTGTAATCAAATTTGATGTTTGCTGTCGTATTGATTGGTGTCACAGCACCTGAAGCAACGGGCACAATCATCTGCAATGCACGCGGATCAGTTGCAGCATACGCAGGGATCGCACCAGTCAACTTACCCATATTGTCAAATGCCAGCTTACCAATCGGTGTTGGCGTCGTCGCTGCCGGCGTCAAAGCACCCGCCGCATCGAAAGGATTACCGTCAACTGTCGCAAAGACATTCCATTCTATGGTGCCTGCCGTTGCGGGCGGCGTAGCAACCGGATCAACGCGCACATAGTAAGTTTGTAAAACGTGAGAATTACCCAGACTATCGAACACCGTTACCGATGTCGATTTATTGTAGGACGTAGGATCAGTCGGAGAAAAAGCAATCGGCGTAATGACAGGTGGAATTGTCACTGGCTTTTGCGTCCCTGGCACGTATTCACGCGAATCCAGATTCATCACGCCACTGACCTTTGCTGTTTGCGCCGGTGCGATATCCGCAGTATTAATTGTAATTGGCGACGCTGACCCGGTTGAAAGCACACCCGCCGCATTCGCAATATAACCGGTCAGTTGCTGTCCTTGTGCATTCACCAGACCACCGTTTTTATCCAGTTGAAACTGACCATTACGAGTATAGGTGACAGCACCGTTTTTAATCATGCGGAAAAAGCCGTTACCGTTAATCGCTGTATCGAGTGGGTTATTGGTCGAGCTGATATTCCCTTGGGTAAATTGCTGAGCTATCGTCGATACCCGCACACCGATACCAACTGCATTCGCAGAAGCGCCACTCAATGAGTTCGCATAAACATCGGCGAACTGCACTTGCGCCTGCTTAAAACCGACTGTATTTGCATTCGAAATATTGTTACCGATCACGTCCAGTGATTTCGATGCCGCGTTTAATCCACTAAGACCTTGCTGAAAACCCATGATTTTTCTCCCTAACTTTAAATACTGCGATTACCTGCGTAATCAGCAATCTCAGAAAATTTGCTTGACATCTGCCATTGAAATTTCACCGACACCAGAAACTGTCAGCTTCACACCTTGCGACCCCGAACTCACACTATTCACCATACCGAAACATAATTTAGTCACATCCAACGCCTTTCCGCCTGAGCTCGCGGCAACATCAAACGTATAAGTACCATCGGCGACCGCTGCCCCAGAATCATTTTTTCCATCCCAGGTCAGATCGTTCACACCCGCGGGCAAAGCACCGAGACTCAGCTTGCGCACCGTTGCGCCGGCTGCGTCTTTAATCACCACTTCGACCTTATCAGCACCCTGCGGCAAATCCACAGCGTAGATCCCCTTCGCGCTGGAGAGTGGCAAGGAGTTCCCTGCGGTCATCACACCATGACCAATCATGTTTGCCGCCTGCAAATTCTGGCTTGCCTGCATATTGCTGCTGAGTGCCGCGAACGATGCATTCAATTTCTCAATTCCGGACACCGTCGACAATTGCGCCATCTGACTTGTTACCTGGGCATTGTCCATAGGATTCAACGGATCCTGATTCTTCATTTGCGTGACCAACAGGTTCAGAAACGTGCTCTCTGAAGTTTTTGCGGCTGATGTGCTGCTGGTCGTACCATTCATGGTATTGAGCAAGCTCTGATCAACTGTATTGCTTTGTATCGTTGTCATTACATTTCCTTTTTATGAAGGTCACTGACCCAAAGTCAGCGTTTTCAGCAACATTGTTTTCGCCGCGTTCATCGTTTCAACGTTGGTCTGATAAGAACGGGATGCCGAAATCATATTCACCATCTCTTCCACCACGTTGACGTTTGGCATTGCCACATAGCCCTTGTCATCTGCGAGCGGATGTTTAGGGTCATACTTCATTTTTGCTGGCGTCGCATCCTCAACCACTTCCGTTACTTTCACTCCGGTAGAAGGTGAGCCAGCAACCGGCACCGCACTGAATACAACCTGCTTAGCCTTATATGGCTTGCCATCAGAACTGGTCACACTGTCGGCGTTAGCCAGATTACTGGACACGACGTTCAGACGCTGAGCCTGAGCACTCATGGCGGAACCAGCCACATTAAAAACATTAAAAAGCGACATGATAATTACCCCTGAATTGCTGCAAGCATGTTACGAATTTGCATATTAATAATCGTCAGACTCGCCTCATATCGAAGTGAGTTTTCGGCAAACTGATTGCGCTCAACATCCATATCTACAGTATTGCCATCGATATTGCCTTGTGAAACTGTGCGATACATCGGCTCAGCCCCCGCCACGGTTGATGCGCCGCCCAAATGCTGCGCATCCGTTTTATTCAGACTTGCCGTCGCCTGCTTAGAATCGAGATGCAGTGCGTTATTCAAAACCGATGTGAAATCAATATCTCTGGCTTTGTAATTCGGCGTATCCGCATTGGCGATGTTAGAAGCAAGCAATTGCTGCCGCTGACCACGAACAGATAAAGCTGTTTCGTGAAAACGCATGAAATCATCTAATTTAGTCATCCGAAGCCCCTCGCCAGTCCAGAGCCAGCCTTCTGCCAGCCATATAACGGTTTTCCATTATTGGCATCTTATATCCCGCAAAGACAATTCAATTCATTGAGTAAAGGCGAAAAACCTCTTCTATTCAAGCCTTAGCAAACCGATCCTGACATCTACAATGGCAACACGTTAAAAGTTATCTGCATCCGCCCGGCTATGAAACAACTTTTCAGATCAATTATTTTTTTGTTAGTGCTGACGTCGGCCCTTAATCAGGCGCAGGCTCAAACCACGGCTGCTATGCAAGATCACGAAATCATCAGAAAACTGGCAACCGACTTTTTAAATCAGCAGGCAAGAACTCAACCGGGTGAGAGTACGGTTACGATGGGACTAGTCGATAAACGGCTTAATCTGGCGGCGTGCCAGTCTCCTACAGCATTTCTGCCTAACGGAAGTAAAGCCTGGGGCAAGATCACGGTCGGGGTACGTTGCACAACACCTGTTAACTGGGTTATTTACTTGCAGGCAAACGTACAAATCACTTCTGAATATTACGTCGCATCCCGTGCTCTGAGTCAGGGACAGCTCATCACAGCTGACGACATGAGTAAAATTAAAGGCGACATATCAAATTTACCTGCTGGCATTATTACCAATCCTGAACAGGTCATCGGCAAATCCTTGCAAAGCTCCATTTCGTCCGGCACACCTTTACGCCAGGAATTACTCCGAAGCCCGGCAGTAGTGCAACAAGGGCAATCTGTCAGAGTTGTCAGCAATGGCCCGGGGTTTCAGGTTGCCACAGATGCGCAAGCACTGAATAATGCAGCGGAAGGCCAGGTAGCTAAGGCTAAAACAAGTTCCGGGCAAACTGTCAGTGGCATTGCCAAAGCTGGTGGCGTCATTGAAATAACATATTAACAAGCACCACAATTGGAATATATTTGTACGTAAAATTAAAGTTTAAAAATACCTGGCCGATAACCGGATTGTAGAAGTAGACCATTCCCACTTTCGAGGGTATCGCCGTGAAAATTGATGACACACTAAATAAAGCTGCAAGCTTACCAAGCCAGCAGCCCGTACGGACTGAAAAAGCACCAGAGAGAGCAGTTTCCACTCCGGCGCCTTCTATTAACGTACAAATTTCCCCTCTGTCTACGCAATTGCAAGCTTTGCAAAGTACACAAGCAAGCAATGGCGTATTCGAGGCAAAAAAGGTTGAAGAAATTAAATTAGCCATTTCTGAGGGACGCTTCCAGGTGAACTCTGAGAAAGTTGCTGATGGACTTCTGGAAACCGTGAAAGATTTACTTAACTCCAGAAAACGCTGAACATGACCAATACAAGCGCAAATAGTGACGCTATTCTGCATTGCTTAAAAGAAGAAAAAGAAGCAATGACAGCTTTGGCTGACTTACTCAAAGAAGAGCAAGCTGCGCTTGTCGATGGTGATGTGTCTCTGTTGACTCAGACTTCTGCACAAAAAAGTGAATTGGTTCGAAAACTGTCTGAGGCAGAAAAACTGCGTAACGCTTATCTTAAACAGCAGGGTTTCGGTGACGATGCAGAAAGTACATTAAAGTTTGTACGCCAGACACCGGAGGCACAATTGCTTTGGAATGGTTTACTGGAATTATCAGCACAAGCTAAAGAAGATAATAAAACCAATGGCCTGATGATCACGCGCAGACTGTCGCAAAATCAGGCTGCACTCAGCACGTTTCAACAAGGAACAACGACAGGCTCCTTATACGGACCAAATGGGCAGTCGTCGATCAGAACAACTCCCGCCAAAGGACTTATTGTCCGCTGATCGTTCGCAAGTACATAAAAAAAGCCCCGATTGTTCGGGGCTTTTTTTATTGCGATCTTTGTCAGGGAGTAATTGGCGCTTGAGTCGCAACAGGAATATCCACTACCGGCTCAGGTAATACCGACAAGATAGTGACACTCACCCGGCGATTACGCGATCTTCCTTCAGGCGTATCATTTGAATCCACCGGTAATTTTGCTCCTTGCCCAACAGCAGTCACCCTGAAATCATCAACACCATTTTCCGTTAAAAGACGCGCTACCGTACTTGCCCGAACCGCTGATAATTCCCAATTCGAGGGAAAAACCGGATTTTTGATTGGCACATTATCCGTATGTCCTTCGACCTGAATTGCATGATTGTCTAATTTTAATACAGAAGCAATCGCGGTCAGTGCCTGTACGGAGTCTGCGTTTAACTTAGCTTCGCCAGGTGGAAACAACAAACTTGCATTGATTTCTATCGTCACACCCCTGGCAGTTTGCGTCACTCTGACTTTACCTTCCTTGACCAAGGGCTCCAGGGCAGCAAGTACATCTTTTGCTAATCCTGTCATTACCTCCCGCTCTTTACGAATGTTTTCAGTTGATTTCCGCTTCACTATTGGCAGCGGATCTAACTTCACCACCTGTGGAGTTACTCCGGCAGCAACAGGAGAGGTAGGGTCGTTACTAAATGCGCCAGTCAGGGAGCTGGACAACACGCGATACTTTCCCTCATTCAGCGAAGAGATCGCATACATAACAACAAAAAAAGCAAACAATAAGGTAATGAAATCAGCGTAAGAGACCATCCATCGTTCGTGGTTTTCTGGCTCTTCGTGATACTTTTTTCTTGCCATGTTTAAACCTGACTACTGTGGTTATCAACCCGCTCTTCCACGATACGAGGACTATCTCCAACAGCAATGCTATAAAAAATATCGGACAACATCTCGCGTCGGGTAATTTCTCTGCCGATTATTTCTTTTAACTTATTGCTGACGGGCAGAAAAAATAAATTAGCTAGGCCAA
This sequence comes from Undibacterium sp. CY21W, assembly GCF_014284265.1. Classification (NCBI taxonomy): domain Bacteria; kingdom Pseudomonadati; phylum Pseudomonadota; class Betaproteobacteria; order Burkholderiales; family Oxalobacteraceae; genus Undibacterium; species Undibacterium sp. CY21W. The sequence continues at coordinate 23,209 of NZ_JACOGE010000007.1, read as the reverse complement.
CACCATAAATCGTCGCCACGAATGCCACGGCAATACCGCCACCGAGTTTCGCGGGGTCAGTCAGATTTTCCATGACGTGAATCAGCCCCAGTACCGCTCCTAAGATTCCAATGGTCGGAGAATAGCCACCAGCGGCCTCCCAAATTTTGGCGGCCTGACGTTGCTCAATTTCATACAATGAAATATCAACATCCAGAATGTCTTTCAGACGCGCAGGGTCAACGCCGTCAATAACTAGCCGCAATCCCTTACTGATAAAGGCGTCATCAGAAGCATCCATATAACGCTCAAGACTTAAAAATCCCTCGCGCCGTGCAACCGCACTCCAGATCAATGCATCCTGAATATTTTTACGGCTATTGTCTTGCGGCTCAGAAATGACCCATTTCAACATACGCAAACCACGTCGGAAAGTACTCATACGACTCTGCAGAAGTACCGCCCCCAGCGTGCCAATCGCAACAATCACAAATGCCGCTGGTTGCACTAATGAAGAAAGACGCCCGCCCTCCATTAACTGACCGGAACTGATGCCGACAACGACCAGAATAAATCCTACTAAGCTAGCCCAGTCCACGCTTTCTCCCTTAAATGCGCACGCATACGTGCAACCGCCTGGCTATGCAACTGAGAAACGCGGGACTCAGAAACGCCCATGACCGCGCCGATTTCTTTCAGATTTAACTCCTGTTCGTAATACAGGCCCATTAACAATTTTTCGCGTTCGGGCAAACTGTCGATCGCACCGATTACGGCATCACGAAAATCGTCATTCAACAGATCCTGCAAAGGATCACCGGAACTATCGGAAGAATAATGATCGAGGAAGTGCTCTTTTGTTTCTGCGTCATGGAAATCTTCGTAATACACCAACTGATGTCCGCCGCTATCCCCCAAAAGTCCCTGATACTCTCCAAGGGATAACTTAAGCGACTTGGCCACTTCTGTTTCTGTCGGCGGCCGCCCCAGTTTTTGCTGCATCTGGTTCATCGCATTTTCGATTTTCCGCATATTTTGCCGAACCCCACGCGGCAACCAGTCGGTGTTGCGTAGCTCATCGAGCATCGCACCACGAATCCGCTGGACGGCGTAGGTTTCGAATTGTGCACCATGCGTGTCTTCGTAACGACTGATCGCATCAAGCAGACCAATCATTCCAGCTTGCACCAGATCATCCACCTCAACACTGGGAGGCAAGCGCGCCTTTAATTGGTAAGCCAGTCGCTTAACCAAAGGCGCATGCTCCCTGAGGAGAAAATTTTTATCTGATTTTCCGCTGGCCGTGTACATATTCAAATTAGATTCCGAGAGCGATGCCCTGTTGTCCGGATACACTGTCCAGACACAATGCAGATCGCGCACTGACAGCAAGCCGCTCTGCCAGTTGAAAAAAAGCCATGGAAGAGCGCGCTTTTGGAAAAGCGTCGATCACTGACCGCCCCTGATGAGCAGCTCTTCTGACGAATTCATCATCCGGCACATAACCAATGAAATTTAAGGGTACCGCAAGATATCGTTGAGACGCCTGAGCCATATTCGTATAAATCAACATTGCTTCTTTCTCAGATACACCGGACACCAAAATACTAAAAGAGCGTCGCCCCAGACGAGCACTCATACGCTTAATCAGTCCATACGCAGATTTGATTGCTGACGGATCTGAAGAAACCTGAATCACCACTTCACTATCATCCAGAGATGCCAGTGGAAACGCATCGCACGCGTCAATATCACAATCAACCACGACCATATCGGCACGATGTACTGCCAGATCAAATACTCTCGACAATCGTCTCGAATGCTCGGCGGACAAGCTGGATGACACAGTCCTCTGACGCGATAACATCGATACTGACAAGCCAGACGCAACCATTTTTACTGCCTCGTGCATTGTACGCTGTTGTTGCGCTACATCCAACAAGGTGCGCTCTATGCTCGCATTGAACCACGCGCCTACACTATCGGAAGACGAACGCGCATCAACCATCAAAATTTGCTGCCCCTGCCGCGCTACCGATACGCCTAGATTTACCAGCATTTCGCTTTTTTCATTGTCTTTCAACGCTGATAAAAAAGTAAATACACGCGGCTTTGGTCCAGCCAGCATGCGACGCAGTCCCTCTGCCTGATCAACATTAGCCAAGAGACACCTCCCGCGCAGCCGCTTGTCCACCAGTTGCAGCAGATCCGACACCAGCCATCAGCAAAGGCAGCTCTTCATCCAGATAACGGAACGGCGCCGTTTCACGTTTTAACTTAAAGGCGCGATCAATCAGGTACTGCTTGTTTGCCACATGCAAGTCTTCCGGTACCCGTTGCCCATTCGCAATGTAATACAGACTTAACTTTTGGCGGATCACGATATCCAGCGCACCGCCTATCGTCGCCGCCTCATCGAGTTTAGTCAGAATACATCCTGCGAGGCCTGTCCCCTGATAAGCACGCACGACTTCACTCAGCGTTTCACCGGTCGATGTCGCATTCAGACACAGCAGGCGTTTCACATCAGTGCCAGAACCAGACAACATCGCGACCTGATCCGTCACCATTTTGTCACGCTGACTGACTCCGACAGTATCAATTAAAACAGTATGTTTATTCTTGAGCTCGGACAAAGCAATCCGTAAATCACTCTCATCTTTGACTGCGTGAACCATCACACCAAGAATTTTCCCATAGATTCGTAACTGTTCATAGCCGCCGATACGATAACCATCGGTTGTGATCAACGCCAGCTTCGACGGACCGTGACGCATCACACAGCGCGCTGCCAGTTTTGCAGTGGTCGTCGTTTTTCCAACGCCTGTCGGCCCGACCAGAGCGTACACACCGCCCTTTTCTAAAATTTCATTTTCATTATCGATGGTCGTCAGATTGCGGGCCAGAATAGACTTTATCCATTCAATACCTTGTTCACCTGTTTCATTTTCCGGTAACTTTGCAACCATGAATCGCGACAAGCTGGCGCTCAGGCCAGTTGCCAGCATCTCTTTCAGCACCAGCGCCTTCTGTGGTTCGCGTTTTTGCGTATTAGCCCATGACAACTCCGCCAGTTGCGATTCCAGCATATTGCGCATGGAACGAATTTCGTTCATCACATCACTTAACTCACCCGTAACGGAAGCCGGAGCTGCAGCATATTCCTGCGGCTCTGCGGCCATGCCGCGCGGTGTGAATATCCGTGCTTCATGTTGAAACGATGGCGCCGCTCTGGTGTGGCCGGAGGTGATCTGGCGCTCATCTTTAGTCGGTGCGATCGACTGTATCGCTTCATCGGCCATCGCCATAATCTCGACCTTACCATCAACATTCCGGTTGGACAAAATCACCGCATCCGCACCCAATGCTTCCCTTAATAAGCGAAGCGCCTCACGCGAGGTGTTAGCAGTAAATTTTCTGACGTTCATGATTGCCCTCCAACAAGGCTGGTAACTCTAATGGTTTTTGTTTCAGGTAATTCGGCATGCGACAACACTTTAAGTTGCGGCAATGTACGGCGTAAGAATTTAGACAGCAAAGCACGCAGTGGTGCAGGCACCAGCAGGACTGGCGTCATGCCCATTTCTTCTTGGTGTTTGGCTGCAGTTTCGGTTTGCGTTGTCAACGCCTCAGCCAAGCCAGGCTCGAGAGCAGCACCATCACCACCACCGGCATGGATCGCCTGCATCAGCAAACGTTCAAGACGGCTATCCAGAGTCATGACGGTCAGCTCATTTGTTGCCGGGAAAATTTGCTGAACAATCGCACGACCAAGCGCGATACGTACTTGCGCGGTCAGCTCATTGGCATCCTGGGTATGCATCGCCTGCTCAGACAAGGTCTCGATAATGGTACGCATATCGCGGATATGTACGCCTTCCAGCAGCAGGTTTTGCAAGACTTTTTGCAGTACCGACAAAGGAATCAGTTTAGGCACCAGATCCTCAACCATTTTCGGCATTTCTTTTGCCAGATGATCCAGCAACTGCTGCACTTCCTGACGACCTAACAATTCAGCGGCATGCGTAGTGATCAGATGATTCAGATGAGTTGCAATCACTGTGCCGGCATCAACCACGGTATATCCCATCGCTTGCGCTTGTTCGCGCGCACTGGCATCGATCCAGATCGCAGGCAAACCAAACGCAGGATCAGTCGTTTCTACACCTGGCAACGGCCCAGAAACCATGCCGGGATTGATCGCCAGATATTGGCCATTCATCGCTTCACCGGCGCCGACTTCAACGCCTTTCAACGCGATGCGGTATGCAGATGGCTTCAGTTCAAGATTGTCGCGAATGTGTACCGGCGGCGATAAAAACCCCACCTCTTGCGCGAATTTTTTACGTATTCCTTTAATACGACGCAGCAACTCACCGCCCTGCGATTTATCGACCAAAGGAATCAGACGATAACCTACCTCAAGCCCCAAAGTATCCACGGGTAAGATATCCTGCCAGGTGGCTTCTTCAACTTCAGGTGCCGGTGCATTCTGCGCTTCCGCTTGCGCCGCCGCTTCGGCAGGAGAAATACCCGCTGCCTGTTCCGCTTTCTGACGCGCCAGATACCCAGCACCAGCCAGTAATCCTGCTAACAAGACGAAAGCAATATGCGGCATACCTGGAATAATGCCCATGCCACCGATAATGCCAGCGGTGATAAACATCACCTGTGGTTTGGCAAATAACTGCCCTATCAACTGACCACTGATATCTTGCTCACTGGCGACACGCGAGACAACCACACCAGCAGCAGTAGAAATAATCAACGATGGAATCTGCGCAACCAGACCGTCACCGATAGCCAGCAAAGTATAGTTCTTCAGCGCTGAACCAAAGTCCAGATCGTGCTGCACCATCCCCACAATCAGACCGCCGACGATATTAATCACCGTCACCATGATCCCGGCAACCGCGTCACCGCGCACGTATTTAGACGCACCGTCCATCGCACCGTAGAATTCAGCTTCCTGCGCGACTTCGGTACGGCGACGACGTGCCTCTTGCTCGGCAATCAGACCAGCATTCAGATCAGCATCAATCGCCATTTGCTTACCAGGCATCGCATCCAACGCAAAACGTGCGCCCACTTCAGCGATACGACCTGCACCTTTTGTCACCACCGTGAAGTTAATGATCGTCAGAATCACAAACACCACGATACCGACAGTGTAATTTCCACCAATCAGAAAATGACCAAAAGCCTCAATCACCTTACCTGCGGCGTCCGGACCTGTATGACCCTCAGTCAACACTACGCGGGTAGACGCGACGTTGAGCGATAAACGCAACATGGTGCTGACCAGCAGCACTGTTGGGAACACCATGAAGTCCAGCGGTTTCACCGTGTACAAACTCGTCAGCAAAACAATGATCGCAATCGCGATATTGAAACTGAAAAAAACGTCGAGAATAAATGCTGGCAATGGCAACACCATCATAGCCAGCATCAGAATAATCAAGATAGGCGCTGCCAGCGCCCTGCCATTGAGCCCGTTCATCCACAAAGGCAATTTCAGGCTGTTCATACTGCGACTCCTACTTGATTATTCGGGTCCAACTCTGCGGGAACTTCTAATTCGCGTGGTTCTTCCGGTCTGATGCCACCACGTTCGCGGTAGCTGCGAAGCTGGAATACATATGCAAGGACTTCAGCGACAGCCGCGTATAAAGCTTCCGGAATCTCGTCGCCTAACTCTGTGTGCTTATACAGCGCACGCGCCAGCGGTGGCGCTTCTAGCAAAGGAACATTGTGTTCGGCACCAAGCTCACGGATTTTTGCGGCGACTTCATCCGCACCTTTCGCCACTACCTTTGGTGCGCCACCACCACCCTCGGTGTATTTCAGTGCGACGGCGAAGTGCGTCGGGTTGGTCACAATAACGTCAGCAGTCGGAATTTCAGTCATCATCCGGCGACGCGCCATTTCACGTTGTTGCTGGCGAATCTTCGCTTTAATTTGCGGATTACCATTCGACTCTTTCGATTCCTGCACCACTTCCTGATGCGTCATCTTTAATTTGTTCGCGTAATGCCACATCTGATACGGCGCATCTATCGCTGCAATCGCAACTAAAGCAGCAACGATAGACATAAAACAGACGGCCATCATGTGACCAACGTGTGCGATCCCCGCATGCAGATTTTCCAGAGGCAAACCAAAAATCACCTCTTTTTGCCCCATGATGACAACCCAGGCAACGCTACCGACAAGCACTGTTTTTACAATCGCCTTCAACAATTCAACACCAGCACGAGCAGAAATCATGTTTCCCAAGCCGGAAATCGGATTCATGCGCCCGAAATTAGGTTGTAGCGCCTTAGCACTGAACAACCAGCCACCAATCAACAGCGGTGAGCCCAATGCCACCAGCAACAGCACCAATACGACGGGGGAAAATGCCAACAGAACATCCAGTAAATTGACGCCGATTTTTCCAATCAACAAATTAAAGTCAAAGGCAGCTTCACGCTCCAGAGTCAGACCTGTAATCAGATTTTTATTCAATTGCTGAACCAGAGTGCCGCCCATCGCCCAGAGAGCACCACCAGCTGCCAGCAAAATAGTGCAGGTTGACAGCTCACGCGAACGCGGAACATCCCCTTCCTCACGCGCCTGCTCAAGGCGCTTCTCCGAGGCCGGTTCTGTTTTTTCGAGATCGCTATCTTCGGCCATTGCCGACTCCTGTCATTTCCACAAAGCAAGTAATGCTTCGATTACGTAAATTTACAGATGAGATTATTGAACGCGCCGCCGAACTTGGATGCGAGGAATAAAGGAGTAAATACCCGTTTATTCCCTTTAAAGAACATCAGCCGGACATCTCATTTCAGATACAAGCGATTGAATAACCCTTTATTTAGTAAGGATCTCTGGTGTAGCTACCGATTGATTTCAGGTCCCGGCGAATTTTTAAATATCATGCTAATATTTAGCATACTAATTAAATTAATCGCCCAATGACCCCTTACGATAAAACCCTGATGTCGTTGACACATACGCTGATACAGGTTGGTCGCGCTTATAAATCTGCCGCAGACCAAATGACGGCAGACTTTCATCTTTCACATGCAAGCGCCTGGCCTGTACTGATGATTTCCCGGTTGGGTGACGGTGTGCGCCCGGGCAAAGTCGCTCAGGCGGTTGGCATCGAACCTCCGTCGATGGTGCGATTGATCGATCAGTTAATCGACAGCGGTCTTGTTTTAAAACAGGATGACCCTACAGACCGGCGAGCCAAGGCACTCTTTCTGACCGGAGAGGGGAAACAAGTGGCAGAACGTTTAGAAGCGGCGCTTTTACCATTTCGCAGAGAACTGTTCAGCGACATTCCACAGGCTGACGTCGAAGCCTGCCTGCGCGTGCTCAACAAACTCAATGGGCAACTGACCGAGACACCTACAGAATAAGACTGCAGAAATATCGTGAAACTTCCCTCACCTTCTCACCTGCTGTTTTCTGCAAAATGCTTCGTTGCGGCCATGCTGGCTTTGTACATCGCAATGGCATCCGGTTTGCCCCGACCATTCTGGGCGATGATGACCGCGTATATTGTCGCCAATCCATTTGCCGGAGCCGTGCGTTCCAAAGCGATTTACCGCGTTTTTGGTACGATTCTGGGCTCGCTGTTCACCATTCTGATAGTGCCGCAGTTAGCGAACGCGCCTGAACTGCTATCCGCCGCAATCGCTTTGTGGGTGGGGCTATGTCTGTATATTTCCTTGCTTGACCGTACACCCCGCTCCTATGTTTTTATGCTGGCCGGTTATACCGCCGGTCTGATCGGTTTTCCCGCGGTCTCAGATCCAACCTCAATCTTCGATACTGGTCTGGCTCGCGTTGAAGAAATCTGCATTGGTATTTTGTCTGCCAGCGTCGTTCACTCCGTTGTATTTCCGCAAGGGATAGGCCCAGGCATTTTAAACAGATTGGATGCAGCGATCCGTGATGTACGGAGCTGGATGTACGACGTGCTGCAACCGACGTCCGGCAGCGTATCCGCATTGGGATCTGCCCGCCTCTCCCTCGCGGCTGAAATTACTGATCTGCGAGTAATGTCAACGCACCTGCCGTTTGACACTTCTAACTTGCGGCTGACCTCGGGGCTGGTTCACAGATTAGCCGACAACATCACCAAAATGCTTGCCCTGCTACTGGCGGTAGAAGACCGGCTGACCACGTTGCAACATCTGAGTCCGGCGAGTTTAACGCCGCGCTGGCAAAAGCTACTAAATGACGTCGCCGCCTGGCTGCAAGAGGAAAATAGCGAGGCGGCTCAACGCTTAACAGCATTCCAAAAAGAACTTGAACTACTGACGCCGAAGTTCAGCGCGGCCTCAAGCTGGAGCGATATTCTGTGTCTGAATCTGATCAGGCGCCTCAGCAAACTGATTACCATCTACGCGGAAGTGTTGAAGTTAAGGAGTCAGATTACACTCGCGATGCAAGGAGGAAGCACTTCCACTCAGGAACATGCCAATACATCCGTTTTGCACCGCGATCATGGCATGGCATTCCGTTCTGCTTTTGCTGCAGTCGTCGCCATTTCTGTCTGCAGCGCATTCTGGATACTCACCGCATGGCCTGCCGGTGCCGCCGCGCCCATGATGGCAGGCGTGTTCTGCTCATTTTTTGCAACGCAGGACGATCCGGTTCCGGCGATTAAGATGTTTATCAAATATACCTTGCTGTCGGTACCTGTTGCGATGCTTTACATCATCAGCATTATTCCGTCGATTCACAGTTTTGAAATGCTGCTGCTTTGCATGGCTCCTTTATTTATCGTCGCTGGCAGCTACATTCCCCATCCTGCAACCGGAGGCAAAGCACTCGCTTTCCTTATCGGAGTTGCCGGTGCGTTGTCACTGCAAGACACAGGCACGCTGGAAATCACCAGTTTTCTTAACGGCTTACTTGCGCAGCTTTTCGGATTTGTGACAGCCGGCGTTGTCACCAGCCTGATTCGCACGGTCAGCAACGACTGGATGATTTCCCGGATGATGCAAACCGTCCATCGTGAATTTGTAGAAATGAGCCACTTATCAGCGCCACCATTACGTGACATCGCGATCCGCACTGTCGACCGCATCGGCTTGCTGATGCCGCGACTATCCAAACGTCACCCTAACGCCGATGAACGCAATCACACCATGCATCATTTACGTGAGCTGCGTGCAGGGATTCATATTACGCAATTACGCGGGATGAATGCGGAATTGAAAATGAACGGCATTCTATTGTCGCCGCTATTCACCAGTATCGGCAATCACTTTACAAACCCGGACAGCACCACCGCCAACGCACTGAATTATCAGATCGATCAAACGCTGCGCGAGATCTGCGCCAGCGATAGCAAACCTATCCATCTGGCAGCGATTTCAGCGTTAACCAGTATGCGTCGTGATCTGTTTCCCGATGCCCGTACATACAACCCATTTCTAAAGGAAAAAATAGCGTGACAGCAGAAATCAGTATTTTCGGGCTGTACGTTCCCGTCCTTTTACTACTCGCCATCGTCGCTTTTCTTTGCACGATGCTGACCGGACGTTTCCTGATGCGCACCGGCTTTTACCGCTTCCTATGGCATCCGGCTCTTTTTGAACTGGCCTTGTTTTTCATTTTTTTAGGCAGTTTTTCACTTGTTCTGACAAACTCAGGTTATTGATTTATGCAACTTAATAATTTAAAAAAAACTCTCGCAATTTACTCTCGCGTCGCATTGACCTGCATTTTTGTCGTGATCGCCAGCTTTCTGGCCTGGCGCCTTTGGTGGCACTATGAAATGGACCCGTGGACACGGGACGGTCGCATCAAGGCAAACGTGATTCAGGTTGCACCAGATGTTTCTGGTCAAGTCACCAAAGTCCTGGTTCATGACAACCAGCAAGTCAACATCGGCGATGTGCTGTTCGATGTTGACACTGCACGCTTTGAGCTGGCTTTACGGCAGGCCGAAGCAGCAGAATTATCTCAGCGGATCGCACTTGAGCAGGCGATTAAAGAAGCACGCCGCAACAACGCGTTACGCGAACTGGTTTCCGACGAAAGTAAGGAACAAGGCAGCGCCCATGTCGAACAACTGCGCGCAGCACTGACTCAGGCGACGATCAACCGGGATCTGGCAAAACTGAATCTGAAACGGACTCATGTACTGTCGCCCGTTAATGGCCGCGTTGCCAATCTTGATTTACGAACTGGCTCCTACGTCAGCGCCAGTCACGCCGTTCTGGCACTGATCGACACCGATTCTTACTATGTCGAAGGCTATTTCGAGGAAACGAAACTGCCCCGCATTGCTGCCGGTGATGCCGTCACGATTATTCCTATGGGCGGCACGACCAAGCTGCCCGGGCACGTCGATAGTATTGCCAGCGGGATTGCCGAACGTGATCGTCTTACCTCACCCAATTTATTAACCAGCATCAATCCGACATTTAACTGGGTCCGGCTCGCACAACGCATTCCAGTCCGCATTACATTCGATAAGCTGCCGCAGGGAACCACACTGGTCGCGGGGCAGACAGTGACCGTCGATGTCCGCAACAGCCGTACCTGAGCAGATTTTTAAAATGAAATCCATCCTTGCTTACACACAGGGCACCTGCTACGCCGCCATTCTGCTGATGTCCGGCTGCACTGCCTCCGGACCACAGTATTCACTACCATTGCAGTCCGTGGCACAGCGGCCTGCTGCTGCCGCACCTTTTCTGGCGGCCGGTGAAACGGTCTATCGTTCCGCACCATTACCAGACAACTGGTGGCAACTTTATGATGAACCGGTGATGAACGCGTTAATCCAAGAGGCGCTGAACGCAAATGCAGATCTGAAAGTTGCTGCCGCAAACCTTGCACGAACCCGCGCTGTAGAAAAAGAAACTGCGGATGCGACAACACCCACTATCGGTCTCAGCGCTGCACCATCTGCCGGGCGAGCTTCTGCAGCGGCAAGAGGTTTACCAAATGCCCTGCCGGATAGCTGGAGTTACGATAGCACTGCCAGCGTTTCTTACCAGGCCGATTTGTTCGGCAAAATTGCCCGCGCGACTGAAGCTGCCAATGCGGATACTCAGGCGGCGCAGGCTGGATACGATCTGGTCAGAATCAGCGTTGTCGCCGATACAGCCCGTGCCTATACCGAAGCCTGCTCAGCAATGCGGCAAATTACCGTCGGCCAGCAGTCGATCGATTTACAGAAAAAAACCACCGACCTCATCGCAAAACGCATTCAACTCGGACGGGGAACCGAGACCGACCATACGCGTTCACTTGCGCAACTTGCCCTGTTGCAATCGGCACTGCCGCAATATCAATCACAACAACGTGTGGCTTATTACAAGCTGGCAGTATTGACCGGAAAAACCCCGCAGGAAATGAATCTGAACCAGCCTCAGTGTCACGATGTTCCCAGATTAACGTCTCCGTTACCCGTAGGTGACGGTGCAGCCCTTCTGCGCCGCCGGCCAGATATCCGCCAGGCGGAACGTAATCTGGCTGCAGCCACCGCCCGCATCGGCGTCTCAATCGCAGATCTTTATCCTCACGTTTCCTTTGGTATATCTGCCGGAAGCAGCGGATTGTTAGATCACTTTGGCGCAGGAAATGCCTTTCACTGGAATCTCGGCCCACTGATCTCATGGAGTTTCCCGTCTGCAGGCGCCCGTAGTCGCGTCTCAGCAGCTGAGGCTAGTGCTGAAGGCGCACTGGCTCACTTTGACGCAGTCGTTCTGAATGCACTGAAAGAAGCGGAGAGCGCGCTGATTATCTACGCCAGAGAAAAAGACAGAAATGCCGCACTGCAGACCGCCCGCGACGAAAGTGTCAGGGCGGCACAGCAGATACGCCATTTGTTTGAAAGTGGCCGGACAGATTTTCTGTCTGTACTGGATGCAGATCGCAGCGCCACCTCATCAGAAGCGGCATTAGCGGCATCCAATGCGCAACTGACAAACGACCAGATCAGCTTATTCCTGGCACTTGGCGGTGGCAACGCTCAGCCAGGCATCACGGATCAGTAAATGCAACGTCGGCACAACTGTGACGACCTTACAGCAATCAGGTTTTCTTTAAATTCCACAGTAAGGACTGACGTGCATGCGCTACCCTCGGCTGCCTTAACGCTGACGGCGTCCACACCAGATAGTAATCAAGAAAGGTGGAACCGACAGGGGCCGGAATTTCCATCAGTTGACCATTATCCAGATACGGCGCGCACAAATATTCGGGCAGCGCAGTCCAACCGAAATGCTTGCATAAGAGGTTACGAAGCGACCGTAAATCCTGACCTGTCATCGCCGGATTGATCTGTCCATGATCAATTTTATTTTTCCCCAGCCAACGATCTATCATCGACAGCTCTAGGTTATACGCCAGTAAAGGCTCAGCAAGCAATGCCTGCCGGAAATCCGGTGCACTGACAATCCTATCGGCAACCTGAGGCGAAGCGACCGCAAGTACCCGCTCGTTCCGGATCAACTCACAATGCAGACGCTTATCATTTGCAGGGTAAGCGGAAATCCCCAGATCACAATGCCCCTCCGTCAGCATATGAGTAATCAGATCGCTGTCTCCCGTATGCAACCGGACTTTCATGCCCGCTTCAAGCAAGGGTTGCAAATGTATTGTCACCACTTCGGCCAGAAAGTCGCCGTGCCCGATAATACGCAGCGCACCGGTAAGTTCAATCGACCTGGCTCTGGCGGAGGATAAGGCTGCTTCTGCATCATCGAGTTTATTGCCCAGATCAGCGGCCAGCTCATCCGCAGCTGCCGTCGGCACGACACCACGCACCTCCCGCTCAAACAATTTACGACCTATCGCCACTTCCAGCCCGGCGATGTGCTGAGACACCGCTGGCTGGGTCAGATTCAGACTGCGCGCCGCATTCGTGACGGAACGCTGCCTGTACACTTCAATAAAAGTCCGGAGACGCTGTAGAGACATGAATAAGGTATAAATTAATTTATGGCACCACTAAGATAGTCTAATTAGCCAGCACTGTCACCACCCAGTAAGATGTTTCCCATGCCGACGAGGTCGTGCGTAGCACGAATGACGCTCACCTTCATGAGACAAATGCAGCATCCCTGACATCATTTTTTAAAAAGAATATCTGACATCATGCTTAATCCTCAGACTCACCAAGACTTAATGACGATACTCGGCGCGATGAAAAAAGCACATCTCGCGCACGGGCATGTGAACGCAGCGACCCGCAAAGACCGTCTGCAGCGTGCCGCAAAATTAATCACTGACAATCACGATCAGTTAGTTAAGGCCATGAGCGCCGATTTTGGTAACCGCAGCCATTATCAGTCTTTAGCCGCTGACATACTGACGACAACAAATATGCTGCGCCACTCCGCAGAACAACTGGAAGGCTGGATGCAAGCAGAACCGGTCGCGTCCCCTTATCCTGGAATGCAAAGCTGGATCCAATATCAGGCACTGGGAGTGGTTGGCATCATCAGTCCATGGAACTTCCCGGTAAATCTGGCGTTTGGCCCACTTGCCGGCGTATTCGCCGCAGGCAACAGCGCACTGATTAAACCTTCCGAACTGACACCGAGAACATCAGAAGTCCTGGCGGAGCTCATTGCCCGATATTTCGACCCGATGGAGCTTGGCGTTGTATTAGGAGACGCCTCGGTCGGCGCTGCATTCAGTGCACTGCCATTTGATCATCTGGTCTTCACCGGCAGCACCACCGTCGGGCGTCATGTGATGAAAGCTGCCGCAGAAAATCTGGTGCCTGTCACGCTGGAGTTAGGTGGTAAATCCCCCGTGGTTATCGAGGAAAATGCCGATATCAGCTTAGCTGCCGAACGGGTGATGACAGTGAAAACCTTCAATGCCGGTCAGATTTGCCTTGCACCTGACTATGTACTGATCAGAGATGATAAAGCCGATGCATTTGTTGCTGCGGCCAAGTCCCTGATTGCAAACAGCTACCCGGAGATACAGACGAATAAAGACTATACATCCATCGTTAACGAGCAACATTTTCAGCGGCTTATCGGTCTGATACAAGACGCCAAAGATAAAGGCGCCCGCATTGTGAGTCTGGCGCCAGAAGGCGAACCAGATTACGACATTATCACTGGGAAAATTGCGCCTCATCTGATTCTGAACGCGAATGACAGCATGGCGGTCATGCAAGAAGAAATTTTCGGACCACTCCTGCCGCTGGTCGCGGCTGACTCAGTCAATGACGCCATCCGCTTTATCAATGCACGTCCGCGTCCGCTGGCCGCGTATTACTTCGGCAACGATACGGAAAAACAAAACCACTTCGCAGAGAAAACAACATCCGGCGCATTGGTGATCAATGATGTGATGTCTCACGCCTCGGTAGAGACATTACCGTTCGGCGGTGTCGGTGCATCGGGTATCGGCGCATATCATGGCATACACGGTTTCCGGCAATTCACCCATGCGAAAGCCGTGGTGCGGCAGAGTGAAGATGGCGCATCCAACCTGCGTTTAAGAGCACCTTATGAAGAAAAAATCGGCGCTGCGACATCGCTACTGAATGGCAATAAATAACACATCTCTTTTTACAGAACTGGAAAATAAAATGAAAATCTTAATGGTACTGACATCCCACGATAAACTCGGCGACACCGGCAAAAAAACTGGTTTCTGGCTGGAAGAATTTGCAGCACCTTACTATACGTTTGCCGATGCGGGCGCAGACATCGTTCTGGCATCACCTGCCGGCGGACAACCGCCATTAGATCCCAAAAGCGATCTGCCGGAATTTCAGACCGACTTAACCCACCGTTTCAAAAGCGATGCAAAGGCGCAGCTCGCTTTGGCAAATACAGTCGTGCTCTCGTCCATCAATGAAAAAGACTTTGATGCCGTATTCTATCCGGGTGGACATGGTCCATTATGGGATCTGGCCGAATCACAGACATCTATTGCATTGATCGAAGCATTTGACCGTGCAGGAAAACCGATCAGCTTTGTCTGCCACGCTCCCGGCGCATTGCGTCACGTAAAAGGCGCTGATGGACAAGCATTGATTCGTGGTCGCAGAGTCACCGGTTTTACCAACGGTGAAGAAGATGCCGTTGAACTGACAGATGTCGTTCCCTTTTTAATCGAAGATGAATTTAAAGCGCTTGGCGCCCGCTATGAAAAAGGATCCGACTGGCAAGTATTTGTGATTGCCGACGGTAACCTGATCACTGGTCAGAATCCAGCAAGCTCTGAAGAAGTGGCAAAAACGGTGCTGGCTCAGTTGCGTTAATATCTCGGCAAAATAAACGGCCCCTTATAAGCCCGTATTTATCCAGGTTCAGATAAATAAAAGCGTACCCACTCTTGCCCAGTTAAAAGGGGGAAAGTGGGTACGCTTCTGCTACTGAAGGACTACCGTTAGAAAATCACTCTGGATCACACCAAATCAAAGCGATCTGCATTCATTACCTTATTCCAGGCAGTAATGAAATCATGCACAAATTTTTCCTGCGAGTCGCTGCTGGCATACACTTCCGCCAAGGCACGTAACTGTGAATTAGAACCAAACACCAGATCGACCGTGGTGCCCGTCCACTTCAGTTCACCAGTCTGACGATCACGGCCTTCGAGTACACCCGCTGTACTGGATGGCTGCCACTTGGTGCGCATATCGAGCAAATTAACGAAGAAGTCGTTGCTCAAGGTTTCTGGGCGTTTGGTGAAAATACCATGCTGCGTTTTTCCGGTATTCGCATTCAAAGCACGTAAGCCGCCGACCAAGACCGTCATTTCTGGCGCGCTTAAATTCAGCAACTGCGCCTTATCGAGCAAGAGCTCGGCTGCGTGTTTTTCCAAACCCGCACGCACATAGTTACGGAAGCCATCTGCCGCTGGTTCTAAGACCGCGAATGATTCCACATCGGTTTGCTCTTGCGCTGCATCCATACGACCTGGTGCGAAAGGCACTTGCACCTCTTGCTCTACTTTTTTTGCAGCTGCTTCTATCGCTGCTGCGCCAGCTAACACGATCAAATCAGCCAAAGAAATTTTCTTGCCGCCAGTTTGCGCCGCATTGAATTCTTGTTGGATTGCTTCTAAAATCGCCAGCACTTTATTCAATTCGGCAGGCTGATTCGCTTCCCAATCGCGCTGTGGAGATAAACGAATCCGCGCACCATTCGCACCACCACGCTTATCACTGCCCCGGAAAGTCGATGCGGATGACCATGCCGTGTTCACCAACTGAGAAATACTTAAGCCAGAGGCCAACACTTTTGCTTTCAATGTAGCGATATCTTGCGCATCCACCAAGGCGTGATTCACAGCAGGAATCGGGTCTTGCCAGATCAGTGTTTCCGTCGGCACAAATGGTCCCAAATAGCGTGCCACCGGCCCCATATCGCGATGCGTTAATTTGAACCAGGCACGGGCAAATGCATCGGCAAATTCAGCTGGATTTTGATGAAAACGACGGGCAATTTTTTCATAAGCAGGGTCAAACCGCAGTGACAAATCCGCCGTAGTCATCATCGGCGGATGCTTCTTCGATGGATCATGTGCGTCTGGAATCAAATGCTCTGCTTTGCAATCTTTCGCCACCCATTGTTTCGCTCCTGCCGGACTCTTCGTCAATTCCCATTCGTAACCGAACAGCATGTCAAAGTAGCCGTTGTCCCAGGTCGTAGGATTAGGCTTCCATGCACCTTCAATGCCGCTCGTCGTCGTATGTACACCTTTGCCTGAGCCGAACTTGTTGATCCAGCCTAAGCCCTGCTCTTCTATGCCTGCCGCTTCTGGTTCTGGTCCTACTAAAGCAGGATCACCAGCGCCGTGCGCTTTACCGAATGTATGACCACCAGCGACCAAGGCCACCGTTTCTTCATCATTCATGGCCATCCGAGCGAAGGTTTCGCGTACATCACGACCAGATGCAACGGGATCAGGATTACCATCAGGGCCTTCTGGGTTCACATAAATCAATCCCATTTGCACGGCGGCTAAGGGATTTTCTAAGTCACGTGAGCCTGCGACTGAGCCAGCATAACGGCTATTTGCTTTATCACTGGTTGCCAGCCATTCGGTTTCTGAACCCCAGTAGATATCTTCTTCTGGTTGATAAATATCTTCACGTCCACCAGCGAAACCAAAGGTCTTAAAGCCCATGGATTCGAGCGCGACATTACCCGCTAAGATGAACAAATCTGCCCAAGAAATTTTGCGACCGTATTTTTGTTTGATCGGCCACAGCAAACGACGTGCTTTGTCGAGATTGCCGTTGTCTGGCCAGCTATTTAAAGGCGCAAAGCGTTGATTGCCAGTGCCTGCGCCGCCACGCCCATCCGATACGCGATAAGTGCCCGCCGCATGCCAGGCCATGCGTATCATCAAACCGCCGTAATGTCCCCAATCGGCAGGCCACCAATCTTGTGAATCGGTCATTAAGGCTTTTAAGTCAGCAACAACGGCATGCAAATCGAGCGACTTGAATGCTTTTGCGTAATCAAAGTCTTCTCCCATAGGATTCGACTTAGGGGAATGCTGGTGCAAAATATTCAGCTTGAGCTGATTCGGCCACCAAGTGGCATTATTCGGTGCGCCTGCGGCGACGGTGTGTTTGGCAGCGCCATAGTTGAAAGGGCATTTTGCTTCGTTTGACATAGATTTCTCCTCAAAATTCAGACTCGGATAAGGCAGGATTAGGTAAAAACTCAGCACGAATCAACTGTAAGTGCGTCAATACTGCGATCAGTTATTCAATCACCGCATCATTTGTTTAACATCTGCTACGGAACTCATTCTAGAGACCACAAATCTATTAATCAACTTAATTAAATTTATGAATTCGATTTAATTTAACTAATGAAATTGAAAGCCACATAGCGTTCGTTGTATGTCAACCTTTAAATCATTTCTCAGAAACAACGTCAGATATCAGTATTTCTGCGGACAGTGATCACTCCGTTTTAATCCAAACACAAAATCTTTTACAGCTTTCAACTTTAATTTATTACCCTGAACCGTCAAGCTATCCCAAGTCCTGAATGGGCACATCCTTAGTACGCGATGTTTACGACCAAATGCGAAATCTCTATTTCCACGCTACTATTTAGCCCCGTTACAAACCACACATCAATTGCCACGCAAACAAATCGATGAATTACGCATACAGGCTGATCTCAAGGTAAATATATAGACACCGACATAAGTGACTCGTTTTACTTAGCAAGACCAAACGAATTTTTTAATGCAGTTTATTAGGACGACTGACATGCGTATGCGAAAAAAGTCGGAGTTGCCGACCAAGCTCTGTCTTCAATGCGACAGACCATTTGCATGGCGCAAGAAATGGGAAAAAGTGTGGAACGATGTGAAATACTGTTCCGACCGATGCCGCCAGGATAGCAAGCGAAAGACTTGACGAGACCAATAATTGATGATGACGTCTATAGCGATCAGGGCAATTGGTTATTCATATACGGGCGGGTATCGATCCTCGCAACGGCAGAAGGTTCAACATACAAAAACAAGTCCATGATTACGATCGCGATGACACATATCAGCAACTCTGGAACGCTAAATAGAAATAGATGGTAAGCACACAAACCATATGAAACACACTATCGCCAGCACAGCCCTGCCTCACCGGACAATCAGACTGATTCTGGGTGACCAGCTCAACCCACAACATCGCTGGTTCAGCGAAGTCGATGATGCGACAACCTATGTCTTCATGGAAGTGCAGCAAGAAACAGAATATGTTTTGCACCACGCACAAAAAATTCTGGCGATTTTTGCGGCGATGCGCGATCTGGCCCAGCAGTTGCGCGACGCGGGACATCAAGTGCATTACATCGCGATTGACGACACGGATAATCTGCAATCCCTACCAGCCAATATTGACGCGCTGATCAGCCAATATCAGGCGACGGTATTTGAGTATCAGGCGCCGGATGAGTGGCGTTTGGATCAGCAGCTATATCAACATGGTCGCCGCGCAAATATTCCGTGGGTCATGGTTGATAGCGAACATTTCTATACAAGCCGTAACGAAGTGTCCGATATCTTTAGCGGACGTAAACAATGGTTAATGGAATTTTTTTATCGCCAGATGCGCGTGACTCATCACGTATTAATGGAAGACACGAAAAAGCCTCTTGGCGGTCAATGGAACTATGATCACGACAATCGCAAGCCGTGGCGCGGCAATCCGCCTGAGCCACAAGATACGCGGACTTTGCATGATCACTCTGATTTGTGGCAAACCATTGTCGATGCGGGTGTAAAGAGTTTCGGCAATCCTCAGGCCAGGCAATTGGCGTGGCCACTTAACCGTCAGGAAGCGCTACAACAATTGGATGCTTTCATCGATAATGCGCTGCCGCAGTTTGGTGATTTTCAAGACGCAATGAGTGTTAAATCATGGCGCTTATTCCATTCACTCCTGTCGTTCGCCTTAAATGTAAAAATGCTAAATCCTCGTGAAGTGGTTACAAAAGCAGAGGCGGCGTATCACTCCAGGCGTGCATCGCTGGCTGCAGCAGAGGGCTTCATCCGACAAATATTAGGCTGGCGCGAATACGTACGCGGCGTGTATTGGGCAAACATGCCTGAGTACGGAGAGAAAAATTTCTTCGGACACAGCCGTCAGTTACCGAGCTGGTTCTGGAATGGCAAAACTCGGATGAATTGCCTGTCCCATGCAATCACGCAATCGCTGGATCACGCACATGCACACCACATCCAGCGCTTGATGGTAATCGGTAATTTCGCGCTGCTTGCCGGCCTGGACCCGGCTGAAGTGCATCGCTGGTATTTAGGTATCTACATCGATGCATTTGAGTGGGTGGAACTGCCAAACACCATAGGCATGAGTCAATTCGCCGATGGCGGATTGTTAGCGACCAAACCCTATGTCTCGAGCGCTGCCTACATCGATCGCATGAGTGATTATTGCAAAGGCTGCTACTACGATAAAAAATTGCGCGTTGGCGAGAGCGCATGCCCGTTCAACGCCCTGTATTGGGATTTTTTTCAGCGTAACGCCAATTCTCTTGCGAAGAATCCACGTATCGGTATGGCCTACCGCCAATTGGAAAAAATGGATACTGTTACGGTTGAAGAATTCCAGAAACAGGCAAAAATTATCTTAGAGAATATCGATACCCTGTGACGAGCCGCGTTGCACCGAGTGCAGTAACGTCACCGCATTTGTCTAAAAACGGGGGCGCTTTTAAACCGATACGGAAAAGCAGCTTAACCGGTGAAAATTGACGTGGGCACTTTCGCCGGCATTAAGGCTGGCATATATCAATCCTGTTACACAACATCTCCGTCTGCCGATTAAGCATGCAACAAGGCTCAAACGTCGGTCCCCCCCCAGATCTATTCTTGCCGCCAGCGGCACATTCGCTGGCGCCTGATAGTCCCCCACCACCAGTGCGCGCTGCCCATCCTGCGCCAAGGCTGCCATCTGAGATAGTACAAACAACGCAGAACTTTTATCGAGTGCTGCCAGCGGATCATCCAGCAAAGTCAGCGCGGCGCCGCTCGCGAACGCTGCGGCAATCCACACCTTGCGCCGGGTGCCAGACGATAACATCTGTATCTGCTTAAACAAATGTGGCCCCAGCGCCAACCCGTCTATCAACTGCAATAACACAGTCTGATCAAAGCCGGCATAGCGACTTGCCTGCCAAGAAAAAAATCCTTCCACGGTGAATTCATCATACTCTGTAGCGGATGGCTCGATCCAGAAAACCTGTTGCCTGTAAGCCGAGACGTCCACATGCTGCGCCACACCCAGCAGAGTAAGGTTGCCCGCAGCGTACGGCAACTCAGCCGCCAGCAAAAGCAGAAAATCCGTCTTACACTCCCCCTCCTCATCGCACACCAGCGTCACACCAGAATAAATCTCAGTCGACCAGTCGCGCAAGACAAGGCGCAGATGCGCGATATGCAATCCGTCAATCTGTAAAACTACCGTGCTTTCTGGAGATATAGCAGACATCAATGATCCCTGTGAGTAGAGAAAAGCAAGCCCAGTGGCCGGCTCAGTCAGGCAACAATGGTATCGGACATTTGAACAGACAACAAAAAACCCGCAAACTCCAAAGAATTTGCGGGTTTTTACACTTACTAAGATGTCGATATGGTGCCGAGGCCGGAATCGAAAAGACCATCAATATATATACCCAGCAACATTTTATACACACCAAACATACAACATGGATGCAAACATGGATGCAAAAAATCTAATTACAATTTATTTGAAATCTCACTTATTTAGCTCCATTGACCTGCTCCCCCGAGATTAGTACGGAAATAATGTAGAGTCTGCCTCTTGGGAGGCTGTATGAAGAAGCGTTTCTTCTTGTGCTTTTGAGCTCTGTCGACATCCCACATATTTTGCAGTCTTGCCGAATTCTTTAATCAACCCCCAATGCCTTAAACACAGCATCCACAGGATCAGAATAAAAACTCGTTTGAAACTTTGAAAATAACTCACCGGGAACGGTTGCGATCGCTGAAACACTGCTCATTGGTATTAATATTCGCTTTGCTCCAGCGTCAAAAGCTGCTTGCATTGACTCCGCAAGATTCTGGACAGGCACAACATTACCTCCCAGACTCATGCTTCCTAACACGACCATTTGCGATTGGATCGGACGACTCATCAGTACCGAACACAAAGCAACAAAAGCTGGCAAGGTCATTTGATCTGTCGGCCCAGTATTGTTTAACTCAAGCACTGATAAATGAAAATCATGGTCATTTACCTTTGCTGACGCGCTAACACGACCAACATTCGCTTTGAAATAATCAAACGCAATTCGTACAGGCTCTTTCGTACTGGCGCTTGAGCCAAGACCAGAAAGTGATAACTTTCCGTTGCCAGGGGTAGATTGTAATTCGATACGATACGATACACACCCAGCATGCCGTTTGCACTCGGCGCTATGGTATGCAGCGTGCCTGGCTTTAATTGCCCTTCAGGGATCAGTCCACCTCCACCTTGCTCAAGAACAGAGACAAAATGTTCTTCTAATGTGTCGTTATCGATATAGCTAAAATGTACATCATAGAACTCCATGCCACCTAGTTTTTTCAACTGTTCCTTCACACGACGACGGCTCTCTAAGGCATATTCCAGGCATCGAGCGACCGCTTCTTTCGTGTAATCTCCCTGAGGATAAAGGAGTTTCAATAGACCAGAGACCGTTTTACGCACCGCAATTGTATCGCGCTGATTAAGATTACTTCCCAACTTAAAGAACTTATCGATAGCATCCGAAAATGAGACTTTACGCATTTCACGCAAGTACTCAGCCAGATAATCGACAATCATGCCGTACTGATTGGTAAAAAATTCCGGACGCATTTTAGGAATCTCCCAGCCAGGGATATAGCAATGGAATCGATCAAAAAATGCAGTATCAATCATCGCCTCAAGGAATGGCGCAAACAGATGGCTGGTTTTTACCAGCGATTCGACACTTTGACTGACATTCCCAACAAATACCATCGAAGCCGACGCACTAATCGAATCACGCCCTCGGGAGAACGATCCTGACGCCATGTAATCTTTCATGATCTGGACGCCATCATGGTCTTTAAACGTGACACCAGCCACTTCGTCAAAAGCAACCACATCCCACAGACCAACTAAGCCAACTTTGCGACTGCTCATGTTGTAAAAAAGATTAGCCACAGTCGTTTGTCCACCTGAGACCAATATAGAGTTTGGGCTAATTTCTTTGTAAATGTGGCTCTTACCGGTACCCCGTGGGCCAAGCTCGCAAACGTTGTAGTTGTTTTCAATCAGAGGAATCATTCTCGCCAATAAATGCCATTTCGCACGCTCTTTAAAGTGAGCTGGCTCCATGCCGGTTGAGCGTAAAAGAACTTCAATCCATTGGTCTTCGGTAAAATACCTGCGCCCTTCCTTCAAAGCATCCATATCCATATTCGGCATTTGGATAGGCTTTAAATCCACCATTCTGAAAGGCGATCCTTTTTGATTTTCTTCAAAAAAGTAATTCAAGGTCACAATGCACCAGATACCGCCAGCGAGAAGTTTTTCAAACTCCTTACCTTGATAGCTATCAACGGTAACATAGGCACACCTTTTTTGTGTGTGCCGCATCAGCGTTAGCTTATCAACGATGCCCTCTGTACTGCTTACTGCAAAAAATATCTGTCCTCTGCTTGCTGAGCGGCACTTTTCATCATTTTTATGCCATCACTTACTTTTGAGTAAGCAAGACGACAC
>NZ_JACOGE010000006.1:0-302965 GCF_014284265.1 Undibacterium sp. CY21W | reverse complement strand
GGGGTTTTGCTTTTAGGGCTCAGGATCTTTCGGCGCTGGCGGCTTTATTCCAGACTCCGACTTCTCTTCCCATTACCACTCCTTATTCTGCCCTCTTCTGCTCTTCGATCTTACTGACCAGCGGTCACTATGGCTGGATGAATGGTAAGCCTTCTTAGTCCGGAAGACTTAAAATGACATACTGTAAAAATTTACTATAAGAATCATGATTTCTACTCAAGCAAAAGGCTTCTCTTTAGTCGAAGTGCTCATCGCCGTCTTTGTGTTGGCGCTCGGAGTAATCGGGGCTGCCGGATTGCAGCTAGCAGCAGTTCGTACTTCACAACAAAGCGGGTATCAGACTATTGCAGTTGAATTGGCAAATGAGCTTGCAGATAAAATGCGATCAAGCGATGCTCAAATGAAGTTATCTGACTCAGCAAATGTGTTTGCTAATATTAAGTACGATTCTGCTTCTGACTCTGATCCTACCGCGCCTACACTTTGTTATAGCTCATCAGCTAATTGCAATGCAAATGATTTGGCAAAAGCAGATATTTACGAGTGGTTGGTCAATGTAAAAAAACTACTGCCAGGTGGCAGAGTTTTAGTTTGTCGTGATTCGGCGCCGTTCGATACTTCCGCTAAAGCTCTTACATGGACCTGCACCGCTGACTCTAATGCGGGATTAACAATAAAAATTGGCTGGAAGAGCAAAAATCCTGATGGAAGTTTTGTTACTAGTAATGGGGCAACACCACCAAGTGTTGCACTGACTGTTGAATCTTACGTGAAATAGTTATGTTTAAAAATACTCTTAAGTATTCCTCGGTAGCTTCTTCGAATGGGAAGCAGAATGGCTTAACTTTGATTGAATTGCTGATTTCAATTACTGTTGGGTTACTCGTAGTATTAGCTGCAACTGGCTTAGTTATTTCTACAAAGCAATTATTTCTTAGCCAAACCGAGGGAAGGGAGACGCAGGACACAACGCGCTTTGCGTTAGATAACATTTCTCGTTCGGTCCGCCAGGCTGGCTATGTAAATTATGATTTCGTTAATTCTGCAAAAATTACTCCTTCTACTGCAAGTGCTGATATCGTAGGTATGGATGCAAATAGCGTATCCGCAACATCGGATGATATTGCTTCTCCTACCGGTAACTCTGTGAATTTTAGTGACTTATTAGCTATTCGTTTTTTTGGGTCTGGAAAAACCGGTACTGGTGATGGATCTGTCAGCAATTGTGCAGGATTTTCAGTTCCTGAACCTGTTTCATCAAATACAGCAGGCCAGGATCGTGGATGGAGTATTTATTACGTGGCAAACGATGCCAATGGCGAACCTGAACTATTTTGTAAATATTACAGTTCCGACTCTGGCAAATGGAGTGCGCAGTCGCTTGTCAAAGGAGTCGAATCATTTCAGGTACTGTATGGTGTTGACACGAGCAATCCAAAGGATGGTACCGCAAATAAATTTTTAACTGCGACGGCTGTGAATGCTTTAGATGCAGCTTTGGTGTTGGATGGTAATACTGCAGATGAAAAAGCCAAAGATTTGAACCGTAAAACTTTTTGGAAAAAAATCACAGAAATAAAAGTTGCTTTGCTTGTCAGTGGTGCTCAGAATTCACGTCAGGACGAGGCTAAAACAACTTATGACTTGTTTGGCGCAAGTTATGCATCCACGAGCTCTGGAGTTGATAACGGTACCACTATCAGGGAGGCAGATATACCTGAATCAAGGAGAAATCGAATACGAAAAGTATATAACGCGACGATTCAGGTTCGTAATGTTTGTGACGTTGATCCTGACCGTGACACTTGCCGTTCTCCAAATTGAGTCGAATATGTTTAGATTAAAAATTATGTCGCAGACGGGTGTAAATTTATCTCAGTTTTCTTTGTTAAAACGACAAAGAGGGGCATCGCTGATTGTCTCGTTGCTGATGTTGATTGTTGTGTTGATGCTGAGTATTTCTCTTGCAATGGTTTCGTTACAAGGAGAAAAAGCATCAAGGAGTGATCGCGACCGCCAAATTGCATTAAATGCGGCTGAGGCAGCGCTAAAAGACGCTGAAATGGATATTGATCCTCAAGTCGTTCTTGCCAACGGAAGAAGCAATCTATTTGACGCAACATCTAATCTTTTTTTCGAGACTGGATGTGCATCTGGCGACGGTAATCTTTATCAGGGTATGTGTGCTGCAGCCGTAGAAGGGCAGCAACCAACTTGGATGACTGTCAATATTGCTGATGATAGTGCTGGCTCTGTCTCAGTGAAATATGGCCGTTTTACTGGTCAAACTATGCCGACTGAAAAAGGAGCATTTCCGGCTAGGTTGCCACGTTACATTGTTGAAGCGGTTCAGGATACTGAAGCTGGGGGCAAAGCTGACGATCAAACCAAATATATTTTCCGCATTACCGCGATTGGTTTTGGTCCTAATCCAAATGCCAAGGTGGTTTTACAGTCTTTCTACAGAAAAGCTGTTAAGTCATGAAATTTGTACAACCAGAGTTAACTTTAAAACTCTGGCCGGAGAGCTAATATGAAAAAAATAATTAAGTCTGTCGTTTCAATCAGTTCCTTGCTTGCTAGCACTCTGGTCGTTGCCGCGCCGCCAGTAGTTAATCTGGCTAACGTACCTCTTTATTCCGGGGGGGGGAGTGTAAGACCAAATTTATTGTTGGATCTTTCCGTGGAGTTTCCGACAGTAAAAGCGGCTTATGGCAATGCAAGCGACTACAATAAAACCGTCGAATATCTTGGTTATTTTAATTCTAAGAAATGCTATACAAATGGCGGGGTTAAGAGTTTTACTTTAGTAAATACATCTGGTACCGCAACTGGCAGTTCAAAGACAGCGAGTTGGTCGAATACTCAACCAACTTTGGCAAATGCGCCCAATTCTTTTTTCCAAATTTCTGGAAACGCAGACAGTAATTATGAGTGTGACGGAAGTTCGTTCAGCGGTAATTTTATGAATTGGGCCTCATCTTCTGCGATTGATATGTTACGGCTCTCCCTGACTGGTGGAGATCGTATTTACGATGGCGACACCCAGACAATATTACAAAGAGCTTTTCTATATAGCAGTTTTTATAATTCAGGTTATTTTACAAAAAAATCAATTAAAGCATCTACAACTCAGAGCGCACCAAATAAGGTAACACCGTATTCTGTTACGACGCTGTATATCTTGAATTGCGATAATAAAATTTTATTTAACGATACTACTACTACAGCTAGTTGTGGAACTAACAGAACCTACCCTACCAATTTATCTTCTAGTGATTCAAAGTTGATTTCTGGCACCGACAGAACTTTAGGTGAATTTCTTGTTCGGGTGCAGGTATGTGATGCAAACGAAGCATCAACGAGGACAGATTTGTGCCTCAAATATCCTAATGGTAGCTACAAACCAGTGGGAAACATGCAACGGAATCAGAACAACGTAAGGTATGGTGCTTTTGGTTATCTGATGAATAACGTGAATACTCGTTATGGTGGGGTGTTACGTGCGCCTTTGAAGTACGTTGGTAGCAAGCAATATCGCGCCGCAAATGGTTTTGCGGAAGAAGTAAATGATCGCCCCGAATGGGATGCTAATACCGGGATTTTTGCTGCAAACTCAGAAAATGACGCCTCCGGAAATAGTGGTGTTATTAATTATCTGAATAAATTCGGACGCACTGGAAATTACAAAGGCTACGATCCTTTGAGCGAGTTGTATTATGAGAGTATCCGATATTTGCAAGGAAGACAGCCCACATCGAATGCCTATGCATCAATGTCAACGACGGAGCAGGATAACTTTCAAGTGCTGACAACTTGGGTTGACCCGGTAGAAGCCTCATGCCAGAAAAATTATATTATTGTCATTGGTGATGCCAATACTCACCAAGATACTTATATTCCAGGTGGAACTTTAACCGGAGCTAGTCGTAGTAAACGTGCAGCAGATACAGCAACAACACAGTGGCCAGCTTTTAACGTGGCAACGCAGACTGGTCTAGTTGCAGCCTTGGAGTCTTCATCTTCATCTGGGAATTCGGCTCCGGCTACTTCCTTGGCTAATATGGCGACAGCTTATACTGGGTCTAGCAACGGAACGTTCTATATGGCGGGTACAGCCTATTGGGCTCACACGAACGATATTCGTCTTGATAAGCCAGTGCGCGTCAAAACCTTCACTATTGACGTAGACGAAAATGGGAATGGCTCTATTGATAATGCGTCCAGAAGCAATACTGCTCCGCGTTTGTCTCAGCTTTATCTGACGGCAAAATATGGCGGTTTTAATGATCTTAACCTTGATTTAAATCCGTTCAAGACGTTTGGTTCGGACGGCAAAACGGTTGTTAATAATAATAAGGAGTGGGCGAGCGGAAATGGTACTGATCCTGACAATTTTTTTCTCGCCAGTGAACCAAAGAAGATGATGGCAGCGATCGACAATATTTTTAAATCTGTTGCTTCTAGCGGGGGGAATCTTGCTGGTGTAGGTATTTCGTCAAACTACGCGAGCGATAATCCTTTTGTTTATGCCCCAGGGTTTAAGGCAGAAAAGTGGTCAGGCAGTCTGAATAAAATATCTGCAATTGGATCAAATCAAACGCCGGTCTGGGATGCCGGAATTATTCTGACTGGTGATCCAGTTGCTAAACCCTCGATTGCTCCAAATCCTTTACCAGCGAATCGTAATATTTTTACTTCTAAAGTTGCAGCGGATGGTTCTTTGTCTTTAACCTCATTTTCATCTTCAGGGGGCGCGTTTAGTACGGCGGATCTACTTGCATTGAATACAGATCCACATACTGGAACAGTAGATAATTTTGCAATAGACAGAATTAATTTTTTACGTGGAGACCGTAGTCAGGAGCAATCGAAAGATGCGTCAGGTAACGTGACAGGTAAGTTCAGGGTTCGCGATAGTGTACTGGGGGATATTATTAACAGTGCACCAGTGTATTACGGTGCACCTTCAAAAAATATCACCGGCACAGGATATAGTACTTTTTATAAGAACTACGTTAATCGGCAGAAAGCTGTGTACGTAGGTTCAAACGATGGCATGCTCCATGCATTTGATGCGGACAATGGTACGGAGTTGTTTTCTTATGTGCCTAATGCATTAATTTCAAAATTAAACAAGCTCACTGACCCGTATTATAGTCATCAGGCATTTGTTGATGGTCGTATAACGGTAAAAGAGGCTCAGGTAAAAGGGAACTGGAAAACATTATTAATATCGGGATTTGGTGCTGGGAATAAAGGTGTGTTCGCTCTTGACGTCACAAATCCTGCCAATTTCTCAGGTGGGTTGGGCGCTCTTTGGGAGTTCACAGATAAGATAGATGCCGATATGGGGTATGTGCTTTCACCACCAATGATTGCAAAATTCCGTACTGGAGGAACTGCAAGTAATCCTACCTATTCTAATTTCGTCGTTGTTTCCAGTGGGTATGATAACTACGATTCGAATCCGTCTGCGACAGGACAGGGGGCGCTATTCTTACTATCGTTAGACAAAAATCCGGGAGACCCGTGGACAATAAATTCAAACTATTTCAAATTGCTAACTCCAATTAAAGATGCGACGCAACGTAATGGCTTGGGTGCCCCTAACGTGACATACGGCAACGATGGTGCTGTGAATTATGTTTATGCAGGTGATTTGCAAGGAAATATGTGGCGGTTTGATTTTACTGGAACAGATTTATCAAAGGCTAAAACAGTGACTACGCCTGTGTTTACTGCAAAAACTCCAACAGGTGAAACACAGCCAATTACTGTACAGCCTCAGATCGTATTTGCTCCTGGAGGCGGTTATATCCTTCTGTTTGGTACTGGAAAATATTTAGAAACATACGACGTCACACCAGTAAATTATCAAGTGAATACTTATTACGCCATACTTGATACGACTTATACTGCTGATGCGGTGACAGGGCGCAGCCAATTGGCACCGAGAACGACTGCTTTGTCTGGAACTGGATTGACCTTAACTGGTGATAAGTTTACTTACGGCACGGCGACAGGGACAAAAAAAGGCTGGTATTTTGATTTTTATGATTCGAAGAATACCGGTGAGCGCATTCATCACACATTATCCGGTGCAATTGCTGGCAACTATTACTTTTTTAATACCTTAATTCCAAGCAACGATCCTTGCTCGGGTGGCGGCGGTCGTGAATATATGGTCGATGTACTTACTGGCTTGAATTCAGATGTGACTGGAACTTTGTCAACGATTGGTTTATTAACATCACCAGTAATTATTTATACATCAACTACTACCGGAGACAGAAACGCGACGGGTAGCCGTAAAATTACCACATCAATTACTAAAGTTGATAGTGGACCTAATGGCAGCAAACGTACAGCAGCGCCTGATGCAGTGACACGTGCCGGGCGTTTGAGTTGGAGAGAATTGCAAAATTATGACGAAATGCGTAAAGCTGCAATTTCTAGTGGACAGTAATTTTTATTATTGAGCGTAATATGAAAAATAGCAGAATAAAAGGCTTTACCTTAATAGAACTAATGATTGTCGTTGCCATAATGGGGATATTAACAACGATAGCGTACTCTTCATATGTTTCTTCCATAACTAAAGCGAAAAGATCTGAGGGGAAATCGGCTCTCATGAAATTGATGCAACAAGAAGAACGTTTTTATACACAAAATAATAGTTATATTGTCTTTTCCCAGGCATCCAGCGATGCGAATGAGATGAGGTTTAATTGGTTCTCGGGGGATAATTCTAGTAAAAGCGCTTATGAAATTAAAGCTACGGCTTGTTCAGGAGATACCATACAAAATTGCGTTTTATTGACTGCCACACCAGGTACTACGAATGTCGATGGTAAATTTAAAGATACGGTTTGTGGAAATCTGACATTAACAAGTACAGGCGTCAAAGGTTTTACCGGGGCAAATGGAACAAAAGATGATTGTTGGTAAAATGAAAAAGACATTCAAATATACTCCTGCAAGAGGCGGGTTTTCTCTGGCCGAATTAATGGTAACAGTTGCGATCGCCGCTATATTAATTGCAATTGCTGCACCAAGTTTTAGTGTTTTCATTGATAACCAAAAATTATTAACTACGGCCACGGAATTCTATTCTGCAGTTAATATGACGAGGTCTGAAGCAATTAAAAGAGGCGCTCAAGTAACGCTTGCGGCAAATGATGGAGTCGCCTGGACTTCAGGGTGGACAGTGTTTGTCGACACAAATGGAAATGCTCGTCCGGATGCAGGGGAAACGACAATATTTACCCATGATGCCACTTCCCAAAAAATGGAGGTGGTAGGCCAGTTCACGGACGGCACATCTCCTTATATCTCTTATACTGGCAATGGTAGAAGCAGGACAAATGCGAATAGCCAACAGCCTCAAGCCGGGACTATTTCATTCAAATTGGGAGCAGCAACTCGGCGGGTAAAAGTGAATTTTTTAGGACGTGCGCGCATTTGCAATCCTGATACCGATTTAAAAACCTGTGCGGATAACGCTACGGGAAATTAGTTGATATCGTGGTAATGATTTTTAGCCGAGAGCAGGGTTTTTGTGAGAGATTTCAGTGATCGATCAGGAATATAAAAACCTGCTGCAATTCTTACGGGTTAAGCGCAATCGGAAATGTTCGATGTCGGTAGAGGGGAGTGGTTGTACGTTTTTCCTTAACCGGAGAGGTACCTAAACCGGCAATCCTGCAATCCTGCACTATCCGGCAGGTGAGGCCTGAATATTTCCATCCAATATCCAGAGAGAGCGACTCCTGGATATGAAATGTGTGCAGAATAAAAAAGAGTTACAAGCATAAGCGAGTAACTCTTTTTTATTTTCCTACTTATTTGGCTCCCCGACCTGGACTCGAACCAGGGACCTGCGGATTAACAGTCCGTCGCTCTACCGACTGAGCTATCAGGGAATAGAAGAATTTTATATCTTCGTTTAACTTTTTACGCACAGTGATTTGTTATTAAGTTCACTGCTTACTTCGAATTCTGTGGCTCCCCGACCTGGACTCGAACCAGGGACCTGCGGATTAACAGTCCGTCGCTCTACCGACTGAGCTATCAGGGAACAGAGACAAAGATTATATTCGTTGCCCCTTAACTTGTCAACGACTCAAGCCATTCAAACTCACAAAACCTTAGCGATAGCATCGATGACGTTATCGATGTTTTTGCTATTCAACGCCGCGACACAGATGCGTCCGGTGTCAACGGCATAAATGGAATTACCCTCACGGAGTTTGCCAACTTGTTCCTTAGTTAAACCAGAGTAAGAAAACATACCGCGCTGCTGAATAACAAAATCAAAGTTGTGAGTCGGCGCTTTTTCTTTTAGTTTTGCAACGAAAGCATGGCGCATTTCACGTATGCGGACGCGCATGCCGGCCAACTCTTCTTCCCAAAGTTGGCGTAATTCTGGCGTGGCTAATACTGTTGCCACAACCTGTCCGCCGTGTGATGGTGGATTTGAATAGTTTGTACGAATAACGCGTTTTAATTGCGACATGATGCGTGCCGCTTCATCTGCGCTGGATGCAGCAATACTGAGCGCACCAACGCGTTCACCGTAAAGCGAGAATGATTTGGAAAATGAGTTAGAGACAAATAATGCACCGCCTGCTTCAGCAAAACGGCGTACCACTTTTCCATCAGCTTCTATGCCGTCGCCGAAGCCTTGATATGCCATATCCAGGAATGGAATTAAACCGCGTTGGGTGACGACTTCGATGACTTGTGTCCATTGATCATCCGTCAGGTCTGCGCCGGTTGGATTATGACAGCAGGCGTGCAGCAATACGATAGAGCCGGCTGGCATGGTTTTCAATGCATCTAACATACCTGCAAAATTGACGCCGCGGGTATTGGCGTCATAGTAGGGATAGTTGTTGACTTTGAAGCCGGCGGATTCAAACAGGGCGCGATGATTTTCCCAGCTAGGGTCACTGATCCAGACTTGTGATGTAGGTGCAAAGCGTTGCAAAAAGTCTGCGCCCAATTTCAATGCGCCTGTACCGCCAATGGCTTGTGCTGTGATAGCCCGTTTTTCCAGAACCACTGCGCTGTCAGCACCAAAAACTAATTCCTGCACTGCTTTATCGTAGGCTGCGAGCCCTTCAATCGGTAAATAAGTACGTGGTGCATATTTCTCGATCAGAATCGCTTCAGCCTTTTTTACACACTCGAGCAAAGGAACCTTGCCATTGTCGTCGTAGTAAACGCCAACACCAAGATTGACTTTCGCTGGATTCTGATCAGCGTTGTAGGCTTCAGTAATACCCAGTATCGGGTCGCGAGGTGCCATCTCGATGGCGGAGAACAGAGGAGAAGAGGTAGGAGCAGTCATGATAATATGGAAAATTATCTGCCGTTGCCGACAGTAATGGTTGGAGTGATAAAAATACGAATGTTATAGGGCTTACGTAAAATTGTTCAGGCTAGGTATGCTGAGCAAGACAGTGTTATCAGTATGGATGGTACTAATCAGTTGACGCGTGGATAGCGCGTTTTCACGTTTGTTTTGCGTAAATCCTATCAGCCTCATATTCTAACAAAGGTAATAGAACCATGGCGGTCGCACCTGTGAATTCAGTCGCTTTATCTGATCAATTGGATGAAGCAAAGTTTATATCGTTTCCAGACTCTCCTTATCAGTTATATCAATTGTTTCAGCCAGCTGGTGATCAGCCAACTGCCATTGCTCAGTTGGTGGAGGGCATCAATGACGGACTATTTTTTCAAACTCTGCTGGGGGTGACAGGCTCAGGTAAGACGTACACGATGGCGAATGTCATCGCAAGAACCGGCCGTCCGGCGATTATATTTGCACCGAATAAAACCTTGGCTGCTCAGTTATATAGTGAGTTCAGGGAGTTTTTTCCGCGTAACGCGGTTGAGTATTTTGTGTCTTACTACGACTACTATCAGCCTGAAGCCTATGTACCCCAACGGGATCTGTTCATTGAAAAAGATTCGGCGATTAACGAGCATATCGAACAGATGCGCTTATCGTGTACCAAATCACTGATGGAGCGTCGGGATGTGATAATCGTGGCAACTGTGTCAGCCATTTATGGTATCGGTAATCCTAACGAATATCACAAAATGATTCTGACTTTGCGTGCCCGAGACAAAGTCAGTCAGCGCGATGTCATTGCCCGTCTGATACAGATGCAGTATTCGCGCAATGAAGTTGATTTTGGTCGCGGTACTTTCCGGGTACGTGGCGACACCATTGATATTTTCCCGGCTGAACATGCTGAACTCGCGGTTCGCGTGGAAATGTTTGACGACGAAATCGAAAACTTACAGCTGTTCGATCCACTGACGGGTCGTATTAAGCAGAAAATTCCTCGTTTCACCGTATATCCGGGTTCGCATTATGTAACACCACGCGAGACGGTTTTGCGGGCGATAGAAACCATTAAAGAAGAGTTGCGCGAACGCCTGGATTTCTTCCGTCGGGAAAACAAGCTGATTGAAGAACAGCGTATCGAGCAACGTACCCGCTTTGATCTGGAAATGATGGCGGAGATAGGTTTCACAAAAGGGATTGAAAATTATTCGCGTCACTTGAGCGGCGCTAAAGCGGGTGAACCGCCACCGACGCTGGTCGATTATTTGCCAGCCGATGCCCTGATGTTTCTGGATGAGTCGCATGTGCTGACCGGACAATTGAATGGCATGTACAACGGTGACCGGGCGCGGAAAACCAATCTGGTCGATTACGGTTTCCGCTTGCCGTCGGCACTTGATAATCGTCCGCTCAAGTTCGCTGAATTTGAAAGCAAAATGCGGCAAACCGTGTTTGTATCTGCGACACCGGGAGATTACGAGCACCAGCATGCCGATCAGGTGGTGGAGCAGGTCGTCCGTCCGACAGGATTAGTCGATCCCGAAATCGAAGTGCGGCCAGCGTTAACGCAAGTTGACGATCTGATGGGCGAAATTACCGACCGCGTGAAGAAAAATGAGCGGGTACTGGTCACGACCCTGACCAAACGCATGTCGGAACAGTTAACGGAATTTTTAACTGAGAACGGCATTAAAGTCCGTTATTTGCACAGCGATATTGATACCGTTGAGCGGGTGGAGATTATCCGTGATTTGCGTTTGGGCACCTTTGATGTATTGGTAGGTATTAACTTGCTGCGTGAAGGGTTGGATATTCCTGAGGTTTCACTGGTGGCGATTCTGGATGCGGATAAAGAAGGCTTTCTGCGCTCTGAGCGCAGCCTGATTCAGACGATTGGTCGTGCTGCGCGTAACCTGCATGGGAAAGCGATTCTGTATGCCGACAAGATCACAGATTCTATGCGTCGCGCCATGGGCGAAACCGAACGTCGTCGCAACAAGCAGCTGGCATTCAACCTCGAAAATAATATTACTCCGACAGGTATCCGCAAACAGATTAAAGACATTATCGATGGCGTGTATAACCAGCAGGAAGCCAGAGATGATCTCGTGGCGGCGCAGGAGCAGGCAAAATACGAAGTCATGAGTGAGAAGCAGATTAGTCGTGAAATAAAACGTCTGGAAAAACTGATGCTGGATCACGCAAAAAATCTGGAATTCGAGAAAGCCGCACAAGTCCGCGATCAGCTCGCGCATTTGAAACAGCAATTGTTTGGTGCTGGCGGCAGCGATAATGTGCCCGTCTGAAGACGGAATAAGGCGCAGCTATTCTCTTAGGTGCAGGTGATACGGAACGGAATCCGCCGTATCACCTGTTGTTCCGTTATTGCGTTATTGCGTTCTTGCGTTCTTGCGGGCTGGCGGGGCGCCATTCTCAGCAATCACAGCAGTCACAGCAATATGTACTTAATACTGCCAGCGTTTATGTCCGGCTTCAGGTAAATCCTGCATCAGACAAACCTGATTACGCCCGGCTTGTTTTGCCTGATAGAGTGCGGCATCGGCTTGTAAAAACAGATCGTTTTCAGTTTTGCAGCAAGGGAAATCCGAGATGCCGCCGCTGAACGTGAATTGCTTATTTTCTCCCGGCCTGGTTTCAAAAATGATGTTGCTGAACGCCTCGCGCATTGCGTCCAGCTTTAGTTTGCCTTGTTCTCGATCACAATCCCAAAATATCACCACGAATTCTTCACCACCGAAACGGCTCAGCAAATCATACTCGCCTAATAATCCTGAAAGCACCAGCGATAAACGTTTAATGACGATATCGCCGAAATAATGCCCCCAGGTATCGTTGATGAGCTTGAATTTATCGATGTCGAGAATGCCATAGGCGAGGCACTTTCCTTCGCGATTGGCGCGGCGTATCAATTCCTGCGCTTTCTTTTGCAAACCGATTTTATTCAGCAGACCCGTTGCGCGATCACGGCTGATCAGATCTTTGCTGGCGCGGATTTTATCGATACGATTCAGTAGCAGGCGGGTCAGTACGTCGTTGTCCGTCTTTTGTATGATTTCATCGAAGCCGCTGTCGAGTGCGTGTCGTGCGAGCATGGTATTCGCCTCTTGTTGCAGCATGATGATTTCACGACTCTGATCGAATTCAATGTTCTTTTTTAATACCCGCACCAGTGCTTCTGTATTCAAAAAATGCGATTGATCGATCATGACGATGTCAGGCTGCATTTCTTTGACTTTGACATGTAACGAGCGTGCATCCTGCGAATGCAATAGCTGCACGCTGTGCTCGGCAAGTAACTGTGTGTTGAGCGGCACGATCTCGCCGAGATAAACGATCACATTGGTTTCGCCGCGTTTGTGGCGGCCAAAAAGATTGAATAGTTTATCAACCAGTACTTCATTGCTGATTGGCTTTTCAGCGTAGGCCAGGCAATTACTTTCAACCAGCTTTTGTTGTAGTAAGAAGCGTTCACCCTGCCTGACCGTTTG
The DNA here is from genome assembly GCF_014284265.1 of Undibacterium sp. CY21W. Lineage (NCBI taxonomy): Bacteria > Pseudomonadati > Pseudomonadota > Betaproteobacteria > Burkholderiales > Oxalobacteraceae > Undibacterium > Undibacterium sp. CY21W. The sequence goes on along the minus strand of NZ_JACOGE010000006.1, from coordinate 290,092 downwards.
CAGATAGACATAGTTATGGTGGGCTGGCAGTCTTTGCAACAGATCGCTGAGGAACATGGTCTGACGACGCTGCTGCTGCATGTCGTTTTGCATGTTGTAGAGCACGTCGAGATCAATCACAAATAAATCCTGATCGCTCGCATTTTCGACGGCAGTGACAAAGTCGCTCATCTGATCGAAAAAGTGTATGTCGAAATCATACTTATGCGCGCAGAGCAGAAGTTCTTTTTTATTGTCTTTGATGAAAAAGGTCTGTGCCAGCAGTTTTACCTGATTCTTAAATAACAACCCTGCTTCTGCCATTGCTTCTCCGTATGTGCGCCAGTCGGCGTAACACCAATAAATGAAACCATGTTGCTGTGTTGAATTTTATACGAGATTGTTCAGCGTCTTCTACATGCAGGCTGAAATATCCGATTTCTTCATCTGCGAAGCACGATTATGGCGTAAAAAAGACAGGCGTACGTTGTTCGTCCTTCTCGGCTGCAATCGCAGGTGCTTAGTCGCTTTCGCAGTAAGTGGTGGAGTTGTTGCCGAACGCAATCTCGGACGGATTTGACGAAATGTAGTATCCCGTCATTACCATCAGAAGATCAATCCGCTTAACAATCAGTTTCCGCTTTTAACCGATAACAGGAGACATCATGGCTGCAAAAAAAATTCTTATGCTGGTAGGGGACTTTGTTGAAGATTACGAAGTGATGGTGCCGTTTCAGGCGCTGCTCGCCGTTGGTCACGAAGTGCATGCCGTTTGCCCGGATAAAAAAGCCGGTGACTACGTTGCGACGGCGATTCATGATTTTGAAGGCCAGCAAACCTACACGGAAAAACCCGGGCATCGTTTTATTCTGACGCATGATTTTGCCAGTATCAATGAGCATGACTACGACGCCTTGTTGATTCCCGGCGGCAGGGCACCGGAATATCTGCGCCTGAATCCGCGCGTGATCGAAATTACACGCCATTTCGCACAGCAACAGAAACCCGTTGCCGCAGTCTGCCACGGTGCGCAGATTCTGGCTGCGGCGAAGGTATTGGATGGCGTGCGCTGTTCAGCCTATCCAGCCTGTCAGCCAGAGGTGGAGCTGGCTGGCGGCGTTTATGCGGCAATCCCTGTGACCGATGCAATCACCGACAAAAATTTTGTTACGGCACCAGCCTGGCCTGCGCATCCGGCATGGATTGCGCAATTCCTTGCTTTGCTGGGAACAAAAATCCATTTATAAAAATGGCATTGCCCGTATAATCGTCAGCAGAAAGTTTGCTTGGCGATTTGCGGGGTGCATCATGTGTGAAATTTTTGTCAAAGCCGACCCTGGCTTGTATGAATCCAAAGCGCGCTCGCTGCGCTTACACGGCGTCGTTACTTCGATTCGTCTCGAAAAACTCTTTTGGCTGACCCTGCAGGAAATTGCTGAACGCGATGGCATGAACACGAATCAACTCATTACCAGGCTCTATGATGAGTTGATTGAATATCGTGGTCATATCGATAATTTCAGCTCTTTTCTGCGCGTTTGTTGTCTGCGGTACACATCGCTGATGGTGGAGGGAGATATTTCCACCAATAAAAATCTGCCGTTGGCAGGTGTGCGGGAATCGCAGCCAGAGATGGCTCGTTTTTTAATTTGATGCCTGTTTAGCAGCGGCGCAAATTCACCGGGTGCGGTCAGCCCGGTATTTTTTTGGGCGCAAGGCACATACTCCCCCCTTAAAATGTGATTTTTGCCTTCATCTCCTTATAAATAAAGGGCTTCTGAATATACTCCCCCCAGTATATTTTTGCCCCATGAGTGCTGCTGATGCCACTTCTTTACTCCTGACGCCGGATTCTGCCATCCGCCATCGTTGGATGGCGCTACCGTATTTCTGTATTGCGAATGATGTTCTTGCACAGTGAGCGAATCACATCGATCTTTGTACCGCGCGCAAGATGAAGATGAGCCTGATCCGGCAGTTCAGGATGTTTTTCTGGCATTTTATGCGCTAAGATCAGTGCTTCACCTGCATAAAGGTTCGCGATGAAATGTATTTTGCTGATTATCGACGTGCAACGCGGTTTGTTTGATCACGAGCCGCGACCATATGAAGCTGATGCGGTCGTTGATCGCATCAATATTCTTGCTGACCGGGCACGCCATGCGGGAACCCCTGTTGTTTTTGTTCAGCATGAGACCGAAGACGACGAACTGGCGTTTGGCTCAGACAACTGGCAACTGGAGCAGAGGTTGATACTGGAAGACGGCGACACCATTTTGCGCAAGACTACCCCGGATTCCTTTTTACGCACCGAGCTGAGCAGTTTGCTGGCGCAGTGGGGAGCCGAGTTGATCGTCATTTGTGGTTATGCCAGCGAATTTTGTGTCGATACCACCAGCCGCCGGGCAGCGGCGCTTGGCTACCCTGTGATTATTGCTGCCGATGCGCATACTACTCACGATAAAGCGCATGCGAGTGCTTTGCAGATACGCACACATCACAATGCGACGCTGGGAAATATCAGCAGCTTTGGTCCGGCGATCCGCGCGATAGACAGCCAGCAGATTGTGTTTGGAATCTGAAGTGCCACTGGTCGAGCAAGAAATGAACGAGCAACGAAGCGTGACCGTCGCTGTCAATTGATAGTGGTTTTGTCCGATTTCGTGACCCAATAAAAATGCCGGGATAAGCCCGGCATTTTTATTGGGTGATAGTGAAACTGCTTATCTCAGCTCGCTGCAACCCGCTTGGCGATGTGAGCCAGAGCTTCCTCTACCTGATCGATCAGAATCAGACACAGATCGCCTGCTTCCAGCCTGTCCATTGCCAGATCAATCGCGATAAATTCACCATGGATTTCATCAACCCGGCTGGTTTTTGAGGCGTTTTTCAAACCTTCGCGCAGCAGGGCGACAACTTCGCCATCAGCACGACCACGCTGACACTGATCCTGATACAACACGACATCATCAAAAGCTTCACCGAGAATTTCAGTTTGCTGACGAATGTCCTGATCCCGGCGGTCACCGGCACCGCTGATCACAACCGAGCGACGTTTGGCGGGCATGGTTTCGACTGCACGTACCAGCGCCAGAATCGCATCCGGATTGTGACCGTAATCTGCGATCAGGGTGGCACCGCGGTATTGGAACACATTGAAACGACCCGGCGCATTATCGGCTTCGTTCGCAAAGGTTTTCAGACCGGTGCGGATGTGATCCCAGTCGAGATTGATGGCCCATGCCGCGGCAACTGAGGCCATGACGTTTTCAACCTGAAAGCCGATGCTGCCATTGCGGGTGATAGGAATATCGGCCAACCGTATGCTGTGGCGGGATTTGCCCTCGGCAGCAATCAGTTCGCCGTTTTCTATATACACGACGCGCTTACCCTGCGCACGGTGCGCAGCCATCACTGGATGCTGGCTGTCGGCTGCAAAGAAAATCACTGCCGACGGGCAATTCGCTGCCATGCTGGCGACGATAGGATCTGCCGCATTCAGAACGGCATAACCGTTATCCGCCACGTTCTGGACGATGACGCGTTTCAGAACGGCCAGATCTTCCACCGTCGTGATGTAATTCAGGCCCAGATGATCGCCGGAGCCGATATTGGTAACGACGGCAACCTGACAGCGATCGTAGGCCAGACCTTCGCGCAAAACGCCGCCACGGGCCGTCTCGAAGACTGCGGCATCCACTTCCGGGTGCGACAAAACATTGCGCGCGCTGCGAGGGCCGCTGCAGTCGCCGCTATCGATCTGGCGATTGCCAATATAAACGCCATCCGTATTGGTCATGCCAGTGCGTAAGCCGCTGGCAGTCATCAGATGGGCGATCAGACGTACTGTGGTGGTTTTTCCATTTGTACCAGTGACGGCAACGATAGGAATGCGACCATCTTCTCCATCCGCAAACATGGCGCTGATGATGGCTTCACCAACGGCGCGTCCTTTCCCGAACGATGGGGAAATGTGCATGCGCAAGCCCGGCGCGGCATTGACTTCGACGATGCCGCCATTTTGCTGTTCTATCGGTTTTAACACGCTGTCTGCCACCAGATCAACACCGCAAATATCGAGGCCTATCATTTGTGCGGCGGCGACAGCGCGTGCGGCGACTTCCGGATGGACATCATCGGTCACGTCTGTCGCGGCGCCACCAGTAGAGAGATTGGCATTGTTACGCAAGACGACGCGCTGGCCTTTTTGCGGCACAGAGTCTGCTTCCAGACCTTGTTTTGCGAGACTGGCGAGCGCGATATCATCAAAACGGATTTTAGTCAGCGAGGTGGAGTGACCACTGCCGCGACGTGGATCTTTATTCACCTGTTCGACCAGTTGACGCACCGATTGTTTGCCATCTCCCACCACTTGTGGCGGGTCGCGACGTGCAGCGGCGACCAGCTTGTTGCCGATGACGAGCAGACGGAAATCATTACCCGGTAAAAAGCGCTCAACCAGGATGTCGTCGCGGAACTCTGTTGCTGCATGATAGCCAGCAACCAATTGTTCACGTGTGGTGACGTTGACGGTGACGCCTTTACCCTGATTACCATCTTTAGGTTTGACCACGACAGGCAAGCCGATTTCCAGGGCTGCAGCCCATGCATCGTCGGGGCCGTCAACGGAACGGCCAAGCGGCACAGGTACGCCGGCTGCGTGTAACAGTTTTTTGGTTAATTCTTTATCTTGTGCGATCGCTTCGGCAATGGCGCTGGTGCCATCCATTTCCGCTGCCTGGATTTTTCGCTGACGTGAGCCCCAGCCAAATGCGACCAGGCTGCCATCGGTCAGACGACGATAGGGAATATTGCGTGCAACGGCTGCGTTGACGATAGAGCCGGTCGATGGTCCGAGGCGTACATCTTCATCGAGTTCGCGTAACTGATCCAGCGCAGCTTGCAGATCAAACGTTGTGTTGTTGAGTGCGGCATTAATCAGTTTTTCAGACAGTTCGAGTGCGAGGCGACCAACGGCTTCTTCGGAATATTCAACAACGACCTGAAAAATTCCCTGTTCCAGGGTTTGCGTCGTGCGGCTGAATGTAACCGGGCATCCCGCTTGAGCCTGTAAGCCCAGGGTGGTCAGTTCAAACACATGCGCAATCGAGATCGCATCATTGTAGCCAGTCGGTTGCAAAATGCTTAGCTCGGGGAATAATGCACGCAAACGGTCTTCAAAACCGACCAGTTCTGCAATTGAACATTCAGCTTCGTTGCAGGCAACGATTGCTTCTACCGACGTATGATGGCTCCAGAGATTCGGGCCACGCAGGGCACGGATGCGTGATACTTCCATAAAACTTAGTCCTGTTGAAAGGGGCAGTTAATCAGGTAGCGTTGACGGATGCGATATATCTTCATCCTTAAAAGCCGTTTGCTACCTGTGATTTTTATTTAAGCAAATTTAGCGAAATTGATTGAGCGATGGATTGTTCAGCATCCCTGTTCAATATACTGTTTTCGGGCTGGAATCAAAAGTTCTGAGCCCGGCACCGATGAGTTCCGGACTGACATCCAGCGCCCAGGCACCGGCAACTGCGGCCATGATGCTTTCTGGTTGCGCTGCTTTGGTCGGTTTCAGTGATGACAGTGGCAGCAGTGCGGTTTCTTCGGCGCCACTTGCCAGAACAATATTATTGTCGCGTATGAAAACGACACGTTCACCCGCTGCCTGATGTGCTTTGAGCGTGTCCAGATGTTCATCGAGTGCATAGAAAATAACTTTGCCATCACATAACTCGGCCAGATCTGCTACCTCAGGTATTGCGGCATTCAGAACAGCAGTACCGGTGCGCAGCACGACATCAACCTGTGTACGCATAATTTTGCGCATCTGCTCAGCATCGTTGATATAAAATTCGCCGAGATCTTCGTAACCATCAAAATCGGTGACGATTCCGACGCTGCACTTATCGTAGGCCAGGCCGTCAGTCAGTAAGGCGCGTGCATTCGTTTCAAACACCGCAGCTTCAACTGAACGGTTAATCAGCAAACGTTGACCCGCTTCCCAATTCGCACAATTGCCGTCGGTCACCAGACGTTTGTTCAGGTATAAACCCTGACGACTGGCGACACCAGTTTCTTTGCCGGCGATGTTCAGTAAGCCGCCTATCAGTCTCGAAATCAGATCGGTATTGCGTGTGCCAGCGACGCCGACAATTTGTATGCGACCGGTTTCTTCTTCCGCAAACAGATGATCGACAATCGCCTTACCTACATCACGTCCTTCACCGTTTGCTGGTTTGATGTGTGCCAGCAAACCAGGGCTGGCATTGACTTCAATGATGGCGCCGCGTTGTTCTGTCAGAGGGCGGCTGATATCTTCGGTGACCAGATCAACACCAGCGATATCCAGTCCAACGATGCGTGCCGCGAGTGTGGCTGCATAGGCAACATCGGGATGAATAATATCAGTCACATCCAGTGCGACGTTACCATTGAGCTGAATTAATACTTTCTGATTTTCCTGTGGCACGGAATCGGCATCCATGCCCTGGCGTTTGAGTTCGAGTATCACTTCCGCAGCAACGGCGGGTTGAATGATATTCAGAGGGAATTCTTCGGTTGTTCCACGGCGTGGATCAGTATTGATCTGAGTATCAACCAGTTGCTGAACGGTGGATTTTCCGTCACCTCTGATCCAGAGCGATTCGCCCTTGCCAGCGGCAACAACTTTATTCCCCACGACTAATACGCGATGTTCGTCGCCAGCGATGAAACGCTCAACAATCACGCTTTTACTGTCGCCCTTACGTGCAGCGAGATGATAAGCAGCTTCCACGTCCGCTTGCGTCATCAGATTCAACGACACACCACGACCGTGATTGCCGTCATACGGTTTCACAACGACCGGCAGGCCGATATCCTGCGCTTCTTCCCATGCTTCTTCCGCACTGCGGACGATGCATCCTTCAGGAACGGGGACGCCGCAGGCTTTCAGTAATGTTTTCGTCAGATCTTTATCAGAGGCGATACTTTCGGCAATGGCGCTGGTACGGTCAGTTTCTGCCGTCCAGATGCGGCGTTGTGCGGCGCCGTGACCGAGTTGAACCAGATTGCCATCGGTGAGGCGCAGCGACGGAATGCCGCGATTCGTTGCTGCATCGACGATACTGGCCGTGCTTGGGCCGAGACAGCGTGCGTCAACCATGTCACGCAAAATACCCAACTGTGTTTCGAGATCAAATGGCTGATCCTCAATGGCGGCCATCAGTAAATCACGAGCGATGGTCAGTGCCGTGCGGCCGACTTGTTCTTCGCGGGTGCGGAATGCCATTTTGTAGACGCCGGTCACACCTGTTGAACGGGTTTGCCCGAAGCCGGTGCGCATTCCTGCAAGATTTTGCAATTCCAGTACGACATGCTCAAGGATGTGAGCAGACCAGGTACCTTCACGCAGACGCTCCAGAAACCCCCCGCGCTCACCGACACCGCAGCGATGCTCAATTAAACCGGGGAGCCATGTTATTAAACGCTCGTACAAACCCGGCAACATATTCGATGGTGTGTCTTCGAGTGCTCCGATATCAAGCCAGGTTTCGATGACTGGCCGGTAAGTCCAGATATTCGGTCCGCGCAAATGGTTTACACGGAGAATGCTGATGTCTTTCTTCTTTGTCGTCATGTAAGTAATTTCTTATAGATCGGGAACAACAGACCTGATCTTGTCAAATTTAGAGCATTTTCTCTTATTAGGAAAAATTTTTGCTGAGTTTAAACAAATGCGCCTGCTGAAATTTGCCGGTATTCATTTATTCATTACAAAGCAGAATAGAAAGACGGTCTTACTGATATACTTGCGCTTTAGCGCAAACAGCATTAATCCTCTTGATCAGTTTCATCTGATTATTCTTCTTTCGATAGAATACCGTAAATTGCTGCTTCCGTGATACGGCTTGCGCCTCTAACGGATTCAAGTAATCGATTTTTTTCAAAAATTCAGTCCTTGTTTTATCTTACAGGACACGCTCTTGAGCCGGAGTTTGCTTCACAATGACCACAACAAAAATCAGTTCCGAGCAGTCAGTTTTGTCGATTTCCCCGCAATGGCAAAATGAGCTGAGCAAGCAAATGACTGAAAGTGAAAACGTTTTAAGTGCTTTTGAGGTTGACCTCGACAATAAGCTGCACTTTGTGAAAGGTCTGATTGTCGTTACCGATAAAGGTATTCGTACACTTCCAGCCGGTGGGACTACCTGGCAAAGCTGGGATTACAGGCCCGGTCTTTCTCTCGCGCATCATGATCACGCCGGAGTAGGGCATTTACAACTGACTGATGGGCAAGGTTTGCTGGCAAGCTGGCGCTTTACGCTGGGACAGAATCTGCATGCGATCCGGCTGTTAGATCATTTCAATGAACAATTGCAAAGCGTTCTGACTGGTCAGCCTGTGATCCGGGCGGAACAAAACATTTGCCCGAGCTGTAAAGCAGTGTTGGAGCCGGATCAGGAAGAGTGCCCAGTCTGTACGAAGGTGGTCTATACCCCTCCTTCAACCTGGACCTTGTTGCGTCTCTGGCGTTTCGCCCATCCTTATCGTGTGCAGTTGTTCATCGGTTTCGCATTGATGCTGCTGGGAACGGCGGCGCACATGATTCCGCGTTACCTGACCAAGCCGCTCACGGATGAAGTACTGATTCCGTTTCAGCACAAAGAATTTGTCGATCCTCAACTGGTGTATCTGTATATCGGCGGGCTGCTGGGATCGGCAGTCATTGCCTGGTTGTTGAGTTGGGGCAAGACTTACATACTTGCGCTGGTGTCAGAGCGTATCGGCGCTGACCTGCGTACCGCGACTTATGAGCATTTGTTGAAATTGTCACTCGAATATTTCGGTGGTAAACGCACCGGCGACCTGATGTCACGTATTGGTAGCGAGAGTGATCGTATCTGTGTATATCTGTCGCTGCATTTACTCGATTTCGCAACTGATGTGCTGATGTTTGTCATGACTGCGGTCGCGCTGTTACAGATTAATACCAAGCTGGCGCTGGTGACTTTGTTACCGCTGCCATTTATCGCCTGGATGATCCATCTGGTGCGGGATAAATTGCGTACCGGCTTCGAGAAGATAGACCGGGTCTGGGGTGAAGTGACCAATGTGCTGGCCGATACTATCCCCGGTATCCGTGTCGTGAAAGCTTTCGCACAGGAACAGCGTGAAGCTGGTCGTTTCCGTGAGGCGAATAAACATAATCTGGCGGTGAATGACCGTCTGAATAAAGTCTGGTCACTGTTTTCGCCGACGGTTTCTTTCCTGACCGATTTGGGGATTCTGGTGGTCTGGGCTTTCGGTATCTGGCAGGTCGCGCATGAAGAAATCACGGTTGGAGCGCTGGTCGCAGCAGTGGCTTTCATCAGTAACTTCTATGGGCGTATTGATTCTATGAGCCGCATTGTGTCGGTGACTCAGAAATCAGCGTCGGCAGCCAAGCGTATTTTTGACATTCTGGATCATGTATCGAGCGTACCTGACCCGCAGCAGCCGGTCAAAGTGAAGGAAATCAAAGGGCAGATTGAGTTAAGAGAAGTCGGTTTCCGCTATGGAAATCGCGCCGTTAACCGAGGCATCAGTTTAACGATTAAACCCGGCGAAATGATAGGACTGGTTGGTCACAGTGGCTCAGGCAAGAGCACGCTGGTCAATCTGATTTGCCGGTTTTACGATGTTTCCGAAGGCGCAATTTTGCTCGATGGCGTCGATATCCGGTCTTTTGCAGTATCGGATTATCGTCGCAATATCGGCCTTGTGCTGCAAGAGCCTTTCTTGTTCTTCGGCACGATTGCAGAGAATATCGCTTACGGCAAACCTCATGCGACGAGAGATGAGATTATCGCTGCCGCAAGAGCTGCTCATGCGCATGAATTCATATTACGTTTGCCACAAGGATACGACTCCATGGTCGGTGAACGTGGCCAGGGCTTATCTGGCGGTGAACGGCAACGGATTTCGATCGCGCGTGCGCTGTTGATTGATCCACGGATATTGATTATGGATGAAGCGACATCGTCCGTTGATTCGCAAACAGAAAAAGAAATACAAAAAGCGCTTGATAACCTGGTGCAGGGGCGTACCACCATCGCGATTGCCCATCGCTTGTCCACTCTGCATAAAGCCGACCGGCTGGTTGTGCTGGATCGCGGACAGGTCGTTGAAGTCGGCAGTCATGATGAATTAATGGCGAAGCAGGGGGCTTACTACGATTTGTATCAGGCGCAGGCCAGAAACGCAGAATTGGTTGAGGAAGAATAATCAGCATGGTTACGAGTAAATTCGAGTTACAACGCAACGCTTTTGGAAAACTCATCCTGACCAGCAGCGATGGTGAGGTATTTGAAGATGTCAGTCCAGTGCGGGCATTTCCGATTCAGTCACCATTGATGAGCATTTCTATGGTTATGGGGGATGGGCGCGAGGTCGCGTGGATAGACCAGTTATCCGATTTGTCCGATAGCACAAGAGCGCTGGTTTTGGCGGAGCTTGAAGGGCGTGAGTTTATGCCTGAAATTCAACAGATTCTGGATGTCTCCAGTTTTGCCTTACCGTGTACGTGGACGGTTCGTACTGACCGCGGTGATACGGCATTTGTGTTGAAAGGCGACGAAGATATTCGCCGTATCGGTAGCACGTCGTTGTTGATTACGGATAATCATGGCATCCAGTTTTTAATTCGCGATATGTTCGGTGTTGATAAACTCAGCCGGAAAATTCTGGATCGCTTTTTGTAATCAGCAAGTCAATAAATAGTTATTCCAAAGCGGGGAAACGATAAGCATATAAATTTGTTTCTCGTTCCTCCCCCGGAAGTACCAGTACTTCTTCTAAAACGAATCCCATTTTTTTGAGCAAACTGTTTGATTTGACATTGTCTGGCGATGTAATAGCAGCCAGTTTTGTTAAGCCTAAATCCTGCTCAGCGTGTATCATCGTCGCTCTTGCCGCTTCTATGGCATAGCCTTGTCCGCTATAGCGAGGTAAAAATGCGTAGCCGATATCAACATCTTTCAGCGTCTCGCGTTTGATCAGGCCGCAGATGCCTATTGCGACATGCGAATCTTTAAGTGTCACTACATAAAAACCAAAGCCACATCTGGACTGGCTTTCGAGAGGTTTCGCCAATATCCAGTCTCTGGCCTGATCGAGGTTGCGTATGCCGCGGTCGCCAATATTTTTGATCCAGCTCGGATCGTTGAGCAATTCCAGCACGAAGGCGGCATCGCTTGTCTCAAATAGTCTGATGACCAGCCTGTCAGTTGAAGTGATGTTCATAAAATAAGTGGAGTAAGTAATTTTGAGGGGGAATAGCTATTTTAACGACCCTGAGTCTTAACATTCTTTGACAATACGAACAACAGTTTCTTCTGGAAAATTCTAATCGTTTCAATACTTGAAGAGTAAGATTAATCAAGTTATGTGGCGGATTTATCTGATCCGTTTGCTATCCGAAATATTGTTTCTTGTTTGATCATGAATGGAGTACGTCAGATGAAGTCACTTAAAACCAGACTTATTGTCGTCATTGCCTTGCTTGTGACGCTGTGTACAGCGGTGCTGACCATCGGCAGCTACCTCAGGATGAAGGCACAAATCGAGAACGATCTGAGTAATGAAATTCGTAGCGTCGCCTCTAGCTACAACGGTGTTCTGAGTAACTGGATTCAGGTCAACACCTCGATGGTCGATAGTTTATCTAAAGGCCTGGCGGAAGGTAACGACTTGCAGGCAAGTTTAAAAATGGTCAGCCGTGGCGGTAATTTTTTAAGTGTATATCTCGGGCAACCCGATAAGACATTTACGAATTTTCCTGCGAATCCCCCTCCGGCTGGCTACGATCCAACGGTGCGCCCATGGTACAGAGCGGCGATGGAGGCAAAAAAGCCGATTGTCACATCTGCTTATATGGGAGTTAATCCTCCGGGCTTAATGATTTCATTTGCGGCACCTGTGAATGGTGGCGAGGCTGGCGTCGTTGCAGCAGATGTTTTCCTGACAAAAATTGTTGAGCAGATTTTGACCATTAAACTGGCGGGCGATGGCTATGCGTTTTTACTGGACAAGTCGGGACAGGTTCTGGCACACGCTGACCAGACAAAAGTGTTAAAGCCAGCGAAAGATATTGCCGCCGAATTGAATCTGGATAATTTGAGCAGCCTGTCGAAGAGAACTGATCCAACGCAGGTCGAGATTGCCGGTAAAACGAACTTTTTGTTCTTGCAGCCTATCAGTGGTTCCGATATGTACCTCGGGCTGGTGGTGGATAAGAACAAAGCTCTCGCTTCGTTAGATCAGTTGCTGATGATTGCTGCGGGGGTTCTTGCCGTGTTGTTAGGCGTAATGGTGCCACTATCCGCATGGTTGGTTGGTCGCATGATGGCTGGTTTGCAGCGCGTGCGTGATGCAATGTCGGATATCGCCGCCGGTGGTGGTGATCTGAGTCGCAAAATTGAGGTCGAGGGAGAAGACGAGGTTGCTCAAACGGCGGACGCTTTTAACCGCTTTCTTGAGCAATTACGCGTCATGGTGGTTGACGTCCGTAAGGCGACCGAATCCATTACTGTCGGCGCGACTGAAATAGCGACTGGTAACATGGATTTATCCGGGCGCACTGAGCAACAGGCATCTTCACTCGAAGAAACTTCAGCGAGCATGGAGGAATTAACCGCCGCAGTTAAAAATAACGCCGACAATGCGCGGGAAGCTAATCGCATGGCGGTGAATGCATCCGATGTCGCAACGCAAGGGGGCGAAGTTGTCAGCCGTGTCGTCACTACCATGCAGGGAATCTCCGAGAGTTCCCGCAAGATTGTCGATATTATCAGCGTGATTGAAGGGATTGCGTTCCAAACGAATATTCTGGCACTCAATGCAGCGGTGGAAGCCGCTCGTGCGGGAGAGCAAGGGCGTGGATTTGCCGTTGTCGCCAGCGAAGTCCGTACGCTTGCCCAACGTAGCGCGGCAGCAGCGCAGGAAATAAAAAGCCTGATTGACGATTCGGTCAGTAAAGTTACCGAGGGCTCAGAACTGGTTGATAAAGCAGGTGAATCGATGATCAGGATAGTCTCTGCTGTTGATCAGGTTGCGGCGATTATCTCTGAAATTACGTCTGCATCTGCTGAGCAAAGCGATGGCATTCAGCAAGTCAATCTGGCTCTGGCAAATATGGATGAAGCGACGCAACAAAATGCGGCACTGGTTGAACAGGCGGCGGCAGCAGCCGGATCTCTTGAGGAGCAGGCAAATTTGTTGAAAACGGCGATGTCCGCGTTTCGTATGGAGCAGAGCCACGCTGCCGTGCGCCCTGCATTAGTGACTAAGGGGGCTGCGTATTCCCGTACCCCAAAGCTGGATTATGACGAATAAACCGTTCTAAACTAAACTAATCTTAATTAACTAAGGGTGGCAACCACTGGCGCATGATCGGATGGTTGCTCCCATTTACGCGGAATTCTGTCGATGGTACATGCGGTACAGCGCAGAGCCAGCGGTTTTGATAACAAAATATGGTCGATGCGCAGACCTTTGTTCAATCTGAATCCCAGCGCGCGATAGTCCCACCAGCTGTATGATTTTTCCGGCTGATCAAATTGTCTGAAGCTATCCGTTAGTCCTAAGTTCAGTAAGGCTTGTAGTGCTGCACGTTCTTCTGGTGAGACCAGATTCATGCCTTCCCACGCTGCTGGGTCATGTACATCACGATCTTCCGGGGCAATATTGTAATCACCGAGCAAAGCGAGTTCAGGATAACGCTGCAATTCTTCGCCCACCCAGTTTTTCAGTGACGCCAGCCATTTCAGTTTGTACTGAAATTTATCCGAATCCAGCGCCTGACCATTCGGCACATAGGAGCAGATAATTCGCATGCCCTGTATCGTCGCGGCAATGATTCTTTGCTGCTCATCTTCAAACTGAGGATTGTTTTTCTGTATATCCGACATCGGATGTCTGGATAAAATTGCCACGCCGTTATACGTCTTTTGCCCTGTGTAGGCAACGTGATAACCGGCGGCTTCAATTTCTGCCTGCGGAAACTTATCGTCTGTCAGTTTGGTTTCCTGTATGCACAGCACATCGACAGGATTGGTTTCCAGCCATTGCAAGACCTGAGGTAATCTGACTTTCAGGGAATTCACATTCCAGGTAGTTAGTTTCATGGCACTTTATATAAATAAAAAAGAAAGCCGTACTCTGGATTGGATTCAGAGCACGGCCTGTCCGTATTTCAAGCGGAACGCAAACAGTGAGTGATTATCTCATCAGGCTGCGCGATTGATCAGGAACGTTGTTAGTAAAGGCACAGGACGTCCGGTAGAACCTTTTGCCGCGCCAGATTTCCAAGCCGTACCAGCGATGTCCAGATGCGCCCAGGTATATTTACGGGTGAAGCGCTCCAGGAAGCAGGCTGCTGTAATGCTGCCACCAGCCGGGCCACCGATATTGGCCATATCGGCAAAATTTGATTTCAGTTGCTCGTTATAGGCTTCCTCAATCGGCATACGCCACGCGGTGTCTCCGGTTTGCTTACCGGCTGCCAGCAATTCAGCCGCCAGCTTGTCATGCGCATCATCGTGACGTGTGAATAAGCCTGAATTATGGTGACCAAGTGCAGTAACACAGGCACCAGTCAGTGTGGCGACGTCAATTACCGCCGCTGGTTTGAAACGCTCAGCATAAGTCAGCGCATCACATAAAATCAGACGGCCTTCGGCATCGGTATTCAGGATTTCAATCGTCTGACCAGACATGGACGTGACGATATCACCAGGACGGGTGGCACTACCGGAAGGCATGTTTTCGCAGGTCGGGATAATGGCGATCACATTCAGTTTCAGGTTCATCTCACCAATGGCGCGCATCGTGCCGAGTACGGACGCAGAACCGCCCATATCGTATTTCATTTCATCCATGCCTGCGCCGGGTTTCAGGGAAATACCGCCGGAATCAAACGTGATGCCTTTACCTACGAGCACAACTGGCGCGTCTTTGACTTTGCCGCCATTGTGTTTCAGTACGATAAATTTAGGTGGCTCAACCGTGCCGTTGGTGACCGACAAGAAGCTGCCCATTTTGAGCGCCTGAATCTGTTTGCGGTCCAGTATTTCTGCAACCATTTTATAATCGGTCGCAATTTTTCTGGCAGTGGTCGCCAGATAGGTCGGTGTGCAGATGTTCGGTGGAAGATTGCCCAGTTCTTTGGTCAGATCCATACCGTTTGCCATTGCTTCGCTTTGTGATAATGCAGTTTTGGCTGCGGCAGCTTGTGTGGCATTGACAGCAATCGCGATTTTTTTGACGCCAGTAGTCGCCGTGTCTTTTTTGCTTTTCAATCCATCAGTACGGAAAGTGCTTTCGCGGAAAGCCAGAACGGTTGTGCGCACAGACCATGAAATATCACGATCTTTTACTTCCGGCAGCGCAATAACGACATCATTTGCACCAAGGTTTGCTAAACTGCGAGCCGCAGCTTGCGCCGCTTGCTGAAACGCTTTTTCTGAAACAGTATCGGCTGCTTCACCGAGACCAACAAGTAACACTCGTTCCGCTGTCGTTTCTGCAACGTTGCGGAGCAATAATGAGGAACCCGGTTTGCCGCTGATATCACCGGATTTCAATGCTGCAGCGATGACGCCTTGCTTGTCCAGATTTGCAGCTGCGGCAGACAGTTTTTTATTTTCGAATACGCCGACGACGATACAGGCAGTCTTCACCGCCTTGTAGGCAGTTGAGGCACTTTTTGCGTCGATTGTTTTTATGCTAAAGTCCACTTATTACTCCTCTTGGTAAGTCTCGTAAAACAGGCATTATAATCCCTCCCATGATTTTTCAACGCTCGCTCAGACGCGAATTACTCAGTGCCGCAGGCGCCGTCTTTGCAACACTCTTCGTCATCACGATTACGGTGATGCTCATCAAAATACTCGGACAAGCAGCCGGTGGAAAAGTTGCATCTGGTGATGTACTTGCCCTGATCGCCTTTACCTCGCTGATGAATATGCCGATTCTGTTGATCCTGACCGGGTTTATCTCGGTGCTGTTGGTAGTGACAAGGGCATATCAGGATTCTGAAATGGTGGTCTGGTTTGCCTCAGGACTGAGTTTGCGCCAATGGATAGGCCCCGTCTTACGTTTTGGTATGCCGTGGATAGTATTGACAGGCTTGCTCAGTTTTATCGTGACACCATGGGCGAACCAGCAAAGTGTGGAGTTTCGTGAACGTTATGATAAACGCTCGGACATTGCCAAAGTCTCGCCCGGTAAGTTTCAGGAATCATCGTCTTCGGATCGTGTGTTTTTCGTCGAAGAAGTCGCCGGTGATCTGAGTAAGGTGCAAAATATTTTTATCAATACCGTCCGCGATGGAAAATCGAGTGTGGTTGTCGCCAAAGAAGGCATGATAGAGATCGATAAATATGGCGATAAATTTCTGGTGATGAGTCAGGGACGCCGTTACGATGGTTTGCCTACAGCGCCTGATTTTCAGATGATGCAGTTCGAAAAATATGGCGTCCTTGTTTCCAGTCAGAACGGCACTATTGTCGGTGATCAGTCCGCAAAATCGATGCCGCTGACTATCTTGCTCGACAAGCCGGATGCGAATAAAAAAGCAGAATTTTTATGGCGGATTTCATTGCCGCTGATGTGTATGGCCTTGATGTTGTTAGCGATTCCTCTGGGGTATGTGAATCCTCGCGTGGGGCGCTCAGCAAATTTAATTGTTGCCTTGTTGGTAGTGATT
This sequence comes from Undibacterium sp. CY21W, assembly GCF_014284265.1. Taxonomy (NCBI): domain Bacteria; kingdom Pseudomonadati; phylum Pseudomonadota; class Betaproteobacteria; order Burkholderiales; family Oxalobacteraceae; genus Undibacterium; species Undibacterium sp. CY21W. The sequence goes on along the minus strand of NZ_JACOGE010000006.1, from coordinate 273,378 downwards.
ATTTATCTGAACGTCGTCAATATTTTTCAGGCGATGGTGTCACAGGGGCGTATCGAATTTTCTATTGCTTGGTGGCCCGTGCATCTGATTGCGATCATGATGACATTTGTGTTGTTCTTCTGGCGTATCGAAGTCAATCACCGCTGGCATCCTCTGGTGTTGTGGTCCAGAGGTAAAGCTTGTTTACGTAGCAAAGAGAAAGAAAGCGTCGCATGAGAATCCTGCAAAAATATTTCTCGGTAGAGATTGTGCGTGCCGTGCTGTTTGTGATGGTTGCCTTGCTTGCCTTGTTTTCCTTTTTTGATCTGATGAGTGAATTGCCATCAGTGAATAAAGGTGGATATCGTTTGCAACACGCACTTTTGTATGTGACTCTTGGTATGCCCGGGTACATCTATGAATTTATGCCGATTGCAGTTTTGATCGGAACGATTTATGTACTGGCGCAGTTTGCATCGAATTCTGAATTCACCATCATGCGTGCAGCGAGTATGTCAACGGTGATGGCAGGAACGATCCTAATCAAAATTGGCCTGGTGTTCGTCGCGCTGACCTTTTTGTTTGGCGAGGTGATTGCGCCTTATTCGACCAAGTTAGCTGAGCGCATCAAACTGACGGCCATCGGTGCTTCAGAAACGCAGCAATTCAGAACTGGCCTGTGGACCAAGGATCTGATTCGTGAAAATGGTCTGAGCGGTGAAGTGATCGGCTCGCGCTTTCTGAATGTCCGAGAAATTCTGCCTAATCGCCAATTGAAAGACGTGAAGATGTTTGAGTTTGATAAAAACTTTCATCTCGCCCGTGAAGTTACTGCTAAAAGTGCGGAGTATCAGGGCAAGAACGTCTGGCGCTTGTCTGACGTGATCGAGACTTCATTTCCCAGAACTTTATCTGCCGAAGATATTGCCAACGTTAAGAGTCAGGCATTAAGTAGTCGCGACGTTGTTTCTGAGGTGACACCTGACATACTTTCTGTCTTGTTTGCCGATCCTGATCGTATGTCGGCGGTCGATCTGGCTGCATATACGCAGCACTTGAACGACAATAAGCAAGATAGTGAGCGCTACGAAATTGCGTTCTGGAAGAAAGTGACCTATCCGTTTGCAACACTGGTGATGATGGCCTTAGCGCTGCCATTTGCGTATCTGCACGTGCGCAGCGGTGGTATCAGCCTGAAAATTTTCAGTGGCATCATGATAGGCATGGTGTTTTACCTGATTAACAGCTTATTTTCACATATCGGTTTATTGAATACCTGGCCTGCGGCCGTGACTGCGCTGGTGCCGAGTATTTTATTTTTAGGGTTGGCGCTGGCAGGCTTGCGCTATGTTGAAAGAAACTGATGAGTAAAACGTCGGCATTGATACTATTCGCGCATGGCGCCCGCGATCCACGCTGGGCTGGTCCGTTTCAGCGCTTACAAAAAATGACCCAGGAAGCCTCTCCGGATATCAGTGTGGAGCTGGCTTTTTTAGAATTCATGTCACCAGCTTTACCTGAACTTGTGCGCCGCCTCACACAAGAAGGGATTCGCAATATCACGGTAACACCGATTTTTCTGGGGCAGGGCGGCCACGTCTTACGCGACTTGCCTGTATTGCTGGATCAGTTACGCGGCGAATATCCTGCACTTGAATTGAGGTTGGCAACAGCAGTCGGCGAGGATGAAACCGTGCTGAATGCGATCCGCGATTATTGCCTCAGGCAACGATAAGCAACACGGCTGGCGTTGCCGGCATATCGCGGTTAGCGAATTTATTGCAGAGGTTTGCGGGGGCGCATGGCTTCTCCCATCATGACCAGCACAGGGCCACTGCAGGTCGGCAATCCAAGGGCTAACTCACCAAGGTTTAGTGATAGTTGACGCTCATTTTCCCGGCTGCAGTTTTCAACGATGACGACAGGTAAACTGGCTGGGAAATTTGCATCCAGCATACGTTGTGCAGTCAGCATCGCCTCGCGGCCACCCATATACTGAACCAAGGTGTCGCATTCAGGAATGCGGGTATCTGCCGTTTCTCCCGGCGCCGTGCTTGAGGTGAATAAGGCGACACTGCGTGCAACTCCACGTTTGGTCAGCGGTTGCCGGACGCTGGCTGCAGCGGCTAACGCTGTTGTTATGCCCGGAACAATGTCGTATGAAATCCCTGCTGATTCTAATGCGGTCAGCTCTTCGTCCGCACGTCCAAACAGCATCGGATCACCACCTTTCAGGCGTACAACCAGCGCGTATTTACTGGCACACTCAACCAGTTGCTGGTTGATATGTTCCTGTGCAGCTGAACGCTGACCACTGCGTTTTCCAACGGGGATTTTGACTGCTTGCTGGCATAGTTCCAGCATTTCACTGGTGACTAAAGCGTCATACAGCACGACATCTGCGCTCGCCAGCAGGCGTGCACCGCGAACCGTGATCAGGTCAGCGGCACCCGGTCCCGCACCAATCAGATAGACCTTACCGTATGGCGCAGTCATAGCGTTAAGCTTCCAGACGTATCATGCCAGCGGCGACCGTCTGGTGCGTTACTTCATCAATCAGAATGAATGCGCCAGTCGAACGTAAATCATCATAGGCATCGGCAGCCAACGCTTGCTGAACATTGATGGAGACCGTCGCAATATCGTTGAGTTTCAGACTGTCAGCCGGGTGACGTTGTTGTGTATTGATGTCGAGCAGCGTATCGACTGCAGTCACTCTGGCAGAAACTTGCCGGGTTGTATGTTTGAGCCAGTATTTGCGACGAACATCCAGTGCATCTTCTGACAGCCAGCATAAATCTGCTTTAACTGTTTTTAGCAGCGTCGCCGGGCGATCCGCACCGGCCAGCATGTCGCCGCGGGAAATATCCAGATATTCATTCAACAGTATCGTCACCGACTGGCCCACAACTGCGGTATCCAGTGAGCCATCCAGCGTCAGGATGTCTTTGACTGTGCCAGTCTGGCCGCCAGGTTGAACGATCAGTTTATCGCCTTTGCTGACTTTACCTGCTTCTATGCGACCCATATAACCGCGGAAGTCGTTTGCTTCATGGCCGTTGTGACGTGCCACCAGTTGCACGGGAAAACGGAACGGTTCATCGTGGCTGGCATCGTAGACGCTGAGTGATTCCAGCAGGTCAATCAGTGTTGGCCCCTGATACCAGGGCATTTTATCGGTCGCCGTGACTACGTTATCACCTGCCAGTGCGGACAAAGGCACTGCATGAATATCGGTCAGCCCTAACTGTGTTGCGAATTTCTTGTATTCGGCGACGATGCGGTCATAGACGCTCTGATCATAGTTGACCAGATCCATTTTATTGACCGCAACGATCACATGTTCAATCTTGAGTAAATGCGCGATCGTTGAATGGCGTTTGGTTTGCACCAGCAGATCAACGCTGCCATCCGCATTCAGCTTCACTTTCGAGACATCGACCAGAATAATGACGGCATCTGCCGTCGACGCACCTGTCACCATGTTACGAGTGTATTGCTCGTGGCCCGGTGTGTCCGCGATGATGAATTTACGTTTAGGGGTTGCGAAATAACGGTAGGCGACATCAATCGTAATGCCTTGTTCGCGTTCTGCTTCCAAGCCATCCGTCAGCAAAGAAAGGTCTATCGTATCTCCCACTGTGCGCTTATGTTTGGCGCGGGAAATTGCATCGAGCTGATCTGCAAAAATCCCTTTGCTGTCAAACAGCAGGCGACCGATTAAAGTACTTTTGCCGTCATCAACTGAACCTGCCGTGATGAAACGTAACAAGCCGCGTTCTTTATTGACATTGGCGTTTATTTGTTCAACGGCACTCATTAGAAATATCCTTCTTTTTTACGTTTTTCCATCGATGCTTCTGATGTCTGGTCATCCATGCGGGTTGCGCCGCGTTCGGTAATTTGTGTGATCGCTGTTTCCGCAATAATCGCTTCGACTGTCGCGGCATCGGACGAGACCGGGCAGGTGCAGGAAATATCGCCGACGGTACGGAAACGCACGATCTGTGTTTCTACGGTTTCGCCTTCACGCGGCGGCGTCAGATCGGTCAGCGGCACCAGCAAGCCGTTACGCGGAATGACCTGGCGTTCGTGGGCGAAATATATTTGCGGCAGTTCGAGTTTTTCACGCGCGATGTATTGCCAGACGTCGAGCTCGGTCCAGTTTGAAATCGGGAAGACGCGCATGTTTTCACCCGGATGTACGCGCGTGTTATACAAATCCCATAATTCAGGGCGCTGCGCTTTCGGGTTCCATTGACCGAACTCATCACGGAAAGAAAAAATGCGTTCTTTCGCACGCGCTTTTTCTTCATCGCGGCGGGCGCCACCAATGCAGGCGTCGAATTTGTGTTCAGCGATCGTTTCCAGCAGTGTTACTGCCTGTGCCGCGTTGCGTGAATCAGTTGCTGGATTGCGCAAGCGCACGGTGCCACGCTTGATGGAGTCTTCGACCGAACCAACGATCAACCGCTCGCCGAGTTCAGCGACGCGTTTGTCGCGAAAGGCAATCACTTCAGGGAAGTTATGGCCAGTATCGATATGCACCAGCGGAAACGGAAATTTACCCGGGCGGAATGCTTTTTCCGCCAGACGCAGTAAGACGATGGAGTCTTTGCCACCGGAAAATAAGAGCGCAGGGTTACTGCACTCAGCAGCGACTTCGCGCATGATGTGGATGGCTTCAGATTCCAGCCAGTCCAGATGACGATTACTCGCAGCATCAATAAAATGGTGTTCGACGACAGTATTCATGATCACTTCTCGTTTCTTTGTAAACTCAGGGTCTGCAGTTTTAGCCCGCTTGCTCGTTTGCTTGATTAGCTTGCCGATTTTATGCGGATCAGTTTGCCATCGACGACATGCAAACCACATTCTTTTGATTCAGGATTTTCCCACCACCAGCGACCTGCGCGGACATCTTCACCCGGCTGTATTGCACGTGTGCAAGGCTCGCACCCGATCGAAGGATAACCTTTGTCATGCAAAGGATTGTAGGGCACCTGATTGCTGCGGATATAGTGCCAGACATCTTCCTCTGACCAGTCTGCGAGCGGATTGAATTTCTGCATAGCGTGGGCAGCATCCTCTTCCTGTACCTCTAGTTCGGTACGGGTGGCTGCCTGTGCACGGCGTTGTCCGGTTACCCAGGCTTTGTTTCCTGCAAGCGCACGATTCAGCGGTTCGACTTTACGAATACGGCAGCATTCTTTACGCATTTCCACGCTGTCATAAAATGCATTCAAGCCGTGTTGCTGGACATAAGCGTCAACGGCTGCGGTCTCCGGCTTGAATAGTGTGATCGCAGTACCGTAAGTATTTTTAACCGTATCCAGCATCCCCAGTGTTTCTGCGTGCAGGCGACCGGTTTCCAGAGAAAATATACTGATGTTGAGCTTATTGCGCAAAATGAGATCGGTCAGCACCATGTCTTCTGCTGCCAGACTCGATGCGAAAACTGCCGGCGTAAATTCAGCCGCAATTTCTTCCAGCGTTGCTTTGGTTGCGGCCAGACGTGCGTCAAAATCACTCATTTGGCAACTCCGGTACGTTCAGCACGACGGAACAAGGGATATTTCTCATCCCATGAAGTCTGATATTTTTCAGAGAAATCGGTCAGCCCTTTGATCGCATCATGGATATTTTTGTCTGCACGTACGGCAAAGGCATTGAAGCCGACGCGCTGCATGTAGAACAACTGGTCACGCAGCACATCGCCGATGGCGCGCAATTCACCGCTAAAGCCAAAGCGTGAACGCAGATTGTAGGCGATCGAATAACCGCGCCCATCAGAGAATTTAGGAAAATCAATCGCGAGTAAGCTGAAGCGGGCAATGTCGCTCTCTAAATCTTTTGCCTGCTCATCACTGGAAAACCATACCCCAATATCGGTGCGCTTTTCCAGCGTATTTCGTTGTAACAGCCAGACTTTGAGCGGTACTATGATTTTACCGGCAGGTACATCGACGGCATCCGGTGTTTCGTTTTCTGTCAGCCGCAATACTGTCCAGTCATCCTGAACGATGGCTTTGTCTTTGATAATTTCTTGCATCATCTACTTTCTTCTATCGCAGTTTAATAAGCCACCGGAGAGCCAGCGTCTTCACCATAGTGTTCGGTTGTCTTGATCGGTGTCGCATACACAAAATCTTTGAATGGCGTGATGCCCAGACGTTGTGCAGTATCTATGAATCGCTCGTTATCAACGCGGTCACGGATATACACCTGAATGATACGGTCAATCACTTCCGGCATTTGCCCAGCAGAGAACGATGGCCCGATGATTTTACCTATCGCTGCATTATTGCCCTGGGCGCCACCGATGGATACCTGATACCACTCGCTGCCATCTTTATCGACGCCGAGGATACCGATATTGCCAACATGATGATGACCACAGGCGTTGATGCAACCGGACATATTCAATTCAAGATCGCCGATATCATGCAGGTAGTCAAGGTCGCTGAAACGATCCGTGATATCGAGAGCGATAGGAATCGATTTGGCATTTGCCAGGGAGCAGAAATCACCGCCCGGGCAGCAGATCATGTCTGTCAGCAGGCCAATATTTGGTGTTGCCAGACCATGTGCTTTCGCTTCTTGCCATAAATCGAACAGAGCTGATTGCTGCACGTCGGCCAATACCAGATTCTGCTCATGCGTGACGCGCAGTTCGCCAAAGCTGTACCGGTCAGCCAGATCTGCCACAAAGTCCATCTGATCCGCCGTCGCATCGCCAGGCGGAACGCCGGGCTTTTTCAGTGATAAAACGACGCTGGCGTAACCCGCGACTTTATGCGGTTTTACATTACGTTTGACCCAATTGGCGAATGCTTTATTTTCCTGTTGATGCTGTTCATATCCGGCGTCTGTTGCTGGCAGATTGGCATAAGCAGGTACAGTGAAATACGAAGCGACGCGACGGAACTCAGTCTCGGTCAGGGTCGCTGGACCATCTTTAATTTGCGCCCATTCTTCTTCTACTTGCTGTGCAAAGACATCTGCACCGATGGCTTTTACCAGTATCTTGATGCGTGCCTTATATTTGTTGTCGCGGCGGCCGTATTGATTGTAAATACGCAGTATCGCTTCCAGATACGTCATCACATGCTGCCATGGCAGGAAATCACGGATCACGGTGCCAAGGATAGGCGTGCGCCCCATGCCACCGCCAACCATGACTTTGAAGCCGATCTCACCAGCATCATTGTGGACAACAGTCAGACCGATGTCATGCACGGCAATCGCGGCACGATCTTCTTTGGCACCATTAATTGCGATTTTGAATTTACGTGGAAGGTATGCAAATTCCGGATGGAACGTCGTCCATTGACGCAGAATTTCTGCATAGGGGCGAGGATCAATCAGCTCATCTGCTGCCACACCGGAAAATTCGTCGGACGTAATATTGCGCATGCAGTTACCGGAAGTTTGAATCGCGTGCATTTCAACTGTGGCTAATTCCTCCAGTATTGCAGGCGAGTCTTCCAGATTAATCCAGTTGAACTGAATGTTCTGACGTGTTGTGAAGTGGCCATAGCCACGATCATACTTACGAGCGATAAACGCAAATTTGCGCATTTGTTCGGAGGACAGCATGCCATACGGAACGGCAATACGCAGCATGTACGCGTGGCGCTGATGATATAGCCCATTTTGCAAACGTAAAGGCAGGAACTCTTCTTCTGTCAATTCGTTGGCGAGACGGCGACGTACCTGATCGCGATATTGCGCAATACGTTCTTTGATGATTTGGTGATCGTGTTGGTCGTAACGATACATCTTGATTATCCTTAAAATACGCTTTAGATCGCGCTGTCTGAAAGTGCTTTGATTAATTACAGAATGAGTTTAGCGGCAACCATTGTCAGTGTTGTCGCGAGTATGCCACGTAACAATTTTTCCGGCACTGCCCGCGCTGCGAGGGAACCTATGGTGATGCCAGGGAGTGAACCTATCAGCAATGCTCCCAGCAATGCCCAGTCTATCGATCCCAGCCACCAGTGTCCGAACGCAGCAATTGCGGTCAGTGGTACGGCATAGGCGATATCTGTCCCGGCAATATGTGCTGACGACATTCGCGGATACAGCATGACCAACAAGGTTGCGCCGATGGCGCCTGCACCGATGGAAGAAATGGTGACCAGCGTGCCGAGCAGCGCACCGGAAAAGATGGTGGCGACATCCAGTTTGTGCCCATGCAATTGTTTTTCCGGATGCGCATTCAGCCACGCCAGCATCTTGCTTTTGAATAGCAAAGCAATCACAGTCAATAATACTGAGCCGGCGATAGAGTAACGGATGACCTGGCCAATTTCTTTGTTCAGTCCGCCAAAATATTTGAGGCCGAAGGTGGCCAGGATCGCTGCAGGCAAGGCACCTAAGCACAGCAGGCGCACAACGCGCCATTCCACGGTGCCGCGCAAGCGGTGGGTAAATGTGCCGGTGGCCTTGGTAATTGAGGCAAATGCCAGGTCGGTGCCCACCGCAACAGTAGGGGAGACGCCAAACAACAGGGTTAACAGCGGCGTCATTAACGAGCCGCCACCGACCCCTGTCAGTCCGACGAGTGTGCCAACTGCAAAACCGGAAAATATATAAGTTAAATTCATGTCGCCCCACATTAAGTACATGGGATCGTAATGAAATTCAGCTCTATTCCAAACTACTTAGTATTTATTTGCTTATATGTTGTTTTGATATATCGATATTTGCTGAGCTTTGATGGTGATTTTGCTATGTCTCTTAAATACAGCGTGAAAATGCAGAGAGAATGGAGGTGGCTAGTGTTTTATTGCCGTCACGGTATGCCTTCAGATTGTCTGAGGCTTTCCAACGCGCGTTGGAATTCCGGCGATTGCCGCAACACGTCGCGTCCGGCCGCTTGTAGCTGTTCAACGTAATCTGGCGTAATCGTGAATGCTGTCGGTACTTGCAGCAGCGACTGACGCAAATGACGATCTTTAATGTCGCGCAGGCTGACGTTAATCAGATGCAATTCTGCGTCGGCTGAAAAAGGGCTGTCTTTTTTACCTCGATTTTCGATAATTTCCCGCTTCCAGCGGGCAACGTCATCGTTTAACATTCCCAGTGTGATCTTGGTATCACGGGAACCGACGCCAAATAACAAGGCGTCTGCGACTTGTCCTGTCGTCGGTACTTTATCGCTCTGATCTATCTTTTCACCTAAATCGCGCTCGGAATTAATCGAGATCAGAATCATGCGTCGTATCGAGCCGGGCGGGGCTTTACGAAAACTTTCCTGTACTGAGCCCTCCGCGACGATGCGATCCAGCATTGCTCTTACCCCCAGATTATCAGTCAGCCCGCCATCGACCAGATGCAAATACGGACGCGCTGCGGCGTCTTTATAACTGGCTTCGTTAGCTTTCAGTATGCGTGAGCGGTAATTGCCTTCATCCTCGTTTTTTTTCTCAGTGGAAGCGTTGACGGGCTGTGCCGGACAATTATTCGCGTAATTGCGCAAGGTCAGCGGTGTCAGCACTATCGGTACTGCGGATGAGGATGCCACGGCGAAAGAGAGCGGCACACTGTCGAGATCGGAACAAATCAAAGCAAACTGTTCCGGTGTAAATTCAAATCCAGCACCCGTTGTCAGATCCGTCGCGGTGACCAGTAATTCATTGACATGCTGTTTCTTCTGTAAATCGCCAAAAGTCATACCGCGGTACAGGTGATCGAGCTGCTCACCTAAAATATGACTGCGGCCATACCACGGCGAGCCGAGCTGATACATCTGTCTGGGAGAAAATACAGTTTGAATCAGACCTTTTTCAAAATTTGACAGCAAAAACTCAGACTCAAAGCGAGTGAATGTTTCGTCGCCAAAAGCGGCGTAGTAGGTTGCCAGAATACTGCCGCCGGAAACGCCACTGATCAGACCGACCTTATCGAGTATCGTCGTTCTTTTACCTTCCCACAGAAAACTGGTGTCCTTCAATTCTCGCATCACGCCAAGACCAAAAGCGGCAGCGCGGGCACCGCCACCGGATAAGGTCACCGCCGCGACGATAGAGGGGCGGTTTGCCAGCAGGTCTTCTCGTTGTGCCACGGCAGAGCCTGATTTCGCGACTTCATTTTGCCAAGGATGAAAAGTGGAGCAGGCACTTAACAGCGCAAGCGCGCAAGTCAGTAAGCAACGTTTGATGATCGGAAATAGTGTCATATTTATTCCAGATGAATTTCCGGAATTGTACTACTCAGCCGATATTGTTCGGCAACATCACCATGGCTGTTTTGCGTAAGAGAGTTAAGTTTTGTTTGATGGCCGAAACGATGCATACCATGTTGTCGTGGCGTTTTTTGATTTCCGAACGCTTTTTTGACTGGACCAGCGTCAGATCTGGCGGCAATATTTTTTTGCAAATCAGTTCGTAATCGCCGTCTTTCCGTTTTGTCGCGCCAATCTCAGACCACAGGGCATCGTAGTCGGACAATACCTTTCCCTGCTTAATCGATCGATGAACAACACGGTGTGTGTTTGCAACCAGGCGCAGGGTGTCGCAACCGAATTGAATTCCCACCTGTTCAACCAGTCTGATCAGTAAATTTTTAGGGCGCATGCCATAAATATCGCGCGTGCTGCTGCGGATCAACTGCACGGCGTTCTGTTCGCGGGATCCTTGTATGCAGCCAATATAAATATGCATGCATCCGCTTTCCCGGAAAAAAGTGAATGCGCATGAGTAAATCAATACCTGATTTCGTGATAACTGCAGTACGAGTTCCCCCTCGCGTTCCATAGGATCAATCGCGCGCATGTGTATGCCGTAGGTGTTTCCCGTTTTTCCTGTGAAGCACGCCAGATCAACAGGTTCTCTGGAGGCTTTCCTGATCATTTCGTGTAAGCCTTGTTCCAGGATAAATGCGTAGTGCTGCTGTATAACCTGAAAGCGTGCATCGTGATTCAATAGTGTCGAAATATACGGACGGTAGGGCTTATGAATAAATCTTGGCCTGACGCTGACAAGATCGCTGTATAGCTGATGTGAATTCAATAAATGCAGCCACTGATGTGTCAGGTTTGACCATAAGACGGCCCGTCCATATAACTTCAGCATTGCACGGAAGCGCACCGTGCCACTTAATCCTGCGAGACAGTCGGCCAAGGTAACGAGCGAGGTTTCAACAGGAACAGATTGATGTTCGCCTATCTGAATAGTGGTATCAAATGCATTCATTATTCGTCCAGTACGCCACCACCCAGGGATTTATAAAGCGCAACGGTATTGCTGTATTCTTGCTTACGGAGTTCCAATAACGACCGTTGAGCCGTGTACAGCGTCCGTTGCGCATCCAGTAATTGCAGTCGGTTGTCTTGTCCAGCGTGATATCTGATACGGGTCAGCTCCAGATTTTTTCTGGCACTGTCAGAAAAACGCTGTTGCGCTTCGATCTGGCTGGCGTACGTCGCTTGACCCGCGAGTGCGTCTGCCACCTCACGGAATGCGGTCTGTATTGCGCGTTCATAGTCTGCAACGGCGGATGATTTTCGTATCTCGGCCAGCTTTAATTCCGAACGCAGACGTCCATGTTGAAAGATTGGTTGTGTTATTTGCGGTGCGAATGACCATGCATGCTGATTGCCACCAAACAGATTGCTCAGCGAGGAGCTGCTGTATCCGACTGAGGTCGTCAGCGATATACGTGGAAAAAAAGCTGCTCTGGCACTGCCTATGTCGGCGTTCGCTGCAACCAGATTTTGTTCCGCCTGTAAGATGTCCGGGCGCAAGCTTAACAGGTCGGAAGGAAGGCCTGCGGGTATCTGTGGCGGTAAAGCGCTATCGCTAAAACGGTCAGATATCGCATTGTTATGGACAAAGTCGCTGCCTGTCAGCAAACGCAATGCATTATGGGTTTTGCTGAGCTGACGTTGCCGCTCCGATAAATCCGCCTCGGCGCTGGCGACTTGCCCTTCGGCGACTGTCACATCAGCACTACTGACTTGCCCCGCCGTTTTTAAGCTACGTGTGAGTTTCAGTGACGTGCGCCAGTCGGCTAAGGTTTTTTCCGTCAGATCGAGTTGTTGCCTCGCCAGCAGATCTTCGTAATAAGCATCAGCCACAGCGCCGATCAGCGATATTTTCGCGGAACGTTGCCCTTGTTCGCTGGCCAGATATCTCGCGAATGCCGCATCGCTTAATGATTTCACGCGGCCAAAAAAATCCAGCTCGAAAGCAGTGATCGTTAATCCTGCCGTGTGCTGTGTGTTGACGCTTGCTGCTGCACTGTCTGTCATCGCGGTACGTTGGCGGATACTCCCGGCAGTGGCATCTATTGTTGGCAAACGAGCGCTATTCTGTATCTGAAATTGTGCACGCACAGCTTCTACGTTCAGACTTGCGACGCGCAGATCACGATTGTTTTCCAACGCGAGTTGGATCAGATATTGCAACTGTGCGTCAGTAAAGACACGGCGCCAACCGGTTTCAGCGATGCTCTTGCCTTGCATTTGCTGTTGTGTAGAGTAGGTATCCGGTATCGGCGCTGCCGGCTTGACCAGATCAGGTGTCAGCGAGCAGGCGGACAGTACCAGAATTAATGCTGAAAAAATGATGTACTTCATATTAGCTTTCAATCACCGGAGCAGAACTGGCAGTTTTGTCAGCATCTGTTTTTTTATGGAATCGCTTTGCTATTCTTTGCGCAGTACTCAGTACAACCACAAAGAAAACGGGTGTGAAGAAGATCGCCAGTACAGTTGCACTGATCATGCCGCCGAGTACGCCGGTACTGATGGCGTGTTGAGTCTCTGCACTGGCGCCAGTCGCAATAACGAGCGGGAGCACGCCCAGACCGAATGCCAGTGAGGTCATCAGAATAGGCCGTAAGCGTAATCTCGCCGCTTGCAGCGCTGCATCAGACAGGCTCATGCCTTGCCCGGCCAGTTGCTTGGCAAATTCAACAATCAGAATCGCATTTTTGGCTGACAAACCAATGATCGTGATCAGCCCGACTTTAAAGAAGACATCGTTTGGTAAATCCCGTAGCAACACTGCGAGAACGGCACCAATCAAGCCAAGCGGAACAACCAGCATGACCGACAGCGGAATCGACCAACTTTCATACAACGCGGCCAGTACCAAAAAAACGACCAGCATGGAAAGTGCCATCAGCATAGGTGCCTGCGATGCCGACTGACGTTCCTGCAAGGATTGACCAACCCACTCAAGAGTAAAACCGGGTGGCAATTGCGCTGCAAGGCGTTCCATTTCATTCATCGCATCGCCGCTGGAAATGCCAGGTGCAGCACTGCCTGAAATCCGCGCCGATGGATAGCCCTGAAATCGCACTAACTGAAGAGCGGCCTTGCCCCAGACCGGCGTGACGAGTTCTGCGAGTGGCACTACCTGACCGGTGCTGCCACGTACATACAGTTTCAAGACGTCATCAAGCTGCATCCGTGATTTGGCGTCTGCCTGAACGATGACTTGCTGTACACGTCCTGCATTCACGAAGTCATTGACATAAGCGGAGCCCATTGCCGTCGACAACGTGTCACTGATACTGGTAAACGATACGCCCAGTGTTTCGGCTTTCTTTCGGTTGATGTCGAGTCTGACATTGCTGCCCGGTTGCACTCCATCCGGGTAGACGGCTGTTACCAATTGGCTTTGTGATGCCAGCGTCAACAAGGTATTTTGCGCATCATGTAAAGCGTCTTCGCCTTTGTTTGAACGATCCTGCAGGCGTAGCGTAAAGCCAGAAGAGGTGCCGAGTTCATCAATCGCCGGTGGCATCAGGCTGAAGACTGTGCCTTCTGTAATACCGGACATCGCAAGTTGCGCCCGGCTTAGTTCGTCTGCCGCTGTCGCGCCATTCCTTTGCGACCAGTCTTTTAACATCGTAAAGGCCATTGCCGTATTGGTTCCGGCACCGGAGAAACTGAATCCGAGGATAGACTGATTCGCATCGATTCCCGGACGGGACGCGACATGCTTTTCAAAGACCTTCACCACATCCAGCGTGCGTTCCGTCGTTGCGTCGGAAGGCAGCTGGAATGAGGTCATGAAGTATCCCTGATCTTCTTCCGGCAAAAATGAGCTGGGGAGCAGGCCAAATGAAAACACCAGTGCAATAACGATAGCGGTGAACATCAGCATGGTTCTGCCGGTTCGCTTCAGCAGAGTCACGACCCATGCAGCATAGCCGCGGGTCATGCGCTCGAACTGGCGGTTAAACCAGCCGAAGAAGCCTGTGCTTGCATGAGCATCAGCGTTAATTGGTTTCAGGATCGTCGCGCACAGCGCGGGTGTCAGGGTCAGTGCAAGAAATGCAGAGAACAGAATCGACACCACCATCGACATTGAAAACTGCCGGTAGATCGAGCCCACAGAACCACTGGCAAGTGCCATCGGAATAAAGACGGCAGTCAGCACCAACGTAATACCGACGACTGCTCCGCTGATTTCCTTCATCGCTTTAGCGGTTGCTTCTTTGGGCGATAAGCCTTCTGTCGCCATTAATCGCTCAACGTTTTCTACGACAACAATCGCATCATCCACAATGATGCCGATAGCCAGTACCATGCCGAACATCGTCAGTACGTTAATCGAGAAGCCAATCAACAGCATCAGCGCAAATGTACCTAGCAATGCGATAGGGGCGACTATCGCCGGGATCAGCGTGTAGCGCACTTTTTGCAGGAATAAATACATCACCAGAAATACCAGCACCATTGCTTCAAGCAAGGTTTTAACCACTTTTTCGATTGATATTTCAACGAATGGTGCCGTATCAAAAGGAATGGAGTAGTTGATCGCTGCCGGCATCGTCTTTTGCAGTTCCGCCATTCTTGCGCGTACCGCTTTAGCGGTTTTGACCGCGTTTGCTCCCGGCGAGAGTTGAACCGCAGCCGCTGTTGCTACTTTGCCGTTTTCGCGATTTGAAAAGCTATACGATTGCGCGCCGAGTTCAACTTTGGCGACATCAGAAATCATCACTTTGCTACCATCAGCGTTAGCGCGCAAAACGATAGAGCCAAACTGGGCCGGCGTTTCTAACTGTCCATGTGCTTCCAGCGGAAAGGTGACGCGTTGCCCGGTCATCGCCGGTGAACTTCCGATGGCTCCGGGCGCAATCTGAATGTTTTGTTGTGCGACTGCAGTCGTCACGTCACTCATGGATAAATTGTAAGATTGCAGCTTGGCCGGATCGATCCATATCCGCATCGCTTTTTCCGCGCCGAATAACTGCACTTTGCCAACGCCCTCAATCCGGCGCAGTTCCTCCACGATGTTACGGGCGAAATAGTCGCTCAGATCGGCCTCGTTGAGATTACCCTCTTTGGAGCTCAACCCCACGATCATCAGGAATCCCGCTGAGGCCGATTCCACACCGAGCCCATTCTGACGTACGACCTGCGGTAGGCGAGGTTCTACCGTTTTGATCCGGTTTTGCACATCGACCTGCGCCATTGCCGGATCTGTGCCGGGTTTAAAAGTGATGGTGATCTGTGCGCTGCCAGAACTATCAGCAGTGGACTCAAAATAAAGCAGATTTTTAACACCTGAGAGTTCGCGTTCAATCACGCTGACAACGGCATCGTTCAGCGTTTTTGGTGTTGCTCCCGGATAGTTGGCGCTGATACTGACGCTGGGTGGTGCAATTGAAGGAAAACGTGCGATCGGCAATTGCGGAATCGCAATGATTCCGGCCAGAGCGATGAAGATGGCAATGACCCAGGCAAAAATCGGGCGATGAATAAAAAATTGCGGCATGATCATTCCCTGAATTTATTTCGAACGCGCCGCAGATGCTGACGTCGCTTTCCACTGTTGTGCATTGACTTCGCTTCCCGGTTGCAAACGTTCCACGCCTTCAACGACGATAAGCTGGCCTGCACTGATACCGTTGTTGACGACATAGTTCGATCCGACAAGGGCACCCAGTTCAATCGGTTTCTGAGTAACTTTTTTGCTGGCTTCCACCACCCACAGATATGCCTTCCCCACACTGTCACGCTGGACTGCCTGCTGCGGAACTAATACCGACGCGGTTGCTGTTCCTTGTGGAACGCGGGCACGTACATACATTCCGGGTAATAACTGGCGGTCGCGGTTATCTACTTCGATACGTATTACGATCTCACCGCTGCTTGTGTCAACATTCACTCCAGAGAACAACAGTGTGCCGTTGACAGGGTAAGGATGGCCTTCTGCATCCAGCACCTGAACTGGGATTTCCTTTGCTTCGTTGCTCTTATCTTTCGCAAGCAGATAGGACATGGAGCTTAATTTTGATGCAGGCTTTCTGACGTCGACATAGACGCGATCAATTTGCTGAATTTTTGCCATGGGATTGACATCGCTGGCCGTGACCAGCCCGCCTTCAGTCAGCAATTCCTGACCAATGCGTCCGGAAATAGGGGCTTTGATGCTGGCATAGTCAAGATCCAGCCGACGTCGTGCGAGGGTCGCCTTGGCTTGTGCAATATCTGCGGCTGCCTGCGCCGTCGCGGATTGCGCATCGTCCAATACCTGGCGGCTGACCGCATCACTCTCTGCCATCTGTTGCAGTCGTTTGCTTTGCAGTGTGGCGCGCTCAAGAACTGCCTCTGATCGTCTGAGAGCAGCGGCTGCGATATCAAATTCTGCTTTCAGTGGCGCTGCATCAATTTGAAATAATTGTTGCCCGGCACGCACTTCAGCACCTTGCTGAAACAGGCGTTTCTGAACGATGCCACCGACTTGCGGGCGAATTTCTGCGGTGCGATAGGCAACTACACGGCCTTGCAGCTCATCATGTAAAACGACATTCGCTGTTTGAATTGTCGTTGCTGCCACAATCACGGGCGGGGCTGCTACTTCGGGTGTTGATTTGTTGCATGCGGCGAGCGTAATAGCACTGACAGCAGTGAGCGTCGCTATCATTAATCGCTGTTTAACAAACGTGTTCGTCATGGTGATGTACCTTCTTTGGATATCCAGAGTCAGACTGGTCAGCCGCAAGCTTAATAAAACAGCGTGGGGTTTTCGTGGTGAATTTATGGAGTTATGATGGAGATCGCTATTTTTTCTGAACACTTATGAACCATCCTGCAGTTAATCCCGTTAGCACGAACAAACCAGAGCCTGGTGGCGCCTTAGTTCTCATCGCTGAAGATGAGCCGGAAATTGTCGAAATCATCAAGGCTTATCTGCATCGGGATGGCATGCGCACTGCTCATGCAAAAGATGGACGTGCTGCGTTAGAGTTGCATCTTGCAATCAAGCCGGATCTGGTTTTACTGGATGTCAAAATGCCCCATGTTGATGGTTGGCAGGTGTTGTCCGAGTTGCGACGAAGAGGAAGTACGCCAGTGATCATGTTGACTTCACATGATCAGGATATTGATAAGCTGATTGCATTGCGTGTTGGTGCCGATGACTACGTCGTCAAACCGTTTAATCCGGCGGAGGTTGCCGCACGCGCATTGGCGGTTTTGCGGCGTACGGGGAGTGGCGGCGCGACGGAGCGTGGCCTGTTGCGCTGCGGACCGATAGAAGTCAATCTGGAAACGCATCAGGCTTACGTACAGATGAAGGACGAAGTTCTTCCGCTGCCTCTTACTCTGACCGAATTCCGCTTGCTGGCACACATGGCGCGCACGCCGGCAAGGGTGCATAGCCGCGCTGAATTGCTGGTCAGTTGCCTGCCAGAAGGTGACAGCCTGGAGCGTACCGTTGATAGCCATATCAGCAAATTGCGTAAGAAATTAGAAGCCGCAGATGTACCGCATTTGCTGGTCAGCCTGCGCGGCGTCGGTTATTGTCTGAAGAGTCCATCGTGAGCACTGAATCGGATTTCAGCCGACAGATCATTCGCTGGACATCGGCGGTTGTGCTGAGCATCATCGCCATCGTTTTAATCAGTACATATGTGTTTTATGCTTTACTGATTCAATGGGTTCCCAGTTTGTTTACAGACGTCGATCCAATGTCGCTGCCAACATGGCCGGAATGGATTTATATGGCAACGATTACTGTTGTCGGTCTTGTGTTTGGCATCGCTGCGGCAAGGAAACTGGCCAGGCGCATATTGATTCCGCTTAACTCCATTGCTGACAGTGTTAAACGTATTGCCGACGGCGATCTGTCCGCCCGCGCAGTTGCAGGTGATCGTACCTTGGGCGAAACCGCCGCCCTGGTTGATGGTTTTAATTCTATGGCAGAACGCCTGCAGAGTACCGCGCATGAATTAACGACCTGGAATGCTGCGATTGCGCATGAATTAAGGACGCCGCTGACGATACTACGAGGACGCTTGCAGGGCATGGCTGACGGCGTATTTCCGCCTGAGGAAGCGCAGTTTCGTAATCTCTTGAATCAGGTCGATGGGCTTACCCGTCTGGTCGAAGATTTACGCGTCCTCAGTCTGGCCGATGGCGCTTATCTGAGCCTGAGATTGGAAGATGTGGATATTGCATCCGAAGTCAGTCAGGTGCTTGAACTCATGGCGCCATCACTGACTGCTGCCGGGTTTTATCTTGATATGAAGGTAGAAAGCACTGTCATCGTTTGCGACCCGTCGCGGATACGACAAGTTATCGTTGCTTTGCTTGAAAATGCACGTCGCTACGCGTCTCCCGGCAAGTTGCTGATTGAGTCCAGACTGTCGCAAAACGCATTTCATCTGACGGTGACTGATGAAGGGCCGGGCATTCCTGAACATCTGATTCCTTTTATCTTTGAAGCATTTCAACGCGGCGATGATTCCCGTTCGCGCGAAAGTGGCGGTAGCGGGTTGGGTCTGGCGGTGGTGCGCGCGATTGCACAGGCACATAAGGGGCTGGTCAGTTATTCTCAACACGCCGGTGGCGGCTCTGTATTTCAGATCACTTTGCCGAGAGCGCATTGAGGTGTAGGTCAGTGTCGTGGCAGTGTGCCTCTGCCCGACATGATGCCGCTTTCCGGACTTCACTATCATCATCCATTCCTGCACTGAAAAACACCGGCAGAGCATTTTGCGTATAATCTGTCCGCCGATTAAATCGGCAGGTCGTACGTCTTCAGGGCGGGGTGTAATTCCCCACCGGCGGTAAAATTTGCCAGATATTTTTGGCAAAACAAGCCCGCGAGCGCTTGCAGTGAATGATCATCGTAGTTGTACTGATGGTGTTGCAAGGTCAGCAGATCTGGTGTGATTCCAGAGCCGACGGTGATAGTCCGGATGAGAGAAGATACGCCTGATATCAGTGCTCGCGCCAGCTTGCGAGCGCTGGCTTTGGGCTATTCAAAAATCCCCTGAAACGTCTTTTGCACATTTTTTTTTGCGGAGCGTTTCAATTATGTTGAGCAACACAAACAGTCTTACTGCAGTATCCGGTTCAGCTACTGCATCATCTTCAGTCGCTGCGACTGCACAATCATCCCAGCGTTTTGTTTATTCCGACAGCCCGTTTGCTGAGCGTTTACAGCGCGCTCTGGCTGACCTTCGGAATGGGCGACCAGTCTTATTGATGGACGATTTTGATCGTGAAAATGAGGCTGATCTGATCATCGCAGCGGAAAAAATTACTACCGAGAGCATGGCCAGATTGATCCGTGATTGCAGCGGCATCGTTTGCCTGTGCCTGACCGACGAGCGCTTGCAGCAGCTTGATTTACCACCGATGGTGGCAGCAAATGGCAGTCGTTTTGGTACGGCATTTACGGTCACAATCGAAGCAAAGCATGGTGTGACTACCGGCGTTTCTGCTGCCGATCGGGTTACGACGATTAAGGCTGCCATCGCAGATGGAGCCGTGCCTGGCGACCTGGCTCGGCCCGGGCATGTTTTTCCTTTGCGGGCAGTGCCTGGAGGAGTATTGCAGCGGCGTGGTCATACTGAGGGTTCTGTGGATCTGGTACGTCTGGCTGGAATGCAGGCGGCAGCGGTATTATGCGAACTGATGAATCCGGATGGCAGCATGTCACGTGGTCAGGATATTCTGAATTACGCTGCGGCGCATGATATTGTGATCCTGAGTATTGATGAACTGGCACAGCATATAAGCAATTTACAAGCTAGCTGAGTCACCGCGTTTATCAGGCGTTGAAATGATGATTTTTTACGGTGAATGGTCTGTTGATACAACAAAGGATGGGAGGTGTTTTAATGGGTGATCAACACAGTTGCCATAAGCGATCTCTCGCCACCGTATTGTGTGCATTCCTTTTGCTGTGTGTATCGTTTGCAGCATTCGCCGCACCTGCATCCTGGTATAAGTGGAAAAGCAAAATCAAAGATGCAGAGGTCTGTTCGCAGACTTCGCCGGGCGATGGTTGGGAGCGTACCGCAGGCCCTTATCGTGATGGGCGTTGTGAAAAAATCAAAAATGAATGACTGTTTTTCCTGCCTGTCCGAATAAACTGAAGAATAAAATCATCTGAAAATAGAGCCTCCGCCAGTCATTAGCGGGGGCTTTTTTACGTGCTCATTTCGGCATTCATCTACGTTCGCTGATTAGTGTCGCCAGCGCGGCGACAGTACCGAAAGAAATCGTTAATCGTTTTTTGTATAAATAATCGCGTTTTAATTCGTTTTCCACTCTTAGAGATTTCGCTACAGTTTTGTCATAACGATGTGCGGTAAATACATCGATTGCTTTGAAAGATATTTATGACAGATTCTACGATGACTCCCAACGATGCATTTTCTTCCAACAGTTCCGCTTCTGATGGCAGCGGTTGCGATGTCGCAAGCCTGCTTTCCCATGCAAGAGAGGATGCTCGCCAACAACAATTGCCTTTTGCCGGCAGTCTGACGCCGGTTGATGCCTGGCGTCTGGTACAACTCGGTGCGGCGACCCTGGTTGATGTTCGCACGAATGAAGAACGTAAGTTTGTTGGTCATGTTCCCGATAGTCAGCACGTTGCCTGGGCAACAGGCACTGCACTGACCCGTAATCCGCGCTTCGTGAAGGAGTTCGAGAGCAAACTCAAAGAAAAGGCTGCCGTATTTTTGTTGTTATGTCGTAGTGGTAAGCGTTCAGCGGCAGCGGCTGAAGCATTGAGCAAGGCTGGATTTGTGAACGTCTTCAATATCACCGAGGGGTTTGAAGGTGAGATCAATGAGACGCAGCAACGTGGTCAGCTCGGTGGCTGGCGTTTGCACTCCTTGCCCTGGGTTCAGGATTAAGCACATATCAACGACCACACGGAATTTGCTGGCATTGTGGTCGTCGACTTCTTTTGTCTGCAAGTTGTTTCACACCTGAACTGATCAGAGTTATGACTAACAATAAAATTAATAATCAAGTTCATGCGCCTGCAACACAGCGAGCGTCGTTATTTGGTATCGAGCAGGTCGTCAGTGAACTGGCCTCTGTGCGTCAGGCCTGGCGCAGCCGTCAGGTGCGCCCATCGGAACCGGGGGGGCGTGAATTGCCATCGCGCGATGCGCTGACAAAAATACTTGAAGATCTGCGCGGAGCGCTGTTTCCCATGCGCCTTGGGCCACCGGAACTGCGTCAGGAAAGTGAAGATTTTTACGTCGGGCATACCCTTGATTCGGTGCTGCATTCATTGCTGACGCAGGTGCGGCTGGAGCTGAGTTACGCATCGCGCTATAACAATCATCATGAGCTGCATACCGAAGACCGGGCAGTGTCTATCGTGCGTACTTTCTCACGTTCTTTGCCGCAGATACGCAGCCTGCTCGATAGCGATGTGATTGCCGCTTATCAGGGCGATCCTGCCGCCCGCAGTGTCGATGAAGTTTTACTCTGCTACCCCGGCGTGCTGGCCATGATTTATCACCGGGTTGCACATCAATTGTATTTGCTGGGCGTGCCTTTACTGGCACGTATCGTCGCAGAAATTGCACACAGCCAGACCGGCATTGATATTCATCCTGGTGCGCAGATAGGCCCGGGCTTTTTCATTGATCACGGTACCGGCGTGGTGATTGGTGAGACCGCAGTAATCGGTCAGCGCGTGCGTATTTATCAGGCCGTGACACTTGGCGCGAAACGTTTTCCCGCCGATGAAGCAGGCAATTTGCAGAAAGGTTTACCGCGCCATCCCATCGTTGAGGATGACGTCGTCATTTATGCCGGTGCGACCGTCTTAGGACGGATCACGCTGGGACGTGGCGCGACGATTGGTGGCAATGTCTGGGTCACGAATGACGTGGCACCCGGCAGCCATGTCAGCCAGGCGAGTTTGCGCCATGAACAGCATGCCGAAGTGCCTCATCCGGAGTGATGATGAAAGAGCTTTGCAATTGCTTTGGCATTGCCGTTCGTCAGGCGCGAGATGCACATCAGTGGTCGCAGGAAGTGCTGGCGGAAAAGGCGAATCTGAATCGTTCTTATATAGGCGAGATTGAGCGCGGAAAAGTGATTCCGTCTTTGGTGACGATGGAAAAACTATCGCAGGCATTGGGCCTCCGTATGTCAGAACTGCTGGCTCGCTGTGAGGATGTGCGCCATGCCCAGGCAATGCAAAAGATGTCCTTGATGGCGATAGCATGTTGAATGAGGGCGATGGGCATCAGACACTGTCTTATCCGATGAATTGATTTTCTTGTTGTTATTTTTTGCAGTCCGATAAATCCACTTACTCATGGAGTGACCTATGTCTGATGTACCTTCGCCGAATTTTGCACTGGGCGATAATGCTGCCCGTCAGTTAGCCAATGCAACCAAAACCGTTCCGCAGTTATCGACCATTTCTCCACGCTGGCTGGTGCATCTGCTGCAATGGCTGCCGGTTGAAGCAGGTATCTACCGTCTCAATAAAGTAAAAAATCCTAAGGATGTCCGCGTTGCCTGTTCTCAGCGTGACGAATCTGAATTGCCGCAAACGTTTGTTGATTATGAAGAGCAACCGCGCGAATATTTCCTGAATGCAGTTGCCACGGTACTGGATGTGCATACCCGTATTTCTGATTTGTATAGCAGCCCGCACGATCAGATTAAAGAACAATTACGTCTGACCGTAGAAACAATCAAAGAGCGTCAGGAAAGCGAGCTGATTAATAACCCTGATTATGGTCTGCTGGCGAATGTGCATGATGATCAGCGCATATCGACGCTGACTGGCGCACCGACACCGGACGATCTGGACGATCTGCTGACCAAAGTATGGAAAGAGCCAGGCTTTTTCCTCGCGCATCCGTTGGCGATTGCAGCGTTCGGCCGCGAATGCACGCGTCGCGGTGTTCCTCCTCCGACAGTCAGCCTGTTTGGTTCGCAATTCCTGACATGGCGCGGCGTTCCTCTGGTTCCATCTGACAAATTACCGATTGAAGACGGCAAAACCAAAATCATTTTGCTGCGCGTTGGTGAAAAACGGCAAGGTGTGGTTGGTCTTTTCCAGCCCGGGCTGGTTGGTGAACAGAGCCCAGGTCTGTCAGTTCGTTTTATGGGCATTAACCGTAATGCGATTGCTTCTTATCTGATTTCTCTTTACTGCTCATTGGCAGTGTTGACGGATGATGCCCTGGCTGTGTTGGACGATGTAGAGATCGGTAAATACCATGACTATCCTGACACCTACAAATAATAGTCAGGTGTCTGCGGACGGTGTGCCGGATGAGGCACTGCTGAATCGCATGGCATCTGAATTCTTCGCGCTGGTGCCAGGTGCTGCTCAGGCGGCTGCGCAATTCCTGCCGGGATTGTCGCACCTGAACGAGCCACATTCAGCGCCGGTGTCTCCTGCCGGGAAAGCACCTGTTATCGAGCCGCAAAGCAGTTCGTCTGCACATGTTCCGCCATTGGCAGAGCCGGGCATCGCGCAAGGTGTACCCGCGATCTATGCGGCGGCCTTGCCGCACAACGGTGGTAGCAGCGTTGCACCGTCCCGGCCTCAGGCTGGTGGGGCAGGTTCGCCATATTATTTTTTAGGCGGGGAACATGCTTATCCGTCGGCGGATACGGGGCTGGATAGTCTGGCGGCGCAGGCGACAGGAAGCGATCAGGTTAGCGCCCGGGCTTTTGGCTTACCAGGACAGGATCAATTGCAGCGTTTGTTAGGAGAGTTGTATCCGGCAAAAACGGCGACAGCCACACCAACCACACCGGCAAATGAATTGTCGGCCACGTATTATTTTCAGCAAGGCGAGCAAAATTACTGGGATGCTGCTCCCCGCGCTGCGAATCCTGCTTTGGCCGCACCATTTGATATTCATGCCGTACGGCGCGATTTTCCGATATTGGCCGAGCGTGTGAATGGTAAACAACTGGTCTGGTTTGATAATGCAGCGACGACGCAAAAGCCGCAATCGGTGATCGACAGGCTCAGCTATTTCTATGCACACGAGAATTCCAATATTCATCGTGCTGCACACGAATTGGCAGCGCGCGCAACCGATGCTTACGAAGGTGCGCGCAATACCGTGGCACGTTTTCTGGGGGCGGCGTCGCCAGAGGAAATTATCTTCGTTCGCGGTGCAACGGAAGCGATTAATCTGGTCGCCAATACTTTCGGTAAAAAGTTTATCGGTGCCGGTGATGAGATCATCGTGTCGCAACTTGAGCATCATGCCAACATCGTTCCTTGGCAACAGCTGGCGGCAGAAAAGGGCGCAGTGATACGGGTGATTCCGGTGGATGACAGCGGCCAGATTCTGCTGGATGAATATCGCAAACTGCTCAACAGCAAGACCCGTCTGGTCTCGGTCACGCAGGTGTCGAATGCACTGGGTACCATCACACCGGTACAGGAAATCATTGCGCTGGCGCATAGCGCCGGTGCCCGCGTATTGGTGGATGGTGCGCAGGCAGTGTCGCACCTGCGTGTCAATGTGCAGGCGCTGGATGCCGACTTCTATGTGTTTTCCGGACACAAAGTATTCGGCCCTACCGGCATCGGTGTTGTCTACGGTAAAAAAGCTTTACTGGAGCAATTACCACCGTGGCAGGGCGGCGGCAATATGATTGCGGATGTGACGTTTGAACGCACCCAATATCAACCTGCACCAGCGCGTTTTGAGGCTGGTACCGGCAATATTGCCGATGCCGTAGGTTTGGGCGCTGCGATCGACTATGTGGAACGTATTGGTCTTGAAAAAATTGCTTTGTACGAACATGCTTTGCTTGAGTATGCAACCCATGGTCTGAAAAGCATACCTGGCGTACGCCTGATAGGCACGGCTCACGCGAAGGCGAGTGTCGCATCGTTTGTCCTCGCTGGTTATAAGACCGAAGAAGTCGGGCACGCGCTGAATCAGGAAGGCATTGCGGTACGTTCCGGTCATCATTGCGCACAACCGATATTGCGACGCTTTGGTGTTGAGGCAACTGTGCGTCCTTCGTTTGCGTTCTACAATACCTGCGATGAAATAGACCGCCTGATCGCGGTGGTCAAACGCTTGTCGGCGACCCGCCGGAGTTGAGCAAAAATGACTGGCTGCCGTTGACAAATCAGCGTCGCGGCGTCAGTCGATAGGCATGGTCGCTATAAAAAAGCCGTATCCTTGTGTCGTTCAGGGATACGGCTTTTATTTATTGTTTCTGCGATGTTGCCGCTGGCAGGTATTCCAGTTTCAATCCAACCGCAGTGCGAGCCGGGAAGCCTTTCCAATACGTATGCTCGGGCTTTTTGTTGCCACTTTCGTCGGTGCTCCATTTTCCGTCTCTGGCGTTTTCGGTCAGCGCGAGAAAAGCATCCATGCTGTCGTCATGTTTCAGATATTTCCCCAGAAATGCCGTGACAAAATGCTGGGAAATATTATTCATCCGGGTGTTATCCCACACCGCATCGATATAACTCTCAGCCGGAATACGTTTCAGCGTCGGCACTGCCTGCCATGATTCCTTTGGGGCAGGAATCGGTGCGCCTGCGCTGTGATTGGCATTTTCAAACGTTAGCAGATAGCGCCCTGTATTGATGCTGGATTCAAACAGATTACGCACACCGGGCGAATAACCCGAGACATCATCGGCACTGCCAGCAATATAAAAAAGTGGCGTTTTGATCGCTGCCAGCGCCTGCGTATCCCATAAGCCTGCATTCCAGCCCCAGGGGGCAAATGCGACTGCTGCTTTAATTCGTTTGTCGATGGATGCCAGATAACGTGGATCATTTGCGGCGCGACTCTGTAGCGCGCCATTCGGCACGGTTGGTGCACTCACGCTTTTCGCGCTGACGCCTGCACCTAAACTGTTGAGCACACCGTAACCACCCATGGAATAGCCAATCAGCGCAGTGTTAGCCGCATCAATGATTCCTGTTAATTTCCCGGTTTTGTCCTGTTCGTTTAACAGTGCCATCTGATTTAATACGAATAACTGATCGAGGGAACGATTTAATAAAGTACTGGAAAAATTTTTAAACTCATGAAACGTACTGTCGGTATGGTCGATCGCCACTACGACATAGCCTTTGCTGGCGAGATTTTCTGTCAGGTGACTGAGCAGAAAGCGGTTCCCCGGATAACCATGAGAGACGATCACCAATGGAAATACACCTGCATTTTTTTCGGCAGCGGCATCACGTACTGCTTTCCCTGTCAACGTCACCTCTGTTTTTCCATCGCGTAAAAACGTGCGGAATGTTGTCGCCGATGGCGAGTGGTCAGCAGCGACGGCCGGATACCAGATTTCCAGTGTCAGCGGCCGGTTATAGCGAGGGATAGCCTCATCTGGTTTCGCATTCAGAATATCCAGTTGCTCCGGATTGCTGACCTGTAGTGTTGTGACGCCGACAGGATAGCGGCCATACGCAGCCAGTTCCGGTGCGTCTGGGCGTATCTGATCAATCCGGTTATCGATTGCAAAAGCTGGATTGATCTGTGCAAGGCAAACCGCTGCGGTAATCCCAGACAGGGCAATGCAGATGTGTTTTTTGAATGTCATATTTCTGGCAGTAAGCAAAAATGGTTTTACTCGAAATGCCCTGACTCAGGCGGAGTAAAGAGATGTTGAGGTTAAGTAATGCGTGATGCGGTAAATCGTCGGTAGTGACAATGCATGCTGCCATCCTTGTGAACAGCTATTCAGGATGGCAGCATGCGCAGAAGTTGTGATCTCAGATCGCAACCTCAGATGTGTTCAGAATTTCCAGCCGTAAGCGACGCCGACTATATTTTCGCTAAGAGAGACATTGGCATTGCCAGCACCAAAAGATGCTGGGATGGAATTACTGCCATTGACGGTCTTTTTGAAACCATGTGTATATGAAAAACTCAATTCGCCGCCATTCGCCACTTTGTATGTAGCGCCCAGCGTCAGATGATCCTGCACTACTCCCGGTGCGAGAATATTGAAAAAAGTTTCGCTGGCAGGTACAGGCTGGCCGCCATGATTGTAGCCCGCACGCAGGGTCAGATCCTCGCTGTAATCATAGACTGCTCCCACTTTGACGACAGTGATGTCGCGCCAGCCAAAGCCTGCGCCTTTTTCAGAACCGAGTGGATTTCCAGCAAATAAATTTGCCAGAGGATTGGCGATAGAGCTGATGTCGCCATACTTGATCTGTTGCAGATCGGCTGCCAGCGTTAATTGCGGATGTACTTTGTATGCCAGGCCAATACCGTAATTTTCCGGAATGTCAAAACCACCGCCTTGTGCGAACAGACCACGGTATTTTTCAAAATTACCGGTTTTGACTTTCGATGCCCATGTCGCGCCGAGTGTCAGCGCAGGAGTGATTTGTCCACTCCAGCCCAGGCGCAGTCCCCAGCCAGTTGCGCTGTCATTGCCATTGTCGGTCAGGTTTTTACTGTCGATAGAGGCCGATGAAAAAACACTGACTCCCTTCGCTGAAAAGCGTTGATAAGCAAAATTGATGGCAGCACCAAACGCATGCTGGTCATTGACTTTGTAAGCCAGCGAAGGCGAAATGAACAGCTGTTCCAGATTAACGCCAGCGCTGCCTTTACTGCCAAATCCGGCGTAAGGATTTTTGCCATAATCGGTATTCATGCCGCCATTGCCGTAAGCCGCAATACCAATACTGACATCCTGATTCAACTGTCTGGTGTAGCCCAATTCAGGCAGCCAGAAATTCTTTTTGTCATTCCCTTCGTAGCTGCCATTAACGCCGGGAACACCGTTTCCGGTGATGTCGGTGCTGCGGCTGGGACTAAACCAGCTGAGCCCGCCATCAATACGGTTTCCTGTCCACGCAATGCCTGCAGGATTGCTCGCCGCTGCCAGGCTATCTTGTGGTAACGCGATGCCCACACCGCCAGTGGCTTGAGTTCTGATACCGTAGCCATGAGAAAAATAGCCATCGGTAGCGAAGGCCGTGGATACCGTCAGCAGGCTCAATGCCAGCACGTTGAATTGTAATTTTGCGTGTTTCATAAAAGTCTCATTAGAGATGGAGCAGGCAGATTTCAGTTTGACCGCGCTCCTGGTTGTATGCGGTTTGATGTTCAAATGAGATTTAATCTTCGAAAGGAAAAGCGAGGAACGATTATTTTTAAATTTGCATATATGATTCAGCGTCGGCTAATTTCTACGACGACTTCGTCACAGGTAAAACTGAGCAGCGCAATTTTCAGAAGAAAAAATGCGACAAAAATATCCGGAATTTTTGTCGCATAAAAAATACAAGATGCATTGAACTCAGTTATTTCGCATACCGGTTTTTCGGAAACGCCAGACCAAGGTGTTCGCGTAAAGTGGTTCCGGCATAACTGGTACGGAATAAGCCGCGTCTTTGCAATTCGGGTACAACCAACTCTGTGAAATCTTCCAGGCCGCCGGGCAGATATGGCGACATGATGTTGAATCCATCTGCTGCATCATTTTCAAACCAGAGCTGTATCTGGTCAGCGATGTGTTCCGGTGTGCCTATCAGTGTGAAGTGACCGCGCCCGCCAGCAATGCGTAAATACAGTTCACGTATCGTCAGATTTTCACCCTGAGCCAGCTGTGTCAGTAATTTTTGGCGGCTTTGCTGACCGTTATCTGTGAGCGGTAATTCCGGCAATGGTTCATCGATAGGATAAGGTGTCAGGTCGAAATTACCTATCATTCTTCCCAGTAAGGCGATGCCATCTTTCGGCGTGACCAGATCTTGCAGCAGCTGAAATTTCCGTTGTGCTTCTTCCTGTGTTTTTGCAACGACAGGAAACAGACCCGGCATGATTTTCAAGTCATCACGATGACGTCCGGCTTTTTCCACTCGTGCTTTCAGATCCTGATAAAAGGCTTGCGCAGAGGCGAGTGTGGGATGCGCAGTGAAAACCACGTCGGCAGTTTCAGCGGCCAGATTCTTTCCGGTTTCCGAGCCGCCCGCTTGCACGGTAATCGGCTTTCCCTGCGGGCTGCGGCTGACATTGAGCGGCCCTGCGACAGAAAAGTGTTTGCCGTGATGCTGCAAGGTATGCAGTTTTTGCGGATCAAACTGGATAGCATTTTGCTTATCGTTCAGAATCGCATCATCTTCCCAGCTATCCCACAAACCTTGTACTACCTGATGAAATTCCTTTGCCCGTTCATAGCGCTCTGCATGCCCTACATGTTCTGTGCGGCCAAAATTAGCTGCTTCGGCTGCATTATCCGAGGTCACCAGATTCCAGCCAGCGCGACCTCTGGAAATTCTGTCCAGTGAAGCGAATTTGCGGGCAACATGATAGGGCTCATTGTATGTTGTAGTGGCGGTGCCTATCAGTCCTATGCGATCGGTAACGGCGGCAATCGCAGAGAGCAAGGTCAATGGCTCCAGTCCGCCGACGCCGCTGGTCAGCGCAACGCTGTCGGCGAAAAAGACGGCGTCAAAGCAAGCACGTTCCGCAGTTTTTGCCAGATGCTGGTACAGCCTGAGCGGGTCTGCCCCGGTATCGGCCTGCGGATGCCGCCAGGCGGCAACATGATGTCCGTTATGAAGTAAAAAAGCGCCGAGTTTCAGTTCGCGTTTTGTCATGATCTCAGAAATCCTTTCTGGCCGTGATGCCGAAATAGCGTTGATCGTCGCGGGGTACTGCACGGGTGACGTAGCCGCTGCTGTTGACCAGATTCGTCGCGTAACTCTTATCGCCCAGATTTTTTCCTATCAATGCAATTCGCCAGCCATTGTCGGATGAGGATAAGGCGATGCTCGCATTAATCAAACCGATGCTACCCTGTATCGTGTTAACCGACTGGAATAAGTCGTACTGCACTTTGCTTTGCCAGCTGTAGTCGGCAGACAGCTCCAGATGCAAGCCATTGGCCAGTGGAATGCCATAGCTGGCACGGCTGAAGCTTTTCCATTTAGGTGAGAACGGTAAGGTCTGACCATTCAGCGTGCAGGAGGCCGCGGCTGCCGCAGGGCAGTTGAACTGATCAATTCTGGCGTCGATATAGGCCAGCGATGTGCTCAGATTTAGACGGGAAACAGGGCGAGCTTCAACGTCAATTTCCACGCCACGCGTTGATACTTCGCCCGCATTGATCAGACGGGTGACAACTGCACCGGCGACGGTGTCATAAAAATTCGCCTGATAGTTTTTATAGTTGGTCTGGAATGCGGCCAGATTCACACTCAGCTTTTTATCGAAACCGATGGCCTTGATGCCGATTTCATAGGAGTCAGATGTTTCCGGTTTCAGCGCGAGCGTGTCGCGATTGAGCATGTTGAAGAATACATTGTAAGCAGGGCCTTTGTAGCCACGCGACACGGTTGCATACGTGCTGATGTCTTTGCTCAGATCATATTGCAAGCCTGTGCGCCCGGACCATGCACTTTCGGACGTTGATCCGGCATTGTTGGTGGCCGGTTGTACGCCGGCAAATGCTGTTGTCTGCGTTGAGGTGCGGGCATGGTTGTAAGAAAGCTCGTCACGTGTCCAGCGCGCGCCGGCAATCGCTTTCAATCCATCGCTGATCACGTAGTTGCCTTCGCCGAACAGGGAATAGCTATCGCTCGTAACACTATACGGCGCAAAACCGGAATTGATCGACGTTGCTGACGTCGTGACGATGCGTTGATAAGTTTCCTCATCTTTGCCATGCAGATAATAAGCACCGAGAACGTAATCGACGATGCTGTCTTTAGGTGAGGCCAGCCGTAATTCCTGTGAAAACTGGCGATAGTGCAGCGTGCCGATATCACGGGTCGCCGGAAAAGCAGCGCTGATACGACTGAGATCCGCGCTATTGCCTATGGCCGATGTGGTCGTGTGTTGTTCATTATCCCACTGGCGTGCGGCGGTGATGGAGGTGAGTGTGTAACCCTGACTGCGCCAGTCAATCTGTGCGGAAATCCCTTTGTTGAAATCGCTGATATCACTTGGAATATCGGTGCGGATCTGGCGATTTTCAGTGCTTGCGATCACTGGTGCAATCGCTTGTGAAAATGGTGCGCTGGTGGATTTGTAAGCGACAAATGTCGGTGAACTGTTTGAACGCAGATAGTCGGCAACCAGCGTGATATCAAGCTCGCTGTTCGGCGTTACCAGTACTTTCGCACGTAAGCCCTGACGGTCGAATCCATTCACCTTATTACCGCTGGTGACGTTATCGACATTACCGTCATATTTCGTGTCCAGCGCAGTCAGCGAGGCGCGTACTGTTTCCGGTATCAGCGTGCCGGAAACACCTGCCCGCAAGCGCCTTTCATTACCTTCAAAATACGAGGCGTCAATGAAACCGGAAGTGTCTTTGCCAGGTTTGCGGCTGACGACATTGAGCACACCCGAAGACGCATTTTTGCCAAACAAGGTGCCCTGCGGGCCACGCAATATTTCGATGCGGTCGATGTCGAGTAAGTCCAGCGTTGCCTGCCCAGGGCGAGCAAAGACGACACCATCCACGACGGTGGAAACAGTCGGTTCGACGCCGGGTGATGTGGAAATAGTGCCTATCCCACGGACGAAGATAGTGCTGTCTTTATTGCCTCCTTGCTGACGGAAATTCACACTCGGTAATTCTGCAGCAATACTGTCGATGCTGTTGCGATTCGCTTGTTCAAGCAGGTCGCCGTTGAGTACCGATACAGCGACAGGCACCGAACGTAAACTCGCTTCCCTGCGTGTGGCTGTCACTGTGACTGATGGCAGACCCGCCTGATCGTCACTTGCCGGAGGTGCTGCATTTTCAGCAGCAGCGGTGCTGATGGAAATTGCGGCAACGCTCAGCAAGCTTCCCAGTTGCTGAGCACGGCGACGCTGCAATAATTTGTTTTTTGTATTGATCTTCATGGTAGTCCTTTAATCCCTCAATCTTTGTAAATGCCATTCTGCAAAGCGCTGCTGCGTTGATGGTCTGCGTGCTCATCCTTTTCGTGTGTGATAACAGCAGTCTTACTGTGCAACGGCCTCTTAGTTGAATCGGTAATAAGCAACGAAGGAAATGCGACTTCGCTGCTGCCATCGGTGCTGTTAGAATTTGCATGGTACCGATACCATTTTTAGTTTCTTTGATGGCGATATCCAAGTCAAAGAATTAAAACAAGCATCTAAATGTCTTTTGAGAATATGCAGAAATGACGCAGGAAAACGGAACCCGAAAACGACGTGGCTCAGGCCGCGCGACCATACACGATGTCGCTAAAGCTGCTGGCGTCGGCTCAATTACCGTGTCACGCTATTTCAAGCAACCTGACACGGTATCGGCGGCATTGCGAGAGCGCATCCGCAGTGCAGTCAGCGCTTTGAACTACGTGCCGAATCTGGTGGCTGGAGGTCTGGCTTCGACCCACGGGCGGATTATCGGCATGGTGATACCGAATATTTCCGGCCCGATTTTTGCCAATACCATACAGAGTTTCAGTGATGTGCTGACGGCGCATGGCTATCAGCTGTTGCTGGCATCGAGCTATTTTTCTGAAGCACAGGAAGAAAGCGCAGTACGTACTTTTCTGGGATGGTCGCCAGCGGCGCTGGCGGTCACCAGTCAGTATCACAGCAAGGCAACCGGGCAATTACTGGCGACAGCCAATATCCCCGTAGTTGAAACCTGGGATTACGCACCGCGGCGCAAACATATACAAGTCGGTTTTTCGCATACAGAAGTAGGACGTCAGGCTGCCCGTTATTTGCTGGGCAAAGGATATCGCCGGATTGCGTTCGTACAAAACAGCGTGGCGAGCGATGAAAGTGCAATCGACCGGCGCGATGGATACGCTGAAGTGATGCGTGAACATGGCTTGAAGCCCTGGATGTTTATACCAACCGCCGCCACACCATTTGAGGCAGGAAAGCAGGCAATGGAAGCGCTGGCCTTACGTCAGCGCGGGGCGGCAGAAGCGATTATTTTTGCTAACGACAATCTGGCGGCATCAGCGATTCTTGCCGGGCAACGCGCAGGTATACGCATGCCGGAACAATGTGCGATCGTTGGTTTTGGTGACTATGCCATGTCCTCCATGTTGCTGCCGAGTCTGACGACGATACGGCCACCGGCGAAAGAAATTGGTGAGATTGCCGCCCTCAGAATTCTGGAAAGTCTGGGCGAAATTCCTTTATCCGGGCGTTTACAAAGATTGAATTTGCTGGCTTGTGAATTAGTGGAACGCGAAAGCGCCTGAGCGATAGGCTTACAACTGAGTGGCACAAGCAAGTGTCACAAATGAGAAAGAGACATCATGAAAAAATTAGTGAAGCTGAGTCTGTTTTTATATAGCCTGCTCGTCACCGTGACTGCTGTCGCGGACGATAAAGTGATAGGCATCGGCTTTCAGAAGGGCAGCGGTTTGCTGTCTGTGTTGAAAGCGCAGGGAACATTGGAAAAATCGCTGAGTGCACAGCAGCTCAAGGTGAAATGGATAGAGTTTCCAGCCGGGCCGCAATTGCTGGAGGCTTTACACGCTGGGAATGTGGATTTTGGTCTGACTGGCGCACCACCGCCGATTTTTGCACAAGCGGCCGGGGTCGATTTACTCTATGTCGGTGCTGAACCCGCATCACCATCTGCGGAAGCGATAGTGGTCGCTAAGGATTCTCCATTAAAAACGGTGGCTCAGCTAAGAGGAAAAAAAGTCGCCTTTCAAAAAGGCTCCAGTTCAAATTTGCTGGTGTTAGCGGCGCTGCGCAAAGCGGGTCTGAGCATGCAGGATATTCAGCCCGTCTATCTTGCACCGGCAGATGCGAGAGCGGCGTTTGTGAGTGGCAGTATTGATGCGTGGGTCATCTGGGACCCTTATCTGGCAGCGGTTCAGCACAGTTTGCCAGTTAGGGTACTGGCTGACCATCAGGGTTTGTTACCGGCGAATAGCTTTTATGAAGCCTCCCGTCGCCTTGCGGAAAAATCGCCAGCCGCGCTGAATATCATTCTGAACCAGTTGGCGCAGACCGGTGCGTGGGCGCGAGCGAATCCACAATTATTGGCCGGTATCATCGCGCCGCAATTAGGGTTGCCGCCCGCCGTTATCGAAACCTGGCAGGCGCGTAGTCGCTATGGGGTTGTGCCTGTCAGTGCAGATATTGCTGGGCGTCAGCAGGAAATCGCTGATCTGTTTTATCAAAATAAGCTCGTCCCCAAACCTGTCAATATTCGCCAGCAGGTGTGGCTGTGGAATCCCAAATAATCAGCCGTGTTTTTGTATTTCTTTTATATTTTTTGTATTAACATCAGGCGGGTTTAGTCGTTCTTTTAATTTCTTCCGGAGCCTGTTTATGTCTTCACGTCGTACTGTTGTTGCCTCCTGCATTTTTGCCGGAACCATGCTTGCCACGCTGAGCTTTGCGTTTCCAGCGCTGGCTAAAGATGCCGTGTTGAAATCGGCAAAGACCATGCCCGAACTGATCAAGGCGTCATCGCCTGCAGACTGGCGTGCGCTGAATCCGGAAAACACCTTGTATCTGGAATTGGAAAAAGGCCGTGTCGTGATCGAGCTGGCACCGGATTTCGCTCCGCAACATGCGGCGAATATCAAGGCGCTGATACGCGAAGGTTATTTCGATGGTTTAGCCATTGTGCGTTCGCAGGAAAATTATGTCGTGCAATGGGCAGACCCAGATGAAAAACGCGAACTGAAGACCGCGAAAAAAAATCTGGAGCCGGAATTTACAGTGCCTTATTCCTCACAATTGCCATTCACCCGCTTGCCGGATGCGGATGGTTATGCGCCGCAGGTGGGGCATGCGAATGGCTTTGCCGCAGGCAGAGATCCTAAGGCGGGCAAAGCGTGGCTGGCACATTGTTATGCCAGCGTTGGTGTCGCACGCGGGAATGAATCGAATAGCGGCAGCGGCACATCTTTGTATGTGGTGACCGGCCATGCACCACGTCAGTTAGACAGAAATATCACGGTAGTCGGGCGCGTCATGCAGGGCATGGAATTGCTGACCACGCTGCCACGCGGCACAGGCGCACTGGGGTTTTATGAAAAGCCGGAACAACGCACACCGATCATCGCGATGAAAGTCGCCGCTGATGTGCCGGACGCAGAACGCAGCAAACTGGAAATCATTCGTACTGAATCTGCGACGTTTAAAGCGATTGTCGCAGCGCAGAGAAATCGCGGCGGTGAATGGTATAAAGTCCCTGCCGGATATATAGATTTATGCAATGTGCCTTTACCGGTAAGGCAGCAAAAAAACTGAAAAAGTACTGAAGTTTTTCTTGCTGTTGAACTGTTTTAGTCAGTATCCACAAATAAAAAAAGCACATTCAATGTGCTTTTTTTATTGAGAGGAAAAATTCACTCTGACATTACTGAATTTTTCTGTCTTATTTTTCTGTCACCGCACCCGCCGGTTTTCTGAGTGTGTCCAGACCTGGCGGGTTGGCATTAAACCACAGCCACCCTGTATCGATAGCATGATGTCTGAGACTCCATTGATTGAAACTGGCACGTACAAGTATCACTGAAAATAAGCAGATGGACAGCGCGCAGACAAGTCCGAAGGCGTATAACAGGACTTTCCAGTACGGCACACCAGGTACCGCACTTTGCGCAAACATCAGAATAATGCCTGTGAGTGCGAACAGACAAATCAGGGACTTGCTCAGGGTAGATTGCAATCGCAGCACGTTGATTCTCCTTGGTAACTTCATCAGAAAGACAGACAACAAAATTTGCAAATGATTACTGTCAATTAATCTACAGAGAAATAAAGCGCTACGCAAATATTTTTCTATTGTTAAGTACCAATGTTGCTGAATTAGTCGGGCGCTGGACAAAATGTACTGACTATTTCATATATTGATCATTCATCGCATCCAGAGTTTTATCCTTTTTCATTTCTTCCATGGCTTTGTTGACGGCGGTGATGATCCTGGAATAATCCTTTTTCTTATTGAATGCCAGATAGCTAGGGACAGATTCAACACTGGGACTCAGTTCTCTGACTTTGTCCGCTACGCCCGCTTTTTTGGCGGCGCTCAGAAATACATCCCGATAACTCGGCGCCAGGTCAAAGCGTTCTGCTGCCAGCATCTTGACCAAGGAATCTATGCTGATCGTTTTGCTGACGTTACTCCACGCACCTGTATTGATCATGCCATCAATCTTTTCGCCGTAACTGGTGCTCTGGATGACACCGATTTTTACCGGTGCTAATTTTGATAAGTCGCCGTCAAACTGGATCGTGGAATTTGTGCGAACGAACAGCGCTTCAACCTGGGTCATGACGGGTATGGCGGTGAAACTTAGAAATGCTTCACGTTCGGGGGATTTGAACGAAGAAAATACGCCATCAACGGTGCCATCGCGCGCTTCTGAAAGGCAACGCGCCCACGGTTTTAATTCTATTCTGATTGGATAGCCAGCACGGCGGAACGCCTCGGTAACGATATCGACCAATAGTCCTGCTGGTTTGCCATTTTCCATATAGGCCGTTGGCCGGCTATCTGCCGCGGCCAGAACCAGCGTCTCGGCCTTTGCTGTACGGATTGCGGAAACAGCGAGCAAGGAAATAAAAAAAATCGCCAGAAGCCAGTGCGTCCATTTTGCATTGGTATCAGTTTTCTGATGCATCTGATGGCGCTCCTCAGTGACTAAGGATCTGGTTTGGTCTGACAAAAAACACGCAGGCATCTATCAAACCACAGAGACAGACAGCATTTGTCGACGGTTTTTAATATAACTTTTGAAACATCCTACCTCAAAAAAAAAGCTTGATCGATTTTATTGATGGAACGGAACGGGCAGGCGTATCGGTGCCAGTACGTCTGCCCGCAAGAGCGTTTGCATTGATGTGCGTAGTATCACTGCGCCGGATTATGGCTCTCCGCGTGGATTTTTTCTATCGCGGCAATCAGCTCATCGCTGAGTTCGACTTCGTAAGCATCAATATTTTCTTTGAGTTGTTTCAGGCTGGTCGCACCGATAATGGTGCTGGCGACGAACCAGCGTGAATAACACCAGGCGAGCGCGAGTTGGGTTGGCGTCAGGCCGTTCGCGCGTGCCAGATCGGCGTAACGCTTCGCCGTTTCCAGCACCAGCGGGCGGGTGTAACGCGGGCTCCAGCTGGGCGGGAACAAGGTTAGCCGACCATGCGCATTGAGGTCATCGGCATATTTGCCGGTCAGCTGGCCGAATGCCAGCGGGCTGTAGGCGAGCAGGCCGACATTTTCGCGGAAGCAGGTTTCATCCAGCCCTTGTTCAAAAGCGCGGTTCATCAGGTGATAAGCATTCTGTATCGAAGCGATGCGTGGGGCGTTTTGTTTTTCTGCCTGATGGATAAATTCGCTGACACCCCAAGAGGTTTCATTCGAGACGCCGATGGCGCGGATTTTTCCGGCTTTGACCAGTTCATCCAATACGCTCAGCGTCTCTGCAATTGCGGTATACGGGCGTTCCAGCGCCGGGTCAAATTGTTTTTGTCCGAAGATAGGCGCGTTGCGACTCGGCCAGTGCAATTGATATAAATCGATGTAATCGGTTTGCAGTCGTTTCAGGCTGGCGTCAACCGCGGCGCGGATATTGGCAGCATTCAGATCATTGTGGCCGTTACGTATCCATGGCATGCCACGGGCAGGCCCCGCGACTTTGGTGGCAAGAATAATATCGCGGCGTTTGCCGGATTTTTTGAGCCAGCTGCCGATGTATTGTTCAGTTTTTCCCTGCGTTTCGGCGCGGGGCATGACCGGATACATTTCTGCCGTGTCGATAAAATTGATCCCGCGTTCGATTGCGTAATCGAGCTGACTGTGCGCTTCGGCTTCGGTGTTTTGTTCACCGAATGTCATGGTGCCGAGGCAGATTTTAGAAACTTTTAATTCACTGTTGCCGAGGTGTGTTGTTTGCATTTTTTCTCTCAACGATCATTCATCAAACATTGTTCCAACATTTTTAAATTAATACGAGCGTACGTTGTGCAGCACTGCGGCGCATTCCCTGATCAGCGCTGGGCCTTGATAAATCAGGCCGGAATACAGTTGTACGAGTGACGCGCCTGCCTGTATTTTGGTCACTGCATCCTCGCCGGAAAAAATGCCGCCGACGCCGATGATGGGCAATTCTTCGCCGAGCTCTGCTTTCAGAGCGCGGATTACGCGATTCGATAATTCAAACACGGGTTTGCCGGATAAACCGCCAGCTTCTTCTGCATGGGGCAGACCTTGCACCGCATCGCGGGTGATCGTGGTATTGGTGGCGATGACGCCATCCATCTTGTGACGCAACAGCGCATCGGCGATGGTTTTGATTTGCTCGGCATCGATATCCGGTGCAATTTTCAGCGCCACAGGCACATAGCGCTTATGTTGATCCGCCAGGCGTTGCTGCGCGTCTTTCAGTTGCGACAGCAAGCTGTCTAACTCGCCCGCGCCTTGTAACTGGCGCAGGTTTTTGGTGTTCGGTGAAGAAATATTCACCGTCACATAACTCGCGTACGGATACACTTTTTGCAGGCAGTGCAGATAATCTTCGGCAGCGCGTTCTATCGGCGTGTCGGCGTTTTTGCCGATGTTCAGGCCGAGCACGCCTTGCTTTTCCTGATAAAAGCGTGACGATTGCACATTGTTGACGAATGCATCAACGCCGCCGTTGTTGAATCCCATACGGTTGATGATCGCTTCTGCTTTTGGCAGGCGGAACATGCGTGGCTGCGGGTTGCCCGGTTGCGCGCGCGGCGTGACGGTGCCGATTTCTATCGAGCCAAAACCGAGCGCGGCGAGGCCGTCGATGTAGGCGCCGTCTTTGTCCAACCCCGCCGCCAGCCCGACCGGATTCGGGAAATGCACCCCCATGACAGTACGCACATCGGCGGCGGGCTTGCTGATCAGACCGCCAAGACCGAGATGGCAGAGTCCGCGCAGGGCAGGCAAGGCAAAGTGGTGGGCGGCTTCCGGTTCCATTGCGAACAGTAACGGACGTGCCAGCGAGTAAAGTAAGTTATTTGCCATGATATTTATAAAAAATGGGGGGGTATATAAGAAAAAAGCCGAATTGTCAGCGTAAATAGTGGGCTTTAAAAAATACTGGGGGGAGTATATTTGAGCTGTTTTTCCGCATTTTGATGTGTTTTCAGATGATTCTCAGACTGATTACGCCGCCAGCGTTTGCCATTGTCCATGCATCAGCGCGTCAAGCGGCCTGAAATTGGTTTTGTAAGCCATCTTGGCGCTGGCGGCAATCCAGTAGCCAAGATAAACATAGGGCAGTTTTAATTCTTTGCTCTGCCGTATTTGCCACAAGACGTTGTAGGTGCCATACGAGGCGGCTGCTTCATCTGGTTCAAAAAACGTGTAGACAGAAGACAAGCCGTCGCTCAGCACATCGATGATGCTGACCATTTTCAGTACATGGTGTTCATCGCGGAATTCAACCAGTCGTGTATTGACCCGGCTTTGCAACAGGAACTGCGCGTACTGTTCACGGCTGTCCGTATCCATGCCGCCGCCAGCATGACGCTGATTTTGGTAGCGCTGATACAGTTCATAGTGCTCGTGCGAATACGCGAGTGACGTGACGCGCGGCACCAGGTTGACGTGCTTTTTCCACGCCCGGCGCTGACTGCGGTTTTCGTTGAACTCATCGACCCGCACTCTGACCGGGGTACAGGCATTGCAGGTATCGCAATACGGCCGGTAAATAAAAATACCGCTACGCCGGAAACCTTTTCTGACCAGTTCTGAATACGTGTCTGCATTGATCAGATGCGCCGGCGTTGCTACTTGCGAACGCGCCTCCAGTCCTTCCAGATAGCTGCAAGGGTAGGGCGCGGTTGCATAAAACTGTATGCTGGCAAAAGGAAGTTCGTTGAGTTGCGTCACGGTGATTTACTTTGCTGTCATTGATATAGCGCCCTCAGCGGTTGCCATTCCTCGATCATCGGTTGTGTGGTTGCCTGTGCTATCCATCGGATAAAGTCGGCGCGGGCAATGGGTTTCGCGCCCAGTGAAGCCAGGTGCGCTGTCTCTTGCTGGCAGTCTATCATTTTCACCCCGTGTTCACGTAAGAAAAATACCAGATGACTCAGCGCAATTTTGGAGGCATTCGATACCCGCGCAAACATCGATTCGCCATAAAACATGCGACCGATGCAAACGCCGTAGGCACCGCCGACTAACTCACCGTCAAGCCAGACTTCCGACGAATGCGCGTAACCGAGCTGATGCAGGCCGCAATATCCCGCCACGATGTCTTCGGATATCCAGGTGCCGTTGCCATCTTTGCGCGGTGCAGCACAGGCGCGCATGACTTGTTCAAAGGCTGAGTCAAAACGAATTTCCCAGCGGGTATCGGTACGGATTTTTTTTAAGCTCTTTTTCAGACTGTCTGAAATTTTGAAGTCAGACGTTTGCAGCACCATGCGCGGGTCGGTGGACCACCATAATATGGGCTGGCCTTCAGAAAACCACGGAAAAATACCTTGCCGATATGCCATCAAAAGGCGCTGCGGCGACAGATCGGCACCTGCCGCGAGCAGGCCCGCAGCACCATCGCGATCAGTGAGTGCCGTTGCCGCATCTGGAAAGGGCGATTCCGCTTCTAACCAGGGGATCATTGTGATCCTTTCTGGCGTCGCACTAAAACAGCGCTTTTTATGAGTGCAAAATGCCTGTGCATGGTGCGTGTTAAATTGATATTATCCATAAAATTCAATAACTTAAGGTGTTTGCACCAAATTGGAATATTTATTGCTTTATCTCTGTGAAACTAATTAAGAAGTGCACACTTAAGGGGAGGTATCAGCATGAACGTACAAATAGATGGCGCCAATGCTTTGTTTATTTTGCTTGGTGCAATCATGATTCTAGCAATGCATGCGGGATTTGCGTTTCTGGAGTTAGGTACCGTGCGTAAAAAAAACCAGGTCAATGCGCTGGTGAAGATTATTGTCGATTTTGCGGTATCGACGATTGCTTATTTCTTTGTCGGTTACAGCATCGCTTATGGTATCCAGTTTTATTCTGGCGCCGAAGTGCTGGTGGCAAAAAATGGTTTTGAGCTGGTGAAGTTTTTCTTTTTGCTGACCTTTGCGGCAGCGATACCGGCGATTATTTCCGGAGGTATCGCTGAACGTGCCAAGTTTTATCCGCAATTGATTGCGACTGCGGTACTGGTTGGTGTTTTATATCCTCTGTTTGAAGGCATCGCCTGGAATCATCGCTTCGGCATTCAGGATTGGCTGAAAGCGGCTTTTTCTGAAGAGTTTCATGATTTTGCCGGTTCTGTGGTGGTGCATGCTTTTGGCGGATGGGTCGCGTTGCCTGCGGTGCTGCTGCTTGGCGCGCGGCGCGGCCGGTATATGAAAAATGGCGCGATTGCGGCGCACCCGCCTTCCAGCATTCCGTTTCTGGCGCTGGGCGCATGGATATTAACGGTGGGCTGGTTCGGCTTCAACGTCATGAGCGCACAGACGCTGGATAAGATGAATGGCCTGGTGGCGATTAATTCCCTTATGGCGATGGTGGGCGGTACGCTGGTCGCTTTGCTGATGGGGAAGAATGATCCCGGCTTTGTGTATAACGGCCCACTGGCTGGGTTGGTTGCGGTTTGCGCAGGCTCCGATCTGATGCATCCTTTGGGGGCGTTGATCACTGGCGGTGTGGCCGGTGCTATTTTTGTCTGGATGTTTACCTGGACGCAAAATAAATGGAAGGTGGATGATGTGCTCGGCGTCTGGCCTTTGCATGGCTTGTGCGGCGCGTGGGGCGGAATTGCTGCCGGAATTTTTGGTCAGAAAATGCTGGGTGGGCTGGGCGGCGTCAGTTTATTATCGCAAGTCTTTGGTACCGTGCTCGGCATTGTAATTGCGTTTTCCGGTGGTTATGCAATTTATGGTTTGCTGAAAAAAACTATGGGCATACGTCTGGATCCTGAGCAGGAATTCGAGGGCGCTGATTTGTCGATACATAAAATTTCATCAACGGCAGAGCGCGAATCCAGTTGGTGATTCCTGTTAAAACTCATTCAGAAAACTGCTGAACGTCGATAGCATCGTGTGCAGTCAATAAAAAAAGGGTGGAATTTCCACCCTTTTTTGTTCCGTTTCATTTTTATCCCGGTTTATTGTTCAGCCTTCTTGCTGCATAGGTTTAAAGATGTCATGAGCATAGAGCCGATAACATTCGCCCTTCTGCGCGCGGCGATAGTTTTCAAAGAAAAATTTCAGGGTGTAACTGATGGTGGGAAAGGCAATGTCATCCCAGGGAATTTCTTTTTCAGAAAACAGTTGCACGGCTAGACTTTCAACCCCAGCCGCATAATTCAGATCGAGTAAAGTGGCACGATAAAACAGGTGCACCTGATGCACGTGCGGCACATTCAGAATAGAAAATAAGTCATGCAACTGGATATTGGCACCGGCCTCTTCCTCAGTTTCTCTTTGTGCGGCCTGAGCGGTGGTTTCATTGTTTTCCATGAATCCGGCCGGTAAGGTCCAATAGCCATAGCGCGGCGCAATCGCCCGTTTGCACAGCAGGATTTTTAATTCACCGTTCTCTTCCCATACCGGAATTGAGCCAACGACCATCTTGGGGTTTTGATAGTGAATAGCGCCGCAAGACGTGCAGACGAAACGTTCACGGGTATCGTCAGCGGGTATCTTCAGCTCGACGGGGGCCGCGCAGTCGGAACAGAATTTCATGGTGAATGGCGAAAAAATTAAGCAATTTCAGCAGTGTATCAATTCGTCGCGCGTTTGGCGTGCTTTGGCCGGTAATTGAAATCGCATGGCGAAAGATTTGCGCAAAGCAGCAAAAACGTGTATAGTCTATCTCTTCAGACGCGGGGTGGAGCAGTCTGGCAGCTCGTCGGGCTCATAACCCGAAGGTCGTAGGTTCAAATCCTGCCCCCGCAACCAGAATTACAAAAAAAAGCCGCGTTATTACGTGGCTTTTTTTACTTTGAACGATGATTTATTTTTGATTGTCTTCCTGAATCTGGACTACAATCTAGCATCTACTAATTTGATGGGTTGGGCGTGCAGATTTGCGTCCTGAAAATACACCCTGATCTGGCCCGCTTGATGGGC
Source organism: Undibacterium sp. CY21W (assembly GCF_014284265.1). Taxonomy (NCBI): domain Bacteria; kingdom Pseudomonadati; phylum Pseudomonadota; class Betaproteobacteria; order Burkholderiales; family Oxalobacteraceae; genus Undibacterium; species Undibacterium sp. CY21W. The sequence continues at coordinate 230,169 of NZ_JACOGE010000006.1, read as the reverse complement.
GTCGACACCTGAATGGGTTGCGACAAAATTAAATGCATAAAGGTGTGGGTTGAAGCTGGTTTGTTCATGCTTCGTCCTGCTGTATGACATCTATTAAACCCGTGTAATTATATTTGCATGAATACTGCTGAGGCAAAGCGAGTCCTCGAAACAGCCTTGTTATGCGCGCTTGAGCCGCTGACGGTGAATTCTATGAAGAAGCTGTTTCAGGAAACTGACGATCAAGGTGACGTGGTTGGTGCTGACACCATTAAATCGATGCTGGAAGATTTGCGTCTCGATTGGTCGGATAAAGGCATAGAGCTGGTCGGTCTGTCGAATGGCTGGCGTTTTCAGAGTCGCCCTGAAATGCGCGCCTATATCGATCGCCTTAATCCTGAAAAGCCGCCAAAATATTCCAGAGCAACGATGGAAACCCTGGCCATTATCGCTTATCGCCAACCTGTGACGAGGGGGGATATCGAGGAAATTCGCGGCGTGACTGTTGCTTCGCAAATGATCAAGGCTCTGGAAGATCGTTGTTGGATTGAGGTGATTGGTCATCGCGACGTTCCGGGGCGACCAGCATTGTTCGCAACGACCAAGCAGTTTTTAAGTGATCTTGGTCTGGCCTCGCTGGATCAGTTGCCACCTTTGCAGCAAATTACCAAGGATGCGTCGGAGGACTCTGTTGAGTTATCTGTGGCTGAACCTGTATTGAGTGGTCTTGCGGATCAGTTGAGCGCAGGTGTGCAAGAGAGTTTAAGTTTGACGCAGTCCTCTTCTGATGAGATTGCGTCTGAGCGGGAAGTTGATGGCGACGTCGTTGATGTTGAGCTTTCTGCTGTTGGGAAATTAAGTGATCAGGCTGCCGAAGAGTCGGTGCCAGATATGGAGCCGGGTGCTGATCAGCTTCAGCAGCCTCAAATAGAATTAAAGAATGAATCCAATGAATCCTGAAGATGTGAAAGCCGATCAGACGCAAAGCGATGCTGATAATGGGAAGCAAGTGAAGCGTGGCGTGCGCGGTCCTCGCAATATGCGCAGAACGCGTGCCAAGTCTGATGTTGCTGTGCCGGTCGATGCGACTGGATCTGGAGGTGCTGAGTTTGGCGCTGCTACGCCTGACGCTGGTGAACGTCCGGCTCGTACGTCGAATCAGAATCGTCAGCGCAAGCCGCGCGCCGATCGTCCTGATGGTGGGCAGTCGTCTTCGCGCGCTGAACGTCCTCCGCGTGAAGCTGGTTCTGCCGGTGCAGGTGTGCGCGGTAATGGGCGTCGTCCACAGCAGGCGAAAGGTGGCCGGCGTGATGCTGCGACTCCGGATGATGTATTTTCATTCGTCACTTCTGAAGCGTTTGATGCGGATGTCACTGAGGATGATAAAACGAAGGGCCGGGGGCGCAACGCTAAGCCTGTGCGTCGCGACTTGACTGCGGATGATGATGCGCCGAAGTTGCACAAGGTGTTGGCGGAGGCGGGTCTTGGTTCGCGTCGCGATATGGAGGATCTGATTGTTGCCGGGCGTGTTTCAGTTAATGGCGAGCCCGCGCATATCGGTCAGCGAATTTTGCCAACAGATCAGGTGCGTATCAATGGTAAGCCGATTATGCGCAAAGTGAGTAAAAAGCCGCCGCGCGTCCTGATTTACCATAAGCCTGCCGGTGAAATTGTCAGTACGAATGATCCAGAGGGGCGCAATTCGGTATTTGAAAGTCTGCCGACGATGAAGGTTGGTAAGTGGTTGGCGGTCGGTCGCCTGGATTACAACACGGAAGGGTTGTTGTTATTTACAACCTCTGGTGATCTGGCGAACCGTCTGATGCATCCTCGTTATGGTATCGAGCGCGAATACGCCGTGCGTACCCTGGGTGAGTTGGAAGAGGGTATGCGTCAGCGTTTGCTGGCAGGTGTTGAGCTGGAAGATGGCTTGGCGCAATTCTCCAAAATCACTGATGGTGGTGGTGAGGGGGTGAATAAGTGGTATCGGGTGATTATTGGTGAGGGTCGTAATCGTGAGGTGCGGCGTATGTTTGAGGCGGTTGGGCTGACTGTTTCACGTCTGATTCGTACTCGTTATGGTGCGATGACATTGCCTGCTAATCTGAAGCGTGGTCGGTGGGAGGAGTTGGGTGAGGATGCGGTGCGTAGTCTGCTGAAATTAAGCGGGCTCGAAAAAACGGCTTCTGATAAGCCTGCGGCAAAAAGTGGCAAAACCTATGGCAATAAAGTGCCGTTTGGTGTAACACCTTTTACGCAAAAGCAACCGTCTTTCCCTATGTCTGGCGGGCGTGGTGAATATGGCGCTGGTCGTGGCGGCAGCGCAAATGGTAATAAGTCTGGCGGTGCTGGCAACTACGGAAATGGTGGCGGAGGTGCTGGCAATAAACGCAGCAGACAACCTGATCCACTGCAAACAGCGCTGGGATTCCCTGATGCTGGTCAGCAACGACGCGGGCCGACAGCCAGAGGAAGTGGGCAGGCGATAGGACAAGGGATTGCGGCGCGCAGACGTTCACGTGGTGCTTGATTTTGTGGTATGAATTGTCGTGGTTTTACCCTGTTTTCCATTGCGATGGGGTAAATAATCGTTTATAATCTGGCAGTTAGTAGATTATGCCTGATATGTTGTTTGACTCGGGTGCTACAAAAAAAGATGGGCAGTTGCCCATTTTTTTTTGGTCTTATCGTTTGATATGCCTGAGTTTTCGTATGTGTACAGGTTTGTGACTTTCGGAGAATAGTTTGGTTTTGTTGGATTTAATAGAGAAGACTGTCAACGGCACTGGATATGATCTGGTGGATTTTGAGCAGGCTGAACGTGGCTTGTTCAGAGTGTACATCGATTTTTTACCGGACGACATTGAGAAGGGCAATATCACAGTCGAAGATTGTGAGAAAGTCAGTCATCAATTGTCGCATGTGTTGACGGTTGAAAATGTTAATTACAATCGTCTGGAAGTGTCTTCGCCAGGCCTCGACAGGCCGCTGAAGAAACTTGCGGATTATGTGCGTTTTGCGGGTGAAAAAGCGACAGTAAAATTACGTATGCCTTTGCCCGGTACGCCAAACCGTAAAACTTTCGAAGGCATATTACATGAGCCTGAAGGTGATAATCTGAAGCTGGAATTTGAAGTAAAAGATGGGTCGGCTCTGCTGGAGTTTTCGCTCGCCGATGTGGATAAGGCACACCTGGTGCCACAAGTGGATTTTAGGAGTCGCAAAGCATGAGTCGTGATTTGTTGTTATTGGTTGATGTGCTGGCACGCGAAAAAAATGTCGATGAAGAAGTTGTTTTCGGCGCGCTCGAGCATGCTTTGGCGCAAGCGACAAAAAAGCGTTTTCCAGGTGAAGTAGATATTCGCGTTGAAATTGATCGCGACACTGGTGAGTTTCGCTCGTTCCGCCGCTGGCATGTGGTTCCTGATGAGGCTGGCTTGCAGCTGCCAGATCAGGAGATTCTGCATTTCGAAGCGGTCGAAGATGACGCCGAAATTCAGATTGGTGACTATATCGAAGAAGAAATCGAGTCTGTTGATTTCGGGCGCCGTTTTGCACAAGATACCAAGCAAGTGGTATTGCAGCGCATTCGTGATGCTGAGCGTGAACAAATTCTGGCGGACTTCCTTGAGCGCGGCGATTCTCTTGTTACCGGTACGATTAAACGTATGGAGCGTGGTGACGCGGTGGTCGAGTCTGGTAAAATTGAGGCTCGCCTGCCACGCGATCAGATGATTCCTAAGGAAAATCTGCGTGTTGGTGATCGTGTCCGTGCATATATTTTGCGTATTGATCGTAATGCTCGCGGACCACAGGTGATCTTATCCCGTACAGCACCCGAATTCATCATGAAATTGTTTGAGCTGGAAGTGCCCGAAATTGAACAGGGTTCTCTGGTAATCAAGTCTGCAGCTCGCGACCCAGGTGTTCGCGCGAAAATCGCTGTTTATACTGCCGATAAACGTATTGATCCTATTGGTACCTGCGTTGGTATGCGTGGTTCCCGCGTGCAGGCTGTGACTGGTGAGCTCGGCGGCGAGCGCGTTGATATCGTGTTGTGGTCCGAAGATCCAGCTCAATTTGTCATCGGTGCATTGGCACCGGCGAATGTGTCGTCCATCATGGTGGACGAAGATAAGCATGGTATGGATGTGGTGGTTGACGAAGAAAATCTTGCGATTGCCATAGGCCGTAGCGGTCAGAATGTACGTCTCGCAGCTGAATTGACTGGCTGGCAAATTAATATCATGACAGCAGAAGAATCTGCCAACAAAGCAGAGCAGGAAACTGCCGGTATCCGTGCTTTGTTCATGGAAAAACTGGATGTTGATCAGGAAGTTGCTGAAATTCTGGTGGAAGAAGGATTCTCCAGTCTGGAAGAGATCGCTTATGTGCCTATCACTGAAATGCTGGAAATTGAGGCATTTGACGAAGATACGGTTACTGAATTGCGTAACCGTGCACGTGATGCGCTTTTGACGGAAGCGATCGCTTCTGAAGAAGGCCTGGAAGGCATGGATGATGAACTGATCAACCTCGAAGGCATGACACGTGTGACCGCTGGCAAGCTGGGACTGGCTGGCATCAAGACACTGGCAGCTTTTGCTGGTTTGGCATACGACGAATTTGGCGCGATTTTGGCATTGTCTGCCGACCGTTCACGCCATTTAATTAAAGAAGCATTTGAAGATGTGACCGATGATGAGATGAAACTCATCGACGCTAAATATGATGATCAGGCCAAGGCTTTGTTAGCCAATGCCTGGAAACTCGTAGAAGCAAAGTAATTCACGGGTTTCATATTCATAACGCGCACATAGAAAAAGAGGACTGAATGGCGAGTAACAACGTTGCCCAATTTGCCACCGAGCTGAAAATGTCAGCGGATTTGTTGCTCACGCAATTGCGTGGGGCAGGTGTCGAAAAAAATTCGACGTCAGATTCATTGACAAAAGAAGATAAAGACCGATTGCTGGAACATTTGCGTCGTTCGCATGGATCTTCGGTTGACATTGAAAAGAAAAAAATCACTGTGACTCGTAAAGAGACAACGGAGATTAAGCAGGCGGATGCTACAGGCAAATCTCGCACCATTCAGGTTGAAGTTCGTAAGAAGCGTACGTTCGTCAAACGCGATGAAGTGGTCGCGGATGACGCGGCGGCGCGGACTGTAGCAGCAGAGCCTGAAGAGCCAGCGGTCAGCGAGGAAGATGCGCGCCGCGAGGCTGAGTTGATTGCACGACAAGAAGCTGAGCTGCGTGAAAAGCAGGAGCGACTTGCTAAGCTGGAAGCCGAAAAAGAAGCGCAGGCAAAAGCAATGCGTGAAGCGGCTGAAGCTGAAGCGGCAAAAGCGGCGGCAGATCAATTGAAGGCAGAGCAAGCGGCGGCAGCTGCTGCAGCAGCAAAAACTGTGGAAGTGAAGCCTTCCCAGTCAGATGAAGAGAAAAAACGTTTGGACGCAGAAGAAGCAAAGAAAAAAACTGCCTTAGAAGCAAAAGAGGCGGCTGATCGTGCAGCAGCAACAGAAAAAGCAAGAAAAGCAGTGGCTGACGAAGTTGCGCAGATCAAAGAAATGATGAATGCAGCGCGTCGGCCTGTGAAGGCTGCACCACCTGCGCCTGCAGTTGCCCCTAAGGCTGAAGGTACTTTGCATAAGCCTGCCGATAAAAAAGCCGGCGATAAAAAGCCAGTTGCGGCAAGTGCAGACAAGAAAGACGAGAAAAAACCGGCTGTTGGTGATAAGAAAGCGATTAAATCCGCGAATGTATCTTCGACCTGGCAGGAAGATTCTAAAAAACGTAGCGGTGGTCTGAAAACCCGCGGTGATACCTCCGGTGGTCGCGACGGCTGGAAAGGCGGTCCTAAAGGACGCCGTAACAGTCATCATGAAGAGCGTGAATCGAACTTCCAGGTACCGGTCGAAGCGATTGTGAAAGATGTGTTTGTACCTGAAACACTGACAGTGGCGGAGTTAGCGCACAAGATGTCCGTGAAGGCATCTGAAGTCATCAAACATTTGATGAAATTAGGTCAGATGTGCACGATTAACCAGGTGCTCGATCAGGAAACAGCAATGATTCTGGTTGAGGAGATGGGGCATAAAGCATTCGCTGCAAAACTCGATGATCCGGAAGCTCTGTTGACGGACGTTGCAGAACACGCCGAGTACGAATCCTTCCCGCGCGCGCCGGTAGTGACGGTAATGGGTCACGTTGATCACGGTAAAACATCGTTGCTGGATTATATTCGTCGCGCCAAAGTGGCGTCTGGCGAAGCTGGTGGTATTACGCAGCACATTGGCGCCTACCACGTTGAAACACCGCGTGGCATGATCACTTTCCTCGACACGCCGGGCCATGAAGCATTTACTGCGATGCGTGCACGTGGTGCACAAGCGACCGATATCGTGATTCTGGTGGTGGCGGCTGATGATGGCGTGATGCCGCAAACAAAAGAAGCGATTGCACATGCAAAAGCGGCTGGCGTGCCACTCGTGGTTGCTATCAATAAAATTGATAAACCGGGTGGCAATGCAGATCGCGTGACTCAGGAACTGATCGCTGAAAGCGTCGTTCCAGAAGAATACGGTGGCGATTCACCATTCGTTCAGGTGTCCGCAAAAACCGGTCTGGGCATAGACTCACTGCTGGAAAACGTTTTGCTGCAAGCGGAAGTGCTGGAGTTGAAAGCACCGAAAGATGCGCCAGCCAAAGGTTTGGTTGTTGAAGCACGTCTGGATAAAGGTCGCGGTACGGTTGCTACTATTCTGGTGCAGTCCGGTACTCTGAAGCGTGGCGATGTGGTGCTGGCAGGTTCTTCTTATGGCCGCGTCCGTGCGATGTTGGATGAGAATGGCGCCAACATTACCGAAGCTGGCCCGTCGATTCCTGTAGAGATTCAGGGTTTGACAGAGGTGCCGGCAGCGGGTGAAGAAGTCATGGTGATGGTTGATGAACGTAAAGCACGTGAAATTGCTTTGTTCCGTCAAGGTAAATTCCGTGATGTCAAACTTGCTAAACAGCAGGCAGCTAAACTCGAAAACATGTTTGAAAACATGGGCGAGGGCGAAGTTAAAAACCTGCCTATCATCGTCAAAACCGACGTACAAGGTTCGCAGGAAGCTCTGGTTCAGTCTTTGCAGAAATTGTCTACCAGCGAAGTGCGTGTACAGGTTGTACACGCGGCAGTTGGCGGCATCTCTGAAAATGACGTTAATCTGGCGGTTGCCTCTAAGGCCGTTATTATTGGCTTTAATACCCGTGCTGATGCGTCTGCACGTAAGCTGGCCGAGTCGAATGGTGTAGATATTCGCTACTACAACATCATTTACGATGCAGTCGATGAAGTGAAAGCGGCCTTGTCTGGCATGCTGGCTCCGGAAAAACGCGAGCAGATCATCGGTATGGTTGAAGTTAAACAGGTATTCCTGGTCAGCAAAGTCGGCGCTATCGCAGGCTGTCTGGTCACTGATGGTGTGGTCAAGCGTACATCGTCAGTTCGTCTGTTGCGTAACAATGTCGTGACCTGGACTGGTGAGCTGGATTCCCTGAAACGTTACAAAGATGACGCTAAAGAAGTTCGCGCCGGTATGGAGTGTGGTTTGTCGCTGAAAGGCTATAACGACATTCAGGTTGGCGATAACCTAGAAATATTTGAAGTACAGGAAATTGCACGTACTCTGTAATTCAAGCCAACCCCGGCCCAGGCCGGGGTTGTAGTTTATAGAGGCAAAAAAATAATTTATGGCAAAACATAGTAAAAATATACCGGGACGTGGTTTGCGCGTTGCTGATCAGATTCAGAAAGATCTGGCTGAAATTATCTGGTCTGAGTTAAAAGACCCGCGCGTCGGCATGATCACGCTGACGGAAGTGCAGCTCACGCCCGATTACGCACACGCAAAAATTTTCTTCACGACCTTGGCGGATGATGCTGTCGCAATCAAAGCAACCAATGATGCGCTGACACGTGCCGCTGGTTTCCTGCGGGCCCAATTGGGCTTGCGTTTGCATATCCACACTCTGCCGCAATTGCACTTCATCCACGACACCTCAACAATACGTGGCATGGCCATGTCTAAGCTGATTGATGAAGCAAATGCCACTCGCGCTAAAGACGACGGCGAAAACTGATCTCTGACCGGAGTTCACTCTGGTTTTCCAGGCTTATGACAACTCAGATTAAAAAACGTCCCCGTGTTCCTGTGCACGGCGTCTTGCTATTGGATAAACCGGTTGGCTTTTCCAGTAATGACGCATTGATAAAAGCAAAGCGCTTTCTGAATGCGATGAAAGCCGGTCACACGGGCACGCTGGATCCATTTGCAACCGGCTTACTGCCTTTGTGTTTTGGTGAAGCGACCAAATTTTCGCAGGATTTGCTGGAAGCGGATAAAACGTATACGACAGTTGTGCATCTTGGCATTACTACCACGACCGGTGATACTGAAGGCGATGTGCTTGAGACGAAAAGCGTTGATGTCACGGAAGAGCGGATACGGCAGGTGTTGACACAATTCACAGGCCCGATTGTGCAGGTTCCTCCTATGTATTCGGCACTGAAGCGTGATGGCAAGCCTTTGTATGAGTATGCGCGGGCGGGCGTCACACTGGAACGTGAAGCGCGCAATGTGGTAATTCATGAGTTGGAATTTCTTGGCTATGATGCTCCGTTGCTCAGCCTGAAAGTGAAGTGCAGCAAAGGGACGTATGTCCGCGTACTGGGTGAGGATATCGGCGCTGCGCTCGGATGCGGTGCGCATCTGAAAGAATTGCGCCGGATTCAGGTCGGTCATCTGGTATTAGAAAAATCCATTACGCTGGACTATCTGGAGTCTCTGCCTGAAGAACAGCGACTGGCTTTGCTTGATCCGGTGGATGCTTTGCTATCCAGTTTTCCTGCAGTGCATTTGAATGAAGAATTAGCCGTACGTTTTCTGCATGGACAACGGCTGGCGCTTGGCAAAGAAGCCGTTAAGCTGCCGCAAATGACTGGCAGAGTCCGCGTGTATCGGGATACTGACGGGAAATTACTGGGTTCTGCTCAGCTACAGGAATTCGGTATTCTTGCACCGGAGCGCCTGATTAATACGCAGGAATAATATTTATCCGCACAAAGGAATGATCTGATGATGTTGTGTGGCAGGCGTGATGGATGCCTGAAGTGCCTATCATCATTTCCGTTGTCATCGCTTTGTAGCAACTCCTTGAAATAATAGGCGTTTTATGCTTTTGCGTTGCAGCATGTTATAATCGTCGGTTATCCGATTTACCCCAAATGAACGTTACCATGTCCACTACAAAACGCGCTATTCGTAACATCGCCATTATCGCTCACGTCGATCACGGCAAAACCACACTGGTTGACCAATTATTGCGTCAATCCGGTACTTTCCGCGAAAACCAACAGGTCGATTCCCGCGTGATGGATTCGAATGATATCGAAAAAGAACGTGGTATCACGATTCTGTCCAAAAACTGCGCAGTGGAATACAAAGGCACGCACATCAACATCGTTGATACCCCGGGCCATGCTGACTTTGGTGGTGAAGTGGAACGTGTATTGTCCATGGTTGACAGCGTTTTGTTGCTGGTGGATGCGCAAGAAGGCCCAATGCCACAAACACGTTTTGTGACACGTAAAGCACTTGCGCTGGGTCTGAAACCTATCGTCGTTGTGAACAAGATCGACCGTGAAAATGCTGATCCGCAAAAAGCAGTTAACGCGACTTTCGAATTGTTCGACAAGCTCGGTGCAACTGACGAACAACTGGATTTCCCGATTGTCTATGCATCCGGTTTCAAAGGTTATGCGGGTCTGGAAGACACAGTGCGTGACGGTAATATGGAGCCATTGTTTGATGCGATCCTGAAACACGTTCCTGCGCGTGAAGATGATCCGAATGGCCCGTTGCAATTGCAAATCACGTCGCTGGAATATTCTTCTTACGTTGGTAAGATCGGCGTTGGCCGTATCCTGCGCGGTAAAGTCAAAGCATTGCAAGACGTCGTCTGGATGAACGGTCCTGATGACAAGCCAACGAAGGCACGTATCAACCAGGTTCTGACTTTCAAAGGTCTGGATCGCGTACAAGTGGATGAAGCACTGGCTGGCGATATCGTGCTGATCAATGGTATCGAAGAAATCGGTATCGGTTCGACTATCTGCGCGCCAGATGCGCCAGAAGGCTTGCCTATGCTGAAGATCGATGAGCCTACTTTGACGATGAACTTCATGGTCAACAGCTCGCCGCTGGCTGGCCGCGAAGGTAAATTCGTGACTACCCGTCAGATCCGCGATCGTCTGGAAAAGGAATTGAAATCGAACATGGCGTTGCGCGTTGTGCAGGCTGAAGGTGATGATTCCACATACGAAGTTTCTGGTCGTGGTGAGTTGCATCTGACGATTCTGATCGAAAACATGCGTCGTGAAGGTTTCGAGCTGGCCGTATCCCGTCCACGCGTCGTATTCAAAATGGTCGATGGCGTACGTCATGAGCCATACGAAAACCTGACCGTTGACGTTGAAGAAACGAACCAGGGTGGCGTGATGGAAGAATTGGGTCGTCGTCGTGGCGATCTGCAAAATATGGAACCGGACGGTAAAGGTCGTGTGCGTCTGGAATACCGCATTCCAGCACGTGGTCTGATCGGCTTCCAGGGCGAATTCATGACATTGACACGTGGTACAGGTTTGATGAGTCACGTGTTTGATGACTACGCACCAGTGGATAACACCAAAGGCGAATTGGCTGGTCGTCGCAATGGCGTGTTGATTTCTCAGGATGACGGCGCTGCTGTTGCTTATGCGATCTGGAAACTGCAAGATCGCGGCCGTATGTTCGTCAGCCATAACGATCCAGTGTACGAAGGCATGATCATCGGTATCCATTCCCGTGACAATGACCTCGTGGTTAACCCGATCAAAGGTAAACAGCTGACCAACGTTCGTTCCTCCGGTACGGATGAGGCGGTGCGCCTGGTGCCACCAATTCAAATGTCTCTGGAATATGCGGTTGAGTTTATTGAAGATGACGAACTGGTGGAAGTTACACCGAAGAGTATCCGTTTGCGCAAGCGTTTCCTGAAAGAGCACGAGCGTAAAAAAGCATCACGCGAAGCGTAATTGCTGAGGTATTCATGCGCTGTGGCGCATGAAGATCAACCCGTTTCGCTCTTGCCTCAGGTGGGAGTCAAACGGGTTTTTTGTTGAGCAGATAGTGCCGCCCAACGTTGATTCGCAGGGTGGCGAAAGCCATACATCATGACTGGTGCATGGCTGAATATATTGATAAGCAGGTAGGGAATGCCAAACAAGCTAAGCCACCGTGGCGCGGTGATTCTAATGATTGTGACCGCCACTTTGTGGAGCATTGCGGGTGTCTTTACGCGGCATCTGGATTCGGCAAAAGGATTTGAGGTCACCTTCTGGCGCAGTTTGTTTGCCGGCTTATTCGTGCTGGTGGCGATGGTGAAGCAATATGGCCGTGGATTTGTTCCCCGCCTGCGTTTGCTTGGTAGGCTGGGATTTTTATCCGGTTGTATGTGGGCGACCATGTATTCCTGTTTCATGATCGCGATGACCATGACGACGGTGGCGAATACCTCGATTATGGAAAGCCTCGCGCCTTTATTTACCGCATTTCTGGCCTGGCTGATATTGCGCGAACGGATTCCGGCGCGCACATGGTGGGCGATTGCAGCGGCTTGCATCGGCATGGGATGGATGTTTGCGGGCAGTTTGTCGGAGGTCGATTCGCGCGGCTTGCTCGGCATGCTGATTGCACTCGGCGTACCAGTGGCGGCCTCAGTGAATGTGATCTTGCTGAAAAAAGGCGGCCATACCGTTGATCTGATTCCCGCAGTATTTCTTGGCGGTTCTATTTCCGCGCTGGTGATGCTGCCGTTTGCGTTGCCATTGCAGGCATCGTTGCATGATGTGGTATTGCTTGCGATTTTGGGATTCTTTCAGCTGGGTTTGCCATGCATGTTGATGGTCAGAGCCTCTGCTAGCCTGACTGCGCCAGAAATTTCTTTGCTGTGTTTGCTGGAAGTATTACTGGCACCGATCTGGGCGTGGCTGGGCGCGGGCGAAGTGCCTGCGCAGGCAACGATCACCGGCGGCGTTATCGTGTTGATTGCGCTGGTGTTGAATGAACTGGCATCGATGCGCGAGAGTTCATCCTGATCAGGTCTCCGGTACACGGTATTTGTGTCAGCTTATTGGTATATTTCTTAGTGTGATTATTTTAGTGCGATTGTTTTTGTACGAATATTTTGTATGATCATTTTGTGCGATCATCAGTCGCGAACATTTTCTTTTCGGATGGCCCTGCTATGTTAAAAGCTCCTGAACTTCTCTTGCCAGCTGGTTCGCTGGAAAAAATGCATGCTGCGTTCGACTTCGGTGCCGATGCGGTGTATGCCGGTCAGCCACGTTACAGTCTGCGTGCGCGGAATAATGAATTTTCTACGCTGGAAGTCTTGCAGCAAGGCATCAGCGATGCCCATGCGCGTGGCAAATTGTTTTTTGTTGCCAGCAATATTTTTCCGCATAACTCCAAGCTCAAAACCTATCTGCGCGACATGGAGCCGGTGATCGCGATGAAACCGGATGCGCTGATTATGGCCGATCCTGGTCTGATCATGATGGTGCGCGAAAAATGGCCGGAAGTGCCAGTGCATCTGTCGGTGCAGGCGAACGCGGTTAACTGGGCCGACGTGAAATTCTGGAAAAAAATGGGACTGACCCGCGTGATTCTGTCACGTGAATTATCGCTCGATGAAGTCGAGGAAATTCGTCAGGAATGCCCGGACATGGAGCTCGAAGTGTTCGTGCATGGCGCGCTGTGTATTGCCTACTCCGGTCGCTGCTTATTGTCTGGTTATTTCAATCACCGCGATCCGAATCAGGGCACTTGTACCAATTCCTGCCGCTGGGATTACAAGGTTGAAAACGCCGCTGAAAACGAAACTGGCGATCTTGCGCGGATTCCGGTGGAAACGATTAAATTTGACTTCAACAAGGCGCTGGAAGATGCGAATCAATCGTTCTCAGCGATGGGCGACATGCCGCGTCACCCGCTGGCAGACCGTCCTTACCTGATCGAAGAATCGACCAAACCAGGTCAGCTCATGCCAATTCTGGAAGATGAGCACGGCACTTACATTATGAATTCGAAAGACTTGCGCGCCGTTGAACACGTTGAGCGTCTGGCGAAAATCGGCGTTGATTCTTTAAAAGTTGAAGGTCGTACCAAGTCGCTGTATTACGTCGCACGTACTGCACAGGTGTATCGTCGTGCGATTGATGATGCGGTGGCTGGCCGTCCGTTTAACCCGCAATTGCTGGGCGAGTTGAATGGTCTGGCGAATCGCGGTTATACCGACGGTTTCTATCAGCGTCATCACACGCAGGATCATCAGAACTATATGGAAGGCGTGTCGCAGGCACATCGTAGCCAGTATGTTGGTCAGGTGTTGAACGTCGCCGATGGCTGGGCGGAAGTGGAAGTGAAAAACCGTTTCGCTGTTGGCGATCAGATCGAAATCATTTCACCGAATGGTAACGAAATCGTGACGCTGTCAGAAATGCGTAACAAAGAAAATCAATCGCTGAACATCATTGGCGGTGCAGGTCATACTGTGCGCATTCCGCTCGATGCGAAATACGAAAAGGCCTTGCTGGCGAAAATGTTGTAAGCGAAAAATTGCGTCATTATTGACGCAGTATTAAAGCAGTATTGAGGAAAAATTCGGATACTCCCCCCTGTTTTTCGTAAAAATCCCCTTATGTCCTTATAAACAAAGGGGGTTTTTAGATACTCCGGGGGAGTATTTTTTTTAGCCGCTGGATGGCGTGGTTTCTCTTTTCGCACATAGCCTGTGTCCTATCTACTCATACTTGCGCTGACGCTGACTTACTATCTGCTGCTCAGTCTGCTGTGTTTTCTGGTTTATTTTTACGACAAACAAGCGGCGATTCAACGCAGATCACGCGTCCCGGAGAAAAATTTACTGTTGCTGAGCCTGATCGGTGGCTGGCCGGGGGCGCTGCTGGCGCACAAATTTTTACGCCACAAGTCGATGAAGCGACCGTTTCTGCGCTGGTTTTTTCTGATGCTGGTGTTGCATTGGCTGTTGTTGTTTGCATTGCTTACCGCCTGTGTATTTTTCGCAAACGCCCATTAAAAAAGTGGCTATCGTCACATTGATCTATCTGCGTGATCTTCCATTGGAAACGTGATAAAACACAGATGCCGCGCATGTCTGCAAATTTTTCTTACCCTTCATTTCAGCTTATTGACTTCTCTATGGATTTGTTTGACCGCCTCACCGACGACGAGTTGCCCATCGTATATGCCACGGCTTTATATACTGCGCCGCTGAGTCAGACCAAAGCGCTGGAGTTAATGCAGCTACGCGGCGCGAAAACCCTGATGGGTAATCCCTACGATGCAAAACTGCTCAAAGATCTGATGCTGGATTTGTGCAAGCGTCAGGTTTTGCGGCAGGAAATCGGCCTGGGTTATATCTTGCGTGATGACTGGCGCATGCCGGTATTGCTGCGTTTGCAGCAGACCGGCGGCATGAAATTGTGGATCAGCCAGATTCGTGATTTATTGAAAAAGCACGGCGAATATCAGCATTGGAAATCCTACGATGCTGAATTTTACAGTCGTGAAATGCTGTTTTCCGTGCTGCTCGGCAGAACCGATGAAGCCTTGTTGTGGCGTGAAAAATTTCTCAGTGTGAAAAACGATCACGCGCTTATTCCTGGCGCTGAATTTTTCCAGCATGAAGATGGTATCCGTTTATTTTCGCAACTCCGGCCGATTGATCAGGGCATGGTGCTGACGGATATTTTTGTCAAAGCCAACTGGGAATTACTCGATTGCCGTCTGGCGTACGAATACGCTTGTCAGCAGATGGATCAGGAGTCGAATAGCTGGCCGCAATTGATGGGGCTCGTTGCGTGGCAAGCCTTATTGCGCGGAGACTTTGACCGTCTCGCACAGTTACAGCGGCATTTGCCGCCGCAATTTCAGGGGGAAATGCTGATTGCGATGGCGGTCTTGCAAAACAAAATGACTATCGCAGTGGGGCTGGCGCAAACCCATGCGCAGATGCAAAAAGTCAGCAGCGGTAAGCGGAAAATTTTTATTCCCGATTTACTTGGTTTGTTGAGTACGATCGCGATGCTGGCAAAGAATGAGACCAGCAGTTTGCAACTGGCGAAAGCGCAGGTGGATGAGGGCGTGAAACAGCGCCATGCGTTCAGCTACTACGTTTTACAGCCGCTGACGAATCACATGGCGCAAGGCGTCGTGTTGCCGGTGTCGCATTTTAATGTTCGTACTGCACATGATATCGACGCCTTGTTTGAGGCAATCTGCGCGTACTGGCAAGATGCACCACCGCATCCTCGCTTGCACGCAAAGCTGCAGGAGATGCGTGAGACCATGGTTCGCTTCGGTTATCAGTGGGTGGCGGCGGAACTCGATGTATTGCTGGCGCATCAGTTTAAAGAAGTGCCGCAATTCCCCGAATGGCATCATAAAAAAAATATCCAGCCCTTGTTACTCGCTTTACAGCGGGAAGAAGGGTGGAAGAGGGCGCTGAATGCGCTGTCGCAACTCAAGCCAGCCAGCACTGCTGCTGTCGAAAAAAAAGAAGAAGAAATGCGTCTTGCATGGTTACTGGAATTTCATTTTCAGGAGCTGAAAATCGAGCCGCGTGAGCAAAGGCGCAGCGCCAAAGGCGTCTGGAGTAAAGGGCGGCCGGTCGCATTGCGGCGGCTGGTGCAAGAGCTGGATAGTTTGTCTTATCTTTCTGAACAGGATAAACAGATTGCTGCCTGCATACGCCGCGCATCGGACAGCTATTACGGCGGCAGTGAATTTGAAATCAATATCGATAAAGCGCTGCCGTTTCTGGTTGCGCATCCTGCCGTGTACTGGGCCGACGCGCCGGATGTACGCATTGATGTCGTTAAAGGCGATATCGCATTGCAACTGAAAGAGAACGGCGACCAGATCAGCTTGCAACTGGAACCATTCATCAGCGCCGATGCGAGCGTGGTGTGGAAAAAAGAAACGCCAACTCGTCTGGCCGTGTACACCTCGAGCCCGGAAATTAAACAAATCACCGGTATCCTCGGTCGCGGCCTGACCGTGCCGGTCACTGCCAAAGCGCAGTTAGTCGATGTGATTGCCGCGATTGCGCCGCATCTGTCTATTCATTCCGATTTGCCTGAGCTGGCTGCGCATATCGCGACGCTGGCGGCAGATCAGACCATGTTTGCGCATTTGCTGCCCTTACAAGAAGGCTTGCGCGTGCAACTGCTTATGCGGCCTCTGGCTGACGGCGGTTGGTTTCAACCGGGCAAAGGCGCGGCCAACGTGCTTGGCGAGCAGGCGGGCGTGCCGGTGCAGGCGAGTCGCGATCTGCAACAAGAGCAACGCCAGATGCAATTCGTGCTCGATGCGTGTCCCGCGCTGGCGAATGCTGAAGAAAGCGGGCAGGAATGGCAGTTGCAGCATCCTGAACAATGTCTGGAATTGCTGGAGCAATTGCGCGCAGTTCCAGCCGATAGACTGCAACTGGTCTGGCCTGAGGGCGAACGTTTCCGTCTGCGAGGTAGCCGTTCGTTGCAGAATTTACGCCTGACGATCAAAAAGCAAGGCGAGTGGTTTGTCGCTGGCGGCGAGTTATCGCTGGATGATGGGCGGGTGCTGGCGCTGCGTGAATTGCTGCAAATGGCAGGATCAGCGCGCGGACGTTTCCTACAATTAGGTGAGAATGATTATCTGGCATTGACCGACAGCTTTCGCAAACGACTCGATGAATTGCGCGCATTAGGCGAAGCCGGTGCCGACGGCATACGCCTGAACGCGCTGGCGGCACCTGCGTTGGCGGAACTGGCTGCTGAAGCTGGCGAAATAGAAGTCGATGCGGCGTGGCGTGAGCAAGTGAGTAAGCTCGATGCGCTGGCCGATTTTTACCCGCAGGTTCCTTCTACGCTGCAGGCGGAATTACGTGATTATCAGCTGGCCGGTTATCAGTGGCTCGCGCGACTCGCGCACTGGGGTGTCGGTGCTTGTCTGGCGGACGATATGGGGTTGGGGAAAACGGTACAGACGCTGGCGCTGTTATTGGATAGAGCGCCGGGTGGGCCAGCGCTGGTGGTGGCACCGATTTCGGTGGCGATGAACTGGCAGTCAGAAGTCATGCGCTTTGCGCCGACGCTGAAGGTGCGTGCGTATCACAGCCATCGTACACTGGCGGATCTCGGGTCTTTCGATCTGGTCATTGCCAGTTATGGCATGTTGCAGTCGGATGCCGAGGCATTTGCCGCGCAACATTGGCACAGTGTGGTGCTGGATGAAGCGCAAGTCATCAAAAATGCCGCAACCAAGCGCAGTCAGGCAGCGATGGCATTAACGGCAGATTTTAAAATGATCGCCAGCGGCACGCCGGTAGAAAATCATCTGGGTGAATTGTGGAATCTGTTCCGGTTTATCAATCCCGGCTTGCTTGGCTCCAAAGAGCGTTTTACCGATAAATTCAGTACGCCGATTGAGCGCGGTGATAAGCCCGCACGTCAGCATCTGAAAAAGCTGATACAGCCGTTTATTTTACGGCGTACCAAAACCCAGGTGCTGACAGAGTTACCGCCACGTACCGAGATCACCTTGCAAGTCGAGCTGAGTGATGAAGAGTGCCATTTGTACGAAGCTTTGCGTCAGGAAGCGATGGATAAAATTGCGTCGCTCAGTGCGGAAGAAGGGCAATCGCTGAAAGTGCTGGCAGAGATTACTAAATTGCGCCGTTTTTGCTGCCACCCGCAACTGGTATTAAAAAATTCCACGATCAGCGGCAGTAAGCTGGCGGTCTTTGAAGAAACCATCGATGAGTTGCTGGACAACCGCCACAAGGCGCTGGTGTTCAGCCAGTTTGTCGATCATCTGGCGATCGTGCGCGAGAGTCTCGATAAAAAAGGCATACGTTATCAGTATCTTGATGGCAGCACGCCTGCGACTGAACGCAAAAAGCGCGTTGACGCATTTCAAGCGGGTGACGGTGATGTGTTCCTGATCAGCCTGAAGGCGGGCGGCACAGGGCTGAATCTGACCGCTGCCGATTACGTGATTCATCTCGACCCGTGGTGGAATCCGGCGGTCGAGGATCAGGCCTCTGATCGCGCACATCGCATGGGACAACAAAGACCGGTCACGATTTATCGTTTGGTGACACAAAACACGATAGAAGAAAAAATCATCGCCTTGCATGCGGAAAAACGTGATCTGGCAGACAGTCTGCTGGACGAGGGCGATGTTGCTGCGCGACTCGATACGGCGGCATTACTGCGACTGCTGAAGGAAAATATTTAATTAATTCATACGTGTGTGGTTATGTGTTGCCATGAATTTTTTTTCTCATTTTCTCCTACTCTGATTGAAATCAGACAGCAGAATCTGCATTTAGATAAACGAAATGCTTCGTTGTCTGCATGTTGCCAGCTCCATATACTTGTTTCCATCAAATGTCACTTTAAGGATGGGGTAAGTTATGAAATTCCAATTGAAAAGTTTGTCTTCTTTGTTTGGTGTTGCGCTGGCAGTGCTGTCATTTTCTCAAAGTGCCTATGCGGATAAATTAGACGATATTAAAAAATCGGGAGTGTTGCGTGCAGCAGTATTTGACAGTAATCCACCATTTGGTTCTGTCGATGCCAAGTCGCATAAAATCGTCGGTTACGATATTGATTTTGCTGAAGCGCTGGCAAAAAAAATCGGCGTGAAACTTGAGTTGGTTGCGACCAATCCTGCTAATCGCATCCCACTTTTGCAATCAGGAAAAGTGGATCTGATTGTGGCCGATATCACGATCACAGCAGAACGTGCAAAAGTGATTGATTTTAGTTACCCCTACTTTGTCACCGGTCAGCAATTTCTGGTTGCAAGTTCAGCGGCGAATAAGCTTGATGCATTTGCAGAAGCGCGTATCGGCGCAGTCAAGGGCACGACAGGCGAACAAGAGTTGCACGTCCGTTTCCCGAAAGCGCAAGTCGTTGCTTATGACGACGTACCGCTGGCGCTGACTGCTTTACGTAACGGCAGTGTGAAGGCGATCACGCAAGACAGTTCGATTTTGGTCGGCTTATTGTCAAATGCAGGTGATAAGAAAAATTTCCAAATTCTGCCTGAATACCTGAGCACTGAACATATCGGCGTCGGTGCGCCCAAAGGTGAGAAAGCATTATTGAATGTGGTGAACTCGTCGCTGCTGGAGCTCGAAAAAAACGGTGAAGCAGCGAAAATTCACGAACGTTGGTTTGGTAAGCATTCAGCCGCACCCGAACCAAGAAATTTTAAAATTGTTGCGCAGAATTAAGCATTATTGACGTTGTTCAATGAGCTTGGTTAATACTATTCCAGCTGTCGAATTTCGCCATCTCTCTAAAAGTTATGGCGATTTTTCTGCTCTCAGTAATATCAATTTGCAGATTGCTGCCGGTGAAGTGATTGTCATCTGCGGCCCTTCCGGTTCCGGAAAATCAACCTTGATCCGTACCATCAATCGCCTTGAATCCTACGATCAAGGCGATATTCTGGTCGGCGGAAAATCTACCAAGGATTTGCATGGACGCCAATTGCAAGAGCTGCGTTCTGGTATTGGTTTCGTGTTTCAGCAATTTAATCTGTATGCACATTTAAATGCCCGGGAAAATATCATGATTGCCCTGGTGCGCGTGCTCGGAACTGGTAAGCAGGAAGCCCGGCGACGTGCGGATGCTCTGTTGGAAAAAGTGGGCTTGCCGGATAAGGGCGATCATTTTCCTGCGCAGCTCTCAGGCGGGCAGCAACAAAGAGTAGCGATTGCGCGCACCCTGGCAATGCAGCCAGCCATTATTTTGTTTGATGAGCCAACCTCTGCCTTGGATCCTGAAATGATAGGTGAGGTCTTAAATGTGATGCGGGAGTTGGCGCATACCGGAATCACGATGCTGGTTGTCACGCATGAGATGGGCTTCGCGCGCGAGTTGGCTGATCGTATCGTGTTCATGGATCAGGGCGAAGTGTTAGAAGTCGCTGCGCCAGATCAGTTTTTTTCGCAGGCAAAACATCCCAGGGCACAACGGTTTTTGCAGAAAATTTTACCCTCGCATTCCAGTTCTGTATGAATGGTTTTCAATTTGACTGGAGCGGTGTTCTCACCGGAGTGCCTGCCACCTGGCTC
Source organism: Undibacterium sp. CY21W (assembly GCF_014284265.1). Taxonomy (NCBI): domain Bacteria; kingdom Pseudomonadati; phylum Pseudomonadota; class Betaproteobacteria; order Burkholderiales; family Oxalobacteraceae; genus Undibacterium; species Undibacterium sp. CY21W. Next base: position 209,950 of record NZ_JACOGE010000006.1, on the reverse strand, counting down.
CTGTCCGGATTACTCAATACTCTACTGATCACGATAGTTGGCTCTGTTGTCGCCAGTGTGCTGGCTATCCTCTTGTTACTGCTGCGTACCAGTGAATCGCGTTGCTTACGATACCCGGCACAGGCTGTCATCATGGCTTTTCGGAATACGCCATTACTGGTTCAACTGTTCTTCTGGTATTTTGCAGCTTATCCGGCGTTGCCGGAGGCGTTCCGTGACTGGGTGATCAGCGATCACTGGTTCTCACCTTTGCCTGATGGCTTTCGTTTTCTTTCTCCCGAGTTTATCTGTGCCTGGCTTGGTCTGAGCTGGTTTACTGCTGCATTTTTAGCAGAGGAATTGCGTGCCGGTTTGCAGGCAGTGTCTATCGGGCAGGGCGAAGCCGCGCTCAGTCAAGGTTTCAGTCGCTGGAAAAGCTTTCGCTATATTTTGTTGCCGCAAGCGATTCGTAATGCATGGCAACCTGTTGTCGGTCAATATCTGAATTTGATGAAACTATCTTCGCTGGCATCGGGAATAGGTTTTGCTGAAATTATTTATAGTACCCGGCAGATCGAAAGCTTCAACGCGCATGCGATAGAAGCCTATGCTATCGGCACGCTGTTGTACCTTGCATTGGGTGTGCTGATGGGACAGGTATTTTTACGTTTTGGCCCTGGCTCCACCATTCCAGCGGCTCAGGCCGGTCGTTCTGCGATGATTGCTTTCCTGCGCCGCCGGAGTTCTTCGTAATGAGTTTTGATCTTGCCGTCGTAGTCGATAACTGGTCATATTTATTCTTTGGGCGCACTGCGGATGGTGAGATAGGCGGCTTGCTCCTGACTTTGCTGATGTCGCTGTCGGCTGGTGTTATCGCTTTGGCAGGCGGTGTCATCACTGCTGTTATTGCATGGCGCTTTCAAGGAGCGGTAAGACGGGTGCTGTTTTATGGCGCTGAACTGATACGTAGCATTCCTTTGATTCTGGTCATTTTCTGGCTTTATTTTTTGCTGCCGCGCTGGCTGGGGCGCGATGTCTCTGGCGTCACTACTGTCATTCTGGCGATAGCATGGTTTAGTGCCGCATCCGTTATGCATTCGACCCTCGCCGGAATCGAGTCGCTACCGTTGGGTCAGATTGAAGCCGGACTCGCCAGTGGAATGAGTTATTGGCAAGTGTTGTGGCATATCCTTTTGCCGCAAGCGATACCGAATCTGATTCCTTCATATATCGGTCTGTTCGTTGCGCTGATCAAAGATACGTCACTGGCAATGGTGGTCAATGTCCCGGAACTCACCACGGTTGCGAATCAGGTGAATAGCCGCACACAGATTTATCCGGCGGAAATTTTCCTGTTTATCGGCGTCATTTATTTCATTATCTGCTCTCTGTTGAGTGAGTTACCCCGCTTTCTCTATCGTGGTAAAAGATTTCAATTGATCAAAAAATAAATAAGCCAGTCGATGACGCGGTATTTACTTCCTCCGGAGCATCAGCGATCCCTGCCGATATCGCTAAGGGTTAGAGCACTGAGGTTACAATAGCGGTTTGCTTAACGCTGTATTGTATTTATTGTGACTACTCAAGTTTTACCGCCCCGCCGCGTCTCCGTGGCTCCGATGCTCGATTGGAGTGACCGTCATTGCCGTCAGTTTCATCGCCATATCACCCGCCATACCTGGCTGTACACCGAGATGGTGACGACAGGATCTCTGTTTCATGGTGATCTGCAACGTCATCTGGAATTTAATCCCGGCGAACATCCGGTCGCATTACAGCTTGGCGGCAGCGAGCCGGCCGATCTTGCGCATTGCGCCAAACTGGGTGAGGAGTGGGGATACGATGAAATCAATCTGAATTGCGGTTGCCCGTCTGAACGCGTGCAGAAAGGCGCTTTCGGCGCTTGTCTGATGGCAGAGCCATTATTGGTCGCAGATTGCGTGAAGGCGATGAAAGATGCGGTCTCCATTGATGTTACGGTCAAGCATCGCATCGGTATTAACGATGTCGATTCCTATGAATTCATGCGCGACTTTGTCGGGCAGGTGGCTGAGGCCGGTTGCAAGGCCTTTATCGTCCATGCTCGAACCGCGATTCTGAAAGGTTTGTCGCCGCGCGAAAACCGTGAGATTCCACCACTGAAATATGATTATGCCTACCGCTTGAAGCGAGAGTTTCCTGAGTTGGAAATTATTCTGAATGGCGGCATTAAAACGACGGCGGAAATGCAGCAGCATTTGCAGCATGTCGACGGTGTGATGATAGGGCGCGAGGCGTATCACAATCCTTATTTTATGGCAGACTTTGATGCGCTCTTTTACGATGATATGACTCCGGTCAAAACCCGTGAAGAAATTCTGCATGCGATGATTCCTTATATTCATCGTCAGTTAGAATTGTATGGCAATGGTGGCAAGGGTTTGCGCCTCAACAGCGTGATACGCCACATGCTGGGATTGATGATGGGACTGGTTGGTGCCCGCGCTTTCCGGCAAACCTTATCCGATAGTAAAAAACTGGCTTCCGGTAATCCTGACATCTTGCTTGAAGCTTTTGAACGCATGCAAACAGTGACTGCGTATGATCGCAGTCTGGAAGTATCTTCTCAATAATCAGAGGGCCTTATGAACATGTTTATCAAATCCATCATCGCTGCTTCCATCGCCACCGTTACTTTGGCTGCACAAGCTGAAATTGTGGTGAAGGATGCGTGGGTCAGAGCTACCGTGCCGCAACAAAAAGCGACTGGTGCGTTTATGCAGATTCAAAGTACAAAAAATGTGCGTCTGATTGAAGTGCAGTCGGCGGCAGCCGGTCTGGTAGAAGTGCATGAAATGAAGATGGACAATAACGTCATGAAAATGCGTGCGATTCCTCAACTGGATGTGCCGGCCGGAAAAAATGTCGAGCTCAAACCCGGTGGTTATCATGTCATGCTGATGGACTTGAAAGCGCAGGCAAAAGCCGGTGATGCCGTGACACTGAAATTAATTTTCGAAGATGAAAATAAAAAACAGGAAACTGTGGATGTGAAAGCGACCGTCAAAAGTCTGACAACGATGGAACACAAAATGTAAGTTTCATGACCCAAATTGTGACGCTTTTCTATGGCGAGTAAAAATTTGTAATAGCTTCCGGTGATGCGGGTTGGTGCAGTTATATTGTCGACTGTTTCAACGCACGCTCCTCTTCTCACTGGATTGTGAGTTTATGCCTACGTAGGACTTACGTAGGCATTTTTTATTCAAACTCATTTTGACTAGACAGATTTTATGCGACGGATCTCATCCTCCAAAAGAAATGCTCTTGCCATTGATATGGCAGTCGCTATATCAGAACCTGCCATTCTGAGCCGTATTCCTTTCGATCAAATCCGTATAGAACATTTGCTATCGCGCGCAGACGATGTACATCACGTACTGGCGCTGACCCCGGAACAAAGTGCATTCTGGCGCGAAACCGCAAGCACCTTACGCAGTATGCTGCGGCAACGTGCAGCGCGGCGTGAGCAATGGCAATCAGCACAACGGGAATCGTTACAGAAAAACGCATTTGCCTTACCTGAACTGTTTTCCCAGCTTGAACGGGAAGAGCAGTCCGGCGCGACCGAAAATATCCGCATGCGTGATTTGTGCCTGGTGTTTTATGAAACACTGAGCCAGCATCAACGTCAGTTGTTGCACGGTTTTTTATCGACGCAGGTAGTGAGTCGTCACCAGCCATCTGACCGACTGAGTAAAGAATCACAGGGGATGACATTGCTGAGCTGGCCTAAGGTCTCCCGTCAATACGAACAACACCCAATGACCGCGTTTCTCAGTTTAATGGCCTGATTGCTTGAGAAAGTATTGCTATGGGGGCGAAATCCTTATATAATGCGTAGCTCACTTGGGGCAGTATTCCAGTGAAATTCAGTGGTGGTCGTAGCTCAGTTGGTAGAGTCCAGGATTGTGATTCCTGTTGTCGTGGGTTCGAGCCCCATCGTCCACCCCACAGAATTTAATGAAATCAACGGCTTACAGGGTTTTCTTTGTAAGCCGTTTTTCTATTTTCCAACGGAAAAAAATTTTCCAGCGTTTGTACCTCTATGCGGTTTTGTCTGCCGTTGACAAATGATTTGTCGTGGGAAATGACGTTCAAGCTTGAGTCAGTTTATTTACTTTTGTTGATGCCATCTCTTACGCATCGAAACTGACGAAACGACCTAGGTCGGTCTAGTTCTTTCAGCCAGTGACCCCATCCTTTTGCAGTCAGATTGACTACCGTCAGGGGAATTTCTAAATAACCCCACACTCCTTAAGCTTATATCACCTAAAAAAGCAAAAGGAGCTGTCATGGCGAATGAAGGCAAAGCCTATTCAGTACTGGCTTCCAGTACTTTGGCGTTTACTGTGTGTTTTACGATCTGGATGATGTTTGGTGTGATCGGTATTCCGATCAAAACTGCCTTGCATTTAAATGAGACCGAATTTGGTTTATTGACTGCCATGCCAGTTCTGACTGGCTCATTGATACGGGTGCCGTTGGGCATCTGGACTGATCGTTTCGGTGGTCGTATCGTGTTGTTCCTCCTGATGTTGTCGACAGTGATTCCGATTTACCTGATCAGTTACGCAACGGCTTACTGGCATTTTCTCGTGCTGGGTTTGTTTGTCGGTCTGGCTGGCGGTTCATTTTCTGTCGGCACACCGTATGTTGCGCGCTGGTTTAAAAAAGAACGCCAGGGTTTGGCAATGGGGATATTCGGTGCCGGCAATTCGGGTGCTGCCGTCAATAAATTTATTGCTCCTGTTCTGATTGCCGCAGCTGGCTGGACTCTGGTTCCAAAAGTCTACGCGGGCATGATGTTGGCTGCAGCACTGATTTTCTGGGTTTTTTCCGCGACAAATCCCAGTCATAACGTGAAATCCAGTGTCAGCTTTATGGCGCAGCTCAAGATGTTGAAAGATCCCAAAGTCTGGCGTTATTGCCAGTATTACTCGGTGGTGTTTGGCGGCTACGTTGGTCTGAGTTTGTGGATGGTCAAATATTACGTCACCGAATATGGTTTTGACATCAAGAGTGCAGCTTTGCTGGCAGCCTGCTTTTCTTTGCCTGGTGGTGTGTTGCGCGCTTTCGGTGGCTGGCTTTCAGATAAATACGGCGCTTATAAAGTGACCTGGTGGGTGATGTGGGTTTGCTGGGTAGCATTCTTTTTGTTGTCCTACCCACAAACTGATTTCACGATCAAAACAATCAATGGCATGCAGACATTTCATATTGGTCTGACTCCAGTGCTGTTCACGATGATTTTATTTGTAGTCGGCATCGCGATGGCGGTAGGTAAAGCATCGGTATTCAAGTTTATTTCGGATGATTACAGCAGCAACATCGGTGCGGTATCGGGTGTGGTTGGTCTGGCCGGTGGTCTGGGTGGATTTATTTTGCCAATCATGTTTGGCGCGATCGTTGATGTGACCGGTATCCGCAGCTCGTGTTTCATGCTGTTGTACGGCACCGTATGTGTTTCTCTGGTTTGGATGCACTTCCAGTTCCGCCGTGAAGGCATGCTGGCGGCACAGGCATCGTTACCTGCATAAATTCCGGTGTGAACACGCCTCAATGTAATGAACGTTTTTTGGAAAATCAGGAGCAGATAATGAGCCATGTTTTAAAACGCTGGGAACCGGAAAATCCGGAATTCTGGCAAAAAGAAGGTAGTGCAATTGCGAACCGGAATCTGTGGATTTCGATTCCGAGTCTGATGCTGGCGTTCTCGGTCTGGATGTTGTGGAGCGTGGTGGCGGCGAATCTGGATAAGGCCGGATTTAAATTCACGAAAGATCAGTTATTCTTTTTGACCGCGCTGCCAGCCTTGTCCGGCGCGACTTTGCGGATATTCTATTCATTCCTGGTGCCGGTGTTTGGCGGCCGCAAATGGACTGCGATTTCGACCGCAAGTCTGCTGATCCCCGCGATCGGTATGGGTTTTGCGTTGCAAGATCCGACCACCAATTATTCAACGCTGCTGGTATTGGCTTTGTTGTGCGGATTGGGTGGTGGTAATTTCAGTTCCAGTATGGCGAATATCAGTTTCTTTTTCCCAAAATCACGCAAAGGTTATGCGACCGGCATGAATGCAGGTATCGGCAATCTGGGCGTGTCTGTGGTGCAGTTTCTGACACCGTTGGTGATTTCATCTGCGATGTTTGGAGTTGCGATTTCCGGTGATGGATTTTTATTCCACAATGCCAAAACAGGCGTCGATAAAATGTATTGGCTGGGAAATGCAGGATTCGTCTGGGTTCCCCTGATTATCGCTGCGACTATCGCTGCCTGGTTCGGGATGAATGATATAGCTTCTGCAAAAGCCTCATTTGCAGATCAGGCGGTGATTTTCAAGCGCAAACATAACTGGCTGATGTGTTTTCTTTACATCGGTACGTTCGGTTCTTTTATCGGCTTCTCTGCAGGTTTTGCGATGCTGATCAAAGCGCAGTTCCCAGAAATTGATGTTGCCAAGTTCGCGTTCCTCGGGCCATTGGCTGGTGCGTTGGCACGTCCTGTCGGCGGCATGATTTCAGATAAAATCGGTGGTGCCCGTCTGACGTTCTGGGTGTTTGCTACAATGGCACTGACGATTGCCACGGGTATTCTGCCAGCCTTGCATTCACATCAGTTCATGATGTTTCTTGGCTCGTTTATTCTGATGTTTATTCTCACCGGACTCGGTAATGGCTCGACGTTCTGCATGATTCCTATCATTTTCCAGACCGAGAGAGAGCGTGCGGTTGCTGGCAAAGGGGATGCCCTTCTGAAGCAGGCGCGTTTGGATGCGGCTAAAGAATCTGCCGCTGTGCTGGGTTTTTCCGGTGCGATAGGTGCGTATGGTGGCTTCTTTATTCCTCAGGGCTTTGGTACGTCCATCAAGATGACCGGTGCGCCTGATATGGCTCTGTATGTTTTCATCGGATTCTATGTCACATGTATGGCGGTAACCTGGTGGTACTACTCGCGCAAGGGCGCAGAGATGCCATGTTGATGCAGTAGTCGTCTCTTGGCAGGCATTGCCCTTAAATTAAGCCTCTGATAACGATCAGAGGCTTTTTTATTGGCTGAATCTGATGTCTTTTTTGCGCTGTTGATACAAATCATTTTTCTTAAAAAGCGACTAGTTCTAAAGGAGTAGTCAGCCTAGTGCCAATGCTTGAGCTGACACACCGCACCGAAGAATGGGCGTGCTAACGCTGACTCTCTACACTCTCAGTATGCAAGTAAAGAAACTTGTGGGTACATCGCCCACCTGATATGGAGAGTTACGATGAGTCATTTTCTGGATAGATTGAAGTTCATGTCGCGGGTGAAGTCCACCTTCTCCGATGGTCATGGTGCTGTAGTTGAAGAGGATCGTAAGTGGGAAAACGCTTACCGCAGCCGCTGGCAGCACGACAAGATTGTGCGTTCCACCCATGGTGTGAACTGTACGGGTTCCTGTTCCTGGAAGGTGTATGTCAAGAATGGCTTGATTACCTGGGAAACCCAGCAGACAGACTATCCGCGCACCCGTCCTGATTTGCCGAACCACGAGCCACGCGGTTGCCCTCGCGGCGCTTCGTATAGCTGGTATGTCTATTCCGCCCAGCGTGTTAAATATCCGATGATCCGCGGTCGTCTGATGGAAATGTGGCAAGAAGCACGCAAGACCATGGGACCCGTGCAGGCATGGGAATCGATCAGTCAGGATCCGGTCAAAGCGCAACGTTATAAATCGGTTCGCGGTCTTGGCGGCTTTGTACGCGCTGACTGGGATACCGCGCAGGAAATCATTGCAGCCGCGAATGCGTTCACTGTCAAAAAATTCGGCCCTGATCGCGTCGTCGGTTTTTCTCCGATTCCAGCGATGTCCATGGTTTCTTACGCCGCTGGCGCGCGCTATCTGTCTTTGATTGGTGGCGCATGCTTGTCTTTCTACGACTGGTACTGCGATTTGCCGCCAGCAAGTCCGCAAATCTGGGGCGAACAAACCGACGTGCCAGAATCTGCTGACTGGTACAACTCTACTTATCTGATGGTCTGGGGTTCTAACGTACCGCAAACACGGACGCCGGATGCCCACTTCTATACTGAAGTGCGTTACAAAGGTACGAAGACTGTTGCTGTGTCTTCCGACTTCGGTGAGATGGTGAAATTTGGTGATATCTGGATGGCACCTAAACAGGGTACGGATGCAGCGCTGGCAATGGCGATGGGTCATGTGATCCTGAAAGAATTCCACCTTGGCGGCAAGTCTGATTATTTCCGCAGCTATGTCAAACAATATACCGACATGCCTATGTTGGTACGTCTGGTTGAGCGCAATGGCAGTTTCGTGCCAGATCAGATGTTGCGTGCATCACAATTGCCAGGTGGATTGAACGAAGAAAACAATGGCGATTGGAAAACACTGGCGATTGATGAGAAAACCGGCGATATCGTTTCACCAAACGGTTCTATCGGTTACCGCTGGGGTGAAGGTAAAGTCAATAATGGTGAAAAAGTCGGTCGCTGGAATCTGGAACCAAAAGACGGTGGTTCCGGTCGTGAGATCGATCCGCAACTGAGTCTGGTTGCCAAGCATGACGAAGTCGTCAGCGTAGGCTTTAACTACTTCGGTGGTGCTGATGCGAATGACATGGTGCTGCGTAATGTGCCTGCACGCAAAGTAAGCTTAGCTGACGGGACAGAAATCTTAGTCGCCACCGTGTATGACTTGTCGATGGCAAACTACGGTGTGGATCAGGGGCTGGGCGGCGCTGTCGCTCATTCTTACGATGACGACGTGCCTTACACACCGGCATGGCAGGAAAAACACACCAGCGTTAAACGTGAACTGGTCATTCAGGTCGCACGTGAATTTGCACAAAACGCCCACGAAACACATGGTAAGAGCATGGTCATCGTCGGCGCGGCTTTGAATCACTGGTACCACAACGATATGATTTATCGCGGCATCATCAATATGCTGATGATGTGTGGTTGCGTCGGTCAATCCGGTGGTGGTTGGGCGCATTATGTCGGCCAAGAAAAACTCCGTCCACAATTCGGTTGGGCGCCGCTGGCCTTCGCATCCGACTGGACACGTCCTCCACGTCAGATGAACGGCACCAGCTTCTTCTATGCGCATACTAGCCAGTGGCGCCATGAGAAATTGCATATCGATGAAATTCTTGCGCCAACGGCAGACAAATCCAAAGTCAGCCACATGAGCATGATCGATTTGAATGCGAAATCTGAGCGTCTCGGTTGGTTGCCATCTTGCCCGCAATTAGAAACCAATCCACTTGATGTGTGCGATGCAGCGGCAGCAGCGGGTGTAGAACCAGCAGAATATCTGAAACAAAGTCTGAAATCTGGTCACGTGAACATGAGTTGCGATGATCCGGATAATCCTAAAAACTTCCCGCGCAATATGTTTGTCTGGCGCTCGAATATTCTCGGTAGTTCAGGCAAAGGCCATGAGTATTTCCTGAAGTATTTACTTGGTACACAGAATGCGCTGTTTGATGATCCTGATGAAGCGGTCAAGCCATCTGAGGTTAAGTATCGTGAAAAAGCCGCCGAAGGCAAGCTGGATTTGCTGACTGTGCTGGATTTCCGCATGAGTACGACCTGTCTGTACGGCGATATCGTATTGCCGACAGCAACATGGTATGAAAAAGACGATCTGAATACCTCCGATATGCATCCTTTCATTCATCCATTGAGTGAAGCAGTGCAACCTTTGTGGGAAAGCAAAACCGACTGGGAAATTTACAAAGGTATCGCTAAGAAATTCACTGAAATCGGTGGTGACTATCTGGGGACACGCAAAGACATCGTCTTGCAACCTTTGATGCACGATACACCGGGCGAACTTGGTCAGGCGTTTGAGCCAAAAGACTGGAAAAAAGGCGAGTGTGACCTGATTCCTGGCAAGACTGCGCCTAGCTTTGTGGTCGTTGAACGTAACTACAAAGAGATCTACAAAAAGTTTACATCGATCGGACCTTTGTTAGACAAACTTGGTAACGGCGGTAAAGGGATCAACTGGAACACCGAACACGAAGTCCATGAAATCGGTGGCATCACCAAAGTGGTGACCGAAGAGGGTGTATCGAAAGGACGTCCACGTCTGGATACAGCGATTGACGCCTGCGAAATGATTTTGACATTCGCACCGGAAACCAATGGTCATGTCTCAGTCAAAGCCTGGGAAGCTTTATCGAAAATCACTGGTCGCGATCATGCGCATCTGGCGGTTGGCCGTGAGCATGACAAGATCCGCTTCCGCGACGTACAGGCACAGCCACGTAAGATTATTTCGGCACCGACCTGGTCTGGTCTGGAATCGGAAGAAGTCAGCTACAACGCCGGTTATACCAACGTGCATGAACTGATCCCATGGCGCACACTGACCGGTCGCCAGCAGTTCTACCAGGATCACCGCTGGATGCTGGACTTCGGTGAAGGTCTCTGCGTCTACAAACCAGCGATCGATACCAAGACGGTTGCGCCGATGTTGAATAAGCATCCGAACGGCGAGAAAGAGATTGTTCTGAACTGGATTACACCGCATCAGAAATGGGGCATCCACTCTACGTATTCTGACAACTTGCGCATGCTGACCTTGAGTCGCGGCGGCCCGCACGTGTGGGTCTCTGAGATCGAGGCAAAAGAAGCAGGTCTGGTGGATAACGACTGGGTCGAGGTATTCAACAGTAACGGTACGCTGACGGCGCGTGTGGTGGTCAGTCAGCGTGTGCCAAAAGGCATGTGTCTGATGTATCACGCTCAGGAAAAAATCGTGAACACACCAGGTGCTGAATTGTCCGGTATGCGCGGCGGTATTCATAACTCAGTGACACGTGCGGTCTTGAAACCTACCCACATGATTGGTGGCTATGCTCAACTGGCATATGGCTTCAACTATTACGGCACAGTCGGTAGTAACCGCGATGAATTTGTGGTTCTGCGTAAGATGAGAAAAGTAGATTGGTTAGAGGGTAAATTGGAAGAGGAGTCAGCATCATGAAAATTCGCGCACAAGTTGGCATGGTGCTGAACCTGGATAAATGTATCGGCTGCCACACCTGTTCCGTGACCTGTAAAAATGTCTGGACCAGTCGCGACGGCGTTGAGTATGCCTGGTTTAATAACGTCGAAACCAAGCCTGGTATTGGCTATCCTAAAGAGTGGGAAAACCAGTCCAAATGGAAAGGCGGCTGGCATCGGAATGACGCGGGCAAATTAGAGCCTAAACAAGGCGGCAAGCTGCGCATTCTGGCGAACATTTTTGCGAATCCCAATCTGCCGCAGATTGACGATTACTACGAGCCATTCACCTTTGACTATGAGCGCCTGCAAAACGCGCCATTGTCACAGACGCCACCGACTGCACGTCCTGTCTCTGTCATTACTGGCAAAAAGATGGACAAGATTGTCTGGGGTCCAAACTGGGAAGACGACTTAGGCGGCGAATTCAGCTCACGTAGTCGTGATCAGTTATTCGAAGGAGTACAAAAAGAAATGTACAGCACCTTCGAATCAACTTTCATGATGTACCTGCCACGTCTGTGCGAACACTGCCTGAATCCTGCTTGCGTAGCATCTTGCCCATCTGGCTCTATCTACAAACGTGAAGATGACGGTATCGTCCTGGTCGATCAGGACAAGTGCCGCGGCTGGCGTATGTGTATCTCCGGTTGCCCTTACAAAAAGATTTATTACAACTGGAGTTCCGGTAAAGCAGAGAAGTGCACATTCTGCTACCCACGGATTGAAGCCGGTCAGCCAACTGTCTGTTCCGAAACTTGCGTAGGTCGTATCCGTTATCTCGGTGTCTTGCTGTATGACGCTGACAAGATAGAAGCAGCCGCTTCAGTACCGGATGAGAAAGATCTGTACGAGGCGCAACTCGGTTGCTTCCTGAATCCGCATGATCCGGAAGTGATTGCCGAAGCGCGTAAGCATGGCATTCCAGAAAGCTGGATTCAATCCGCACAGAAATCGCCGGTTTACAAAATGGCGATGGAATGGAAAATTGCTTTCCCGCTGCATCCAGAATACCGGACGCTGCCTATGGTCTGGTATGTACCACCTCTGTCACCGATTCAAAAGGCAGCAGAAGCAGGTCACATGGGTATGAACGGCATTATTCCTGATGTGAAATCGCTGCGTATTCCTGTGCGTTATCTGGCGAATTTGCTGACAGCCGGTAAAGAAGAACCGGTCTTGAGAGCCTTGGATCGTATGCTTGCAATGCGCGCCTTTAAGCGTTCTGAAGTGGTGCACGGTCAGAAAGATACAGCAGTGTTGGCGCAGGTCGGTTTAACAGAAGCGCAGGTTGAAGATATGTATCAGACCATGGCGATTGCGAACTACGAAGATCGTTTCGTGATTCCTTCATCGCACAAGGAAATGGTGGAAGACAGCTTCAATGAAAAAGGCAGTTGCGGATTTACGTTCGGTAACGGCTGCTCGGGTGGTGTTTCCGATGGTGCTTTGTTCGGCAAGAAGCCGCAGGGTAGTGTGATTTTTGTCGAAATGCCGAAATCACGCAAAAAAATGTCCAGCGTTGAATAAAAGCCATCAGGTGCGCATGACGCACCTGATCTGCCCTAAAGGAAATTGTATGCAAATTTATCGTATTTTATCTGCACTCCTGAGCTATCCCCAGGCTGAATTGCAGGCGGCGCTTCCTGAGATACGGCAGGCGCTGGCTGATGAACCGGACAGCCTGGAATCGCTGGAACCATTGCTGGATTATCTGAGCACGACGGCATTGATTCCCTTGCAGGAAAACTATGTCGGCACGTTTGATCGCACACCTTCAGTGGCGTTGCACCTGTTTGAACATATTCACGGCGAGAGTCGTGATCGTGGCCAGGCCATGGTGGATCTGATTGAAGAATATCGTCGCCATGGATTTGAACCGGAAGCGAGCGAGTTACCGGATTATGTTCCTTTGTTCCTGGAATTTTTGAGTCTGGTCAGTGACGAAGAGGCTGAAAAACTTCTGGGTGAAGCAATTCACGTGATTGCGGCCATTGGTGTTCGTCTGCAGCGTCGTGAAAGTCCTTACGCGAATGCATTTTTGATGCTGACGTCGTTTACGGATGTCGTGCCGCAAGAGCAGGGTGAACCGCCAGTACGTGATATGGATGACGCAATGGAAACTTTCGGCCCTGGCGCTGATGGTGTTGAACCTTTGCTGAAACCGAATCTGTCAGGCACGCATCCGGTCAATTTTTATCCTAAGCAGCCCAAAGCGAACGGCGCTACTTCTTGTCAATGAGGAGATACCATCATGACTTATCTACATCAATTTATTTACGGGATTTATCCCTACATCGCGTTGGCTATTTTTCTGTTCGGCAGTCTGGCACGTTTTGAACGGGAACAATACACCTGGAAAAGCGACTCTTCGCAAATGCTGCATACAGGTAACCTGAGAACCGGCAATATTCTGTTTCACCTCGGAATTCTCGGATTGTTTTTCGGCCATCTGGTCGGCTTGCTGACACCGGTCATTGTCTGGGACACGCTGGGAATCACGCACAGCTTTAAACAGATGATTGCGATGGTGGCTGGTGGTGTTTTCGGTACCTTATGCATGGTCGGTCTGCTGATTCTGTTGCATCGCCGTTTCTCTGATGCACGGATTTCTGCCGTAACGAAAACTGGTGACAAGGTATTGTTGCTGTGGATTTTCATTACGTTGGGCTTGGGCTTATCGACGATTTTTGAATCAGCGAATCACAGCGACGGCCACATGATGGTGCTGCTGATGACATGGGCACAGCACATCGTGACTTTCAAGGGTGATGCTGCTGAATTTATCGTTGCCGCGCCATTACTGTTCAAGCTGCATTTGTTCATGGGACTGAGCTTGTTTGTGATTTTTCCTTTCACCCGTCTGGTACACGTCTGGAGCGGCTTTGCTTCTGTGACCTATATCAGTCGCGCATGGCAGCTGGTTCGCCCACGCTGATTTGGAGATTAACATGCCTGTCGTAGTCAATGGTTATGAGTTCACCGATGCGGATATGGAGCGGGAGTTACCTGAACATCAGGATGCTGCCGACCCGGTAAAAAGTGCGATGACGGCACTGGTTCTGCGCCGCATCCTGCTGCAAGAGGCGCAGCAGTCAGGTTTGCAGAATGAAGATGAAGAAGCGCTGATTGACGCCTTGTTGCAACAGGAAGTCAGCGTACCCACACCCGGACGAGATGAGTGTATGCGCCAGTATCAGGCACACCCGGATCACTTCCGGGTTGGTGAGCTGGCAGAAGCCAGTCATATCCTGTTTCAGGTGACACCAGGTGTGGATCTGGATGCTCTGCGTAAGCACGCCACGGTGGTACTGGAGGATGTGTTGGAAAATCCGGCCCAGTTTGGCGAATGCGCAAAGGCCAATTCCAATTGTCCATCAGGCGAAGTCGGCGGTAGTCTGGGGCAGATCGGCCGTGGTGCAACCGTGCCGGAGTTTGAGCAGGCATTGTTTGAGGCCGAAGCAGGTCGCATTATTCCTAAGCTGGTCGAGACCCGCTTTGGCCTGCATATCATACAGGTGGGGCGTAAGGTCGAAGGGCAGATGTTGCCGTTTGATAAGGTAGAAAAAGATATTGCGAACGCGATGCATCAGGCCAGTCATGATCATGCGTTACGCCAGTATCTGCAATTACTGGTAGGGCGCGCACAGATTTCCGGTATCGATATGCAAGGTGCCGACAGCCCTCTGGTGCAGTAAAGCAGGCCGGCATGCGGCCGGCCGCGATTACAAAAAAATACTAAGGAATGTGTTTGCACATTCCGGGTCACAACTAAGGTGAGAACATGTCTAAAGCAATGAAAGAATTGGTGCGTCAGCATCAGGAGTGTGATGATCAACTGAACCGCTGCGAGGCCGCTTTGCATAAAGGTGATATGGCTTCGGCCGGACGCAATTTCCGTTTGTTCAACGAACAGCTGGACGGGCATTTTACGCTGGAAGAAAACAAACTTTTCCCTGCGCTGGAGCAGGCAACCGGCATGGTGAATGGCCCGACCAGCGTCATGCGTAGTGAGCATGCCGAGATACGCAATCTGCGCGACGAGGCGTATGCAGCGATCGAGGCAAATCAACCCGAAGCCGCGTTGGCAGCAATCGATACGCTGAATGTACTGATTCAGCAGCACAATGTAAAAGAAGAGAATATTTTGTACCCTATGTGTGGCGGCAGTATTCCGGATCTGGAAGATAAACTGGGTATGGGTAGCCCTTGTTGCGGCGCATGTTCTTGCGGCTGATGTGTCGCTGATATATGGCTGACCTTTCTTTGTTGACTGCTGTTTCTCTTTAAAGACAGGATCAGTTTTGTCAGGTGTCAATATTCTCAATTACGAGCTGGCGCCATCGCCAGCGACGATCTTCGGTTGTCTGTTACCGGCACCCTGGCTGGGCTTGGTCGCTGGCTTATTGCTGGCATTCGGCTCCGCTTCAGGTTTGCCGGATCGGTTTGCGCCACTAACGCTGGCCGTTACTCATAGTCTGGTGTTGGGAATGCTGATGCCAGTCATGATCGGCGCCTTGTTTCAACTGATGCCGGTGGTGGCTGGGCAAACCGTGGCTGCCGCGCGTTATATTTCTCCTTTCGTTGCCATAGGTTCGGCCTTGATCGCTGCTGGTCTGGCCAGCGGATTTTTATCTGGCTATGTTTACGGATTCATGTTGGCTGCGGGTTGTGCCTTTGTCTTATATGGCGCGGTGGTTTGCGCATTGCTGCATACCGCGTGGCGTATCAGCGTGGTGGATGCAACTACCCGTACTTTGCGCTGGACCGGAGTCGCTATCGCCATGGTGGTTGGTATCGGAATTGCCCTGGCAGGTAATTTTGCGGGCTGGTGGAGTATTGATGTTCTCCATTGGCTGAATTTGCATGTCGCTTGGGGTCTGGTTGGTCTGATCGCGACACTGGTGCTGGGTGTTGGTTCGACGACAGTACCCATGTTTTGGCAAAGTGCGCGTCCTTCTGCGCGCTGGCAACGGGTTGTCCCCGCTGCTTTGTGGATACCTTTAGTGTTAGCGACGCCGGTATTTTTCTGGCAGTGGGCATTGCTTGCTGGCTGCGCGTTCATGCTGATTTTTGCCAGTATTGCATTGCGTGCCATCTGGCGGGCGCGGCGAAGATTTGATCCGGCCTGGCAGTTATGGCTGGTGTCAGCCGCCAGTTGGGCGACTGCAGCTTTACTGACCGGGTTGTACAACGCTGGCGACTCTGTTCACGGTCTTCTTGCAGCCTTGCCAGTATGGCTTATACAGGCATTTCCCTGGTGGATAGGTGTGTTGGTGCTGGTTGGTGGTGCCGTGTTGCCGGTGAATGCGATGATGGGAAAAATTATTCCGTTTCTGGTCTTTCTGCACCTGCGACGACAAACGCCTGCCGGGCAGCGTGTGCCCGCCATGCAGGTGATATTGCCGCCACAGCGACTGTTATGGCAAGCACGTCTGGTCTTGCTGGCTCTGCTGCTGTTATTGCTGTTGCCGTTGGCACCGATGGCGTTGACAACTTTTGCTGGCCTTGTGTTTGCCGCTTCGCAAGGTTTGCTGGGCGCGCTGATGCTGATGACCTTGTTTCGCTATCGTCGAGAATTGCATACTGTCCTTATGCGCCCGGAAGCCAATAATATTCCGCATATCCCCCAAAAGAACTAGCATATTCTGGTCTGGCGGCGAATTGTGCCTGCGGGCGCCTGCATCCACAATGCAGACATGGAAACTCCTGCCCCCGCCACTCCTGCTAATGCCGCCAATACGCTGACCGATCGTTTCGGACGCCAAGTCAATTATTTGCGCCTGTCGGTCACTGATCGTTGCGATTTACGCTGCAGCTATTGCATGCCCAAAGGCTTTTCCGGATTTGAAGAGCCGGAAAACTGGCTGCGTTTTGATGAAATAAGTCGTGTAGTTGCGGCCTTTGCCCGTATGGGTGTTGGCCGGGTCAGGCTGACTGGCGGCGAACCTTTGTTACGCCGTGGATTGCCGCGACTGGTGTCGCAATTATCCGAAATTCCCGGTCTTGACGATATTTCTCTTTCTACGAATGCGACACAGCTGCATAAACATGCGCAGACGTTGCGTGAAGCCGGTGTGCATCGTATTAATGTCAGTCTGGATAGTCTCGACAAAGCCTGTATGGAAAAAATTACCGGTCGTGACAGCTTTGCCAGCATCATGGCGGGTTTGCAGGCCGGAAAACAGGCGGGATTTGATCCGATTAAACTCAATATGGTCGTCATGCAGGGGGTGAATGACCATGAAATATTGCGAATGGCACAGTTTTGCTTTGACGAAGGTTTTATTCTTCGGCTGATAGAAGCAATGCCCATGGGCGCGACCGGGCGCAATAGTCAGTATCTCGACATTGGCCCGATACGGGATCAGTTGGTTCAGCACTTTAATTTATTGCCGGCGGCAACCGAGCTGGGTGGTGGCCCTGCACGTTACTGGAGCAGTGCCGATAGCAAGGGAACCATCGGCTTCATTTCTCCTATCAGCCAGCATTTTTGCGCTACGTGCAACCGGGTGCGTTTATCTGTTGATGGCACGCTTTATATGTGCCTTGGACAGGAAGAGCGATTTGAGCTGCGCCCCTTGCTGCGCGCAGGGATCAGCGACAGCGACCTGGATGCGGCGATCCGTACTGCGATAGAATTGAAGCCTGAACGACATGAATTTATCGAGCAACCGCATAAAATCATTCGTTTCATGTCGCAAACCGGCGGCTAAGATAGATGGAGTAAGGAATGGAAGTACGTAATATTCACCAGTTCATTGAAGGCTTTCAGCGATTCCAAAGTAAATACTTTAACGGCGACGATCCTTTATATGCAAAACTGAATCATGGTCAGAATCCGACAACATTACTGATTGGTTGCTGTGATTCCAGAGTTGATCCCGCTCTATTGCTGGATTGTGATCCCGGTGATATTTTTGTCGTGAGAAATGTGGCGAATCTGGTGCCGCCTTGCAACGAATCCGAGCATCAGCATGGCGTCAGTGCCGCCATACAATTTGCGGTCGAATCACTGAATGTCAAACGTATCATCGTTATGGGGCATGAAAAATGTGGCGGTATCCGTGCGCTGATGCAGGGCTATCAACCTAGCCGTAAAATTGATTTCATCGGGCAGTGGATGAGAATTGTTGAACCAGTGAAACAACAGGTGTTGCAACAATTAAATTTGTCGTCCGAGTCTGAACAAAACCGTGCTTGTGAATTAGGTGCGATTATCATGTCGTTGAATAATTTACGTAGTTTTCCGTGGATATCCGAGCGGGAAGCGAGTGGTGAAATTGCTTTGCATGGCTGGTATTTCGATATGAGTAATGGTGCTTTGCTCGCCTATTCGCCACGCTCTGATACTTTTTTACCTATGGTGTGCCCGTTGGGTATCCCTCATCCCGACACACAGCAGAATATCAGCGGATAATACCGGCTTGTTTTGTGTGAAAGGCCTTGCTTTGTACGATATTTCTACCCACAGGTACCAATGATGAATGCATCGCAAAGTCTGCCGATAGGCAAACGCCTGACATTCCGGATATTACTGACGACACTGATCGGGCTGGCGCTGACGCTGGCCGCGATTGCTTATACCTTGCTGTTGTCCTGGCAGCTGGAAGGCGGTGGAGCCGCAATTAATGAGGCTGGCAGCCTGCGTATGCGTTCTTACCGTCTGGCGATCGAGCTGGAGCAGAGCATAGGGAAGCCACAAGCTGTAAGTAGAGTCGCGCAGTCGCTGGCCGAATATGACCGTACGCTTGCTGATTTGCAGGCGGGCGACGCAAAACGTCCCTTATTCCTGCCAGTCACGGCCAGTATCCGTAAGCAGATGCGGGAGGTGCAGAAAGATTGGCAGCAGCATATCCGTGTCGGCGCACAGAACGTCATGCAGGAAACAGATCCAGTACGACAACAGGCTGTGCTGGCAGAGTATGTACAGAAACTGCCGGATTTTGTGGAAAGCATTAACCAGTTGGTGTCGCTGGTAGAAGTTGAGCTGGCAGAAAAAACAACCTGGTTACGCTTATGTCAGACCGCCCTGATTTTCATGTCGCTGGCGGCCAGCGTTGCCTTGCTTTATCTCTTATATCTGTGGATAGTCGGGCCTGTGACCCGCATGCAGGCGGGTATCGCGCGTATGTCCAAAGATGATCTGAGTGTGCGCCTGCCGATAGAAACTGAAGATGAATTTGGCGTACTGGCGCAGGCGTTTAACCAGATGGCTGATCGCGTGCAAACAGTGCATCGCACGCTGGAAGACAGAGTTTCTGAAAAGACGGCGAAATTGCAGGCGCAAAATCACGAGATCAGCACGCTGTACGAAACAGCCGGATTTCTGGCGCGACCAAATGCCATAGAAGAATTGTGTCGCGGATTCCTGCAAAGGATCATGCAAAGAATTCACGCCGATGGCGGTACCGTGCGTATCCTTGACAATAAGAGCGATCATTTGCATATCACTGTGCACGAAGGTATTTCGGAACAGATGATAGAAGAAGAACACTGCATCAAAACCAATGATTGTTTATGTGGTGCGGCTACTCACAGCGGCATTGTGCTGGTCAGGGATTTCCGTCAGCTGAATCAGCAGCGTCGTTATCGTTGCCAGGAAGAAGGCTTTTTCTCCCTGGCGGTCTTTCAGATTCTGGCGCGGGAACAAGTGATCGGTAGTTTCTCTTTACACTTTGCGAACGAACGCGTCATTTCAGGTGAAGAGCGTCGCCTGCTGGAAACATTAGGTAAAAATTTGGGATCAGCGATAGAAAACCAGCGCCTGATTGCCAAAGAAAAAGAATTTGCAGTATCGCAGGAACGTAATCTGCTGGCGCAAGGTTTGCATGACAGTATTGCGCAAGGGCTGAACTTTTTAAATCTGCAGGTGCAGATGCTGGAAGACTCGTTGCGACGCAATGACGTGGAAGAAATCAAAGATATTGCGCCGCTGTTACGCGCCGGTGTTGAGGAAAGTTACGAAGATGTGCGTGAGTTGTTGCTGAATTTCCGTACTCGCTTGCAAGACAGTAATCTTGAGTCGGAAATGCGCAATGTCGTCAATAAATTTCAGCGCCAGACTGGCGTACACGGCGAGATACAATTAGCTGGTAGCGGGGCACCGCTGGCACCCGAGCAGCAATTGCAGGTATTGTTTATCTTGCAGGAGGCACTGTCGAACGTGCGTAAGCATGCGCACGCCAGCAACGTGAAAGTGGTGGTGGCGAATGAGCGCGACTTTTCCCTGACGGTCACCGATGATGGCGCCGGGTTTAATCTCGATCGCGTACATGAAAAAGGCGATGCCCATGTCGGCTTGCGTATCATGCAGGAACGTGCGGAACGCTTATCTGCCAGCTTCGGTATTCATAGCCAGCCCGGTGCAGGAACGACGATTACCTTACAATTACCGCGTCAGGAACGGCTCGTTGCCTGAGCCCTGCATTGATCACTTTAAATGAAAGTCTGAAAAATATGCCTATTAAGATTTTGCTGGTGGATGATCACACTCTTTTTCGCAGTGGCATTCGTTTGCTGTTGCAGCGCAATCCTGAGTTTGAGATCGTCGGCGAAGCATCAGATGGTCTGGAAGGGGTAAAGCGCGCAAAGCAGTTGCGGCCAGACGTGGTGTTGATGGATCTGAATATGGCCGGTCTTTCCGGGCTGGAAGCGATGCAATTGATCGTTGAAGATTTGCCCGATACTGCTGTGCTGATGCTGACTGTATCTGAGGAAGCGGAAGATCTGACGAAAGCGTTGAAAAATGGCGCGCGTGGCTATCTGCTGAAAAATATTGAAGCAGATTACCTGATGCAGGCAATCCGGCGTGCAGCCGCTGGTGAACCGGTGATCGCCGAATCCATGACGGCTAAACTGGTGATGCAATTCCGCACCGGAAATAATCTCAGCACGACACCGGAACGCGAGAAGCTCACGCCGCGCGAACGTGAAACCATGATCTGCCTCGCACGTGGCGAGAGTAACAAAGAAATCGCCCGTAACCTGAACGTGGCGGAAAGCACCGTCAAAATCCATGTGCAGAATATTCTGAAAAAACTCAGCCTCAGCAGCCGTGTGCAAATTGCCGTGTATGCGGTTGAGCACGGTCTGGATAAGTCGTAATGCCGCCTGAAAATCCCCGGCGTTGTTGCACTGCCACATTATTATTCAGTCTTTGGTCGTGTTCCTGGTGGCAATAACGACGACTATTGCCACCTGAATTTCCTGTCACTCTCCCTCTATGTTTCATCAACGGCATTGCCGGATTCGGTAGCCCCGACGGCGTTTCTCCGTCATTCGTCCATGTGCTCTCTCCATTTGCTTTTCGTCTCTAGTTCTCTCGGCGGATAGTCAGTATTTTTCTCTGCTTCTACACTTGATTTCTGTCAAAGAAGCTGGAGAAATAACATGAGAGATAACATGACGAAAATTAATTTGCTTGGTTTGCTGGAAAATCATGCCCTGTTTCGGAATATTTCCGCAGTGGATTTGCATACATTGCAAAGAGAAGTGGTGAAGACTGAATTAGAAAAAAACACGATGCTGTTCCGCAAGGGGGATCAGGCGGATGCTTGTTTCATCGTCGTGTACGGGCTGGTGAAGCTCAGTATCCCATCTTCGCAAGGCAACGACAAAGTGTTGGAATTAATTCGCCCCGGTCAGAGCCTGGGGGAGGCGATGATGTTTCTGGATGAGCCGTATCCGTTTTATGCGGAAGCACTGGAAAATACCTTGCTGCTGAAAATCCCACGACAGGCATTGATGCGTCTGTTAGATCGCTCCCCCCTGATTTCACGTCAGATGATGGCAGGCCTGTCTTACCGTCTGCTTGGTTTTATCCGCAATGTTGAGCGCTACTCATTGCAAAATGCGACTCAACGTGTGATTGACTATCTGTTGCAAACGTCTGCGATGCAAAGTACCAACGAAGTCCGGCTGGAATTAAAGAAGCATTTGCTGGCGTCATTGCTGAACCTGTCGCCGGAAACTTTATCGCGGGTATTGCATCAGCTAATGGACGAACAATTGATACGCGTGTGCGGCTCGACCATCCATATCGGTTCGCCAGACGCACTGAAAACCTATCAGCACAGCGTTGTTACCCTGCATTGAACGTCAGGCTGTAAGGTGATTGGCGGCGTGGGTTTGACGTCGATGGATGTCTATTGAAATTTTATTGACCCAGGACAATGACCTTGGAAATAATTTTCATTACCATCTTGGGTCATGAATCCTATCGATCTGGTGGCTCCTGCCGGTAGTCTGGTTGCTTTGAAAGCAGCGATAGACAAAGGGGCAAATGCAGTTTATCTCGGCTTACGCAATGCCACGAACGCCCGCAATTTCGGCGGACTCAATTTCGGCGATAGCGATATCCGACAGGGTGTTGCTTACGCGCATAGCCGCGGACGACAAATTCTGTTTGCCATCAATACGTATCCGCAGGCGCGCGCGGTTGCTGAATGGCGCGCCGCGATTGATACGGCGGTGCAGATGGGGGCTGATGCAGTCATCCTGGCTGATCCCGGTCTGATGGCGTATGCGCGCGATCGTCACCCCGATCTGCGATTGCATTTGTCGGTGCAAGGCTCGGCGACAACGCTTGATGCGATTGAACTCATGCGCGAACAATTTGCGATCAAGCGTGCGGTGTTGCCGCGTGTGCTGACGCTGACCGAGATTGAGAAAATCATTCGTCAGACCACGGTGGAAATTGAAGTCTTTGGTTTTGGTAGCCTGTGTGTCATGGCCGAAGGACGTTGCCTCTTGTCCAGTTATGTGACTGGCGACTCACCGAATAATAAAGGTGTATGTTCGCCTGCCCATGCGGTCAGCTGGGAAGAGAAAGACCGCACGATGTACGCTCGCCTGAGCGGCACGCTGATTGATCGCTATGCGCCGGATGAAGCGGCTGGTTATCCGACTTTATGCAAGGGCAGGTTCGAAGTCGAAGGTGAAATTGATTATGCGCTGGAAGAACCGACCAGTCTGAATGCCATCGGTCTGTTACCGCAACTGATCAATATGGGCGTGGCAGCGATCAAGATTGAAGGCCGCCAGCGCAGCCCCAGCTATGTGACGCAAGTGGTCGGCACTTTGCGCGCAGCACTCGATGCGGCGCAACGCGATCCTGGACGTTATTCCGCCCGGCCTGAATGGCAGGCGATGCTGGCGCGTCACGCCGAAGGCGCACAGGTGACGCAAGGTGCGTTTGAGCGTCCCTGGAAATAAGGCAAAACATACCATGACAGCATTAAAAATCTCACTCGCTCCGCTTGCCTATTACTGGTCAAAAGAAGAGACCCTGCGTTTTTATGTCGATGCGATGCAATGGCCGGTCGATATTGTGTATCTTGGCGAAGTCACTTGCTCACGCCGGCATTTGATGAAGTTCGATGATTGGCTGGCGGTCGCTACAGAATTACGCAACGCAGGCAAAGAAGTTGTGCTCTCCAGTCTGACCTTGATTGATAGCGAAGCGGATCGCCGTAATATGCACCGGCTGGTGGATAAAGCTTCTGAGCAGGGCTTGCTGATTGAGGCGAATGATTTCAGTGCCGTGCGTGCAATGCAGGGCAGGCCATTTGTCGCCGGGCCGCATCTGAATGTGTATCACGCTGATACCCTGCGCTGGCTGGCCGGGCTCGGTGCCCGTCGCTTCACGCCGCCGATAGAGCTGGGACACGAGGATCTGGCAGCGATACAAGCGCAACGTCCGGTTGGCATGGAAACGGAAGTGCAGGTCTGGGGACGGTTGGCGCTGGCGTTTTCATCGCGCTGTTTCACCGCCCGTCATCATCGCTTACGTAAAGACAGTTGCGAATTCCGTTGCGAACAATATCCCGACGGATTGCCGCTGGCGACGCGGGACGGTAAGGATTTTCTGACGATTAACGGTATTCAGACGCAGAGTTCGACTTGTCTTGATCTGGGCGCACAGGTACCTGAATTAGCGTCCATGCAGGTCGATATTTTGCGTTTGCAACCGCAGTCGCAAGGCATGGCGGAAGTGGTCGCGGCGTTTGATCGCGCGCGCCAGTCTCTCAGTGCGGCACAAGTCGGCAGTCAGTATCTGCCGCCACATGCCCAACGCAGCAATGGCTACTGGCAGGCAAAGCCAGGTATGCAATGGTTGACGGTGGAATAAGTTGCGCTTCGTTATTTCTGAAAGTATGCATGATGGACTTATCACAATTTCGTTTTCCCGCACCGTTTCAGCAATTAGGTAGATGGGTGCCGACGCCGCTGGCAACGGCACCGCTGATGCTGGCGCTGGAAATTGCGCGCCGCAAGGAATTGCTGGTGGCGCCCGATACCCTTTACGGCAAAACCTTTCGGATTCATGTTGAAGACTTGGGTTTGTCGCTGTGTTTTTACTGTGATCAGGGGAAGTTCCGTCCGGTCTATAAAAACGCCAGAGAAACCGAAGCGGATGTCAGCCTGTCGGCCAGCTCGGCAGATTTTTTTCAGATGGCGTCCGGCATGGAAGATGCCGACACCCTGTTTTTCCGCCGCCGCCTGCGCATCGAAGGCAATACGGAATTAGGCGTCGCAGTGAAATACTGGATTGATGCCAGCGAGCGCCCAGCGTGGCTGAGCCGGTTTGCGGAGCGATTTTTACGACAGCCTGAAAGCGTCTGATGTCTGCTGAGCCTGTGCTACTGCCTTTGGTCTATGCCTGTTCCGGCTGTTCCAGCGTGGCGCAGCTCGCAAACACCTGTGCCGTCCGGCTGGACAGGGAAGGGCGGGCGCAGATGTCGTGCATCGCCGGTGTTGGTGGCGGTGTCGCTTCGTTGGTGCGGCTCGCACAATCGGGGCGTCCGGTGCTGGCGTTGGATGGCTGTGCGCTGGCGTGCGTGAAGGCCTGTTTGCAGCAGGCAGGTGTGTGCGCCGACCGCCATCTGATCCTGAATCAGGAAGGCGTACGCAAGCGTTTTCATGCGGATGCTTCAGAGGATGAAACGCAGCTGGCGTGGCAAATTGTGGAACAGGAATTAGCTCAGCTCACACCAGCGATAGCGCAGCCCTCTTGCTAACCGTCGTTGATGAATGGCTGGTAAGTCGCTTATTAAGTCGCTCATTAAGTCGTTTAGTTAGTGGTTTATATGCATACTCCCCCACATTTTAGAGAAAAACACCTTAATCTCTTTATGAAATAAGGACTTCAAAACATACTGGGGGGAGTATATTTTCCCACTTATTTGCCTCAGATCAGTTTATTGTTGCAGTGTTGGCTGCATTGCTGATTTTTCGTTTTACATCCGCAGGATCGCCACTTGCCTGTGATTATTGTTGATGTCTTTTTCACTCATGGTGAACCCTCATGAAACGTCTTGCGATTGCTCCTCACCGTTTGTATTTTTTCCTTGGCGCACTGGCAGCGCTGATTCTGTTTGTCTGGTGGTGGCGGCAAGTGGTGTCGCAGACGATGGCGGTTCCTTTGCACGCACTGGTGATGCCGCTCGGTATATTTCCCTTGTTTATTCTTGGCTTCACTTTTACCGCCGGGCCGCGCTGGTTGTCGGTTGAATCGGCGGATCATTATTTTCTTTTACACGGCGGTACCTATTTTTGCGGCTTGCTGCTCGTTTTAGTTGCGGCGGGCTTAGGCTGGTATCCCTTACGTACTGCGGGGTTTGTGCTGATGCTGGCGGCATGGCTGGCTGTGACCTGGCGCTGGGGTGATTTGATCCGGCGCAGCAAGGCGCTGGATAAAAAGCATCCCGTATCTATCCTGATCGCGATGCTGGGCGGCATGTCGGCATTGCTGGCAGCTGTCTTCTGGAGCGCAGGCGACACCGATGCGTGGCAGGTTGCCCGCGAATTTTCTTTTTTTGGTTTTTTGCTGCCGGTTTTTCTGACGGTGAGTCACAGGATGCTGCCCTTTTTCAGCAGCAATGTGCTGAAGCCTTATGTGGCATGGCGGCCATACTGGTTGCTGGGCGTCTGGCTGGGCGGATGCTGGTTGCTGGTACTGGCAGGGATTACCGGCTGGCGTTATCTGGAGGCCTTCAGCGCAAGCGCGCTTAGCCTGAGTTTTGTCGTGACGTCCTGGCGTTGGGGAATTTTCCGCAGCCTGCAAAACCGTATGCTGGCAATGCTGCATTTGTCATTTGCCTGGCTTGCGGTGGTGTTTGGATTGCAGGCGGCGGGCGCGCTCGGCGTGGCAGTTGGTTCAGCATCCATACACGCACTCGGGCTGGGGTTCATGGGAACCATGCTGGTCGCTTTTGTCAGCCGTGTTTCTTATGGACATAGCGGCAGACCATTGCAGGTGTCGAACAGCTTGTGGATGGTGTATCTCGGGCTGCATCTGGCTGCCATGCTGCGCATCGTCGCCAGCTTGCTGGTGATACCTTCTTTGCTCACTGTCTCGGCCACGGTCTGGTTGTTACTGATTACGATCTGGATCGCCATGATGCTGCCGGTCTATCTGAAAGCGCGCGCAGATGGACAGCCGGGCTGATACTCATATTGAGGCTGGCGTTGGTTTCGCCAGTGATGATTCAGTGATGATTCAGTGATGATTTGTTGGTGATTCGTTGACGATTCGTTGTTGATTATTTCGTGACCTTGTTCTGTCGCAGTATGTCGCGGCGGTCTAGTTCGGAATACCTAGTCGCCTGACCGGAATGCGTATTGACCCGTGTTGATGGAAGTTTAGACTGCTAGCTATTCTCCTTTGCTGGTATTCACCATGAAAAAATCAGACGCAACGCGCTTGTCCGGAAATGGCTTCCGGATCAAAAAACACACCCTCAGATTGCTGCTGGCCGGTCTTTTTTCTACGGGTCTGACAGCGTACGTGCAGGCACAGACCGCGCCGCAGGCACCCACCACTTTATTGGCGAATGCGACGGTGCCGGTGCAGATCGTTGTCATCAGTGGCGCCCGTTACGAGCAATTCGTCGAAGATTTGCCCTTGTCGATGGATATTATCGGTTGGCAGGAAATGGAAAGCGGGCATGTTGCCGATATTCATGATTTAGTTAAAAATTTACCCAATATTTCCGTCAAACGTGCGCCCGCCAGATTTACTGTGACTGGTGTCGGCAATGCAACCGGGCGTGATACAAATGCCGGTTTCAATATCCGTGGGCAGGACGGGAATCGTGTGTTGATGCTGGTGGACGGCGTGCGTCTGCCACGCAGCTACATCAATGGCAGCAATGCATTTGGCAGGGATTCCTTATCGCTGGATCTGATCCGCCAGGTGGAAATTGTGCGCGGCCCGGCATCGGTATTGTATGGCTCTGATGGCCTTGCCGGACTGGTGAATTTCATTACGCTGGAACCAGCCGATTTCCTGCAGCGACGTGGCGATCAGCAGAAAGATGTTGGCGGCAAAGTATCGCTGTCGTATAACGGTGACGATCATTCGCGGACGCTGTCAGCCAGTCTGGCCGGGCGCATCAACCCTGAGCTGACGTGGTTAGTGAGTGCTGCGGTGAATCATGCCGGTGGTATGCAAAATATGGGCAGCAAAGATGTTGCCAATGTGGATCGCACTACCCCGAATCCGCAAAAGAATGAAGGCCAGTCGGTATTGGTGAAACTAGTGTATCAGCCTACGGCTGATCAGAAACACACCGTGAGCGCCGAGCATGTGAATAAAGATGCTGACTACGAATTGCTCTCAAGCCGTGCAAAGCTGCCGTTGACGACAGCCTCTGCGGTCGCTGGTGAAAATGCCACGAGTAATATGACACGCGACCGTCTGAGCTTGCAAAGCCGGTATACGCTCAATAACGCGTATGTCGATCATGTGCAGACGGCTTTCAGTTTTCAGGATGCCAGTTCCCGCGAATTCGGTGTCACGCACAGAAATACGCTGGCCGACCGCGTGCGCGATGTCAGCTACAGTGAGCGCAGCGCGCAATTCCATATTCAGGCCGATAAATTATTCAGAATGGCCGCGGGCTGGTCGCAGCGCCTTAGTTACGGTTTCGACTACAGTCGTGCCGATATCAAAAACATGTTTGACGGCGTTGATCCGGGAAATGCGGATTTTGTACCGCGCAAATATTTCCCTGATACCCGTGATTCCAGCCGCGCTGTCTTTGTGCAGGATGAAATATTTGCTGGCAAATGGATCATCACGCCCGGTGTGCGCTTTGATCATTTTGATCTGGATGTGACCAGCCAGGCTGGTTTTGCGCCACCGGCGAAAACGCCTGCTAAATCACTTTCTGGTTCAGCAGTCTCGCCTAAGCTGGGTTTTCTGTACCGTTTGACTCCGGAATGGAGTGCCTTTGGTAACTATGCGAGTGGTTTCCGTGCTCCGAATGCACAACAAATCAATGGCGTGTTCGATAGTGCGACAATCCCTGCAGTGTTATTGTCGAATCCCGATCTGAAACCGGAAAAAAGCCATAACATCGAAATCGGCTTACGTGCAATGCTCGACAGACTGAGCCTTGATATCGCTGTGTTCAGAGGAAAATACGATAACCTCATCGTCGATAAAAAACCGCTGGGCGGTAAAGGTGTGATCGGAGATCCGGCGATTTTCCAGACAGTCAATGTCGATAAAGCGACGATCAGCGGTTTTGAAATTAAAGGACAGGTGCATTGGGGTGAAATCGCCGGTGGTAAGCTGACAATGCCATTTGCGTATGGCATCACGCATGGCAGCGATGATACGACCGGCTTACCGTTGAATGCGATCGATCCGGCGAAAATCAGTATTGGCGTCGGCTATAGCAAACCCGCCTGGGAAGTCCGGCTGCAAGCCTTGCATCAGGATGCAAAAATGGCGGCCGATCTGGATAGTCCGTATTTACCCAAACCAGCGACTCCGCCACGGGTGGCGCAGCTGACCATTCCTTCAGCAATGACCTTAGATTTGTCGGGACAATGGCGTTTGCAGAAAAATCTGCGGCTCAATGCGGCAGTACGTAATCTGACAAATAAGAAATACTGGAATTGGTCTGATGTGCAGGGTGTTGCGGCAAACTCAGCCGTGATCGATGCCTACACCCAGCCGGGACGCCATTATGATATGTCTGTTTCCTACGATTTTTAACTGTTGAACCCGGCAGATTCTGCTAAATAAATTGATGTAAATCGACATAGACTGGCTTTGCTTGCATACAATAGCGATCTTGTATGCAAGACGCACCGAAAGAACATAATGACCACACCAATCGACGATATTGAGCTGTCTGAAGAGCTGATACGGAAATTCGACAAGTCCGGGCCACGTTATACCTCGTATCCGACGGCCGATCGCTTCAATACCGGGTTCACCGAACAAAGTTACATTACTTATCTCGAACAAAGAGCGGGACGAACGAATAATCCGCCTTTGTCCTTGTATCTGCATTTGCCGTTTTGTGAGTCGCTGTGTTATTTCTGTGCGTGCAATAAGATCATTACCAAAGACCACAGTCGCACCACCGAATATTTACGTTATCTCGAAAAAGAAATGGCGATGGTCGCAGCTCGGATCGGCCCTGATCGCCTGACCGCGCAGCTGCATCTGGGTGGCGGAACACCGACGTTTTTCAGTTCGGATGAGCTGCGTCAGTTAATGGCGATGATACGTCAGCATTTCACCTTTACGGATGACGCTGAACTGGGCGTGGAAATTGACCCGCGCACAGTGAAACCGGAAACGCTGGCGGTGTTGGCGGAGCTGGGGTTCAACCGCAATAGTTTTGGTGTGCAGGATTTTGACCCGGCTGTACAACAGGCAGTGAACCGGATACAGCCGTTCAGTATGGTCGAAGCCGCAGTCAAGGAAAGCCGTAAAGCGCATTTTCAGTCGGTGAATGCCGATCTGATTTATGGCTTACCTAAACAGAATATTGAAAGCTTTGGCCGCACACTCGATAGCCTGATCGCATTAGCACCAGACCGCATTGCGCTGTACAACTATGCGCATTTACCTAGCCGTTTCAAAGCACAGCGCCAGATTATCGAGGCAGATCTGCCATCGGCTGAAGAACGCTTGCAAATTTTCCTGATGTCCACCCGTCGCTTGCTGGATGCCGGTTATATCTACATCGGTCTGGATCACTTTTCCCGCCCTGACGATGAATTGAATAAGGCGCGTCAGGATCAGTCTTTGCACAGGAATTTTCAGGGTTACACAACCCGTGCGGAATGCGATCTGATTGGCTTTGGTGTTTCTGCGATTGGTAAAGTCGGGGATTCGTACAGTCAGTCGGTACGTACGATCAAAGAGTATTATCAGTTGCTCGATGAAGGAAAATTGCCGGTAGAGAAGGGAATCGCCTTAGATAAGGATGATTTATTGCGACGTGATGTCATCATGACTTTAATGTGCAGTATGCCTTTGTCGGTTGCAGACATCAACGCTGCTTACGGTATTGATTTCATGACTTACTTCGCTGAAGAGATTACGCAATTACGTCAATACGAGGACGTTGGCTTTATCACGATCGATGCGGATGCGCTTCGTGTCACACCCAAAGGCCGTTTGTTTGTCCGCGCGGTGGCGATGACGTTCGATAAGTATCTGAAGAAAGTAACGACGGCGACGTATTCTAAGCTGATCTGATTTTTTCTGACAAAAAAAGCCCGGATGATTCCGGGCTTTTTTATTTCCATTTTTCTTGCTTCCAGCGATTGCCCTTATGTCAGGCGTTCGCGTGATGCGCTGAACCTTGCAGTGCGATAGTGACCAATAATGAGGAATCATCAATCGCTGTCAACGCATGTGATGCGGATGCTGCCAGATACATTAAGTCGCCGGTATGTAAGATTTTGCTGGCATGGTCGGTCTGTATTTCAACCTGACCTTCTATGCAAAAAATAGTGATCGGACCATCGACCTGATGCGCGGCGATATGTTTTGCGGCCGGTAAATATAAGCGCATGACTTCCAGTTGCGCATCTTTAAATAAGGCTTGCGCAGGGATGTTGCCTGCAGTGCCTGTGGTACCGGCGTTAGTGGCAGGCAGAATATTAATGCTGTCACCGGAGGATAAGTGTTTTTGTGCCATTGTCGGTCTCCCAAAAACTGAGTGGTGGATGCGCACACGGCGATCAATTACCAGTGTGGCAAAGCTTGTTTCGTCAGTGCGACTGCAACGATATAAGAGAATACCGCTAAGGCGGCGATCCAGGTACGGATTCTGACAGTTTTTGTTTTACCGCGCTTCAGTGCAACGGTTCCTAAGCCTATGTACAGTAACAGTGCCAGAACTTTGGCAGTCAGCCAGGCTTCAACGAACGGATATTGTCTGCTCCAGAACACCATCGTCAGTGCACTCGCCAGCAGTAAGGTATCTATCAGATGTGGGGCGATTCTGATCCATTTTTTTTGCAGCATGGCCGAGTCCTGCCACATCCAGATACCGCGCAAAAAAAACAGACTACCGCTCAGGGTCGCACAGGTGATATGAATGTGCTTGACTGTCAGGTAGTCCATTATTTATTCCTTAATCACAGATAAGAAAATCAATCACAATTGCGCCCGGTTCCTGCGAAACATAGCTGATTTTGACGCTGGAGCCGAAATGATGCTCTATCTGCGACAGTAAAGGCAAGGGATTATGGTCATTGCAGAAGCGCATGGTTTCTCCACGCTCTAAAGCAGACAGCGCACCGAAGATCGCTGCATGACGAAAACGCTTGGCAATGCCGCGCGCATCAAATGAGTAAATACCTTCGGCAATAACAGGCATTGAGCAATCGTGGGACATTGTAAAACTCCTTAATAGATGATGTTGATACTAGTGATGCTATTGAATAGTGAAGCAGAGGCCGTCAGAAAATATTTCTCGACGGCCTCTGATGTCATTAAGCTTGTTTAGTTTTTTTCGCAGGGATTGAGCTGTTCAGGCTGACGTTCGCTGTCTTTTTCGCTATCAGCAAACGGAAGGCAAACAAGGCCAGACAGACGGTGCCGATCGCGAACACGACGTCGCCAGGTACGCGCAGCCAGACCAGTGTTTCCATCAGGTGCGAGTGTATGACTTCAGGTGAACGGGCAAACCACATCCCTTTCGTGATGCTGGCGACTGCTTGATAAATACCGGCAGGAACCAATGAGATGAACACCATCATTGCGAGACCGATATTGAGCATCCAGAACATCGCTTGCAGCAATTTGTCAGACCATGCAGCGCGTGAAGACAAGCCACGCAGGCAGAACAGCAGCAAGCCTATACCCAGCATGCCGTACACACCGAACAAAGCAGCATGTCCATGCGCAGCTGTCATGTTCAGACCTTGCATGTAATACAGAGCAATCGGAGTATTGATGGAGAACCCTAACAAACCCGCACCGACAGTATTCCAGAAACCGACAGCGATGAAGCACAGGATGGACCATTTGTAAGACTGCACCCAAGCTGCTGCTTTCGAGCGTTGATAATTGCGATACGCTTCCACGCCTATCATCGCCAGAGGAACCACTTCCAGTGCTGAGAACATGGCACCGATGGCGATCACAAAAGTCGGTGTGCCAGTGAAATACAGATGATGCAAGGTACCCAGAATGCCGCCGAACAGGAAGACGATCGTTTCGAGGATAATCGCGCTGTTTGCTGTCGCTGCATGGATCAGACCCAGACGAGTGAAGAGCAGGGCGATGACAGCTGTTGCGAACACTTCAAAGAAGCCTTCTACCCACAAATGGACCAACCACCAGCGCCAGTATTCGATCATGGAGTAATGTGTATGCGGACCCCAGGTCAGCGATGTCGCGTAGAAACCGCCGATACACATCGCAGCCAGGAATACCATGGCAATCAGACCGCGGCTTTCAGATGGTTTTTTGAGTGCAGGCAATAATCCGCGACCCAATAAAGTCACCCAGAACAGTAAGCCGATAAATAACAGAATTTGCCAGACGCGTCCCATGCTGGTGAATTCCAGACCCTGATTACCGATCCAGAATGCGAATTCATTGCCTTTATGTTGCAGGCTGCCCAGCCATCCCATCGCGGTCGAACCGACAACAATGAACAGCAATGCATAAAACAGGACATTCACGCCGAGTTTCTGGAATTTAGGTTCATAGCCAGAGATTGCAGGGGCGATGTACAGACCGGTTGCCAGCCATGCAGTGGCGATCCACAACACCGCAAATTGCGTATGTATCGTGCGACTGACCGTGAACGGCAGAATCTCAGCTAATGGGAAACCAAAGAAGCTATGTCCCTCAACGGCGTAGTGAGCGGTGATCACACCCATACCTACTTGCGCCAGAATCAGACCAATGACAACAAAAAAGTATTTTTTTGTCGCCAGCATCGAAGGTGTTGGCTTCATGTCGAATAAGGGATCTGTTTTCGGTGGAACAGGATCACTTTCTTCTTTACTTGCAGAATGGTAGAAAATCATTCCGGCAATCGCAGCGATCATCAGAATCACGCTGGCAATAGACCAGATACCTGCACCGGCAGTCGGTGTATTTTCAACCAGTGGTTCATGCGGCCAGTTGCTGGTGTAGCTCAGACCTTCTTCACCAGGACGATCTGCTGCTGCAGCCCATGAAGACCAAAAAAAGAACGCTGGCAAGGCTTGTAAATCAGCAGGATCCGGCAGTGAGCCTTTATTCATCGCATACTGTTCGCGCAGTTTTTCCAGAGATGGATCGTTACCAAACAAAGCGACGTAATGTTGCGTGACCAGTTGCACTGCAGCTGCACGTTCAGGGGACAAGGTGATAACACCATTTTTCTGATCGTAGGTATTGCCGCGCATTTCCTCTTTCAGGCGAGCTTTAAGTTCGCC
The DNA here is from genome assembly GCF_014284265.1 of Undibacterium sp. CY21W. Taxonomy (NCBI): domain Bacteria; kingdom Pseudomonadati; phylum Pseudomonadota; class Betaproteobacteria; order Burkholderiales; family Oxalobacteraceae; genus Undibacterium; species Undibacterium sp. CY21W. Next base: position 176,227 of record NZ_JACOGE010000006.1, on the reverse strand, counting down.
CTGACGCGGTGTGCTTAACTGTTCAAAGGACAGTTTGTTTTCTTTCTGTGCCCAGATTTCCAGTAAGGCGAGAGACTCGCGGTGCAGCCAGTCGGCTGACCAGTCTGGCGCGACATAACTGCCGTGGCCCCACACTGTGCCTAATTGCTGACCACCGGCGGCGAGCCATGCTTCCTGCCCTCGCTGGACTTGTCCTTCAGAAAATAAAACCTTGCCTTGAGTGCTGACAACCTGATTGGGGATAGGTGGAGCTGTGAGATAGATTTCTGTACCTACCCAACCGAGAACGGTAAAAGATAAGACGCAGATCACAGCTAGCCAGGTCCAGAGTTTACGCGTGGAGTGCATGGCGTGATTCCTTATTGGTAGAGTTAAAAGAGTGCATTGCTTAAAGAAGTGGGAAAAATAAAACTGATTTACCGCTTCAATAAGATGCATTCTATATGCATGTATAATAAGATGCAAATTAAATGTATGTTTTGTGTTTTTATTTTTATCCCCGTGCCTGAACTGCGATCTGAATCTGTTTCTGTTTCTGTTTCTGTTTCTGAATCTGCTTTGGGGGCGAAGGGGATATACTGTGCAGGGAAGATGTCAGTTGCTATGCAGTGACAACTTCACACCTATTTTCAGGAATACATAAGTCATGAGATTAACTGCTTACACTGATTACACTTTACGCACCCTGATTTATCTGGCGATACACCGAGATCGGCTTGTTACGATTCAGGAGGTCGCTGAATTGCACTCGATTTCAAAAAATCATCTGACGAAGGTAGTGCATCAGCTGGGGATGTCCAACATGGTGGAAACTGTGCGTGGGCGCAATGGCGGACTGAAACTGAATATGGAACCGGCAGAGATCAATATCGGCGAGGTCGTGCGGGCGACTGAAACTGATTTTTTTATGGCGGAGTGTTTTGACAGTACCAGTAATACCTGTGTCTACGCGATGGGTTGTAATTTGAAGGGTGTATTGAACCGCGCTACCAGCGCTTATCTTGCGGTGCTGGATGATGTCAGTCTGGAAGATCTGATTTCAAAAAGAGAGACGACAGGGAAAATCCATTTTATGAAGCCAGTGCCGGGAAAGAAAACAAAATAAACTATTTTCAAAAATAAAAAGCCGGTTTTAGACCGGCTTTTTGGCGCTGACAGCATCCCGTTTAATGTGTGCTCAGCACATACTCAGCCAGGGTTTTGATATCGGCATCGTTGACTTTAGGACCGTTCGGCGGCATCGGAATTGCTCCCCATACACCGCTGCCACCGTCTTTAATTTTCTTGGACAAGCTGGCGACGGCATCGGCATTTCCTTTGTACTTTTGCGCGATATCTTTAAAAGCCGGGCCGAGGATCTTCTTGTCGACACCATGACATGCCATGCAACCATTTTTCTGTGCAAGCTCAGCGCCGGTGGCGGCGTAAGAGCTGGTCGCAGAGAAGGCGAGAGCAGCAATTCCCAGTGCGCTGAGAAGTGATAAGGTGACTTGATGTTTCATCTTATTTTCCTTAATAAATGTCGTGCTGAGTATTGTTGATGTTGAATTTACCGGTTGGTGTGATCAGTTTCGGATCTTTAATCACGGCTTTCAGTTTACGTGTTTTATCGTCAACGACCACGATTGCTGATTCTTTGTCTTTTGCACTCCAGACAGAGAACCAGACTTCATCGCCAGCTTTGTTATATTCAGGCTGTACGATACGTTTAGCGCCTTCACCCAGACCAGCCCATTCTGCGATCGGTAAAGTGACATAGCCTTTTTCGAAGTGATCAATATCAAACACGGCGATAGACTGACTTAATTTAGTATCAGGGTTCAATGGTGTGTCTACCCACAGGTTTCTGGATTTCGGATGGGTTTTGATAAACAGCGAACCGCCGCCCTGACCTTTGATGCTATCCACCACTTTCCATGCCTGTGCTTTATGTTTGACAGGGTCGGTACCGATCATGGAAATCGTTTCATCACCAAGATGGCTGGTTGCCCATACAGGGCCGAATTTAGGATGTATGAAGTTTGCGCCGCGACCTGGATGCGGTGTTTTTCCAACGTTGACGATCGCGGCCATTTTGTCTTCTTTGGTATCGACCACGGCAATCTTATTCGATGCGTTGGCAGCCACGAGGAAATAACGACCAGTGGAATCCAGTCCGCCGTCATGCAGGAATTTGGCTGCGTCCAGCGTGGTGGTTTTCAGGTTGTTGATGTCTTTGTAGTCCACCAGCATGATTTTGCCGGTTTCTTTTGCACTGACTACGAATTCAGGACGATAGTGGGAAGCGACAATCGACGCAACGCGAGGTTCTGGATGGTACTCATTGTCAACCGTCATGCCGCGGGTAGAAACAATTTTCAGCGGTTTCAGTGTGTCGCCTTCCATAATCACGAACTGAGGCGGCCAGTAATCACCAGCAATCGCGTATTTGTCTTCGTAACCTTTAAATTTGGAAGTTTCCACCGAGCGGGCTTCCAGACCTACCTTCATTTCAGCGACGGTATCTGGTTTTTCCATCCACAAGTCGATCAGATTGATGCGTGCGTCACGGCCGATTACGAACAGGTAGCGACCCGATGCAGACGTGCGTGAGATGTGTACGGCATAACCAGTCTTCACGATATTAATGATTTTTTTTGTGTCGCCATCAATCAGTGCTACTTCACCGGAATCGCGCAATGTAGTGGAGAAAATATTGGCGATATTGTAGTTGTTCATTTTTTTCGTCGGACGTTTGGCGACAGGAATCACTTCTTTCCAGGTAGCCTCCATGTCCTTTATACTGAACTCAGGAGGAACCGGTGGCTCCTGCTGAATATAGCGTGCCATCAGATCGACTTCTTTATCCGACAGATCACCGGAAGTGCCCCAGTTAGGCATCCCAGCTGGCGAGCCATAATTGATGAAGACTTTCAGATAATCCGTTCCTTTATCCAGAGTAATATCCGGCGTCAGTGCTTTACCCGTCGCGCCCTTGCGCAGCACACCGTGGCAACCGGCACAACGTTGGAAATAAATTTGCTTACCCGATTCGAACTCCGCTTTCGTCATTGGCGGCGCTTTTGGGTTGATATTCTGATGCATAGGCTCGCTTGCCAGAGGTGACCCGCCAGCCTGATATTTCAATTCTGCAGCACTGTGAGTTTTATCATCTTGCGCGAATGCGAGGGAGATGCTCAATGGAAGGATCGCCAGTAACGCAAGAACTGGCCGTATCGTGGTGTTGCGACGGGATGATTTCATTTTTATTTCCTTTTATTAAGTGAGGAATACTGATGAAGAATCTGAGCTGAATTGTTGTATCAGAGGCTACGCCACCACCCATCTGAAATCCTTGACCGCTGTCAAGAAGTTGCGGAAGCCCATCGGGGTTTGTGTTACATCAAAAGGCAGCAGCTTTATTGCTGATTTTGTGGTGTCTGCACCAGTTGTTTTGCACGTGAGAACAGAATTTGTGTTATCGATTTTTTTAGACGAAAAGCTTATTTCAAATGTTGCTGATAATTTTTACCGGAAGATGAATTTTCATGACTCAACCAGACGTGAATAAAAAGCGGCGACTTCACCCCGATATACTCAAGCTTGGTTTAGTGAGTTTTCTTACGGACCTCAGTTCGGAAATGATTTTTTCCGTATTTGCGATTTTCTTCACCACCGTGGCTGGTGCTTCGAGTGCCCTGCTGGGTTTAATCGAGGGCTTGGCCGATTTCTCAGCGTCCTCGCTGAATTATCTGGCGGGCTGGTTATCGGATCGCAGCGGAAGGCGAAAGTGGTTTGCCACCGCTGGCTATGCTTTTTCGACCATCGCGAAACTGATATTGCTGATCTCGACCTCTGTTGCGGGTTTAAGTATTTTTCGTGTGATTGAGCGCCTGGGTAAGGGATTTCGCGGGCCGCCCAGAGATGCCTGGCTGTCGTCAATTGCAGTCAGCGAGTCTCGCGGTTATGCGTTTGGCGTACATAAGGCGCTGGATAAGGCGGGTGCAGTACTGGGGCCTTTGGCTGCTTACGGCTTACTCTCGTGGCTGGGTGAGTCTCGCAGTACATACGCAACGCTGTTTCTGCTTGCATTTATACCAGCGGTGATCAGCGTGCTGGTGCTGACCCGTATTCCAGAGCACAAGGGCGTTGCGCATGAACGTGAAAATTTACAGGAAAACTGGCAACAACTAAGCCAGGAATTTAAGCGATTTCTGATTCCGGCAGGCGTATTTTCACTGGCGTATTTCAGTCTCGGTTTTATATTGTTGAAGGCGCATTTGCTAGGCTTCAGCGTGACCAATGCGGTTTTGCTGTATGCCTTATTCAACGCGACTTGCGTATTCGCGGCACCCCTGATTGGCAAGCTTGGCGACAAGGTAGGGCGTGCGCGCATCATCGTGCTTGGCTACGCTGTCTATGCCTTGATTAATTTCTGGTTGATTTTCGCTGCCAGCCAATGGGAAGTCGTGGCGATATTTGCTATCTATGGCCTTTTTTATGCAATAGACGAATCGCAGAGCAAGGCCTTCATCGCCGACCTTGAGCCTGAGCGCAGGGCAACAGCAGTCGGTTTGTATAATTTCGTCACCGGCGTGCTGTATCTGCCGGCCTCACTGGTCGCCGGTGCTTTATGGATTGTCGCGCCAGAGATGGTGTTCATTCTTGCAGCAGTGCTTTCCTTACTTGCTATTGTCGTTTTTGTGGTGTTGCGTCCGCGTGGCTGCGTTGTAGGTTTGTGGCACGATCAATAAAATATACCTGTGGGCTTTTTCCTTAAATCGGGTCAGAAGTTCAATCTGTTTTTGTAAAAATACTGACGGTATTTTTCATTCGTCCTACACTGAACCCGTTGTCGGTATTTATCAGGAAAGTGAACTGATCATGGTGATTTCAACGGATGCAATTGCTGCTGTAACCCCCGTCAGACTTTCTGCCTTGTCGGCAGTCAGTGCTGTACCGGTCGCAACGGCGGTCGAAGGCAATGTCAGTGGTACGGCAAGTGTGGTCGATGTTTCTTCACTGAGTCAGACATTGGCTACGACAATCGCTTTACTTGGACAGCAAATGAAAACGATTGCGACAAGTGGCAGCGCTGCTCCAATTGGTGATGCTGCAACAAATTTTGCGACAACGGCATCTCTGGCGAACATGTTCGTCAAGGCATTCAATACCTTTCAAAGCGGTAACGTCAACAGTATTCAGAATCCTCTGACATCTTTTCTGGATAACAGTCTGCTGGACGCAATGGGCGGCGTGCTGGCTGATAGTGGCAACAATTTACTGGAAAGCTTGTCGAAGATAGGCATTACGCTTGATACATCCCTTAGTGCAGATAACACTCAGTTCAGTCTGGATACTGTCGTTTTGCAAAAGGCATACGCCAGTGCGCCGCTTGCCACGGCGACCTTACTGACCCAGGCTTTACAGGCGTTGGCACAGATCGAAACCACGCTGATTGCGCAGAACCAAAGTCTGACAAGTGCAGAGACCAGCAACGCTGTTGTGGATAATTCCGTCAGCAGCACTTCGTTTGCAAATGTGGCGGCAACGGCGGCTGGTGTGGTCACGTCTGTTGCGGAACCCGTCGCCTCTACTCATTTGCTCGTGCAGGAAACAGTGAACGCCAAGACGGCAGATCAGCATATGTCTGTACCATCAGAGGCTGTCAATATCCCGCCTTCTGCATTGAATACGACTGCATTTAATGTTACAAGCAGCGCTGCTGCTACGCAGGCGAGTGCTGCGCTTGATCATCCTGCTGTTGATTCGTTGGCGATGAACTCAGTGATTGCTTCTGATAATGCATCCACGATGGCAGCGCAAGCGCAGACTTTATTATCGGATGAGGTTCTGGGGGCTTTGCTTGTGAGCGACACCAATTTTATCCAGACTGGGTTGGCGGATATTGCAGAAATTGGCAGCTATGGTGTGACAGCAAATTCTTTATCGTCAGCGTCAGTTGATAATGTACTGAGCTCAGTGAGTTCCTCGCAAGCGGCTATCGATGCTGTTTCAGATCGGATCAATGCGGGAGCTGTCAATACTGCTGCCAGTAGCGAAGCGGCGATTGCTAATCCGGTATCAGTGAAAGTGTCTGATGTGACAGGTTCGACCTATGGTCTGAACAATGTCAGTGTTGAAGATACTCTGATCAATAATGCAAATGCGGTAGCATCTGAACTTGCCGCATCCACAGGATTAAGCGGAACTGCAACGGCCACAGCAGCCACAACGGCTGTAACGGTAGAAGCAATAAACAATGCAAGTGGCGTTGCCGCGACATTATTACCGTTACCCGGTGGCGTGAATCCCGCGATCTCGGCGGCCGTCGCTGCGTATAAGATGGGTGACGCAATTGAACATCAGCGATCCGGCGATGATCAGGGTGAAACGGATGAAATTGTTTTCGGTAATGAAATTCCACCTGTGGCTATGGATTTAAAGCAGCATGCCAGTCAGCAAGGTGCAAGTGAAGCTGCGGGAAATAAAAAACACGCACAAGCAAAAAATGTTGAAAATCCTGCGGATGTATCTATGAATCTTCAGACTGCTGGCAATATTGACGTCAACGTCTGATTTATCTGGAGTTAGGCTGCGCGGCTACTTGCGTTAAAAATAGGTGGCAAATGTAAAAAATCTCTGCAGCAAGCGATTTCTTATCGTGTTGCAGAGATTTTTATCTTGGATGCAGAGCTAGTCTTTGATTTCCAGCGCCCGGTTCAGGCTCAATGCCGCGATTGAGCAAGCTGCGCCTGAGAGTAGATAGAGACTGACATAGGCGAGGCCGAAGTGGGCTGACAGCCCTAGTGCGACCAGCGGTGCGAAACCGGCACCGACCAGCCATGAAAGATCGGACGTCAAGGCTGCACCGGTATAACGGTATTTCGCTGAAAAGTTGGCAGTCACAGCCCCTGCCGCCTGGCCGTAAGATAAACCCAGTAAGGCAAACCCCACTAGAATAAATGTATTCTGGGCAGACTCGCTGCCGTCAAGCAGGCTTGGTACAAATACACTCAGAATTGCAATGAACAGCGCGAAGGTTCCCAGTGTATTGCGGCGACCGTAGCGATCAGCGATTAAACCAGACACGATCACACCTAAGGTCATTAATCCTGCGCCAGTTACTTGTATATAAAGTACATCTGTCAGTGAGCGTGTGGAGTACAGCGTCAGCCATGACAAGGGAAATACGGTGACCAGATGGAATAAGGCATAGCTGGCTAACGCGGCCAATGCGCCGATCAAGACATTTCGTCCTTGAGAGCCGCTCATCTCAACAATCTTAGTCGGTTCAAGTTCGCGTTCGTCCAGCAGATGCGCATATTCATTGGTAGAAACCAGGCGCAGACGGGCAAATAAGGCAACAACATTAATCGCGAAGGCAACATAGAACGGGTAGCGCCAGCCCCAATCCAGAAAATCTTCTGGAGACAGGTTGGAGAGTAAATAAGCAAACAGACTGCCGGCGATCATGAAGCCGACCGGGGCGCCGAGCTGCCCCAGCATGGCATACCAGCCACGCTTATGTTGTGGTGCATTCAGTGCCAGTAAAGATGGTAATCCATCCCACGAGCCGCCCATTGCCAGCCCCTGACCGATACGCAACGACGCAAGAATGACGATCGACGCGTAGCCAAGATGTGAAAACGTGGGCAGGAATGCGATGCCTGCAGTAGATATGCCAAGTAAGACCAGAGCAATCGTGAGTTTTGCTTCCCGCCCCAGATGACGTTGAATCGCCATAAACGCCACTGTGCCTATCGGCCTCGCGATGAAGGCAAAAGAAAAAATGACAAATGAATAAAGTGTGGCTTCCAGTCTTTGTTCGAATGGAAAGAAAACTGCAGGAAACACTAATACTGATGCAATGGCGTAGACAAAAAAATCAAAATATTCAGAAGCCCGACCGATGACGACGCCAATGGCGATTTCTCCGGGGGAAATCGAAGTATGGTCAGCGTGACTGTTTCTGGGAGCTGGGAGGAGGTCAGGACGTACAGGAATATTGGTGAGTTGCTCACCATTGTGGCTGATACTTGGCATAGTCGTCTCTCGTAGTAGTGTTTTTATCGACGGACGCCTGAAGCCCTGCCCGATATAGCTATGGCAGGGTGGGACAAAACGTCCAATCGCTAATGCTAGTCAGTCCGTGTACATTACCACGATTTATCCTTTACCTTGGACTTTCCTGCATGATTTCCCTACTAGCTCGGCGCGGACTAATACTCCTATGCGTTGCACTGTTGGCTGGATGTGACACTATTGTGTTAAATCCTTCAGGCGATATCGCCGCTCAGCAGAGCAAGCTGATTGTCATTTCTACTCTCCTGATGTTAATCATCATTATTCCTGTCATTTTCCTGACCTTGTTTTTTGCATGGCGCTACAGACAGAGTAATACCAGTGCAAAGTACGATCCTGAGTGGGATCATTCAACCAAACTCGAATTAATTATCTGGGGAGCCCCTTTGTTAATTATCATCGTTTTGGGAATGTTGACATGGATTTCTACACATACTCTTGATCCATATCGAAAGTTGTCACGATTAGATGAAAATCGTCCGCTTTCTGCCAACGTCAAACCGCTGGTCGTGGAAGTCGTTGCTCTGGACTGGAAATGGTTGTTCATTTATCCAGAACAAGGTGTGGCAACGGTGAATGAATTAATTGCGCCAGTCGATGTGCCGGTTCATTTCAGAATCACTGCATCCACTGTCATGAATTCATTTTATGTTCCAGCGCTGGCTGGTCAGATCTATGCGATGCCAGGTATGGAAACGCAATTGAATGCCGTGATCAACAAGGCAGGCACATATGATGGCTTTTCTGCTAACTATAGCGGTGCAGGCTTTTCTGACATGCGCTTCAAATTCCATGGGATGACGCAGGAAAATTTCAATCAGTGGGTACAGACCACTAAGGCTGAAAAACTGAATCTGAATCGTGCTGCTTATCTGGAGGTTGAAAAACCAAGTATCAAAGATCCTGTGCGTCGTTATGGTTCCGTCGACGCCGATCTGTTTCATGCCATTCTCAATCGCTGTGTAGGGGCTGATCAGATTTGCATGGATAAATTGATGTCTATGGATGTGAATGTGAAGCCAGTATCAAAAGCGAACGAAAAAGTTGTTTCTATGCTCGCTCAGAATCAGCAGGCTGCACGCGGGTCGGATGCTGAAGTGTGTACCACACCACCAGTTACTATTGGAAAATAAAGATGTTAGACCAAATTGATTTGACTAAGCTGATATTCGGCCGTCTCAGCTGGGAAGCGATTCCTTTGCATGAGCCGATTCTTCTTGCTACCTTCGCTGGTGTCGCTTTCGGTGGCTTGGCATTGCTGGGCGCATTGACTTACTTCCGCGTCTGGGGAGCCTTGTGGCGTGAATGGCTGACAAGTATTGATCACAAGCGTATCGGTATCATGTACATGATCCTCGGTCTGGTCATGCTGTTGCGTGGTTTTGCTGATGCGCTGATGATGCGTGCGCAGCAGGCGATGGCATTCGGTGACTCGGCCGGCTTTTTGCCACCGCATCACTATGATCAGGTGTTCACAGCGCATGGCGTGATCATGATTTTCTTCGTGGCGATGCCTTTCGTTACCGGGTTGATGAACTACGTTGTACCGCTGCAAATCGGTGCCCGTGACGTTGCTTTTCCTTTCCTGAATAACTTCAGCTTCTGGATGACAACGTTCGGTGCATTGCTGGTGATGGCATCCTTATTCGTCGGCGAGTTTGCGCGTACCGGCTGGCTTGCATATCCGCCACTGTCGGGTATTTTAGGCAGCCCGGATGTCGGGGTGGATTACTACATCTGGTCGTTACAGATTGCCGGTGTCGGTACCTTACTCTCCGGTGTGAACCTGATTGTGACTATCGTCAAGATGCGTGCTCCTGGCATGACGATGATGAAGATGCCAGTGTTCACCTGGACTGCGTTGTGCACTAACGTGCTGATCGTTGCTGCTTTCCCGGTGTTGACTGCGGTGCTGGCAATGTTGTCGCTGGATCGTGTTTTCGGTACCAACTTCTTCACGAACGACATGGGCGGCAATTCCATGATGTACGTGAATCTGATCTGGATCTGGGGTCATCCTGAAGTTTACATCCTGATTCTGCCTTGCTTCGGTGTGTATTCCGAAATCGTCTCGACTTTCTGTTCCAAGCGTCTGTTTGGCTACACATCGATGGTGTACGCAACGGTCGTGATCACGATCTTGTCTTATCTGGTCTGGCTGCATCACTTTTTCACGATGGGTTCCGGTGCGAGTGTCAACTCGTTCTTCGGTATCACCACGATGATTATCTCGATTCCAACCGGTGCGAAGATGTTTAACTGGTTGTTTACGATGTATCGCGGACGTATCCGTTTTGAAGTGCCGATGTTATGGACCATGGGTTTCATGGTGACATTTGTGATCGGTGGTATGACGGGTGTATTGCTGGCAGTTCCACCTGCTGACTTTGTTCTGCACAACAGTCTGTTCCTGATTGCTCACTTCCATAATGTGATTATCGGTGGCGTCGTATTTGGTGTGTTTGCGGCGATTAACTACTGGTTCCCTAAAGCGTTTGGCTATAAGCTCGACAGCTTCTGGGGTAAATGCTCATTCTGGTTCTGGACTATCGGTTTCTACTTCGCGTTCATGCCATTGTATGTATTAGGTCTGATGGGTGTGACACGTCGTCTGAGCCATTTTGAAGATCCGTCATTGCAGATATGGTTCCAGATCGCTGCCGCCGGCGCGGTTCTGATCGCGATCGGTATTGCCTGTTTCGTTATTCAACTGGTGGTCAGTTATCTGCGTCGCGAACAGTTGCGCGATGTGACTGGTGATCCATGGGGTGGCCGTACTCTGGAGTGGGCAACATCGTCTCCGCCACCTGCATACAATTTCGCATTCACACCACGCATACATGACAACGATGCCTGGGTTGATATGAAAGCGAATGGTTACACTCGCCCGACTTCCGGATTCCTGGCAATTCATATGCCGAAAAATACGGCAGCCGGCATCATCATCGCTGGTCTCAGCGCGGCTTGTGGCTTTGCACTGATCTGGCAAATGTGGCTGCTGGCAGGTCTGGGTTTTATCGTCATGATGGCCGCCATCATCATCCATACTTTTAATTACAACCGCGATTACTACATTCCTGCGGACGAAGTTGTCCGTACCGAAAATGAACGCACACGTTTGTTAGCTAGCCATGTCTGATAAATCTATTTCTACTCATGATGCGATGAGCCAGGCTTCTGGTTCGCGCTATTTCGTTCTCGAACATCATCCGGAAAACGGCACGCTGCTTGGCTTCTGGCTGTATCTGATGAGCGATTGCCTGATTTTTGCGTGTCTGTTTGCCGCGTATGCCGTACTCGGTCGTAACTACGCAGGCGGCCCGACCGGTGCCGAATTGTTTGATCTGCCCTTGGTGGCAATTAACACGTCTTTACTGTTGCTGTCATCGATTACCTATGGTTTTGCGATGCTGGAAGCGCAGAAAAAACGTCTGAACAACACGCTGATCTGGCTGGTGGTTACTGGCTTGCTGGGTGCTTGTTTTATCGGCCTGGAATTATATGAATTCATCCATCTGATTCATGAAGGTGCGGGCCCTCAACGCAGTGGCTTTTTGACTTCGTTCTTTGCTCTGGTGGCAACGCACGGTCTGCACGTGACTTTTGGTATCGTCTGGCTGGTCACTTTGCTGTTCCAATTAAAACGTCATGGTTTGACGACTGAAAACAATCGTCGCCTGATGTGCCTGTCCATGTTCTGGCATTTCCTGGATGTGATCTGGATCGGTGTATTTACCTTTGTCTACCTGATGGGAGTTTTGCCATGAGTGCACATCACGAACATACAACACATGATGCGGACCACGGTCATCATGGACATCACGCTCATGACGATCACGCGGATCATGGCAGCCTGAAAACCTATGTCATCGGTTTTGTGCTGGCAGTCATTCTGACTGTCATTCCATTCTGGCTGGTAATGGGCAAAGTCTTCAGCAATTCCGGCACGACAGGTTTTGTCTTGCTGGCACTGGCTGCGGTGCAGGTGGTGGTGCACATGGTGTATTTCCTGCACATGAATGCACGTTCGGAAGGTGGTTGGAATATGCTGGCACTGGTGTTTACCGGCATGGTGGTGGTGATTCTGATGAGCGGCTCACTGTGGGTCATGTATCATCTGAATAACAATATGATGCCAGGCATGCAGCATGAAACAACACCTGAATCACTGAAACATACTGAAAATCCAAATGAAATGCACAACATGCGCAATATGCCATGAGTGATCTGAATGCCGGGGCGCAGCCCCCGGTTGCAGCAACAGACATCCCCCGTTCATTATTCGTAAGACGTGCTCTTGCGATGTGCGCGGGGGTATTTTTTTTGTGCTTTGCTTTTCTCGGTACATGGCAGATTTATCGCTTGCAATGGAAACTCGATCTGATCGCCCGCGTCGGGCAACGTGTGCATGCAACGGCAATAGCCGCTCCTGATCAACAGCTTTGGTCGGGAGTGAATGCCGCGAACGACGAATACCGACATGTGCAGGTCAGTGGGCTGTTATTGTCTGAGCAGACCAGTTATGTGCAGGCATCGACGGTACTCGGTAGCGGCTACTGGGTGCTGACGCCGTTGCGCCAGGCTGATGGCAGTGTTGTGCTGCTGAACCGTGGCTTTGTTCCCGCACTGAATAAAACGAAAGCCGCACCACATCCGGAACAGCGGCAGACCGTGAGTATCACAGGATTATTGCGTATGAGTGAGCCCGATGGCGGATTCTTACGTAAAAACGATGCTGCGGCTGACCGCTGGTATTCGCGTGACGTTGCTGCGATCGGTAAAAAACATAACTTGTCGCCGATTGCTCCTTATTTTATCGACGCCGATGCTACCGGCAGTCAGTCAGATTCAGGCTACAAATCCTTGCTGGCAAACGAACATCAGGCACCGGTTGCCGGTTTAACCGTTATCTCATTTCATAACAATCACTTGGTCTATGCACTTACTTGGTATGCTCTCGCTTTGATGGTGGCGGGCGGATATTATCTGGTTATCCGCGAAGACCGCCGTCGTCTGAATAAGATGCAGCGTCATAGTGAAAATGGGGGACATCAGGATGTTCGGCAAGACTGAAAATCACCGGGATATCGTAGCCAGCATCGCCGAAGAATACGAGAGTTCAGCTGGCCACAAAAATATGTTGCAACTGATTCATCTGCGGTGGCTGGCCGTGTTTGGTCAGATTGCGACGATCGCACTGGTTGTCGGCGGATTCGGCATACGTTTGCCGGTATTGTCGATGGCGTTTGTGCTGGCGGTGTTAATTGCTTTCAATATCGCCAGTCATTTGCGCTGGCACGAGGAAACGAAAGTATCCAACCGGGCATTATTTTTTGCGCTGCTGGTCGATGTCGCTATTCTGACGGCGCAGCTGTATCTGAGCGGTGGTACCTCCAATCCCTTCATTTTTTTATATCTGTTGCAGGTCATACTCAGCGCCGTTTTGCTGGAAGTATGGTCAACCTGGCTGATCGTGGCGATCAGTGGTCTTTGCCTGCTCGGTTTATCGAAATTTTCTCACCCCTTACTTTTGCCCTCAGATAACAACGGTGGCATGCCAGAGTTATATATCGATGGCATGATCATTTGTTTTTTACTGAACGCTGGCTTGCTGGTGTTTTTTCTGACGCGCATCAGCGGCAATTTAAAAGTGCGTGATGCACAGCTGGCAGATGCCCGCCAGAGATCCACCGAGGAAGAACACATAGTGAAAATGGGCTTGCTGGCGTCTGGCGCGGCGCATGAACTGGGTACACCTTTAGCAACGATGTCCGTCATTCTGGGCGACTGGAGGAGGATGCCCGAATTCAGCAATAATCCTGATTTAATCGAAGACCTGAGTGAAATGCAAAGGCAGTTGCAACGCTGTAAAACGACACTCAGCAGTATTTTATTGTCCGCCGGAGAAGCGCGTGGCGAATCTTCTGTCAAAACGACGATCAATACCTTTCTCAAACAACTGGTCGACGATTTCCGTACGACGCGTCCGGTACAGACATTCATCTTTGAAAATCAGATTCAGCAGGATGTTCCTGTCGTGTTTGATTCTGCTCTCAAGCAGATGATATGCAATGTGTTAGATAATGCGCTTGAAGCTTCACCTGCATGGCTTGCCCTGACAGTATCGAGAGACGCAGATGTGCTGGTCATCGTTGTGACCGATACCGGTCCGGGTTTTTTACCCTCGATACTGGAAAATCTGGGGCAGCCTTATCAATCGACCAAAGGGCGTCCGGGCAGTGGTCTGGGTATTTACTTTGTGGTGAATGTTGTTCGTAAATTAGGCGGCTCTGTGATTGCCCGTAACCGGCAGGATGGTGGTGCCGTTGTCAAAATAGAGCTGCCACTGTCAGCGTTAATGCTATAAAAAAGGTTTGAATATGTCAGAAAGTCGTCTGTTGCTGATTGTCGAGGACGATACTGCATTCGCGCGTACCCTGTGTCGTTCGTTTGAGCGACGTGCTTATACCGTATTGCATGCAGAAAGTCTGGAAGCGGCAGAAGAAATACTCAAGTCACACTCTCCGCAGTTTGCGGTCGTTGACCTGAAATTAAACGGCAATGCTTCCGGGCTTGCCTGTGTGCAGATGTTGCATCAGCAAGTACCGTCCATGCAAATTGTGGTGCTGACCGGCTTTGCCAGCATTGCGACTGCCGTGGAAGCCGTGAAACTGGGTGCTTGTCAGTATCTGGCAAAACCATCGAATACCGATGATATCGAAGCCGCTTTCGGCCATGTCGCCGGTGTCACCGATCTGGAGCTGACGAATCGTCCGACCTCAATTAAAACGCTGGAGTGGGAACGCATACACGAAGTGCTGGTGGAATCCGAGTTCAATATCTCCGAAGCAGCGCGACGTCTGGGTATGCACAGACGCACTTTGGCACGTAAGCTCAGTAAGCAGCGCGTGAAATGATATGCGGATTATCCGTCAGGGTATTTGTGAATCAGCATTAACCCGGTCCGATTGATGTCTTTGTTCTGTCCCATCTGCGGGATGGTATTGCTGAGTGTTCATACGCTGCGGAACATACGCACCAGCGGTAAAATTTTAATATCTCCCTGAGTGACTTATGTAAAAATACCGGACAGTTTCGTCTGTGCCGGTACGCTTGCATCGGTTCCGTTTTAAACAGCAGACAGCTGAGCCGGACATTCCTGTTTCTACTATCCCATAACAGTTCTCGCCTATTTTTATGCCTTCAATGATCAAGCCAGGGCTGATTATTTTGCACAGTAATCAGTTGGAGCAGTTGAGTGCGGCCGTATTTGAGTGGATACGACGCAACCCCTTGTCGCCGCTGGAAAAAGATATTTTCCTGGTGCAGTCAAACGGCGTGGCTGAGTGGCTCAAAATATCGCTGGCAGAGAATTTCGACATCAGCGCGGCGAATCGTATCGAACTGCCTGGTCGTTTCTTGTGGACAATCTATCGTTCCATGCTCGGTAAAGCAGAGATACCCTCAACATCGTCACTCGATAAAATGCCCCTGACCTGGCGGCTGATGCGCCTGATTCCCTCGTTGTTGCAGGATAGTGATTTTTCTCCGTTAAAACATTTTCTGGCCGATGGCGATGCCGAACGGCGCTATCAACTGGTGTCCAGATTGGCAGATCTGATCGATTTATATCAGGTGTACCGGACTGACTGGTTACAGGACTGGAGTCTGGGGCTGGATCAGTTGCGTCGCGCGAACGGCGAGCTCGTACCATTGCCGGCAGATCAGCGCTGGCAGGCCAAATTATGGCGAGCGATTCTGGCTGATTTACCTGAGGCAGAGCGTTTGCTGGGGCGCGTGAATGTGCACCGGCGCTTTGTGGACGCGGCCTCCGGCGGTGTTGCGCCAGCCACACCATTGCCGCGCCGGGTCGTTTTATTCGGCGTCTCTGCGTTGCCGCGGCAGACACTGGAAGCATTATCTGCGTTGGCCCATCATACGCAAGTCATACTCGCCGTGCCCAATCCCTGTCAGTATTTCTGGGGCGATATTATTGAGGGGCGCGAGTTGTTCAGGGCGCAGTTCAAGCGGCAACAATTGCGAAATCAAACTGATTTATCCCTGATCCCGATTGAAGAATTACATGCCCACGCCCATCCTTTGCTGGCTGGCTGGGGGCGTCTGGGGCGCGACTTCGTCCGCATGCTCGATGAGTTTGATCAGGCTGAATTGGCGCGCACAGGTTTTGCCGGTTTAAAAATTGATTTATTTTCAGAAGAAGCAGGACACTCTTTGCTGACGCAAGTGCAGGCGGCGATACGCGATTTGCTGCCGTTAGCGGAACATCCCCGTTCGCCAGTTGCCCCGACAGATACTTCGATAGAGTTTCATCTGGCGCATAGTGTCCAGAGGGAAGTTGAGATTCTGCATGACCGTCTGTTAGGGGTTTTTGCAGAAGCGGACAATACAATTCGTCCGCGTGATGTGGTGGTTATGGTGCCGGATATTGCACAGTTCACACCGTCAATACGCGCCGTGTTCGGCCAATATAAACGGACGGATCAACGTTATATTCCGTATGAGATAGGCGACGTCTCTGATCGTAAAACGAATCCGGTGATGGTGGCACTCGACTGGTTATTACGCCTGCCGCAGCAGCGCTGTCAGCAGAATGAAGTTGTGGATTTACTGGAAGTTCCCGCGATTGCGGCGCGCTTTGGTCTGGATGAAGAAGATTTACCGGTACTGAAAACCTGGATTAATGGTGCCGGAATCCGTTGGGGCTTAAATCAACAGCATAGGGACGGCTTGGGGCTGGGCGCGACTGGTGAGCAGAATTCCTGGATTTTCGGCATTCGCCGTATGTTGCTTGGTTATGCGAATGGCGCTCAGCAGCACTATCAAGACATAGAGCCATACGCTGAAGTTGGCGGGCTGTCATCTGCACTGGCGGGCTGTCTTGCCGAATTTGTCGAAGCGCTGATTGCATGGCAAAACAGACTGGCATTACCGCAGACACCGTTGGTCTGGGCCGAGCAGGCGCGGCAATTACTGACTGATTTTTTTGCCGCCTCAGGCGAGAGCGACAGGGTGTTGCTGGCACGGTTGCATGAGTCACTCGACAAGTATCTGAATGCGTGTGAGCAGGCGCATTTTGACGAAGCGATTCCGCTGGCGGTTTTCCGCGAACCATGGCTGGCGTCAATTGACGAGGCAACGCTGAATCATCGTTTTATTTCTGGTGGCGTGACTTTCTGTACCTTCATGCCCATGCGCTCGATGCCGTTCCAACTGGTCTGTCTGTTAGGCATGAATGAAGGTGATTTCCCGCGCAGAACGAGTCAGGTCGATTTTGATTTGCTGGCCCTGCAAGGAATGGCGCGACCCGGTGACCGTTCGCGGCGTGACGATGACAGGTATCTGATGCTGGAGGCGATTCTGGCTGCACGATCCAGGCTTTACGTCAGTTGGGTAGGAAAAAATATTCGTGATAATTCTGAACAGCCGCCGTCTGTGTTGGTATCTCAGCTGCGTGATTATCTGAATGCGGGCTGGGATATTGATTTGCAAGAGCACACACATGAATATCCTATGCAGGCGTTCAGCCGCGCGTATTTTTTTGCAGGGCCGGACCGGCCGCTGACGTATGCGCGTGAATGGGGGGCCGCGTATTTGCAAACGCAGCTACAAACACAACAGCAAGCGCAACAGTTTGCGGCTGATCATAGTGTTCCTGTCATGGGAGATGATGCCGATCTGAGTCTGAAACTCAGAGAATTGAGTCGCTTCGTCCGTCAGCCCGTTGCCCATTTTTTTCAACAGCGCTTAGGGGTGCAATTTGCTGATGAAGAGCAAATGACCGGCACTGAGGAACCTTTCAATCTCGATGCTTTACAAGAGTATTTTCTGAATGACAGGCTGATCAATAGCGGTGATGTACCGGGCAATATCGTTGAGCTTGAAACAAAACTGACCGAAAAATCTGCGCAGCTTTCACGTGAGGGGCTGTTGCCGGTAGGCTTTATGGGGAAAAAATGGCAGCGTCTGCTGGTGGCTGAAATGATGCCGGTGCAAACAGCGTGGCTGAAATTATGTGAATTATTCCCTGATCCTGCAGCGAAGTTGCCGGTGCAGTTTCACTGTCAGAATATCAGTAAGAATATCAGTATCTCGGATTGGCTGGAAAACCTGCGTACTGATGGTGAGCAAACCGTTTCCATCATGCAGATCGCTAGCAAAGTGTGCAATGCCAAGGGCGAATTACGTGCAGATAAAGTGATTGATATCTGGATCAGGCAATTAGTCGCCGCGAGCCTGAATTATCCTGTGACTTTTTATCTGGTCGCACGCGATGCCAGCCTGTGCATGCCGCCTTTGGCGCAGGCTGCCGCGACAGCAACACTGGAAACGCTGATTGCATTATGGCGCGCGGGTCTTGATGGTATTTTGCCGGTCGCCTGTAAGACCGCGCTGGCGCTGATTGCAGGTGATAACCCACAACAAACCTATGACGGTGGCTATAACATGAGCGGCGAAGTAGAAAGCCCTTATCTGGCGAGGATGTGGCCTGATTTTTCTGCATTAAGTGCCGAGCCTGATTGGGAAAACGTCGCCAGAACATTGTATGAGCCCTTATTCCAATGGGCGCGTGAGATTCAGGTAACGCCTCTGAGTGCGACGACAGAGACGGGAGAATCAGAATGAGCCATCTACTGCATCCATTAAGCTTTCCTTTACATGGCAGTCGCCTGATTGAGGCGAGTGCTGGAACCGGAAAAACCTGGACCATCGCCGCATTGTATTTGCGTCTGGTGCTGGGGCATGGCGGTGAGCATGCGTTTCAACGCGCTTTACATCCCTCAGAAATTCTGGTGATGACGTTCACGCGTGCCGCAACCAGAGAATTGTCGGATCGCATACGGCAGCGGCTGACTGAAGCTGCTGGCTACTTCAGGTCTGGCGAGGTGCCCGCGAATGATCATTTCATCAGCGAATTGATACAGGCTTATCCTACGCAGGAATTGCAACAACAGGCGGCGTATCGACTCAGTATGGCGGCGCAGGCTATGGATGAAGCGGCGATTTTTACGATCGATGCATGGTGTCAGCGTATGCTCAAAGAGCATGCGTTTGATAGTGCTTGTCTGTTCGATGAAGAGCTGATCGCCAGCGAGTCTTCCTTACTCGAAAATGCCGCGCTGGATTACTGGCGGCAGCAGGTGTATCCGCTTGATAGCGATGGGTTTTCACTGGTGACCTCGTTCTGGAATGATGCACCTGCACTTTCAGCTGCTGTATTGAAGCTGGTGCCGTTTGCCGGTTTGCTTGGTGAGCGTATCACGCAGCCTTTATCCGTTTTTATTGCGCAGACATTGGCGGAGCAGGAAAAAATTCTGGTCGGTCTGAAAGCAGGCTGGGTAGAGAAAGCCGATCAGATGATGCAATGGTTTGCCGCGCAAAGAGAGGCGTCACCGAAACAATTCAGTGCGACCAAATTAAAACCCGCCTCGCTGGATAAGTGGCTGGCAGGTCTGAAAGTCTGGGCGCAGACACCTTCGCTGGTATGGCCGGATGGCTTTGACACCGCCGCAGAAAAGCTGACACCGGATGCCTTACTGAGCGCATGTAATAAAGGATATGAACCGGTTATTCCCGCCGTATTTAACGACGTAGCACCGCTCGCTGCAATGCTGCGGGAGATCGAACCGATGAAACATGCGCTGTATCGGCATGCCGTTTCTGTCATCGTTGCCCGTGCGGATTTGCTCAAGCGTAGCAGTCGCCAGTTTGGTTTTAACGATATGTTGCAACGCTTGCGTGCAGCAGTCAGCGGGCCGAATGCGGCGGCACTGAATCTGCGTATCCGTCAGCAATATCCGGTGGCGATGGTTGATGAATTTCAGGATACCTCGCCAGATCAGTATGCGATTTTTGACGCGATTTATCGTATTAACGAGAACGCGGCGACGCAGGGCTTGTTTCTGATTGGCGATCCTAAACAATCGATTTACGGTTTTCGCGGTGCTGATATACAAAGTTATCTGGCTGCCCGCGAAGCGACCACGGGTCGCCATTATCTGCTGGGCACCAACTTCCGTTCCACCCATGCGCTGGTGCATGCGGTGAATCATGTGTTTCTGCACGCGGAAACAAATGACGATGCCGCGTTTGCCGCCGGTGCTTTCCGGTTCCGGCGCGCGGCATCCGATCCCATGCCATTTGAAGCGGTCGCCGCACATGGCCGGGCAGAAAAATTCGTCAATGCCGATGGTGAAGTCAAAGCGCTGAATCTGTGGGCATCGGCGAATCCGGATATGAAAAAAGACGAGTATCTTTATTTTTTTGCGGAACACTGTGCCGAGCATATTGTGATGCAACTGAATAGCCCGCGGACGGGTTTTCAGGGCGCACAGGGAATGCAGCGATTGCAGGCGGCGGATATCGCGATTCTGGTGCGGGATAAATTTGAAGCCGAAGCCGTTCGCAGCGCACTGCAAAAGCGAAATATCGCCAGCGTGTATTTGTCAGATAAAGATTCGGTACTCAATAGCGACGAGGCCAGAGATGTCTTGCGTTGGCTGCATGCATTCGCGAATCCGCTGGATGACACTATCGGTCGTGCTGCGTTTGCCACCAAAACAGCGAAACTCAGCATCGCGCAACTGGTCACGCTGGCGTCCGACGATGAGGCGTGGGAAAACTGTACCGGGCAATTAAAAGAACTGCACTCTGTCTGGCAACGGCAGGGCGCACTTGCTGCGATCCGGCGTTTTATTCACATGCTGGAATTACCGGCAAAACTACTCAGCGAAGTCGGCGGCGAACGAAGTTTAACCAATATCCTGCATCTGGCTGAATTGCTTGAAACGGCCAGCATGCAACTGGATGGCGAACAATCGCTGGTTCGCTGGCTGGCAGAGCAAATGTCGGACGATAGTCAGCACAGCGATGAACACATCTTGCGACTGGAAAGCGACGCAAAACTAGTCAAGGTGATTACGATACATAAATCCAAGGGCTTGCAATATCCGTTGGTGTATCTGCCATTTGCCGTATCGACCCGGGTGACGACCCGGATGAACCGCAGTTTCTTTGATTACGTCGATGAATCCGGTGTGCGGAAAATTGATTTTGCTTTATCGCAGGCAGCGCTGGATGCAGTGAACCGTGCCAGAAAAGAAGAGGACATCCGCCTGTTTTATGTGGCGGTCACCCGCGCCGTGCATGCGCTGTGGCTGGGTATCTCCTCGAATCAGGACAAAATACACGAGTCTGCGTTTGGCTATCTGCTGGCGGGGGAAACGACACTGGAGGCTGACGCCCTGTACGATGCTTTGCAAAAAATGCGCGATGATTGCAACGATATCGCTATCATTGACGTTACAGAGTTACCGGACGTTAATATCTACAAGCGCCAGGAAACGAAACAAAGCCTGGTGGAAATGCCTGAGTACAAACACGAATTTGAACGCGACTGGGCGGTTGGTAGTTTTACCTCGCTGACACGCGGTATGACGTCCACCAGCAGTATGACCCGGGTGCAGGACAGCAAGCTGCTGGAAGACGATGACACCGCACCTGTGTCGGCATCGGGCAACAGCGCTTGGCATCGTTTTCCGCGTGGTGCGATGCCGGGACAATTTTTACATGAGCAGCTCGAATGGATGGCGGGCGAGGGCTTTGATTTCATAGAGTCCGACAGCTTTGATGCCAGACTGACTTCCCGTTGTCAGCGCGCAGGCTGGGATAATCATCTGGACGATATCATCGTCTGGCTAAGGCGCATCGTCACGACCCCCTTATTGCCAGCGAATGCCAGCCTGATAGGGCTATCGACGTTTTTGCCCGAGATGGAATTCTGGTTTCCGTGTGAGCGGGTGAATGCGCAGAAGATAGATCGCTTATGTCAGGAATTTTTTCTGGACGGCATACCATGCGATGCCCTGGGTGAACGCGAGTTGCATGGTTTGCTGATGGGTTTTGCCGATCTGGTGTTTGAATATGAAGGAAAGTACTGGGTGCTGGATTACAAGTCGAATGTTGTTGGTGTTGACGATCTGAGTTATCACAAAGCGGGTCTCGCCTCTGCCATGGCGGCGCATCGATATGATGTGCAGGGAGCGATCTATATGCTGGCCTTACACCGCTTGTTGCAGTTGCGTATCGGTGAGGCTTACGACCCTGACATCCATCTTGGCGGTGCGATTTTTTTCTTTATGCGCGGCGTTGCCAACGAAGAGACGCATGGTTGTTACCATCTTGAATCAGACTCGGAATTTCTCGCCAGACTCGATCAGATGATGCGCGATGATCATAGATCGGTTAATGATACAAAGGAATTCCCATCATGATGGTAGCGACACCGCCAGTGCTGGAACGGCTAAAACAATATGCAGAGCGTGGCCATGTCCGTCTTTTGTCCGTTGCTTTTGTTCGCTTTATGCACAGCCTCGGCATGCAGGACCAGCGCCAGATGCTGATAGTTGGCTTGTTATGTGAACTTGAAGCGCTTGGTCATAGTTGTATCAAACTCGACGCCTTGGTGACTGATCCTTGTGCTTTGTTGGGATGGGATGTGTCGCTGTGGGAAACGCTGATCGCTGATATGGAATTGCCTGCCGACGTGGTCGGTTGGCTGGATGTACTCGGTAGTTCCGCACAAATTTATGCCGCTGACATGGAAAGTCAGGACGATCAGCAGCAACCGCTGGTGTTGCACAGAGACAGCCTGTATCTGCGTCGTTACTGGCGACATGAAATGGCGATTGCCAATGCCGTCAGACAGCGCGCATCTGCCTTGATGCCTGTCGATGTGGCAGCAGTGTCGCGCTGGCTGGATATCTTGTTCAACGCTTCCGACGAGATTGACTGGCAAAAGACCGCTTGTGCGATTGCTGTCCGCAGCCATTTTTCTGTCATTACCGGCGGGCCTGGTACGGGGAAAACCTACACCGTGGCGCGGCTGCTGGCCTTGTTGTTTGCCTTGTCCGCACAGCCCGAACGTTTGCGCATCGCACTGGCCGCGCCGACCGGTAAAGCTGCAGCGCGCCTGAAGCAGGCGATTGATCATGCTTTGTCGGAACTCGCAGAAAAAATCGGCCCTGCGCTGCCGCTGGCGGAATTGACCAACCGTATCGGTGCCGCGCGTACGCTGCATAGTTTGCTGGGCGCTCGCCCTGATACGCGGGCATTTCGGCATCATGCGGGAAATCTGCTGGATATTGACGTGCTGATCGTGGATGAGGCATCGATGGTACATCTGGAAATGATGGCCTCGCTGTTAGCGGCGCTGCCAGATTCCACCATGTTGATTTTGCTGGGCGATAAAGACCAGTTGGCATCGGTAGAGGCGGGGGCGGTGTTGGGCGATTTGTGCGATCGCGCCGAATCTGGAAATTACTCGCCTGCCACGGCGCGCTATATTGCCAGCGCCTGCGGCAAACAGATTCCGGCAGAGTTCATTGCCGATGGCAGCGTGATTGCGCAGCAGACCGTGATGCTCAGAAAAAGCCGTAGGTTCAGCGGTGCCATCGGCACGCTGGCACTGGCTGTGAACAGCGGGCAGACAGACCTTGCGATTGATTGTTTGCGCCGCGCGGATGAGCAAGTCCTGTTCTGGGCCGAATCTGCCCAGCAAAAAACGCTATTGCAAATGGCTTTGTATGGCAGGGCTGGCGCAGGGGGCGGTTATTTCACTTATCTGCAATTGCTGGCACAAAGGCCGCAGGGTGGCGATGAAGCGCAGTTTCATCTATGGGTGATTGCTGTTCTGAAAGCATTCGAATCATTCCGTATTCTGTGCGCCGTCCGGGAAGGCGATTGGGGCGTCAGTGGTTTGAATCAGGCCATCGAACGACACCTGCATCAACTGGGACACATCAACAGCCGTAATGAATGGTATAGCGGGCGTCCGGTGATGATTACCCGTAACGATTACGGTACCGGTGTTTTTAACGGCGACATCGGTATGACCTTGCCTGACTTCAGTAAAGACAAGGTACAACGGGTTTATTTTCTGGATGGCGATAAATTGCGCCACGTGCTGACCTCACGTTTGCGCCATGTTGAAACCGCGTTCGCAATGACCGTGCATAAATCCCAAGGGTCTGAATTTCAGCATACGGTGATGGTATTGCCGGCCGAAGCGTCGCCAGTGATTACCCGCGAGCTGATTTATACCGGTATTACGCGGGCAAAGCAGAATTTCAGCCTGCTGACGCCGGTATCCGGTGTGCTGAGCCATGCAATCGGGCGTCTGACGCTGCGGGCGAGTGGCTTGCAAGAAGAGTTAAATATTGTTTAATTGAAAATAAATTCAGAGTTGAATTGCAGATTAATCCTTTGGTTTCCGGTGAAGTCTTTTATAATCCCCCGCGTACCAGATAAGTCGCCCGGAACGTGGACTGATGACTGATACCTTCGAAATTGATGTGCTCGTATCAACGTTGTGACATTCTTGGAGGTTGTTATCTTGGATAGACGTGTTAAATAAAGAATGTAAATTGTATGAGTAAAGACTTAAGTAAGCCCGCCAAGGCTGAATCAGGAAACATCCCCGAACATATCGCAATCATTATGGATGGTAACGGCAGATGGGCGAAGCAACGATTGTTGCCCCGTTTTGCCGGTCATACCAAAGGGGTGAATGCCGTCAATAAAGTGGTGGAAGCGTGTTGTAATCGCGGCGTGCGCTATCTGACTTTGTTTGCGTTCAGCTCAGAAAACTGGCGTCGTCCACCGGAGGAAGTCTCACTGCTCATGAAGTTGTTCCGGAAAGTGCTGGTACTTGAGATTAATAATATGTGCCAGAACAATATCCGTCTGAAAATCATTGGTGATCTGAGCAAGTTTGACACCGAACTCAAAGAGCTGATCCGCAACGCAGAAGAAAAAACCGCCGCCAATACCGGGCTGACGCTGACGATCTGCGCCAATTACGGTGGTCGCTGGGATATCGTCAATGCCTGTAATGCCTTGATTCGTGAAGGGCTGGATCAGGACAGCATTACCGAAGAAATGCTGTCATCAAAATTGTCTATGGCGTATGCGCCGCCACCAGATATGCTGATACGCACCGGTGGCGAGGCGCGCATATCGAATTTCCTGCTGTGGCAAATGGCTTATTCCGAATTTTTCTTTACCGATACCTACTGGCCGGATTTCGATGGCAAATCGCTGGATGAAGCGATCGCCTCGTTCCAGAAGCGCGAACGTCGTTTCGGCAGAACCAGCGAACAGTTGCTGGAATCCGCCGAGTAAAGCAGCAGGCGAATTCCAGGATGAAGCGCGAATAAGCGCTAATGATTGAAGTAATGCAGGCGGGAATTATCAATGACTAAAATTGTTCCGGTAATTTTATGTGGAGGTTCAGGCACCCGCCTGTGGCCCTTGTCACGCGCTGGTTTTCCTAAACAGTTTCTGGTGTTGTCTGGCACGACCAGCCTGTTTCAGCAGGCTGTGCAACGCGTGAATGCAATTGCTGATGCCGATATTCAGGTCAGTCCTACACTGATCGTGACCAATGAAGAGCACCGTTTTCTGGCACTCGATCAATTGCGTGAAATGAAGTCGGTTCAGGCCAGTCTGTTACTGGAACCCGCCGGGAAAAATACCGCACCGGCATTGACGCTGGCGGCGCTCGAAGCTACCGCCAACGGCGATGATCCAGTCTTGGTGGTGACGCCGGCAGATCAGACCATACAAAATGACGCCGCGTTCACCAGCGCATTACAGCAGAGCGTGCGTGCCGCCAGCGATGGCGCGATTATTATTTTAGGCATTACGCCTGATCGCCCTGAAACTGGCTACGGCTATATCCGCAGAACCGGGCAGGCCGCATCATTTGGCGAATCTGCAGTCGCGCAGTTTGCCGAAAAGCCCGATGCAGCGACGGCGCAGCAATATCTGGACAGCGGCGAGTACCTTTGGAATAGCGGCATGTTTGTGCTCAGAGCCAGCACCTGGTTGAAAGCGCTGGCGCAATTCCGGCCTGATATTGCTGAGTCAGCCAGATTATCCTGGTCTGAGAAAACCAGTGATGCTCAATTCATCCGCCCCGACGCGGCCGCTTTTGTCAAGATTCCTGCAGACTCTATCGATTATGCCGTGATGGAAAAATGCCCGGGGTCAGCTTTTGACATACGCATGATTCCGCTGGCCGCCGGTTGGAACGATCTCGGCGCGTGGGATGCGGTCTGGCAGGTCGGCAAACAGGATGCGCGGGCGAACGTGACCTATGGCGATGTGATACAGACCAATTCCAGTAATAGCCTGATTTATTCGTCCAGCCGCCTCGTCAGCACCGTTGGCATTGATCATCTGGTGGTCGTCGAAACGCCGGATGCCGTGCTGGTGGCCGACCGTCGCCAGAGTCAGGATGTGAAGGCGATTGTGGCGCAATTAACGCAGCAGGGGCGGCACGAACATACTTTGCACCGCAAGGTGTATCGCCCATGGGGCTGGTATGACAGCATTGATGAAGAGGAACGCTTCAAGGTCAAACGCATACAGGTCAAGCCCGGTGCCAGCCTGAGCCTGCAAAAGCATCATCACCGCGCTGAACACTGGGTCGTGGTCAGAGGAACGGCCGAAGTCACTTGCGGCGATAAAGTCATGCTGCTGACGGAAAATCAATCCACTTATATTCCGCTGGGTGAGGTGCACCGGCTGGCGAATCCGGGCGCGATACCGCTGGAAATCATCGAAGTGCAGTCCGGCAGTTATCTGGGTGAGGACGATATCGTCCGTTTTGAAGACACCTATGGCCGTACGAAGTAAATGCGGTAAGGTATAAAAACAGTGCGGCGCCAGGCAAGCACAATTCTTTTGATGTATGTCATGGCAATGACACAATTTCTTGGTATGATTCATCTCAGTTACTGTACATACAACTGATATGTATGACGGTAACAAGGTGTGCCGGATCAGCAGATAGCGGGTTGGCCACCGTCCAGAACAAGGGTACGGAGACTGAACAGACAGTCTCCGTATTTTTTTTGCGCGTTGCTTTTATTCATTGCGCACAATGCGAATGCAGGGCTGCACCGAAAAAGACAGAAAGCGCATCGCGTTTCAGATCCAGATACTTTTCGCCCCGTTCTGGTTCAGGCAGATGCCTGTCTGACCGAATCACGCACAGATCTGAAATCACAACTGCGTCCGCACTGAGACATTGCGGGGCATTCGCGCCGCAAATTATCTCAAGCTGGCGCACCCCGCACAGCGACGGAGCCTCGCCAGGCCGAAAAAACGCCTCCGCAAGCACTAAATATACTCCCCCCAGTATGTAAAACAGCCCAATATTCATAAGGAGATAAGGCTGTTTTCTGCATATACTCCCCCAAATTCTCTCTATTTCAGGATGCGCTGGCAGATTTTTCAGGCTTTTTGCGAACGTGGCACGCTATCTGCTCATAGGCTGGTGAAGCTTGCAGTTTCTTTGTTACCCACCACCTTCAGGAGAAATCATGACACGTCGTACGGTTTTGAAAGCAACAGCAATTGGCGCAATGGCGCTCGCTACATCGGGCTGGATGGCTCAGGCACTGGCAGCAGATACGATCAAGGTTGGCATTTTGCATTCCCTCTCAGGCACGATGGCGATTTCCGAAACATCGCTGAAAGACGTGGCGCTGATGACGATTGATGAAATCAATGCCAAGGGCGGCGTGATGGGTAAAAAACTGGAAGCCGTTGTCGTTGATCCGGCATCCAACTGGCCTTTGTTTGCTGAGAAAGCACGGCAGTTAGTGTCGCAGGATAAAGTGTCGGTGGTGTTTGGTTGCTGGACATCGGTATCACGCAAATCGGTGTTGCCGGTCTTTAAAGAATTGAACAGCCTGCTGTTTTACCCTGTGCAATATGAAGGCGAAGAGCTGGAGAAAAACGTGTTTTACACCGGTGCTGCACCGAATCAGCAAGCGATACCGGCGACAGAATACCTGATGTCGAAAGAAGGCGGCGCGGCAAAACGTTTCGTGTTGCTGGGCACGGATTATGTCTATCCACGCACGACCAACAAAATCCTGCGCGCTTTCCTGCATAGCAAAGGCGTGAAAGACAGTGATATCGATGAAGTCTACACACCGTTTGGTCATTCTGATTACCAGACCATCGTTGCGAATATCAAGAAATTTTCTGCCGGTGGAAAAACTGCTGTGATCTCGACTATCAACGGCGATTCGAATGTGCCGTTTTACAAGGAGCTTGGTAATGCCGGTCTGAAAGCGACCGATGTGCCTGTCGTGGCGTTCTCGGTTGGTGAAGAAGAATTGCGCGGTGTCGATACCAAACCACTAGTCGGCCATCTGGCAGCATGGAATTACTTTGAGTCCGTCAAAAATCCGGTGAATGCGGAATTCATCAAAAAATGGAAGGCGTATGCGGTCGCGAAAAAATTGCCGAATGCTGCCACCGTGGTGACGAATGACCCGATGGAAGCAACCTACGTCGGCATTTATATGTGGAAGCAAGCGGTGGAAAAAGCCAAATCCACGGATACCGATAAAGTGATCGCAGCGATGGGCGGGCAGACTTTCAAAGCGCCATCCGGCTTTGAACTGACCATGGACGCTACGAATCATCATCTGCATAAACCCGTCATGATCGGTGAGATTAAAGCAGACGGCCAGTTCAGCGTCGTCTACAAAACCAAAGCGCCTATCCGTGCGCAACCATGGAGCCCGTATATCAAGGGCAATGAAGGTAAGCAAAAGCTGTAAGCAGCGCGACAGTTTCCTCCTTGCGTGAGCACTTCCTGGTGTTTTCCCGACTGACCAGGTCGTTGCTCGCGCGTATGGGGAATGTTGCCTGGCTTTGATCTGCCAATTTTGGTCTGCCAATGCGGAAGCGGCATGTTCCCGTTTCCGCCTACAACAGAATTTCAAGAAATTTCCACGAATGAATGCGTCTGCAGAACTATGACATTCCAGAAAACGTTGGCACGACTGCTTGTCACTATCCCCGGCATCTTACTTGGCAGATTACGTGACATCTTATGTGGCAGATTACGTGGCATCTTGTTCGGCGTCTTGTTCGCTGTGTTGCTACCGGCAACAGCGCATGCAGCGATCGACGCGAGTCAGCTTAAAGCGCTGGCGGGCGATGATCCGGATGCGCGTATCGCTGCCGTCAATACGATAGCCGCGCTGGCGAATGATGAAGCCGCGAAAGTGTTGACTGCACTTAAAAATGAAGAACTATATTTCAAAGACGATCAGGTTTTTCTGCCTGATGGTGAGCAGTTCATCGCTTTAGCCGATGGCAAAAAAGTCGCTTTGCCTGATGGTGCTGATGTCATTGCGATTAACAATCGCTTGCGTGCTGCAGTCGACAGCGCCTTATCTGGTCTGAAGCTGTTTGCCCCGGAGCGCGCAGTCCGTCTGGCGGCGGCGCATGCGCTGCAAAAAGAAGCGACGCCGGAACAACTGCCTTTACTGAACAAGGCGTATGTCAAAGAAAAAGATCCTGAAATCGGCGCATTGCTGCAAATGCTGATCGCGACTGTGAATCTGCATGCAGAAGATCCCGCCATTCGTAAAGCGGCGGTCAAAACACTCGTCACCAGTGCGAATGCGAATCTGAAACCTGCATTGCAGGAAATGATCACTCAACGTCCGGATGGCAGTTATGCCGAGCCGGACGAAAGCATACGTGTCGCAGCGGTGGCCACCCTGAATGCGATTGACAACCGCATTGCCCGTACCGAATTTGTCGGTAACCTGTTTTATGGCATCTCGCTCGGCAGCGTGTTGTTGCTGGCAGCACTGGGGCTGGCGATCACGTTTGGACTGATGGGCATCATCAATATGGCGCATGGCGAATTGCTGATGATAGGTGCTTACACGACTTATGTTTGTCAGTCACTGTTCCGGCATTTTTTTCCGGAAGCGATTGACGCTTATTTATTGCTGGCCGTGCCAGCCGCGTTTCTGGTCTCGGGCATGGTCGGTATCGTGCTCGAGCGCACGGTGATTCGCTGGCTCTATGGTCGCCCTTTGGAAACCCTGCTTTGTACCTGGGGTATCAGCCTGATGCTGATGCAGGGCGTGCGTTCGGTGTTCGGCGCGCAAAACGTCGAGGTGGCCAATCCTGCCTGGATGTCTGGCGGCGTCACGGTGATGGGCTCGCTGGTGCTGTCTTACAACCGCATCATCATTATTTTCTTTTCGCTGGCCGTGGTGTTTGCGGTTTGGCTGATCCTGAATAAAACCCGCATGGGTTTATTTGTGCGTGCCGTGACGCAAAACCGCCGCATGGCCGATTGTGTCGGCGTAGCGACCGGCAAGATCGATATGCTGACCTTTGGTCTGGGCTCCGGTATTGCGGGTCTGGGTGGCGTTGCTTTGTCTCAGTTGGGGAATGTCGGCCCTGATCTGGGGCAGAGCTATATCGTCGATTCATTTATGGTGGTAGTGCTGGGCGGTGTCGGCCAGCTGGCGGGTACCGTGATTGCGGCATTCGGCCTCGGTGAAGTGAATAAATTTCTGGAGCCGGTGGCAGGTGCGGTGATGGCCAAAATTGTGATTCTGGTGTTCATCATCATCTTTATTCAACGCAGACCGCAGGGCTTGTTTGCACTCAAGGGAAGGAGTGTCGACTGATGCGCCATTTATTTTCACGTCCGGCATGGACGGGCATCGTCGTACTGGCGCTGATCGCAGCGCTGCTGCCGCTGTGCTATCTGGTGTTCCCTGAAGGCCATGCCTTGCATGTGTCGTCGTATGTGATCGGTATCGTTGCCAAGTTCATGTGTTACGCGCTGGCGGCGATGGCGCTGGATCTGGTATGGGGCTATACCGGTATTTTGTCTTTGGGTCACGGCGTATTTTTTGCGCTCGGTGCTTATGCGCATGGCATGTATCTGATGCGCGCGATTGGCCGTGACGGTGTGTATCAAAGCGACTTACCCGATTTCATGGTGTTCCTCGACTGGAAAACTTATCCGTGGTATTGGTCGCTGACGGATCATTTCTGGTATTGCATGGCGCTGGTGGTGCTGGTGCCCGGTGTGCTGGCGTTTATCTTTGGCTATTTCGCTTTCCGTTCCAGAATCAAAGGCGTGTATTTTTCCATCATCACGCAAGCCATGACCTTTGCCTTCATGCTGCTGTTTTTCCGCAATAACACAGGCTTTGGCGGCAATAACGGCTTTACTGACTTTAAACGCATACTCGGTTTCAGCATCACCGCGCCGGGCACCAAAGCTGTGCTGTATCTGATGACCTTAGTGATTTTGCTGGCCGCCTTATTTTTATGCCGCTGGATCGTGCAGTCCAAACTCGGGCGTGTGTTGCAGGCAGTCAGGGATTCCGAATCCCGCCTGATGTTCATCGGCTACGATCCCTTATGGTTCAAGCTGTTTATCTGGACCTTATCTGCGGTCTTGTGCGGCATTGCCGGGGCTTTGTATGTGCCGCAGGTCGGTATTATTAATCCGTCTGAAATGTCGCCGGGAAATTCAATCGAGATGGTGATCTGGGCCGCTGTTGGCGGGCGCGGCACCTTGCTTGGCCCGATTATCGGGGCGTTCACTGTGAATGGGTTGAAGAGCTGGTTTACGGCGGCGTTTCCCGATCTCTGGCTGTATGCACTGGGCTTATTGTTTATTCTGGTGACGCTATTCATGCAACAAGGCATATTGGGTTTAGCCGGTAAATTGCGCAAACGTGGGGAGTCCGCATGACTTACTTGATGAACGGCGTGATGAGCGGCGTATTGCGTCCCGGCCAGCAATACGCATCGGCGACCGGCGATCAGGGTGTTTCCTATGGCAGAGTCCGGCAGCAAGGTGTCGATACCACACATGGCGCGATTCTTTATCTGGAAGATATTGTTGTTTCCTTTGACGGTTTTAAAGCGATCAATCATCTGACGCTGGATATTTCTGTCGGTGAATTACGCTGCATCATCGGCCCGAACGGTGCCGGTAAAACCACCATGATGGATGTGATTACCGGCAAAACCCGGCCTGCATCGGGCACCGCATTTTTTGGTCAGACCATGGATCTGAGCAAAATGAATGAAGTCGAAATTGCGCATGCCGGTATCGGTCGCAAATTTCAGCGCCCCACGGTGTTTGAGCAGCACACCGTATTCGAGAATCTGGAACTCGCCATGAAAATGGATAAGCGGGTCAAGACCACTTTATTTGCCCGCCTGAATAGCGAGCAGCGCGACAAGATCGCGGCGATATTGCAACTGATACGTTTGCAGGGTGAAGAAAAACGGCTCGCAGGTTTGTTGTCGCACGGGCAGAAACAATGGCTGGAAATCGGCATGTTGCTGATACAGGAGCCGCAACTGATTTTGCTGGACGAGCCGGTGGCAGGTATGTCCGATGCCGAGACCGCACGCACCGCCGAATTGCTGAATGAATTGCGCGGCAAACACTCGATCATGGTGGTGGAACATGACATGGGATTTGTGACTGAGATTGCGCAGCAAGGCAAGGTCACGGTATTGCACGAAGGTGCCGTACTGGCAGAGGGCACGATGCAGCAGGTGCAGGCGGATGAACGTGTGATCGAAGTCTATCTGGGGCGCTGAAAATAAGATGATGTCAGGCAGCCTACAGCCGCCGTTTAAATCGGGAAAATCATGCTAGAAGTTAATCAACTGCATCAATATTACGGCTCCAGTCATACGCTGCGCGGCATTTCCCTGTCGCTGAAAAAAGGCGAATGCCTGACCTTGCTGGGGCGTAACGGCGTCGGTAAAACCACCTTGCTCAAATGCCTGATGGGCGTGCTGCCTGCGTCGCAAGGCGAAGTGGTGTTTGAAGGGCGCAATATCAATAAGCTGGCTCCGCATGAGCGGGCGAGAGCCGGTATCGCTTATGTGCCGCAAGGGCGCGAGATATTTGCCCGTCTGACGGTGGAAGATAATCTCTTGATGGGCATGGCCACGCTGCCCGCGAAACGCGCCAAGACGATCAAAGGCGAGGTGTATGAATTATTCCCTGTGTTGAAGGAAATGCTGCACCGGCGCGGCGGCGATTTGTCTGGCGGTCAGCAACAGCAACTCGCGATCGCCCGTGCTTTGCTGGCCGAACCCAAGCTGATTATTCTCGATGAACCTACCGAGGGCATACAGCCATCGATTATCAAAGACATCGGTCGTGTGATCCGGCTCTTACGTGAACGTGGTGATATGGGCATTCTGCTGTGCGAGCAGTATTTTGATTTTGCACGTGAACTGGCCGATCAGTTTGTGGTCTTGTCACGCGGTGAAGTCGTGGCGTCCGGCACACAGGATTTAATGGATGGCGACGATATCAAACGCCATCTGGCGGTATAGTGTGGTTCTTGTTTTTTGTTGTGAGCCTGCATGAGTCTGCCCATCACTGTTACTGCGCCTGTTGCTGAACCTATCTCTGAATCTGCTGCAGTATCTGCACCATCAGCCCCAGAGAAAAGCCACTGGCAGGCACGTTTGCAACTGGGGTTTAGCAAAGATGCGGCAACCACACGCCTGACTGAGCGCCAGCACAGCGGCCCGCTGCGAGTGCAAAAGCCTTTGTATCCCGAAGGTGCAGAGATTTGCCACGCGATCATTATTCATCCTCCCGGTGGCGTGGTCGGCGGCGACCAGTTACAGATCAGCGCAACGCTGAGTGAGGGAGCCCACGCTCTGATCACCACGCCCGGTGCCGCCAAGTGGTATCGCGGCAACGGTTACACATCTAAGCAAGCTGTGGTGCTGCATGTCGCTGACGGCGCGGTCATGGAATGGCTGCCGCAAGAAACCATATTTTTTGATGACGCCTGTGTATCCTTGCATCAGGACATCCACCTCAGCGGCAATGCCGCCGTCATTGCGTCCGATATTCTGTGTTTTGGCCGCACCGCTGCCGGTGAAACCTACACCAGTGGCAGCATCTGGCAACACAGCCGCATCTATCGTGACGGCAAACTGATCTGGTTTGAGCAAGGTTGCCTGGAGGGCGATGGTGAGTCCATGCAAAGTCCGTTGGGGCTTGCTGGTCGCTCCGTCAGTGGCATGGTGCTGGCGGCAGGTGCCATGCTCAGCAGTGCACAGCTTCTGCAATTACGCGAAGAAAGCCGCGCCTTACTGGATGCGCGTGAGCCCCAGGCTTTGTGCGGCGTCACGCAAATGAAGTCAGTGCTGGTGGCGCGTTATCTCGGCAATTCCAGCGAAGTCGCCCGCGCATGGATGCAATTGGTCTGGCAACACCTACGCCCCGTCGTCGCCAGACAACCTGCACGCATACCGCGCATCTGGAATACCTGAACAGCTGATTTTTTAACGGCTTTGTGCTGTTTTAACTGCGACTAATGCAAGTGTTTGTTGCCGTTAAGCAGCGGTTGTGTTGTGTGGCTTTTCCACGAATTATTTTCTCTTACTCATAATCCGAAAATGCAACAGCATTCCCCAAATAATCACAGCCCAAGAAGCCCACATAATCCATACTCCTAGAGTATCGGCTCCTATTAGGGAAACTCCAAATCCCAATAAGCAGCAAAAGAAACCGATTCCGCCAATCGCGATACCGCGCTCTTCTGCTTTAATTTTCACTGCAACCTCACTGATTGAGTTTTCGAATTGATTGGAAGTTTTCGACACTCCATTCGCTAGTGTCTTTTTATACCACGATGCAATCTTGGTATTTATTATTTTAATATTATTTAGTAATTCCGTTTCCCGAAAGCCCGCATAACTTATGGGATTTACTCAAATGCTCTGATATTTTCAGTCGCATCGCCTGTGATAACACCGTGATAGCCAACGGTACCATTCTGTCTCGGTCACCAAGGAAATTCCCGCCCGAATTTCCAATCGCACCAAAATCAATCAGCCTGCACTTATTTGATGCGCCCGCCATTTCTCGGCGGTGCGTTGCCTGTAAACCTTGGTGCGTTCTGGCTGGTTTGATTCTTGCTGTTTCTGTCAACAACACATTGCGTATGCAGATGAGGAAAGCGAACGATGGATTTGAGCCCGAGAGAAAAAGACAAATTACTCATTTTTACGGCGGCGCTGCTGGCAGAAAGACGCAAGGCGCGTGGCCTGAAATTGAATTATCCGGAAGCGGTGGCGCTGATTACTGCTGCGATTATGGAAGGTGCGCGTGATGGCAAAAGCGTGGCGGAATTGATGTCCGAAGGCACGCAGATATTGAGCCGCGCCGATGTGATGGAGGGAATCCCTGAAATGATTCCTGATATTCAGGTCGAGGCGACTTTTCCGGATGGCACCAAGCTGGTGACCGTTCATCATCCGATCCCATAGGAGGCCACATGATTCCGGGAGAAATGCTGATCGCCGACGGCGATATCGAGTTGAATGTGGGACGGCAGACGACGTCACTGACGGTGGCTAATAGCGGTGACCGGCCAATTCAGGTGGGCTCGCATTTTCATTTTTTTGAAACCAATCCGGCGCTGCAATTTGAGCGGCAGGCGGCGTATGGCATGCGCCTGAATATTGCTGCGGGCACGGCGGTGCGCTTTGAGCCGGGGCAGCAACGCAAGGTTGAGCTGATGGCGCTGGCGGGTGAACGGCGGGTGTTTGGTTTCAGCGGCAAGGTCATGGGCGCACTGGATGCGAAGGAGAAAAACGCATGAAAATTTCGCGTCAGGCGTATGCCGAAATGTTTGGCCCGACCACGGGCGATCGTATTCGTCTAGCCGATACCGGTTTATTTATTGAGATCGAAAAAGACTTTGCGATCTATGGCGAAGAAGTCAAATTTGGTGGCGGCAAAGTCATACGCGATGGCATGGGGCAATCGCAGCGCGCGCATGCAGACGTCATGGATACCGTGATCACGAATGCGGTGATTCTCGATCACTGGGGCATAGTCAAAGCGGATATCGGCTTGAAAAACGGCCTGATCGCCTGCATAGGCAAGGCGGGCAACCCTGATATTCAGCCCGGCGTGGATATGGCGATTGGTGGTGCGACCGAAATCATTGCGGGCGAAGGCATGATCGTCACCGCCGGTGGCATTGATTCGCATATCCATTTCATTTGTCCGCAACAGATAGAAGAAGCGCTGATGAGCGGCGTGACGACCATGCTTGGCGGTGGCACCGGGCCAGCGGTCGGTACTGCGGCAACGACCTGTACACCGGGGCCGTGGCATTTGCATTCCATGATCATGGCGGCAGATGCGTTTCCTATGAATTTAGGTTTTTTAGGTAAAGGCAATGTCAGCCTGCCATTGCCGCTGGAAGAGCAGATCCGCGCCGGTGCGATAGGCCTGAAACTGCATGAAGACTGGGGCACAACGCCACAGGCCATCGATAATTGCCTGAGTGTGGCCGACAACATGGATGTGCAGGTCGCTATTCATAGCGACACCTTGAATGAAGGCGGTTTTTTAGAGCACACGCTGGCTGCATTCAAAGACCGTACGATACATACTTTCCACACCGAGGGTGCGGGTGGCGGCCATGCGCCGGACATCATCGCCGCAGTCGGCGAGGGCAATGTACTGCCGTCGTCAACCAATCCGACCCGACCCTACACCGTCAATACGCTGGATGAACATCTGGATATGCTGATGGTCTGCCATCACCTTGATCCGGCGATTGCAGAAGACATCGCGTTTGCCGAATCGCGCATACGCCGTGAGACGATTGCTGCCGAAGATATTTTGCATGACATCGGCGCGATCTCGATGATGTCGTCAGATTCGCAGGCGATGGGGCGCGTTGGTGAAGTGATCATGCGCACCTGGCAAACCGCCGACAAGATGAAACAACAGCGCGGTGCATTACCGGAAGACAGTCGCCATAACGATAATTTCCGCGCCCGACGTTACATCGCTAAATACACGATTAATCCGGCGATCACGCATGGCATTTCGCATGCGGTGGGCTCGCTGGAAGTCGGCAAAATTGCTGATATCGTGTTGTGGAAACCCGCGTTCTTCGGCGTGAAGCCATCGATGATACTGAAAGGCGGCATGATCGCCGCGGCGCAGATGGGTGACCCGAATGCGTCGATTCCCACGCCGCAGCCTGTGCATTACCGCATGATGTTTGGTGCGTTTGGTGGCGGCCTGAAAAAGTCGTTTACCTTTGTCTCGCAGGCGGCATTTGATGCTGGTCTGGCGGAACAACTGAAACTCAGTAAAACCCTGATTCCGGTAAAGAACACGCGCACGATACGCAAACAAGACATGATCCTGAACGGGCTCACGCCGAAGATGGAAGTGGACCCCGAAACCTATGAAGTGCGTGCGAATGGTGAATTGCTGGTGTGTGAACCGGCAAAAATTTTACCGATGGCACAGCGCTATTTTTTATTCTGACATGATGCTGACACTCCAAACCAAAATTGAACGCAGTGAGAATGCGCCTCAGATCGACGGCCAACTCATCCTGCCATATGAATTGCGTGAAAAATCACGTTTGCGTGCGACGCTGCAAAGCGGTGAAGACGTGGCCGTATTCACCGTGCGCGGCACCGTGATGCGGGATGGCGATCTGATGCTGGCAAATGATGGCCGCATTATTCAGGTGCTGGCCGCGGCTGAGCCTACCTACAAAGTCGAATGTGCGAATGCGTTTGCATTGCTGCGTTGTGCATTCCATCTGGGAAACCGGCACACGCAGGCGCAATTGGGCGATGGCTTTTTGCGTATCCGCAAAGACCCTGTACTGAAAGAAATGCTGGAAGGTCTGAATGCTGTTGTGACTGAAGAGCAGGCGAGTTTCGAGCCGGAAGCCGGTGCTTATGGCGGTGGTCATCATCATGGTGGCGATGACATGCATCCGCATAATCCGCTCGCACCGATCCCGTTGCGGCAACGTATACATCGTCCTTCGGATAAACAATAAGCCATAACAATAAGCATATGCAATCCGCCGCCTTACTTCATCTGTTACAGCTTGCCAGCCCGTCGTTGCCTATCGGGGCTTACAGCTATTCGCAAGGACTGGAAGCGGCGATAGAGAATGGCACGGTAAAGAATGAAGCGACAGCGCGGGTGTGGATTGCCACGTATTTGCGCGAAGTCGTTGCCCGCTTTGAAGCGCCGGTATTGTGGCGCCTGATGACGGCATTTCAGCGCAGAGATCAGGCCGCAGTCACTTACTGGAATGAGTTATTTATAGCCGCCCGCGATACCGCAGAGTTTCGCGCAGAAACCATACAAATGGGATATTCGCTGGGCAAGCTGGTGGGTGATTTGCAGATTGCCGATGCGGCGTTGCTGACGATCTTGCAGGCGCAAAGCGAGTTGCCATTGCCGACCGCACTGGCTTGTGCCGCCGTTGCGCTGGAGGTGCCAGCGACAGCAGCTTTGCTCGGCATGTTATTTACCTGGGCAGAAAATCAGGCGCTGGTGTGTGTGAAGTCGATACCGCTGGGGCAGGTCGCAGGACAGCGTTTGTTGCTGTCGTTGCGCGCAGATCTGGAAGCCGCAGCGACGCTGGCCGAACATCTGGAAGACCATCAGTTATCGAACTGGTCGCCGGGTTTGTCGCTATTGTCTATGCAGCATGAAGTGCAGTACAGCCGTCTTTACCGCTCCTGACGTGTTTTACAGATGGAAGTTAAAGATGATGTTTGTCGCCTCAACATGAGAACAACAGGAACAGAATGAATATGAATACAGAAAATATAAACGCAGCAGATATCAGTGCAACAACCAGCAAAAGCGAACCAAATCCATTACGTGTCGGCATTGGTGGCCCGGTTGGTTCCGGCAAAACAGCCCTGTGCGAAATGCTGTGCAAACGTATGCGCGATGACTATGAAATGGCAGTCATCACGAATGATATTTACACCAAAGAAGACATGGAAATTCTGCTGCGTGCTGATGCACTGCCAGCGGAAAGACTGATGGGTGTGGAAACCGGTGGTTGCCCGCATACTGCGATTCGCGAAGATGCCTCAATTAATCTGGAAGCGATTGCGCGTATGAGCGCAGATTTTCCTGATCTCGATTTGATTCTGGTGGAGTCCGGTGGCGATAATCTGGCGGCGACCTTCAGCCCTGAATTATCCGATCTGACGATCTATGTGATCGACGTGGCAGGCGGTGAAAAAATCCCGCGAAAAGGCGGCCCCGGCATCACACGTTCTGATCTGCTGATCATCAATAAAACCGATCTGGCACCGCATGTCGGCGCGAACCTCGACATCATGGCGCAGGATGCTAAACGCATGCGCGGCACACGCCCGTTTGTGTTCACGAATCTGCGCACTGGTGACGGGCTGGAAACGGTGGTGAGTTTCATTCGTGAGCAGGGCATGCTGGATGAAGTCAGACCATAAGTACGTACGAGGAATGACGCAAAATTGCCCCAGCGGTGAGATGCAGTGTTGTGGAAATCCCTCGATATTTTTCTGAAAATTATTTATTCGTATTCATCCAAGCTGAAGGAAAAAATCATGAAATCAGTCACCGTTAAATCCCGCCATTTACTGAGCTTGTTGAGCTTGCTGAGCGCAACGCTGCTCGCCACAACGCCAGCGTTTGCCCACGTCAGCGTGATGCATTCCATCGCCGGAGGCAGTGGCTTTCTGTCTGGTTTTCTGCATCCATTGATGGGTGCAGATCATTTATTGGCGATGCTGGCGGTGGGCATCTGGGCCGCGCAACATCAGCGCCCGGCTTACTGGCTTTTGCCACTGGCATTTCCGCTGATGATGACGGCAGGTGCAGCGCTGGGCATGAGTAGCGTCATCCTTCCGGGCGTGGAAGCAGGCATTGCCGCCTCTGTCTTGATACTCGGTTTGCTGATCGCGGGTGCTGTGAGATTGCCGCTGGCTGCCAGCACGGCGCTGATCGCGGTATTCGCCGTCGCGCATGGTTATGCGCATGGAGTTGAAATGCCTGCCGATAGTAAGGTATGGTCGTTCGGTGCCGGTTTTGTTGTCGCGACTGCCTTGTTACATCTGAGCGGCTTATTCGCGACGATCACCGCAAACCGCTTACTCAGTACAAAATTCAGCGCAAAACTCAGCCGCATCGCCGGTGCCGGCATTGCGCTGAGCGGGCTGTTCTTTGTGTCCGCGATGGCCTGATTTTTATGAAAAGGATGCAGGCGTTATACGGTGGTGGCAAGCTGGATGATGTTCTTCTTTAAGGCCGCATGCACCGCCTGCATTTCTGTCTTTTGCCTGTGCTTGTGATAGCGGAACAACATCAGACCTTCCACCTGCGCGACGATCAGGACGGCGCGCAACATGTACTCGGCATCGCTGACATCCGGGTGCATGCCGCGTATCAATTTATAGATGGTCTTGCGTTCGCGCAAAATCATTGTATCCATCAGCGCCGACGCGAATGCGTTTCGCGCCGCCAGCGCCCATAGTTCAAAAAACAATCCGTGCGTCAGCGGGTCATTCAATTCTTCCAGAAACATATCAATCGCGCTGTTGAGCTGCTCTATGCGCGACAGTTTGCCCTTTGTTGCGGTGATGTGATCGAGTTTTTCCTGAAACGTATTCATGGTCATCAGCAGCACGGCTTCGATCAGTAAATCCTTGCTCTGATAATAGTGCTGCACGTTGCTGAGGCTGATGCCTGCCTGCGAGGCGACTTTGCGCATCGATAAACCAGCGTAACCCTCGGTCGCAAAAATCGCCCGCGCAACACTCAGAATCGCATGCACCCGCTCCATGCCTTTTTCTGTGGTACCGGAAGGTTTGCTTTTCAACGAGGTGTGCAGTGCGTCAGGCATGAATAATGTGTGGAGATAACCGATAGGGTGAATACGTGTGAGGCAAAATTATCCCATAACGATTGACAAATAGTACGACTGACCTATAATTTTTGTTTAATTGGTCGTTTGACCTATTTTATTGCCCGCTTCAGCCCGGCTGTTCTGCGGACGATGCGGCAAAGCTGCAAAGCTGTTAACGAGATTGCGCAGCTTTGCTTAAGCGCAGTTTTACATTATCTATCAATCATAAAAATAATCAGGAGACACACATGAATCAGCGGGTATACGTATCCGGCGTAGGGATGATCCCTTTCGTCAAGCCAGGCACCAGCGCGAGTTACGATCAGATGGGAATGACAGCCGGCCGTCTGGCACTCGCTGATGCAGGCATCAGCTACGATGATATCGAACAGGCGTATGTTGGTTATGTCTATGGCGATTCAACGGCAGGGCAAAAGGCTTTGTATCAGATCGGTATGTCCGGCATACCGATTGTGAACGTGAATAA
The DNA here is from genome assembly GCF_014284265.1 of Undibacterium sp. CY21W. NCBI lineage: Bacteria > Pseudomonadati > Pseudomonadota > Betaproteobacteria > Burkholderiales > Oxalobacteraceae > Undibacterium > Undibacterium sp. CY21W. Next base: position 135,073 of record NZ_JACOGE010000006.1, on the reverse strand, counting down.
TAATTGTTCGACTGGTTCCAGCGCCTTGTTTCTTGCGCGTCAGGCGATTGCCAGCGGCGCCGTTGATTGCGTGCTGGTGCTGGGGTTTGAGCAGATGAGCCCGGGTGCTCTGGGCTCAGTATTTCAGGACAGACCGAGTCCGTTTGATGCGTTTGATGCCGTGACCGATCAGTTGGTCGGCATGCCGCAGATTCCGCTGGCGCTGCGTTATTTTGGTGGTGCCGGGCTGGCACACATACAGAAATACGGCACCCCGCTGGCGTCGTTTGCAAAGATCCGCGCCAAAGCCAGCCGCCATGCGGTGAATAATCCGCTGGCCTTGTTCCGTCAGGAAGTGACACCGGAAGATGTGCTGAATTCCACCATGATCTGGCCCGGCGTGATGACGAAACTGATGGCATGTCCGCCGACCTGCGGCGCTGCTGCGGCAGTCCTGGTTTCTGAAAAATTTGCCAAAGCGCGTGGCTTGAATACGCAGGTCTACATTGCCGCACAAGCCATGACCACCGATACGCTGAGCACCTTTAATTCCGGTGACATGATGCGCGTAGTGGGTTACGACATGAGCCAGAGTGCAGCGGCAAAAGTCTATGCCCAGGCTGGCATAGGGCCGGAAGATCTGGATGTCGTTGAATTGCACGACTGCTTTGCGCACAACGAACTGATCACTTACGAAGCACTGGGTTTATGCCCCGAAGGCGGCGCGGAAAAATTCATTGACGATGGCGACAATACGTACGGCGGTAAAGTCGTGACCAATCCGTCTGGCGGCTTGCTATCGAAAGGGCACCCGCTGGGCGCCACCGGGCTCGCGCAATGTTTCGAGCTGACTCAGCAATTACGTGGTAATGCCGGTGCCAGACAGGTCACCAATGCGCGGACAGCGCTGCAGCATAACCTGGGGCTGGGCGGTGCATGTGTGGTGACGATGTATCGTCAATCCTGAGGCAGAGAGGAAAATAATATGCAATATACATCCCTCTGGATGACAGCTGAGCTGGACGGTTTCCGCGACGCGATTCGCCGTTTTGTTGAGAGTGAAGTGGTGCCGCATCAGGAACGTTGGGCCAAACAGCAGCACGTCGATCGCGACTTATGGCGCAAGGGTGGCGAGATGGGCATGTTGCTGGCAGATATCCCGGAAGAATACGGCGGTTCCGGCGGCAGCTTTGCGCATCAGGCGATCGTGTTTGAAGAACTGACTTATGCCGGTGACATGGCGTTCGGCATTCATGTGCATGCAATAGTGGCGCACTATATTCTGAATCAGGGCACGGAAGCGCAAAAGAAAAAATATCTGCCATTGCTGGCGAGCGGAGAAATGGTCGCCGCGATTGCGATGTCCGAACCCGGTGCCGGTTCTGATCTGAAAGGCATACGCACTACCGCCTTGCCGGATGCAGATGGTTACCGCATTAATGGCTCTAAAATTTTTATCTCGAATGGCTATCTGGCTGATCTGATTGTCGTGGTCGCCAAGACCAACCCGGATGTCGGCGCCAAAGGCGTTTCGCTGATGTTGCTGGAAACCAGAGATTGCCCCGGTTTTAAAGTCGGTCGTATTCTAGAAAAAATCGGTCAGAAAGGGCAGGATACCTGCGAGCTGTTTTTTGACGATGTGCGCGTGCCCGCCGATGCGGTGCTCGGTGGCGTCGAAGGCAGCGGGTTTGCACAATTGATGACAGAGTTACCGTATGAACGCACGATACTCGGTGTCTCGGGTGTCGCCGCAATTGAGCGCGCTTTGCGCTTGACGGTGGAGCACGCGAAACAGCGCAAGGCTTTCGGACAAGCTTTGATAGAAATGCAGAATACCCGTTTCGTGCTGGCGGAAATCAAAACTGAAGCTACGATTGCCCGTACCTTCATCGATCGTTGCATCGTCGATATGCTCGAAGGCTGCATGGATACGGAGCTGGCGTCGATGGCGAAATACTGGATCTCCGATCTGCAATGCAAAGTGATCGATCAATGTCTGCAACTGTTCGGCGGTTATGGCTATATGCTGGAATATCCAATTGCGCAGATGTATGTCGATGCGCGGGTGCAACGCATTTATGGCGGCGCGAATGAGATCATGAAAGAAATCATCGCCCGCGGCCTGTAAGCGCTTGCACTACAAAGCTGTCAGAGGGTGTCGTTCTGACAGATCGTCGTGTACTGCGTTGACACGACGATGCTGTGGCGAAAATCGTGGCGCACCCTGCATCAGATAAATATTCTCCGGAGGCAGTATGAGTGGTCCATTAAGCGGTTTGCGCATTATAGAAATGGTAGGGCTGGGGCCTTGCCCGTTTGCGGCGATGATGTTCGCCGACATGGGAGCAGAGGTCATACGCATAGATCGCCCGCCGGTGCCCGGTGCGGCGAATCCATTTCCCATGCTGGGCACGAAATATGATGTGATGGCGCGCGGCAGGCGTTCGCTGGCGCTGGATCTGAAGCAACCGCAAGACCGCGCAATTTTGCTGGAACTGGTCGGCAAAGCCGATGCGTTGATAGAAGGATTTCGCCCCGGCGTGATGGAAAGGCTGGGGCTGGGGTCGGATGTCTGCCTGCAGAAAAATCCGCGTCTGGTGTTTGGCCGCATGACAGGCTGGGGACAAGATGGTCCCTTAGCGCAAGTGGCAGGGCACGATCTGAATTACATCGCCTTGAGCGGTATGCTGCACGCGATGGGTCGCCCCGATACGCCACCGGCACCGCCGCTGAATCTGGTCGGTGATTTTGGCGGCGGCGCGATGATGCTGGCGTTCGGCGTGGTGTGCGCTTTATTGGAAGCGAAAACATCCGGGCGCGGGCAGGTTGTTGATGCGGCGATGGTCGATGGTGCATCTTTGCTCGGCGCGATGCTGTATGGCTTCCGTGCTTACGGCGCGTGGAATGATCAGCGCGGCACCAATATGCTGGATGGCGGCGCGCATTTTTACGATACCTATGCCTGCGCGGATGGTAAATTCGTTTCGGTCGGTGCGATAGAACCGCAGTTTTATCAGTTATTGCTGCAGCACGCAGGCATCACCGATCCCGCGTTCCAGCAGCAAATGCACACGCCAGCATGGCCGGAGTTGAAACAAAAATTAGCGGCGGTTTTCCTGACGAAAACCCGGGCCGAATGGTGCGCGATCATGGAAGGCACCGACATCTGTTTTGCGCCTGTGCTCGACATGGCCGAGGCACCGCAGCATCCGCATAATCTGGCGCGGCAGAATTTTATTGAGGTCGATGGCGTGACGCAACCAGCACCAGCACCACGCTTCAGCCGCAGCGTGCCGGATGTGCCGCAGCCACCTGCGCAGCCCGGGCAGCACAGCCAGGACATTCTGCGTGATTGGGGTGTTGCGCCAAACAACTCGGTAACAAGCGCGAGCTGATTTGAACGCTGGTCCGGCTGTCGTGTGACCTCCAAAAATACCCGGGAAATGAAGAAAAAAAGGGAGTATCTGCCATTTTCGCCTTCATCTCCTTATCAATAAAGGGCTTTAAAATATACTGGGGGGAGTATATTTAAGTCGTTTTTGACGTTTTACAGATGGTATGCAGGCAAATTCCCCCTTGTGCTGGCTTGCGCTACTGGTGTCCCTAGGGTTGATGAGTTTCTCTATGGCTGATTTTGGACGACAGAATCTGCGGTCTCTTCAGGCGGTTCCAGAATATTCTTCGTCACCGCGCAAGACGCGACGCCCGCCATCGTGAAATTGAAATGAAACTGCAACTAAACAGTAACTAAATGCGCGTACAACGGGAACTATTTTCCTGTTTCCCGTATCCGATAGACGCCAAATATCATCTGCGCTCAGCCGGTTTCTGCATTTGTGCGAAACAACGGTGGACGAAGGTGAACTGAAAAAAATCAACAGGGAGAAAATTGATGCGTGTTTCCAGATTTTTGCCGGGTGCACTGGCAGTCATGATGTGTTTTCCGGCGGTGTCTTTCGCAGCTGATGCGGTCAAGCCCTTGGCAGCCAATGCCAGCGCGGACAAGAAGCCCGACGCCGACAAGAAAAAATGGGATGTGAATAATCCACCCGGCGAAAAACAAACGGTGAATATCGATACCCGCAGCGGCACCTGGATGAGCGTCGATGTCAGCCCTGATGGCAAGCAAGTGGTGTTTGATTTGCTGGGCGATATTTACAGCTTGCCGGTCAGCGGTGGCGAAGCAAAAGCGCTGACTCATTCGCTCGCCTGGGAAATGCAGCCGCGTTTTTCGCCTGATGGCAAACACATTGCGTTTATGTCGGACGCCGGTGGTGGCGATAATGTCTGGGTCATGGATGCGGATGGCAGCAACCCGCGTGCGGTGTCCAAAGAAGATTTCCGCCTGTTGAATAATCCGGTCTGGCATCCGGATGGAAATTACATCGCCGCCCGCAAACATTACAGCGGCACGCGTTCACTGGGGTCCGGTGAAATCTGGATGTATCACACCAGCGGTGGTGCAGGCATACAACTGAACGAAAAGCCGAACTGGCAAAAAGATCTGGGCGAACCCGCGTTCTCGCCGGATGGCCGTTATGTTTATTATTCGCAAGACACGACTGGCGGCACCTCGTTTGAATACAACAAAGATTCGAATGGGCAGATCTATCAGATTTTCCGCAAAGATTTACAGGATGGTAAAGTCAAAGCCATTGTCAGCGGCCCCGGCGGTGCGGTGCGTCCCGTGCCTTCGCCGGACGGCAAATACCTTGCCTTCGTGCGTCGTGTGCGCAATCAATCCACCTTGTTCCTGAAAAATCTCGACACCGGCGCTGAAACTGCCGCCTGGCCCGAATTGGAACGCGATATGCAGGAAGCCTGGGCGATCCACGGCGTGTATCCTGCGTTTGCGTGGATGCCGGGCAGTAAAGAAATTGTGGTCTGGGCCAAGGGTAAATTATGGCGTCTTGATCCGTTTGCAGGCAAAGCAACTGAGATTGCTTTCCATGTCAAAGATACGCGTGAAATTCGTCCGGCATTGCGCTTCGCGCATGAGGTCGCGCCGGATCAGTTCGATGTGCATCAACTGCGCTGGGTGAATGTTGCACCTGCGGGCGACAAAGTGATTTACTCGGCGCTGGGTCATTTATATGTCCGCGATTTACCGAATGGCACACCACGTCGACTGACGAAACAAACCGAGAATTTTGAATATTTCCCCAGCTTTTCCCGTGATGGCAAAAGCGTGGTTTACACCACCTGGAATGATCAGAAACTCGGTACGGTGAAGGTGCTGGATATCGCCTCGGGCAAAGAGACGTTGATCACGAAAGCACCGGGTAAATATGTGCAGGCCCGTTTTTCACCCGATGGTAAGCAAGTCGTTTTCGTCAAGGCCAAAGGCGGTTACCTGACCACGCCGTGGTATGCGGTCGAAACGGGCGTGTATATCGCGAATGCCGACGGTAAATCTGCGCCGGTGCTGGTGACTGATGACGGCAGCGCACCGCAGTTTGGTAAAGATGGCAGCGCGGTGTATGTGAGCCGCACCAAATACACCGGCGAAGTCGATTGGACAACATCGCTGGTACGTGTACCTTTGGATAAATCACCGGAACAGGCGGTGGCAAAGAGTGAATTTGCCGGTGAGTTTGCGATCTCGCCTGATGGCGAATGGCTGGCATTCGGCGAGCGTTTCCATGCGTACGTGACGCCGCTGCCGCTGGCGGGCAAGCCAATCACGATAGGCCAGAAAATGGATGCGCTGCCAGTCAAACAGCTGGATGTGAATGCTGGCCAATATCTGCACTGGTCGGGTGATAGCAAGAAAATTCATTTTGCGCTGGGCGATGAATTGTTCACCCGCGATCTGAAAGACGCCTTTGCTTTCGTGCCCGGTGCGCCGAAGGAATTGCCGAAATTCAGTGAAAACGGCATGAAGATAGGCTTTGCGCAAAAGGCTGATAAACCAACCGGGGTGACGGTGATTTCCGGCGCAAAAATCGCGACCATGAAAGGCGATGAAGTGATAGACGATGGCCGCATCGTCATCAAAGACAATCGCATTGTGCAGATAGGCAAAACGTCAGAGGTGGCGACGCCTGCCGGTGCCACCGTGATTGATGCGAAAGGCAAAACCATATTGCCGGGGATTGTGGATGTGCATTGGCATGGCGGCATGGGTGAGGGCGGCATTATTCCGCAACAAAGCTGGATCGATTACGCGTCGCTCGCTTTCGGTGTGACGACGATTCATGATCCGTCGAACGACACCAATGATATTTTCACCCACAGCGAATTGCAGAAAGCCGGAGAAGTGGTGGCGCCGCGTATTTTTTCTACCGGCACAATTCTGTACGGCGCAAAAGGCAATTTCAGCGCTGTGGTGAATAGTCTGGATGATGCGATGACGCATCTGAAACGCCTGAAAGCAGCAGGCGCGATCTCGGTGAAAAGCTATAACCAGCCACGCCGCGAACAGCGTCAGCAAATTCTGGAAGCCGCACGGCAGACCGGCATGATGGTGGTGCCCGAAGGCGGCTCGCTGTTTCAGCACAATATGACGATGGTGGTTGATGGTCATACCGGTGTCGAGCATGCGCTGCCAGTGGAAAAAGTTTACGATGATGTGAAGCAGTTATGGTCGCAGACCAAGGTCGGTTACACCCCGACACTCGGCGTTGCTTATGGCGGGCTGGATGGCGAGCATTACTGGTATGCGCGTACTGATGTCTGGAAGCATCCACTCTTGTCTAAATACGTGCCGCGCTCGGTATTGCAACCGCGCAGCGTGCGTCGTGTGACCGCACCGGAAGAGGATTTCAATGTGTTCCGTACCGCGGAAACCGCCGTGGCGCTGCAAAAAGCCGGTGTACCTGTGAATCTGGGGGCGCATGGTCAGCGTGAAGGTCTGGCGGCGCATTGGGAAATGTGGACGCTGGTGCGCGGCGGCATGACACCAATCGAAGCGATCCGTAGCGCGACGATTAACGGCGCGCGCTACCTCGGTCTGGATAAAGATGTGGGCTCGCTGGAACCGGGCAAACTGGCCGATCTGATGGTGATCGATGGCGATGTGCTGAAAGACATTCGTCAGTCTGACCGCATAACTCAGGTGATGATCAATGGCCGCTTATACGATACCGCCAGCATGAACGAAACCGGTGCAAGCAAAAAAGCCCGCAAGCCATTCTTCTTTGAAGGAATCAACGGTGTGAACGTGCCGGTGGAAGCCAATGATTATTCACATAATCATGCAGAAGAATAAGCTGTAGTTTCGTAAAAATTGAATGCAATGAATGAAAGGCATTCCAGGCAGCGAAAGAAGGGAAAAAAAGCCGGTGTTGCAAATACACCGGCTTTTTTTTGAGATTTATTTTCCCAGCATACGCAGCAAGGTTTTATCTTTATCGACAATGTGATGTTTGAGTGCGCCCGCAATATGTAAAACCAAAAGACATATCAGCAGATAGCTGATGTACTGATGGCCTGCCTGACCAAATTTATATCCGGCTTCCCAGATAGGGAGAACTTCATTGAGGCGTTGCGGGTCTGGATTTTCCTTCACGATTTCCAGCCCGAAAATTCCAAAGCCATGTCCGCTGAAACCCGAGTGCATCATACCGAACACGGGAATCAGAACGCTGCCGATGATTAAACCCCAGTGCGTGATTTTTCCTAAAAATTTCTCAACTGGACGATAGTGCCCAGCCGGATGCGGCCAGCCATTCACCGCTCTCCAGATCACACGAAAAATAATCAACACCGACAGCAGTAAGCCTATCGATTTATGCAGGTCGTAGAGATTCCACAGCTCATTTTTCGTCATGATGATGCCCACGCAAAGCAGCGCGACCATACCGAGTGCGATCAGCCAATGCAATACGCGGCTGGTTTTACTTAATCTGTCTGGCTGGTCTTTGGATAAAAAGGAATTCGACATGCTTGTGTACTTTCAGATAATGATTCGGAAGGGCGATCATATCTGAAATTTGCTGTGCCATTAAACAGCGGTGTATTCCTGCAAGTGATGTGATATGAACGATAGGTCGTGACGATCTTCTCGTGAAGATCATCGCTGAGTCAGAGTACGGTCTGGGAGGATCAATATAGCGTGCGTATTTTTCAATAAAAAAAGCATGCCTGAGCATGCTTTTTTTATAATGGATTGCACAAGGCAATCAATGCATCAGAATGCGTATTGAGCACCAACGGAGAAGTTGGAAATCGTTACTTTTGCGCCGTCGACGTCAGCAACTTTTGCATCGCGACGTTCGTATTCAGCGCGCAGGCTGACATTGTTTGTGAGTTGATAAGTCACACCCAAGCCTGCAACTGCTTGAGCGGAGTTTTTGGAAGTTGAACCTGCCAGACTACCGACGGAGACAGAGGTTTCGCCTTTGATGTAGCCGACACCCAATTTAGCAAAGCCAACGAAACCATTGACTGGTGTAGTTTTGAATACGCCAACGAGGTCAACGCCGCTTGCTTTGAATTCGGCCTTGATACCACTGACATTGGCAGTTGCTTTGCCCAGAGAGAAGTAGCTGGCTTCTACAGCGATGTTAGGGTACAGATCCAGTCCGCCCAGTAATTTAAACGCTGTGTCTGATGTGTCGCATTGTGTTGTGCCTTGGCAGTCTGCATTCCATTTTGCCTGACCAACTGTACCGCCAACATAAGCCTGTGCTGACGCGCTTGCGCTCATAGCAAAACCAGTGGCGAGCAGAGCTGCAGCGATAATATTTTTCTTAATCATGTGTAAAATTTTTTTTATAGGGATAAGTAAGTGATGTGCCTGAACGTATCTGACATCACCGGAATCTGACGTTGATTCAAGTCAATTTCATTAAATAAACGCCAATAAACATTTTACATTTTTAACATTGTTGTCGCAAATATAATTATTGTGTTGCATGCAATGTGTATGTTTGAAGCAACTAGTTTGCTTTGAAGAGTCCTTAATTTTGGAAAATAAAAAAATAATGGTCTTTTTTTGTCATTGAGGTAGATATTTTTGCTGCAATGCAGTATATTGGAACTGTCTCCTCCAACACCTCTCAGGTTTTGGATTTAAGCCCGCAAATGCGGGCTTTTTTTTCGCCAGTGAATTTCTTTGTTTGTAAAATCAGAGCTTGTGAGCGCCTGATTTTTCTTATTTTATTGCGGCGCACCAAAGTAGTGTTCAGATTGGTGCATTCCGACTTTAATTTCTTATCTTGTATTTGGATGGAATATTCGATGTCCATTTTGGTGCGTTCTGTGCTTTTATTTTGTTGCCTGTGTTTTTGCCGCTACGCTGGTTTTTTGTGAAGTGTGTCAAATTTGCCCGTCATTACGCCTTTTGTAGTCTGGTCTGGATAAACAATGGCATCGGTGGCGTTGCCGATGAGAAGACGCACGATCATCGATAGTGACGAGGCGCATTTTTTGAATCACAACGGTGACCGGGGAAAAAAGATGTCAAAAAACATGCAATACTGCATTTTTTAATAAAACAGATAACGAGACATGAGCATCCAGCCTAAAGAATTCATCGTCAACAAAAGCCACTTGCCTGAATCCAGATTTGTCCCTTTGCGTTTACCAACGCTGGGCGAGCTGCAAGACGGACAGGTGTTGCTGCAGATAGACCGTTTTGCCTTTACATCCAATAACGTTACCTATGCCGCTTTTGGCGAGGCCATGCAATACTGGAATTTCTTTCCCACAGAAAAGGGCTGGGGCAATATCCCGGTCTGGGGTTTTGCCGATGTCATCGCGTCCAAAGCCGATGGTGTGCAAGTCGGTGAACGTTTCTACGGCTACTACCCGATGGCGACGCATTTGACCGTGAATGCTACCCGCGTCTCAGACGCTGGTTTTATGGATGGCGCAGAACACCGTCAGGCGATGCACGGTTTGTACAACCATTACGTCAGAACCACGACGGACCCTGGCTACACCAAAGAATCGGAAGATGTACAGGTGCTACTGCGGCCGCTGTTTATCACATCCTTCATGATCGATGATTTTCTGGATGACAACCAGTTTTTCGGTGCGCAATCGGTGCTGATTTCCAGCGCTTCCAGCAAAACGGCGTATGGCCTCGCGTTTATGCTGTCGCAGCGCAAGGACAAAACCTGCAAGGTGATCGGTCTGACCTCGGCGGCGAATCTGGACTTCGTCCGCAATATGGGAATTTATGATCAGGTCATCAGCTATGATCAGGTCGCCACACTGGCGGCTGATCAGGCCGTGGTGTATGTCGATATGGCGGGCAACGGGCAGTTGCGCAGCCAGTTGCATCATCATTTCGGCGACAACATGAAATACAGCTGTGCCGTCGGCGGCACGCACTGGGATGAACTCAGCGGTGCAGCCGGTTTGCCGGGTGCCAGACCAACCCTGTTTTTTGCTCCGGTACAAATCAAAAAACGCATGACAGACTGGGGCCCGGGTGGCGTACAGAAACGCCTTGCAGACGCATGGCAAGCCTTCATGCAACCCGTCATGGCGGCTGAAAAACCGTGGATGCAGATCAGCCACGGTGACGGCGAAGCCGATGTGCGTCAGGTTTATGAAGCCATGCTGAGCGGCGCCGCCCGCCCGGATCAGGGGCATGTGCTGTCGCTGTGCCGACCGCTGGATTAAACGACTTTCAGAGCTAATCCTTCCCGAGTGCAGGCAAATCGCCCGATTGCCTGCCTCTGATTTTTGTGCTCACGAGTTGTCTTTCGGTCTCAGGTGCTTCCCAAACCCTTTTTCAGCCCTTCAAACCCCGAAAATATACTCCCCGGGGTATATTTATAAGCCCAATGTTTATGCTGAGATTTGAGGTGTTTTATAAAAAACAGGGGGGAGTATGTACAATAAGAGCGTTTTCCCCGCGGGTTCGGGTGCATGCGTCTGCGCGCCTAACTGATGTGATGCCCCGACGTATTTGAGCATGCGACAAACGTAGGCAGGTTCCTGTTGTTATACTGTGCTTTTAATCAGTGTAATGAAAAAAAGCTATACCAGATAAGGTCTTGCGAGGCATTGGAACTTGTTGCTTATTTTTCATCTATCTGATATTTTGCCAATTTGCACTTTAAAACAAGTTAGACATTACCGATATGAGCTACGACCTGTACTTCAAGCCTCGAAACGGTTCTTTCAGTGAAGAACTCTTTCATGCCTACTTTCGCGAAAGGCCAAACTACAAATGCGAGGGGTCTCAGGCGTGGTACGGCAATGAAGATACTGGGGTCTATTTCGTGTTCGAACTTCAGACAGAGCAACTGCCTGAAGAAGATGACGATGAGCTGCTTGAGCATTTTCCTGTCGCGCTAAACATCAACTACCTGCGGCCAAGTTACTTCATTTTCGAAGCAGAGCCCGAGGTAACTGCGTTCGTCAAACACTTCGATCTTCTCGTCTCAGACCCACAAATGGAAGGCATGGGTGACGGTGAATACAACGCAGAAAAACTCTTGTCCGGGTGGAATTGCGGAAACGAATTCGGATACACATCCATCCTGAAAGATGAAAACAACAGAAGCGGCATTTCTCACCTTCCCGCCGAACAGCTTCACAACGCGTGGCGGTGGAACTGGTCACGCACTCAAGTACAGGCACGTGTTGGCGAGTCAAAATTCGTGCCCTGTATCATGTTTATGAACCTGGGTGGGACAACCGTAACGGCAGCCGTCTGGCCTGATGGCATTCCTGTGGTCGTTACACGCGTTGACTATCTTTGCGTCCCCCGCAAAGAACTCGCGCCTACAAAGTTTTTCCGTAAGAAGGAAGACACAACATTCGTTGCATGGAATGAGGCGCTTCCGGTTCTGCTTAAGCATGGGACGCAGAACGGAGATGGCTCAATCAGCTTGAATTACATGACACCACCTTCAGATGTGGTGAAATTTGTTCAGTCACTGCCTACCGAAAGCAGAGTCATCGCAGGCTTATCTGCAGACAGGGTGCTGGATCGTGAGATCTATGAGCGCAGCATTGTCTAACCATTCCGTCGAGAGGGACTGCCCACAAGCTGCGCTTGCGGGTTCCCTTCGCGGCTTCGCCGCTCCGGCGGCCCCTCACGTCAAACGTTAGGTGTCTTCAATCATGCTGAACTGCTATCTCACAAAACGCTGGGGCGGAACTATTCAAAATCCACAACCCGGCGATCTCGCAAGCGCACTCAACGAGCTATCCCAAAACGACCAAGAGCATCCTGATTGTTCACTCAATACAGAAGAAGGTTGGTCTCTTTCAGTGTTTGAAAGTGGCCTCGTCGTATTCGAGAATATTGAAATAGGTGAAGGCCCAAAGCACATGCATGCAGTGCCACGAAACGTTGCGCTTGAGTTATGGCAGTTGCTCCAAGCAAATGAAATGTCACTTCTTCAGCAAAAACCATGGGGCGAGGGCTATGGCAACACCTAACATTGCGGTCAAGGCCGCTACGGCCTGCGGCCTCCGCTGGACGTCCCGCAAGCGGGCCGCCCCTTACTTACAACGTTAGGTTTACTTCTATGCGTCATCGCTGGCTCATCTTCGTCCCGTTGCCTGCACTCCTGACGCTCGTCTTCTTTTCGGCCAGCATTACCCAGTGGTATTTCGAGAGGGTAGAGCGCCCTCAACTCCTCGCTCCTGGCGCAGGCTACGTTGCCAAAGGCTCGTTCCAGCCCACTAGCGCCGAGCACGCCCCGGCAGAATACGACCTGGCCTCCAAGGAGCGGCTGCGTGAAGACATCAAAGAGAGGTATGTCAGTGCCGAGGGAAACACGACTGCGGTCCTCTATTCGGAGGGGAAGTGGATATCCACAGAAACAGAGTGCAGGTCCCGCTCTCGCCAGTTCTATTTCACGCTTGCCGGGTTCTTGCTCTTTGGGATCGGTACATTGCTTCAGTCCATACGTACAGGTCAATGGTTCTACCTCCCCGGTAGGTCCCGTCCTTCATCAATCGGCGGGAGCTTGTGCTAATTGTCTATGGCGGCTCAATCTTCGTCGCAACAATGCTGGCGCCTGGCGCTCCGTGCGTCGGGTAAACCTCACCCCTCCGTCAAGGGGACGTCTTGCGCCAAGCCGCAAGCCGCCCCTTACGTCGAACGTTAAGTACCAATCATGTCACCTGATTTACTGCCATCCATTCCAAAAATACGCCGGGTCACGCAATCGCTTGCGATGCTGGATGCGATACTTTGTCCGGAATGGGAATATCGCTATTACAGCTTTGATCGCCATTGGGGGCAGGGTGAAGAAATGGCATCGATGCGGAATGGTTGCGGCGATGACTGGTTCTTGCTGCTGGATGCTGCCGGGGCGGCGCTCAAGGGGTGCGCACACGAACTGGCTGATGATGCCGGGCTTCCTCAAGCCATTCAGGCAAAGGTGCCGGCGAATTTTGCGTCATTTTTGCAGGAGCCGGCATTTTCTATGGAATGCGCAACTTTTTGTTACTGGCGACAAACGGACGATGTGAGCTGGAGTAAGGTCAGCAGCAGTTTAAGTCATGACGGTTCCGACGATATGCTTGCGCTGATCGTGTCGTCGCCCGCCGCTTATCAAGCATGGGCGGAAGAATACTACGAAGTTGCTGTGTCACTCGCTGCGGTAGAGGCGCTGTTTTCTCATCAGCCGCTTGATGATGTCCTCATTCTGGCGCTGAATCCCGATGCTGATTTAAGTGCAGTCTATGCTGAGGCTGACGCAATTGGCTACCCGAAGCGCGTCGTCTGACGTGTCTGTCAGCCTGCCGACAAAAGAAAAAAGCCCTGCATCAGACAGCTGATGCAGGGCTTTTTTTACGATGTGTATTGAGCGTATTGAGCGCTTGTGCCGTTACGGATTTTGCAGGGCTTTTCTGACTTGCTTCAGGAAAGCCGGATCAGACGTGCCGATTTTCTGTGTGCGCCCAACAATTTTGCCATTGCCATCCAGCAGTATCATGGCTGTGGTGTGATTGAATTCCCCATCTTCCAGCAGACGGTATTGAATGCCCAGTGCAGCCGCAATCTTGCGGACGCTGGCAGGGTCGGTACGGGCAATGGTCCAGTATTTTGGATTAAGTTCATGTTTGCTGGCGACCGATTGCAGTGCCTGGATATCGTCGCGTGCCGGATCGAAGGTGATCAGCATCATGGACAGATTGTCGCGCTCTGCCGGGGTCAGGTCTTTTTCCACCAGACGCATCGATTCGATCAGCATAGGGCAGACGAATTCACATGAGTTATAAAACATGCTGACCAACACAGGTTTGCCACGCTTGTCTGCCAGTGTGAAGGATTCGTTATTCTGATTGCTCAGTGTGGCAGCAATCTTATAAACCGAATTACCGGGCAGGGGTTTGGCATTTGCGGTGGCATTTGCTGTGGCGGTGACGCTGGCGCTGCTACTGGAAGCGGAACCGTCAGCTGTTTGTGCCAGCACGGATGTGGCTGATGCCAGCAAAAGACAGCTTGCCGAGAACAGCAGACCGGTAGTCAATGAGTTCAGTCGTTTCATGGTTTTTCCTGAGGTAGGTTTTTCGCACAGCGAAAACCCAGTTGTCGCGTAGTGTTGGCGCCATTCATGGCGGACAGCAAGGCAACGCGCATGAGTATGGCAAAGTTATCTCTATCCTGCAGGCTGATTGCTCCGGCTCCGCAGTACTGTAATTGATCAGGGTCGCCCTGATTGCGGCTGTCTGCACTGACCAGCAAGGCATTGAAGTTGTCCACCCATTCCCAGATCAGGCCATGCATATCGCGCACGCCGTAATAGTTGGCGACACCACCGACTTTGACTGGGCTGGAACTGCCGGGTTGGGAATACCAGGACAGAATTTTTGCCCGCCATTTCGGATCTTTGCGCGCATCGGCGTGAGTTTCGTCGGCCGCTGCGACATATTCCCATTCGTACCAGGAAGGAAGCCGTCCGCCTTCAGATTCGCAGTATGCCTGGGCGGCAAACCAGCTGACTTGTGTTACCGGAGTGTCCGCCTGACTGGCTTCGGGGCCGGTGTCAGGTATCTGGCTGAGGTAACTCTCATCCGCAAAAATACTGGGGATATTGGCTTTTTCCCATTCAGGGTGTGCTTTGGTAAATGCAAAAAACTCTGCCGTTGTGACTGGTTGCGTGCGCAGATAAAACGCATTGATTTTGACGGGAAGATTGCTGAGGCCGCGTCCGGCAGACAGCACACTATCGATGCTGCCTGCCGGAATGGTCTGATAATTTTCTGTCGATGCTGCCTGTGCTATCCCTCTGATTGATAGCAGTGACGCTACGATCAGCAAGGGAATTCCGAAGGAAACCCGTAAGCTTGCCAGCAGTGTGGAGGTATTACCTGGTCTGGACAAAGTACTCAACGGGTTCTCCGGTGGAAAGTAAATCAAGTTCAGTAGCTATTCAATCTATGCGCAATATCTGCCTGGTATTGGCGATCAGTGTTCCGCCGATGCTTTTACCGGGGTTTTCGCACGGATGGCCTTTACATCATCGCTCTTGATCTGGCCGCCTTTGTTATCCCAGCTGTTGAGGATATACGTCAGGATATTGGCGACTTCATCATCATTTAACTGATTCATCGGTGGCATCACAGAGTTAAATTCGCTGCCATTGACTGTGACTTTGCCACTGAGTCCCTGTAGTACTACTTTGATCGCACGCTGATGATCGGCGTTCAGGTAATCTGATTTTGTCAGAGGAGGAAAAACGCCCGGCAAACCAGCACCATTGGATTGATGACAGACTGAGCAGGTGCCTTCAAACAGGGCTTTTCCTGCCAGCACCTGATCTTGCAATGTCAGCGTGCCGCTGGCTGCATTGGCTGTCGCTTTGGTGACGGCAGCCAGGTTAGGGCCGGCACGGTCACCCAGGTAAACCGCATCGACCTCTTTACCGGAATAGATGGCTTTATTTTCAGGCCCATCCACTTTGATAATGGCCAGCGCACCCTTGTTGAATGCACGGAAGATGGAGTGATCCACCATCACGAAGCTGCCCGGAACTTTGGTTGTATATTCCACGACCGCAGCACCACCAGCCGGGATCAGCGTAGTTTGTACATTTTTCTGGAAATTAGTACCGCCTTCAAAACGTACCTTGTCGAAAATCGCACCGATCACATGGAAGCTTGACACCAGATTGGGGCCACCATTACCGACGAACAGACGGATTTTTTCATTGGTTTTAGCTTTGAGTGCCTTGTCGCCAGTCAGCGCGCCTTCAGCCCCATTGAACAGAACGTAAGTTGGTCTTTCGTCGATGGCTTTTTCCATGTCGAATGGTTGCAGGCCTTTTTCACGGTATTTGCCGGTGGTGTAGAAGTCACCTTGCATGACGTAGTACTCGTGATCGACAGCAGGTAATCCTTCTGGTGGTTCTACTAAGATCAAACCATACATACCGTTGCCGATGTGCATCCCGACCGGAGCCGTTGCGCAGTGATAGACGTAAATGCCTTCATTGAGGGCTTTGAAAGAGAATTGGGATTCATGTCCAGGTGCAGTGAAGCTGGACGCTGCGCCGCCGCCAGGGCCTGTCACGCCGTGCAGGTCGATATTATGCGGCATTTTGTTGGCAGGATGATTCTTCAGGTGAAATTCAACGGTGTCGCCCTGACGAACGCGGATAAAGCTCCCCGGAACCGTGCCGCCAAATGTCCAGAAGGTGTAGCTCACCCCTTCAGAAATGGGCATTTCTTTCTCGATGACTTCCAGATTGACAATCACTTTTGCCGGATATTTTCTTTTAATCGGTGGCGGAACATTCGGCGGGCTGGTTAATATAGCCTGAATAGGCATACCCTGCGGTGCGCCAAAATCACCGGTGGATTTTGCAGCAGCTTTAACATTACCTGCAGCACTGGCGACAGGGGCGGTGATCAGGGTGGTGACCATTGCCAGCATTGCACAAGCCGTTTTAATTATGAGCTTCATATAAATACCTCTCAAATGATGATGGGACGTGCTGCAAAATTTTCCGGGGAGCTGCCATTTCTGTATTGCTCTGGAAAACTGGTGTCGACATCGGTGTTGGTATAAAAAGTACTGTCCGGAATGGTTACCGGTCTGATCCAGCCGAATCTCAGAGTAAAGCAAAGTGATTGCTGCAGCTATACGTCGTTAGGAGGATGTCGTTCTATAGAATGGGGGATGAAGCATATCTTTGATGCGCCTCACAGGTGGTATGCGGACAGATGGCAGAATGCATACTCACAGATACAGTTTTCCCTCGTAAAAACACTATGTGTATCCTGTTTCGCGACGCATGTATGTCAAAATGACGCCTGACTGCATTGTTTTGTGTTGCGCAACCGCATCAATGCAATGTCTTACTTATTGATAACTATCCGGAGTCATACCATGTTTCAGCACGTTGAAGCCTATCCTGGCGATCCTATCTTATCTTTGAATGAAGCATTTGGTAAAGATCCGCGGCCAAATAAAATTAATTTATCCATTGGTATTTATTTCGACGATGCAGGAAAAATCCCGATGTTGCCATCAGTGCGTGCTGCGGAGCTGAAAGTAGTGGCTGAGGCGGGGGCACGTCCTTATTTGCCGATGGAAGGCGCGGCGAATTTCCGTACAGCGGTTCAGCATTTGTTGTTTGGTGCCGAGCATGCGGCGGTCAAGGCTGGTCGCATTGTGACCTTGCAGACAGTGGGTTCCAGCGGTGGTCTGAAAGTCGGCGGCGATTTTATACATCGTTATTTTCCCGGTTCTGTAATGCTGGTGAGTGACCCGACCTGGGACAATCATCGCGCTGTGTTTGAGGGCTCGGGAATCACAGTTAAAACATATCCGTACTATGACGCTGCGACTGGTGGCCTGCGTTTTGATGCGATGCTGGAAGCGTTCAAAGCGGCAGAAAAGAAAAGCATTGTGTTGTTACATGCTTGCTGCCACAACCCGACCGGCGTTGATCTGATGCAGGCGCAATGGCAGGCATTGGTGCCAGTGCTGAAAGAGCGCGAACTAATTCCTTTCCTTGATCTGGCATATCAGGGTTATGGCGATGGTATAGAGGAAGATGCATATGCGGTGCGTTTGCTGGCTGATGAAGGCTTAAGTTTCTTTGTTGCGAATTCCTTCTCCAAGAGCATGAGTCTGTATGGCGAGCGTTGTGGCGCGTTGAGCGTGGTTTGCCCGGATGCGGCGCAGGCGGTGAACGTGCTCGGTCAGATGAAGGCAACGATACGTCGCAATTATTCGAATCCGCCTTTGCATGTTGGCCAATTAGTGGCGCGCGTGTTGACAGATCCAGAGTTGCGCCCGATGTGGGAAGCAGAGGTAGTTGCGATGCGTGACCGTATTCAGTTAATGCGCCGTCAGTTGCACGATGTGCTCAGTGCGAAATTACCGGGCCGCGATTTCAGTTACTTCCTGACGCAACGCGGTATGTTCAGCTACACCGGCCTGACTGCAGAACAATGTGATCGTCTGAAAGACGAGTTCGGCGTGTATCTGGTGCGTTCGGGCCGCATGTGCGTCGCAGGTCTGAATACGGGCAATGTCGAAGCAACAGCGAAGGCGATTGCGGCAGTGCTGAGTTAATCACGCGATGTTATACCCGGGGTAGCCCGGTTTCGCATATCACTGATTATTCAGTGATATGCGTAAAAAACAGCGCTGTTGAGCGCCGTTTTTATTTGTCTGCCGGTATGTGTTGCGTGGCTAAGGTGTGTATCGTGGTAGCTGGCATTTTCAATAACTGCGTGAACGCCGTATTCAGGCTGGACTGGCTGCCCGTAGTCCAAGCGGTGACATCGGCGGCGTCACTGCTATGTGTCAGCAAATCCGTTTTGATGAGCCGCCGTTTTAATTGCTGAGCGACGGCCAGTCCCGTATCGATGATGTGCATTTGCCTGCCCGGTGCCGAGGTTTGCGCAATCACCTCATTGATGAGTGGGATCACGAACGGGTAATGCGTGCAGCCCAGCACTATGGCATCTGCACCTGCGTGCAATAAAGGTGTGACGTATTTCTGCACCAGCGAGTAGGTGACACCAGAATGCAGTTCGCCTTTCTCTATCTGGCTGGCCAGTCCGATACAGGCTTGCTGTTCTACTTTAACGCCGGTCGTCTGCGTCAGATGATCGCGCAGATCCTGAAATTTTTTACTGTGTAAGGTGCTTTGCGTCGCGAGGACACCGATGATGCCGGATTGACTCAGAGCTGCCGCGGGCTTCAAGCCGGGTTCAATGCCGACGATGATCAGATCAGGGTGGCGCTGACGCAGTAATTGTATCGCCGCTGCAGTCGCTGTGTTGCAGGCGACTACCAGTGCTTTGATGTGATGCTGCAAGAGAAAATCAGTGATCGCAAAACTGCGTTCAATAATCACTGATTCAGATTTTTCGCCGTAAGGAGCAAAGCCCGAATCGGCAAAATACATCAGGGATTCGTGCGGCAGCGTCTGACGAATGTGCTGTAACACCGATAAGCCGCCAACACCGGAATCAAAAACGCCTATCGGTGCATCAGGGGAAAATCGCATCGTCATTTTATGATGAGAGGAAAAAGGCAGAGCAATGCCGGATACAAAATACCGGCTTTGCGCTGCCTCTTTCCGTGGTGATGAACCGGGAAACAGGCGGGGATTACTGCACCGGAATGATACCGATTTTTGCCTGCCATTCTTTCGGGCCGGTATTGTGTACCGAGGTGCCGTTTGAATCAACAGCAACGGTCACTGGCATATCGACGACATCGAATTCATAGATCGCTTCCATACCCAGATCGGCGAAGCCAACCACTTTCGCAGATTTGATCGCTTTCGAGACCAGATAAGCCGCACCACCCACTGCCATCAGATACGCCGACTGATGTTTTTTGATCGATTCAATCGCAACCGGGCCACGTTCTGCTTTACCGATCATCGAGATCAGACCGGTTTTTTCCAGCATCATGTCGGTGAATTTATCCATGCGGGTGGCCGTGGTCGGGCCAGCCGGGCCAACTACTTCATCACGCACAGGATCAACCGGGCCAACGTAGTAAATCACACGGTTGGTGAAATCAACTGGCAGCGATTCACCTTTGGCCAGCATATCCTGAATACGCTTATGCGCTGCATCGCGGCCGGTCAGCATTTTGCCGTTCAAGAGCAAGGTCTGACCTGGTTTCCATGAAGCGACTTCCGCTTTTGTCAGCGTGTTCAGATCAACGCGCTTGGATTTTTCTGTGTCCGGTGTCCAGTGAACATCGGGCCAGTCAGACAGTTTCGGTGGTTCTATATAAGTCGGGCCAGAACCGTCGAGTACGAAGTGCGCATGACGTGTTGCCGCACAGTTAGGAATCATCGCAACTGGCTTAGATGCAGCGTGCGTCGGATACATATTGATCTTGACGTCGAGCACTGTCGTCAGACCACCCAGACCTTGTGCGCCTATGCCGAGAGCATTGACCTTGTCGCACAACTCGATACGCAATTCTTCCAGTTTGTTTTGTGGGCCGCGCTTTTTCAGCTCGTACATGTCGATGTCATCCATCAGGGATTCTTTCGCCATCAGCATAGCTTTTTCTGCAGTACCACCGATACCGATGCCCAGCATACCTGGCGGACACCAGCCTGCGCCCATGGTCGGCACGGTTTTCATGACCCAGTCGATCAGTGAATCAGATGGGTTCAGCATCACAAATTTTGTTTTGTTTTCGGAGCCGCCGCCTTTTGCTGCGACTTTGACATCAACGGTATTGCCCGGCACCAGTTCCATGTGTACCACGGCTGGTGTGTTGTCTTTGGTGTTCTTACGTTCAAACTGCGGATCGGCAACGATGGATGCGCGCAGCTTGTTATCGGCATTGTTGTAGCCTTGACGCACGCCTTCGTTCACGGCATCAATGATGGAGCCGGAAAAACCTTCAAAACGCACGCCCATACCGATTTTCAGGAACACGTTGACGATGCCGGTGTCCTGGCAGATAGGGCGGTGGCCTTCAGCGCACATGCGCGAGTTTGTCAGGATCTGCGCAATCGCATCTTTCGCGGCAGGGCTTTGTTCTGCTTCATAAGCACGCGCCAGATGGGCAATGTAATCAGCAGGATGGTAGTAACTGATGAATTGCAGGGCTGCAGCAACGGATTCGATCAGGTCGTCTTGTTTAATGACTGTCATGATGTGGCTCTTGGCTAGGTGAATGAAAAAAGCGAGGGTTCTTTGCGCTGTATCTTTGCTGTGCCGATATTGGCACAGCGAATATTGGCGCGGGTATCAACCAGTGATGTGGCGGAACCCCAATAAAGATGCGGGTGTCCGGATGACTGCTCAGGAAGTCCGCATGAATATTGGGAGGCAGGGTACATGATTGGTTTGAGTTTGTGCGTTGTTATTAATGTTTAGCAGCGGCTTGCTGTGTCTTGGTCATAATCTGATCGCAGTAGGCGATTGCCATCGCGGACAGCAGAAACGCAATGTGTATTGCCGTTTGCGCGATGATCACTTCTGATTTGTAATTGCCGGCATTGATAAATGTTTTCAGCAAATGAATAGAGGAAATGCCGATGATCGCCATTGCCAGCTTCACTTTCAGTACCGAAGCATTGACGTGCGACAGCCATTCCGGCTGATCCGGGTGACCGTCCAGCCCGAGACGGGAAACAAATGTTTCATAGCCGCCGATAATCACCATGATTAACAGGTTGGAAATCATCACCACGTCAATTAATCCCAACACCACTAGCATGATCGTGGTTTCTGTCAGTTTGGTCGGACGATCACCGCCAGTGGAAACCGCATCAAGAATGTGTTGCAGCGCAGCTTGATTGCCAAGTGCAGCACCGATCAGGTCAACCAGTTCTACCCAGAAATGAAAGACATAAACGCATTGCGCAAGGATCAACCCGAGATACAGTGGTAGTTGCAACCAGCGGCTGAAAAATATCAGGTTAGCGAGTGGCGATAGTTTGCTATGGGTTTCTGGTGTTGACATGTGGTGTTCTCTTCGTCTCTTTAGGGCTTACGCAAAGCTGCCCCAGTGGCGTTATGGCTCCTGGCCGACCTATTCGTACTGTCCTCGTCGCCATGCCTTGCCGGTACAACTTTGCGTAAGCCCTGTCTTTATATGCCAGGTTGACATGAATGCAGGCGGTATTTTACATGGGCACTGACTGATCGTGTGAGAACGCTGGATTTGTTGAAGCGGTTTATTTTTGTGTGGCAACAGAGTGCGGCAGCAGATCGGCACGGCATAGCATTGGCGATGCCACTGCTGTTCTCGTTGTGATTGTTGTATTGTATGAGTGGCAGAATTTTACTGCAGATCTGCTGTAGTAAATTGGTATTGTTTTGGTATTGCTTGTGCTTGCAAACCGTAAGGCTTGAGTAAGTCTCCAAGTTTAAGGTTTGCCTATTACTTCGTTGATGATTTCAATCAAACTATAAAAATTGGAGACACGTATGTCAGACCTTAATACCGCCCAAAATTCAGCGTCAGATGTAAAAGCCGAATCCCGGATTTTCCCTCCGCCAGCCGCTTTCGCTGCGAATGCAACGATTTCCGGCATGGATGCTTACCACGCGATGTGCAAGGAAGCAGAAACCGATTACGAAGGTTTCTGGGCCAAACTTGCGCGTGAAAATCTGCATTGGCACAAGCCATTTGAAACGGTGCTTGATGAAACCGATTCGCCGTTTTACAAATGGTTTGAAGACGGTCTGATGAACGTGTCCTACAACTGTCTGGACGTGAATCTGCAAAAAGGGAATGGCGATAAAGTCGCGGTCATTTTCGAGGCAGATGGCGGTGAGGTCACCAAAGTGACTTACAAAGAATTGCATCACAAGGTCTGCCAGTTTGCGAATGGACTGAAGTCGCTCGGCATCACTAAAGGTGATCGCGTTGTGATTTACATGCCGATGTCTGTGGAAGGCGTGGTCGCCATGCAAGCCTGCGCCCGTATCGGCGCAACACATTCCGTCGTGTTCGGCGGCTTTTCTGCAAAATCCTTGCATGAACGTATCGTTGATGTGGGCGCAGTCGCCGTCATCACCGCAGACGAACAGGTACGCGGTGGTAAACATCTGCCACTGAAAGTGATCGTGGATGAAGCGCTGACGCTGGGCGACTGCGAAAAAGTTAAAAACGTGGTGATCTACAAACGCACTGGCGGTGCAATTAATCTGACTGCCGGACGCGATCTGTGGATGCATGATCTGGTTGCAAATCAGTCTGCTGTCTGCGAACCTGAATGGGTCAGCGCCGAGCATCCGCTGTTTATTCTTTACACTTCTGGCTCCACTGGCAAGCCAAAAGGCGTGCAGCACTCCTCCGGCGGTTACTTGTTGTGGGCGATTCTCACAATGAAGTGGACGTTCGATATCAAACCGTCCGATGTATTTTGGTGTACTGCCGATATCGGCTGGGTGACAGGACACACCTACATTACCTATGGCCCGCTGGCAGTCGGTGCGACAGAAATTGTATTCGAAGGTATTCCAACCTTCCCGAATGCAGGACGTTTCTGGGACATGATAGAAAAACATAAAGCGACCATTTTCTATACTGCGCCAACTGCAATCCGTTCACTGATCAAAGCCGCCGATGCGGATGCCAATGTGCACCCGGGAAAATTTGATCTGTCGTCCCTGCGCTTGCTGGGCTCGGTGGGCGAGCCGATTAATCCGGAAGCGTGGATGTGGTACTACAACAATATCGGGCGTGGTAATTGCCCTATCGTTGATACATTCTGGCAGACGGAAACCGGTGGTCACATGATGACACCATTGCCAGGCGCAACGCCGCTCGTACCGGGTTCCTGCACCTTGCCTTTGCCCGGAATTATGTCGGCCATTGTGGATGAAACTGGCCATGATTTACCGAACGGGCAGGGCGGTATTCTGGTTGTTAAACGTCCATGGCCAGCGATGATACGCACCATCTGGGGCGACCCAGAGCGCTTTAAAAAAGGCTATTTCCCAGAGGAATTCGGCGGCAAGATTTATCTTGCCGGTGACGGTGCAATACGCAATAAAGATACCGGCTACTTCACCATTACCGGTCGTATCGATGATGTGTTGAATGTGTCTGGTCACCGCATGGGAACGATGGAAATTGAATCGGCACTGGTGGCACATCCGCTGGTCGCAGAAGCTGCTGTGGTTGGTAAGCCTGATGACACCACAGGTGAAGCAATTTGCGCATTCGTTGTGCTTAAACGCAGCCGTCCGATCGGCGATGAAGCCAAACAAATTGCGACAGAACTGCGTAACTGGGTCGCTAAAGAAATCGGCCCGATTGCCAAACCAAAAGAAATTCGCTTCGGTGATAACTTGCCTAAAACCCGCTCCGGCAAAATCATGCGCCGCTTATTGCGCGTTCTGGCAAAAGGCGAAACCATCACGCAAGACGTATCGACACTGGAAAATCCGGCCATTCTCGATCAGTTGAAAGAAGCGCAGTAATTTACTTAGCCGTTGAATAAACGACGGTTTTTCTACTCAGAAAAAACGGCATTACCTGAATGGTGATGCCGTTTTTTTATTGATGTGCGCAGCCGCCGATACTGCATGCTCTTGGCGCTGTACACCTGGTTTCATTCATTGTCAAAGTAGTTTTGATGGGGGATTTTCTTGCGGATTTGCGCAGAGCTTGATTGATTCAAGCGACTGCGCGTTGACGTGGGGGTCTTAGCGATTGTTGCGGGACATGAAGATCAGGCGTTCAAATAAGTGTACGTCTTGTTCGTTTTTCAGCAGGGCGCCATGCAGCGGTGGCACGATGGCTTTGTTGTCTTTGCTGCGCAGGGCGTCGGCTGGAATATCTTCTGCCAGCAA
Organism: Undibacterium sp. CY21W; assembly: GCF_014284265.1. Taxonomy (NCBI): domain Bacteria; kingdom Pseudomonadati; phylum Pseudomonadota; class Betaproteobacteria; order Burkholderiales; family Oxalobacteraceae; genus Undibacterium; species Undibacterium sp. CY21W. The sequence goes on along the minus strand of NZ_JACOGE010000006.1, from coordinate 110,425 downwards.
GAGTTTCAGCCAGTCGATGAATTCGGATGTAGAAGGTTTTTTCTTCAGACCCGCCACGTCGCGCACTTCATAAAATGTCTGTAATGCGTGCGTCAGCAGATCTGCCTTGAGTTTGGGGAAATGGACATCGACAATTTTCTGCATTGTCTCTTTATCCGGGAATTTAATGTAATGGAAAAAGCAGCGGCGCAAAAATGCATCCGGCAATTCTTTTTCATTATTGGATGTGATGATGACCAGTGGCCGATGTTTGGCGCGCACCATTTCGCGTGTTTCGTAGACGTAGAATTCCATGCGATCAAGTTCGCGCAGCAAATCATTCGGGAATTCGATATCAGCTTTATCAATTTCATCGATCAACAGCACGACCGGCTGATCAGCTGTAAACGCCTGCCATAAAACGCCTTTGACGATGTAGTTGTGGATGTCTTTGACGCGCTCATCGCCAAGCTGGGAATCGCGCAAGCGGGAGACGGCATCGTATTCGTAAAGGCCTTGCTGGGCTTTGGTGGTGGATTTAATGTGCCACTGCAGTAAGGGCATATTCAGCGCTGCTGCGACTTCTTCTGCCAGCATGGTTTTACCGGTGCCGGGTTCGCCTTTGATCAGTAACGGACGTTGCAGTTTTAACGCAGCGTTGACGGCAAGTTTTAAATCATCGGTGGCGACGTAGTTGTCGGCACCATCAAAACGGAGAGTCGTGGTTTCCAGCGTCATGGTGGTATCAGAAGAGTTAAGTCAGTGGAGTTAAATAAGCTTATCGAGTATAAGCGAGAATCTGTAATTTTGTGAACGGATGTGCGTTTTTCAGAATCGACAATAATAGTTTTGTGTAAGGACACAACGCGGAGCAAAACCTCAGAACAACAAACTGCTGCATAGTTGTGCAAATTGTGGGTTGTTGCTGACTTTTTTTTACGCAAAATTGATTTTGATCATATAGAATGCTGAGCTACATCAAGGTGTTGTCTTCATTTTTCAGTTTGTATAATTCTTATTAAAGCTCATATGAAAAAACTGTTCGCACTCCTCGTTTTCACGAGTCTCGCTCAAGCTGCAGCAGCGGCTGAAGTTGTTGGCAATGCTAAAGATGCTGCTGATAAAAAAATCGCCATGTGCATAGGTTGCCATGCCATCCCCGGATACAAGGCAACTTATCCTGAAGTTTTTCAAGTCCCGATGATCGGTGGCCAGTCTGCGAAATATATAGAAAGTGCGCTGAAAGCATACCAAAAGGGTGAACGCAAACATCCGTCTATGCGCGGTATTGCCGGCAGCCTGAGTGATCAGGATATCGCTGATTTAGCTGCTTACTATTCACAACAAAAATAAGAGTCGGAGATCAAGATGAAAAAAGTCAAATTACTGGCGTTGCTGCTTTCGCTCTGTTCTGTTTCTGCTTTTGCCGCAGGGAATATTGAGGCGGGCAAAGCTGCCACTGAAAAAAATAACTGCGCGTCTTGCCACGGTAAAGATTACAACTCGCCGATTGATCCTGCTTACCCTAAACTGGCCGGGCAACATGTGGATTATCTTGTGCAGGCATTGAAAGCGTATCAGCGCGGTGCGGATGGCCCGAATGGTCGTGGTAACGCGATTATGGGCGGACAGGCAAAAGCCTTGTCAAATACCGATATTCAGAATATCGCCGCTTACCTGCACAGTTTGCCTGGCAGTCTGGTACTGAAAAAATAAGCCAGAACAACAGTCGTTCATTGAGTGCAAAGCGTAAAAAGATAAAAAGCCACGTAGAACGTGGCTTTTTTTATCGGCATCGTTGTTGTAATGCCTCAATATAGGCCTGACCATCCGGCGGCAGCCCGGTTCGTTGGGAATTCCAGATCATCTCACCCAGACATTCCATGATCTGATGGTGCGCTTCATGTTCGGAGTTATATTTGTTGGCGAGAGTCTGAAATGCTGCTTTTACGCCGCGTGGCTGATCGACAGAGATTTGCTCTGAAATCGACAGATGCATCGATAAATGCAGGAAAGGATTAGTTTGCCCCTGATCGACGCTGTAATTCGCCTGCAGCGCTTCTTCTGCATCGTGTAAAGTCTCATCGTATTCAGGGTGTTGCCTGATCCAGTCTGAAGCAATCGCTTCCAGTGGTGTCAGAATCTCACGTGCCTGGTTTTTTCTGTAGGTTTCGCAAAAAAAACGTCTGACATCTTGTTGGCTGGGGTTAAACATAACATTGATACCGGAGCTTAAATTTGAAGTTTGCTATTGTAGGGGATTTTTCATTTATCGCTTTGAAGCCTGAACATTTTCAGACTTCATTTATTCATCTGCCACAGTAAAAAGGAAAAACAATGCTGAATCAAGACGCTCTCGACACTCTATTTTCCCACGCCCGCACGCATAATGTCTGGCTCGCCAAGCCAGTCAGCGACGCGCAGTTGTATCAGATTTATGAATTGATGAAGTGGGGCGCGACTGCGGCGAATTCAACGCCGGCGCGCATAGTCTTTGTAAAGTCGGACGCTGAAAAGGAAAAGTTAGCAGCCTGCGTCTCTGCGGGCAATGTCGATAAGGTAAAAACTGCACCGGTGACTGCCATTATCGGTATGGATATGGCGTTTTATGAACAATTGCCTAAACTCTTCCCGCATACCGATGCGCGTTCATGGTTCGTCGGGAATCAGGCGGCGATTGAGTCGACGGCATTTCGTAATTCGTCATTGCAAGGCGCTTATCTGATGCTGGCGGCACGAGCGATTGGTCTCGATTGTGGGCCTATGTCTGGCTTTGATGCAGAGAAGATCGATCAAAGTTTTTTTGCTGGAACGGAAGTGAAAGTTAATTTTATCTGTAATCTGGGTTATGGCGATGCAGAGAAATTATTTCCACGTTCGCCACGTCTCAGTTTTGAAGAAGCCTGCAAAATCGTTTAACTATTCACTGCGCCCTTATTTTTTACACTTTGTCGGGTAAGGGCGTTTTTTGTTTGTACTCGCATAAGTCAGCGATCATACAATTCCAGCATTTGGGTTTTCTGGCGATACAGGTATATCGTCCATGCAGGATCAGCCAGTGATGGGCGTCCTGACGGAATTCTTTTGGTACGAATTTCATCAGTTTTTGTTCGACAATATCGACATTCTTGCCAGGCGCGAGGCCGGTACGATTTGATACTCTGAAAATGTGCGTATCGACCGCGATGGTTGGTTCGTCAAACGCAGTATTCATCACCACGTTGGCGGTTTTTCTGCCGACACCGGGCAAGGCTTCCAACGCTTCGCGGTTACGCGGCACTTCGCTATGATGCTCCGTCATCAGCAGGTGACAGGTCGCTATCACATTTTTTGCTTTGGTCCTGAACAAGCCTATCGTCTGAATATACGGAATTAATCCATCAACACCGAGAGCGTAAATTGCTTCAGGGGTGTTGGCGACTGCATACAGCACGCGGGTAGCCTTGTTGACGGAAACATCGGTTGCCTGAGCCGATAATAAGACCGCAATCAGTAGCTCGAAAGGCGTTTTGTATTCAAGTTCTGTTGTTGGATGCGGGTTTTCTTTTTGCAGACGCGTAAAAATGGCATGCCGTTTTTCTGCATTCATGATTTATTTTGCTCCGCTTCTGCTGCAATTTTTTTTAATCTGGCGCGTTCCATTGCGGCGGCAATCACCGCCTTTTTACGTTCTTTGCTGCGTATTTCTTCCTCGCTCAGCGCAGGTTCCAATTCCAGCGCCTTTAGTTTTGCTGCGGCCTTGGCCGCCAGGCGCTCGTCATTTTCACGCTTTTCACGCGCTAAACGCATGGTTCTGAATTCGAATTGCTGACGCGCGCTATTTGCCTGTTCCTGACTCCATGCCTCCCAACCGGTTTTTCCCGCAGTCGCCGGTAACATCGCGATGCAATCGACAGGGCAGGGGGCAACGCAGAGATCGCAGCCTGTGCACAGGTTGGCGATCACGGTATGCATCTGCTTAGGCGCACCAATAATCGCATCGACGGGGCATGCTTGTATGCAAAGCGTGCAACCTATGCAGTAGGCTTCATCAATGACCGCAACCGGGCGTTCCCGTTCAGCACCTCGGCTGACGTCGAGTGCGATCACGGGCTGACCCAGCAAGTGTGCCAGACGTTCCACACCTTGTTGACCACCCGGAGGGCATTGGTTGTAGCTGGCTTCGCCAGAGGCAATTGCGGTGGCGTAAAGGTGGCAGGATGGATAGCCACATTTGGTGCATTGCGTCTGTGGAAGCAGATCTTCGATTTGTGCTGCGATGGAAGTGGACACGGGAAATGAAGTAAACAAATAAATACGTTGTGCGAAGCTGAGATTATCTACGCAAATTTCAGGAACAACAATGGAAAAAGCCACTATCCGTGAGAATAGTGGCTGCTGATTCGCAGTCCTGACGCCTTGTGAATGGCAATCAAATCAGGCGTGTTTCTGAATAAATTCAGCAATTTTTGGCGCGATGATTTCGCGCCAGCGACGTCCTGAAAAAATACCGTAATGTCCACAGCCGGGTGCGACGAAATCCTGTTTCATGTTTGCCGGGATGCTACTGCAAAGCTCGTGTGCGGCCTGGGTTTGCCCCGCGCCGGAAATATCATCGAGCTCACCCTCAACAGTGAATAAAGCCACCGTTTTGATGTCCTGCGGACGCACTGGCTTGCCTTCGACTTCCCAGGTTCCTTTAGGTAAATGGAATTCCTGAAACACGGTTTTAATGGTTTCGAGGTAGTAATCGGCCGGCATGTCCAACACCGCATTGTATTCGTCGTAAAACTTGCGATGCTGTTCGGCAGATTCGTCGTCGCCTTTCACCAGATGCTGGTAAAAATCCCAGTGGCTTTGCGCGTGGCGATCCGGATTCATGGCAACAAAACCAGTGTGTTGCAAAAAGCCCGGATAGACTTTGCGACCGTAGCCCGGGTAGTTTGCCGGTACGCTGTAAATAACCGTATTTTCAAACCACGAGAATTTCTTTTCGGTGGCGAGGTTATTGACTTGTGTCGGCGATTTGCGCGGGTCTATCGGCCCACCCATCATCGTCATTGTTTTCGGTAAATGTGGATCGTTATCCGTCGCCATCAGGGAAATCGCTGCCAGTACCGGCACAGTAGGCTGGCATACAGAAATAACGTGTACGTCCGGGCCTAAAGTGCGGATAAATTCCTGCACGTAGTAGATGTAGTCATGTAAATGGAAGCGGCCTTCCGACAGTGGCACCATGCGGGCGTCTGTCCAGTCGGTGATGTAGACATCATGAAGCGGCAATAAGCCACGAACCGTATCGCGCAGCAGGGTTGAATGGTGCCCGGAGAGTGGCGCAACCAGCAATACTGTCGGCTGCTTTAATTTTTGCAGATCTTTTGTTGGTAATACTTTTTTAAAGTGCAGCAGCTTGCAGAAAGGTTTAATGACCGCCGTTTCCTGAGTAATTTCAACGACTTGTTTGTTGATGGTCGTTGATGTGATGCCAAACTCTGGTTTCTCGTAATCTTTTCCTAAGCGAAACATTAACTCGTAACCAGCGGCAACTCTTTGCGCGTAAGGTGTATGCGCAAGGGGAGAAACCGGGTTAGTGAATAACTTGGATGATGCTTCTGCCCATTGAGTGAGCGGGGTCAGGAAAGCGCGATTAAGTTCGTGAAGTTGATAGAGCATGATGACATCTTTCTGGTCAAAGACGGATAGTCCGTTTTCTTACAACTGATTGGATTTTAGGAAAAGTTCTCTCTGCTTATGGCAGTATTTTTATAGGGATATTGCATTGCATCATAAACCAGTTTTGAATTTTTTGGTTTTTCTGTTGCTGCTGCTGATCGTTCGTGTGCAAATTAATGTTACAAACGTGATCAGGATATAAATTTATTGCCGAATAAGTATGATTCGATCATTTTTTTCCAATAAAAAAGCGCAAAGTTTTTACCTTTGCGCTTTTTTTAGAAACGATACGACTTAGTCGAATGTCGGTGTATCCACACCCAGAATCTTGTGCAGTTTTGGCGATGTTGTCGTGTATTGCATGTGAATTTTCTTTTCAGGGAAAATATACGGTGCTGCACCGAAAGCCGCCAGCGCCGCTTCATGGAAGCCAGACAAAATCAGTTTTTTCTTACCTGGATAAGTGTTGATATCACCCACCGCGAAAATACCCGGAACATTGGTTTCAAACTTCTCAGTGTCCATGACTTTCAATTGCTTGCGTTCGATTTCCAGACCCCACTCAGCGATAGGGCCGAGTTTTGGTGAGAGGCCGAAGAACACCAGCAAATTATCCAGCGGCATGCGGCGTGTGACGCCGTCTGCACCTGTCACTTTGATTTCTGATAACAGGTCATCTTTGGTTTCAATGCCGGTAACCTGACCGATAGTCAGTTGCATTTCATAGTTGTCGCACAGCTCCTTCATTTTGGCGACAGAGGCAGGCGCTGCGCGGAAATCGTCGCGACGATGCAGAAGCACGATGGATTCTGCTTTGCCCACCAGATTCAATGCCCAGTCTAGCGCGGAATCGCCGCCGCCGCAGATGACCAGATTTTTGCCGTGGAACTGGCTAGGATCTTTGACGCGGTAGAACACCTGTTTGCCTTCAAACGCTTCTATGCCATCGACTTTTAAGGTACGAGGCTGGAATGAGCCAACGCCTGCCGCAATAAAAATCGTTTTGGTGATAAAGCGGGTGCCTGTCGATGTTTCGAGGTCGAAGCGACCATCTTCACGACGCGCAACCAGCGTGACTTCCTGACCCAGATGGAAAGTAGGTTCAAACGGTTCGATTTGCTTGAGCAGATTGTCAGTTAATTCCTGGCCTGTGCAGACAGGAACAGCAGGGATGTCATAAATCGGTTTATCAGGATATAACTCTACGCATTGACCGCCAACTACTGGCAGAGAATCAATGACGTGGGCTTTGATTTCGAGCAGGCCTAATTCGAACACCTGAAACAGGCCAACCGGACCTGCGCCAATGATGACGGCATCTGCTTCAATAACGCCATTTACCTGGGTAGTTTGTTTGTTTTCCATACGACTAGATAGTTCCTGATATTGCTTAAAATTACGTGGATAAGCTGGGCGGAGTTATCCGCGCCAGATTAGCGCTCCAGATATTGCAGTTTGTCTTTGACATCTTTCCAGTCATCCGCATCAGTGAGCGGTGCCACTGTTTTGGTGATGGAAGGCCAGTTGCGTGTCAGATCCGCATTGATCTTGATGAATTGTTGCTGGTCAGACGGTACGTCTTCTTCAGCATAAATTGCATTTGCCGGGCATTCTGCAACGCAAACGGCGCAATCAATGCATTCGTCCGGATCAATAACCAGGAAATTCGGGCCAGCACGGAAGCAGTCCACTGGGCAGACATCCACGCAATCGGTATAACGGCAGCGGATGCAGGATTCGGTCACAACGTGGGTCATAACAGTCCAATCTAAAAAATTCGGGATGTTGGCGCAGCCAGATCGCAGAAAAACACATGCTTAGGCTGCAAAGCCTTGTATTTTAAGGCAATTTAAGAGTTCTCACAAACTGCACTTATATCGTTTGCGCATAAGCAAATGCGAACAGGGATTAAAAGCGATTCTGGAAGTGCGCTTTTGTCAGCGGAAACGCAAAATCTTATTTTAAGTGGATTCACGGTCATTGTTATTGATATGGGTCACTATCGATGAAAATCATCTATATCATTCATTGCTGAGATGAAAGTTTTTAAGGACGCAGAGGAACCCGGAAAAACTTCTTTTTCGAGGTTAAGATAAGCAACTACCCGCCTTTAATGTAAAGAAAGTTGTTAACTATGAAACCAGCGATTTTGGTTGCCAGAGCGATATTTCCAGAAGTATTGAGCCGTTTGCATCAGCATTTTGAGGTTGAGTCGAATCAGGATGATGTGATTTTCACGCCTGCAGAGTTGGCGCAGCGTCTGGCTGGCAAAGCAGGGATACTGGCGACAGGAAGCGCGCGCATCGATGCTGCTTTGTTGCAGCAAGTGCCGGAGTTGAAAATGGTCGCGAATATGGCGGTCGGTTACGACAATATTGATTTGCCGGCTTGCTCTGCGCATGGCGTGATGGCGAGTAATACACCTGACGTGCTGAATGAAACGACTGCCGATTTTGGCTGGGCGCTGATGATGGCGACAGCGCGGCGTATTACCGAATCAGAACACTGGCTGCGGGCAGGGAAATGGAATAAATGGCGTTACGACTATTTCCTGGGGCCGGATCTGCACGGTTCCACCCTGGGAATTATCGGTATGGGACGTATCGGACAGGCGATTGCGCGCCGTTCCACTGGATTTAATATGCGGGTGATTTATCACAATCGTTCACGGATTACACCAGAGCTGGAAGCGCAGGCGAATAACGCCAGTTATGTCAGCAAAGAAGAGCTTTTACGCCAGGCCGATCATGTGATGCTGGTGTTGCCGTATTCACCGGCTTCCCGCCACACGATTGCGGCGGCTGAATTGGCAATGATGAAGCCGACCGCAACGCTGACTAATCTGGCACGTGGCGGCATTGTGGACGATGTGGCGCTGATTGCAGCGCTGCGCGAAAAACGTATCGCTGCTGCCGGGCTGGATGTGTTTGAAAACGAACCGAAGTTTCACCCGGATTTTCTGACGCTCGACAATGTCGTACTGACCCCGCATATCGCCAGTGCTTCAGAAAAAACACGTCTGGCAATGGCGAATTGTGCTGCCAATAATCTGATTGCCGGTCTGAGCGGGCAGGTGCCGCCGAACTTGCTGAAACTCTGACGCTGGTTGCCACAAAATGACGCAAAAAAAGCCCAGATCAGGGCTTTTTTTTAATTGCGTTTTTATTGTTTATTTCAGTGAGTTAATCAGATCAATGTACTGTTGCATCGCGGCTTCCTGCGTGGTGCCTTTCAGGCCAGCCCACGCATCAAACTTGGCGCGACCGACAAAGTCCGTCATGCCCGGGCGATCGCCAGTTGCGTCACCGGTGCTGCCTTGCTTATACAAAGCATAGATTTTTAACAGCGTCATATTGTCAGGACGTTCCGGCAAATTTTTAGAATCTGCCAATGCCTGGTTGAATTGTTCTTGCAAGCTCATGCGGGTCTCCGGCGGTCTTTAAACGAAAGCGCAAAAAATAGCACGCTGAAGATGTGTTCGCCAGCATTACTGCTAGAGGGTTCCTTCCAGCAAGATGACCTTAGTACTGGATCGGCACCAGTTGAATCAGGGACGATAATTTACTGAGTTTTCCGTACGTTGACACTACCGAACTCCCTGACCAGCGAAGCGACGACTTTACCTAAATATTCTTCGCCTTGGCCACCGTGCGAATAAAAAATCACGCCTGACTCTGTTATTTTTGCGGTGCCATCCGGCATTCTTCCGGAGACAGCGGATTGAAAATCGTAACGGGCACCAGTGGGTAATGTGACGGTTAACGCACCGATGGCGGCGAATAAACTGGCGACGCGATGTGCATCAGTAAAGGAAAATTCTATCGAATATTCTATGCCCATGGCGGCCTTTCAAGTATTTGCTTCGTCGTTGCTGCGTTAGGAGTGAAGCTGGGTTCAGTATTGACTAGCGGTTTGGTCGCTTTCAGGAAGAAAACAAACACAATATTTTCTTCCTGATGCCTGTCTGTTATCGTGAACCCGAATTAATGGATAGTTGGTTCAGCACCGCAGCAGACTTTATATTTTTTACCGCTGCCGCAAGGGCAAGGATCGTTGCGACCGACTTTCGCTGTTTCGCGTTTTACGGTTGTGACACCGGATTTGCGCAAAGGCACCCAGAAGCGGCGTATCGCGGGAATCGAAGCTTCCAGCGTCAGCGCCAGTTCGTGGCATTTTTCTGGTGTGTCAACGAAGCGCATTTCTTCTTCTTCGATTTCTTCAGCACCGAGCAAATAGATAGGTTGCAGCAAAGGGCCGATTTCTTCGGATTCCCAGGCGGCTTCCCAGGCTTCTTCGCGTAACTGCATGCCTTCCCAGAAGCCCCAGGCCCAGGTTTCGCCGTCAATGAGTTCTTTGCCGTTTTGTTCCATCACGCAGAATAAAGGTTCATATTCCTGCGGTGCGACTTCAAACGTGATTTGTATTTCATTCATGAAGCGCGCGATCAGTTGCGTGATGCGCTGCATTTCTTTTTCGTTTTTGAACTTAGGTTCGCCCTGTTCCGGCAGCCCCCAGACTTTCGGCAGCCATTCCGCCATCGGTATCATTTCAGGCCCAAGGGCAATCGCTGTCAGATAGCCGTGCAAGGCGTCCATCGTCATACCTTCATCGCCTACCTTATCGGACATGAGAAATTTATCGAGTTCATTGAATTCTTTGTCGCTGAGCGGTTCGTCGAGATGCATGGTGTTACCTGTTGGTGTGATGAAAATACCGGAAGTGTAGCGCTTTGTCGTCAGGCTGTGCAGGTGTTTTCTGCGTTTTTCCGTGGAATTAAATCGTTCTCAGAGGCGCGTAAATCAAAGCCTATGCTGGATAAGCACGTACAATTCGGCTATGACAGAACAAATTTCCCCCGTAACTTTGGCCGTTTCCTTCGCCGACCTGACGCCCGATCTGGTGCTTGATGCCGTTGACAGTTGCGGCTTGCATTGTGATGGGCGTTTATTGGCGCTCAATAGCTATGAAAACCGCGTGTATCAGCTTGCGCTGGATGACGCGCCTGCTGTGATCGCTAAGTTTTACCGGCCACAGCGCTGGAGTGATGCGGCGATTCTCGAAGAGCACCAGTTTGTGCGCGAGCTGGTTGAGCAAGAGATACCCGTTGTGCCTGCGATCGTGAATGCAGCTGGCGACAGTCTGCATCAGTATCACGGCTATCGTTTTGCCTTGTTCCCACGTCAGAGCGGACGGGCGCCGGAAATCGGCGATGCCGCCACGCTGGAATGGTTGGGGCGCTTTATCGGACGCATACACGCCGTTGGCGCAATGCAGACGTATTGTCACCGACCCGCAATTGATCAGCACACCTTTGGTATCGCACCGCGGCAATGGTTGCTGGAACATGATTTCATTCCGCCAGATTTGCTGCAGGCGTATGCCTCGGTATCGCAACAGGCGCTCGATGGTATTGCGCGCTGTTACGAGCGGGCAGGGGATGTGCAGATGCTGCGTTTGCATGGTGACTGCCACATGGGCAATGTCTTGTGGCTGGAATCTGGCGAGCAGGCCGGGCCGCATTTTGTCGATTTTGACGATAGCCGCATGGGGCCAGGCATACAGGATTTGTGGATGCTGTTGTCCGGTAGCCGTGCCGAGATGCAGAGCCAGTTGACCGATATTCTGGTTGGCTATGAAGATTTCTTTGACTTTGATCCGCGCCAGCTGCATCTGATTGAAGCGCTGCGTACCCTACGTCTGCTGCATTATTCGGCGTGGCTGGCGCAACGCTGGGACGATCCGGCGTTTCCGGCGGCGTTCCCGTGGTTTAACAGTCAACGTTACTGGCAGGATCGCATACTCGAATTGCGCGAGCAGATTGCGCTGATGGATGACGCGCCATTGTGGCCGGTCTGAGCTTTACTATGTACTGCTCTGCTGTCCGGTAAAATAGCGCAAATTTTTTGAACTTTTGGACTGCAATACTAAAGTCCACGCTTGATTGGAAATCACATGACCCAGGATGAACTGAAACGCGCTGTTGCCCAGGCAGCGGTTGCCTATGTTGTTGAAAATGAGATTGTCGGCGTCGGCACAGGCTCGACTGCCAATTTCTTTATCGATGAACTGGCAAAAATGAAGCATAAAATCAAGGCGGCCGTCGCGTCGTCGGAAGCCACTGCGCAACGCTTGCGTGATCACGGCATCACCGTACTCGATCTGAATGAGGTGATATCCATGCCCGTGTATATCGACGGTGCAGACGAGATTACGCCGCAAGGCGCGATGATTAAAGGCGGTGGCGCTGCGCTGACCCGCGAAAAAATTGTGGCTTCCGTGGCTGATAAATTCGTCTGTATCGCCGATGGCTCTAAACTCGTTGATCAACTGGGCAAGTTTCCGTTGCCGGTTGAGGTGATTCCGATGTCGCATGCAGTGGTGACGCGTAAGCTCAATGCGCTGGGTGGTGAGGCACGTTTGCGCTTGAAAGACGGCAAACCTTTGCTGACGGATAACGGCAATATGATTCTTGATGTGCATGGCCTGCAGATCGTTGATCCGGTGGCACTGGAAGCGACGATCAATAACATCGTGGGTGTCGTGACGGTGGGTTTGTTTGCGCAGCAAGGCGCGAATGTCTGCCTGCTGGGAACGGCAGAAGGCGTGAAAACACTGCAATTCTGAGCACGCGTTCTGAGTGCTCATTCTGAGTGCTCATTCTGAGTGCTCATTCTGAGTGCTCATTCTGAGTGAAATGCGGTAATTTTCACGACAGACCTGCGACTGATTTGCAATTGATTCGCAATGGACTCAAACAGATCGGTGAACATAAAAATGGCTGTCAATGACAGCCATTTTTGCATACTCCCCCAATAATTTAATAAAACCACCATCATCTCCTTATAAACAAAGGGCTGTTTTATATACTGGGGGGAGTATATTTTAAGCTTCCAGGCATCCTTTTGGCATGCCGCAGGCATGAGGTTGGGGTGACCATGTTACTGCGGTGTGAATTCGGTTAAGTCGATTTGTCTTGCGCCTCCTTTTTTGCTGGCGCAGTCAGGGCAATATGGCGTCATTATTTCCATCGATTTCATGTAGGAGTAACAGCCTTTATCTGGCGCTGCACCACTATGGAAATACGCTTTGTAGCAAATTCTGGCCGTTGTGGCGCTGCGGTTTTCGATGACTTCATAGCCCCAGTAACCCGATTTGGTCGTGCAAGTGCTGAGCACCACGGGCGCGCCGATGACTTGCCAGCTATCGCAAATTGCATCTGAAAACTGTTTATGATTTTGCGGCGTAGCGATGCCGTAGGCGCCGTATATTGGTCTCACATCCAAAGGTAGTGGCGTGACGCAGGAACCGTTAGAGAGTATTTGTGGCGCTTTGCAGGTCACTGGTGTCGGCGGCGTGACGCACACACCATTCTGCGGTATTTGTGGTGCATAGCAGGTTGGCGTGACTGGGGTTGCGGTGGAAGCGGCCGGATAGCCAGCCGTCATCAGATAATTGGTCGCGTCATTGACAGCGGTTTTACCACGGTTTGCGAGATTGTTTTGTATCGCTGTGCGGAAGGCCGTTGCCAGGGCTGTATTGCTCGGGTAGGTTTTTGCCCGCCACAGCCGGTCGATGATCTGGCGGAATTCTTCCGCAACGCTTTTGGCATAAATTAAGGCTTCGGCGGTATCCGGGTCTTGTAACTCTTCATTGCTGACAAAAATGGAATTGACCAGTGTGTCGCAATCGTAAGGGCCTGCATAGCAGAGCATGACACCGTAATAGTTTCCGCTTTGAACCGGAGTGATGGTGAAATAAAACACAGGACGAATCGGAACCGGCGCGGTGGCGGTGACGCAATTGCCATTTTGCAGTATTTGCGGTGAGGTGCAATTGACTGACGGCGGTGCAGAACTGGTTGAGGTGCTGAATCCAAAACGGCTGAGTTGTACCGGCTTTCCGTTTGGCAGTGTCATCGTCGCGGCATCGGCGGCAGTGAAGTTGAAGCTCATATCACCTGCATTGGCTTTTAGTCCCGCTGATTTGTAGCCGCCGATTAAGGTCTGACCGCCAGCATATTCCTGCAGTGATCCGCTGAGTTTGTTCGGTGCGGATAATGTGGCGGAACTGACGTACCAGGTCGGTTCGCCAGCGTTGTCGTACATGAAGCTGCCGATAAAGGCCTGATTGCCCTGTACTTCAATAAAATAGCCGCGCCCGCCTTCTTTGTCGCTCCACCACCAGCCATTCTGAAAACTGGCTGCCGAAGCCTGAAACGGCGTCGGAGTGGAAATCGGAAACCGCTGCAGTTTGACCGTAATCGCGTTTTCACCGGTATCCGGCGTGACATACAGCGTACCTTCAGTCGCGGACGTAAACGAGAGTACTGCATATCCAACCTGACTCTGCGTCGCACCTTTATAGTCGCCACTCAGACTCTGCCCGCCGGCAAAACGCGCCAGCGATCCTATAAATTGTTTGTTCGACTGCATTTCCATCGTGGTGACATACCAGGTCGGATGGCCATTGCTTTCGTACAGAAAACCAGACAAAAATATCTTGTCTCCCTGACGTTCAATCGCAAAGCCACGACCGCCTTCTGCCGGGTTCCAGTACCAGCCTGTTTCGGGCAAAACATAGATTGTGTCGCTGACCGCACCACTTGCCGTGATGGCACGAATGCCGGCAACTGGTGCGACCGTTTCTTTATTTGCAGAGGTGTCGCCTGATCCACAGGAAACGAGTGCCAGTAACATGAAAATGCTGAACAAGCGGCTGAGAGCGGTGAGGATAGTCCGGTACATGATGTCAACCTTGTCAGAACAAATCGTGCTTAATATTTTAGCATTCTCGATTGTGCTGACATTGAAATGCTGGCTGAGGTTGCACTGATACGACACTCACCGCATCTGTAAGATGAAGCAGAGTTTTGACGCCGCTCATGCAGTGATGACGAAGTGGCGTGTCATGGTTTCTCTGAGTAATGCGTGTATTTGTTCTTCGTTCATGGACGAGATCGTGTTGTAGACTGAACTGGCGATGTCGAGAAATTGTGCCAGCAGATCTGGGTCGAAATGGCTGCCTGCGCCTTCCCGTAAAATCGCTATTGCTTGCTCGTAGCTGAACGGTTCTTTGTACGGACGTTTTGAGCACAAGGCATCAAATACATCCACAATCGCAAATATCCTGGCTTCCAAAGGAATGGCGTCGCCCTGTAGCCCACGCGGATAACCCTGGCCATCCCATTTTTCATGATGGGCCGCGACCACGGCGGCTACGCTGAGTAACCAGCCTGCTCCTTTGACGATCTGTTCGCCATGTTCAACATGGGTGCGCATAATCTGCATTTCTTCCGGCGTATGTTTTCCCGGCTTTAACAGGATCGCATCCGGAATACCGATTTTGCCGACATCGTGCAAAAAACTGCCGATGATCAGGCCTTGCATGTGTTCGCCGCTCAAGCCACGCTTCTCGCCCATCAGCGCCGACATCCAGGCAACCCGATAATTGTGCGCGCCGGTATCTGAATCCCGTTTTGCGATGGCGCGCCCGAGCGCTTCCATCATCGAAATGTGCGATTCATAGATCTGCAGCGTTTTGCGTTCGTTTTCTTTCGCGAGGTAGGTGACCACCGGGTAAATCGTCGTCCCGCACAGCAATGACGCAATCGCCACCATCAGCGCAACGATGCTGGCATCGGCAGAAATTTGCTGCATTTGCCATTCGGGTATCACGCGCACACCTTCAAAATAGCCACTCAGTTTCTTTTGCTTGTCAAACAGCGGAACGAACACGCGGATGGCCGTTCTTTTTTCTCCTTCCAGACTGATCGCATTATTTTCGTAGTGCGTATCCTGATAGTTTGGGCGTGCATGATGTGGCAACTGGTTTTCAACCAGACTTCCGGTCGGTGTCATTTGTTCAGCTAATTTTTTGCCTTGCGCATCGTAGACTTCGGCAATGTCGAATATGCCGCTGGTCAGAATGTTTGCGCCATTTTGTGCTTGTCTGGCGTTATCGGTATCAGATTTGCTTGCATCGTTCAGAAACGCTAGCGGGCGGCGACTTTCTTCGATGGCAAACAAAACGACTTCTTCTTCGGCATTTTCGCGTGAAATCAGCCAGGCCAGAGGGCTGCCAAGTATCGCCAGCAGCAGACTGACCAGTCCTATCCTGAGTGCTGCCCGTTTTTTGTAGATGTTCATCGTTGAACCCAGGGTTAGGTGCATTTTGGAATAGAAATATCAGTGAGAATGCTCAGCATAGATGGCATTTCTGAACAAAATCTTAAGAAAACACAAAAATGCACAGGTTTCCCATAAAAACAGCAAAAACTGACTTTTTAAATAACTGTGATTCTTTGGTATGACGAAATACCATCATGCCGATATCGATACGTTGCGTGCTGATTTTTATGCGTTACTAAGAAAAAAGCCCGCGGGTTGCGGGCTTTTTATCTGAGCGGAAGGTGATTATTCCGTTGGAGGTACATAACCGGCAGCGGCATCGGCACCGTCACCAAAGAAATGTTTTTCCATCTGCGTCGCCAGATATTTACGGGCGCGGGTGTCGGCAAGGTTCAGGCGGTTTTCATTGACCAGCATGGTCTGATGTTTCATCCAACCAGCCCAGGCTTCTTTGGATACGCTTTCATAGATCTTTTTACCCAGCTCACCCGGATATGGCGGGAAATCCAGGCCTTCGGCTTCTTTGTTCAGTTTGATGCAGTGGACCATACGGGCCATAGTAATACTCCTTAGTAATTCGTCAAAACACAGCGGACGTCACAGTAATTCAATCGCCGTGGATTATAAAGCCAAGTGATCAGAGCTGCTTGATCAGCACCAATGACTTGCGCTGCCAGTTGTACATTTTTTGCCGGTCTTTCGGCAAATCATCAACGGTTGCTTTGACAAAACCGCGTTTCAGGAACCAGTGTTCGGTACGGGTTGTCAGCACAAACAGTGAATGAAAGCCAGCGCGGCGTGCACGTTTTTCTATGTGTTTCAGAATACGTTCACCGTCGCCCTGACTCTGTACGTCCGGATTGACCGTCAGGCAGGCCATTTCGCCCATTTTTTCAAACGGGAATGGATATAAGGCAGCGCAGCCGAAAATCACGCCATCATGTTCAATCACCGAGAAGTAATTGATTTCGCGCTCTATCAGTTCGCGGCCACGTTTCACCAGCGTGCCGTCGGCTTCGAGCGGTTCTATCAGTTTAATAATGCCGCCGACATCTTCAATCGTCGCTTCGCGCAGACTTTCCAGATTTTCTGACGATACCATCGTGCCGACGCCATCATGCGTAAACAGTTCCAGCAATGCGGAGCCGTCCATTTCATACGGCACGATATGAATACGCGGCACGCCGCCGCGCGAGGCTTTGACTGCATGCTCCAGATAAAACGCAGAATCCGGCGGCAGGTAATTGGCAGCTAATTCTTTTTCTGCCTGAATGAAGGAGAGCTCGCGGATTTCAGCGCCTTCGCGATCCATCATCATCGGCGTTTCTGAAATGAAAATCAGCTTGTCGGCGCGCAGCGCACTGGCGGCTGAGACGGCGACATCTTCCATCGTCAGGTTGAATGCTTCGCCGGTAGGAGAGAAACCGAGTGGCCCCAGCAAAACCAGGCTGCCACCATCCAGAATACGGCCTATGGTGTCGTAAGCGACTTTGCGCGCGGTGCCTGTCAGGCCGAAGTCTATGCCATCAACGATGCCTATCGGTTTAGCAGTGACGAAATTACCGGAAATCAGGCGTATGGCGGCGTGCGCCATCGGGGTGTTAGGCAAGCCCTGACTGAATGCTGCTTCGATATCGAGACGCAATTCGCCAGCGGCCTCTTTCGAGCATTCGAGTGCGGCGATATCGGTAATCCGGATACCATTGTGAAAACGACCTTCCACGTTACGCAAGGCGAGTTGTTCAGCGACCTGTGGGCGAGAGCCGTGGACGATGACAATTTTGATGCCAAGTGCGTGCAATAAAGACAAATCCTGTGCCAGCACGGGCAGTGCACCTGCCATGACCAGTTCGCCGGGAAAGGCGACCACAAAGGTTTTGCCACGAAAGGCGTGAATATACGGCGCGACTGAGCGCAGCCATTGAACGAATTGAACAGGATTTTCCATCCGCCAATTATAATCTTAGACGAGAAAGCAGATGACCTTGCAACGTGGTCGAATTTCCACATTGTTGTCAATCAGACGCCGGATCTCGTATCGGTAAGTGCCTGATCGCTAATATTTGAATGGCTTAATGGTACGTGGCTTTAATCCTTTCCAGTTTGCCTGCATATAAATTCCGGGCCTTGCGCGTGGTGCTGTTGGCCTGTGCCAGTGTAAGTTCTTCTATCGCGTCCTTGGTTTCACCCAGTTTTAAATGTGCCAGTGCAAGCCATAAATGGAATTCGTCATAATTTGGGTCGCGTTTTATTTCCCGTTTGAACAGGGCTTTGGCTTCGGCGTATTCACCACGATCCATGGCCGCCATGCCACGGTTAAAGTAGTGGAAGGGAGCATTCGGTTGCAGGTTTGCCAGCCTGTCGGCATATACCTGTGCTTCAGACTGGCGGTCGACTTTGCGCAATACTTCGATCAGATTGCTGAGCGCCATCGTGTTTTCTTTTTCTTTGCTTAGAATCTGCTTGAAGACAGTTTCAGATAACGCCAGATCTCCATGCTGGTGATATACCACGCCAAGGGTATTGTAGGCGGCCATGAAATCAGGGTCGCTCATCAGTGCGGCACGGGCAAACCAGTAAGCGTCGTTGACCTGATGTTGTGCCAGCGATTCAGCGGCGCGGTTGTTGAAATACATGGCAATGACGGTGGCTTCAGCTATCAGTTCCGCACGCTGACCACGCAGATCCTTGGGAGGGAGAAAATCTATCACCATGGATTGACTATATTCCTGCGCGGAGTTCCTAAATACCGATTTGTTTCCCAGTACGATATTCACATGTCCTACCGCAAAATAAATATCTTTGTTGCGGCTCCAGGATTCATTCATCATGACATTTTGAAATTGCACACTCATGCCCAGTTCTTTTGCCAGTGCTGCAGTCATCAACACCAGCGACAGGCAATTTCCGGAGCGGGCGTTGAAGGCCTGTGCCGCATTGCGGGTCATTTCCGCATCGTATTCAAGCTTGATCTGGCCTTTGGTGGAAAGTGCTTCAAACAGGGCTTTTTGTGGGGATTTTCCACGTAGCTGGGTAGCAATTTCATTTTTTATGTACGTATGCATTTCGTTGCTGACCGCCATGACATCTTCTGCATTGATGGATGTCGGTGCCGGGCCAAAGCCCTGATCGTGAAGTTGTAGGTTACTTAATTTTTGGTTGGGTTGGCTGGCGCAGGCGCTCAGCAAACTGGCGAAGAGCAGAATAATCCAAGTTTTCATTTTAATCCTCACGCGTCTGTATTTTGACTGAAACACATTTCAATTTTGTTGATGAAACAGGTTCTTCATTTAGACAGCAATCTAGGCTACTTTGGATTGCGAAATAGCTACGCAAAATGGGTCGTAGACGTAAGGTGATGGTCTCAAATTTTTGTTTTCTTCATTATAGGCAAAGAAATAATGCAAGGATTTATTTATATGATTTGATGCTTGTTGCAAGTCTGATACGTATCGATTCACAATTTTGTTTTGATCGGGGTGAAACCGCAGTGTTGTGGTGAGCAGTGCAACATTTCCTGTGCAGCGTAAAAATCAGGGATAATGCGCAGCGCTATGTCTTCAAATAAAACACCTAAAAATTCCCAAAAAAAAGCAACGTCCACCACGATAGATGGTTTGTCGGGGTTGCGTGAGCTACGTCAACAATTGCGGCAAGCTGCACCAGTGGCAGAAAAACCGGCAACGCCGGCAGCGAAGCCGCCGGTCGCGCAGGTGCGACAAGCAGCGTCATCAGCATCGTCGGCGTCGTCAGCATCATCGCCAGATCAGCGTGGGCGTTCTCAGCGAGCCGCAGCTAAGCCTGCCGGGCAGTCGCCGGTGCGTGTTGGCGCGAAGCCCGCCAATGCTAAAGCTGCTAGCGCTGCCACGGCTGCTGTAGTAGCTGATGAAAGCAGTCTGCCTTTCCGCAACCCTCTGCCGGTCATTACGTTTCCGGAAGAATTACCTGTGTCCGGTAAGCGTGCCGAGATTGCAGAAGCTTTGCAAAAGCATCAGGTGATCATCGTCTGCGGCGAAACCGGTTCCGGTAAAACCACGCAGTTGCCAAAAATATGCCTGGAACTCGGGCGTGGGCGCAAAGGCTTGATCGGTCATACCCAGCCGCGCCGGATTGCGGCATCCTCGACGGCCAAACGGATTGCGCAGGAACTGAATTCACCACTCGGCGAGCATGTCGGTTTTAAAGTGCGTTTTACCGATACCCTGAGCAAAGGTGCGTCGGTCAAGCTGATGACCGACGGTATTTTGCTGGCAGAAACGCAGACCGACCCCTTGCTGCGCCAGTACGACACCATCATTATTGATGAGGCGCATGAACGCAGCCTGAATATTGATTTCCTGCTGGGTTACCTCAAGCAATTGCTGCCGAAGCGCCGCGATCTGAAGATCATTATCACGTCCGCGACGATTGATGCGCAACGCTTTGCCAAGCATTTTGCCGACGATGCTGGCAATCCGCGTGGAGCAGAACCTAAACCTGCGCCGGTCATAGAAGTATCGGGGCGGCTGTATCCGGTGGAATTGCGTTATCGCCCGGTACAAGACACCGATAAAGATAAAGAGCGCGATCTGATGACTGCGATCACCGATGCTGTCGATGAGTTGTGTCGTATCGGTTCTGGTGATGTGCTGGTGTTTTTGCCGGGCGAGCGCGAAATCCGCGATGCGGCGGAAGCCTTACGCAAACATCATCCGCCACATGTCGAGATACTGCCTTTATTTGCACGCTTGTCGGCACAAGAGCAGGAGCGGGTGTTCAAGGTATCGAATTCACGCCGTATCGTGCTAGCGACGAATGTGGCTGAAACTTCGCTGACAGTGCCGGGCATCCGTTTTGTGGTTGATACCGGCCTGGCGCGCGTCAAGCGTTACAGCTACCGGAACAAGGTAGAGCAGTTACAGGTTGAATCGATTGCGCAATCGGCGGCGAACCAGCGTGCAGGTCGTTGCGGACGTGTATCAGCCGGTGTTTGCATACGCCTGTTTGACGAGCAGGAATTTAATCAGCGTATCCGGTTTACTGAACCGGAGATTTTGCGTTCTTCGCTGGCTGCCGTTATTTTGCGGATGAAGTCTTTGCGACTCACCGATGTGGAAACTTTCCCGTTTATTGAACCACCGCCGGGCAGGGCGATTGCCGATGGCTATCAGCTCTTGCAAGAGTTGGGGGCGATGGACGATACCAATCAGCTCACAGCAGTCGGGCGGCAATTAGCAAAGTTGCCGTTGGACCCGCGAGTCGGGCGCATGATCCTCGCAGCGCGTGATAATCAGGCATTGCAGGAAGTGCTGATCATTGCTGCCGCTTTATCGGTGCAAGACCCACGCGACCGGCCGATGGACGCGCAGGCGGCTGCCGATCAGGCGCATAAGAAATTTGCCGATGAAAAATCTGAATTCATCTCGTATCTGAAAATCTGGAAATGGTTTGAAGACGCGATAGAGCACAAAAAAACGAACCGTCAGTTGCAGGATAATTGCCGTAGCAATTTCCTGAGCCAGATGCGTCTGCGCGAATGGCGCGAGGTGCATTCGCAATTGCTGACCATCGTGAAAGAGCAGGGTTGGCGCCTAAATGAAACTGCGGCCACTTATGAACAACTGCATTTGTCTTTACTGACTGGCTTACTCGGGAATATCGGTTATAAATCCGAGGAAGAAGCGCATTACCTCGGTGCCCGTAGTATCAAATTTTATATCTGGCCCGGCTCCAGTCTGGCGAAAAAAGCCGGACGCTGGATTATGGCGGCAGAGCTGGTCGATACGACGCGCTTGTATGGCCGTTGCATCGCCCAGATACAGCCGGAATGGCTGGAAAAAATCGGCGGTCATTTACTGAAAAAATCCTATGGCGAGCCGCGTTGGGAAAAGCGGACGGGTCAGGTGTCGGCGTTTGAACGAGCGACCCTGTATGGATTGGTCGTCTACAGCCAGCGCCGGATTCAGTATGGTTTGTATCACCCGGTCGAGGCGCGTGAGATTTTTATCCGTGAAGCATTGGTGGAAGGTGAGTTCGAGACGCGTGCGCCGTTTTTTGCCCACAACCAGAAACTGGTGCGTGAGATTGAAAATCTGGAACACAAATCGCGCCGCCTCGATGTGCTGGTCGATGCTGAACTGATCGTCGCGTTTTACGACAAGCTGATTCCGCCTGACGTGTATAACGCAGTGCTGTTTGAAGAATGGCATAAAGAAGCGATCAAAGCCAATCCCAAACTGCTGCATCTGAATAAAGACGATCTGATGCGCCACGAGGCAGCAGGCGTGACGACGGATTTATTCCCGAAAACCATGCAGGTATCCGGTGTGGCGCTGCAACTCAGCTACCATTTTGAACCCGGCAGCCCACGTGATGGTGTGACGCTGACTGTGCCTTTGTTTTCGCTGAATCAGGTGTCGGCAGAACGCTGTGAGTGGCTGGTGCCCGGTATGCTGAAAGAAAAAGTGCATTTGCTGATCAAATCATTGCCGCAAAAAATACGCCGTCATTGCGTGCCTTTGCCGGAATATGCGGCAGGATTTTGTGAGCGCAATGACTTTGGTAAGGGCAATTTTCTGGATGCCGTGATTGCCGATATCCGCGAGCAAAAAGGTTTGCTGTGCAAAACCACGGATTTTAAATTTGAAACCGTGCCTGTGCATCTGACGATGAATTTTAAAGTGGTGGATGAACATGGTCGCCAGTTAGAAATGGGGCGGAATCTGGCGAATCTGCGCGCTGAATTTGGCGGGCAGGCGCGTGAAAGTTTCCAGAAGATTGCGAGTGCAGAAAAGCTGGCGCTGTTGGATGCACAGGCAGCAAATGTGCGTGGTGCAAATCAGGGTAAAGCGTCCGCAGCGGCAGAGACCTCACGCGCCTCCGCAGCGAATAAAAATGGAAGCGCAGCGTCTGCAGGCGCAATGCCAGCGCTGAAGCAGGAAAATTTCACTGGCTGGACTTTTGACAGCTTGCCGGAATTGCTGGAAGTACAGCAGGGTAAGCAAACCCTGATCGGGTACCCGGCATTGGTGGACAAGCTCACGCATTGTCATATCGAGGTATTTGACGATCCTGACGAAGCAGCGCGGGTGCACCGCATAGGCTTGCGCCGTCTGTTTGCCTTGCAACTCAAAGAGCAGGTGAAGTTCCTTGAGAAAAATATTCCCGGCCTTCAGCAAATGGGCATGCAATTTATGGCGCTGGGCTCGCAGGAAGAATTGCGCGAACAGATTATCCAGACGGCGATTGAACGCGCGTGTCTGCAGCAGCCGCTGCCAGGCAATTCGGGTGAATTCAATATCCGCCGCGAGGAAGGAAAGGCGCGTCTGAATTTACTGGCGAATGAAATCGCCCGCATGGCGGGGCAGATTCTGGCGGAATATCACAGCCTGCCGAAGAAAATTCAAGGCATCAAAGCCCACGCGCAAGCAGCAGCCGATATCCAGAATCAGTTGCAGATGCTGATCACTAAACGCTTTATCGCCGAGACGGATTTCAGCCAGCTGGCGCATTTTCCGCGTTATCTGAAAGCGATCACGATACGTATGGATAAGCTGCGTGCCGATCCGGCGCGTGACGCTAAATTGATGGCCGAGTGGAACAGCGTTGCCCAGCCTTGGCAGCGCGTGCCACGCAAAACGGGAGCCGATGCTGATCCTAAGTTGCTGGAATTCCGCTGGTTGCTGGAAGAGTTGCGGGTGTCCTTGTTTGCGCAGGAGTTGCGCACGCCGATGCCGGTGTCGGTGAAGCGCTTGCAGAAAGTCTGGGAAAGTATGCAGCGTTAATTGCTGTGGAAATTGCAGTGAATACCTGAATAAATACGTGCCTTTCCAGTGCTTTTTGGCTGGAGAGGCATATTTTTATTGGACTTGCCTAGATTTTTCTGTCTTGCGTGTCAGCGCACCTTGCAATTGATCTGACTCCAGAATCGCGACGCCATCGGTTGCAGTAAAGCTTGCATTCATGGTTGCATGCAGCATCGCGGCTGCAACATCAGCGACATCTACCGCGCGGTAACGGCGCGGTATCAGCGAGCCAAATAGGCGGGATAAGAAGATCGCAAAGGCTTCTGCCGGGCGTTTATCTTTTCTGGTGCCGCCGCTAAGCAGTGATGGACGTACTATTGTCAGCGCTGAAAATCCCAAAGCACGCAAATCATTTTCCACTTGGCCTTTAACCTGTAAATAAAAGGAACCGGCATCTGCATTCGCGCCGAGTGCCGAGTTATACACAAAATGCCGTGTACCTGCGGCTTTGGCAAGGCTGGCAGCGGCTATTACATAGTCGTGATCGATACGGGAAAATGCGGCTTTTGATCCGGCGATCTTGATCGTCGTGCCGAGCGCACATAAGACCGCATCTGCCTGCCACCAGTCTGCATCCTGTGGCAAGTGGGCATAGTCAACGATGGGGTTGTGTAGTTTAGGATGCGGCGCCAACGCGGTGCGCGTCGGCGCGATCACTTGAGTTACATCATTGTGCGCCAGGGCTTGCGCAATTAATTGCTGCCCCACTAAGCCGGTACCGCCCAGAATTAATAATTTCACTTTTCACCTTCTCTCTTTTTGCTGTGCCATCAACTTAGCGATGGCAGCGTCTGCCGGTATTTTAGATGTGAATCGGACATATTGCAGCCATCATGCTGGTCGCCGCGGCCTGTGTCAGGGTGGTATGCTGTCGGACTTTGCTGACCGCCATTTCTTTCCTGTTCCGATTTTGTATGAATCATAAACTGACCCCCGGCACCATTTTTTTACTGGTATTGGCACCACTGCTATGGGCAGGTAATGCGGTTGTCGGACGTATGATACATACGATGGTGCCGCCGGTGACCTTGAATTTCTTTCGCTGGGCAATCGCTTTTCTGATTTTGCTGACGATGGCCGCCAGTATTTTTAAACGTGGCAGCATATTCTGGTTTCGCTGGTATCGCTACGCATTACTCGGGCTGCTCGGTGTGGGTATGTACAACGCCTTGCAATATCTTGCTTTACAAAGTTCGACGCCGATCAA
This sequence comes from Undibacterium sp. CY21W, assembly GCF_014284265.1. Lineage (NCBI taxonomy): Bacteria > Pseudomonadati > Pseudomonadota > Betaproteobacteria > Burkholderiales > Oxalobacteraceae > Undibacterium > Undibacterium sp. CY21W. The sequence goes on along the minus strand of NZ_JACOGE010000006.1, from coordinate 85,676 downwards.
TGTGACGCTGGTGGCAGCGAGCATGCCGGTGTGGATGTTATTGATCGGGCGCTTATTTTTTCATGCGCCGATTTCCCGCTCTGCTGTAGCCGGTGTGGTCGTCTCGATAGCTGGGGTATTGCTGGTGCTGTGTCGCGGTGAGCTTCAGCATTTAATGGCGCTGCGTCTGGTTCCCGGCGATATGCTGATGCTGCTGGCAGCGATTTGCTGGTCACTTTACAGCTGGCTGCTGACACGTGGCGGCGACGGTGAGTTGCGTGATCACTGGTCACATTTTTTATTGGCGCAGGTCAGCTTCGGGCTGGTGTGGTCGGGTTTGTTTGCGGCGGGTGAATGGATGCTTGTTGCTCCTGTGATTCACTGGAGCGGTGCGCTGATCGCTGCGATCATTTTTGTCGCAGTCGGTCCGGCGCTGATCGCCTTTCGCTGCTGGGGCATGGGCGTACAACGGGTCGGACCAAGTATCGCTGCGTTTTTCAGTAACCTGACGCCCTTGTTTGCCGCTTTGCTGTCATCGTTATTTTTAGGTGAGACGCCACAACTGTTTCATGCGGTAGCGTTTTTGCTGATTGTTGCCGGTATCGTTTTATCTTCTAGACGTTGACGTCGCCTTGCAGATTAGCTGTGTTTTACAGTGGGTCAGGAGCGCCCGCAGCGATAGAGCCGTTACTGACGATGTAGGAAAACAATTGTTCGTAGCGATAACGTTCACCTGTGTCGTCAAGCTGATGGCGATTTTCCATAAATGCCTGATCGACTTCCTGCCAATCGGTGACATTCAATACCAGTTTGGCGACCGGTAACACATCATTTTCCTCAGCGTGCATGTGCGCGTAATAGAAAAGAGCATATTGCTCCGCCAGATCTCTGAAATGCCGAAAAGCCGGGGCTCCGCAAAACTCGTATTTCAGCAACGCATTGTGCAGATTGCGTACCAGACATTCGCCGTTGCCATGTTGTTCGATCAACGCATCCAGCACATTGTCGAGCTGGTGTGTACGCTCTTTAATCTTGGAAAACAGAAATTTGTCTTCTTTAGGATGATGTACTTTTTCCGGATATTCGCTGATGTAAAAAAGAATGGCGCGGAATAATTTAAGATCAGGTGGCGCGTCTCCTTTATCTGTCGAACGCACAAATTCCAGCATGGTCTGTATGACGGCAGACAAATGCTGATGTTCTTGCTGAATGATATCGATGGATATTGGATGGAAGTTTCTGGCGCACATAACGGTCTCCGCAGAATTTTTTTATACTGTACTCTGTGCACCTTATTCGCTGTTTGATGCCGATCAAATAAAGCGAGACGTACCAACGGATTTCGTTGACTTCCGCTGATTTTTTAGGTTGATCGGTGTTCGCGTCCGCATTCGGCTCTTGTTTTACTCTCCACTTATGCTCGTTTGATGAGTATTTTTTATTGCCCTGTTTATATAAAAAAACCTCGTTCCCATTAGCAGGGAACGAGGTTGACTGACTACGCTTTCTCAGCGTTTCAGCGTTTTGCAACGATGGCTTCAATCTGATCCATGATGCTGTTCATGCGTTTAAACACTGCTTGATATGGCGCTGGCGATGCCAGATCGACCCCGGCTTTTTTTACGAGATCGTAAGGGTAAGCAGAGCCACCAGCTTTCAGGATATTCAGATAATTGTCGCGTGCGCCTGCTTGCGATTTCAGGATTTCATCGGCAAACATAGAACCGGCAGCAATCGAGGTCGCATACTGGAAGACATAAAAGCGATTATAGAAATGCGGGATGTAAGCCCATTCTGTGGCATAGACATCATCGATTTTCATGACGCCTTCTTTATCGCCGTGATAGCGCTTCAGGGTGTCGCCGTAGATTTTAGTGAGGCCCTCACCAGTCAGTGATTCACCTTTGTCCACACGCGCATGCACTTCGCGTTCAAAGTCAGCAAACATGGCCTGACGGAAGAATGTGCCGCGCAAATTTTCCAGTGCGGAACCCAGATACAGCAGACGCTCATCGTCGCTCTTCGCGATTTTCAGCATGTGATCAAGCAATAATACTTCGTTGGTGGTCGAGGCAATTTCAGCGGTGAAAATAGGGTAGTCAGCGGTGCTGAAAGGCTGATTTTTATTGGCGAGATACGAATGCATCGCATGGCCCCATTCATGCGTGAGTGTAGAGACTGACTCGTAATCGTCGTTGTAATTCAGCAGTATGTATGGGTGTACGTCATACGCGACGCCAGACATGTAGGCACCTGAACGCTTGCGTGGGCGAGGGTAGACGTCCATCCAGCGCGCAGTGCTCGCTTTGGTAATCGCATTGACGTAATCGTCGCCAAGCGGTTTGACTGAACTCAGCATCAGTTTCACACCGTCGTCGATGCTGTAAGTGAAATTGCCGGAAACCAGTTGCGGGTAAATATCGAAATAGCGCAGATCTTGTACGCCGAGCATTTTCGCGCGTAATTTGAAGTAGCGATGCAGTGTAGGTAAATTGGCGCGGGTCTGATCGACCAGCGTGTCATATACAGCGCGCGGTATATTGTTGCCATCCAGCGCATGGGTCAGTGAATCAGGATAATTGCGCACTTTGGCATACACGGCGTCGCGCTTGAGTTGTTCGTAAAACGTGACGCCGTAGCTGCGTTCAAACTCTTTCCATTTGCCCCAGAACGCATCAAACACCAGCTTGCGGTCAGCACGGTTCGGTGAAGCGCGGTATTTGGTATAAGCGGCCTGATCGATGGTGACTTGCTGACCATCCGACAGCGTGACTTTTGGCCACGGCATTTCTGCATTAGACAATGTTGAGTAGACAGCAGCGGGAGCATTCATTGCCATGCCAAAGCTTGCGATCAGTTCTTCCCCTTTTTTATCCAGCGTGTGTTGCGCGCCGCGCAGTATGTCGTGCAGGCCAAAGCGGTAGGCGGCGAGTGATTTGTCCTGATTCAGATACGCATCGATTTTCTTTTGCCCCAGCTTCAGTATCTCCGGACGGAAGAAAGAACTCGCTTCTTCGAGCTTGCTGCCGATGATATCCGCATTTTGCGCAATGTCTTGTCCCTCGTTGTCACCGGTATCCTGATCGCGGAATTGCGACGCATAGGTCGCCAGGCGTGCATAACGTTTCAGAATATCCGCATTCAGATCGAGACAGGATTTAAAGCTGCTGATCTTGTCGCCCAGATGACCGCTGCATTTTTGCAGCTGGACTAACTGTGTTTCCAGATTTTTTGCATCAGCGTTCCATGCAGCGCGATTGGCATACAGATCGGTAAGATTCCAGCGTTGCGCTTCAGTGTCGTTGTTGTGCGCTGCAAAGCCGCTGGCAGGAAAGGCAAATGCGAGTGCCAGTAAGCTGGCGATCAGATGTTTTTGCATAGAGTCTCCGGTGTTGAGTATTGCCGGCAAAAGCCGGTAAAGGTAATCACAAACGATGTAACGAACAATGTGATAGTTGATGCGATAAAAGCAAAAATATACAGGTAAATCTATTGCATGAATTCAGGTAACAGGCAGATGAATCACAGATTTGATAAAACCCGTGCAATTCCGGAGAATCTTCTGGTTTTGCTTCGTTTGACTATTTTTTATACGATTTAGATTTCCCTTTTTCTGATTTGAAAACGCAATTTTTTGTGCCCGGCGTTGTACTTGGGTGCAGTTTGACTGTCATAGTTTTGCGAACAGCAGAATTGCATTTTGATGAGGGGAATATTTTCAGATGATTCAAGTACAATGAAGCTCGTTTTTATTTCTATTGCCGCCTATGAAACGCCCCCGCTTTTTACCTGACAACATGACTTTACTTTTGCTGGGCGTGATTCTGATCGCCAGTTTTTTCCCGGTAAAAGGAGAACTTGCAGTCAGCGTTGATCATCTGTCGACACTGATGATTGCGCTGCTGTTCTTTATGCACGGCGCTAAATTATCGCGTGAGGCGGTGGTGGCAGGAATGACGCACTGGCGTTTGCATTTGCTGGTGCTGGGAGTGACATTCGCCTTATTTCCTTTGCTGGGGATGCTGCTCAAGCCAGCTTTGCTGACCATATTAACCCCGGATTTATATCTGGGAATTTTGTATTTGTGTCTGCTGCCATCGACGGTGCAATCATCGATTGCTTTCACCTCGGTTGCGCGTGGTAATGTTCCTGCCGCCGTCTGCAGCGCTTCTGCGAGTAACCTGCTCGGCATCTTCATCACGCCTTTATTGGTCAGCCTGCTGATTAAAGCCAACAGTGATGGACATTCGTCTGCCGATGCGATGCTGAAGATCGTTTATCAATTGCTGTTACCGTTTGTGGCTGGACAGATCATGCGCCCGTATTTACAGGCATGGATCACTAAACATGCGAGCGTATTAAAAATGGTCGATCAGAGCTCGATTCTGCTGGTGGTATTCGTGGCGTTCAGTGAAGCGGTCGTGCAAGGATTATGGCATCAGGTGCCAACGCTGATGTTATTGGGCCTGCTACTGATCAGTGCGGTGATACTGGCATTGGTGATGGGTTTTACTACCCTGATCAGCCGTCGTCTTGGCTTTAGTAAGGAAGACGAAATCACCATTGTTTTTTGTGGTTCTAAAAAGAGTCTGGCCAGCGGTGTACCGATGGCGAAAGTCTTATTTTCCAGCGGTTCCGTCGGCATGGTGTTGTTACCCGTGATGCTGTTCCATCAACTGCAACTGATGGTCTGCGCCGTACTGGCGCAACGCTACGCAAATAGACCAAAATAAAAATCAACAGAATCCGGTCAATGTCAGGCCTGCCTGAATGCTGGGTTTTTTAAGGAGAAATACATGCCTCGTTTTGCTGCCAATCTCAGCATGATGTATGCCGAAGTCGATTTTCCTGCACGTTTTGCTGCTGCGGCAAAAGATGGTTTCACTGGAGTGGAATATCTGTTTCCTTACGATTATCCGGCACTACAATTACGTGAATTGCTGGACGCGAATAATTTACAGCAAGTGTTGTTCAATGCGCCACCGGGGAACTGGGCAACCGGTGAACGTGGCCTGGCGTCGTTGCCGGGGCGCGAAGACGAATTTAAGCGTAGCTTTGATCAGGCGCTGGAATACGCCCGCGTGCTGGGCAACCGCCATATTCATGTGATGGCAGGGCTGATACAGCCTGAGCAGGATAGGGCGCGTCATCGCGCAGTCTATCTGGGTAATCTGGCGTATGCGGCATTGCTGGCCTCGCGTGAAAATCTGACGGTATTAATTGAACCTATCAATACCCGTGATATGCCGGGATATTTTTTATCTGAGCAAAATATGGCGCAGGAAATCTGCGAAGAAATTGGCGTCAGCCATTTGCAAGTGCAGTTCGATATGTATCACTGCCAGATTATGGAAGGCGATATCACACGCAAGTTGCAGCGGGATATGCGCCGGCCGCAGGCCGGCATCGGCCATATACAGATCGCCGGTGTGCCGGATCGCCATGAACCATCCGAAGGCGAAGTAAATTACCCGTATCTGTTTCAACTGCTGGATGATTTGGGCTATGACGGCTGGATAGGTTGCGAATACCGGCCACGAGCGGGAACCTCAGAAGGCTTGGCTTGGATCAGACCCTGGCAGGCTGCAAAGTAAATCGCTTCCGTATCGCGCGGCGAGTGTGATCGAAATAGCCCGACGATGTAATTCTCCGCTGATGGCGTCTTCATTTCATCGTCGGTAAGCAGAATAAAAAAACGGCCTGTGTTTTTCTCAGGCCGTTTTTTTGTGTCAGTTCAGATGAAAAATTACTCGTCTGCGACTTGCAGTATCAGCTTGCCGAAATTTTTTCCATCGAACAGCATCATCAGCGTGTCAGGGAAAGTTTCTATGCCTTTGACGATATCTTCGCGGGTGTGGAATTTGCCTTCTGCCATCCACTTGCTCATTTCTGCGACCGCTTCGCCATAACGTGCTGCGTAATCAAAAACGACGATACCTTCCATGCGCGCACGATTGACCAGCAGCGATAAATAATTCGCTGGCCCCTTAACCGGTGTCGTGTTGTTGTATTGAGAGATCGCACCGCAGATGATGATGCGCGCTTTCATATTGATGCGGGTCAGCACGGTATCGAGAATGTCGCCACCAACGTTATCAAAATACACGTCTACGCCATTCGGGCAATGTTCTTTCAGTCCATCACGTACCGAGCCGGTTTTGTAATCGATGCAGGCATCAAAGCCGAGCTCATTCACCACGAAATCGCATTTGTCTTTACCGCCAGCGATGCCAACGACGCGGCAGCCTTTTTGTTTGGCAAGCTGACCGACCGTTTGACCGACCGCACCCGCCGCACCAGAAACGACGACGGTTTCGCCCGCTTTCGGCTGACCGACATCGAGCAAGCCAAAATACGCAGTCATGCCAGGCATGCCGAGCGCGTTCAGATATTTCGGTAAAGGTGCGAGTGCTGGATTAATTTTGTAGAAGGCTGCTGTTTTATCGTTCGCCGCGCCAACCCAGTATTGCTGCACGCCGGTGCCGCCGGAAACATAATCGCCGACCGCAAATAAAGGCGATTTCGATGCCACCACCTTGCCGACACCGCCAGCGCGCATGACTTCATCAATCGCGACCGGGCGGATATAGGATTTGCCTTCATTCATCCAGCCGCGCATCGCAGGGTCCAGCGAAATGTAGATCGTTTGGACGACGATTTCACCATCGTTGATCTCTCTGACTTGTTCGGTGGTGAATTTCCAGTCGCTGTGTTTCGGTGTGCCGACCGGACGGGCGGCGAGGCGGTATTGTTGATTGCTGAAGCTGCTCATAGTGTCTCCTGTGTTTTTGGTGATGTCTTACGTCTTACGGATGGTGGCTATCGCTGTTTTTGCGCCAGCCTTAATATACACGAAATAGAACGTACGTGCTTTTTGTTGCCGCTATTTTAAAACGCTGTGAAATTCAGGGCGGATTCTCGCTAATCTGGCACCGATGCGCGACGTACCTGCGATGAACGTGCGACAATAGTCAGTTACGGTTTTTAGCTTTGTTTTGCTTTAAAATTGCGGGTTATTCCAAATTAAATTTGCCTCACCCCCGAATGTCATGTGTATTCGGGCGAAAAAATAACATGATGACCATACGACCAGAATATATTCTCACCCTTTCTTGTCCTGATCAACGCGGTATCGTACACAGCGTTTCAGGATTTTTAGCCAATCATGGCTGCAATATCATCGATTCTGCGCAGTTTGGCGATGAACAATCCGCCACGTTTTTTATGCGTGTGCATTTCGCTGTTGAAGATGCGGGCGTCAAAGAGACAGCATTACGCGAAGAATTTGCGGAACTCGCTCACGGCATGCAAATGAGCTGGAAGCTCAATGACGCGCACCACAAACCTGCCGTGATACTGATGGTTTCAAAAATCGGTCATTGCCTGAATGATTTGCTGTTCCGCTACAAGAGTGGTTTATTGCCGGTGGAAATTAAAGCCATCGTTTCCAATCACACCGATTTTTATCAGCTTGCGGCCAGCTACAATATTCCTTTCCACCACTTACCGTTAGCGGCAGGTGCTTCCGCTGAGGCCAAGCGTGCGCAGGAAGAAAAAGTATTGGAAATCGTCGCCGCTAATCACGCTGATCTGGTGGTGCTGGCGCGCTATATGCAGATTTTATCGCCGCAGATGTGTGATGCACTCAAAGGTAAAGCGATCAACATCCATCACTCTTTCTTGCCCAGCTTTAAAGGCGCGAAACCCTATTATCAGGCGCATGAACGCGGCGTGAAACTGATCGGTGCGACTGCGCACTTTGTCACTGGCGATCTGGATGAAGGCCCTATCATTGAGCAGGATGTTGAGCGCGTTGATCATGCGATGGAACCGGAAACACTGACAGCCATCGGTCGTGATGTTGAATGCGTGGTGCTGGCACGTGCCGTGAAATGGTTTGTTGAACACCGCATTTTGCTGAATGGTCACAAAACAGTGGTGTTCAAATAATGGCCTTGAAATCGATTATCTACAAAGCCGATCTGAATATCTCTGATATGGATCGTGGCTATTACGCCGACCATAGTCTGACGATTGCCCGCCATCCATCGGAAACCGATGAACGCATGATGATACGCGTGCTGGCGTTTGCCATTCACGCCGCTGAGCGTCTGGAATTCGGCAAAGGCATTTCCGATACGGAAGAGCCGGATCTGTGGGAAAAAGACTATACCGACGCGATACAACTGTGGGTGGAAGTCGGTCAACCCGATGACCGCCGTTTGCTGAAGGCCTGCGGCCGCTCAGAGAAGGTGATCGTCTACAGCTTTGCCAGTGCCAGCGATATCTGGTGGAAGCAGATGAACAGCCGCCTCGATCGCGCAAAAAATCTGAAGGTGATGAATGTGCCGTCAGCACAAAGTCAGGCGCTGGAAAAACTCGCACAACGATCCATGCAATTGCAATGCACGATACAGGACGGGCAAATCTGGATGTCGGCAGGCGACGCCTCGGTGCAGATCGATCTGGAAATGCTGAAGGATTTTGGCTGATCTATTTTTTTTAATTGTTTACATAAAAAAACGGCTTGCGGATAAAAGCAGAGACAACTCTGTTTTTCCGCAAGCCGTTTTTACATTGATGCGACGACTTTCTTATACAGCCACACCCGCAGCATCAAAATAACCTTCAAACAGGACGGAGCTTAAATAACGCTCGCCTGAATCCGGCAAAATCGCGACGATGGTTTTGCCTGCATTTTCAGGCAAAAACGCGAGTCGGCTTGCGGCGGCGACCGCTGCACCACAGGAGATACCGGCCAGTATGCCTTCTTCTTTGGCGAGTCGCTGCGCGAACAGCACCGCGTCTTCGTTGCTGACTTGTTCAATCTGATCGATCAACGATAAATCCAGTACATCAGGCACAAAGCCAGCGCCTATGCCTTGAATTTTATGTGGACCTGGTTGCAAAGGCAGGCCTGCGCGTTGCTGCGTCAGTATCGGGCTGGAAGTCGGCTCTACCGCAACGGTGTGCAGTGCTTTGCCTTGCGTCTTTTTCAGGTAACGGGAAACGCCGGTAATGGTGCCGCCGGTGCCGACGCCAGCGACAAAAATATCGATGTTGCCCTTGGTGTCTTCCCAGATTTCCGGGCCTGTCGTGCGTTCATGTACTGCCGGATTCGCCGGATTTTTAAACTGCTGCAACAAGACATAACGATCCGGGTCGCTGGCGCGGATTTCTTCGGCTTTGGCGATCGCGCCATTCATGCCTTTAGGCCCTTCGGTCAGTACCAGCTTCGCGCCGAAGGCAGCGAGTAATTTCCGGCGTTCTATGCTCATGGTTTCCGGCATCGTCAATGTCAGCGGTATGCCTTTGGCTGCTGCGACGAAAGCGAGCGCGATACCGGTGTTGCCGCTGGTGGATTCTATCAGTTCTTTGCCAGCGCCAAGCAATCCGCGTTCTTCGGCGTCAGCGATCATCGCCGCGCCGATACGGCATTTGACGGAGTAGGCGGGATTGCGGCCTTCGACTTTCACCAGCACCGTTGCGCCTGCACCGGCGGTGATGCGGTTGAGGCGAATCAATGGTGTGCGTCCGATGGAATCTGCGTTGTTCAAATAAAGTGCCATGATGGTCTCTCAGAAGTTGGGTGTATGGATACTACGAGTCAGGTGATGCCGCGTGATTGATCTTTATCAAGCGTGCTTCCTTACATTTTTTGCGTATATCGATATGTAAAAAAAGAGGGTCGACGCTTTTCCTTTCGTCATACTTTTTTGCTGCTCAGGATGTGCGCGTACTATACATCGCAATCAGTGAATGTGGGCATGGTGCGGTCGTTCTGATGCGCTGATCGCCATTGCTGCTGAACTCAGGCAAGCCTCAGTTTTGCGCTTTGATTTTATAAAGAAATGACGAAAAACGGGGAGTATATGCAAAAAACGCCTTATTCTCGGCAGAAAATAAGGACGTTTTAAAATACTGGGGGGAGTATATTTAAGGCGTTTTTGCCTCTTGCAACGGGCAACAAACGCAAATTTACGCTGCCAACACCTTGCGCAACCACAGCCCGATATCGCGGATTTCTTCGGCGCAGACCGAATGCGGCATCATGTATTCATGCCATTCAACCTGATAGCCCAGCTCTTTCAGCAAATCGCGCGATTGCTCTGCGCGTTGAATGTGAATCACAGGATCGGCGCGACCATGCACCAGAAACACCGGTGTCTCCTGATTCGCCGCACTGCGTTCGGCAGCAACCACATCACGCAATGGCACATAGCCGGATAAACACAGCAAGCCTGCCAGTTTTTGCGGATAGCGTAAGCCGGTTTGCAAGGTCATCGCGCAACCTTGCGAGAAGCCCGCGAGGAAAATTTTATTAGCCGGAATGCCGCGTGCGACTTCGCGCGCGATCAGTTTTTCAATTTCCACTTGCGATGCGCGTAAGCCTTTTTCATCTTCGCGGCGGGCGATGTCGGTGCCCAGAATGTCATACCAGGCGCGCATCACGTAGCCATTGTTGATCGTCACCGGCATCGTTGGCGCGTTCGGGAACACGAAGCGTATGCCGGGTAAGCCGCTCAGATTGAGTTCCTGAACGATAGGAACGAAATCATTGGCATCTGCGCCCAGACCATGCATCCAGATAATGGCGACGCTGGGATTGGTGGCGCTTTCAATTTCTACGGTGTCGAGGTAATTGCTCATGGCTGACGGAGTATTTTTCTTGGTTGAAGGGGAATTGCGGATGTCGGATGATTTCTGTTGTTTCTTGCCTGCACCTGGAGTGATTGCATTCACTGCGTTCACAGTTGCAGCAAAGGTCTTATCGAGCAAGCACAGCGTTGAGGTGCCGAGCAAAGCAGTAATCCATAATCGTCTTGCTGATGGCGGAAAATCTGCTTTGTTCATCTGTCTGCGTACATTGCTGGCGACCCGATTTAACAGAGACAATCAGGATTTTTGTCGTAACGCCGATTTAGGGCGGAAGACTTTGCACACGGATTCGTGCGTTTCTATGTAAGGCCCGCCGATCAGGTCGATGCAATAAGGAATCGCTGCAAAAATACCAGAGACAATTTGTTTGCCATCCGCATCTTTCAAGCCTTCCAGCGTTTCTTTAATCGACTTCGGTTGCCCCGGCAAATTCAGAATCAATGCGGCGTGATCAGCGGTTTCACGTATCACAGCCACTTGCCGCGACAAGATCGCGGTTGGCACAAATTGCAGGCTGATCTGACGCATCTGCTCGCCGAATCCCGGCATCTCTTTGGTGGCGACCGCCAGCGTGGCTTCCGGCGTCACATCGCGCCGCGCAGGGCCGGTGCCGCCAGTAGTAATCACCAGATTGCAGCGTGCCACGTCCACCAGTTCAGTCAGCGCTTGTTCTATCGCCTGACGTTCATCTGGAATCAGGCGGGTTTCCATCACCCAATTGCTCGCCATGGCAGTGCTGAACCATTCCTGCAACGCGGGCAAACCCTGATCCTGATAGACACCGGCTGATGCGCGGTCAGAGATGGAGACCAGGCCTATGCGCAATGCGCGGTCGGCTGTATCCGTATTACTCATTGTCCTCATCCTCTTGATCTTCTGCATCCTCTTCATCCAATGCGTCACCGCCCGCAGGCGCTTTCTGCAATTGTTTCAGAATCTGGAAAATCTCGCGGTAGGCTTTTGGCGGTTTGTTTTCTGCCTGTTCCTTACGCGCGTTGCGGATCAGGGTGCGCAATTGCTGCACATCGAGATGCGGATGTTCAGACAGTAACTCTGTCAGCGCATTGTCATCCGTCAGCAGTTTGTCACGACGGCGTTCGAGTGCATGCATCGCCGCAGTTTCCGCTTTCGATGAGCCTTTCCAGCTGTCGATGGTTTTCTGGATCAGCGCGATTTCAGCTTCATCCAGTGTGCGCATTTTTTTGCCGACAAATTGCATCTGACGGCGACGACCTTCATGGTTCGTGATTTGCTGACATTCGAGAATCGCGTCGCGCACATCTTCCGGCATAGGAACGCGTTTGACGCGGTCACGCGCCTGTTCGACCAGTTCTTGTCCCAGTTTTTGCAACGCGGTCATTTCGCGTTTGAGCTGAGATTTTGAAGGGCGTTCGTATTCCTCTTCAAATTCGCTCGATTGGTAGCCACATGAGCCCCGGTTTGGATTTGGCATAATTCTGCGCCTTTACTATAAACTTAATGAAACGGCTGATATGATAACCGTTTTAGTTCCGTCTCCAAAGAAACCTCATCTATGAGCAAGCCAGTTTTTACCCATTCCCAAGATCAACTGAAACAAATTGCGCAGGATATGTTGCTTTTTGCTAAAGAAAAAGGCGCTTCCGACGCGGCCGTCGAAATCAGCGAAGGTGAAGGTTTATCGATCAGCGTGCGCAAAGGCAAGGTGGAAACGATAGAGCAGAACCGCGATAAAGGTATTGGTATTACTGTTTATATCGGACAGAAACGCGGCAATGCCAGCACTTCGGATTTTTCCCGTCAGGCACTGAAAGATACGGTTGATGCGGCTTACAACATTGCCCGGTTTACGGCAGAAGACGATTGCGCTGGTTTGGCCGATGCGGAACTGTTTGAAATGGCGCCGCTTGATCTGAAGCTGTGCTATCCGTGGCATATCAGCGCAGAAGAGGCGATCGATATTGCCAAGCGCACCGAAGCGGCGGCGTTTGCCGTCGATAAACGGATTACGAATAGTGAAGGTGCCAGCGTCCATGTGCAGCAATCGCATTTCGTTTCTGCGAACTCGCGTGGCTTTATTGGTGGTTACCCGCTGTCGCGTCATACGATCGCTGTGGCACCGATTGCAGGTAAGGGCGCTAAGATGCAGCGTGACGACTGGTATTCATCGCAACGCAATCCGAAAAAACTCGCCCAGCCTGAAGCCATCGGCAGTTATGCCGCTGAACGCGCTCTGGCGCGTTTGAATGCGCGCAAACTGACTACCCGTAAATGCCCGGTTCTGTTTGAAGCGCCATTGGCAGCAGGCTTGCTGGGATCGTTTGTGCAGGCGGTTTCCGGCGGTGCTTTGTATCGTAAATCCTCATTTTTACTCGATTCACTGGGGACGCAGATTTTCCCTGAACATATTCAGGTGCTCGAAGATCCGCATGTGCCGGGCGCGGTTGGTTCGTCGCCATTTGATGATGAAGGTGTCCGCACCCAGCGCCGTGATGTGGTCAGCAATGGCGTGTTGCAGGGTTATTTTCTGTCGACCTATTCGGCGCGTAAGCTGGGGATGCAAACAACCGGCAATGCGGGTGGCTCGCATAATCTGAGTTTGCTGTCATCCAATACAAAAAAGAGCGATCATTTTGCCGCCATGCTCAAAAAAATGGGCACTGGCTTGCTGGTGACCGAGCTGATGGGGCAGGGTGTGAATTACGTGACGGGGGATTATTCACGCGGCGCATCTGGTTACTGGGTGGAAAACGGTGTGATTCAATATCCGGTCGAAGAAATCACCATCGCAGGCAATATGCGCGACATGTTCACGCAAATCGTCGCGGTTGGTGCGGATACGCTGGTACGCGGCACCAAGCAGACTGGCTCGATACTGATAGAGAGCATGACGATAGCGGGCAACTGATCAGTTCACTGACTGCGCAAATAAAAACGACCATCACAGATGGTCGTTTTTTTATGCTGAGAATATTTTCTGTGCAGCCCGGATGTTGCCAGCGAAAGTTAAGCGCCTAAGTAAGCTTCGATTACTCTAGGGTTGTTCAGCAGATTCTGACCGCTGTCTTGCAACACAATTTCGCCATTTTCAAGAACGTAACCGCGTTGGGCGATTTTCAGTGCTTGCCTGACGTTTTGTTCTACCAGCAAAATCGTCAGTCCGGTCTGGTTGATCTCTTTCAGTACGCGGAAAATTTCCTGCACCATTAGCGGTGCGAGCCCCATCGACGGCTCGTCCAGCAGCAGCACTTTGGGTTTAGCCATGAGGGCGCGGCCAATTGCGAGCATTTGTTGTTCGCCACCAGATAAGTTACCTGCGAGTCCGGAAGCGCGGTTTTTCAGCACCGGAAACAGATGAAATACGTAGTCCAGATCCTTGTTGATCTGCGCTTTATCTTTGCGGGTGTAAGCGCCGAGATCAAGATTTTCCTGCACTGTTAATGTGGTCAGAATGGCGCGTCCTTCGGCCACTTGTACCACACCTTTTTGCACGATCTGATGCGGCGAGAGTGTGGTCAGATCTTCGCCCTCAAACAGGATTTTTCCTGCATTCGCTTTGATCAGGCCGGATACCGCCAGTAATGAGGTACTCTTGCCCGCGCCATTGGCACCGACGAGGGCAGTGATTTCGCCGGCGTTGAGTTCCAGTTGTATGTCTTTGACGGCGCGGATGTGGCCATACGATACGCTGAGGTTCTGGATGCTTAATATAGCGCTCATGCCGCATCCTCCTTACCGAGATAGGCTTCGATGACGTCAGGATTGGCTCGCACCTCATCCGGTGTTCCTTCTGCGATGATTTTGCCGAAATTGAGTACCGCGACGCGATCACAGAGTTCCATTACAAAGCGCATGTCGTGTTCAATCATAAAAATCGAGAATCCACGTTGGCGGATATTTTTAATTTCTGCCATCAGCTCTGTTTTTTCTGCGGGATTCATGCCGGCGACCGGCTCGTCGAGCAGCAATAGTTTAGGCTGCGTCGCGAGTGCTCGCGCGAATTCCAGCTTGCGTTGTTCGCCATACGATAAATTGTCGGCCAGCATGTGTGCTTTGTGATCGAGTCTTACCCAGGTCAGCAATTCATGCGCACGTTCACGCGCTTTCGCTTCTGCATTTTTAAACGAGGCAAGATTAAACAACATGCTGCCGATGCTGTAATTGAGGTGCTCATGCATGCCAACGACGACGTTTTCCAGCAAACTCATTTCCTTGAAAATGCGGATATTCTGAAACGTGCGGGCGATGCCGAGCTGCGTAATTTTGTGGGGTTCCACCACGCTCAGATCCTGATCGTTAAAACGTATCTCTCCGCTAGATGGGCGCAACAGACCTGTGATCAGATTCACGATGGTGGTTTTGCCTGCACCATTAGGACCTATCAACCCGAAAATACTGCCTTCAGGCATGGTGAAGCTGACGTCCTGCAAGACCTGCAAGCCGCCGAAATTTTTACTGATAGCTTGTAACTGCAACATTTAAGCAACCTCTTCAGACTTGCTGGATGTGAATTTGCGGCGCAGCGCGCGGATTTTAGCCGGATCCCAGATGCCTTTAGGCAGGTACAGAATCACGATGATCAGAATCAGGCCATTCGCGGCGAGTCGGTAGTCCTTCAGCGAACGCATCACTTCAGGCAGCAATGTCAGGATGGTGCTGCCAAGCACCGGGCCAATCAGATTGCTGGTGCCACCAAAGACAGCCATGGTGAGAATCTCGACGGCATTTTCAAACGCATAATTTCCCGGGCCTATCGTGAAGGTGTAATGGGCGTTCAGACCGCCTGCGACACCGGCGATCACTGCGCCGAGCACAAACGCCAGCAGTTTGTAGCCCGCAACGTTGACACCCATTAAGCGCGCCGCGATTTCATCTTCCTTAATCGCTTCAAATGCACGTCCGGTTTTCGAGCGACGCAATCTCGCCAGCACAAATAAGGTGATGCCTAAAATAACAACGATGTGCCACCACTCTGTTTTAAGTGGAATGCCGTTCAGACCCATAGGGCCACCGGTGATTTCCATATTCAGGACGATGACGCGGACGACTTCACCGAAACCAAGTGTCGCCATTGCCAGATAAACACCCGACAGACGCAGGGTCGGAATCCCGATCACGAGGGCAACGAGTGCGGGAACCACAGCCGCTGCAAGCAAGGCGACCGGGAACGCAAGCTCGGTCTGCATGCTGATCATCGACGCGGCATACGCGCCTATGCCCATGAACGCTGCGTTGGCAAGCGACAGCAAGCCGCACGACAGGGTCAGATAAATTGACAGTGCCAGCATCGCGTTGATGCCAATACCAAAAATAACAGTGCTGTAAATAGCCCAGAAACCATCCCACCATTCGAGCATGATCTTATGCCTTTCTTTCTAAAATCTTGCCAAACATGCCGGAAGGACGAACCAACAAGATCACAAACAATAAACCAAATGCCACGGCATCACGGAAGTCACTGGATAAATACGCAACGCTCATGACTTCGGCAAAACCAAGAAATAAACCACCGATGAGTGCACCACGGATATCGCCCATACCGCCCAGAATAATCACTGCAATACCTTTGTGCAGCATGGGTTGTCCCATGAATGGTGAAATCGCGTTGAAAGACAGACCGACCAGCACACCTGCTGCGCCGCCGAGTGCTGCCGCAGCAAAAGAGGTGAACAGGAACAGACCCTCAACATTAATGCCGAGCAGATACGCAGCTTTAGGTGATTCTGCGATGGCCCGCAAGGCTCTGCCCAGTTGTGTGCGACGCATAATGATCAGCAGCACGACCATCAGCGCAAATGAAATCAGGACGATGGCCAATTGCACGGCGGTCAGGTGCAGATTACCTACAGTAAAACTTTCTTCCGGTATCGTGCCAAACGGGAAGCGTTTGTTTTCTGCGCCAAAGAAACCCTGTGCCACATTCGTAATCATGATGGCGACGCCGATGGTGGCGATCATCGGTGCCAGATGCGGGGCATTTCGTTTACGCAAAGGTCGAAGTACAAGGAAATCGACAATCACGCCAATCACACCGCAGGTCAGCATCGCGATCAGCATGGCCAGCCACAAGGACATCTGAAATTGATTGACCAGCAATAAGGCTACATAGCTGCCCAGCATGAATATTGCGCCATGAGCGAGATTGATGACGCCCAGCACGCCAAAGACGAGAGTAAAACCGAGGGCGAACAATGCATACACGCTACCGAGTGAAAGGGCATTGATAAGTTGTTGTTCAAACATGATGATCCAGGCGAAAAACCGTTGCAACTCTTGCCGCTGTTGAGTTGCGTATCAGTTTTGTCAGAAAAGCGTTTTAAGGAAATGAGAGAAAGTTCAGATCAAAAAACACAGATGCTAAGCAGGAAAAAATCTGCTGAAAAAAAGAAAACTCACACAGAATAAAAATTCATTCCTTAGAAATACATCAGCGGTTCGCGCTATCGGTAGCGGAACCGCTGTGTTTTAAAGAAGAATATCATTTCAGCAGTATAAATTTACCGCCCTTAGCAATATTCACAATGGCTTCTTGCTGTGCATCGTAACCTGCTTCTTTTCCATCTTTTGCAGCAGCGCGGCGGAAAGCAAATTTGCCGGTAGCACCTTCAAATTTAATCGCAGGCAGGGCATTGCGCAAGGCGATACGGTCTTTATCGATGCTGCCGGTCAGTTTTACTGTTTTCAATGCTTCGGCAACGATATTGAGTGCGTCAAAAGCCTGTGCCGCAAACTGATCAGGTTCATTGCCGAATTTTGCTTTGTAATCGGCGATGAATTTTTTGTTTGTTGCAGAAGTATTTTCTATCGACCATGGGCTGCCCATCAAAGTGTCGTCAGCGGCGTCTTTGGCGATTTCAAACAGCTTAGGTGAGTTGAATCCATTACCACCGATAAACGGCTGTTTCATGCCCAGTGAGCGGGTTTGCAGAATAATATTGGCGGCCTCTTCTGCCAGGCAGGAGCAAACAATCGCATCAGGATTCGACGCTTTGATTTTGGTCAGTTGCGCCTTGAAATCAACGTCGCCCTTCGCATAGGTTTCGGTATCGGTGACACTGATTTTCTGATCTGCGAGTGCTGACTTGAAAACGTCGTAGCCGCTCTTCGTAAAGGCATCGTCATTGCCATACAACACCGCAACTTTTTTGATATTGAATTTTTTTACTGCCGCACGAGTGGTGACTGGCAAGACGTCGGCCTCCATCACAGAGTTACGGAAAGTGAAAGGGCCCATATTGGTAATACCATCAGCAGTATTGCTGGTGCCAAAAACCACGGTTTTAGTTGCATTGGCGATAGGATCGGCAGCAAATGCAGAATTGGATAAAGTAGGGCCGAAAACCAGTAAAACTTTTTCCTGGAAGATCAGTTTTTTGAAAACATTGATCGCTTCTTCTTTCTTACCTTGTTCGTCTTCCACAACCAGAGCGATTTTGTTTCCGTTGACGCCACCTTTTGCGTTGATGCCATCGGCTGCCAGAGTGAACCCGTTTTTAATTGCTACGCCGTATTTCGCCGCCGGGCCAGTCAGTGCTTCGGCAATGCCGACTTTGATATCGGCGGCATTGCCGATGACAGTCCATCCGAGCAAGGCACTTGCAACCATCAGTTTTAGTTGGTGTGACATAAAGGGTTCCTGAAAGAATGTGATGAAAAGGATTTACTGGTCACCGATAGCGTGAAATAGCATGCGTCTCTATTAACTGGCGGCCCAGAATAATCGCCGTAGAATTTTTATTAGATAAATATTTATTTTCGCCAAATATTGTATTGGCTGCCAAGCAGAAGGGCAATATAACATGGTGTTGCGGTGCAATATCCGCTGCTTAAGTAGAATTACTTATAGCATCGGCAGAGCTGGGGTGGGAGTGGGTCTTGAGGTGGGAAGGTGCAGCCCTAATATGGACTTGGGCTGCGCCTGATGCTTGTTGTTAATACGAGAGTTTATGCGAGCGACTGGCGTGCACGTGCAATTGCTGCCCGCACCTGATTTGGTGCAGTGCCGCCGATGTGATCGCGTGCAGCAACAGAACCTTCCAGTGTCAGCACCTGGAAAATATCCTGTTCAATCAATGCAGAGTAGCCGCGTAATTCTTCAAGCGACATTTCGCTGAGGTCGCAGCCTTTTTCCACGCAAGTTTTGACGGCGTGTGCAACAGCTTCATGCGCATCACGGAACGGCAAACCTTTTTTCACCAGATAATCGGCGAGATCGGTTGCAGTTGCATAGCCTTGCAAAGCAGCGGCACGCATGGCTTCAGGTTTGACGCTGATGCCAGTCGCCATATCGGCAAAAATGCGCAGTGTGTCGATCAGGGTATCGACCGTATCAAAAAGCGGCTCTTTGTCTTCCTGATTATCTTTGTTATAAGCCAGCGGCTGACCCTTCATCAGCGTCAGCAACGCAATCAAATGACCATTGACGCGGCCTGTCTTGCCACGGGCAAGTTCTGGCACGTCTGGATTTTTCTTTTGCGGCATGATTGATGAGCCGGTGCAGAAACGGTCGGCAATATCGATAAAGCCGACCCGCGGGCTCATCCAGATCACCAGTTCTTCAGACATGCGTGAGATATGTGTCATCACCAGCGCGGCAGCGGCGCAGAACTCAATCGCGAAGTCGCGGTCAGAAACTGCATCCAGGGAGTTGTAGCAGACTTCATCAAAGCCCAGTGTTTTAGCAACACGTTCACGGTCGATCGGGAAGGTGGTGCCTGCCAGTGCTGCGGCGCCCAATGGCAGACGATTGACGCGCTTGCGGCAATCCAGCATACGCTCGGTATCACGTCCGAACATTTCTACGTAAGCGAGAATGTGGTGCCCGAACGTGATCGGTTGTGCGACTTGCATGTGCGTAAAACCCGGCAAAATCGTCGCTGCATTTTTTTCTGCCAGATCGATCAACGCGCTACGCAGCGCACGCAGCAGGGCGACGATATTATCAATCGCAGAGCGCATGTAAAGGCGGATGTCGGTGGCAACCTGGTCGTTACGTGAGCGTCCGGTATGCAGTCGTTTCCCTGCGTCACCGACCAGCTCGGTCAGGCGTTTTTCTATGTTCAGATGCACGTCTTCTAGATCCAGTAACCATTCAAATTTGCCCGATTCAATTTCTGACTGAATTTGTGCCATGCCGCGTTGAATATCAGCGTAATCCTGAGCGCTGATAATATTTTGTGCACTCAGCATCTCCGCATGCGCGAGAGAACCCTGAATGTCCACCGCCGCCATGCGATTATCAAAAAATACCGAAGCGGTGTAGCGCTTGACGAGATCGGAAACTGGCTCGGAGAAACGGGCAGACCATGCCTCGCTTTTTTTATTGAATTGTGATGTCATAATGGATTGATTGCCGTTTTGGCTGCGGTTAGCGATAAATATTCTCCGATTATAAAACACCGCACCACTTTTCCCCGAGCAAAACCACGATGACGACTGTTTTATCTGTCCCAAAGAATGAACCTGTGATTCCCGATTGCTGCAATATCGGCGTGATTTTCCGTGTGCTGGTGAGTGTCAGTGTAGTTGTTTTGCTGGGATTGGCCTCGCGTGGCGATGGTTGGGCGCTGGTTTTGGAGAATTTCATTGAAGCGTCGATGCTGATAGAAGCGATTTGTCTGCTTTCGCTTTTCCTGTTATGTGCTTGTCGCCGCTATGCCTATTCACATGCCTCCCCAGTCTGGCTACAGCGGCTGGCCTGCGTATTGATTCCCGCTGCTGTCAGTATTTTTCTGCTCGCCTTCTTCGGTCAGTTTGAATGGTTTTTGCTTGCTTTTCCACGCCTGAACACGGGTTTCATTCTTATCTTCACTGCTGTTTCAGGATTTTGCCTGCAACAGTATTTTGAGCTGCGTACCCGTGCTTTTTCGCCTGCATTAGGTGAGGCGCGCTTGCAGGCGTTACAGGCGCGGATACGACCGCATTTTTTGTTTAACAGTTTGAATACCGCGTTGTCGTTGATACGGAAAGACCCGCGTCGGGCTGAATCGGTGATAGAGGACTTATCTGATTTGTTTCGGGTACTGATGCGCGATACCCGAACCATGACAAGTTTGCATGACGAGTTGCATCTTTGCAGACAATATCTGGCAATTGAGTCTTTGCGACTTGGGGAGCGTCTGCAGTTAGCCTGGAACACAGAGCAGTTGACGGACGAAGATATGCGCCAGATACAAATTCCTGTGCTGTTACTGCAACCGATACTGGAAAATGCGGTTCACTACGGTGTCGAGCCATCGTCCGGAGCGGCAACGATTTTCATCGACATTCAGAAAGGATTGGATAAAATCGAAATCCGTGTGCGGAATTCTGTACATCGGGACGCCAGATTATCTTCCGGAAATCAAATGGCGCTCGATAATATCCGGCAGCGCTTAAAATTATTGTATGACGTTGAGGCGCAATTAAGTATCAGAAAATCAGATGATAGTTTTGAAGTGATATTACATTTCCCGGCTCAAAGATGAGTATTCCAACCATTTTTATTGTTGATGACGAAGCTCCTGCTAGGGAGCGGTTGACGACTTTATTGTCTGATATACAGGCCGAATGCCCGCATCAGCTTGTCGGTGAAGCATCCGATGCAAAGTCGGGTCTCGAAAAGATTGCAGAATTGCGGCCGGATATTATTTTGCTGGACGTGCAGATGCCGGAAATGAGTGGAATGGAAATGGCCCAGTATTTGCGCGATCACGCAGTCGTTTCCGGAGTGCCGGCAATTATTTTTATCACGGCCTATGATGAGTTTGCATTCCCTGCTTTTGGTGTGCAAGCAGTAGATTATCTCCTTAAACCGGTGAGGGCGAATCGTCTGGCTGATGCAGTTACCCGGGTAGCGAATCGCCTTCCGATGGCAATGTCTGTGAACGCGACCATTGAGCAGGTACCTGCGCATGTTTGCCGCGAGAATTTTTCTGTTCCTGAGCGTGGACGTATTTTGCTGGTTCCGGTTCGTGATGTTTTATTTTTGAAGGCGGAGCAGAAATACGTGACTTTATATACGTCGCAAAAGGAATTTTTGCTGGAGGAATCCCTGACTTCATTAGAAGCAGAGTTAAAAGATAAATTTGTACGCATCCACAGAAATGCGTTGGTTGCGAAAGCGGCGATTGCAGGTGTCGAGCGAGCGACTCACATTGTCGATATGGATGGCGAAAACGAGAAGGTAAGTGAAAATTGGCAGGTGATCGTCGCTGGTTCTGTTGAACGCCTGCCTATCTCAAGACGCCAATGGCCGTTGATCAAGGCATTGGTTCGTTGAGTGTCTTCAGCGCCAGATAGGAAGACCCGTCAGGTCGGTATTTTCATCATTTACCCAAGCCGGCAGTCCACTGATATCTGTCGGGCCCAGCGCCGCAAGCAAATCAAGTTGTTCCTGCCGGATGTTCTTTCCTTGTCGGGATTTGGTATTTCCCTTTCTGACCTCCGGAGCCTCAAACGCAGGCTCACCAAATCCGGGTAATTCCATTGTCGCGTTATCTTTATAATCTTTCATCGGACTTCGTCTGAATCAGTAGCGTCAGTTTTTTTAAAAATAATCAGCTGTACCAAGGAATGCCGCATTGATAAACGAATGACTGCCCTGATTTTTTAATAGGATATTTATAAAAACAAGTGATACACCAGAACAATGCTGTTGCGTACCGAATATCTCAGACTAAGATTGGACAGGGATTTTTCGATTGAATCGAGTAACTGTCGGTTCGACAGGTCTGAGATAGGCTGATTGGTTGCGGGGGCAGGATTTGAACCTACGACCTTCGGGTTATGAGCCCGACGAGCTGCCAGACTGCTCCACCCCGCGTCTGAAGAGGGCGAATGATACATGGCAAGTGGCCCATATACAAGTGCGCAATGAAAATAAATTCCGCGAGCTCCGTAAAGTTGTTGCTGGTCGAAATTCAATGATTAAAATCATGTGCAAGATATAAATGGTTTACTGCGAGGCATAATGGGGAACGTATGAAGGCTAGTACTGAAATAACATTGTGTCGAGAGTTTGATGTGCGGGATTAATTTGATTGATGCGGAGAAAAGCAGTGATGGAATATGAAGTGATTGATAGTCAGATTGCACCGGAAGGTCGCATGGAAGTATTGTCTAAGGCGGAAGTCAGTAAGTTGCTTGATAACAGCCATGGTGGTTTGTATCAGGTGTTTCGTAGTTGTGCGTTAGCGGTATTGAATTGCGGCAGCGGTCTGGATGATGGCAAGGAATTGCTGGAACGTTATAAGAATTTTGATATCAGCATTGTTCAGCGTGAGCGTGGAATTAAACTGGATATCAAAGGCGCACCTGCTCTGGCTTTTGTCAACGGCGTCATGATCAAAGGAATTCAAGAGCATCTGTTTGCCGTATTGCGCGATATTTTGTTCATGAATGCAGAAATGGAGAACAGCACCACGACTGGAATTGCAGACAGAAATAAATTCAATCTGAATTCCAGCGAGGGAATCACTGACGCGGTGTTCCATATTTTGCGTAACGCGAATTTGTTACGCCCTCAGGTGAACCCGAATCTGGTGGTGTGCTGGGGCGGTCACTCTATTTCTGGTCATGAGTATGACTACACCAAGCAAGTCGGTTATCAGCTTGGCTTGCGTAACCTGGATATTTGCACCGGTTGCGGCCCAGGTGCGATGAAGGGACCGATGAAGGGAGCGACGATAGGTCATGCGAAGCAACGTATTGCGCATAGCCGCTACATAGGTTTGACCGAGCCGGGAATTATCGCCGCCGAGGCGCCGAATCCTATCGTTAATGATCTGGTGATTTTGCCCGATATCGAAAAGCGGCTCGAAGCTTTTGTTCGTATCGGGCATGCGGTTATCGTCTTTCCAGGTGGCGCTGGCACGGCTGAAGAGATTCTCTACTTGCTCGGTATTTTGCTGCATCCTGAGAATGAAGGAATTCCGTTCCCTCTGATTTTTACAGGCCCTGATGGTGCGGCTGATTACTTTCATCAGATTGATCAGTTTATCGCCAGCACTTTGGGTTCGCAGGCGCAAAAGCTTTATCAGATTATCGTCAATGATCCCGTTGCTGTTGCCAGTGCAGTTGAGCTAGCTATAAAGCAGGTACGAGAATTCAGAAAGCAAAAGGGCGATGCTTATTATTTCAACTGGATGTTGAAGATCGATGAAGAGTTTCAGCGACCATTTGAACCCAGTCATGAAAATATGCGCAATCTGGCAATTCATAAAAATCAGCCGCAGCACATACTGGCCGCCAACCTGCGCCGTGCATTTTCTGGGGTGGTTGCCGGTAATGTGAAGAATCAGGGAATCAGGGCGATAGAACAATATGGGAATTTTGAAATCTGTGGTGACCCCGCCATCATGGAATCCATGGATGCTTTATTAAGCTCATTTGTTGCACAAAATCGTATGAAATTGCCGGGGAAAGCGTACACTCCTTGTTATCGGATTATCAAATAAAGCAGATGCGGGGGACTTGCGCTTTTATCGTCTTATTTTTGTTCAGGAACTGCAAAAAGATGTGAATTCCCCGTCTTGAAAGATAAATTTGTTTGGCTTATCCGTTGAAATTGGTAACATACCATCGAACCAGTTCTCTTTAATTTAGAAGGAAATATCTATGAGTACAGTACAGCAGGAAGTGGATGAGCGTACCAATCTCACCGGTTCGAATAAATTTGAATTGCTGCTGTTCAGATTGGGTGGCGATACAAATGGCGATCGTTCTGAATTGTTTGGTATCAACGTGTTTAAAGTGCGCGAAATCGTTGCGATGCCTGCGATTACTGCTGTTGCTGGCTCTCTTCCCCATATGCTGGGTGTGGTGAACTTGCGCGGGCAAATAATTCCAGTGATTGATTTGCCTGCGGTTGTCGGATGTACGCCGAAAACTGGCCTGAATATTATGCTGGTCACTGAATATGCGCGCACCACTCAGGGATTCGCAGTGGAATCTGTTGAGGAAATCGTGCGGCTTGACTGGAGTCAGGTACTGTCAGCAGAAAACAGTGCTGTAGGTGGCATGGTAACAAGCATTGCACGTCTTGACGGTGATGTTGAGAATACCCGTCTGGCTCAGGTGCTCGATGTGGAGCAGATCCTGCGTGAGATTACGCCATCCGACACGAAAGATGTTGACCCGGATACGATTGGCGATAAGTTGCTGATGAAAGAAGGCGCCGTCATTCTGGCGGCGGATGATTCTGGCGTAGCTCGCAGCTTGATCGAACAGGCGCTGAATGCGATAGGTGCGCCGTTTATCATGACTAAAACGGGTAAAGAGGCCTGGGATAAATTGCAATCAATGACGGCAGCCTCGCTTGCGGATGGAAAACCTGCCAGCGACAAAGTGGCGATGATACTCACCGATCTGGAAATGCCTGAAATGGATGGTTTTACCCTGACACGTAAGATCAAGCAGGATGACCGTTATAAGAATTTGCCCGTGATTATCCACTCATCTCTCTCCGGTTCCACGAACGAAGAGCACATTAAGAGCGTTGGAGCAGATGCCTATGTCGCCAAGTTTGTCGCAGAAGAGTTGGCAGCAGCAATCAGGAAAATTTTGAAAAATAAATAGTAAGTCAGCGCTTGTTTGCTATGTAAAAAGGACGCCGGGTTGGCGTCCTTTTTTTTATATCGTCTTTATATCGTGACCGATGTCGCTACCTTGGAATTGAACATGGCTAATAAAGTTAGCATCCTTGCGCGGGGACTTTTCTCCAGCCGCCCGGACAATCTTTAATTGCAGGATAAAAGCCGTCTGGCTGATTACAGTACAGCCAGTCGCCGTTATTGCTTGTTACCGGGATGGGATCGGAATAGGTATAACTGGTCACCGGTTCGCTGATATACGCTGGACTGGAGTAGGTGCTATATGTCGTTGCGTATGATGGGTAGGGCGCATACGTTGTGTACGTCTGGTTGCTATACACGACAGATGGCGCACTGAGCATGGCACCCACGACTACTGAGCCCAGAAGAACCTCCGGAAAATAAGAGTAATGCCCCCGGTAATAGCCATGGTTGCCGTAATAAGGGCGGGGACTATGATAAGTGTATCCGGGGAATGGGCGTCCGGCGTAGTAGCCGTGGCGAACAGAGCTGACCGGGCTGGAGTGCGATTGCGCCAGCACATTGGCGGAAAAACAAAGAGCAAATCCGGTTACGCAAAGCAGCTTAAATACCTTCATGATGTCAACCTTCAGCATATAAATGGCTGTTTCAGTAAAATTCCGAAACTTAATGCAAAAAAAACACTCAGTAACAGATAACTATGATCTGTCATGTTCATATACTGCATATTAGCAGTATTCTGAAAATCTATTGTTTCCTTATGTTGCACGATGAAGCGTGCTTTTTAAATTAGAAATAACAGAATATGCGTGTAAATGGCAGTCAAAAGAAATGATGTTCCGTGAAAAACCGATAAGAAAAAGGATCTGTGATGACTCGTTTAAAACTTTCTGCATTGTTATGCGCGTCGCTGCTGGCGTTTAATCCGCTTAGTTCTGCGCAGGCTGCAGCAGATGCAACGGAAAAAGCTGACAGCAAGCCCTCGGTGCGTGAGCTGTACACCAAATATGAATACCAGATTCCTATGCGTGATGGTGTGCACCTGTTTACCGTGGTCTATGTTCCCAAAGATACATCTAAAGCGTATCCGTTTCTGATGGTCAGAACGCCTTACGGTAGCGGTGTGCATGACGGTGAAGAGTCGCATTATGGTGTGGATTTTTACCCGCGTTCTGTCGGTCCATCAAAGGAGTTTGAAAACAGCGGCTATATTTTCGTGAATCAGGATGTGCGTGGGCGCTACATGTCCGAGGGAAAGTGGCAGGAGATGACGCCCCATGCGAAATCTGACCGTGCTCCCGGCGAAGGCAATGAAAGCCAGGATATGTATGACACCGTGGAATGGCTGTTAAAGAACGTACGTGGTAATAACGGTAAGCTTGGCATCTGGGGTATTTCATATCCCGGTTTTTATACCTCTGCCAGCGTCATCGATTCGCATCCGGCAATCAAGGCGGCATCACCGCAGGCGCCAGTAACAGATTTATATATGGGCGATGATTCTTATCATGGTGGCGCCTTTATGTTATCGGCAAATTTTGATTTTTATTCCAATTTCACGGCAGAAAAAAATCCGACCCGACTACCTAAAACCTGGAGTCAGTTTGACTATGGAACGCAGGATAGTTATCAGTATTTTCTGCAACATCTGACACTGGGAAATATCACGGCACAACTCAGCGACAAACAGCGCGAATTACTGATGCCGACAATTGCCCATACCAGTTACGATGATTTCTGGAAGTCGCGCAATATTGCGGCGCATCTGAAAAACGTTAAAACGCCGGTACTCACGGTTGGCGGTTGGTATGACGCCGAGGATGCGCAGGGCCCGTTCACAACCTATCAGGCGATCAAAGCGAATAATAAAGGCAGTTTTAATGGCATCGTGATGGGGCCGTGGGCGCATGGCGGATGGGCTG
Source organism: Undibacterium sp. CY21W (assembly GCF_014284265.1). Taxonomy (NCBI): domain Bacteria; kingdom Pseudomonadati; phylum Pseudomonadota; class Betaproteobacteria; order Burkholderiales; family Oxalobacteraceae; genus Undibacterium; species Undibacterium sp. CY21W. The sequence goes on along the minus strand of NZ_JACOGE010000006.1, from coordinate 58,585 downwards.
GCGCAGAAGGTAAGTCATTAGGCAATGTCAGCTTTGATGTGAAGACCGGCGAGTATTACCGTAAAAATATTCTGTTTCCGTTTTTTGAGCAGCATCTGAAAGGCGAGAAGGGCAAAGCACGGGCGGAAGCGACCGTGTTTGAAACCGGAACGAATATCTGGCGCGAATACGCCAGTTGGCCGCCACAGCAGGCACAAAATCGTACTTTGTATTTTTCTGCGAATGGGAAGCTGAGTTGGAAAGAGCCACAGGAAGAGTTCAACACCTTTGACGAATATATCAGCGACCCGAAAAAGCCTGTGCCGTTTATCTCGTATGTGGCAACGGGTGTGCCGCGTGAGTATATGGTGTCAGATCAACGTTTTGCTTCTACCCGCCCCGATGTGCTGGTGTATCAGACTGATGTGTTGGAAGAAGATGTGACGATTGCGGGGCCGGTCAGTCCCCGTTTATTTGTCTCGACATCCGGTACCGATGCTGACTGGGTCGTGAAGCTGATTGATGTTTATCCTGATGATTATCCTGAGCGACAAGCGCCGCGTGATCGAGGTAGTGATGTGCCGCCTCCGTCGATAAAAATGGCTGGTTATCAGCAATTAGTCCGTGGCGAGCCTTTGCGTGGAAAGTTCCGTCACGGTTTTGAAAAACCTATGCCGTTTGCGCCGGGTAAAGTCGATACAGTGAGCTATCGTATGCCGGATATCAACCACACGTTTCGCCGTGGGCACAGGATCATGGTGCAGGTACAAAGCTCATGGTTCCCGTTGATTGACTTAAATCCACAAAAATTTATGGATATTCCTAAGGCAAATCCTGACGATTTCCAAAAAGCGACGCAACGCGTTTATCGCTCGCCAGGGCAGTACTCCGGCATCTCCGTACCAGTGTTGGTGAAATAATCGCTGGCACTACATTCACTTATATTTCAATAAAACGAAAAATTATGTCGACAACTCAATTCTTCAAACGCAGCATCCTTGCTACTCTGGTGAGCCTTGCCTGTATGTCTGCGCCGTTGCAGGCGCAAACCGCCACCTCAAACCAATTGGTGCTTGAATCATCAACGATGGATTTGAAAGCAGATCCATGCACACAATTTTTTGAATATGCGAATGGGCTATGGTTGAAAAATAATCCTATTCCTGCTGATCGCTCGCGCTACAGTGCTTACGATGAGGTCACCGAGCGCAATATGATTGCCTTGAAAAAGATTGCAGAAGCGGCCGCTACGGGGCTGGATCAACACCGTGCAGCGCAACTGGTTGGCGCGTTTTACGCCAGCGGTATGAATGAAGCGCAAATCGAAAAAGAAGGCGTGCGACCACTGGATGCAACATTGGCACAAATTAACGCTATCAATGATAAGCAGCAGCTTATTTCCATGATCGCTGTATTGCATAAGCAGGGTGTCAATCCCTTATTCGGTTTTACCATTGACCAGGATGCGAAAAGTGCGACCCGCTATATTCCGCAGTTAATGCAGGGCGGCCTCGGTTTGCCGGATCGTGATTACTATCTGAAAACCGATGCAAAAACGAAAGAGATTCGCGCTAAATATCTGTCTTACATGACGCAGATGTTTGGCTTTCTGGGCGATACATCTGAGGTCGCAGCAAAAAATGCAGCAGATGTGCTGGCGCTGGAAACCCGTCTCGCCAAGGTTTCTCTGACCAAGGTTGAGTTGCGTGATCCGCAGGCCAGCTATCATTTATCCGACTTGGCTGGGTTGCAGAAACTGACGAAATCCACGCCGTGGGCCACGTATTTTTCGGGTGTTGGGCTGACACAGCCGGGGCAGATCAATATTGCGCATCCTAAATTTTTCGCCGAAGCCGATCGCCTGCTGGATCGCGTACCACTGGATCAGTGGAAAACCTATTTGCGTTGGGAATTGTTGAACACGCGGGCATCAGCACTCAGCTCTGCACTGGTCAATGCGCATTTTGATTTTTACGGCAAAACTCTGGCCGGGACGAAAGAGCTGCAACCGCGCTGGAAACGGGTGCTGGCAAGCATCGATGCCCAGACTGGTGAGGCCATGGGTGAGTTGTATGTGGCTCAGTTCTTCGGACCCGAAGCAAAAGCAGGTGTGCAGGAAATGGTGATGAACATCAAGGCGGCGATGCGCGACAGCATCAGTAAGCTGGAGTGGATGTCCGATGTGACCAAGCAGCAATCGTATAAAAAACTCGATACAGTGATGGTGAAAATCGGTTACCCCGATGTCTGGCGCGATTATTCCGGCTTGCAGATCGACAAAGCCTCTTATGCCGATAATATCGCGCGCGCCTCTGAATTCGAGTTTAAGCGTGTGCTGGCAAAATTAGGTAAGCCTATCGACCGCAATGAATGGGGTATGACGCCGCAAACGGTGAACGCCTATTACAACCCGACCATGAATGAAATGGTCTTCCCGGCCGGGATACTGCAACCGCCGCTGTACCATGTGAATGCCGACCCGGCAGCGAATTACGGTAATACCGGTGCGACGATAGGGCATGAACTCACGCATGGTTTTGATGATGAAGGGCGGCAGTTCGACGCACAGGGAAATCTGAAAAGCTGGTGGACGCCGCAGGATGAGAAAAAATTCCTGTTGCGCGCCAAGGCCATTGAGCGTCAGTTCGATGAATTTAATCCTATCGATCAACTGCACATTAACGGCAAGCTGACTGCCGGTGAAAATATCGCTGATCTGGGTGGCTTGAAAATCGCGTTACAAGCCTTGCGCCAATCGTTGAAGGTTAAACCGCAGGCCGCAGAAATTGACGGCCTGACGCCGGATCAGCGTTTCTTCGTTGCGAATGCCCAAAGTTTCCGCAGCCTGATTCGTGATGAAATGTTGCGCATGAAACTGGCAACAGATCCGCATGCACCGGACAAATACCGCGTCATTGCGCCACTGGCAAACATGCCGGAATTTGCGGAGGCATTCCAATGTAAGGGCGATCGTTCGCCATTGCGTCAGGGCGCGAAGCGCGTGAACATCTGGTAACAGCGTATACTGTCGCCTTTGCTGTGATCCCAACGCCGGTTTCGCCCACAGCGCAACCGGCGTTTTTTATCCTCAATTTCCCTGAAAAACAGGGGGTATATGCCAAAATCGGCCTATTGTCAGCATAAACAATGGGTCTTTTTATATACCCCGGGGAGTATATTTTGATGCCGGAACGCCTTCCAGCGCGCTTCCGGCGATAGGCAGAGAATGATGGAAGCTACCAAAGTCGTTGAATTTGAACGTCCTTTAATGGAAGAAGGCAGCAGTTGTGTCGCTAATGCCTGGGCCAAAGTGCCGGATATGCCGACACCGGAAGAAAAAATCGCCCTGAAAAACCGTATTCGTGCCTTGCTGAAAGAAAAGCAGGCGGTGCTGGTTGCGCATTACTATGTGGATGCAGACTTGCAGGATCTGGCCGAAGAAACCGGTGGTTGCGTGTCTGACTCGCTAGAAATGGCGCGTTTCGGGCGTGATCATCCTGCCAAAACGCTGATCGTCGCTGGTGTTAAATTCATGGGCGAAACAGCCAAAATTCTGAGTCCTGAAAAAACGATACTGATGCCGGATCTGGATGCGACCTGCTCGCTCGATCTGGGGTGCCCGGCAGATGAGTTTGCGGCGTTTTGCGATGCGCATCCTGATCGCACCGTGGTCGTGTACGCCAATACCAGTGCGGCTGTCAAAGCGCGTGCCGATTGGATGGTGACCTCCAGTATCGGTCTCGATATCGTCGCGCATCTGCATGCGCAGGGCAAAAAAATCTTGTGGGCGCCGGACAAACATCTGGGCAGCTATATCCAGAAAAAAACCGGTGCCGACATGTTGTTGTGGCAGGGCTCCTGCCTTGTGCATGACGAATTCAAAGGCATAGAACTGGATTTGCTGAAGACCGAGCATCCGAATGCAAAAATTCTGGTGCACCCGGAATCGCCAGCCGCCGTCGTTGCGCTGGCCGATGTGGTGGGTTCGACGTCGCAAATGATTCACGCGGCGCAGACCATGGATGCGCAGGAGTTTATTGTCGCCACCGATAACGGCATTCTGCATAAAATGCAGCTGGCTGCACCCGGCAAAACGTTCATCGTTGCGCCAACGGCGGGCAATAGCGCAACATGTAAAAGCTGTGCGCATTGCCCGTGGATGGCGATGAACGGTTTGCGCAATCTGCTGCATGTGCTGGAAAACGGCGATCATGAAATTCATGTTGATCCTGTGGTCGGGCAAAAAGCGCGGGTCTGCATTGATCGCATGCTGGATTTTGCGGCGGCGAAAAAAGCCAATGTGCGTCCGTCATCCGATCTGGCAAAAGAAGCCAGCTTATTTTCCGGCATTGGTCCGGCTTAACTGAACTCTGCTCAGGATTTTGTACTTATGCCTAGTAATTTGAAAAATTCTCATTCGCCGTTTGATGCCAATCTGCAAAAAGCGTTTGAACGCAATATCCGCGATGCACTGGCCGAAGATGTCGGTGCCGCCGACCTGACTGGCTTGTTGGTGCCTGCCGATGAAATCGTACAGGCGCAGGTCATCGTGCGCGAAGATGCCATTCTGTGTGGTGCGCCGTGGTTCGATGCCGTGATGACGACGCTGGATGCCGCTATCGAAGTGGATTGGCAATACGCCGAAGGTGCGCAGATGAAGGCTAATACCGTGGTCTGTAAAATCAAGGCGCCAGCCCGCGCTTTGCTGACGGCGGAACGTTCTGCGTTGAATTTCCTGCAGTTGTTGTCTGCGGTTGCGACTGCGACCGGCAAGTATGTTGCTATCATCGCCGGCACTAAAGCGGCGATTCTCGATACGCGCAAAACCTTGCCAGGACTGCGTCTGGCGCAAAAATATGCGGTACGTGTTGGCGGTGGAAAAAACCAGCGTCTGGCTTTGTATGACGGCATTTTGATCAAGGAAAATCATATTGCGGCTGCCGGCGGTGTTGCTGCGGCTATGCAGCAGGCACTGAGCCTGAATGCGGGCGTCAGCATACAGATAGAAGTGGAAACGCTGGAGCAATTGCAGACGGCATTGCAAGCCGGTGCGACATCGATTTTGCTGGATAACTTCAATACCGACATGATGCGTGAAGCGGTGGCGATCAATGCTGGACGTGCTTTGCTGGAAGCATCCGGTGGCATTGATCATGTCACCGTTCGTGCGATTGCTGAAACTGGTGTTGACCGTATTTCCATCGGCAGCCTGACCAAGGATATCAAGGCGACGGATTATTCTTTGCGGATTATCTGAGCGCGGACTTTTTTTCTTTCCTTTTCCGTATAAAGCAATGCCGCCAGAGCCCGCATGGATATTGGGCTGTGGCGGCATTGTTTTTTGCCGTTTTCGTGATTCTTGATTGCGTTGTATCGCCTGATGCTTACTTTTTGCGCTTCGGTGTCAGCACTGTTGGTAAGGCCTTTGGTAAGGTGTCGGGATAATCGCGACTGAAATGCAGGCCGCGACTTTCGCGGCGAGACAATGCGCTGTTGACGATGAGTGAGGCGACTTCAACCAGATTGCGCAATTCCAGTAAGTGATTGGAAATGCGGAAGTTGGCGTAATACTCGTCGATTTCCTCTTTCAGCAAACGTATTCTGTGCTTCGCGCGCTCCAGTCGTTTGGTGGTGCGTACGATGCCAACATAATTCCACATGAAGCGGCGCAATTCATCCCAGTTGTGGGCGATCACGACTTCTTCATCGGCGTCAGAGACACGGCTTTCATCCCAGTCTGGGAGTGCGATCGGTGTGATTCTTTCCTGACTTTCTATGTGTTTTGCCGCAGCGCGGCCAACGACCAGACATTCCAGCAGGGAATTGCTGGCGAGACGATTCGCACCATGCAAGCCGGTGTAAGCCGTTTCGCCGACTGCATACAAACCGTGCAGATCGGTTCTGCCATCGGTGTCGGTGACAATGCCGCCACAGGTGAAATGCACCGCTGGCACGACAGGAATACCTTGTTTGGTAATGTCGATACCGAGTTCCAGACAGCGAGCATAAATCGTCGGAAAATGTTCCTTCAAAAATTCCGGCGGTTGATGGCTGATGTCGAGCTCTACATAATCGAGACCGCGTTTTTTCATTTCAAAGTCGATCGCGCGCGCCACGACGTCACGTGGTGCCAGTTCCAGACGCTCATCATGATCAGCCATGAAGCGCTTGCCAGCAGCAGCACCTGCTTCGGCCGGTAATTTTAAAATACCGCCTTCGCCACGTACCGCTTCCGTGATCAGGAAAGATTTGGCAAACGGGTGATACAGGCAGGTCGGATGAAACTGTATGAATTCCATATTGCCGACGCGGCAGCCTGCGCGCCATGCCATGGCTATCCCGTCGCCAGTCGCCGTATCCGGATTCGTGGTGTACAGATAAACCTTACCTGCGCCGCCGGTTGCCATCACGGTGTGCTGGGCCGCAAAGGTATCGACTTTGCCGGTTTTGACATCCTGTACATACAGGCCAAGACAGCGTGGTGTTGAGGATGTATCGCCGAGCTTGGCAGAAGTAATGACGTCAATCGCGTAATGATGTTCAAACAGCGATATGTTGGGGTGATTGCGGACCTTTTGTTCTAGTGTCACCTGCACCGCATGTCCGGTGGCGTCGGCGGCATGAATGATGCGGCGCTGACTATGACCACCTTCGCGCGTCAGATGAAAGCCGAGTTCTGCTTCTTCGTCTCTGGTGAATGGCACGCCTTGTTCTATCAGCCAATCTATCGCTTCACGCCCATGCTCAACAATATAACGGGTTGCTCCCTCGTCGCACAGGCCGCCCCCGGCGATCAGCGTATCTGAAATATGCTGATCGTGGCTGTCGTGTGAATCCAGAACGGCTGCAATACCACCCTGAGCCCAATTGCTGGCACCGTCAAGCAATTCGCGTTTGGAGATGATGGCAACCTTGCGTGTTTGTGCCAGATGCAAGGCGACGGATAAGCCCGCCAGACCGCTGCCAACGATGACTACATCGAAATTCTTCATAAAGAGCTTTATAAAAACGCGCTGTCTTGTTGCGCCGTCTTGTTGTTAAATGGCCGCGATTTTTAAGTCGCGGCAAACGTGCTGACAGACCTGCGTTTGTTGAAATGATTTATTTTATTATTTTATGACGACAGGTCTCACTTTGGCTGCAGCTTCTTTGGCCAGGCGGCGTGCTGTGTCGGTGTCGCCCGCTGCTGCCAATGCCACGCCCATGCGACGGCGTGCGAAAGATTCCGGTTTGCCGAACAGGCGGATATCTGTGCCCGGTACTTGTAATGCCTCCGCAACGCCTTCAAATGCGATCCCTTTTGCTTCGTGTTGGCCGTAAATGACCGCTGATGCCGCCGGTGTCCGTAATGCGACATCGACCGGCAAGCCCAGTATGGCTTTCGCATGTAGCTCGAATTCATTCTGCACCTGACTCGACATGGTGACCATGCCTGTGTCATGTGGACGTGGGCTGACTTCGGAGAACCAGACCATCTCGTTTTTGACGAATAATTCAACCCCAAACAAACCGAGACCACCGAGATCATCGGTAATTTTCTTGGCGATATCACGTGCACCTTGCAGCGCCTGCGGGTGCATTGCCTGCGGTTGCCATGATTCGACATAGTCGCCTTGCACCTGAACGTGACCGATAGGTTCGCAGAAGTGCGTCTGGATTTCGCCATTGCTGCCTACGGCGCGTACGGTCAGTTGTGTGATTTCGTAGTCGAAATCGATGAAGCCCTCAACAATGACGCGACCAGAATTGACGCGCCCGCCCGCTGCGGCGTAGTTCCATGCGGTTTCTACGTCGGCGGCGCTGTCGAGTTTTGATTGTCCTTTGCCGGAAGAAGACATTACTGGTTTAACGATGCAGGGAAAACCAATTTCTGTGCATGCAGCGCGCAACTCGTCCAGACTATCGGCGAAGCGATATGGCGATGTCGCCAGCCCTAATGTTTCTGCCGCAAGGCGGCGTATGCCTTCGCGATTCATTGTCAGCCACGCTGCGCGCGCTGTCGGAATCACCTGCACCTTGCCGGCATTTTCGAGTTCAACCAACGTCGGAGTAGCGATGGCTTCGATTTCAGGAACAACCAGATCAGGCTGCTCGACTTCAATCAGCGCCGCCAATGCTGCGCCATCGGTCATATCAATAACGTAAGCGCGATGTGCGACCTGATGACCCGGTGCATTTTCATAGCGATCCACAGCGATCACTTCGACTCCCAGTCGTTGCAGTGAAATGATGACTTCTTTTCCAAGTTCACCTGAGCCCAGCAGCATAACTTTGGTTGCGGAAGGAGAGAGTGGCGTGCCTAAAGTTTGAATCGGTTTCATATTTATGTCGGATAGTTTTTGTGTGATTTTGTCGTCGCCACCAGCATGTGGCTTTCGCTTATTTATGCAATGCGCGGTTGAGCCGATTTATCGTTAACAGAAAGCCAGCAACGATATCAAGGTGAAATTATACTGAGTAAAGTCAAACTTAATCTTTAAGATTGCAATGAAAGCTTGTAAAACCGCTTGACACAAGGCTTTCCGGCTTGTTTTAATACCGGATGCAGATTTCCTGCTTGCCGTGATAGATGCGAGACTGAGAAACAATCGAATACATCGTCGCGAAATTCAAATTTTTGTGAGGGGGCTTTAAGTGAATAAAACTGAGTTGATCGATCATATTGCGAAAACAGCGGATATTTCAAAAGCGGCTTCTTCCCGCGCTCTGGACGCTTTGATCGGTGCGGTAAAAACAACGCTGAAGAAAAACGGTACAGTCACACTGGTTGGTTTTGGTACTTTCTCCGTCGGTAAACGTGCAGCGAGAACTGGCCGTAATCCACGCACCGGAGAAGCAATTAAAATCAAGGCGGCTAAGGTTCCTAAATTTAAACCTGGCAAAGCATTGAAAGATGCTGTAAACTAATGATCTTTCGCGACGCCGTGATAATGGTGGCGCGAGTGTAAATTGCAGGTGCGGGCGCTTAGCTCAGTTGGTAGAGCGGAGCCCTTACAAGGCTTAGGTCGGGAGTTCGAGCCTCTCAGCGCCCACCAGTTAATTTATACATAGTAGTAAAAAAAGGAGTGGTAGTTCAGTTGGTTAGAATACCGGCCTGTCACGCCGGGGGTCGCGGGTTCGAGCCCCGTCCGCTCCGCCAGAAAACTGAAAAGGCGAACGAAAGTTCGCCTTTTTTTATATTTGCAATTTTGTGATTGTTATTCTTCGTCATACGATAGGTTGAACATGTTTGAATTTATTCGTACCCATCAGCGCTTAATGCAATTTTTATTGTTGCTGATTATTTTTCCTTCGTTCGCCTTTTTTGGCATCGAGAGTTATACCAGATCGCAAGCGACTGCCGGTGCGACGGTTGCAACGGTTGCAGGTCAGGCGGTCACTCAGCAGGAGCTGGATGCTGCTTTGCGCGAACAGTTGGATAAATTTCGCCAGAGCTATGGTCCTCAATTCGACTCTAAGATGTTGAATACTCCGGAAATGAGGAAAAATGTTCTGGATGAGTTGATTGCCCGTAAAGCCGTTGCTGCTGAAATTAAAAATAGCAAACTGACGGTGACCGATCAGACCCTGCAGCAACAGATTCTGGCATTGCCTGGCCTGGTGAAAGCGGATGGTAGCTTCGATAAAGAACGGTATCTGAATTATCTTGCTTCTCAGGGGATGACTCAGGCTATGTTTGATCAGCGTATGCGCCAGGATCTGACGGTTGAGCAGTTGGCTGGCGCTGTGCAGAACACGAGTTTTATTCCAAAAACGGTCGTGGATCGTATTGCGCTGATCAGCGAGCAGGAGCGTGAAGTTCAGATGTTGAACTTTAAAACGGCTGATTTTACCTCGCAGGTAAAAGTCACTGATGAAATGGTGAAAGCTTATTACGATAAAAATGCTGCGCAATTCGAAATTCCTGAGTCAATCAAGGCCGAATATGTTGTCTTGAATAATGATGTATTGCAGGGGCAGGTTGCTGTTTCTGATGCGGAAGTGCAGGAGTTTTATAAAAGCAATGCGAAAGCCTATAGCGTTGATGAGCAGCGCCGAGCCAGTCATATTTTGATTACGGCGAAAAAAGACGCGAGTGATGCTGAAAAGGCGAAGGCAAAAGCGAAGGCTGAATCATTGTTGGCGGAAGTTCGTAAAAATCCTGCTTCATTCGCAAAGCTGGCAAAAGAAAACTCTCAGGATCCAGGCTCAGCAGAGCGTGGTGGTGATCTTGACTTCTTCGGTAAAGGTGCGATGGTCAAGCCTTTTGAGGATGCTGCTTACAAGCTGAAGCAAGGTGAGGTCAGTGATGTTGTGCAGTCTGATTTTGGTTTTCATATCATTCAGTTGACGGATGTTAAGCCTGCGATGGTCAAACCTCTGGATGAGGTGAGGGCGCAAATTACTGCTGATATTAAAAAGCAAAAAGCAGCAAAGGCGTATGCAGAGGCGGCGGAAACTTTTGGTAATACAGTTTATGAGCAGGCGGATAGTCTGAAGCCGGTTGCAGACAAACTGAAGCTCAAAATAGAAGTAGTTGATGGTTTGATGCGCGAACCGAATAAGGCGTTGCCGGCTTCTGTGGTGACGAATAATGCCAAATTTCTGACGGCTATTTTTGCTGACGGTGCTGTGAAGAAAAAACACAACACAGAAGCGGTTGAGGTTGCGCCAAATACTCTGATTGCCGGTCGTATTCTGGAATACAAAGCGGCTAGCAAGCGCCCGTTGGAAGAGGTGAAGCCGACGATCGTTGCGAAACTTACGCAATCCGAAGCTGAGGCTTTGGCTGAAAAAGAAGGTAAGGCTAAACTGGCCGCATTGAAAGCGGCGGATTCTGTTGCCGGATTCTCGGATGTGAAAGTGATTTCACGTGCGAAGCCGCAGGATATTCCGGCGGCAGCATTTGTGCAGGTGATGAAGGCGGATACGCAAAAATTGCCAGCTTATGTTGGTGTGGCGCTCGGCGGTGGCGTTTATAGTGTTTTCCGTATTTCTAAGGTGAGTGCAGGTGTTCCTGATGCAGCAAAACGTGCATCAGATGCGCAGCAAATTGCCAGTATGCAGTCGCAACAGGATCTTTTGACTTACATAGAGTTGTTGAAAAAAAAGGCGAAAGTCAGCGTCAATAAATCGGCTTTGGCAGCTCCGGTTCAAGTAGTTCAGTAATCAAAAAAGATGACCATAAAACGGTACCGGAACGGTGCCGTTTTTTTTTGCGCAAACCGTTAATCGGCGTTATTCTTGAGGCTGTTGCGAATAGCATGAAGCAGGCGCAGATTCCGGTAATATTTGATATGTATCAATGTAGTTGTGCAGTGCGGTTGTTATTCTTTCAGTGTATTTTTACAACAGAGTGAGATCATGACGATAACTAAAGAAAACTCATACAACTATCGGGTTGTACGCCAATTTTCTGTCATGGCTGTAGTTTGGGGAATAGTCGGCATGCTTGTGGGCGTGGTGATTGCTACTCAACTGGCCTTTCCAGAATTTTTAACAGGGATACCTTGGCTTAGCTATGGGCGCTTGCGACCCTTGCATACTAATGCAGTAATTTTTGCGTTTGGCGGATGTGCGCTGATGGCGACATCTTATTATGTAGTTCAGCGTACTTCCAACGTACGCTTGTTTTCTGATGGTTTGGCGGAATTTACTTTCTGGGGTTGGCAACTGGTGATCGTTGCTGCAGCCGTTTCTCTGCCACTGGGTTTTACTCAGGGTAAAGAATACGCTGAACTGGAATGGCCAATTGATTTGCTGATTGCGGTCGTTTGGGTTGCTTACGCGATTGTATTTTTCGGCACACTGGCTAAACGTAAAGTAGAGCATATTTATGTTGCAAACTGGTTTTACGGCGCGTTTATTCTCGCCGTCGCAGTGTTGCATATCGTAAATAGTGCTGCATTGCCAGTTTCATTGACTAAGTCCTACTCAGCTTATGCTGGTGTGCAGGATGCGATGGTTCAGTGGTGGTACGGTCATAATGCGGTTGGTTTCTTCCTGACTGCAGGTTTTCTTGGAATGATGTATTACTTCGTTCCTAAGCAAATCGAGCGCCCTGTGTACTCCTATCGTTTGTCGATCGTTCACTTCTGGGCATTGATTTTTACCTACATGTGGGCGGGTCCGCATCATTTGCACTACACGGCATTACCTGACTGGGCGCAGTCCATCGGTATGGTGTTCTCCCTGATTCTGCTGGCTCCATCTTGGGGTGGTATGGTCAACGGTATTATGACTTTGTCTGGTGCCTGGAGTAAATTGCGTTCAGATCCTATCCTGCGCTTCCTGATCGTGTCTCTGTCCTTCTATGGTATGTCGACATTTGAAGGTCCTATGATGGCGATCAAAACCGTGAATGCCTTGTCACACTACACTGACTGGACTGTTGGTCACGTTCACTCCGGTGCTTTGGGTTGGGTTGGCTTTATTTCCATCGGTAGTTTGTATTACCTGATTCCACGTTTGTTTGGACAGACACAAATGTACAGCAAGCGTCTGATCGAGATTCATTTCTGGGTTGCGACTATCGGCGTTGTTTTGTACATCGCTTCTATGTGGATTGCCGGTGTGATGCAAGGTCTGATGTGGCGTGCAGTAAATGAAGACGGTACTTTGACTTACTCTTTCGTTGAGTCTGTTAAAGCGACATTCCCTTACTACGTCATCCGTTTAACAGGTGGTGCAATGTATCTGAGTGGCATGATTATCATGGCATACAACGTTGCGAAAACATTGATGGCTGCGAAACCAGTGAATAACGCGATACCTGCGTTGTCTGCTAATTCCGCTCATGCTTAAATCAACAGGAGAAATTTGATGCGTAATTTTACTCATGATCTGATTGAGCGTAACGTAGGCTTGCTGCTGGTGCTGACCATTCTGACGATCAGCTTCGGTGGTCTGGTTGAAATTGTTCCGCTGTTTTTTCAGAAATCGACAACGCAACCTGTTCAGGGAATGCAGCCTTATACGCCATTGCAATTGGCGGGGCGCGATATTTATCTGCGTGAAGGTTGCTACGGCTGCCATTCACAGATGATTCGTCCTTTCCGTGCTGAAACTGAGCGCTATGGTCACTATTCCGTTGCGGGTGAGTCTGTCTACGACCATCCTTTCCAATGGGGGAGTAAGCGTACTGGTCCTGATCTGGCACGTGTCGGTGGTCGTTACAGTGATAACTGGCATCGTGATCACTTAAATGATCCTCGCTCAGTTGTTGTTGAATCGAATATGCCAGCTTATCCATGGTTGGCAAAAACACCGCTGGATCCAAATAGCATTGTTCCAAAACTGAATGCGATGAAAACTTTAGGTGTTCCATACACTGACGAGCAAATCAAAGCAGGTCCCGCAGAACTGGCAAATAAATCTGAGCAAGATGCTTTGATTGCATATCTGCAGGTTCTTGGAACAGCGATTAAAAATAAAAACTAAAGAGTGGCTCCTTGGGTTATCACTTTTTGAAAGGGTAAATTATGAATTTCACGATCCTGAGCAGTGTGGTGACGTTGATTAGCCTGTTTGTATTTCTGGGCATCGTCTACTGGGCGTTTAGTTCCGGTAACAAGGAGCGCTTCGAAAAACTGGCTCGCTTGCCAATTGATAATGAGAATGGAAAATAGTCATGGCAGATTTTTTTAATGAATGGTGGGGCATAGGTATCGCCACCATCGTGGCTCTCGGCATGGTCTTTTGCGTTGTGCTGTTATGGTCGCAGTCAAAAGTGAAGGTGAAGGTTGGTGCTGATGGTAAGCCTTTGCCAGCAGAAACCACTGGTCACGTGTGGGATGGTACTCTGATGGAGCAAAATAACCCGCTTCCGCAATGGTGGAAATGGTTGTTCTATCTGACGATCATCTTCAGTGTGGGCTATTTGATTGTCTACCCAGGTTTTGGTGGAAATCAAGGGTCGTTCGGCTGGAGCCAGGTTGGTGCTTATGAAAAAGAAATGAAAGATGGTGAGGCGCAATACGGTCCGATTTTCAATAAGTACCTGGCAATGGATATCAAGGATGTTGCGAAAGATCCGCAAGCACGTGAAATTGGTCAGCGTCTTTTCCTGAACACTTGTGCGCAATGCCATGGATCTGATGCCCAAGGCGGTAAAGGTTATCCAAACCTGACAGATAGCGACTGGCTGTATGGTGGTGATCCTGAAGTCATCAAGACTACTATCACTCATGGTCGTAACGGTATGATGCCTCCAATGGGCGCAGCAATTGGTAGCGATGATGATGTTCGTAACGTCGCTAACTATGTATTGAGTTTGTCTAATTCTGCACATGATCCTATCAAAGCAGCGATAGGTAAGCCAAAGTTTGCCGCTTGCGCAGCATGTCATGGTGCTGATGGTAAGGGAAATCAGGCTTTGGGTGCTCCGAATCTGACAGATAAAATCTGGTTGTATGGTGGCAGTATCGATACCGTAATGGAAACGATCAATAAAGGCCGCACTAACCAGATGCCTGCACATAAGACTATACTTACAGAAGGAAAAATTCATCTGTTAGCAGCGTATGTCTGGGGGCTGTCAAACAATACAGAAGCAGGGAAAGTATCTGATTCTGAAGCTAAGAGCATCAAGCAAATTGCTACCGCTGTTGTACCTGCTGCCGATAACGCCGTAAAATAAGCGGAAGAGCATTTGTTTAAATAAGAAAGACGAAGTTTTAAAATGAAGCATATCCCCATTACTCCGGTGCCGATGGATGAAGTAGAGCTGGCTCTGTTTGAGGAACGTAAGAAAGTTTATCCTCGTACACAAAAGGGCTGGTTTGCATCCTGGCGCTGGGTAATGGTGGCTTTTACACAGTTACTGTTTTACGGTACTGCCTGGCTCAACTGGAATGAGAGACAAGCGGTATTGTTCGATCTGGTTGCACGTAAGTTTTACATATTTGGAATTGTTTTCTGGCCGCAGGATTTTATTTATCTCGCGGTGTTGCTGGTAATCTCAGCGTTGTCCTTGTTTTTATTTACAGCAGTCGCGGGACGTTTATTCTGTGGCTACGCCTGCCCGCAAACGGTATACACCGAAATCTTTTTATGGATAGAGCGCAAGGTTGAAGGTGACCGTAATGCGCGTATCAAACTTGATACAGGTCCATTAACTGCTCGCAAATTCTCTTTAAAATTCGTTAAACACTTTTTCTGGCTGATTTTAAGCTTGTGGACGGGTTTTACCTTTGTTGGATATTTCACGCCAATACGTGAATTAGCTATTTCTGTCGGATCCTTTACCTTGGGTCCATGGGAAACATTCTGGTTCCTTTTTTATGGTTTTGCCACCTACGGCAACGCAGGCTGGATGCGTGAGCAGGTCTGCAAATATATGTGTCCTTATGCACGCTTCCAAAGCGCAATGTTCGATAAAGACACATTGATTGTGACTTACGATACCGAGCGCGGTGAGCCACGTGGTTCTCGAAACAAGAAGGTTGATTTTAAAGCTGCTGGTCTGGGCTCTTGTGTTGATTGTGGTATCTGTGTTCAGGTTTGCCCGACTGGAATTGATATTCGTAACGGCTTGCAATACGAGTGTATTGCTTGTGGTTTGTGTATTGATGGTTGTGATCAGGTCATGGATAAAATGGGTTATGAGCGTGGATTGATCCGCTATACAACTGAACATGCACTGACACGCAAGTTAGATAACAAGGCGATGTGGAAACGGGTATTCCGCTTACGTACCTTGGTTTACAGCGGTATTTTAGGATTAATTATCATAGTCGCAGCAGTTTCTCTGGTCTATCACGTACCATTAAAAGTGGACGTGATTCGTGATCGTGGTATGCCAAAAATTACTGAAAATGGCGAGATAGAAAATGTCTACCGCCTGCAAGTCATGAATACGCAGGAATCTGCACGCAGGTATTCGGTAGAAATTCAGGGTGTTAAGGGTGCAACAATTTTGAATAATGTTGATATCGACGTTAAATCTGCCGCAGCAAAAGCTTTTCCGGTGCGTGTACGAGTTCCGGCGAATGTTCTACAGACAGGATCCAATCGAATTCGGTTTGTCGTTAAAGATCTCGATGCGCCTGATGTTTCCGTCACTGAAAAAGCTGTGTTTATTGTTCCCCGCTAAGGAGTGGTTATGGATGCAATCCTGATTTCAAAAAAAAGAGATAAATGGTTCAAAGAACCTTGGCTTTTGTTAGTCGCGGGCGGACCTGCAATCGTTGTTTGTGCGAGTATTTTTACTGGTGCCATTGCATTTCGTGGAGCAGATAAGGTTGTTGCTGAAGATTATTATAAGCAAGGCTTAATGATCAATAAAGATATTCAGCGTGATGCGAAATCAAGAGAATTGCATTTAGGTGCAACGCTGAGTCTCGACGTGCCCTCTGGAAAACTTCGTATGCAGTTGAAAGGTGACGGTTTGTTACCTGACACTGTGAAGCTGAGTCTTGCTAATGCCGCTGAAGGTGCGACATCTGTAAACGAAGTCGTTCATCGCTTACCTATGGTGCAAGTTAGCCCTGGGATTTATGAGGGTGACTTAAAGTTAGTCTCGAGTATTTTTTCAAGCTCTGTTAAATTGTTTCACATTAAATTAGAAACGACTGATTGGCGACTGACCGGGGATTGGTTTGAACCAGAGCAAAAGGTCGCGCAATTAGGTATGGCAAAATAATTGCGCATCCCTATGATTTGTTGACTGATCAGTTGAATAATCACTAAAGGGGACGAGATTGGAACATCAGAATTCAGCTCACAGCAAAGCTTATTTACGGCCAATGTTGATGATAGTGTTGTGGCCCGCATTTCTAATGGCATGTGCTGCAACAGGATTGTTTTTTAGTCTCGTTGATCCTATGGAGTTGATTATATTTGATCAGCGTCTGCAGTTGCATCTTACAGGTGTGTACACAATAGGTTTTTTCATGTTCTGGCTGTTAGGCATTCTCTCCAGCGGTTTGACTGCTTTACTGGTACAGAAGGCTCATTAACCACGTATCAGACACCAGGTCTGCTATACATCTTTATTCAATCGGTGTATAGCTCTTGAATACTGCTGCGCAATGCGTGTCAGTTTCATCTCTTAAGCGAGATATAGTTATTATCTCGTGTTCATTCCGATTTATATTATTACTATGCTGACTCTGCCCCTGATACTTGCTGCTGTAACCGCCGGTATCGCGGGAGGGGTGCACTGTGTAGGTATGTGCGGTGGTATCTCTTCCATGCTTAGTCGTGCCGGGAGCAATGTAAGAAAAGTGATTCCTATCAGTCGGAGTGATGATACTGAAAGGCAGCCGCAAGTCTTGGTAAATACTGGTATTCGTTTTCAGGCTTTGCTACAGGCCGGTAGACTTTCCACATATATGATGATTGGTGCAGTGTTTGGTGGTTTGGGAAGTGCAGGCATGATTTTGAAACCTTACTTTCCGGTTCATCAGATTTTGTTTGTCATTGGTAATCTTGCGCTGATTATTTTGGGGCTCAAAGTTGTTGGGTTTCGTTTTCACATAAATGCTCTGAGTCCTTATTTTTCGCGCCTACAGCAAGCATTGTTTTTTTTTGCCCCGCCGCTAAAGCAAAGTATTGAATATCCGTTCTTTGTCGGTATGGCTTGGGGATGTCTGCCTTGTGGATTACTTTGGGGGATGGCACCTTTTGCTTTGCTATCGGGAGATGCATTTTCGGGTGCAATACTGATGTTGTTATTCGGTTTGAGTGCAATGCCACATCTGTTGTTGAGTCAGGGCATATTTAATGCTGTCAGTAAGGTCAGGGTGCCTTCGGTATTGAAATACACCGGCGCATTTGTACTGATAGGGATAGGATTAATCGGACTCTGGTATTCAGATATGCAGCAGATGCCCGGTTTTCTTTGTGTCTTGCCTGATCGCTAGCCTTTTTTAGGTGTCAGTGTGGCGACTACGCTTTGGTATTAATCAGCGTTCCTAATAATTCATCAGCGGTTTTCACCATTTTTGCGTTGATGTCAAATCCAGCTTGGTACTGAATAGACTGCACTATCTCTTTCGTAAGATCAGTGCCGCTGGTCTCTTGTGTTGCCATCTTAAAACCCTGTTGGCTGATGCTGACGGTCACACCACCATTGCTTGCCTCTTGAAACTCAGCTTGCTGAGGTATGAAGCCTTGTGTTTCCGCGTTCGCTACATTGTGACTGGAAACATCTAAGGCTGTCTGATTTGCTCGCATACCTGACAGTCCATTGCTCAAAATAGAAGATAGCATCAGCTTTCCTTTGAAAATATTGCCATATGCAGAGTGTATCCCGTATTTTTTTGCATCACGATGTGTTTTACAATATTTAATCTGTCAGCGGTAATCTTATTTCCAGAGTAGTGCCTTCTCCAGGTGTGCTCAGAACCTGAAATTCTCCGTTCATTGCTTTAATTCTTTCCCTCATGCCTACCAAGCCGAATGAGCTGGTTTTCCCCATATCTTCTTCAACGATTCCTTTACCATTGTCGTTAATGTTTAATTTAAGTTCTGCGTGAGAGCGTTGAAATTCGATCTGAACATCGCTTGCTTCAGAGTGACGTGCGACATTGGTCAGTGACTCCTGAATAATGCGGAAAATGGCTGTGCTTCGCGCATCGTCTAATGTCAGTTGATCTTCGTCTGCAATCAATTCGCAATTTATGCGATGTCGGTGAGAGAAATCTCTCTGTAAAGTCTGTAGCGCAAAGAACAGTCCCCCCTCATCCAGCGCGCGTGGGCGCAGATCTGTGGCGATACGACGGAGTGTAGTAATCGCAGTCAATATCAACTGATCCATGCTGTTGATCGTGGGTTTATTTCTGTCCAGAAATGACAGATCCCGTTGCAGTAATGATAAATCCATCCTAAGTGCAGCGAGCAGCTGACCCAGATCGTCATGTAGTTCACGCGCGATGTGCTTACGCTCCTCTTCACGGATCGATTGTAGTGTCGCTGAGAGCTGGCTAAGTTGCTCATGATACTTTGCCATTTTCTCTTTTGCGACTTTTCGGTCCGTAATGTCTCTGAAGATGACCGTGTAGTAGCGTTTTCCGTTTTCCAGTTGATGTGCAATTGACGCCTCGATCGGAAACTCCTCACCTGATGCGCGACATCCGGTGACATAAAAGTCTTCAAAATGGGTGCCCATCTTGCGGCGCGTGATACCGGCCTCTCCAAATTGCTGCACGTGACTTTTATGCGTCTCGCGATGGCGTGCCGGAATTAAACGGTTAAGGGATGTTCCGACTAATTCATTTACTTCATAGCCGAAAATTAACGCAGCGGCGGGATTGACCAGAATGATTTCCTGTTTGTCGTCAACGGTGATGATGCCATCAATTGCAGTATCGATCATGCGACTCAGACGTTGGCGTTCCAGTTTTAATTCTTCAGCAGATTTTGCCAGATTATTAGTAGAAGCAGCGAGGCTTGCATAAGGTGTATGGATGTTGACAGCGACCATGCTGCGGTAAATCGCAATCGCGGAAAATAGTAGAAATGTATGCCCTATGACGACATTGACATCACTGGTTTCCGCATAGATGGAGAAGTAGACTTCAGACATTGCCATCAAGATGGTGGCCAGAAACAGTGGAACTCTGTCGATATGTAAATGCTCTGCAGATTTGTCAATCTGGAAGCGTAGTGCGTGTCTGTAAAATAAAACTGCAGCTAAGATATGTGCTGCAATTAATGAGGTTTCGCAGGCGACTTTGAACGATGTCTGACCGGCTCCCTGAATGAATGTAAGCGGAATTAAATTGGGAAATGCAAAAACCAGAATCCCCCAGCCTAACGTGGCTAGTAAGCCGGCACTCAAAACCCCATACGATTGCATCTGACTTATTTCTGAGTCTTCCGGATCAAACGCAAGCCCTAGCAAAGTTGTCGCGATTATTGATCGAGAAATAAGCCAGAAACTCATTGATTTATGCATGTCTCCTGCGGTTTCGAATCCAGGCATACCTTGAAATGTGAGCGTATGAAAAAAGCCCAATATTGCTGTGCAGAGAAATGCGACTGCCAGTATCACACTACTTTTTTTACGTACTTCACCAAAAGCATTCCAGCAAACGATAAACACCGAGGCAAAAATAACGATGGTCACTGTCTCTAGAAAGGTATGTACCGGGAGCGGCGCTGGTACGACGAAGACGGAGAGGCGCTCCTGGTCTACCCATAAAAAACAGGAAAGTACAAACAGGAACCCCGCGATCCAACGCGCTTCGGATAGTCTTGATGTTAGTGAGAGTGAATTTGATGACATGCGACTTGATGATATTGAGTGATATCTGTGTATTTTAAGGGCTGAAATCAGCTTGTATTGATGTCTTGGTAAAAAAAATGGCACCCATCAGTGGATGCCATTATTACCGAGGCGGTGAACCTGACGCCAGTAATGATCAATGAGACATAAATACAGGAACCGTCATACTTTCAAGAATGGTCTTAGTCACGCCACCCATGATCATTTCCCTGAAACGGGAATGTCCGTAACCACCCATCACTATCATATCGCTATCGAGGTCATGTGCTAATGAGAGCAATGCGTTACCGATATCAGTGGAAGTTTTGTGCACTGAAACCTCGACTTTAACGCCATGTCTTGCGAGGTAAAGAGCGATATCAGCGCCGGGTTGCTCGCCGTGGGCATCAGGCGTGGATTTTGGATTGAAAATGGCAACCTGAACTACATCTGCCTTTTTTAGTAAGGGCAGTGCATCAGTAACTGCACGGGTCGATTCCCGACTTGCATCCCAAGAGATCAAGGGGCGTTTTGCGATCGTATTAAAATCTCCTGCATACGGAATGATTAGTACCGGACGCCCGGAATTCATCACAATATATTCAGGAAAATCTGGTAATACTGAAGGCGAGGGCTCATCGTGATTGGTTTGTCCTATGATCACCAAGTCACTATATCTGGCTTGAAGGCCAATTCCACCACCAGCCTCATCATTTGCAACCATACTTTCATGTGATGAAACACCAATCGTTTCCACTTCGCGATTGAAATTGGCGACGGCTTTTTCAGCGCGTTCTCTGAGAAAATTGAGATGGATCGTCAAGTTCGGGTCGCTGGCACTAATGTTTCCGTCCTGATAGATAAAACGTGAAACGCCGGTGACTGCTGTCCCGATTAAATGTGCATCTTCAGCTTTAGCAATTTCAGCCGCAAATTTGACTCTTAAATTTGATCGCTCTGATTCATCAACGTGCACAAGTATGGTTTTATATGTCATGTCATTGCTCCTGTTAATTTTTTCTTCGCGCCAGAGCTTAAAAAACTCTTAGAGAAAAATCGGTAATGAATCAAAATTGGTGACGCAAATTTTTGTATAAGTTGCCAGATTCTAGCTTAAATATTTTATACGGCAACCGCTGTTTCACTTCCCCATTGTGGAAGTAGTTTTTTTCCAACCATTACAGATACTTTTTCACTGACTTTATTTCGGGTTTTTGCTGGCGGCAGACGACGCAGGGTTTTCAACGCAGTTGTATCAAGTAAGCATATTTCACGTTGGTCGACGCTGATTAATCCCATTTCGTTAAATGCAGACAGCGTCCGGCTAACGGTTTCTAATGTCAAGCCAAGGTAGCTGCCGATTTCGTGGCGAGTCATACGCAGGTTGAATGATTTTCCAGAGTAACCTAACTGGCTGAAGCGTTCGCCCAGTGTGGTCAGAAAACGGGCAACTTTGGCTTCTGCGCTAAGTGCGCTAAGCATGCCTATCATTAATTGTTCACGAACCAGTTCGCGGCTCATGACGCTGAACATTGCATGTTCTAATTCAACATAGTTGCGACCCAGATTTGCAAAAGCCTTGTAAGGCAAAATAATGATGTCGCAATCTGACAGAGCAACAGCTTCTGACGCGTGTTGTTGATTATGGATGCCATCGATTCCAAGCAGATCACCCTTCATCGGAAAGCTCAGTACTTGTTCATTACCGTATTCATCAATTAATACAGTTTTCAGGAATCCCGAGTTGACAACATACAGCGCTTCAAAATTCTGGCCTATCGTATGGATGCGCTGACCAGCTTTAAAGCGAACATGCTGAAATAAGGCTTCTTCATCCGTTGAGTTAAGAGGAGTAGGAATATTTAACAGATCACAGACCTGACTCAGATCTGACCACAAATTGCCGTGGCAACGCCAACCTGCCTCGTTTGACATCACTGGTAGCATCGCTTTGTTTGCTGCAATATGTTGGCTGACTGGGCGGGATGATTGGGCAACTGTTGTCATGTGAGTCTCCTGGATAAACGAAAATTAATTAACTTGTTTCGACGCATCTGGACTTTCCCAGTCGTACAGAAAATTCTGTATCTGGTCGAAGTCAGTAGATTTGTCGAGAAAACCGTCTGCACCAGCGCGCATAGCGTGCACGCGATTGTCTTCAGTTGAGTGATTCGTGAGAATGACAATCTTGACCTCTGGTTTATTTTGCTTCACATCTTTCAAAAGTTGCAAGCCATTTTTATCACCTAATTGCAAGTCAAGAATCATTGCATCAGTGTCACTATTGATAACACTGTCGTAGGCAGTATCGATGTCGCCAGAAACACCGATAACGTGCATCCCTGGTATTTCTTCTATGAAACGAACGAGTCGATTTTGAATTAAAACCGAATCTTCAACGATAAATAAATTCATGGTGCGCGTGATGTAAGACATCGCTTGTTTGCTTGATGTCTATTATCACGGCTTCGCTTTTTGATTTAAATCAGGTAATGCTGATTTGAATTGTCAGATTTAAGGCTGATCTTATAGGAATATTCCTACAAGATAGTGACGGTGGAAGTGCTTGGTCAGGCGTTAGGAATCAGAAGGTTATGGGCGACAGCGTACTGAACCAGGTCGGAAATGTTGCTCATATTCATTTTTTGCAAAATACGCATCTTATGTGTGCTGACTGTTTTTACACTGAGATGTAGCAGATCACCAATTTCTGTAATCGTTTTTCCCTTGACGATATGGCTGAAAACCTCAAATTCTCTATCAGAAAGGCTGGTATGCGGAAGGTTATCGTCGGCAGGCATCGCATTCATGGCTAACTGCTCTGCCACTTCTATGCTGATATAGGGGCGGCCCGACGCGACTTTGCGCAATGCTGTAACCAGTTGTGTGCCCGCACTTTCTTTTGTCAGATACCCTCTGGCGCCGGCTCTGATCGCACGCACAGCGTATTGCTCTTCTTCATGCATGGTGAGAATCAGGATGGGCAGCTTGGGGAATTCATCTTTGATCTGACGTATCAGGTCGACGCCGCTTCGCCCTGGCATGGACAGATCCATTAACAGGACATCAAACTGTGTGTTCCTCACTTTTTCCAAAGTGTCAAAACCGTCGATAGCTTCTGCAACCACACGTATGTCGTCGTTTCCATCAAGTATGCGCTTGAGTCCTTCACGCATGATAGTGTGGTCATCGGCAATAAGAATTCTAATCATTGATCAGTGGTGCAGTTAAATTTTGTGCAAGCTGAGTCGCAAGGCATGCACTATTGTACTGTACAACCCGATTAGTTGCTTATTGCCTATGTCCGTGGCTACCAGCTCAGTGTTTTTTGACTCTGTGCACCAGAACTGGAATATCACACATGGATAAAACTTTGCTTGTCGTGCTACCCAAAAGTAATTGTCCGACGCCACTGCGTCCGTGGGACGCGATAAAGATCAGGTCGCAAGCATATTGCTGTGCTGTATGGACGATTTCCTTTGCAGGCGCATCACTAAACTTGACGACACTTTCAAACTCCAGACCTTCCTTATGCGCAGCTACTCTGGCTGGCTCCAGATAAGATTCGCCAAAGGCACGCATCGCCGCCTGGTATTCTTCTTCAGTCGGGGTGTTTGGCGGAATGATGTCGATGTAAATAGGGTACTGATAATTCGCCGCTACAAAAATTCCAACTACCTTGGCATTTACTTTTTTTGCAAACTCAATACCCGCTTGAATGCTGGCATTGGCCAGCTCAGACCCGTCGGTCGGCATAAGAATTTTGCTATACATCGTTCTTCCTTTCAGTAGTGGCAGATCGAACCTTCATAATGGATTATCTGAGGGATGTGCGTTTGATTAATAACAAGTTTTAAGGTGGTTAATCACACGTTGATACCTCCAGCAGATAGTTCCCCCTCTGGACTGAGCGAGAGGGGAGAATTAATGATGTACAGCATCTTTTTTAGAAATGTTTTAATCCTATCGCTGCTTTCACTTCATCAGTCGTTTTGGCTGCAATTTCCCGCGCTTTTTGGGTTCCCTCTTTGAGCATTTGCAGAACCTGACCGCGATCTTTGGCATATTCCTCGCGACGCTCACGAATTGGTGCAAGCAGATCCTGTAATATTCCTTCAAGACGTGCCTTGACTACGCTGTCACCCAAGCCGCCGCGTGTGTAGTGGTCTTTCATTGCTTGTAATCCGATTTTGTCTTCATCGAACGCATCCAGATAAATAAAGGCGACGTTATCTTCCAGGTGGCCAGGATCGCTGACGCGCAGATGCAATGGATCTGTATAGACATTGCGTACTGCCGCTTTTATCTCTGCGGGGCTGGCGCCGAGGTTGATCGTGTTCCCGAGGGATTTACTCATTTTGGCTTTTCCGTCGATACCCGGCAAACGACCGATCTCTGGCACCAACGCCTGACACTCAACCAGAATATCTTTCTTTGCCAGACGATTGAATCGGCGAACGATTTCGTTTGTCTGTTCAATCATAGGAATCTGGTCTTCGCCCACAGGTACCAGGCTCGCTTTGAATGCCGTAATGTCGGCGGCCTGACTGACCGGGTATGTCAGAAAGCCAGCAGGAATATCGCGCTCAAAATTACGCAGGATGATCTCTTGTTTGATCGTCGGATTGCGTTCCAGACGGGCAACCGAAACCAGATTCAGATAGTAGAACGTTAATTCTGTCAGTTCAGGAATTTGCGACTGAATGAAGATCGTGGATTTAGTGGGGTCAATGCCAACGGCAAGGTAATCCAGTGCAACCTCAAGTACGTTGTCATGAACTTTGGCCGGATTGTCCATATTGTCCGTCAATGCCTGTGCATCGGCGAGCATGATGTACTGCTGATATTGATGTTGATATTTGACGCGGTTGCGCAGACTGCCGACAAAATGTCCCAGATGAAGAGGGCCAGTAGGGCGGTCGCCAGTCAGAATGGTGTGGTTTTTATTTTCAGTTGTACTTGCTTGCATAAAAATTCCGTTGTTTACGTGCGTAAAAAATGCCGCTCAATTGTGGCGGCATTTTGAATATGTGCGTCTAATCAAGGCGTTATGATGCCGTCACCGCCGATTATGTGTCAAGTTTGCCTGGATTGATCAAAAAGTCTGCAAATTTTCAATAGTTTAACCGACGAAATCATGATTTCTGAATGGTAAAATTCGGCACACTTGATTTACCAGATGACATCTGATTGCCTGAATATTTAGAAAGAAAATTATTTTGACTGCAGTTTCTCCCAAAAAATTGGTCATTGCTTCCAGAGAGAGCCGGTTGGCAATGTGGCAGGCTGAACATGTTCGTGATCGCCTGTTATCGTTATACCCCGATTGCCAGGTCGATATTCTTGGAATGACGACGCGCGGCGATCAGATTTTAGACCGTGCTTTATCTAAAGTCGGCGGGAAAGGTTTATTTGTTAAAGAGTTGGAAGTGGCGATGGCTGAAGGGCGTGCCGATCTGGCAGTACATTCCCTCAAAGATGTTCCCATGGAGTTGCCCGAAGGTTTCACTTTGGCTGCGATTTTAGAGCGTGAAGATCCGCGGGATGCTTTTGTTTCCAACGATTATGATTCCCTTAGTAGCTTGCCGAATGGGGCTGTTGTCGGTACCAGCAGCCTGCGGCGTCAGGCCTTCATTTCTGCCCGTTTCCCGCATTTAGTGATTCGCCCTTTGCGTGGCAATCTTGATACCCGTTTACGTAAGCTTGATGAGGGCGAATACGCTGCAATTATTCTTGCAGCGGCAGGATTAAAGCGTCTCGAATTACCTCAGCGTATACGTGGATTTTTAGAGCCTGAGGCGAGCTTGCCCGCAGCTGGACAGGGCGCTATGGCGATAGAAGTGTCGAATTCGCGTCCTGATTTACTTGAGTTGCTTGCCCCGTTGAATCATTTGGCAACTTCTCAGTCTGTTATTGCCGAGCGAACTGTGTCTAAGGTTTTTGGCGGCAGTTGTCAGATACCGCTGGCGGCGTTCGCAACCGTAGCTGATCAAAAAATGCATTTACGTGGGATGGTGGCAACCCCGGATGGACGGCGAGTGGCGAGTGCCGAGATTTTTGGTGATGCGTCTGAGCCAGGAGCGCTGGGTTTACAACTGGCGCAGGCCTTGTCTGCCCAAGATGCTGAGGGCATCCTGGCTTTGTGTAAAGCACAGATTGTTGAGTAATTCTCTTATGTCGCGCAGGAATGTGATTGTCACGCGCCCATTGGCACAGGCTCAGGATTTTGCCGCTCAACTTCAGGCTTTATCGCGTCCGTGTCAATTGTTTCCCTTGATCGAAATACATCACTTAGAGAATCAGACTGAGATTAGCGACAAAGTAACTAATCTCAGTAGTTATGGATTAGTTGTTTTTGTGAGTCCGAACGCGATTGATGCTTTTTTTTCGCATATCACGCAATGGCCGTTACAGGTTCCGATTGGTGTTGTCGGTGAGGGGAGTAGGCTTGCTTTGGCGCGCTATGGTCTTCATTCTGACAATGCGACGATCATCAGTCCCTCGAATAAACTGAAAACGGATTCTGAGGCCTTGGCGGCAGAGATTGACTTTGCTGCACTGGCTGATAAGCAGGTATTGATCGTGCGAGGAACAACAGGCCGGGAATTTTTGGCCGATGCATTTCGTTCCCGTGGCATTCATGTGACGCAACTGGCTGCTTATCGGCGTTCTGCTCCCGAATTCAGTATTTCTGTGAAGAGGCAGTTAGAACAGTTGCTCCAGTCAGAGAATGACTGGGTGATTACCAGTTCTGAGGCATTGCGAACGCTCATTTTCTGGTGTGAACAATTAACCCTCGACGATGCCGTGGCAAAAATCCAACATCAACACATTATCGTTCCCCACGTCCGTATTGCCGAAACAGCGCAGGCGCTGGGGTTTCATTCCATCACTTTAACCGCATCAGGCGACGAACAGCTACTTGTCGCGTTACAATCCTGAGTATGAATGAACAGCAAACAAACACAGGGGGTTCTTTGCCACCTCAAAGCCCTGATCAATCCGTGGTCGCTACTGCGGCCAATTCGCTTCCGGCTTCGTCGTCAGGTAGCTGGACTCATCCTGCCTTTCTGATTTCAGGCGTCTTAGCCGTATTGTTGGCTGCGCAATGGTGGTCTTCTCAAAATCAGATCAGTGCTCTGAAAGAGGAGGTTGCGCGACGGTTACTTAGTGCTGACACGACAAGTAATGAAACAAAGTTGCTGGCCAAAAATGTGCAGGAAACGACAAAAGAAATTCAGGCCAAAGTTCTTTTGATTGAAAGCAAACAAATCGAATCTCAAAGCCAGCAACTGGCTTTGGAGCAGCTGTATCAAGATCTGTCAAAAAATCGTGATGAATGGGCATTGGCAGAAATTGAACAGGTATTGGCAACAGCCAGTCAGCAATTGCAGTTGGCAGGTAATGTTCAGGGTGCGTTGATTGCGTTGCAGAATGCGGATGGGCGCCTGGCTAAATCTGACAAGCCTCAGTTCATTACGATCAGAAGAGCAATCGCGAAAGACATTGATCGTCTGAAGTCTTTGCCGGCACTTGATTTACCAGGCATTGCGTTACGCCTCGACAGCGTCATTACACAGGTTGATCATATTCCTTTGTGGGCAGATGAGAAGTCAGTGGTTTCTCCGACCCCACCAAAAGCACCATTGAGAATTATTCCAAAAACTCAGCGTGCATCGAAGCAGGATAAGCAGGATAAGAAAGTGGCCGAGGTTGAGGAAAGTACTTTCTCCATGCGTTTGCAGGACGCTTGGCAGAGTTTTTCCAGCGAGATGTGGGGCGAGGTTAAGCAATTGATTCGTGTCCGCAGTGTGGAAACGCCTGACGCTTTGTTGTTGACCCCGACGCAATCCTATTTCGCACGCGAAAATCTTAAATTGCGTCTGCTTAACGCAAGACTTGCCTTGCTGGCCAGAAATGAGAGTGTTTTCCGTAGTGACTTGGTGTCTGCACAAGATGCGATTACAAAGTATTTCGACACTAGGGCGAAACAGACTCAGAATGCGCAAGCCTTATTACGTCAGGTTCAGGGCAGCAATCTGTCGATAGAAATGCCGAATTTGTCTGAAAGTTTAAATGCAGTACGCAACTACAAAGTGAAGCCTTAACGTATGCGAATTTTTATCCGGCTTCTGATTCTGTTTTCTCTTGCCGTTGGTCTGGCGATAGGTGCGCGTTTCAATCCAGGAAACGTCGTGTTGTTTTATCCGCCTTACAGAATCGATTTATCTTTAAATTTATTTCTCTTTTTGGTGGCAGTGCTGTTTCTGATTGTCTATGCGATTTTCGGAGCAATCGTCACCACCCGTAAAATGCCCAAGAAAGTGGCAGCTTACCGCCAGCAGAAGCGTGAACGTGATGGCAACAAGGCTTTGCGTGAGTCGCTCAAGACCCTGTTTGAAGGACGTTTCGGCTATGCTGAGAAAGCGGCGATCCGCGCAGCCGAACTACCAGATAATGCCGGGGTGGCTGCACTGATTGGTGCGCGTGCGGCGCATCACATGGGGCAATTTGAGCGCAGAGATCTGTGGTTGGCGGGAATTGAGGCTGACAACAACTATAAAGTCGCCAGGCTTGTGAGTGCGACTGAGCTGCTGGTTGATCAGCATCAGTCAGATAAGGCGCTTGAGGCAGTTAAGGAGTTACATGCCAATGGTAGTCGCCATATCCAGGTGCTGCGTTGGGCATTGAAAGCAAATCAGCAGGCGCAGAAGTGGGGCGATGTACTGAAACTGGTTCGTACTCTCGATAAGCATCATGCCCTGCATCCAGCGCTCTCGAAAAGGCTGAAGGAATTAGCCTACGAGGATTTGTTAAAGGGGCATGAGCATGATGCTGAGTCTTTGCGGCGCGTCTGGTTTGAAATACCGGCAAACGACAGAAAATCAGCCTTTATCGCATATCAGGCTGCGAACGCTTTTAATGCCAGAGGTTTGTATGATGAGGCACGTTCTATCGTTGAGAAAGCACTGACAGAGGATTGGGATGAGCGCCTGTTGCGGGCTTATCGCGATGCAGCCGCTGCAGAGGGTTCGGCCGCATTGTTATCTCAGATTGAACATTGCGAAAAATGGTCCCTGAATCATCCGACTGATCCTGAACTGGCATTAACGCTTGGCGTACTTTGTTTGCGTCAAAAATTATGGGGCAAGGCACAACGACACATGGAACAAGCCTTGTCTGACGCGGTTTCAGCCCGGACAGTGACAGAATCGAATCTGAAATTAGCACAATTGCACGAGGCGCTTGGGCAGGATGAAGAGGCTGCCTACCATTACCGGCAATGTGCCATAGCGACGACGCTGTAATTTGGCTGGCTTATCTTTTGCGCCGCACAAATATAGCCATAAACCCGATATAATTTTGCACGGTAAATTGAATTTATTGATATCTATTAAGAAAGAGTGACATGAGCTTGAATAACGTACCAGCAGGTCGTGATCTGCCAAATGACTTTAACGTCGTCATTGAAATTCCAATGAATGCAGACCCTATCAAATACGAGGTTGATAAAGAAACTGGTGCCATTTTTGTTGATCGTTTCATGGGCACGGCAATGCACTACCCATGTAATTATGGTTATGTTCCGCAGACTATCGCAGGTGATGGTGATCCAGTTGACGTATTAGTCATCACACCATTTCCTTTGATTCCGGGTGTTGTTGTTCGCTGTCGCGCCATTGGCGTATTGCAAATGACGGACGAAGGTGGTGAAGATGCGAAGGTGTTGGCCGTTCCTGTCGATAAAATTTTGCCGATTTATACGCATTGGCAGAAACCAGAAGATATGAATGAGTTGCGCCTGAAACAGATTCAACATTTCTTTGAACACTACAAAGATCTCGAAAAAGGCAAATGGGTGAAAGTTGAAGGTTGGGGTGGCCCGGAAGAGGCAAAAAAAGAGATTCTGGATGGCGTTGAAAATTTCAAAAAGCTTCAGAAATAAGTAAGAATAAGTAAGTTTCCCTAAAAAACGCGGCTATTGTGGCCGCGTTTTTAATTCAAAATCAATTAAGTCTTGTTTGTAATTGCTTGTAAAACCCACATGGATAAGACCTTAGCGCGGCAGGTTGACCATGACCGCAAACGCGATTGCAATCAGTATCGCTGCAAGACTAAGCCAGAGAAGAGTATTACTCTCAGTGCTGGTGTTGTTCTCTGCACCATCTGGACTGATTTTTCCTCTCTTGCGTTTCAGTCTTTTATCCCGATCCAGTACTTTTTGTAAATCATCAGCCATCTCGCGTGCAGTCTGGTAGCGATCGCTCAGCTCTTTTTGCATTGCTTTCATTACGATTCTTGAGAGCGATTCAGGTATCGCGGGATTGATTTCTGACGGTGTCTTCGGTGTTTTATACGCGATCTGATTCAGTAGTTTGTCTATATCGTTACTTTGAAATGGTTTCTGCAAAGTCAGCATTTCATACATGACCGCGCCGAGAGAATAAATATCCGTCTGCGCATTCACCTGTTTTCCCATGGCCTGTTCCGGAGACATGTAGTTAGGTGTACCGAGAATATTATTATTGAACAGCGTTACATTAGCTGGTTGGTTTTCATCCAGCAGGCGATTCGGTGCGCGGGCAATACCAAAGTCGACTACTTTGGGTTGATTATTCGTCAGAATAAAAATATTGCCAGGTTTGATATCTCTGTGAATGACTGCTTTCTCATGGGCATAGGCAAGTGCATCCGCAATTCTTTGAATGATATCTGTGGTTTCTATGGAATCGAAAGTGCGTCCCGCAGCCAGCATCATTTTTAAGTCTTGTCCACCGAGGAATTCCATCGCGATAAATGTCGTACCTCCTTCGCTGGAAGCATCGAAGATCGTCACAATATTCGGATGGGAAAGTCTGCCGGCCGCCCGTGCTTCGTTGATGAACTGCTGTTCACGTTGCTTTTTGTCCGCAGCATTCCCGCTTGCATTGAGTATTTTGATGGCAACATCCCGGTCAATGACTGGATCATGACCCCGAAAGACGGTGCCATTCGATCCTGTGCCTAGCTTTTCAGTCAGGTAAAAGCGACCAGCGCGTTTGTGCATATTCATTGCGTTACTCGGATTATCGGATGTTGTTTTGTTTTTTTGCATGTCAGCAGGATGCCTTGATGTATCTTAAATTTCAAGTGGTTGTTTATACGGATTATGCTCATTCAAATCGTCCAGATACAGTTCTATGCCGTTTGTTTCTCTTTGCAGAAAATTGGCGACAGCATTACTGAACTCTGGGTGCGTTAAGAAATGTGCCGAGGCAGTCTTTTGCGGTAGAAATCCTCTGGCCATCTTGTGTTCCCCTTGGGCTCCGCCTTCAAAGGTCCGGATACCGTTTTTAATGCAAAATTCTATCGCCTGATAGTAAGCTGTCTCGAAATGCAGGCAGGGATAATGCTCAACACAACCCCAATAACGACCGTACACCTTGCTTTGATTGAATATCAACAACGAAGCTGCAATTTTCTTTCCATCTTTAATCGCAAAAATAAGATGGACGTGCTGCGGCATTGTGCTGCCAATTTGTGTGAAAAACTCAAGATTCAGGTAAGGTTTTGAGTGATGATTTTCATACGTTGCATCGTAACAGCGCTTGAAAAAAAGCCAGTCTTCCTCGTTCGCATCCAAACCTTGAATATGCGAGAAAACAATGCCTAGTTCCTGTACTTTTTTTCGCTCGGCACGGATATTTTTGCGTTTTTTCTTACTGAGCGTATTCAGAAAACTCTCGAAGTCAGAGTGCTGATCATTTTGCCAATGAAATTGTACCCCCGCTCTGATCAAAAAACCTGCATTTTTCAGCTGTGTTATTTGATTTTCATCAGGAAACAGAATGTGACACGAGGAAAAGTCTCCTGACAGCGTGAGGTTTTTCAGACTTTCCAGCAATAAGTTTCTGACCGTATTATCACTCGCAATAATTCTGCTGCCTGTAACAGGAGTGAATGGTATCGCGGACAGTAGCTTGGGGTAGTACTGCAACCCATGCTGTTGATATGCCTGTGCCCAGGACCAGTCAAACACGTACTCACCGTAAGAATGTGTTTTCTGATAAAGCGGGCAAGCGCCAACCAAGGTTTTATCTTGCCATATCGTTAAATAATATGGATGCCAGCCAGTTTTTGCCGAGGCCGATCCGGATGAGTGTAAGGCGTGCAAAAAAGCATACGAAAGAAAGGGATTGGCGGACGGATCGGATTTCAGCAAACTGTCCCATTGTTCTTGTCCAATATCAGAGAGAGAACTTGCGAAGCCCATGCGATAATACTGGTCGATAGAAACTAATTCCATTTTTTGATTTTTTCAAATTGCACGATTATGACGATTAAAGTTGCCATTGCTCAGATGAATAGTACGGTCGGTGATCTGGCCGGAAATGCCGCGAAAATAGTAAATTATGTCCGCCGGGCAGCTGAGCAGGGAGCCGATATTGTTGTAACGCCTGAGCTGTCTTTGGTTGGTTATCCTCCGGAGGATTTACTGTTAAGAAGCGGGTTTTATCTGCAAACACAGCAGGTGTTATCTGATCTGACTGCACAGCTTGCGGCATTCAAAGATATTTGTGTGTTGGTCGGGCATCCTGAGGCCAGAGATGGACGTCATTTTAATGCGGTTTCCGTTTTGCTCAACGGCAGCGTCATTGTTCGCTACTTTAAGCGCAATCTGCCGAATGACATGGTATTCGATGAAGTCAGATATTTTTCTGCTGGTTCTGAGGCTTGTGTGTTCGACGTGAAGGGCGTGCGCTTTGGTATCAATATTTGTGAAGATACCTGGTTTAAAGATGCGCCTCTGGCCGCGAGGAGTGCTGGGGCGCAGGTATTGTTGGTGCCAAATGGCTCACCATTTCACATGGATAAGCAGCAGCAACGTCTTGATGTGATGCGCGCGAATGTCAGCACTACAGGCATGTCGCTTGTTTATGCAAATTTACTTGGTGGTCAGGACGAGCTGATTTTTGATGGAAATTCCTTTGTTTTAAATTCGCAAGGGGAACTCGTTGCTCAGTTGGCGCACTGCGAAACGGCTTTGCAAGTCATAGAATTTGACGGTGGGCAACCCGTGTCTCAGCCCTTGCCTGAATTGGGTACAACAGAATCTCAGGTTTATCGTGCACTGGTACTTGGCGTGCGTGATTATGTGACTAAAAATGGCTTTCCCGGCGTCTTACTGGGATTGTCTGGCGGCGTTGATTCTGCGTTAACTCTGGCGATCGCGGTTGATGCATTGGGAGCAGAAAAAGTCAGGGCAATCATGATGCCTTCACCGTATACCGCAGATATCTCTCTGTTAGACTCGCGCGATATGGTGGAGCGCCTTGCTGTGCGTTACGATGAGATTTCAATCGGCGCTTGTTTCGATGCATTCAGAACCACCCTGAGCGTAGAGTTTGCCGGCTTAAAAGAAGATACGACAGAAGAAAATATTCAAGCGCGGATCCGCGGCACAATACTGATGGCCTTATCCAATAAGTATGGTTCTATCGTGCTGACGACCGGCAATAAGAGTGAAATGGCCGTTGGTTATTGCACCTTATATGGCGATATGGCTGGTGGCTTTGCCGTGATCAAGGATATTCCTAAAACACTGGTATATCGTTTGTGTGCATACAGAAACAGTATTGCCGAGATTATTCCAGAGCGCATTCTGACGCGACCACCTTCTGCCGAACTGCGTCCGGATCAAACCGATCAGGATTCTTTGCCGCCCTATGAAATACTCGATGGCATCATGCAGTTGTATATGGAACAAAATAAATCCCGTGCCGATATTATTGAAGCAGGATATCGCGAAGAGGATGTTGAACGAATTACGCGTTTGATTAAAATAAATGAATACAAACGTCGTCAGGCACCAATAGGTGTGCGGATTACTCACCGTGCTTTTGGTCGTGACTGGCGCTACCCGATCACCTCAAAATTCAGAGACTAAAAAAGGAAATTTATTATGAAACAAATTACAGCAGTCATTAAACCATTTAAGTTGGATGAAGTTCGCGAAGCATTGGCTGATGTTGGCGTAACGGGCTTGACCGTGACCGAAGTAAAAGGCTTTGGTCGCCAAAAGGGACACACTGAACTGTATCGCGGTGCCGAATATGTTGTGGATTTTTTGCCGAAAATTAAAGTAGAAGTTGTTGTGGACGACAACATTTGCGATAACGTTGTTGATGCCATTATTAAAGCGGCGCATACTGGAAAAATAGGCGATGGCAAAATTTTTGTGCAGAACGTTGAGCAGGTAATTCGCATCCGTACCGGTGAAACTGGTTCTGAAGCGGTCTGATTTATTACTTAAACTGAGTGCAAGCAACTATGATGGCATCCAAATTACTCACTGCTGTATTCGCAGCGCTGCTGGCCATGCCAGCTGTCGCGGAAAATGGCGTTAGTGAGCATAAAATTATTATCGGCCAATCTGCTGCTTTTTCGGGGCCTGCAGCGCAACTGGGCATACAGTTGCATGCAGGGGCGAAGGCCTATTTTGATCACGTGAATAGCACTGGCGGCGTCTTTGGCCGTAAGATCGAAGTCATTAAGCGTGACGATAAATACGAGGCTGACATTGCAGCTGCCAATACGAAGGCACTGATAGATACTGACGATGTATTTGCCTTGTTTGGTTATGTTGGCACGGCAACCAGCAACGCCGCAACGCCGATATTCACGCAAGCGAAAGTACCATTCTTTGCACCTTATACTGGTGCTCAGTCTTTGCGGGAACCTTTCAATAAGTTGATCTTCAATGTTCGCGCCAGCTATTTTGACGAAACCGAACATCTGGTTGATCGTCTGGTGAATACCGGGCTTAAAAATATCGCTGTGTTCTATCAAAATGACGCGTACGGTAAAGCAGGATTAACCGGCGTAGAGCGTGCGCTGAAGAAAAAAAATCTTCCTATTGTTGATACTGCAACGGTAGAGAGAAATAGTCTTGATGTTGCCAAAGCGGTTGAAAAAATGATGGCAAAACGTCCCGACGTTATCATCCAGATCAGCGCCTATTCTTCTTCTGCAGCGTTAATTAAAGAGATGCGCCGGTTGGGTTATACCGGCCAGTTTTATAACGTCTCTTTTGTCGGTAGTCAGGCTTTGTCGGATGCTTTGGGTAAAGATGGTTCCGGCGTCGTTGTGTCGCAAGTCGTGCCTTTCCCTTGGTCAGCGGCAAACGCAACTGTCGTCGGTGAATACACAAAAATCATGAATAAAGCCGGCATTAAAGACCTGAATTTTTCCAGTCTGGAAGGTTTTATTGCAGCGAAGGTATTTGTGGAAGGTTTGCGTCGTTCAGGCCAGAATCTGACCCGCGAAAAATTGATTTCCTCTTTAGAGTCGTTGAACACTAAGAGTTACGATGCTGGTGGTTTTGACATTAACTTTTCATCGTCAAATCACAATGGTTCAAAATTCGTTGATATGACCATGATTGGCAAAGACGGAAAATTCAAGAACTGATAAAAAAGGCCTGAGGAAACTCAGGCCTTTAATAATACGATCAGCGCACCTGAGCCGCCATCCGCTGCAGTCGCCTGACTAAATGCCAGCACCTCATCTTTCTGGATCAGCCAGTTTCTTACTTTGTGCTTCAGAACGGGTTCTTTATTGACAGAACCCAGACCTTTTCCATGAATGATCCGTACGCAACGGACTCCATTTCTACCGCATCGCCTCAGAAAATCACCCAGACTGTCTCTGGCCTGATCGCGGCGCAGACCATGCAAATCTAATTGCGCCTGGATCACCCAGTGCCCCT
The DNA here is from genome assembly GCF_014284265.1 of Undibacterium sp. CY21W. Lineage (NCBI taxonomy): Bacteria > Pseudomonadati > Pseudomonadota > Betaproteobacteria > Burkholderiales > Oxalobacteraceae > Undibacterium > Undibacterium sp. CY21W. Next base: position 22,670 of record NZ_JACOGE010000006.1, on the reverse strand, counting down.
TGCGTAATTTTCTGACGACATCAACGCCGACTCCGGGACGGGTATAGCTCAGATTTTCGTCTGTTTCCAGTAATGAATCCGCATCGAATTCATCAGAAAGCGATTCCTGCAGGGCTGCTTTCTCATCGGCGATGTATTGAAATGGTATTGGTGCCGGGCGTACCGGAGTTGCCTGATGCTTGACCGCCACTTTCAATGGTTCAACCGAACCTATGCTGGAGCGGAAAATATTAGCTTCTGCTTTTGCTTTCTTTTCCTGCTCCAGACGTTCTGCTTCAGCGCGCTGTCTGGCTTCCTGTTGTGTTTTGAGTTGCTGACCCAGAGATTTCAGATCAGCAAAATTTTTCAGCGACGACATCGATTCAGCCTGGATTATTCTTCCAGATAACGCTGTGCATCCAGTGCCGCCATACAGCCGGTACCTGCGCTGGTAATCGCCTGACGGTAAACATGATCCTGCACATCACCAGCTGCAAATACGCCGGGAACATTCGTTGCGGTTGCCATGCCTTCAGTGCCGGTACGGGTTTTAATGTAGCCGTTATGCATTTCCAGCTGACCTTCAAAAATGCCGGTATTCGGTTTGTGACCAATCGCGACAAACACACCATGGACAGGCACTTGTGTAATTACCCCATCCGCCGATTTGATATTTACGCCGGTGACACCAGAATCATCTCCGGTGACTTCGTCCAGAGTGTGATTCCATTTGACTTCTACTTTGCCTTCGGCAACTTTTGCCATCAGGCGGTCGATCAGAATAGCTTCTGCGCGGAATTTGTCGCGACGGTGAATCACTGTGACTTTGCTGGCGATATTTGATAAATACAATGCTTCTTCGACTGCTGTATTCCCGCCACCGACAACCGCAACTTCTTTGCCGCGATAAAAGAATCCATCGCAAGTGGCGCAGGCGGAGACACCTTTACCCATAAAGGCTTGTTCAGAAGGTAAACCCAGATATTGTGCTGAAGCGCCAGTCGCGATAATCAGTGAATCACAGGTGTATTCACCCTGATCACCGATCAGACGGATAGGTTTTTCATCGAGCTTGGTTGTATGGATGTAATCGAAAATGATTTCAGTGTTAAAACGTTCTGCATGTTGCAGAAAACGCTGCATCAGTTCCGGGCCTTGCACACCCAGCGGATCTGCTGGCCAGTTTTCGACATCCGTTGTCGTCATGAGCTGCCCACCTTGTTCTACGCCAGTGATCAATACCGGATTAAGATTGGCGCGGGCGGCATAAATAGCGGCGGAATAACCCGCTGGACCTGAGCCGAGAATCAATACGCGAGCGTGTTTTTTAGATGTAGACATGAGCAGACCTGCATAAAAAGAGTTGAAGGGGAGGCCAGACGGGATAATCGATGCCTTATTTGCTTGCAGATGGTGTTGCCTTAGAAAAAAGCAAGCGACGGAGCTTTTTTGCATTTTCATCTGCAGATCAGCGCAAATTATAGTCTATCCTCTGGCGCTGCGTGAGGTGCCCGGTGTTTGGCGAGCGGCCTCTAACATGCTATCTTGTCAGTCTTTGGTTGTCTGGATGAACATTTTCCTGATTTATGACTACAAGTAACAGCGAAGCCTACACCCGTAGCAGTAAAAGCCCGCCGCCCCCGCCACTGCCAAATAAAATGGTGGTGTTGCTGATGGAGGCACGCTGGCTCATTTTCGCTGCATTAAGCGTTTGCCTGATATTGATACTGGCGACGTATTCTAAGGCAGATCCGGGCTGGTCACAGTCTAGCGTTGTCCCGAAAATCCATAATCTGGGCGGGAAATTCGGTGCCTGGCTGGCGGACGTGGTTTTGTATGTATTCGGTTTCTCTGCCTGGTGGTGGAGCGTCGTTTGCTTGCGTCAGGTCGTGAAATCTTATCGGCGTCTGGCCGATCGGCTATCGATGCAAGTCGAAACGAAAACCGGCGAAGAAGAGGGCTTGCCTTATCTGCTCGCGCGGATCACGGGATTTGCCTTACTGATTTGCGGCAGCATGGGGCTGGAGTTTTTGCGCATGCATACCCTGAGTCTGCCATTGCCATTGGCTCCCGGGGGCGTACTTGGCAATGTAATTGGTTCTGCTGCATACAGCGCTATGGGTTTTACTGGCGCGACACTGGTGTTACTGATGGCGATGGCATTGGGGATCAGCTTGTATTTTCAGGTGTCCTGGCTGACGATCGCAGAAAAAACCGGTGCGGCGATAGAAACCGTTTTTGTGTTCATACAAAATAAATACGCGGCGGCGGAAGACCGGCGAGTTGGTCAGACTGCCGCAGTCAAGCGCGAAGAAGTAGTGGTGCAAGAGCGCGCTAAGATTGTGGAAGCATCGCCGATACGAATCGAGCCTCAGGTGGTTGCAGTGCAGCGTTCTGAGCGCGTGGAAAAAGAGAAACAGGTGTCCTTATTCAATGAACTGCCAGACACGAATCTACCACCGCTTTCTTTGCTTGATGATGCGCCGCCCGTGCAGGAAACCGTCAGCGTGCAGACCCTGGAATTCACCAGTCGTCTGATAGAGAAAAAACTCTCCGATTTCGGTGTCGATGCCAAGGTCGTTGCCGCTTATCCGGGGCCTGTCATTACCCGTTACGAAATTGAGCCAGCGACCGGTGTGAAAGGCAGTCAGATCGTCAATCTGGCGCGTGATCTGGCGCGCTCATTGTCGCTGACGTCGATACGTGTGGTGGAAACCATTCCCGGTAAAAATTACATGGGGCTGGAATTGCCGAATCCGAAACGGCAGATAGTCCGCCTGACAGAAATTCTCAGCTCCAAGATTTATCACGATAGCTCATCAAGCCTCACCGTAGCACTCGGTAAAGACATCGCAGGCAATCCGATTTGCGCCGATCTGGCGAAGATGCCGCATTTGCTGGTGGCCGGTACGACTGGCTCCGGTAAATCTGTCGGTATTAATGCGACGATATTGTCGCTGCTGTACAAGTCAGATCCTAACGATGTGCGCATGATACTGATTGATCCTAAGATGCTGGAGATGTCGGTGTACGAAGGCATTCCGCATTTGCTGGCACCGGTGGTGACGGATATGCGTCAGGCCGGGCATGCGCTGAACTGGGCAGTGGCCGAAATGGAACGCCGCTACAAGCTGATGTCGAAACTGGGCGTACGTAATCTGGCTGGTTATAACGTCAAAATCGCAGAAGCGGCAAAGAAAGAACAACATATTCCGAATCCATTCAGCCTCACGCCGGATGCGCCGGAACCGCTCGATAAATTGCCAACCATCGTCATCATCATTGATGAGTTGGCTGATCTGATGATGGTGGTCGGTAAAAAGGTGGAAGAGTTGATCGCCCGTATTGCGCAAAAAGCACGCGCGGCGGGGATACATTTGATTCTGGCAACGCAACGACCATCGGTGGACGTGATTACCGGCCTGATCAAGGCGAATATTCCTACCCGTATCGCGTTTCAGGTCAGCAGTAAAATCGACTCACGCACGATTCTCGATCAGATGGGCGCAGAAACCTTGCTCGGTATGGGCGATATGTTGTACATGCCGCCCGGCACCGGTTTGCCGGTACGGGTACACGGCGCGTTTGTGTCGGATGAAGAAGTGCATCGTGTGGTTGAGCATTTAAAAGCGCAGGGCGAGCCTAACTATATTGAAGGCATACTCGAAGGCGGCACTTTGGAAGAGGGCGGTGAGAGCGGCGCTGCGGGCGAGGTTGCAGGTGGTGGTGAGGCTGATGCCTTGTACGATCAGGCCGTGGCGATCGTATTGAAAAACCGTCGCGCTTCCATTTCGCTGGTACAGAGGCATTTGCGCATTGGTTACAATCGCGCTGCCCGCTTGCTGGAACAAATGGAACAAAGCGGGGTCGTATCGACGATGCAGTCGAACGGTAACCGTGAAATTCTGGTCCCGGTCGGAAATGCTGAGTAGTCATGGATATCCGCGACAGGCGAATCAAGCGGTCGATATGATAAGTAGTACAGATGAGTAATCAAGGAAAATCAGTGAAGAAGCAAAGTAAAGTAGTTAAAGTAGCAAGTGGCCTGCTGGCATGTGTTGTTGCCACCACGCTGTTACCCGCAATCGCCATGGCGTCCGCAGTCGATCAATTCAAATCCTTTGTCTCGAACACCAAAAGTGCCAAAGGTGAATTCGTTCAGCAGCAGATCAAGATGGTGGATGGCAACCCTAAAGTCTCCAAGACCTTCAGTGGCGCATTTGTTTTCGCCCGTCCCGGCAAGTTTATCTGGACTTACCAAAAGCCTTACGAGCAAGTGTTGCAGGCCGATGGTGAAAAGCTCTTCATCTTCGATAAAGATTTAAATCAGGTCACGATCAAAGAATTAGGTAATGCGTTGGGTTCCAGCCCTGCAGCGATTCTGTTTGGCAGCGCTGGTGCCGCTGATCTGGATAAAAATTTCGTCCTCAAAGATGTGCCGTCAAAGCAGGGCATGGAATGGCTGGAGGCGACTGCGAAAGCCAAAGGCAGCCAGTTCGATCATATCGGCATCGGCATGAAAGACGGCGTTCCTTACGCTTTGGAATTGCGCGATCAGTTTGGTCAGGTGTCACTGGTGACGCTCAAAAGTATGGAAAAAAATCCTGCTTTGAAAGCCGATCAGTTTAAATTCGTCGTCCCGGCCGGGGCGGATGTGTTCCGCCAATAATGTTGGCAAATGAGATGACAAATGAGATGGCAGATGTGATTGCATGATGAACGCACCACGTAAGAAGCTCGCGCCGTTGGCGGAGCGCATGCGTCCGGCGACGCTGGATGATGTGATTGGTCAGCAGCATATTCTGGGCGAGGGCAAACCGCTACGCGTTGCGTTTCAGTCTGGCGAGCCACATTCGATGATCTTGTGGGGCCCGCCGGGTGTGGGTAAAACCACGCTGGCGCGCCTGATGGCAGATGCATTCCACTGCGAGTTTATTGCTTTGTCGGCCGTTTTATCTGGCATTAAAGATATCCGCGAAGCCGTTGAACGGGCGCAGATTCTGCAAGCGACCTCGCAACGCCGCACCATCTTGTTTGTCGATGAAGTGCATCGTTTCAATAAGAGCCAGCAAGACGCTTTTTTGCCGCATGTGGAAAGTGGTTTATTCACCTTCATCGGCGCGACCACCGAAAACCCTTCATTTGAAGTCAATAGTGCCTTGCTGTCGCGGGCCGCTGTGTATGTGCTGAAATCGCTCACGGATGATGATCTTGCGCTGATGGTGGATCGCGCCTGTGAGCGTCAGCTCGATGGCTTGCAGATACTGCCGGAAGCCAAAGCCAGTCTGGTGTCGAGCGCCGATGGTGACGGTCGTAAATTATTGAATAACCTCGATATCGTGGCGCATGCCGCGACTGCCAAAAATCTGAATGTCGTCGATCCTGCTTTACTCAGTGAATGTCTGGGCGACGCTTTGCGACGGTTTGATAAAGGCGGCGATGCGTTTTACGATCAGATTTCTGCCTTGCATAAATCGGTGCGCGGATCGAATCCTGATGCAGCACTCTACTGGCTGGTGCGCATGCTCGATGGTGGCGCTGATCCGCGCTACATGGCGCGGCGCATTGTCCGCATGGCGTCGGAGGATATCGGTCTGGCTGATCCGCGTGCTTTGCGTATTTGTCTGGATGCGGCTGAAACCTATGAACGTCTGGGCTCGCCGGAGGGCGAGTTAGCGTTGGCGGAGGCGGTAATTTACCTTGCGTGTGCGGCGAAATCGAACGCAGTTTATAAAGCCTATAACGCGGTGCGGGCGCTGGTGGCGAAAGATAAATCGCGCGTTGTGCCTGAACATTTGCGGAATGCGCCGACCAAGTTAATGAAGCAACTCGGTTACGGCAAACTGTATCGCTATGCCCATGATGAGCCGGATGCGTATGCTGCTGGCGAAACTTATCTGCCGGAAGGCTTGGAAGGCGAATCCTGGTATCACCCGGTACCGCGCGGACTGGAAATCAAAATTGCAGAAAAGCTGGCGTATTTGCGGCGGCTGGATGATGAGGCGGACGGCGTTTAACGGCGTCTGTCGATTTGCTGATGCGCTTGATCAGGTTTGAGCGCATTTGCGGTCGTTAAAACGCGGCAAAAAAAACGTTCAGAAATCACTCAAAAAGCAGAAAAAAGCCTGAAATATACTCCCGGGGGTATCTGTTTTTTCCAGCCTGTACCCCTTTGTTTGTATAGAGATAAGCTGATTTTGCTCATATACTCCCCATTATTTGCATTTACATGCGCTGGCTGGCGTTGAAATTCAGTCGCGGTCGGATGCTATAAGTTTAGGGAAATTCGCCCGCCCTTGCTACAATAGCCGATTAGCTCATTCTACTTATTCGTATCAGATCACTATGATAGATATTCAACTCCTGCGTAAAGATATCGCCGCTGTTGCCGCGCGTCTTGCTACCCGTAAATTCAAACTCGATGTCGATGCGTTCAACGCACTCGAAGGTGAACGTAAGCAGATTCAGTCCCGCACTGAAGAACTGCAAGCCAAGCGCAATAGCTTGTCCAAACAAATCGGTATGCTCAAAGGCAAAGGCGAAGATGCTTCCGCAGTGATGGCCGAAGTCGGCGGCATCGGCGACGAATTGAAAGCCTCAGAAGTGCGTCTGTCAGAAGTGCAGACCGCCATGACGGCATTCTTGCAGACGATACCGAATCTGCCGCACGAATCTGTGGTGGTGGGGCAGGATGAAACCGCGAACGTTGAAATCCGTAAAGTCGGCACACCGCCAGTGTTTGATTTCGAGATCAAAGATCACGTCGATATCGGTTCCGCACTGGGGCTGGATTTTGATACCGCAGTCAAATTAACCGGTTCGCGTTTCTCGGTGATGAAAGGCGGCATGGCGCGTCTGCATCGTGCGCTGGCGCAATTCATGCTCGACACGCAAACCGTCGAACACGGCTATACAGAAATGTACACGCCTTACATGGTGAATGCCGATTCCATGCGCGGTACCGGCCAGTTGCCGAAATTTGAAGAAGACTTGTTTGCCGTGAAAAAAGGCGGACAAGACGGCGAGGGCGAAACGCTGTATCTGATCCCGACCTCCGAAGTGACATTAACCAACACCGTGCGTGACGAAATCATCCCGGCAGATGCCTTGCCGATCAAGATGACGGCGCATACACCATGCTTCCGTTCTGAAGCGGGCAGCTATGGCCGTGATACACGCGGCATGATACGTCAGCATCAGTTCGACAAAGTGGAAATGGTGCAGATCGTGCACCCGGAAAAATCCATGGAAGCACTGGACGAAATGGTAGCTCATGCCGAAGCGATTCTGAAGAAACTGGGCTTGCCTTACCGCGTCGTCAGTTTGTGTACCGGTGATATGGGCTTTGGCGCAACCAAAACTTTCGATCTGGAAGTCTGGTTGCCAGCACAAAATACTTACCGCGAAATTTCATCGGTATCGAATATGGAAGCCTTCCAGGCACGTCGTATGCAGGCACGTTTCCGCAATGCGCAAGGCAAACCAGAAGCTGTGCATACCTTGAACGGTTCTGGCCTTGCAGTGGGACGCACGCTGGTCGCGGTGCTGGAAAATTATCAGCAGGCAGATGGCTCAGTGGTGATTCCGGAAGCGCTGCGCCCTTACATGGGCGGCATGGAAAAATTAGTGCCGGCAGCGTAACTCAGCTTGTTGCAATAATTTGATCTGAAAAAAATCCCGCGTCATATTTAACGACGCGGGATTTTTTTTATCTATTTTTATTTAACTTCGGCGCGGCGATCCACAAACAAGCTGTTGCCGTGAATTTTCTTTGCCTGTTTTTTTGCTTCAGAAGCTGCAATCGAAATCTGATGATGCGAATAAAACTGATTCGGGCTGGATTTGACCACGCCCAGTGACAGACTCACCAAAGGATAAAACACTTTTTTTCCTTGCCGGTCTTCGCTCAGATAACCACCGCGTTCGCGGTCTTCATTGTTATAAAAATCCTGAATCTCGGTTGCAAAGCTTTCCAGAATATCGCTACAACGCTGCTCCCAGTCATCGCTGCGAAACAGAATAATAAAATCATCGCCGCCGATGTGACCGATAAAATCCATTTGCGAATCGCAATGCCGTTTCAGCACGTCGCCCGTCATCTGAATAATATCGTCGCCGCGCCGGTAACCATACACGTCATTAAACGGCTTGAAATGATCGAGATCGCAATAACAGGCGCTGAACCTCTGCTGTTTTTGCAGCAGCTGATCAATGTGTTCATTGATCGGCACGTTACCGGGTAACTGCGTCAGCGGATTCGCATAGCGTGCGGCGGTAATCTGCATTTGCGTGATTTCGCGCATCAGATCCGGCCCGGTACAAATGCCCAGATATTGCCCCTGATCGGTAATGATGATGCCGTTGATCAGATGCTCAGGATTCGCCTCCACAATGATGTGACTGACATCCTGCATGCGGGTGTTTTTATCGACCACCACCGGGTGCGGGTCCATAAACACCTTGCAGGATTTTTTGCCGTACAACTCGCGCTGATAAGGGCGCGCAAAACGGTCGATCATGTGATAGCGATTGATGATGCCGATCGGTGTGCCCTGATCAACCACCGGTATCATTTGTAATTTTGGGTTCTGCAGAAAAATATCATCGACCTGATTATTCAGCATACTAGATGGTATCGATGGCGTTTCTTTCAGAATCTTTTCGACTGCCGCGGTTTGCTCAAAGAAGGCCGAGGCCCGGCGCGACAGTTGCTGATGATGGGATACCAGCGCCTTGGCCACCTCTGCCGGAATCGCCTTACTTGGCGTCGGGTGAGGGCGGGCGATGTGATAGCCTTGACCACAAGCTACGCCGATATCGCGCACCATCAGCAATTCCGCATGCGTTTCTATGCCCTCGGCAATCACCCGCGTTGCCGATTTCTCTGCAATGCTTTGTATCGACCGGACAAACTGCGCCTTCACCGGATCATGATCGATGCCCTGGATGAAGTGCATATCGATTTTTACGTAATCCGGTTTTAATTCCGACCATAAACGCAGACTCGAAAAACCCTCGCCCAGATCATCAATCGCAATTTCAAAACCCATGCTGCGATAATGAATCACCGCCTCCGACAACAAAGCGTAATCATGCGTCGGCTGATATTCGGTCAACTCGATGATGACGCGGTCTGGATTCACGCCCAACTGATGAATGTAATCCAGCGTTTCACCATAGCGCACATCGCGCTGGATCAGGCATTCCGGGCTGACATTCAGAAACAGCTTGCCCGGCAGATTCTGTACGAAAAATTCTTCCAGCACGATTTTGCGGCACAGATGTTCGACCACGACCGTTAAATTGTGTGCCGATGCCGCTTTAAATAAATTAATCGGCGAATGCAGCGGGCTGTCAGACGGGCCGCGTATCAAGCCTTCGTAACCCAGAATATCGCCATTCTGCATTTCAACGATAGGCTGGAAACGCGCCGTCAGCGAGCGTTGTTCGATGATGCGCTGCAAATGCGCCAGCGTCATCGCATCAGCATCGTCCGTCGTCACACCGGCTGCAATATTGGCGGTTGCCAGGTGCTGATGCACGATGGCCATTCTTTCCTCAGACGCTGCGCTGTTCATTCGGCGACTTTCCCAAAAACGCGCCGCTTGCTTTTCAGGCTGCAGACGCAAAAACAATCAATAGCAACAATATAAATAGTTGATATGACAAGCGCGTGTCATTATTGCCTTTAGGGAATAAATTAACATCAGCTCCATCGAATGGATGCGTGATCGAATCGCACTTTGCTAGGAAAGCAAAGATTTCTTTGCTATAATCGGCGGCTTCGTTTTATAGCGAACAACCAAGCCGGAGAGGTGGCAGAGTGGTTGAATGTACCTGACTCGAAATCAGGCGTACTGTAACAGGTATCGGGGGTTCGAATCCCCCCCTCTCCGCCAAAATATAAAGAAAAGCCCTTGATTTTCAAGGGCTTTTTTTATTAATCAGTATGCCATGGTGCTTTGGCTCTTATTTACTATGTTTGTTCGTTAATTAATGTCGCATGATTTTCAACATAATTGTCGCCACTCTAACAAAAGTGAAAATAGTGAAAGCTGCTAAAGCAATCCAGAGAGTCGAATAGAGCAATGGTAATCTTGTACCGTCTTTAAGTAGAAAAAAACCTGCAATGTTCACTATACAAAAAGCCATAGCGCCATATATCGCTGTAGCAATATATTCAATTAAAGTCTCGATGTAACCGCTGGTCTTTAGTTGTGCCATTACAGTATCACTTGGTAGTGCCATTAATATTGCCTGAGCCGTAGCCATGAATCCAGTAAAAATTGCACCAAAACTCAGTGCTGCAGCCAAGAACTCCTTTTCGTCTCTTGGAAATGGCAATGCAAGGTTATACCACGCTATCCCTGCCGCAATTGCGAGGATATATGGATGCAAACGCTCAAGGAGTAGCATAATTCCCCTCTACTTTAAATAATCTTTCCAGCCAGTCGCGGCTTTAAGTAGTCCATCCCATCGCGACCTAATTGTATACCTTTTGTCACCACCGACAGTAAGCCCATCAATCACAAGCTTAAGTTTTGGCGCAAGCATATTGATTGCATCGGCGCGATCTTCCTTCTCGTTTCTTCCACAAACCTCAAATTTAGTCATTGCAGCCGAGTCGTTGTCTAAGTCAAATTGACGTAAATTTTTGAGAAAAGTGATTAATGGCGTAATGAATTTATCACTTAAATTTTCACCTCTATCTGCTGCAAGAATTAACTCAACATCTTTTGAGTTTGTACTACTACCCATATCCAAAACTTGTCCAAGCGATAAATTTTGATTGTGAAATTCTTTTGTGATTTGTGCGGGGGCAATTTTCAACTTCACTTTAGTAATGAACTTTTTCTTAGCTAACTTCGCTTCAGCTGTTGGATCAAGCTTTACTTTGAGTTCGTAACCAGTTATTTGATCAGCATCATGAAAATAATTGGACAAGTAGCTTTCTATCGCACTCGCACGAACGCCGGAGTGATGATACTGAATGATCATGAACTTACTCTTAGGATCGTAAATAGCCGCTGTTTCCTCACCAAATCCTTCGTCCTTGCCGATATCAAAACCCTCTATCGGCGTACTCAACCCAACTTTACCTGGGCAATTTTCGAATCTGAATTTCGTGAAATTTAGTAACCAATATGGAGATTCGTTACCAACACTTTTTGGAGGGATAATCTGTTCAATCCTTACTCGATTGCCGGAAACATCTTTAACTCGCGTCTCTATATTCTGTGCCGCAATAAGTGGTAACGCTACATCCAGCGCCATTGCATTTTGGTGTGCCTCAACTTTAAACAGGTGAACTGTCATTTTCCTAGCCATATCAATTTGCTCGTAGATGTAAAAAATACTATTTTGCCGTTAAACTTCGTAAAACATGAAGCATTTTTTAAAATATTTGCAAGTTTTTTTTGATGCTATTCGCTGAATGGCTATTGACTGGTAATCTGGTACTTCACTACCTAGCTGAGGTCAATAATTCACCGTGCAGCACCTCAATTTTTGCAAAAAATGGGGAGTATGTGCCAAAAACGCCTTATTCTCATCAGAAAATAAGGGCATTTAAAAATACTCCCCCCCAGTATATTTTTCTCATTGACAGGCAAAAATAGGCATTCTGAAGCCGTGGGCCACGTTTCTGGCGTGGGTGTCTGACTGGTGTGGCGGCGCAAGTTGCTCGTGTGTGGCGACGGGATTCGGCGGGAATTTGCCGTGATTTGAATAAAGACTGCAAAAGATCGCTTGTTTCTGGCTTAAATCCGGCGAGTCTCAGAGATAATGCGTCTATACGACAATCTATTGATGAGCGGATTATGGCAACACCAACTTTACCTACACTGGATTCAGCGACGCTGGACCCAGCCGACTGGAGCGCGCTGCGCGCCCAGGGGCATCGCATGCTGGACGATATTCTTGATTACGCAGAGCATATTCGCGAGCGGCCAGTGTGGCAGCCAATTCCCGATGAGGTGCGGGCGAAATTTCAGCAGGGTTTGCCGCAGGGCGAGGGCGATTTAGTGGCGGTGCATCAGCAGTTTATGCAGGATATTCTGCCGTACTCGGTGGGAAACAGTCATCCCGGTTTTATGGGCTGGGTGCAGGGCGGCGGCAATCCAGTGGGTACGCTGGCGGAGATGCTGGCCGCCGGGCTGAATGCGAATCTGGGCGGGCGCAATCATATTCCGATTGACGTGGAGCGTCAGGTCAGCCGCTGGGTCAGTACCTTGTTTGGTTTCCCTGAAACCGCGAGTGGCTTGTTTGTGACGGGCACGTCGATGGCGAATTTTATCGCGGTGCTGGTGGCACGTTCGGTGGCGCTGGGAACGGAGGTCCGGAAAACAGGTCTGGCTTCCTATGAGCAGCGTCTGGTCGCCTACACCTCGGCGGGGGCGCATGGTTGCATCGCGCAGGCGATGGATATTGCCGGCATAGGCAGGGATGCCTTGCGCATGATTCCGATGACCAGCCAATTTGAAATGGATACCGCTTTATTGCGCGAGGCGATTGCAGCGGATCGCGCTGCCGGGCTGACGCCATTTTTTATCGCAGGCACCGCTGGCTCGGTGGATGTCGGCGCGATTGATGATCTGACTACGCTTGCTGAGATCGCGGCACAAGAAAAAATCTGGTTTCACATTGATGGTGCGTTCGGTGCACTGGCGATGTTATCACCTGAACTGGCACCACGGCTGGCGGGGATAGAACGCGCAGATTCGGTGGCATTTGATTTTCATAAGTGGATGCAGGTGCCTTACGACGCTGGCTTTATTCTGGTCAGAAACCGCGAGGCGCATCTGGCGACCTTTTCTGCGCCGGTCGGTTATTTGCGGCGGGAAACCAGAGGGCTGGCTGGCGGTTCGCCCTGGCCTTGTGATTTCGGGCCGGATTTGTCGCGTGGCTTCCGCGCTTTAAAGACGTGGTTCACTTTGCAGGTGTATGGCACTGAACGTCTGGGGCAAATGATTGCGCACACCTGCGAACTGGCGCAATATCTGAAGCAACAGGTGGAGGAAAATCCTAAGCTGGAATTACTCGCGCCGGTGAATTTAAATATCGTGTGTTTTCGTTACCGTAGCGACTTGTGTGCCGATCTGGATGCCTTAAATGCAGACATTGTCGTCGCTTTGCATGAGGGCGGCATCTGTGCGCCATCAACGACATTCATTCGTGGGCAACTGGCGATACGTGCGGCGATTGTGAATCATCGCACCCGAGCCGAAGATATTGATGCACTCATCAATGCCACCATCGCGCAGGGCGACCTGCTGGCGCAATCCGCACAATAAACCTGGTTTCAGATATGACTACTCTTCACGAATCTCAGCATAGTACCTATATCGGCCTCGCACCTTTGATGCGGCGGGCGTTTGCAGGCGAAGATTTAAAACCCTTGGCCAATGCCTTGATTGCGCGGGCGCAGCAGTATCACGATGACGCGAATGCGATGCTGGATTTATCGACGGTGTTGCTCTTGCTCGGCCATGCTGAATTGGCAGCGAGCACGCAAATGGAAGCATTGAAGCGGCAGCCTTTGTACTCGGTACCCGCTGCACATCCGGCAAAAATCAAATTGCTGGCGCTGCTGACCGATGGCGATCTGATGGCGAATACGCCAGTCGATTTTTTGGTTGAAGATTCGGACATCGAACTGGATTTGTTGTACGTGGGGCAGGGCATTCCAGCGCTGGATCAATTACCTGAACATGATGTGATGTTTGTGGCGATTGGCGAGGCCGACGCCAAGCATACGCTGCTGCTCGATTTGCAGGAAATCGTCTCGCAATGGCCGCGACCAGTGATCAATGCGCCGGAACGCATCGCCCATCTGGGGCGCGACCGTGCGTATGTGCAGCTGCAATCGGCGCGTGGCGTTGAAATGCCGATGTCGCGCCGCATTACCCGCCAGATGTTGGAACAACTCGGGCGTGGTGAATTATCTGTCGGCGATTTATTGCCCGGCGATGATTTTCCCATCATCGTGCGACCGCTCGATTCCCATGCGGGGCATGGCCTTGAGAAGCTGATTTTGCCAACAGAAATCGCTGCCTATCTGCAGGAAATTCAGAGCAACGAGTTTTACATCGCCCGCTTTGTTGACTATCGCAGCGCCGATGGTCAGTTCAGAAAATACCGCGTCATGCTGATTGATGGCAAACCGTATATTGCACACATGGGTATTTCGCAGCATTGGATGATTCATTATCTGAATGCCGGCATGGCGGAAAGCGCTGAAAAGCGCGCGGAAGAGCAGCGCTTTATGGCGAGTTTTGATACAGAATTTGTGCCACGTCACACGCTGGCGCTGCAAGAAATCTACGACAAATTAGGCTTGGATTATGTCGGCATCGACTGTGGTGAAACGCCGGATGGCAAGCTACTCATATTTGAAGTCGATAGCGACATGATCGTGCACGCCATGGACCCAGTGGAGATGTTTCCCTATAAACAGGCGACGATGAAAAAATTGTTTGCGGCATTCAGAGACTTGTTAATCAAACGCGCATCCGCTTCAACATTGCGCGCGCAGTAAGCAGGAGGCGCATGAGCAACGACGCTATTTTATCTGCTCTGAAACCAGCATTCACGTCTGGCATGAGTATTCCATCGTTGGCGCAATTGCTGGTTGATGGAGGTGATTCGCGTATTACGCTGGACACGTACGGTGTGAATAAATACGGCTGTACTGTGGAGCCGCAAAGTACGCAAGACAGCTCGTTTGCATTTGGCTCGGCAACCGCATCGACTATTTCTCAACGCGGTTTTGCGGCGGCAAATCGCGTCTATCAGAAGATAGTGCAAGCGTATCGTGATGAAACGCAGTCCTCACAGTCTTCGCTGTATTCCTTGTATGAGCAGGAAATGCAGAGCCTGCGTCTGGAATTAAAGCAGTTGTGTCAGGCCGGTGATGCGGTGGATGTGGCGTTTGCAGCCTCTGGCACCGATTTGCATTTAATCGTATCGCAGCTATTTTCCGGGGCATCTTCAAGTCCTTCGATGATCGTGATGGTAGAGGCGGGCGAGACCGGAAGCTCGGTGCCTGCGGCGTTGCAGGGTTTGCATTTCAGCGATTGTGCGGCGCTGGGTGAGCCTGTTAGTCCGGGGCAGCAAGTCGGGCAGGTTGGCGTATCTGAATTAGTCAATGTCGCTTTGCGCGAGGCAGATGGAAAGCCACGCGCCGCCGAAGATATTGACAGAGAAATCGAGGCACTGATCACAACAGCGTGTGGTCAGAGTAAGCGCGTGTTGCTGGTGTTGGCCGACGTGACCAAGACCGGCATGATAGGGCCGTCTGTGCAATGTGCGTTGGCGTTGCGGAATACATTTCCTGATCAGCTTGAGGTGCTGGTGGATGCCTGCCAATTCAGGCTGACGAATGCGACGCTGAATGCTTATTTGGATCAGCATTTTTTAGTTGCGGTGACGGGATCTAAATTTATCTCTGGCCCCAGTTTTTCCGGTGCTTTATTTTTCCCGCCGGAAGTGGCAATCAGATACAGGCAGCAAAACGCACCGGCAGGTTTATATGCTTATTCCAGCCGCGCTGACTGGCCTGCATCCTGGACTGGAATGGACGGTTTGCAGAAGAAGGCGAATGTCGGATTGCTGGTGCGCTGGGTGGCGGCGATGGCGGAATTAAGGGCATTTCGCAGCTTGCCTGACGACGCAGTCAATCAGTTTGTGCAAGCGTTCCGGCGTGCGGTATTGACGTATTTTGATGCGCATTCTGGTCTTACCTTGTTACCGGTTCCTGTGCCCGATAGACAAGTGTTGGCGACGACGCCAGGCTGGGATCAATGGCCGACGATTTTTCCGTTTGTACTGCATCACGCTTCCGGCGAGCCACTGAGTCGCGACCAGACGATGTTGGTGTACCGCCGCTTGCAAAATGAAAAGCGTATGCAAGTGGGACAACCTGTGACTTGTGGCGTTTGCCAACAGATTCCTGTCAGTGCCTTGCGCCTGTGTCTGAGCGCGCGGCTTATCGTGGCGGCATTGAGCGATGTGACGGATATTAGAAGTGGCGGAAATAAAGCAGACGAAATCATTGCCAAAGCGATGGCGGTATTGGATGCAGCGCGCCAGCTCAGCTTGCTGCTTGATTCTTAGGCCCGTATCTGTATTCTGAATGTGTTGCCATCAGGAATGTAAATAATGATTAAGCACCATTTTCAGGTAGAAATTTCATGCTAATCTGCGGCAGTAATCAGGCACTCATTATTCTTTTTTTGAGTTCTCTTTTAGTTTTTTGATTCGCGTAGTTATACAGATTTCATCTGCATTGAGCGTCGCCTTCTGACGTCATTTCAATAACTCTTACCTCAATATCATACGGTCATCACTCATCATGAAAATGGCAAAAAAGCGTTTGCGGCTACAACTTTTTTTGTTATTCAGTCTGATGTTGGTATTGGTGTGGGTTGTCGCTTTTTACGAAATGAATCGTAGTTATCAATCGGTGTTCAACGAGGCAAAGATACGTAACACCGAGGAGGCGCAGATTTTTGCGGAATATTCTTCGTCCAATATCAAGCGTCTCAATGAAGCGCTGCTGGATCTTCGCAGAGCGTGGCGGGGCGATTGGAAGGAGTTCGCCGAACTGGTTCAGCGCCGGCAAGAAATCATTCACGACATTTCTTTTCAGGTCGCCGTCATTGATAAAGATGGCATTATGCAGTTTTCGAATCTGGCCAAGCCATCCGAGCGTGTTGATCTGAGTGAACGCGAACATTTTCGTGTTCATCAGCTTGACCCGCATAAAGACCATTTTTTTATCAGTAAACCCTTGAAGGGGAAAATCTCAGGCAAATGGTCGATCCAGTTTACGCGGCCTATCTTTAAAGACGGACAGTTCAACGGTGTTCTGGTGATTTCTGTCAGTCCCGATATGTTTACCAAATTTGCAGAAAAGATTAATTCCAACGCCACCATTACTGTAGCGAGAGAAAATGGTTTTGTGTTGGCTCGCTCACCGGATATCGATCTGAGCAAAGGGATAATGATTGACGTCAGTCGCTTTGTAGATGACCGTGTTCCTTCTCAGGGGAATTTTCAGATTATCTCCAGGATAGACGGAGTGGAGCGTATCTACGGTTACCAGCGCTTGCCTGAATATCAGATGATCTTTATCACTGGCGAGTCTGTTGCTGGCATTTTGGTACCGTATCAAGTAACAAAGAGAAATGTCCTGATCATTGCGAGTGTCTTCAGCCTCATCAGTGCATTGCTGTTTTTTATGTTATTCCGTGCGTTTAATGAAAAAAATACTGCACAGTTGAAGCTGGAAGAGCGGGAAGAAATTTTACGGCAATCGCAAGAAGTCGGGCGTATTGGCAGCTACTCTTTTGATCTGAATACTTTTCGTTTCGAGAGTTCGCCAAATATGGACGAAATATTTGGTCTTTCTCCCGATACAGATAAAACCTATGATGCCTGGTTGAAGCTGCTTCATCCATCTGACCTCGAAGATGAACGTAAGACCATGCGCGAAGTCCGGCTCAATAGCGGCACTTTCCGACGGGAATACAGAATCATCAGGCCGATAGACGGTGCAGAAAGATGGATACTGGCGATCGGAAAAATGAATAAGCCGGATGAACATCAGCCCATGAGAGTGATGGGGATAGTTCAGGATATTACTGAGCAAAAGCAACACGAAGCAGAATTGATGAAAGCGAAGGAGTTGGCTGAGGCGGCCAATGTTGCCAAAAGCTTGTTCCTTGCTTCAATGTCGCACGAGATCCGCACGCCGATGAATGGCGTGATTGGTATGACGGAGCTGGTTCTGGAGACGGAATTAAATCCGCAGCAAAGAGAATATGTGAATATGATCAAAGCATCGGCAGATTCTTTGCTGGTACTGATTAACGACATTCTCGATTCGTCGAAAATTGACGCAGGTAAGATTGATCTCGAAAGCCTGAATTTCGATTTATTCCGCGTGCTGGATGAGGTGATTAAACCGCTTGGTTTGCAGGCGGAAAAAAAAGGCGTTGAACTGATTCTGGATATTCAGCCAGATATCTGCCGGTTTGTGATCGGCGATGCTGGCAGGCTGAAACAAATCTTACTCAATATCCTGGGCAACGCAATTAAATTCACCACGAAAGGTGAGATCACTGTTCAGGTGCGATATACGCAGTACGAGCGGCGGCAGGCTGATTTGTATTTCAATATTATCGATACCGGCATAGGTATTGCTGAAGATAAAATCAGAAGTATCTTTGATTTGTTTTCGCAGGCGGATAATTCGATTACCCGCAAATATGGTGGAACAGGTTTGGGACTTTCTATTTCTTCCCGTTTGGTCGAGCTGATGGGGGGAACCTTATCCGTTGAAAGTAAAGTCGGCATTGGCAGTAAATTTAGTTTTACTTTGCCATTCCAATCAGCGCCCGAAGCCAGCCGTCTGCCACCTGCAACCTTGTTTTCAGATTTGCAGGTACTGGTTGCGGATGATAATCAAACTCACTTGAATCTGATGGCAGATGCTTTGCGTCAATCTGGGATGAAAGTTATTCAGGCTTGCAATGGTCAGGTGTTTTGGGATGAGTTTGTCAAACTCACTGACGCCGGGCGAGAAATTGATTTACTGGTGCTGGATGCACACATGCCCGATAAGAACAGCTTTCAGCTGATCGAGGCATGCAACGAGGTTGGTAATACGGCACACCTGAAAAAGGCACCAAAAATATTGTTGCTGACATCTGCATTGACACCTCAGGATATTGATCTTTGCCAGTCAATGAATTTAGCTTATCTGAATAAGCCGTTTTCAATGATGGAGTTGAAAGCGGCTGTTGGCCAATTATTTATTGATCATGACGTGCGCGCTTTATCTTCTGTCGAAATGTCTGCGGAAAATAAGTTGCAACAAAGTCGTCTGAGTATTTTGTTGGTTGAAGATAATGAAATAAATCAACGCATTGCTACCGTCATTCTGGAAAAGGCTGGGCATCAGATACAAGTCTGCGGCAACGGTGCGCTTGCGTTGGAATTGCTTGAACGCCGGAAATTTGATCTGATCTTAATGGATATGCAAATGCCTGTCATGGGCGGGGTTGAGGCGACCGTGAATATACGAAACAAGGAACGTCTCAGTGGCAGCCATATTCCGATTATTGCTATGACTGCGAATGCCATGAGCGAGGATAAGGAATTATGCCTGAATGCGGGCATGGATGGTTACATATCCAAGCCGGTGAGAGGTGAAAAGTTGATGAGTGTTATTGCTGAAGTGCTTAATAAATGTAAGCTGTGATCAGCTGAAAAACGACACGCTTTCCGGAGGAAAGAACGGAGGTTGCCGGGTTTGATTATGCCGCGTATTGATGCAATTGCTGAGGCAATAGAGGCAGAAAAATATACGGATATGGTGACTGCCGCACACACGCTGAATTGGCACAAATTTTATTGTGTCTGTAACAGAAGACCCGTGCCTGAACGTTTATTCAACTCTGGCTCATGCAGTGATGCGTTTCTCTAACTACAATTCTGAATCAGGCAAACTTGCTGACTGTTTATTGATAAAAACGGATGGTGTTGCGACCTTCCTGTTTTGCCCGGTACATTGCGGCATCTGCCCGATCCAGTAATTTCTCGCCGCTGCTATCGTCGTTATTAAAGGTGATCACGCCGATGCTGGCTGTGCATCGATGCTCGACGGTGATTGTTGTACCATTGTTGTCAGTCTGTAGCAAATAAGGATCAGCCACAGCAGAAAGAATTTTTTTTGCGATACTTTCTGCCTGTGTGTGTGCACTTGATTCGTCTGCGTCCATGTCGGTAATCAGTATGACAAATTCGTCACCGCCAAAGCGAGCCACGGTATCGGTCTGGCGCACGCACAATTGCAGACGACGTGCGACCTCAATCAGCAACATATCGCCAACGTTGTGACCGTGCTTGTC
Organism: Undibacterium sp. CY21W; assembly: GCF_014284265.1. Classification (NCBI taxonomy): domain Bacteria; kingdom Pseudomonadati; phylum Pseudomonadota; class Betaproteobacteria; order Burkholderiales; family Oxalobacteraceae; genus Undibacterium; species Undibacterium sp. CY21W. The sequence continues at coordinate 2,778 of NZ_JACOGE010000006.1, read as the reverse complement.
GTTCAATGGTTTGAAATTATCCAGATCTAAAAACAGCAGTGCGCTATAACTCGCATTGCGTATATTCCGTGCTAATGCTTGCTTCAGATGTTCTATCAGTAAGCGCCGGTTAGGTAGCTGAGTTAATGCATCGAGATAAGCGAGCTGCTGAATTTTTTCATCCATGAGCTTGCGGTCATGAATATCTGTCAGAAAATTCAGACTGGCATTGTCACCGTGCCACTCGAATGCGACTCCGCTCAATTCAAACCAGCGGACGCCGCGGTGTCTGGTCGAAATGCGGATAGCATATTTCAGATCGTTGACTGTTGTCAGGAATAATTTCTTCTGATTCTCTATCACCATAGCCTGATCTTCGTGATAGATGAGGTCGATGATGGATTTGTTTGTCAGTGTATTTGCGTCATACCCGGTCAATTCGCAAAGTTTCGGATTGGCGTAACGCAAGACGCCATCATTGACAACACAAATACCCTCGTTCGCAGTTTCAATCAGCAAACGATAATGTTTCTCACTTTCTCTGAGTTGCTCTACGGAAGAACTGCGTTCGATAGCAACACTGGCTAGTTTCGCAACAGCTTCGATAAGTTCAATATCGCTGCTCTCGGGGGCGTGTTCATCGCGGTGATAAATAGCAAATGTTCCAAGCACTTTCTGGTTGGAGGATAGCACTGGCTGCGACCAGCATGATGCCAGTCCTGCTTGCAGTGCCAGTTCTTTATAAGAGACCCAGTAAGGATGGGTTGCAATTTTTTCTGCAATTACCCGCTGCTTTGTATAGGCTGCCGTACCACAAGAGCCAACGCCCAAACCTATTTCGACGCCCTGGATAGCGCTGTTGTAAAACTCTGGCAGGCTGGGAGCAAAGATGCGGCTAAGGAATCTGCCGCGCTTATCAAGTAGCAGGATGCTGCATAACATTTCCGGATGAAGCCGTTCAATGCCATTAATGATCGCATTCAAAATATCGTCGAGAGGTCGGTTAAGCGAAAGAAGATCAAGGATTTTATTGCTGAATTTTGTGAATGCCTGATTATCCAATGCGCGTTTTTCTGCTCGCTCGTGCGTCATGAGAACAAATCCGATCGAGAGTAACAGCAGGCTGACCAGCACCGTTATAAATGTGTAACTCTGGATAGAATTGGATTCGGCGATCGATGTTAATTTGGTCGATCCCAGAAGAAAACTGATCTCTCTCAACATCATGGCTGCAATGACTGAGACTAGCCCTGTTTCGATAATATATTGGCCTCGTCCAATCGTGTTATTTCGCATTTTTATGGCGAATGCCAGTAAGGCTGCACTTTGTAAAGTAAAGACCAGGGCGCTGATAACCAGGCGAGCTTGTTGGTTATCCAGCAATATGCTAAAGCTGATAGCGATAAATACAACCGGCGCCCACAAAGTTAAGCGGTTTGGTTGCTCATCATGAAATCGATAAATAGCTTCACCAAACAAGGCAAAGCCAGCAGAAAGAAATGAATTGCCGACGACGATCGAGACCGCATCATTGATGTAGCCTCGCAAGCTGAATAGCAAATAGGCGCCACCATGGAGAGCCAGAGCCAGCGACCACATGAAAAGCGGATTAAACAGCGAATTATTTTTACGATACGAAATCCAGGCAATTGCCAATGCCAGCGTAAAACTCGTTGTTACGATCACCAAAAACATTGTCGGTGTGTGAATCAACATAAAGAACCTTAAAAAATGTTTGTTGCTGTATGTACGCCGATTCAGTTGCTTCTCTGTTTCTGATTTACATCTGTGTTTTCAGTAGCCCTGTTATTTATTGTTGTTTTTGTTGCGATGGCGAAGATATCACTCGGCGAACTTATTTAAATTAATCTCTATTTCGCCCTGCTGTTATCTCTGCATCTATAAACTAAATCTAACAACTGCGGTCAGAATTTGTTTTGATCAAAAGCAAGCGTAAATAGTGATTTTTATTAATAATTGCCTGTTAGGATTACATAGAATACTTTTGTAAAAAGTAAATTTATGTGAACTTGATAAGTTTTCTGTTGGTGCTGATCAATCTGAGCAATGCTTTATTTCACAATTGCAGGCAGATAAATATCGCAAAATTCCGGTGGCATTCTTTTTGGTTTTCCAGTGCTGATTTCTATGCAAACCAGGTCCCATTTTCCGCGCATAATAATGGCCTGATCAGCTTCCCGGATTAATTGAAAACGCCTTTCCATATTCAGCTTTCCGTCGCTGGCAACAATCCAGGTGCCGAGTATGAGTTTGTCACCAAGGACTGAAGGTAATAAGTAATCGTATTCGGCATGGCGTATCGCCATCGCCCGATTCAGTTCTTGATAGTTGCTGAGACTGAGACCCAATTGCTCCGAATGTGCCCATCCGATCACTTCACACCATTGAACATATACAGCATTGTTTGTGTGTTGGAGGCCATCGATATCGCTGCTTGCTGGCGTCAGCTTTAGTGTGTAAGGCTGCGGGTAATCCCAAGTCATCATGTATTCCGTCTTGCGTGGAGAAGTTGTATAGTTTACTGCATCTGTCATGGCTCTCAATGCAATGATTATCCAATGATTTTAGGACTGGCGATCGGGAAGTCATTGCGTCTTATCTAAAGCTTGAAATTGGAATCAACAATGGTTCTCAGTTAGTTGACTATTTAAGCTGAGAAGAAAAAGCGAAGCGAAAGGGCGAAGGGAGTTGACAGTGAGTGAGAAGTACTTCATAATCTCGTTTCTCTGCTGCTGACGCACACAACGATGCGAAGCAAAACTCGGAAGAGTGAAGCGG
>NZ_JACOGE010000005.1:0-376429 GCF_014284265.1 Undibacterium sp. CY21W | reverse complement strand
GATTTCGATGAGCTTGGTGCCCAAGCCATTGAGCAGTGCATACACCAGCACTACGTGAAACGCTATGACCAGCCCTATGCCCAGGAACTTCTTGCCCGGCTCTTGCTGGCGATCTGAAAAATCCATTAATACTCCTCCAACCCCACAAGGTCTACTATTGACTCACGTCAAAACGGTTCAAACAAAAACAATTATAAATACGCTATGCGGTCAGTAGTTTCCTACACAGAACGCACCGGTTTTTCTTAAGCAAAATAGAGACCAGAATTTCAATCCGTTATTCAGCTTTAACTACCGCAGCAACGACGATCAATTCTGCAATCGCAAATTCGCATTTAATCCAAGCGGATTACCGAGATCTGAATATATCCGAGCATCGGTTGCTCAAAACATTACACATTTACACGAATCAATTTATCAGACTGCGAAGTAAAAAAACCAACTTCGTGTAAATATTTTTGTCCAAAGTAACTTGATGTAAATAAACTTATATTCTACAGAAAAATATGTAAATTTATCTGCCAAATTTTTCCGAAGGCGCATAAAACCATTTCTCGCCATCAACTGTCAATAGCTAGCAAATAGTATTCCACAGAAAAACAACAACGATTATTCTGCCAAAAAAAGAAAAATAAAGGAAATGCATTAATTTGTGCCTTGCAGCATAAAATTAGTGCATGCCCCCCTCTATGAAAAACTTTCATAAAATTATTCGTTACTGAATACTCAGGACTGAATAAAATTTACTTTCAATAGAAATATCGACTGAAATCCCACAAAAGTTGCGCCAATTTTTCTTTGTTTTTTAATGCATGACAGCAAAAATTTTTTATCATCTGTCACTTAAACCGTGATCACGTCCTATAAATGCGCAAAATCGCACCATTTAAGTGCAATCAAAAGCAATAAAAATTTTCTTCCTATCTCCTTATTTCCAGAAACTTAAGATAAGGTTACGGCGCACTACTAAGAAATTCCTCCGCCTTTTCATCAGATTAACAAATGACTGCATCAGGTGGCCGGAATCAGTGCCACTGAGGTTGGTCATATCTGGAAGTTGGAGACATTGCTATATGAATTTTAAGTTCGCAAAAAACAAATCTGCAGGATTCGCCCTTCTTCGCAAATACAAACGAATTTGCACCATCGGTAGTTTTTTCCTTGTCACTTTGTGCTGTGGAATAAGTATGGCAACTCCGGCTGGCAAAGACGACGGCTTTGCTGATCCGACAAAAGTCCTAAGAACAATTTTTCCAGTTGCGGAAACCGGGTTCGATCCCGCTGCAACGCGCGACTTATATTCCAATACAATTAACGTCGTTGTCTTCGAGCGCCTATTCAGCTACGACTATCTCGCCAGCCCAGCTAGAGTCGTTCCTGAGACTGCTGCAGAATTACCAGAAGTCTCTGCGGATGGAAAAAACTACACGATACGCCTCAAGAAAGGCATTTACTTCACTCCCGATGACGCGTTCAAAGGAAAAAAACGTGAACTGACGGTGGAAGATTATGTTTACTCTTTCAAGCGCTTAATGGATCCGAAAATCGCATCAAGCCACCGCTGGTTGCTGGAAGATAAGATTATTGGTCTGGATGCTTATGCCGCCAAAGCGAAGAAAACCGGAAAATTCGACTACGACGTCAAAATTCCGGGACTGGAAATCGTCGATAAGTACACCTTACGTATACATCTCAGCCGCCCTGATTTCAATTTACCGATGATTTTATCGTATGCCGCGATGTCGGCAGTCGCACGGGAAGTCATAGAAAAATATCAGGACTTACAGGGCTTGGCGATGGCGAATCCAGTCGGCACCGGCCCTTATAAGTTAACAGAGTGGGTACGTGGATCGAAAATGGTACTGGAAGCAAATCCAGACTATCGTCCCGTCTATTGGGATTATGCCGCCAGCGCAGATCCAGCGGACCAGCAGATTGTTAAGGCGATGAAAGGCAAACGCATGCCGCAAATCGGCAAAGTCATCGTCAACGTCATCCTCGAAGATCAGTCTCGCTTGCTAGCGTTTCAAAAAGACGAAGTCGACTTATTTCAGCTTTACGGCGGACTCGCCCCGCAAGTCATGAAAAACGGCAAGCTGAAACCGGAATTCGAAAAAAAGGGCGTACAGCTCTCACGCATTATCGATCCTGAGCTAACGATTTATTACTGGAATATGCAAGACCCTGTCTGGGGTGGCCTGAGTAAAGAAAAAGTCGCACTGCGCCGTGCGGTCGCCATGGCGCATAAAGTCGAGGATGAAATCCGGATTGTCGATAACGGTGAAGCGGTTCCGCTTGAATTTCCCATTCCTCCCAGCGTGGTTGGACATGATCCAAAATACCGCAGCAGCATTCAATACAACCCGGCGGCGGCAAACGCGCTGCTTGATCAGTTCGGCTACAAAAAAGGAAAAGACGGCTACCGCACCCTGCCAGATGGCCAGCCACTGGAAATCACCTATACGGCGCAAACCGAATCACGCGGCAAATTACAGGCAGAAGTCTGGAAAAAAACTTACGACAGCGTCGGCATTCGTATGAAAGTGGATTTCCGTCCTTTTGCTGAAATTCTAAAAGCAGAAAAGCAATGCCAGTTGACACAACGTATTTCGCCGTGGATTGCCGATTATCCCGACGGCGACAATTTTATGCAGCTGTTTTACAGCAAGAATATTCATATGAATAACAATGGCTGCGTTGCGATTCCTGAATACGACAAACTGTATGAAGCATCGCAAAAATTGCCTGCGGGCGAAGAACGTGACGCGCTGTATCACAAAATGGCGCGGGTAATGGAAGTCTATTCGGCGCAAAGAATCGGTTATGCACGCTATCGCAATATGCTTTCGCAAGCGCGGGTGATGGGCTATAAAAAACACGCCGTCATGCTGATCGAGTGGAAGTATATCGACATCGATAAAAACAAGTAATGCACCATCTTCTTCCGATTTACCAGGACATCTCATGACCGCTTATATCTTGCGCCGCTTGTGGCAAATGGCACCCACCATGCTGGGTGTGATTCTGCTGGTATTTTTTCTGTTTAACTGGGTCGGCGGCGATCCGGCCTACCTGCTGGCAGGCAAAATGTCTAACGTCGAACAAATTGCGAATATCCGCACCCAGCTTGGCATAGACCAGCCTTACTATGTTCAGCTTTGGATTTTTATCAAGCAGATTCTGACCTTTAATTTCGGCAATAGCTGGAGTACCGGTGAAGCGGTATCGTCGATTATCGGCAGCCGTCTCGGTCCGTCATTGACGGTGCTGATTCCACTGACGATCTTGGAAACACTGATCGCCATTGCGCTCGCGCTGGCCATTGCATTTAAACGCGGCTCGCTGACTGACCGTACTGTCATGATTGCGTGCACGGTAGGTATGTCCATCAGCATTCTGGTGTACATCATCGTCGGCCAGTATTTCTTCGCGTATCAGTTAAGTCTGTTTCCGGTGCAAGGATGGGGTAACAGCTTTGGCGAAAATTTATTCAAATATTCCGCCCTGCCGATTCTGATTGCGCTGGTCGTTGGTGTCGCGCCGAATCTGCGCTTATTCCGCAGTTTTGTTCTCGACGAAGTGAATCAGGATTATGTACGCACAGCGCGCGCCAAGGGCGTGCCTGAACGGCGCGTGAAATGGGTACACGTACTGCGCAATGCCTCCATTCCTATCATCACACATGTGATGTCGAACTTACCTGCCCTGCTGATCGGTGCATTTTTGATTGAACGCTTTTTCTCGATTCCGGGCATAGGCCGCGAAGTGATACTGGCGGTCGAACGCAGCGACTTTCCTGTCATCAAAGCAATTACCGTTTATGTCGCCGCAGCCACCATGATATTTAACCTATTGACTGATCTGCTGTACCAGGCGGTTGATCCACGCGTGCAGTTGAAATAAGGATCGCACAAGATGACTATGCAACCACACACCTCACCGGGATTATGGACGCTCGCATGGCGTCGCTTGCGTGCCGACAAAATTGCCATGGTTTCTCTGGCGATCGTCACGGCATTTTTGCTGATGCTCATCCTGTCCGCCAGCGGCATGATTGCCGCCGACTGGGAACAAGAAACAGGCGTCACTTACGCACCGCCACACTTTATCGGCGCGGATGCGCCACCAGAAAAAATGGATGCTGCTCAGTCAGCTCAGGCAAACACAGCAGAAAATCCGCTCGATCCTTTGAAAGATGTCTTGCGCGAATTGCGTCAAAAGACTTCCGCCCAAACTGAGTCACTGGATTTTTATGGCATCAGTGATCCGCTGGCAAAAGAGATGGCCGACATCAATGCCGCACTGGCAAAGTCTGGCAAAGCCATCGTCGCAGAACGTGCAAGCACCCTCCCTTTTGGTGCCGACAAATGGGGGCATGACATTATCAAGAAAACGATTAAAGGCGCAGAAACCTCGATTGTGGTAGGTCTGGTTGCCGCAGTACTGGCGACATTGCTGGGCACTTTATTCGGCGCATTTGCCGGTTATTTCGGTGGTCGCACCGATGATTTCTTTAACTGGTTTTACAGCATCTTCACGTCTATCCCTTACTTGCTGCTGGTGCTGTCCGTCGCCGCGGTTTTGCAGCAAAAAGGCGTTTCCACCATCATCCTGATTCTGGCCTTCACCGGCTGGACTGGCCCGTTCCGGCTGATGCGTGCCGAATACATGAAGCACAAAGCGCGTGAATACGTGTGGGCCGCCGATGCCATCGGCGCGACGCATTTCCGCAAGATGTTCATTCATATTTTCCCGAATGTCAGCCACGTCGCGCTGGTGCAGGTATCAATACTGGTAGTCGGCTTCATCAAATCAGAAGTGATACTGAGCTTCCTCGGCTTCGGCGTTCCGGTCGGCACCGTGTCGTGGGGCAGCATGCTGAACGAAGCCCAGAATGAACTGATCCTTGGTAAATGGTGGCAACTAGTGGCGGCGACCACCGCCATGGCGGTGCTGGTGACGGCATTTTCTATGTTCACCGACGCCCTGCGCGATGCGCTTGATCCTAAGCTGAAATAAGGAAGCACCATGACTCACTCTACTTCTCCATTACTTCAGGTCGATAATTTACGCGTTTCTTTTCGCATCAATAAAAAAGACAGTGTTGAAACCGTCAAAGGCGTGTCCTTCACGATTCCGCATAACGCTACAGTCGCATTGGTAGGTGAATCGGGCAGCGGCAAATCGGTCAGCTCACTGGCCGTGATGGGCTTGCTGCCACAGGACACCTCCAGCATTGCACCTGACAGCAAAATTCTGTTTGAAGGCCGCTGCCTGCTGGAACTCAGCACAGAACAACGGCGCGAGCTGTGCGGCAAAGACATCTCCATGATTTTTCAGGAGCCGATGACGTCCCTGAATCCGGTCTTCACGGTCGGCTTTCAGATTGCCGAAGTCCTGCGTCTGCACATGGGCATGAATGCCAAACAGGCACGTGCCAGAGCAATTGCGCTGCTGGAAGAAGTCGGTATTCCAGACCCGCAATCGAAGGTGGATGCGTATCCCAGCCAGATGTCCGGTGGTCAGCAACAACGCGTGATGATCGCAATGGCGATTGCCTGCGAGCCGAAATTACTGATCGCCGATGAACCAACCACTGCGCTGGATGTGACGATACAAAAGCAAATCATCGATCTGATTGATGCCCTGCGTGTGAAACACAAAATGTCGGTGCTGTTCATTACGCACGACCTGGCACTGGTCGGTGAAATTGCCGATCATGTCATCGTCATGCAGCATGGCGTGATCCGCGAAGCCGGCACGGTGCAACAGATTTTCGAGCAACCGAAAGACACTTACACACAGGCGCTGCTGCATTGCCGCCCTTCGCTTGATACCCGCCCGTGGCGCTTGCCCGTTATCGCCGATTTCATCCATCATCAAGGTGCCCTGCCCGCGCAGAATGAAAGACAGCGCGGCATTCGCGGCGATGAAGAAATCATCCTCGAAGTCAATCATCTGGGGAAAAGTTTTTTTACCCGCGATGGTTTTTTCGGCAAAAAAGAATTCAAAGCGGTCGAGAATGTTTCCTTCAAACTCGCCCGTGGTAAAACGCTGGGCGTGGTCGGCGAATCAGGTTCCGGCAAAACCACAGTGGGCTTAACGCTGATGCGCCTGCATCAGGCCACCAGCGGACAAGCGATGTTTGACGGCAAAGATATCCTGTCGATGACGGACAAAGCGTTTTTACCGTACAAGCGCCGGATCCAGATCATCTTCCAGAACCCTTACGCGTCGCTCAATCCACGTTTCACCATTGGCCAGATCCTGATGGAGCCTATGCTGATACACCAGATCGGTGCCAGCAATAATGAAAGAGTGGCGATGGCAATGCAGTTACTCGATAAGGTCGGCTTACCTGCCGCCGCTTTCCATCGTTATCCGCATGAGTTTTCCGGCGGCCAGCGCCAGCGGATTGCAATTGCGCGCTGCCTGACGATGAAACCGGAAGTGCTGATCTGCGATGAATCGGTATCAGCCCTCGATGTCTCGGTGCAGGCGCAGGTGCTCAATCTGCTGCAGGATTTGCAGGAAGAATTCGGCCTATCTTATATCTTCATTTCGCATGATCTGGCGGTCGTTAAATACATCGCCGATCAGGTCATGGTAATGAATAAAGGCAAAGTGGTTGAACTGGCGAATTCGGATGAGCTTTATCTGCATCCGCAACAACCATATACCCAAACTCTGTTGCAAGCGATACCGCGCGGGCTGCAAGCAGCGCATGTTAACGGCGGCATCTGAGCAGACGATGAAGTAATGGTGCCGGGCGAATCTGGCCCGGCCCTCTGCAAATAATCTTTTTCGGGGAGTATGTTTAAAAACAGCTGAATAGTCCGAATAAACATTGGGCATTAAAAATATACTGGGGGGAGTATATTTAGAGTAAAAATACCAGTTGATCACGCTTATTTTTCTGTGCACATCAGCTGTGAGAAACGAAATCGAGGTATGCATGTTAGGCGAAGTTAAGCCAGTCTTTCGCAATAAAGAAGCATGGATACGGGATGTTGCGATCGCGATCAGAAACAAAGGCCGCCCGCCGGTGCAGCATTAAAACATCCGGGCTTGCACTTGTCCCCGACTGATCGTCCAGCTGCCATCATTTGATTGAAAGTTAGTATTTGCCCGATTTGCGCGAAGCATCTACAATTCCGACCTGTTGTTGCCACCCCGCTATCCGGAAAGCAACGAAAACCGGCTTAATAAGAAGCTGGTGAAAGTAATCAGTAAAGGAAAATTTTTAAAAACCTGCTTGAAAGTAAAACAGGCTTTTAAAAATGACCGAAAACCACATCGTAATATTGATGCGGCCTTTCAAGGCATTTTCGGCTAACAGCCGCATCCGCATTACGACAATACCTGGAGTCAACATGGCATTTCTGCAAGGCAAAAAAATTCTGATCACCGGCTTACTGTCGAATCGCTCTATCGCTTACGGCATCGCACAGGCATGCAAACGCGAAGGTGCTGAACTCGCATTTACCTATGTCGGCGATCGTTTTAAAGACAGAATTACCGAATTCGCAGCAGAATTTGACAGCAAACTGATTTTCGATTGCGACGTCTCCAGCGACGAACAAATCGACGCTACCTTCAAAGATCTGGCGCAGCACTGGGATCGTCTTGATGGCCTGGTTCATGCGATCGGCTTTGCCCCACGCGAAGCGATTGCCGGTGAATTCCTCGACGGCTTTTCACGCGAAGCTTTCCGCATTGCACATGACATCTCTGCCTACAGTTTCCCGGCCATGGCAAAAGCGGCCCTGCCTCTGTTACGCGAAGATTCTGCCTTGCTGACGCTGTCTTACCTCGGCGCGATTCGTGCGATCCCACATTACAACACGATGGGTCTGGCCAAAGCATCGCTGGAAGCATCTGTACGTTACCTCGCAGAAGACCTCGGCAAAAAAGGCATACGCGTCAATGGTATTTCTGCTGGTCCGATCAAAACACTGGCAGCATCTGGCATCAAAGACTTCGGTAAACTGCTGGGCTTCGTGGCTGACCATGCACCACTGCGTCGCAATGTGACTATCGAAGATGTCGGCAATACCGCAGCATTCCTGTTGTCGAATCTGGCCAACGGCATCACCGGCGAAATCACTTATGTTGACGGTGGCTTCTCGCATGTGATGGGTCTGAATGCCGATTCTTACAACCATTAAGAAGCGCTACATACTGGCATTTAAAAAGGTGCACTGGCTGCACCTTTTTTATCGCCTGTCGTATTGTCGTACGCCATCAATTTCAACAAGAATCTCGTGATCGTTTTGCAATCGATTACACTTGGACAAAATCAACGCAGCACCACCCTTCGTCATACGCCACGAATTCACTCAACACTATGCGCGCCGTTTTTCAGCTCCCCACAAAACTGACTCAGCAACTGATCGTCCTGATGATTTGTCTGATCGGCCTTGCCAGCAGCAATCATGTATGGGCAGAGAATGACGGATGCCATTCCGCATGGCTGGCCTGGTCGAATTTCAAACAAACATTTGTCACCGCCGATGGTCGCGTAATCGATCACAGCGGCAGTATCAAACCGACTGTTTCCGAAGCCCAGGCTTATGCACTGTTCTTCGCTCTGATCGCCAACGACAGGGAAAGTTTTGACACACTCCTGCGCTGGACCGAAAATAATCTCGCCTACGGTGATCTGACCGCCCACCTACCCGCCTGGCAATGGGGCAAACGTGCCGATGAAACTTGGGGCATCATTGATAAAAATGCGGCATCCGACGCCGATCTATGGATCGCCTACACGCTTGGCCTCGCGGGCGATGCCTGGAATGAAAAGCGCTACACGGCGCTCTCAAAATTACTTGCGCAACGCATCCTGAACGAAGAAACGGCGGACATCCCCAAACTGGGCTTGACGCTGTTACCAGCACCAACAGGATTTGCGTTAGCAGATAAGTCCTGGAAGCTCAATGCCAGTTACCTGCCCATCCAACTTTTACGCTGGTTTGACAGCACAGATAAAGATCCACGCTGGAAGCAACTGCTGGCTTCATCCATGCAGATCATTCTTGGTTCGTCACCAAAAGGGTATACCGCAGACTGGATATTGTTTCATCCCGAAAAAGGCTTCACCGCTGATATTAACGGCGCAGAAAAAGGCGATGGCGGTTACAACGCCATCCGTGTGTACTTATGGGCCGGAATGATGAACGAGCACGACCCTGATCGCGCCACCTTAATCAAGGCATTGTCACCAATGGCAAAACTAACCGAGATGAAAGGCTATCCACCGGAATTCGTCAACGTCATGACCGGCGAAGTGAAAAGCCCGGGCTCATCCGGATTTTCTGTCGCGCTGATACCCTTCCTGCAGGCCGGCAAAGCAAGTAAAGCGCTGCAACAGCAGGAATTGCGATTGGAAGCACAAGCCATCAAGGCCGATGCGTATTACGATCAGGTCTTATCCTTATTCGCCCTCGGCTGGCGCGAAAAGCGTTATGCATTTTCTGCAAAAGGAAAAGCAGAAATGGCCTGGCAGAAGAGCTGCAAAAAAATCAGATAAGCCTCCCGCACGCGATGCAACTCGCCCTTTCAGCTAAGACAGGCCGCTGCAATTGTTAAAAACTGGTGCTTATTTTCGTAAAATCATGTATCATTTCGTTTTTGCACTGCAATAAAACGCAGAAAAGAAAACTGTAGCATCGCAAGCCTGTGCATCTCCGTACCGGAGTTAGCATGTAAAAGCCCTCCCGCCCTGCATGTCTGGTTACACCAAAGACATCATCCTGGCGCAAAGCTTTTGTGCCGAAATCTCATTGTCGTCCGTTGTTGGATTCTCTGTGTTTATTTCGTTTGGTTGGCGCTGCATTTTTGCGCGCGTTAGTTTCTCATCGCGCTAAATTTTTACGAAAGTATTCCATGAGTTTTGAAGCACTAGGCCTCCACGCCAACCTGATCCGCGCCCTGACAGATTCCGGCTACACCAAGCCAACACCAGTACAGGAACAAGCCGTTCCCGCAGCGATCAATGGACGTGACCTGATGGTCTCTTCCCAGACCGGCTCCGGCAAAACTGCGGCATTCATGCTGCCAGCCTTGCATAAATTAATTTCCGCTGAAGTCGTTACTTACGACAACAGCAAAACACCAAATCAGGAACGTCAATCCGCCCGCTCACGTGGCGACCGTCCTCGTTTCGTCGCAGCAAAACCAAAAATGCTGGTATTGACTCCAACACGCGAACTCGCGTTGCAAGTCACAACCGCAACCGACAAATACAGCGCCTATTCACGCCGTATCAAAGCCGTATCGATTCTGGGTGGCATGCCTTACCCAAAACAGATGCAGTTGTTGTCGCGCAATCCTGAAATTCTGGTCGCGACTCCAGGTCGTCTGATCGACCATATGGATTCCGGCAAAATCGACTTCTCTGAATTGCAAATGCTGGTACTCGATGAAGCAGATCGTATGCTGGACATGGGCTTCATTGATGACATCGAAAAAATCGTTGCCGCGACACCAGCCACACGTCAAACCATGCTGTTCTCTGCGACGCTTGATGGCGTTGTCGGCAACATGGCAAAACGCATCACGACAGATCCTATGGTGATTCAGATTGCAGGCTCTGCCAGCAAACATGAAAACATCCAGCAAAAAGTTCACTTCGTGGATGATCTGTCCCATAAAAACCGTATGCTCGACCATTTGTTGCGCGACGAATCCATGGATCAGGCCGTAGTATTTACTGCGACTAAACGTGATGCAGATACGATTGCAGATCGCCTGAATATCGCTGGCTTTGCCGCTGCTGCACTGCATGGCGACATGCATCAGGGCGCGCGTAACCGCACGCTGGACGGTTTGCGTCGTGGTCAGATCCGCGTATTGGTCGCAACTGATGTTGCTGCCCGTGGTATCGACGTACCAGGCATCACCCACGTATTCAATTACGACTTACCTAAATTCCCTGAAGATTACGTACACCGCATTGGCCGTACGGGTCGCGCAGGTCGTAAAGGTCTGGCAGTATCGCTGGTCAATCACGCAGAAGGTATGCATGTCAAACGCATCGAGCGCTTCACCAAACAATTGATCCCGGTCGATGTGATCGAAGGTTTTGAACCGAAGAAAACAGCATCTGCACCGCGCTCTGCCGCGCGCAAACCAGGTGGCTGGAAGCCAGGCGACAACCGCAAACCAGGCGGTGGCGGCTTTGGTAACAGCAAACCAGGTCAACGCTCATTCAGCAAACCAGCTGGTGCAGGCACAGGCGCTGCGCCACGTAAAGAAGGCAGCGGCGGCTATAAAGGCAATCGTTCCAGCGAAGGTGGCGCACGTCGTTCATTTGGCGACTATTAATCGTCTGCTGGACGAAGCTGAACAACGGACGGTGCGGCTTCATTCTGCTGCATAGTACGTCGATATAGCTTTTGCCAGATAAGCAATATCACAAAAAAGCGATCACTACGGTGGTCGCTTTTTTTATACTGATGTCCCCGGCGTATAATCATCAGCTTGATGAACGCACTCTCCTGATGATCTATGACCACCAACATTGAACCTGCTGTTCGCCTGACATCGTTTTCCCATGGTGGCGGTTGTGGCTGCAAAATCGCTCCCGGCGTCCTCGCTGAAATTCTCAAAAAATCCAGTGGCTTTCCAGTGCCGCCTGCTTTAATGGTCGGCATAGAAACGGCCGATGATGCTGCGGTGTATAAACTCAATGACGAGCAGGCGTTGATCGCCACCACCGACTTTTTTATGCCCATCGTCGATGATCCATTCGATTTCGGGCGCATCGCCGCCACCAATGCTATTTCCGATGTCTATGCCATGGGTGGCACGCCCATCATGGCGCTGGCACTGGTAGGCATGCCAGTCAATCAACTGCCGCTTGATGTCATAGGAAAAATCATTCAGGGCGGAGAATCCATTTGCGCCGAAGCCGGCATTCCGATTGCAGGTGGCCATACGATAGATTCGGTTGAGCCGATTTATGGTCTGGTCGTCATGGGCCTGATACATCCCTCAAAAGTGAAACGCAATGCGGATGCCAAAGCTGGCGATAAGCTTATCCTTGGTAAACCTCTTGGCGTGGGCATCTTGTCTGCCGCGCTCAAAAAACAAGCGCTGGATGACGCAGGTTACGCCAGCATGATCAACAGCACGACCAAGCTGAATCGCCCGGGACAACAGCTATCCCAACTCGACGATGTGCATGCGATGACAGATGTCACCGGCTTCGGTCTGCTCGGGCATTTATTGGAAGTCTGCCGCGGTGCCAATGTCACCGCCAGACTCAGCATGCAGGACATTCCTTTGCTGGACAAAGTAGAGCAGCTCGCAACGGAGGGTTTTATCACTGGCGCCTCCGCCAGAAACTGGGCAGCCTACGGAAATGAGGTCAGACTGAATGCCGGTATCAGCGCTGCGCAACAGGCATTGCTGACCGATCCGCAGACATCCGGCGGATTATTAGTTTCCTGTGATGCGTCAGCAACAGACGCTGTTTTAACGATTTTCCGTGAAGGTGGCTTCTTTGAAGCGGCCGTCATTGGTGATATTGTTGCAGGCTTACCTGCAGTTGAAGTTAACCCCTGATTTTTTTGAATAGCCCGAAGATATGAATCAATTAGAACAACTGAAGCAATATACGACTGTCGTTGCCGATACCGGCGATTTTCAGGCAATCAAGGCCTACACACCGCGCGATGCCACTACTAATCCATCGCTGATTCTGAAGGCTGTTCAAAAAGCAGAATATAAACACTTGCTGGAAAAAGCAGTCAAAGATACTGCGGGCAAATCCATCGATGAGACGATCGATCATCTGCTGATCGCTTTCGGTTTGCAAATTCTGAACGAAATTCCTGGTCGTGTTTCAACTGAAACCGATGCCCGCCTCTCTTTTGACACCGAAGCAACCGTCGCTAAAGGCCGCCAGTTGATCGCGATGTATGAAGCCGCTGGCGTATCACGCGAACGCATACTGATTAAAATTGCCTCGACCTGGGAAGGCATACGCGCCGCAGAAATACTCGAAAAAGAAGGCATCCGTTGCAATATGACCCTGCTGTTTTCACTGGCACAAGCGATTGCCTGTGCAGAAGCTGGCGCGCAACTGATTTCACCATTTGTCGGGCGTATCTACGACTGGTACAAAGCAAAAACCGGTCAGGAAATTTTTGGTGCCGATGATCCGGGTGTGTTATCCGTCAAAAAAATCTACACCTACTATCGCAAATTTGGCTACAAAACCGAAGTCATGGGTGCCAGCTTCCGCAACACCTCGCAAATTCTCGAACTGGCGGGTTGCGACTTATTGACGATCAGCCCGGATTTACTGCAAAAGCTTGCTGATACCAACTCAGTAATCACACAAAAGCTGAGCGCAGAAGTGGCGGCCTCTTCTGATCTGGAAAAAATCAGCATGAATGAAAAAATATTCCGTTTCCAACTTAACGAAGATGCGATGGCAACCGAAAAACTGGCGGAAGGCATACGTGCATTCTGCGCAGATACGGTGAAGCTGGAACAAATGATTGCAGCACTAAAATAAGTGTCACTGAACACGTCAGCGTATTCAATCGTATTGCACGCACAACGGCTGCACGATTGCTGAACAATTGCGGTAGCGCTGTTGTTCATTTTTGATCTACAGCACAGCAACAAAACCATCGCAGGGATAGAATTTTCTATCCCTGTTTTTATATCGACATCCGTATGAAAAAAGTCATTGATCTGACAAGCTGGAACCGACGCGAACACTTCGCTTTCTTTTCCCAATGCGACGAACCATTTCACGGCATCGTCGCCAATATAGACTGTGACGCCGCCTATCACTATTGCAAGCAAACCAAAACGTCTTTCTTTCTGTTTTATCTGCAACGCGTTTTACAGGCAATTAACGATACTGAAGCAATGCGCTATCGCATCGAAAATGGTCTGGTCGTTGAATATGCACGGATACACGCGAACGCCACTATTAGCCGCGTAGATAACACCTTTGGCTTCTGCCCGATACCGTTTCACGAGGATTTCGCTGTATTTTCAACAGATGCGAACAGTGCGATGGACAAAGTAAAAAATGACACAGGTCTGTGCTTTACAGATGAATGCAAACGCAATGATGCCATTCATTTTTCTGCGATGCCGTGGATTAATTTTACAGGTATCACGCATGCACGCCGTCATGATGGCATGGATAGCGTACCGAAAATATCAGCAGGAAAATGTCATATGGAAAATGGAAAAATGCAGTTACCTGTCGCCAGCTTCGTTCATCACGGACTGGTTGATGCTTACCACATCCATCAATTTCTGAGCCGGTTGCAAAAGGGCATGAGCGAACTACCAGAAGCATAATTCAGGCATGCCCCACAGCCTATATTCCATGCGGGCTGGCAAGGCACAAACCAGCCCCCACCAACACCAGCGTCAACACTGCAGCATAGAATAGTTTGAAGGTGAAATACCCTCAAGCCCCGCCAGACAAGACCAGATCAACGCCGCGATTGGCTAACTGATCAGCGCGTTCATTGCCGGGATGACCGGTATGTCCACGTACCCAGCGCCATTCAATCTGATGCGTCAACTGTGCCGCATCAAGTTCCTGCCAGAGATCGACATTCTTGACCGGGGCCTTAGATGCCGTTTTCCAGCCTTTGGCTTTCCAGCCGGTGATCCACTCAGTAATCCCCTTCAGTACATACTGGCTATCGGTATGCAAAACGATATGACATGGTCGCTTCAGTGCACCCAGCGCGCGGATCACCGCCATCAACTCCATGCGATTATTGGTGGTTTCCCGTTCGCCGCCGAATAACTCTTTTTCTTTCGTTCCTGCAACCAACAAAGCGCCCCAACCACCGACACCAGGATTGCCCTTACAAGCACCATCTGTATAAATTTCTATCTTATCCATATTTATTTTTTTGCTTTATTTGCGACCGGAATAGCGGCACCGCGTACAACGCGCTTCTGCTTCAATGCAGGCCCTATCATGCGCATGCCACGCACCCGTTTAATTGCCTGCATAACGTAGACAGAACCGAAATACGGCCACCATCGTTGTCCGGCCTTTTCCATGAATTGAAGACGATGCAACCATTTTTCTGAACGACACGACGGCGCGTAACAACCAAAATGAACCGGTCCGATTTCCATATTCAGTAATTTCAGCCAGTCTTTCAAACGGGCCGGGTTGATGAACTCGCCTTCATGCGGCAGATAATAGTTTTTATTCAGACGCCCGACAAATTGTCTTGCGCCCCACAAACTGGTCTGATTGAAACCCGTCACGATCAACCTGCCTTCAGGAATCAACACCCGTTCTACTTCGCGCAACATCTGATGCGGTTCCACAGCAAATTCCAGTACATGCGGCAAAACGATCAGGTCTATGCTCTGCGTTTCAAAAGGCAGCTCAGAAAAATCATGCGTCACCACGACCCTGCTCGCACTTTCTTCCGTCAAATTCGTCAAATCCGGATTTGAACACCATCGATGCGGCATACGACTCGCCGCCAGTGCGTTAATCTGCGGCAAGCCGATCTGCAATGCATTAAAACCGAATATATCGACCGTGATCTTCGCCAGCAAGGCTTCTTCCCAGTCGCGAATATACCGTCCCGCAGGTAACTCCAGCCAGGTATCGAGGTCTATAATGTTCTTTTCCACAGCTTCCATACGTGTCTATGACGAATTCTCTGAGTATATTGACTGTGCCCGCTTTTGACGACAATTATCTGTGGGTCATCCACGACGGCAAACATGCGGCAGTCGTAGACCCAGGAGATGCGCCCCCTATCTTAAAGGCACTTGAAGCACATCAACTGACATTGTCAGCCATTTTACTGACGCATCACCATAGTGATCATATCGGCGGCGTTCCGGCGTTATTGCAGCACTTTAACGTGCCAGTATATGGCCCTCTAAATGATGGTATTCAGGCGGTCAGCCATCCCTTAGCAGAAGGCGACATCGTTGATATCCCTGAGATGCGCTGGACGCTGCAAGTGATCGCAGTGCCTGGACACACGCTGGGCCATATCGCCTATTTTGCGTCAGTGCAGCACTGGTTATTTTCCGGCGATACACTCTTCGCTGGTGGTTGCGGGCGCGTGTTTGAAGGAACGCCCGCACAAATGTTGTCTTCACTTGATAAACTTGCTGCCCTGCCCGACGATACGGCGGTCTATTGCGCGCATGAATACACGCTGTCTAATTTGCGCTTTGCCAAAGAAGTTGAACCCGATAATCAGGCCATCGCAGAACGTTTACTCCGCGAGCAACGCAAAAGAGATGAAGGCATACCGACAGTGCCGGGACAGATAGGACTGGAAAAGCATAGCAATCCATTTTTGCGCAGCCGCGAACCTGCTGTTATTGAACGCTTACTGAGTACCGGAAAAATATCTGCACATCAAGATGATGCTTCCACTTTTGCCGCATTGCGCGAGTGGAAAAACAATTACCGATAATATCGAGAAGCCGCATCTGACACTCAGCACGGCTTCAACAACGTTACTGATTTTTCATGTCTGAACAAGTTCAATCCTTAAAATCCCTGACCTTATTTTGTAAGGTCGTCGACAACTACGGCGACATCGGTATCTGCTGGCGTCTGGCAAGACAACTGGAGCGCGAACATCACATCAACGTTCACTTGTGGGTAGATGATCTGCGCAGCTTTCAGCGGATTTGTCCTGACGTAAAACTGAATATCGATACGCAGAACATCGCCGGAGTCACCGTACATCACTGGCGCGACCAGAACGGTACATTTACGCCGGAAGATGTCAGCGACATCGTCATTGAATTTTTTGCCTGCGACATTCCACCCTCCTACATTCAAGCGATGGCGCAACGCAAGCCTCGTGCGGTGTGGCTGAATCTGGAAGGTTTAAGTGCGGAAGCATGGGTGGAAGGCTGCCATACGCTGTCATCGCCTCACGGTTCACTGCCACTCACAAAATATTTTTTCTTCCCGGGATTTAACAGCAAAACCGGCGGACTCCTGATAGAGTCAGAATTAGAGCAGCAGCGTCAGCAATTTATATCAGACCCGGCGACAATCGCTGAGTTTCTATCCGGTTTAGGATTAAGCAGAAATGAAATTGACGCGCTGAAAATTTCATTGTTCTGCTACCCACATGCTCCGGCAGCTGCCTTGTTTGAGGCATGGAAAAACAATGCAACGCCCATCATCTGCCTGGTACCGGAAGGTGTTGCTGTGGAAGCGGTTCAGGCGTTCACAGGCCAACCCGCAACAGCTGGCAGCGTTGCCACCATCGGTGCTCTAACGATTCGCGTACTGCCGTTTGTACCGCAACCTGACTATGACAAACTGCTGTGGGCGTGCGATCTGAATTTTGTCCGCGGAGAAGATTCGTTTGTCCGTGCGCAATGGGCAGGCAAACCATTTATCTGGCATATCTATCCGCAAGATGAAAATTTGCATCACGTAAAGCTGAACGCGTTCTTGCAATGTTACGGAGTTAATAGCAACAAGCTTGCGGCGATGATGCTCGCCTGGAATGGTGTGACGCCCGCCCCTATTCAGTGGGACACTGTGTGGCAAGAATTAACAGCAGACATGCAACAAATGACTGATCTGGCATTGCAATGGCAGCAGCAACTGATTGCCAATGGCGATATGACATCAAATTTACTGAAGTTTGCTCACACAGTTCATCAGCAAAGTGTAAATAATGAATAAAAATAAGGTAAAATACACGGTTAATTTTTAATGTGTTTTTCAAATTGAATCAAACGGGCTTGCGGGGCGTTCTGCCAGTAGGCGACAGATGATTTTTATGCAACCTACTTTTTATAATTATTCGCTATGAAACCTGCAAAAGAAATTCGTGTTGGCAACATTATTATGGTCGATAGCAAGCCTATGATCGTCTTGCGCTCTGATGTCAACGGTTCAAGCCGCACAGGCTTCACCTACAAATGGAAGATGAAAAATCTTCTGACAAACAGCCCACAGGAAAGCGTTTTCCGTGGCGATGACAAATTTGACGTTGTTGTCCTCGACAAAAAGCCAGTAACTTATTCTTACTTCGCTGATCCATTGTTTGTATTCATGGATGCAGACTACGAACAGTATGAAATCGAAGAAGAAAATCTGGGCGATGCATTGCATTACCTAAAAGACGGCATGGAATGCGAAGCTGTTTTCTATGATGGCAAAGCGATCTCTGTTGAATTGCCAACAACGATTGCGCGTCAGGTTGTGTACTCTGAACCTGCAGTTAAAGGCAATACTTCCGGTAACGTATTGAAAGAAGCGAAGATCGAAAATGCGATCGAAGCGCATCAACATACCGTACAAGTTCCGCTGTTCGTCAGCCAGGATGACGTGATCGAGATCGATACACGCACAAACGAATACAAACGTATCGTTCGCAACTGATTTCATCAGAATCAAAAAAAGCTACTCAATGAGTAGCTTTTTTTTCGCCTGTTTTAACTGACTTCAGCATCCTCGTCCGACCAATTTAAGCATGTGAACGAGGAAGTGGAGGCAACAAATCAGAATGCAGGAACAACAGCACCTTTGTATTTTTCTTCAATGAATTTCTTCACTTCAGGAGAGTTCACAGCTGTGATCAGCTTTTTAAATGCCGGGCTGTTTTTATTATCGTCACGTGCCACCAGCAAATTTGCATACGGAGAATTGGCATCTTCAATAAACAAAGAATCTTTCACCGGATTCAGCTTTGCTTCGATAGCGTAATTTGTATTGATCAATGCCAGATCGACCTGGTTCAAAACGCGTGGCAAGGTCGCCGCTTCCAGTTCTTTGAATTTCAGATTTTTCGGATTCTCAATAATATCTTTTTTGGTTGAAGAAATATTACTTGGATCTTTTAATTTCAACAGTCCCTGTTTCGCCAGTAACAACAAAGCACGCCCCGAATTTGACGGGTCATTTGGAATCGCGACAGTCGCACCATTCGGAATATCCGCTACTTTTTTGTATTTAGAAGAATAGGCCGCGAATGGCTCAACGTGCACTTTAGCGACGGGCACTTCGATATCGTTTTTATGGCTCTTTTTAAATTCATTCAGATAGGGCTGATGCAAAAAGAAATTCCCATCCAGATGTTTTTCGTTGACCTGAACGGCAGGCTGAACATAATCAGTGAATACTTTAATTTTTAAGTCCACACCTTCTTTCGCCAGCAGCGGCTTCACAAACTCTAGAATTTCCGCGTGCGGAACCGGCGTTGCTGCGATAGTCAAGGTATCGGCAGCAGATGCTGCGCCGGAAGCAAGCAAAGCTGCTGCGCTGAAAGTGCTTACCAACAAGCTAGCTAAGTGACGTTTAAAAGAGAGAGCCATAATTTATTATCCTTAAATTTATATAAATGAAATTACTTACGGGTAAATCGCAACACCAACTTGTCTCCGAAGAATTGTAATAACTGCACCAGCACTATCAGTATCGTTACCGTCACGACCATGACGTCCGTCTGAAATCGTTGATATCCAAAACGCAGCGCCAGATCACCAAGGCCGCCACCGCCTATCACACCCGACATCGCGGCATACGACACCAAGGCGATTGTCGTTACAGTTCCCGCCGCCAGCAGGCCAGGCAAGGCTTCAGGTAGCAAGGCGTGAATAATGATCTGATGCGTTTTCGCCCCCATCGCCTGGCAGGCTTCAATGATGCCGCGATCCACTTCACGTAAAACGTTTTCCACCAGACGCGCAAAAAAAGGCGTCGTCCCGATGACCAGCGGCGGGATAGTGCCAGCCACACCCAGTGAGGTACCCACCAGCAACAAGGTGAACGGAATCAGGACAATCAGCAAAATAATGAAAGGAACCGAGCGAAGAATATTCACCACAAAAGATAACAACGCATAAATACCGCGTTGCTCTAACAGCTGATTTTTACCGGTAAGGAATAGCAATACACCCAAAGGCAAACCCAGCAGCACGGTAAAAAATAAAGAGAAACCCGTCATCGTCAAGGTATCCAGTGTCGCCTGCGCGATGTCTTCCCAGTCTATGTTTGAAAAATCCATCAGTGCGCTCCTTCAATGATTTCTGTACGCACATCGAGGTCGCGCAACAAATTCAATACCACCGCAATTTGATCCGGCGCTCCCGACAATTCCACTAACAGTTGACCATACGGCGTGTTCTTGATGCGGGAAATTGTTCCCTGCAAAATCGTGATATCCGCTTTAGTCTGCGCCGCGATACGACTCAGTATCGGTTCATGCGTCGCCGCGCCGACATAGGTCAGACGCAGCAACTGACTGTTTTCATGACGCTGAATTCTCTGCAACAGATCGAGATCAAGCGCCTGATTTTCTGCGACCAGACTTTGCGTTACCGCATGTTGTGGATGCAGGAATACATCGGCAACATCGCCACTCTCAACAATCTCGCCAGCGTCGATCACCGCAACCTGATCGCAGATTGTGCGTATCACCTGCATCTCATGCGTGATCAGTACGATCGTTAATCCCAGTTTCTGATTGATGTCTGACAGCAAGCGCAGAATTGCCTGCGTCGTTTCAGGGTCAAGTGCTGACGTTGCCTCGTCACACAACAAAAGATGAGGGTAATTTGCCAGCGCGCGAGCAATACCTACCCGTTGCTTTTGCCCACCCGACAATTGCGATGGAAATTTATGTCGTTGATCACTCAGTCCGACCAATTCCAGTAACTCATCGACGCGCTGCTGACGTGCATCTTTACTGTAAGTACCGGCGAGCTTGAGAGGGAAATCTATATTTTCAGCAATAGTTTTTGCGTTCAACAAATTAAAATGTTGAAACACCATGCCGATACGTTGCCGCAAGCTGTGCAACTGTTCTGAATTAAACCGGGTGATGTCTTCACCTTCAATCAGAACCTTGCCGCTGCTTGGGCGCTCAAGTAAATTCAACGCTCTCAGCAAAGTACTTTTACCGGCTCCTGAGCGTCCGATGATGCCGAAAATCTGCCCCTTGCGAACAGTCAGATGTATGTTGCGCAGCGCATGTACTTCACGCCCGCCAACCTGATAATGCTTTTCTAATTGCTCAATATGAATCACTGAATCTCAAACCAATAAATAACGAATAATGGATTTTATCGAAGATACCAAATTCGTTCCAATCATATAAAGTAACTTGTATATACAAAAATTCGTATAAGCGATGCAATGCGTGTTTCCAGTACTTCAGAAATTCTCATTCATGATTGTCGGGGCAAAAAAAATGCGGCCTCAGCC
Source organism: Undibacterium sp. CY21W (assembly GCF_014284265.1). Taxonomy (NCBI): domain Bacteria; kingdom Pseudomonadati; phylum Pseudomonadota; class Betaproteobacteria; order Burkholderiales; family Oxalobacteraceae; genus Undibacterium; species Undibacterium sp. CY21W. Next base: position 355,218 of record NZ_JACOGE010000005.1, on the reverse strand, counting down.
GCATTTTTTCTTCGATTAACGAGAATCAGGATTTCGACAAGACACCCTGACAAGTCGCTTTCTGGCCATCGTTTGCCGGTAATTTTGCACATATGCTATCCAGCTGTGCATGCACTTTCTGGAAAGTCACCTGATGCTTTTTATCTTTGTTCCACTCGCCTAATTTCTTGCCCATCTTTTCAAGATAAGCATGATTGCGCTGATAAAAAGCATTTTCTGTTTTCGACAATTCAGCAAAGACACCTGAAACTGCTTTTTCAATACGCGCATCGTCTTCTGGCGTCAGTTCGATCAGACCGACCACATAATTCGAACCCCATTGCAAGCGGGTTGCAGGACCTTTTGCTGCGTTATATGCCTGTTGATACCAATTCACTGCAGCCAGTTTATCGCCACGCTTCTTCGCGTTCGAGCCCAAGGTTGACATGAAATAATACGGCGAATGCGAGCGTTTTAATTCTGCTTTCAGCAAGGTATCTGACGCATCCAGCAAATCCGCATTTCCTAATGCATAGGCAGCGGAACTTACCACCGATTGCCGCTCATACGCGTCGCCAGTAGCCTGCTCGATTTGCGACACACGCTTCTGCACGTCTTTTTGCAAGGCTGCCGACGGTTTAGCATTATCAAGCTTAGCCAGCGCGATCTGCGCAATGATGGCACTCAGTCTGTCTGTTTTCGATATGCTGTTATCGTCAGCGAGCTTACTCAGGGCGACATTCCATGCTGCAGTGAGTTTGCCACGCTGCTCTGATTTTGCGGAAGTTAAAAATTCCGTCAGCTCCGCCGCAGAACCAGCCACGAGATCAAGGTTGTCACGCGCAACTTTCGCATCTGCAAGTGACTTGATTAAGCGCTCGGTGGCCTGCTGTTTGTCAATGGCAGGAACTGTCTGCCCCGGTCTGGCATTGGCAGCCGCAAATAAGGCTTTCAAATACAGACGCGTTGCATTTAATCCAGCTGGACTTAACTCGGACAAACGCAATAACGTCGCTGGCAAATCTTTGTTGTTCACCAGCTTTTGCTGAGGATCATCCCATGAATAATCCGCCAACAGGCTCCAGTCATCCTGCTTCAGCGACTTATTCCCCGCTAATGCCAGTTTTAAGGAATCAGCCGCCGATGCCGAGGTATTCAATGCCAGCGTCAGCACCTGCAGATAGCGCTCAGAATCCACCTCGCCAGGCAAGCGGGTAATTTCAGTTCCATCCGGCTTGAACAATATCATCGTCGGGTAACCACGCACTTTGAATTGCGCCGCAAATTTCTGCGCCCCCGGGCTATCGCCATCCAGATACACAGGAATAAAATGCCGTGACTTATCAATGAATTCCTGACGATTGAATATCGTTGCCTTGACTTGATTGCAAGGCGGGCACCAAACCGCTCCCCAGTAAAGAAATAACGGTTTATTGGTAGACTTTGCCAAGGAGAAAGCCGCATCCACATTATTATCTTTGCGCCATTCGATACCACCCGCTTGCGTAGCATGTGCAGAAGCACTCGCAGTTTTATCCAGCGCGACGGCCAACGGTGCGGCCAACGTACCCACTAGCAGCGTTACCAGCAGGCTCGCAGAGAAAGAAGCATTTGTTTTCATAGAGTAAGTAAAAATACAAACAAGGGATTGAGTGTAGCAAAATTATGTCTGCGAATACGCCTTCGGGAGCACATCACTTAGATTGTTTTCACGCAACGATATACAGAAAAATTATTGTTTCATATTCGACAAATGCATTTTTCATCTAAGTAAAGAAGAATACTATCGTTTCCTTCTGCGCTTAATTTATGGAAGATAACGGTAACTTATATTTGGGAGATCGCACATGAAAACAAACTCAGGTTTGCAAGCGCACCGTCGCTTAAGCATTGCCGGTGTCGTTGCACTGATTGGTGCCAGCCTGCTTACCCCCTCGCTCACCGCTCAGGCTGCCGAGCCGCTGCTGAATGCGTCTTATGATGTCACGCGTGAATTATTCAAAGAAGTAAATCCGGCTTTCATCGCAGAATGGAAAAAGAAATCCGGAGAATCCATTACGATTAATCAGTCACATGGCGGCTCCAGCAAGCAGGCACGCTCTGTCATCGATGGTCTGGCAGCATCAGTAGTCACGATGAATCAGGCAAACGATATCGATATCCTTGCGGAGAAAGGTCTGGTTCCGCAAGACTGGGCGAAATCATTCCCAAACAACTCTGCGCCATTTTATTCGACCATGGTGTTCCTGACGCGCAAAGGGAATCCAAAACGCATCGCCAGTTGGGATGATCTTGGCAAACCTGGCGTCAAAGTGATCATTCCCAATCCCAAGACTTCCGGTAACGGACGCTATTCCTACCTCGCTGCGTGGGGCTCGGTTATTAAGGGCGGTGGCAACGAAGCACAAGCGCGACAATTGGTTGATCGTCTGTTTAAAAATGTTCCGGTACTCGATGCCGGCGGACGCGGTGCGACCACTACTTTTACGCAAAGAGAAATTGGCGACGTCTTAGTCACTTTTGAGAATGAAGTGCAACTGGTCAAACAGGAATTTGGCGATCACTACGATGTCGTTTATCCGAAAACATCAATACTCGCAGAATCACCGGTCGCCGTTGTCGATAAAGTTGTTGATAAACTCGGCACACGCAAAGTAGCAACGGCGTATCTGCAATTTTTGTACAGCGAACAGGGCCAGGAAATTGCCGCCAAACACTTCTTCCGCCCGCGCTCGGAAGTCGCATCTAAAAAATATGCCGCCAACTTCAAAGCGATCAACCTCTTCACTGTCGATGAAGTTTTCGGTGGCTGGAAACAAGCACAGAAAAAGCATTTTGATGATGGCGGTGAATTCGACAAACTATATCAAGCCAAAAAATAAATAAAACTCGCCATGTAAAAAAGCCCTGTTGATACAAACAGGGCTTTTTTTATTGATGAAATGCCGCTGAAAAGTGTCACTTCTTTTGCAGATACACTTTAATTTCTTTATCGGAGCGGCGGATATGCAAAGACAACCAATCCCGTAAAACAGACGAAAGCTGCGATGCTACGGTAATGCTTCCCGCTTCGTACTGGCTCTGTAATGTATTCAGTCGTTCCGTAAATTGATGATGTCCCTCTTTATGCCGCTCCAGATTTGGAAATTTCAGTGCCGCCATCGCTTGCTCTTCACGAAGAAGATGATCTTTTGTGTAGGTGATCAGTTCACTCATGATTGCCTCAATCACTTCCTGACCGCGCCCGACACTGGTCGCTGTATGCAACTCATTGACCAGATTGACTAATTTTTTGTGATCTTCATCAATCGGCCCGTTATCGATCACCATGTCGTCGGCCCACTCAAAATATGCCATGTCCGTATCCAGATTAAACGTTGAGTAACGCAGGCGAGGCGCGTGAGAAACCAATTGATGAATGTGGCGTACCTAACTTAAAAATACTGACCGCCTGCACCAGAGAGTTTGCCTGATGATCGAGAGACTGGGTTGCGGCCGCGGCCTCTTCTACTAATGCGGCATTTTGCTGCGTTACCGTATCCATTTGAGCGACCGCTTGATTCACCTGTTCAATGCCAGTCGTCTGCTCTTTACTTGCGGTCGTAATTTCTCCCATCAGGTCCGCCACACGACGCACGTGTACCACGATCTCATCCATGGTGCTACCTGCCTGCTCCACCAGTCGGCAACCATCACTCACATTACCTACCGAATCAGAAATCAGCGTTTTGATTTCCTTCGCGGCATTCGCAGATCGCCCGGCAAGCGAACGAACCTCGGATGCCACAACCGCAAAGCCGCGCCCCTGCTCACCCGCGCGGGCGGCCTCAACTGCCGCGTTGAGCGCCAGTATATTAGTCTGGAACGCAATGCCATCAATGACGCCGATAATGTCCGCAATCTTGCGCGAGGAAACATTGATTGCTTCCATCGTCTGCACAACCTCACCGACGACGGCACCACCTTTAGCAGCGACCTGAGCCGCTGATTCGGCAAGCCGGTTGGCATGCATACCCGACTCAAAGTTATCCCTCACCGCCGATGCCAGTTGCTCCATCGAGGCCGCAGTTTGCTCAAGCGCGCTGGCTTGCTCTTCGGTACGAGAGGAAAGCTCCATATTGCCGTCTGCGATTTCATGTGTGGCTGCAGCCATCAGGTCTGTACCGCCACGCACCTGATTTACGATATGCACAAGGCTGTCGTTCATTTCCTGCATGGACTGCAATAACTGACCGCACTCATCTTTCGTGGTGATCTGTGCTTTCGTCGTCAAATCACCCGAAGCAACGGTACGGGCAATATGCACAGCCTCACTGAGTGGTCGCGTAATTGAGCGCGAAATAAACCACGTCAGCCCGACACCAACGAATAAACCTGCGATAGTCAGCACAATCAGCAATGCAGTGGCAGAAGCAATACGATCCCGCACTTCCCCACTACTGTTAACAACAATTTTTTTCTGTAAATTTGTCAGGGCAACGATAGGTTCTTGCAGCGCATCCAACGCCGGTAATGTCTCAGTGTTCATCGTCTGAATTGCACCGGTTTTGTCTCCGGCATCTATCTGTTTCAGCACTTTTGAAAACGAAGCGACATACGCTGTCCGTCGTTCGGTCAATGTCGCCAGCAAGGCCTGACCTTCAGGTAAATAAATCAGTTGCTTCAGAGTGTCTAAGGCCGCACTGATGACCTGCTTATTCGCCTCAATCGATTGCTTGACTCTGCCCGCCTGAGTGGCATCATCCACAATCAGAAGCTCCATCGTATTCCGCGCATTGGCCCGGGTAGTGGCGTTAATAACATTCGCTGCCTCGGCTTTTACCCAATCCTTTTCAATGATTCTGCTGTTCACGGCATTCACTTCCGCAAAACGTTGCAGCCCTGCGCCACCCATGCCCAGCGTCATTAAAATCAAAATACCAAAACCGATCGACAAACGAACGCCTATCTTTAAATTTGCAAATGCGTGCATCGCTCATCTCCTTTTTTCCAGATAGCTTCACGGCAAAACTCTCAATACTACACAGGCGATTTTAATGGGGCGAGATTGCGCATGATATACATCAATAGAACTACTCCAGACAATTCATCGAACTACGCAGAGATTGTTTTATCAAGATGGAGATTTTCACCCACAGTAAACATGGCTATGCGCAGGTGAGCAAGCGGCAACATCACGCTGCTCAAATCAGATGAAGAGGGGCTCGCTGTGTTGCTTACCAATATGCGAGCTGGGGGGGCGCAACCTTACCGATAATTTTTCATTGAGTGATAAGGGAGAACAAAAGAATAATGCAGCTCATGAATGTATCCGGACTTCAACGAGCAAAACCGACATCACAATAAAAAAAGCCAGCTTAATTGATTAAGCTGGCTTTTACCTGGCGTCCCCAAGGGGATTCGAACCCCTGTACTCACCGTGAAAGGGTGATGTCCTAGGCCTCTAGACGATGGGGACATATTCTGTCCTTGTTACTGACCCGCACTTACCTGACAAGAGGAAGTGGATTTAAAGCTGGCGTCCCCAAGGGGATTCGAACCCCTGTACTCACCGTGAAAGGGTGATGTCCTAGGCCTCTAGACGATGGGGACATATTCTGTCCTTGTTACTGACCTGATACTGCTTTACTTGCCGCCCACAATAAACATACTAAATTTATTGGCGTCCCCAAGGGGATTCGAACCCCTGTACTCACCGTGAAAGGGTGATGTCCTAGGCCTCTAGACGATGGGGACAGCAAGTATTTTCTGTTTCGCATACTGCCTAATGGCAGTGCACTTTTTTGGTGGAGGTAAGCGGGATCGAACCGCTGACCTCTTGCATGCCATGCAAGCGCTCTCCCAGCTGAGCTATACCCCCGACACAGAATAGAAGCGAGATTATAGGGGATGAACGCTTTATTGTAAAGCCCTCACCCGCTCTCGATTAATCAGCTGCGATTACTGCCAGACGCTGCAAAACAACTTCGCGCCCAAACAATTCGACAACAGCATCAATTGATGGCGTCTGCAACTGCCCGGTTAACAGCAGACGTAATGGCATCGCAAGTTGTGGCATCTTCAACGTATGATCTGCCAGCACCTGCTTCAGCGCAGCAGACAAAGCAACTTTATTCCATTCGACTGTTTTGCAAGCTTCTGCGTATTGGCGCAATGCAGGCAATACCGCAGCAGTCACATGTTGCGTCAGCAAAGCAGCATCTGCCGCTGGCTGACGATAAAACAACATGGCCGCCTGCCCCAGCTCCACCGTCGTATTTGCGCGCTCTTTCAGCAAAGCAATCACTGCAGGCAAAGCTGGCGCGTCGGTGAATACGGCGCCATCTTTTTCCATCTGCACACGGATTAAATCGGCAAGACGCTGATTATCAGCAGCTTTGATGTAGTGGTTATTAATCCAGGCCAGTTTTTCAGGATTAAATTGCGCCGCAGAACCGGATAAATGGGTCAGATCAAACCAGCTGCACATCTGCTCCATAGAGAACAATTCATCGTCGCCGTGACTCCAGCCCAGGCGCGCAAGATAGTTCAGCATAGCCTCTGGCAGATAACCTTTGTCGAAATAATCCATCACGCTGACAGCATCGCGGCGTTTGGAGAGCTTTTGCCCATCGGTGCCCAGAATCATAGGAACATGTCCGTATTGCGGCAGCGTTGCGCCAAGCGCATTCAGAATATTGATCTGACGCGGTGTGTTATTCACGTGGTCGTCACCACGAATGACGTGGGTAATCTGCATATCCCAGTCATCCACCGCGACGCAGAAATTGTAAGTTGGCGTGCCATCCGGACGCGCAATGACCAGATCATCGAGTTCTTTATTGCTGATCGTGATCGCCCCTTTGACGACATCATTCCAACTAACGTCGCCATCCAGAGGATTTTTAAAACGGATCACTGGCTTACGATCTGCAGGTACTGCTGGCAGTGTTTTGCCGGCTTCCGGGCGCCATGTACCGTCGTAACGCGGCTTATCGCCGGCAGCACGTTGACGCTCGCGCATCGCCTCGACTTCCTCAGGTGATGAATAGCAATGATAGGCACTGCCATTAGCCAGCATTTCCGCCAGCACTGAACGATAACGTTCCATACGCTGCATCTGATAAAACGGGCCCTCATCATGCTGCAAACCCAACCAGTTCATACCATCCAGAATGGCTTGCACCGCTTCCGGGGTGGAGCGTTCAAGATCGGTATCCTCAATACGTAAAACAAATGTGCCGCCATGATGGCGCGCAAACGCCCAGCTGAACAAAGCGGTACGGGCACCGCCAACGTGAAGATAGCCAGTCGGGCTGGGAGCAAAACGGGTACGGACGACAGTCATGAGATGAATTGCACCGCGTGCTGCGTCAGCCTGTAGCAGAAGCAACACCAGTATGCGGGTAAAGTTAAAACCAGCATTTTACCGTTTTCAGCGCGACGAGGATACCGACTACGCCTGCACTGTAAAAAAGCTGAATAAGAAGTGAGAGTCAGACAGAAACCGAAGCTGGCGTTGTTTCAGCAAACAACTCTGGTTCGAACTCAAGACGCTGCGGATGTGTCAGCAACAGGAAATGTCGCCCTGTGCAACGGGAAAACAGACTCATGCCTATCTGCGATGCAACCTGATGCCCCATCTCGGTAGTACCTGAGCGCGACAATAAAATGGGAATGCCCATCTGCGCCCCTTTAATCACCATTTCAGAAGTCAGGCGACCGGTACTGTAAAAAATTTTGTCGCCACCATCAACGCGATCCAGCCACATTTTTCCGGCGATTGCATCTACGGCGTTGTGACGACCGACATCTTCAACAAAATATAAAAGTTCACCCTGATTTGAAAATAAAGCGCAGCCGTGAACCGAGCCGGCTTTTTTATACACCGACTGCTGAGTGCGGATGGTGTCGATGATTTTATACAGAGAAGACTGGCGGATGCGCGCGCTGTCTGGCAACACAATCTGATCGACTTCATCCATCAGCCCGCCAAACACAGTGCCCTGACCACAACCCGTCGTCACAACACGTTTTGATGTGCGCTCTTCAATGTCCGTCACACCGGTATGCGTGACGACCGCGGCCGCAGACACTTCCCAATCCACCTGTACCGAAGCGATATCAGTGATCTGGCGCAGCAGACGCTGATTGCGTAGGTAGCCAAGTACCAATGCTTCCGGGTTGCCACCCATGGTCATCAGCGTCACCAATTCACGCTTATCAAGATAAACGGTTAATGGGCGCTCTGCAGGAATGGAGATCAGATTAACGCGACCACGCTCATCGGTGACCTGCACTTCTTTGGTCAGCGCGACGGTGGATCTGGACAGCTCTGGCATATACGGAGAGTCAGGCATTATTTTTTCCGGCCAGGAGGGCACAAATCGGTGAAAATATACTCCCCCGGAGTATATCTGGCAGCCCAATATCTACAAGGAGATTAAGGGTGAAATGCCATTTTAAGGGGGGAGTATGTGTATTTTACGGGACAGGACTTACTTCTTAATCGCGACAGGCGTATTGCTTGCAGGCGTTGTCGCTGCAACAGCGGACGTCGCCGAAGCACTGGCCGGAGCCGCAGCGACTTCCGGCACATAAGGGCCTGGGTCGGTGCATGCCGGTGTTGCCACCACCGCTTTAGCGTCTTTTCCCTTCAGATAAGCTGCCGCCACTTTGTCTTGCGATTTGCATAGCTGATACGCTGCCACTTTATCTGACCAAGCTGTTTTTGCTTTGGCTTCAGCCGCCTTTGCTTTTGCTTCTGGTGTCGGTTCCGGCAATTTAGCGAAGCTGGCCGTTGCAAACAAGCCCGACAGCAACGCTACGCACACCGATGTCACCGACCATAAATTTTTAGATTTCATTTTTTTCTCCAACTCAACTAGGCGTTGACCACGGCTACTTTGGACTCCGCTGTCGCCGTCGCACTGCGCACACGCGGAATTTTTCCTTGCTCGATATCGGCATACCAGAGATCGTGATGCTCTTTCGCCCAGACGTCATCAACATAGCCGGTACGCATGGATTCATAAGCGCCTTCCATCCCTATCGTACCAAGATAGATATGACCAATCACCATACCCGCTGCCAGCATCGCAGCAGCAATATGCACAATACTGGCAATCTGCATGTAAGCACGGCTGTATTCGAACCCCGGCACCAGTTTATCAAGTACGAAACCCGATGCACTGACAATCAGACCCAGGCCAACGACGCCACCCCAGAAAATAATTTTTTCACCAGCGTTGAAGCGATGCGAACTCACGTGGGCACCACTGAGTAACCCACCCAATTTCGCCATCCATTTAATATCCGATGCCGACGGTAAATTATCGCGGGCAAATTTGATAAAGAACAGAATGATAGACACCGTGAATATCGGGCCGACAAAGTTATGAATGTTCTTGCATAAAAATGCCAGCCAGCCGAACAGCGTCAGACCGAAGAATGGCAACAGTATGTGCTTACCGAACAACATCACAATACCGGAGCTTGCCAGAGCAACGAAGCTCAACGCCATACTCCAGTGCAGCGTTCGTTCAGTCGGCGTGAAACGCTCAATCAGACGGCCAGTGCGCGGACCATCGAGACGAATCTGACCGCGAATCAGATACATCGCCGCCACTGCGGCTAACGCCGCCAGCAAAATGCCACCGCCGATCATCGTCAGCGGGCCATTCCGATATTGACGCCATGCCTCACCTGCTGTCGTCGCGCGTGCCTGACCGGGAAATTGCGTTTTCCCCTGTATCAGCACACCCGCCTCCAGCGCTGGCAAGCTCGAATAATGCTTGGTGCCGTCCGCCACCAGACGATATGTCGGTGCCAGATTGCCGGGTTGTGTTTGCGTGCGCTCGGCCTGATTTTGTTTCAGGATATCGACCGACTCAACGCCCGGCAGTTTTTCTGCCGGTGCCGTAGTTGCCGCCGCATTTGCAGGTGCTGTAGCCTGCCCGGCAGCCTGGGCAGATGCTACTGCTGCTGTCAGTGCCAAGGTCAGCGAAAGAATCAAAGATCTCATGTCAACTCCTTCGTTTAATTGGTTTTGACATACTCGTTCTGGTATTGATTACGGGCGCGGATCTGATTTTCCCATGCCGTTTTATCGCCGGGAGTCCACTCTTTCACAACGAAACCGTTGTGCGCACCCTTCCATGCTTTTTCATCGACCAGACCACGTTTGGTCGTGGTTGCCTGATCACGTTCGCCACAGGCGGACAAACTCATCAGCGCAAGCAAACCTGAAATAATCCACATTGTCTTTTTCATGATTTATTTCTCCGTGGCTGGCTGCAACTCAGGCTTAGCCTCTGGATTGTTTCCCTTGCCGTAGGCAGTGCCCCAACCCCAGACTTCACTGCCCTTACCACGCTTGACCACGCGGGTACGGAAAATATCGGCAATCACATCACCATCGCCACCGAGCAGCGCTTTGGTCGAGCACATCTCAGCGCACAAAGGCAACTTACCTTCGGCAAGGCGATTGCGTCCATATTTTTCAAACTCTTTTTCAGAGCCATCTTCTTCTGGCCCACCGGAACAGAAAGTACATTTGTCCATTTTGCCGCGCAAACCAAAAGTTCCGTTCGAAGGGAACTGCGGCGCGCCAAATGGGCAGGCATAAGAACAGTAACCGCAACCGATGCAGATATCCTTATTGTGCAAAACCACGCCTTCATCGGTACGGTAAAAACAATCGACCGGACAGACCGCCATACAAGGCGCATCAGAGCAATGCATACACGCGACGGAAATCGATTTTTCCTGTCCGATCACGCCATCATTGACGGTCACCACGCGGCGGCGATTAACGCCCCACGGCACTTCATGTTCGTTCTTACATGCTGTTACGCAGCTGTTGCATTCGATACAGCGCTCTGCATCACAGATAAATTTCATTCTTGCCATTTTCTTCTCCTGTGAAATTACGCTGAGAACCGTTCGATATTACAAATCGTGGTCTTGGTTTCCTGCATCATCGTGACCGAATCGTAGCCATAAGTGGTTGCTGTATTTACTGCCTCACCGCGCACGATAGGCATCGCACCTTCCGGATAAAACTCTTTCATATCCTTGCCCTGCCACCAGCCTGAGAAGTGGAAAGGAATAAACGCGGTATCTTCCGCTACACGCGGTGTCACCAATGCTCTGACTTTGATGCGCGCACCAGTCGGCGTAGAAACAATCACATATTCACCATTACGGATACCGCGGTCTGCCGCCGCTTTCGGATTGAGTTCAACAAAGTTTTCCTGTTGCAATTCCGCGAGCCACGGGTTGGAACGGGTTTCCTCACCACCACCTTCGTATTCCACCAGACGTCCGGAAGTAAGGATGATAGGGAATTTTTCGTACAGTTTTGCTTCGATGTTTTTCTGCTGCACTGACTTGTACAGCGTAGGCATACGCCAGAACGCTTTTTTGTCATCGTGGGTAGGATATTTCGCGACCAGATCAGGGCGTGTACCAAACAAAGGTTCACGGTGCTGAGGAACAGGATCAGGGAAATTCCAGACGATTGCACGTGCCTTTGCATTACCAAAAGGATGGCAACCGTGCACTTTCATGACCACTCGCTGAATACCGCCAGACAAGTCGGTTTTCCAGTTTTTACCTTCTGCGGCTTTCTTTTCTGCCTCGGTCAGATCATCCCACCAGCCTAACTTTTTCAGTAAAACGTGGTCAAATTCAGGATAGCCAGTGGTGATATCAGCGCCGAGAGAATGGGAACCATCTTCTGCCAGCAAACTGACACCCTCACGTTCGACGCCGAAGTTCGCGCGGAAATTACCACCGCCGTCCATGACGTGCTTAGATGTATCGTACAGATTAGGAGAACCCGGATGCTTGAGTTCTGGCGTGCCATAACAAGGCCATGGCAGACCAAAGTAATCACCCGTCATATCGTAACCACTGACAGGATCTTTGCCGCCTTTGCATTTGAGCGTTTTCACATCAAACAAATGCATGTTGCGCATATGCGCTTTCAAACGCTCAGGAGATTGACCGGTATAACCTATCGTCCAGGTACCGCGATTAATCTCTTGCAGCATGGATTCTGGTTCTGGTTCCATCATGCCGCCTTTGCCCGGCACCATTTTCAGCTTTGCCACCAGCTCTTTGGCAAACCCGAGTTTTTCTGCCAATTGATACATGATCATGTGGTCAGTGCGGGATTCAAATAAGGGCTCAATGACTTTTTCACGCCATTGAATTGAACGGTTCGACGCAGTAACCGAGCCCGATGTTTCAAACTGCGTTGCGGCAGGCAACAGGTACACCTGACGCTTAGGATTGAGTTGCTGATCTTCCGTTTTCATCGCTGCCATCGCAGCTGTCGCCGATGGATAAGGATCAATCACCACCAGCATATCGAGCTTATCGAATGCCTTTTTCATTTCCAGGCCACGGGTCTGCGAGTTCGGCGCATGCCCCCAGAACACCATCGCCTTGACGTTGTTTTCCTGATCGATCAGTTCATTCTTTTCCAGCACAGCGTCAATCCAGCGCGATACTGTCGTGCCTGATTTTTCCATCATGGCCTGGGAAGCGAATTGCTTCTTGACCCATTCGTAATCGACGCCCCAGACATTACACCAGTGCTTCCAGGCACCCGTTGCCAGACCAAAATAACCCGGTAATGAATCAGGGTTCGGCCCTACGTCAGTTGCGCCCTGCACGTTATCATGACCACGGAAAATGTTCGTACCACCACCGGATTTACCGATATTACCGAGCACCAGCTGCAGCAGACACGAAGCACGCACGATCGCATTACCTATCGTGTGCTGGGTCTGCCCCATGCACCAGACCACTGTCGATGGGCGATTCAAAGCCATTGTTTCAGCCGCTTTGTAGACTTGGTCTTCAGGCACACCGCAAGCCTCTTCTACTTTTTCCGGCGTCCACTTCAGCGCTTCTTCTTTGATTTTTTCCATGCCGTAAACACGGTCATGGATGTATTGCTTATCTTCCCAGCCATTTTTGAAGATGTGATACATCATGCCGTACAAAAACGGAATGTCTGAGCCAGAACGGATGCGGATATATTGATTCGACTTTGCCGCAGTACGTGTATAACGCGGATCGACCACAATCACTTTGCAGCCGTTTTCTTTGGCGTGCAACAAATGCAGCATCGACACCGGATGCGCTTCCGCAGCGTTCGAGCCAATATACAGCGCTGCTTTCGCATTTTGCATATCGTTGTAGCTATTGGTCATCGCACCGTAGCCCCAGGTATTCGAAACACCGGCAACAGTGGTGGAGTGACAGATACGCGCCTGATGATCGGTATTATTTGTGCCGTAAAAAGACACAAACTTACGCAACAACATCGCCTGCTCATTATTGTGTTTCGATGAACCGACGAAGAACGTCGAATCAGGGCCAGACGTCTTTTTGATATCAAGCAGTTTATCGGCAATCTCAGTCAAGGCCTGATCCCAGCTGATACGCTGATACTTGCCGTTGACCAGTTTCATCGGGTATTTCAGACGATATTCACCGTGACCATGCTCACGCAAAGCAGCACCTTTCGCGCAATGCGCGCCAAGATTGATTGGTGAATCAAAAACCGGGTTTTGTCTGACCCAGACGCCATTCTCAACAACGGCATCGACTGCACAACCAACGGAACAGTGGGTGCAAACAGTACGGCGTACTTCAATTTTTCCACCAGTTGCAGCACCGGACACGGAAGCTTTTGCTTTTTTAATCAGCCCTAATTGCGATGCCGCGATACCAGCGCCAACACCAATACCAGAGCGTTTCAAAAAGCCACGTCTGTCCATGGTCGGCAGTGCACGTGCGAGCGACTCCGCAAGTCCGGATGAAAAACGTGTTTGTGCACGCGACGCAGCGTCACCTTTACGAGTTAACAACATATCTTCACCTCAGAATTAAATAGTGGTGGTACGGTAGTATTTCTTCACGTGCTCAGTCAGGCGATAACCAGTGCCCTCAGGCTCTGCTGGAGCTGCCAGCGTTTCAATTTTATCCTGCACCACAGGCGCCGCTTTCAGCGCAAACAAGCCTGCAGCGGCCACACCTAAACCACCCAGCAAGCTACGGCGTTTAATTTTTTGATCCATGTTCGTCTCCGATGTCGACAACTAAACCTGGAGACTGATTGAAAAGCGATCAAGGATTGATCGCTGAAACCGGTATGGTAAGTATGGTAAAAACACTCAAACCAGTTTCGCAGCTTATTTCCTCTCTAAAAAGGAGGAAAGCAAGTGCGCGCGTCTCCGAACTTTCAGCAGTCTACTCCATTCAAAAAAAAGATTCCCGACAGGAAAATCAATATTTAATACTATTTAACATTTGCAGAACAAAAACTTTTGATTACAACAAAAAAATAAGTAGTAACCCTTATTCCATATCAAAAGATTGCATTTCCACATCAAAGAAAACTTTTGCCAACTGTGCCAGGCTTGCATAAAAAGAAGCCTGCGGATGCGCGATAATCGCGTCACACATCGTTCCCACCCAGCTTTGCATGTGTGTCGCAAAGAACTGTTTTTGTGTTGCCAGATTAGCTTGCAAAATGTCGTCCGATGCGATCAGGTAACGCATCACCTCACACAGCGAGGCAATATGATCCTCAGACTCAACAATATGTTCCGCACGTTCCAGCCCCAGATTCTGCAAATCGGTCCGCAATGCGGCCAGCGGCTTTTCCATCAGAAAACCACTGAGGTAATACGAACCGTACAGCAAAACCTCAGGCTTACCGGTGCCGACAAAAAGCTGTTCATATTCATCCCGAACCGATTCTGCGTCGGACTTTCTTGCTTTCTCTATGAAATGCGTCCAGGCCTCACCCAACACACCCTCGCCATTGGTTTCTGCGCTGCTCAGCACTTGCAGCAAATCTTTCGATGGCGGCGCATACATCAGGGTAGCAAGCAGGCCGTATAAATCCGCGCGCGCCGTTTCTTCGCCCTGATCGGCAGTTTCAAATTTAATCTGTGTTTCCATTTTTCTGTATTTCCGGTAATCGTCTTAGTGCGGACGCTGCAAATCAGCAGCACTCATCATATCGACAACGCGACAATCAGGGCACATACGAATGCGATCGAGATGCCCAGCAAACGCACTATGCGCGCCAAGTTTTTGCAGCATGGTTTCGATCATTTGTGCTGTCGCAAACGGCTTACTGCAGCGTATGCAGTGAAATGGCTGCGCTTCATTTAACACACGTACCTGTTTGGCAGCATCGTTCAGCAATAACCTTGGGGTCAGTGTTATTGCATGTTCCGGGCAAGTATCCTCACACAAACCACATTGCACACAATTGCGCTCGATAAAACGTATCTGTGGAGAATTAGCATTGTCCATCAAAGCTGAACTTGGACACGCACCTACGCACGACATACACAAAGTACAGGCATCCTTATTGATCGCCACTGATCCATACAAAGATCCGGCAGGCAAAGCAACTTCATCGACCGCGGCCGGTGCATGCCTGAGCAGATGATCGAGCGCAAAGTCCATGCTGACGCGCTTATCTTGCGCGACATTAAACAATGCTGGCGGTGGCACTTGCGCAGGCTTTAATGCATACAAAAACGACGACAATTCAGCGGATGAACCTGTTTCCAACAAATGAATATGCTGCCCCTGATAACCAAGTCCGGACAAAATCGCTTGCGTTATCTGTATCTGTTTTTGCAGAGCAAGGCGATATTCTGGCGCCTCTTCATCCGTCAATAAAATCGCGACAGAAGCAGCGCCATAACAAATCGCTGACAACCAGATTTCTATGCCTGTCGATGCCGTATGATGCAGCGCCATCGGAATCAATCGCGCAGGCAAGCCACGCCCACCCGCTTGCGCGGACTGCCCGCTCTGCTGAATTAAAGCAGCACCAGCTTCTTTACTATGAAAAAGAATTGCCGGTGCATTACCACCCGCTTTAGCATACGCCGACAACATTGTTTTGATATGCAGGCCTGTGTCGGGCGCACGCATATAGGCGTAGCTCATCGCACCGGTAGGACAGACCGTGGTGCAAGCGCCGCATCCGGCACATAAATTAGGATTGACCGATACCTTGTCGCCCGCAGCCGATATTGCGTCCGTAGAGCAAACATCCAGACAGGCATTGCATCCCAACTTGCCGCTGCGACTATGGGCGCAGAGTTTTTCTTTGTAGCCAAAAAACTTAGGCTTCTCAAACTCACCGATCAACTGTGACAATTTCAACACCGCATCAAACTGTGCTGCCACATCATTGCCCGGCGCAAAATATCCCTGAGGCTTATCAGACATAGAGAACAAGGCTTGTCGTGACAAATCTAATATCAGATCACACGCCGTATCACGAACAACCGTTATACGCTCAAAATCAATCGCGCCGATCACACCGCAAGCCTTGACGCAATCACGGTGATTACTGCATTTATCCAGATCGATCTGATAACTGAAGTCAATCGCATTTTCCGGACAAACATCAATACAGGCGTTACAACGGGTGCAGGTTTCCAGATCAATCGGATTGCTTTGCTGCCAGCTCACTTCAAACTGCCCGAGGAAGCCGCGCAACTTGATCGCACTACCAGACCAGACCGGGAACGTCCGGTCTGCCAGTCGCTCACCGTGTGCCGCGCCCTCTGTCAGTAAAACGCTCACCGCCATTTGCGCAGACAAGCGATGCGCCCACGGCAGGGCAACATCTGCTGAACCGATAATCAACAGATTCCCCTGCGACGCATAATTGACAGTGGGTACTGGCTCGGGCGCAGGTAAGCTGGCCGCTGCCAGCAAGGCGGCCATTTTTGGCAGGCTTTGCTTACTCTCCTCGGACCATCCGGCACTCTCACGTAAATTCACAAATTTTATCGGTGCAACACTGGTTTGCGCCAACTCAGAAAACAAAGCACGCTCCTGGGTACAACCGACGATCACGTCATCAACGCCTTGCACTGCGCTTAAAAAATTTCCCACTTCGCGGCGACATAACATGTCACTGACTTGCACATGTTCCGCACCAATTGCCTGCGCTAATTGCGCGGCTGCAGCAGCATTTAAAGGCAGAGTTTTATTACAACTACAAATTTTTATTTGCGGATTCATTCTGATCGCTTTCATCATTATTTTGCTGCATTATTTTGCTGGCCAATTCGGTACTCTGCGGGACTGGTGATACCAGATCTGACAACGGCAATTCGACTAGCGCAGGCTCAGCCACAAGTTCTGCAGCCAACGCTCTTGGTTCCGCTTCGCTGTCAATGCTCGTCACTTCATCCGCAACAGGATCAGGATCGAGCAAACGCTGCAAACCTTGTTCCAGATGTGCCAGCGGATTCAGCAAGGTCTTTGCATGCAACAAAGACTCCAGCATTCCAGGCGGTAATGGGTCGGCTTTACCGTAATCATCAATATAAATATCCAGACCATCCATGATGTTGAAGTGCGGATTGGAAAACAACTTTTTCATCGCAGAGCGACGCACTGACTCATCGACATCTTTCGCCATAAAGCGTGAAAAATCAGATTCATCGCGCAACGCTGCCACATCAGCCATATCAGGCGCCTTATCCGGCGCTCTTTCTGCGACTTGTTCCGGTGTTTTTCTTGGGTCGCTTGCGTCAGCAGTGGTCACGACAGCCAATTGCTCCGGGCGCGCATCAGATACGGCTTCCTGAGTCATCTCCTTTTCAGCGCCACGCTTACTCCAGCGGCTGAAAAAATCGCTGGCCGCCATATCAGCTTGCCTTCCTGTTGACGGATGCTTCAGCAAGCGCCATTTTCTGAACGCCTTCGCCACCCTCGAAGGATGGACGCTTGCGAGGCTTTTTACCCTCATAACGGAAATACTGCTGCGTGTATTCGGCAAGCCAGGCGGCAACGTCTGTCGATAAAGGCAAAATATCCACTTGTTCACCGCCGTCTATTTGCCGCGCCGCCTCGTCATAAGAGAGGGAGACAGATTTAGGTACGGCCAACTCGACGCCATCAACCTCTTCCACCCGCCACATGACAAACCAGCATGGTGTTTCAGAGCTGAGATTCAGAAAATAACCAGGTGTTTCATCAACATGCAAGGTCGCTGAAAAGCCGGGAAACAGCCAGCGCTGCTCACCATCACCATTCATCAACTGATGTATTTTGGCATCAGGGGTATCCGCCAGAATTTCCAGTGGCTTCCATTGAAATGGCTGCCACCGATTATTCATCGGCATACGCTGCATGATTACACTCAGCGTAAAGGGTAGCTCGGTATTTTTTTCCATCGTGCTGGTATTATAGAGAAACAGAGTTAAGTTTCGAGAATAAGAATCCACCATCTCCCATGCAAGCCCCCCTCCCCGTGCGCGATGGCATCGCGCCAAGTTATTTATGGTTACCTGAAGGCCAGTGGAGCAACATGATCAGCTTCCTGACCTCGCATTTCCCAGATGTAGGAGAAACGACCTGGCTTTCTCGCATGGAAAGAAATGAAGTAGTCGATGCGCATGGTAACCCATTACAAAAGAACAGTTTAGCCAAGCGTGGAATGTGTATTTTTTACTATCGCGAAATCGATAGTGAAACCATTATTCCATTTGAAGCGCACATCCTGCATCAGGATGATCACTTACTGGTCGTCGACAAACCGCATTTTTTACCGGTCACGCCGGGCGGACGCTTTTTGCAGGAAACGCTGTTAGTCCGTCTAAAAAAGAAAACCGGCTTGCAACAGCTAACCCCGATACACCGCTTAGACCGGGAAACAGCGGGCGTGATCCTGTTCTCACACAATCCTGAAACCCGTGGCAAATATCAGGCGCTATTCCAGAAACGCAGCATAACAAAGACCTATCATGCTCTGGCACCGGCCTTACCCGCGCAAACATTTCCTCTTATCCACCGAAGTTGTATGACCGAAGGTGAGCGTTTTTTTACGATGCGTGAAAGCGATGGCGTAATCAACTCCGAAACCCTGATTGAGATTGCGGAACAACGCGGCGATATGAATCTGTATCGATTAACACCCGTTACAGGGAAAAAGCACCAACTGCGGGTACATATGGCAAGTCTGGGAGCGCCGATAGTAAACGACAGCTTTTATCCCATCGCACAAGCTTGCAAAGGCGACGACTTCAGCACACCTTTGCAATTACTGGCGAAGAGCATCGCTTTTGATGATCCACTGACCGGCGAACGTCGGGCATTCTCAAGTCATCGCGAACTTTAAGCATGCAACGAATAGTCGCTCAGGGACAAATCTATTGACATCAAAGCGTCATAAGGCTAATATGTCGGTCTTCGGAGTGTGGCGCAGTCCGGTAGCGCACCTGGTTTGGGACCAGGGGGTCCAAGGTTCGAATCCTTGTACTCCGACCAGAATTTTAAAAATCATATAATTGATTTTTCATCTTGAAGCGATACTATTTAAGTATCAGTGAAAAGATAAATGCAGTTTAGTTTTTCGGAGTGTGGCGCAGTCCGGTAGCGCACCTGGTTTGGGACCAGGGGGTCCAAGGTTCGAATCCTTGTACTCCGACCAGTTTAAAAGGATCGTTGATTTTCAACGATCCTTTTTTCTTTTTGCGTCAGCTTATATATCAATTGCCACATATCCCCGCTCGGCAATTTACTTGCCGGATAAAGCAGAAACAAAATAAGTCTGCGGCTATTTGGGAAATCTGACCAGCAGTCGTACATCACCACCTACTTTCGCCACATCGTGAAACAGCAGTTGCGGCGCCTCGTCAACATGCGTCAACATTGGCAGAGCAAACATCCCGACTCCGTCACCGAGTAATTTGGGAGCAAAATAGACCAGCAATTCATCTACACAACCGGCAGCAATCAATGCGCCATTGAGTGTCGCACCAGCTTCCACATGCAATTCATTGATTTGTCGTCGCCCCAACTCAAGCAGCAATGATGGCAAGCTAACCCGCTCACTTGCATCAGGCAAACATAGCACTTCCACCCCCAACGCCTCCAGCGCCAGACGCTTTGGCAGGTCGTCAACCGCACAGATCACTAAAGCACCACCGCCTTGCAGTATTTTTGCAGATACGGGGATTCTTAAATGCGAATCCAGCACGATGCGTAAGGGCTGACGCGGCGTATCAATGCCGCGCACATTCAGCAAAGGATCATCTGCCAATACCGTGCCTATACCAGTCAGTATCGCATCTGCGCGGGCGCGCCAGGCGTGACCATCGTGTCTGGCCTCTGCGCCGGTTATCCACTGGCTCTGACCATTTGGTAATGCGGTTTTTCCATCAAGACTCGCCGCTGCTTTCATGCGCACCCACGGCTTGCCAGTTTCCATGCGCGTAAAAAAACCGATATTCATCTCGCGGGCGCGATCCGCCAGATCAGCGTGAGTCGCACACTCCACTTCGATACCTGCCGCCTGCAATATCGCCAATCCACGTCCGGCGACTTGTGGATTGGCATCACCAACAGCCGCCACAACCCGCGCCAGCCCGGCATCGACCAGTGCGTTTGCACATGGCGGCGTGCGCCCATAGTGACTGCAAGGCTCCAACGTCACGTACGCAGTTGCACCCCGGACATCCATACCATTGGCAGCCGCATCGCGCAGCGCCTGAACTTCTGCATGCGCCTGCCCCACCGGTTGGGTCCAGCCGCACCCGATGGCAACACCATCACGCACAATAACGCAGCCGACTTTAGGGTTCGGTGAAGTCTCGATGGTAGCGCGGGAGGCGAACTCCAGCGCCACCTCCAGCCAATGACGATCTGTTTGTTTAGTTTGTTTATCTACGCAAGACATCCATATCCACCAATGTGATCAGGTGTGCTGAATACTGATGCTCGGAAATTTACTGGTCATGTCTTTCGCCTTTTCAGCGACTTTTACAGCCAGTTTGCGGGCAATTTCTTTGTAGATTTGTGCAATTTTTCCATCTGGATCAGCAACCACGGTTGGCTTTCCGGAATCGGCCTGTTCACGTATCGCCATCGTCAATGGCAAACCGCCAAGAAAATCGACGCCGTAATCCGCGCACATTTTCTGGCCGCCACCCTCACCGAAAATCGCTTCCGCATGTCCGCAATTCGAGCAGATATGCGTACTCATATTTTCAATGATGCCAAGAATAGGAATGCCGACTTTTTCGAACATTTTCAAACCTTTGCGCGCATCGAGCAACGCAATGTCCTGCGGCGTCGTCACTATCACGGCACCAGTCACCGGCACTTTCTGCGACAAGGTCAGTTGCACGTCACCAGTACCAGGCGGCATATCGACAATCAGATAATCCAGATCGCGCCAGTTTGTCTGTTCCAGCAATTGCTGCAAGGCCTGCGTGACGATCGGGCCGCGCCAGACCATAGGCTCATCCGGATCAATCATGAAACCGATGGATGAAACCTGCAGCCCATGATTCTCAAGCGGCTCCATCGTTTTACCATCCACAGTCTCAGGGCGACCATTAATCCCCATCATCATTGGTTGCGACGGCCCATAAATATCAGCATCCAGAATACCGACTGCTGCGCCTTCCGCAGCCAGTGCCAGCGCCAGATTCACCGCTGTCGTCGATTTGCCGACACCGCCCTTACCTGACGCTACCGCAATAATATTCTTCACGTTCGGCATCAGTTTGATGCCGCGCTGAACCGCATGCGCGACAATTTTCGATGTCACATTAACGCTGACATTACCGACACCCGGTAATGCACGCACAGCGGCAATCACACTCTTACGTATCAGGTCAAACTGACTTTTTGCTGGATAACCCAACTCCACATCGAGGCTCACATCGTCGCCATCGAGCTTGATGTTTTTCGCAGACTTGCTCTTAATCAGGTCAAGCTGGGTATTAGGATCAATCACTTTTGATAAAGCATTTTTAATATCGTCAACGGTCAGTGTCATGTCATTCTCCATTCAATGTCCGCAAGTCTAGCGCAAAACGTGAAAAGACTGCGGATAGCCCTGCGCAAAGACTGAGTTTTAGCCCGCACTTCAAATGCAATTCTGATGATGAAAGTCTGAAAAAAAATCAAAAAAGAAAAGACAAGGCTGGAACTCATCTCAAGGACGAACGATGCCTGCAGATATCGCCGATCACAGGTATGCTGAGAGCATTCCACGCATTTCATTGTTTTCAAAGAAAACCTTATGAGCAATTACCCGCTGACCTTGCTATACGATGAATCCTGCCCGCTATGCAAACTTGAAATCGATAACCTGAAGGCACGCAATGATAAAAATTTGCTGAAATTTGTTGATATCTCTGGCAAAGACTTCGACACCAGCCCCTACGGCATACCGCAGGCAGAACTGATGCGCATCATCCATGCAATCAAACCCGATAACAGTATCGTCACAGGTGTCGCCGTTTTCCGGCTGGCTTATGAAGCCATCGGACTAGGCTGGATCACAGCGCCAACCGGATGGCCGCTGCTAAAGCCCTTGTTTGACTGGCTTTACATTCGCGTTGCTGACAACCGCTACCGCCTGTCAAGCCGCGTGACCGGATACTTATTCGAGGTGGCAGCGAAACGCGCGGAAAAACGCAGCCGCAGATGCAAAGATGATCAATGCTCTGTGAAATAGTGCTAGCGATGACAACACAAATTCAAGGCCAGGAACATTGATCCACACGGACATCAACAGCCAGGCGTACGACGGAGAACCGGCGAAAAAACCGCCACCGCATACAGCAACACGCGACCCCAGAACGTCGGGCCAATAATTTTTTGGCGCATCAGCCCTCTGACACGCTGCCAGCGTGACAGATGATCAAACTCGGTCAGATAGGTGAGCGTCGATGAAAACTTTGCAGGAATAACTGGAAATTGTGCGGTGAACAGTTTTGCCTGGCGTATCGCATCCTGTAAATTTTTACGGGCCAGCTGTAATTTTCTGCGTGGAGAAAATAGCTTCTCCCAAAAACTGCTGACACTGGCACCGATCTGGTTATTGTCATGCTGGCGATAAAACATGGTCGCCTGCCCGACATGGCCGATATGCCCGAAAACACCGGCCACCAGCATCAGCCACCAGTCATGCATCACAGCGCCATCAGGCACCGGCGTTGCCATTTCCAACAAGCGACGATTCAACATCATCGTGCAACCGGGCGCAACGTTATACAGAAACATGGACTCCGGGCGGACATAGCCGACCGGATCAATTTTCTGATACGCAAAAAAAGAAGGAGAAATCACGTTGAGCTGATGATCCGTAACCGCCAGATCGGTTAACACCAGCAGTGGCACTTCCGTCCCGAATTGGCGTTCGAGCTCCTGCATTTTCTGAAAACTCAGGACGATTTTATTGTTGTGCCAGACATCATCCTGATCAGCCAGCATGACGTAGGCAGCATCCGTGTGCGCCAGCGCATGATTAAAATTGTGAATGACACCACGCTGGTGATTGATGTGCAATTGCACCTGAGTATGTGTGTTGCATATATTTCTCACGATCTTTGCAGTCGCATCTGTTGAAACGTTGTCGGAAACAATCAGCTTACCGAGCGAGGCACCAACAGCAGACACGTCATTGGCAAAAATCGAATCGATCTGAGCGGAGATGTATTTTTCTCCATTATATGAAGCTAAAGCAATATCTATCGTCGGCATGGGCTGGTACGGAAAAAAGTAAGATCAACAAGTAACGGTACAGACTACGGTGAAGGAATACTTAAAAAAATCACCATAAAACAATACCTTTTTTTCTTGCTGCGATAATCATTGCAACGGTAATCAGCATTTCCGTTAAATACAGACTAATGATCAAACCTGTCGATTGATAACGATACGTCAGATAGCAGGCATACAGCGCGTGCAGCGGCCCGGCAACCAGATAGATTTTACTCAGTATCCTGCTTTCACCAACCGCAAGAAAACGCCACTGAGAAATAATCGTCGCAAAGCCAATCACCAGCGGCAGAAAAGCAAGCGCCTTCAGATACATTGCTGCCGGTGCAAAATTTGCGCCAAGGTAGCGCAATGCAATGACGTCGGCAAAACAAAACAGGAAGAGACCACCCGCTAACTGCACACCTAACAGTATGTAGGAACCACGCCGGATCAGCGAGCGTGACTCTTCGCTTTTATCGGACTCTTTATGTAGTGCGGCGATACGGGGAAACAAGGCGGCGGCGATAGGCTGAATGAAACCTTGAGCAGCGACGCGGATTTTAT
Organism: Undibacterium sp. CY21W; assembly: GCF_014284265.1. Classification (NCBI taxonomy): domain Bacteria; kingdom Pseudomonadati; phylum Pseudomonadota; class Betaproteobacteria; order Burkholderiales; family Oxalobacteraceae; genus Undibacterium; species Undibacterium sp. CY21W. The sequence goes on along the minus strand of NZ_JACOGE010000005.1, from coordinate 331,131 downwards.
CGGTCGCAGCAAAATAGGCGACCTGATCGGCACCGGCAAATAGCTTCAATAAAATGATATTGATCGTCGTGTAAAAACTGGTGGAAATATTCGACAAAAAGACTGGCCATCCCTCTTTTAACATCCCCCATATGCTGCGCAAACTGATACTGGCACGTACCAGTATCTTAGTTTGCCTCGCGTAGTAAAAGGACATCACAGCGGCGACAACACCCGGGATGTTTTGTAGCACCGCTGCCATCACCAGATCATCTGTCGTTTTAACCAGAACAAAAACCAGCGGCAAAGGCAGCAGGCGCGATGCGGCTGTAATCAGGGCGAGCGCCCGCATTCTCTCTAAGCCCTGAAATAACCAGGTCGGAAAAAGCGCATTGCCTAAAACGCCGATAAAGCATGCGAGGAACAACACTGCGTGCTGCTGCACATCTGCAAAAACGGTAATCAGCAGCAGACAAGCCAAGCCACCTGCGGCAGACAAAATCAATTTCACGGCCAGCGTATTCGCAACGACGCCGGAAACAGCAAGCTTATCTCTACTACTAATCGCAATCAGTCTGGTTGCCGTAATCCCGAAACCATAATCTGTAATCAAAATAAAATACTGTATCACTGCCTGGGCAAAACCCAGAGCGGCAAAGTCCGGCACACTTAACACCCGCGTCAGATAAGGGAGAGTCACCAGTGGTGCCAAATAAATCAGGCCCTGTACAAAAACGAGGTAAAGAATATTTTTTGTTATCGATGTCATTATTAAGATTAGCGTCACCGGGCTATCACCGATCTCTCGGCACATGAGAGACGTGATCATACCTTGTCACAGAGGCTGCAATATTGCTCCTGGAAAAAAAACTGCCATTTTTTTCTTCCACTGAAAAACTTTACATCGATTTGTCCCAAAGCAAAGGAAAAAACGGCCCGGACTCAGGCAGCTTGTTAAAATACAGCCTTCCTTCGCATTTAGTCCACCAGGCGCATGAATACGTACCTGGTGGTCGCTACCAATCTATGTCTACGCCTTCCAACCTGTCGCCCTCCCTGCCTACCATCGTTGATACGGCTGCAAGTCATTTAAAAAACGTACTGCTCACAGCGTTTGAGCATAGTCCGGAAAAAACTGCCGTCATCGTTTACGATCAGAACTCACCTCTGGCAACGATATTGACGGCGGCTTACCGCGCCTGCCTGCCAACGGCCACCTACATAGACTTTGACGCGGTTGCACCGGTATTCATTTTACAAACGCTGGAGCAATTGCAAGCATCAGATCTGGTCATACTGATTCAATCGACGAATTTCCGGCTTGAAGCTTACCGTTTGCGTGTGGAGCTGTTTAAAAAAGGGCTGAAAGTGATAGAGCATCCGCATCTTGGCCGTATGGATGGCAAGGAAGTGGATTATTACATCGACTCTCTGGCATACGACCCAGGGTACTACCGGGTTGTGGGGCCCGCGCTCAAAGAGAAAATCGACAAGGCCAGCAGCGGTATTATTGACAGCGGCGGCGAACAGCTTATTTTCGGCGGCAAGTTTGAATCCGCCAAGATGAACATCGGCGACTATCGTGAAATGAAAAACGTCGGTGGCCAATTTCCTATTGGTGAAGTGTTCACCGAATCCGTTGATCTCGAAGCGGTGAACGGACGCGTGCGGATTTTTGTGTTTGGCGACACCACATTTACTGTCAATCGACCGGAAAAACCGATCACACTGATTGTCAGTAAAGGCCAGGTCGTCGATGCGCTTGATTCCACGCCGGAATTTGACCGCGTGCTGGCCAATATCCGTGCGGATGATGGCGTGATCTGGGTCAGAGAGCTGGGGCTGGGAATGAATCCCGCGTTTTCCAAAGACCGTACCGTACGTGACATTGGCACCTATGAACGTATGTGCGGCATTCATCTGTCATTAGGATCAAAACATGGCAGTTATGCGAAACCGCATATCAAACGGGGCGAAGGTCGACACCACGTCGACGTCTTTGCCATCACTGAATCAGTCAGACTTGATGACGAGGAAGTCTATCGTGATGGCGCATGGGTCGTCTGACACAGACAATACTCGATTAACACTCTATTAACAACAAAAATCCGGCCAGCCCTGGGGCAGTTATCTGACTCAGGGCGACGTTACTGTGCAGGGCAAGGTAAAAGACCGCGAAAATGCCTGCTCGCTCAGCACTCATTCCAGCAAACACACTTTCAGCCAGAGTTTCGCTGGTAGAATAATGCCCTTGTCCGTAAATAAAAAAGTGCATCAACCATGACCCGCAAGCTCTTCGTTACCACCGCCCTTCCTTACGCAAATGCTCCGTTCCACCTCGGTCACATCATGGAATACATCCAGGCTGATATCTGGGTAAGGCATCAGCGAATGTCGGGTAACGAAGTACATTTCGTCGGTGCGGACGATGCGCACGGCGCGCCGATTATGATTGCGGCAGAAAAAGCTGGCATTTCTCCACAAGAGTTCGTGGGGAAAATAGCAGCTGGTCGCAAGCAATATCTCGATGGCTTTCATATTCAGTTTGACAACTGGCATTCGACCGATGGCCCAGAAAATCATGCCTTGTCGCAGGATATCTACCGTAAACTCAAAACAGCGGGCTTCATCACCAGCAAGACCATCGAGCAATTCTATGATCCGGTCAAAAACATGTTTTTGCCGGATCGCTACATCAAAGGCGAATGTCCTAAGTGTGGCGCCAAAGATCAGTATGGCGATTCCTGCGAAGTCTGCAGTGCCGTCTATGCACCAACTGAATTGAAAAACCCGTATTCAACACTTACCGGTGCTACGCCGGTGATGAAGTCATCCGAGCATTTTTTCTTCCAGTTATCGAATCAAAAATGTGTGGACTTCCTGCGTGGCTGGGCACTGCAAGACAATCGCCTGCAATCGGAAGTCGCCAATAAATGTAAAGAATGGCTGGAAGGCGACGGCGGTTTAGGTGACTGGGATATCAGCCGTGACGCACCTTATTTTGGCATTGAAATTCCTGATCAACCGGGCAAATATTTCTATGTATGGCTGGATGCGCCAGTCGGCTATCTGGCATCGCTGAAAAATTATTTCAATAAAACCGGTCGCGATTTCGATGCGTTCATGGCGGATCCGACCACCGAACAAATTCATTTCATCGGTAAAGACATTACTTATTTCCACACCCTGTTCTGGCCTGCGATGCTGAAATTTTCTGGCTACAAAACGCCGGACAATGTGTATGCCCACGGCTTCGTCACCGTTTCCGGCGAAAAAATGTCGAAATCGCGCGGCACAGGTATTTCGCCGCTGCGTTATCTGGAAATCGGCATGAATCCTGAATGGCTGCGTTACTATTTCGCCGCCAAACTGAATGCAAAAGTAGAAGATCTGGATTTGAATCCGGATGATTTTGTGGCACGCGTGAATTCTGATCTGATCGGCAAATACATCAATATCGCCAGCCGCGCTGCAGGCTTTATCACCAAGCGTTTTGACGGTGTTGTTACCAGCGACTGGGCGACAGCAGATGACGCGTTTATTCAGCATCTGCGCAATGCTGCGCCAGAAATCAAAGCGCTGTTTGAGTCCCGCGAATATGGTAAAGCACTGCGTGCTGCGATGGAACAAGCCGATTTGGTTAACGCGTATGTCGATGCAAACAAGCCTTGGGAACTGGCAAAGAAACCAGAGAACGATGCAAAATTACAGGAAGTCTGCAGCCGCTTGCTGGAAGCCTTCCGCATTCTGACGATCTTCCTGAAACCAGTACTGCCGCAACTGGCAGAGCAGGTAGAGGCGCAATTGGATATCGCGCCTTTGCAATGGGCAGACGTCAATACCCCGATTCCGCATCAACATAAAATTCATCCGTACGCACATCTGATGCAACGTGTCGATATCAAGATTTTTGATCAGTTATTTGATGCTCCAGTGGCAGATGCGGCCCCCGCTACAGAAGAAAAAGCCAGCGACATAGAAGCACTCGCAGAAGAAATCAAAATTGATGACTTCGCCAAAGTGGATCTGCGTATTGCGAAAATCATCAATTGCGAGCACGTCGATGGTTCAGATAAATTACTGCGTCTGACGCTGGATGTAGGCGAAGGCCGCACCCGCAATGTGTTTTCCGGCATCAAATCAGCTTATCAGCCAGAACAGCTGATAGGAAAATTCACGGTGATGGTGGCCAATCTTGCGCCAAGAAAAATGAAATTCGGCATGTCCGAAGGTATGGTACTGGCAGCCTCAGCGGCCGACGAAAAAGCCAATCCCGGCCTGTACATTCTTGAAGCCTGGCCAGGTGCTCAACCAGGAATGCGCGTCCGTTAATTTTTCTGCCAGCATGAATATAGCTCTACGCGAAGCAGTCCCCGAAGATGCGCAACTGATTGCGCATCTGACCCGCAGTTGCTGGGCAAATAAAGTTGCCGCCAGCTCTGCCGGGCACCATGAAAATGCGGACGATGTTATTGCCGACTTATGCCAGGGCGGGGGCTTTGTGCTGTTGATCGATGATATGCCTGCTGGCTCAGTCCGCTGGACTGCTCTCGACACCGATACGAATGTGTGGGAAATACGGCGCATGGGCATACTGCCGGCCTTTCGCAATCAGTCGCTATCGCAACATCTGCTGGAAGCAGTCATCCATGCAGCACAGAATGCTGGCATCACGGAACTCAGGCTAGGCGTCAGAACCGATCAGCCGCGCTTGTTAGATTTATACACCGCATACGAATTTGAACTGGCTCCGGAACTCGACTACGCTCACGCCAATCCCCACGAACCAGCGCCTTATGTCATGCGTCGCTTTCTGAAAAACTGACCTGTCCGTTGATCCTCCTCTTCTGATCGCATTGCACTATGCAGACAAAGAACTTTTACCAAAATCTGATGTCTTGATACTCTCCCTATCCGGAAATAACTTCATGAACAGCATAATCAGCACAAGCAACACCGACGCAGCGTCCGCAATGATTTCCCCTATTCCAGCCCGGCTACAGCAACTTCGTGCAGCCATGAAAGAGCATAGTCTGGATGCTTACATCATCCCGTCCGCTGATCCGCATTTATCCGAATATCTGCCTGAACACTGGCAAGGACGTACGTATCTGTCAGGCTTTACAGGTTCGGTCGGCACGCTGGTGGTGACGGCTGATTTCGCTGGTTTGTGGGTGGACAGCCGTTACTGGAGTCAGGCCGAAAAAGAGCTGGCACCAACGGGCATACAGATGATGAAAATCGCTTCTGCTGCCGCGACCTTACATATCGACTGGCTGGCACAACATCTGACGAGCGGACAAACCGTCGGTGCCGATGGCTTCGTACTCGGTCTGGCAACCGCCCGCGCACTGACATCTGCGCTGCAAGCAAAGTCTGTCAGGCTCGATACCAGCAAAGATCTGCTGCAAGATATCTGGCCGGATCGCCCTGGCTTGCCACTCTCTCAGGTATACGAACACAAAGCACCATTTGCTGTCATCAGTCGCAAAGATAAGTTGACGCAGGTACGCGAACAAATGCGATCAAAGGATGCAGATTGGCATTTTGTCTCCACGGTGGATGATATCGCCTGGATATTCAATTTGCGTGGTGCCGATGTCAGTTACAACCCGGTGTTTGTCGCACATGCGCTGATCAGCGCAGACAAAGCGACGCTGTTTGTTTCCAAAGGAAAAATTGACCAGGATCTCGCTGCGGTTCTGGCTCTGGATAAAATAGAAATTGCGGATTATTCAGAGGCGCAAAGTGCTCTGCGACATTTACCGGCAACAGACAGCATATTAATTGATCCACGCCGCATTACTTACGGCTTTCGTGACGCTATTCCTGCTTCAGTCCGCGTCGTTGAGGCGATCAATCCATCCGTGTTTGCCAAATCGCGAAAAACGGCGGAAGAAGCCCAATTCGTGCGGGAAGCGATGGAGCAGGACGGTGCCGCTTTGTGTGAATTTTTCAGTTGGCTCGAAGCCAGTCTGGGCAAACAAACGATCACAGAAATCACGATTGATGAGCAAATCTGCGCAGCACGTGCTCGTCAGCCGCATTTCATCTCACCCAGCTTTGGCACGATTGCCGGATTTAATGGTAATGGCGCGATGCCACATTATCGCGCGACACCAGAATCCCACGCCGCTATTGAAGGCGACGGCCTGTTACTGATTGACTCTGGCGGGCAATATCTGAATGGCACCACGGATATCACCCGGGTGATGCCGATAGGAACGGTGTCTGAAGCGCAAAAACGTGATTTCACGCTGGTGCTCAAAGGTATGATCAATCTGTCGCAGATGCAGTTTCCGCGCGGTACGCCATCACCTATGCTGGATACCGTGGCGCGCGCACCGATATGGCGGGAAGGTATCAATTACGGTCACGGAACGGGCCACGGCGTTGGTTACTTCCTGAATGTGCATGAAGGCCCACAGTCGATCTCAGGAGCACTAGCGGAAGCCCATACTGCAATGGAAGCAGGAATGATTACGTCCAATGAACCTGGTATTTATCGTCCCGATCAATGGGGCGTGCGTATCGAAAATCTGCTGTTGACCGTGCCTGCAGTGACAACGGAGTTCGGTGACTATCTGAAATTTGAAACGCTGACTTTATGCCCTATCGATACACGCTGCATCCTGGTTAATTTGTTACGTGATGACGAAATTGACTGGCTGAATACTTACCATTCAACGGTACTGGCACGACTGACACCAAGAGTCACTGGCGCAGCGCTGAGCTGGTTGCAGGAACGCACAAAAGCAATCAGCAAATAACAAAGCCGCAATCTGTAGGAATGATTAAACGAAGCCACATCCAATCACGATGTGGCTTCGTTTTATTCGGGTCGCCATCCACGACAAAACTGCAAAAAATCCTGTATATGCCGGGACAATAGTTTATGCGGACTATATATCAGATAAAAATGACGCTTCAGTGGCGGAAGTTTTGTTTCCAGTTCATGTAATTTCCCCAGCGCCAGCAAATCAGCAACTACCACACGTGACAGGCAAGCGATCCCAAGACCCGCAGCAGCCGCGTGCATAATCGCTTCCGATGTACCGAACTCGCCCGCCAGTTTTAAGTTTTTCAGATGTGGCAACAACACTTGCTCGACATTTTCTCGTGTACCGGAACCGTGCTCCCGTAACAACCAGGACGCAGAACGCAACTCCCTGATACCGATGCTGCCATTCTTTTGTGCCGCATACGGATGTTCCGGTGAGCAAACAACGACCATTTCATCCTCAAACCACGGTTCAACCAGTAAATCCGCGCGATGGCAAGGCCCCTCAATGAAACCAAAATCGACTTCGTAATTCGCGACAGCACTGACAATATCGGCCGTATTCGCGATGGTCATCTGCGGATGAGACATGGTGTGCCGAGCAAAAGCAGTCAGTTGTGAATCAGTTACTGGACTGGCAGCAAGCAAAGCCGGCAAGCAATAACTGCCTATCGTTGTACTGGCACCGATCCGGATACACGACCAGTTGGCATCCCCCGACGAAAACTGCAGTTCTATCGAATTTGCAGCATCGAGTATCAGGCGCGCCTGCGGCATTAATAGACGACCATTGTCGTTTAACAGCAAACGCTTACCGACACGGTCAAATAACTGCGTGTTGAGCATATGTTCCAGCTCATTCAGTGCCGCACTGGCAGCCGATTGTGAGAGTGCGACAGCATTCGCCGCAGCCATAGTGCTGCCCTGCTCTGCCACTGAAACGAATACTTGCAATTGACGCAGACTGATTTTCATAAATTAACCTATTTTTTAGTTTAATTATACAAAATTAATTCGTTTTATTAGTTTAATAAAAAACGATATTCTGCGCTCATTCACAAAAAAACAGATCATTATGATTCGCACCGATTCAACCAACTCACCCAAAAAGATTTCTCTGGGAAGATATGCTCCCGGCTTACTGTTATGCGCAACACTGGCGACAATCGCTATGTCGCTCAGCAAGTTAGTCTGGGTGCAAAACCATGGTTTAAGTAATCTGACCACCGCAATATTGTTGGGTATGATCGCGGGCAATAGCCATGCCATATTTCAGCATCGCGGGTTGGATCACGGCATGATGATTTCCAAACAAACATTGTTGCGCGCCGGGATTATTATGTACGGATTACGCCTGAGTTTCAGGGACATTCAACAGCTCGGCGGCACAGCATTCGCTATTGACGCGCTCGTCCTTGGTACAACGTTCGCCATCGCTTTATTTCTCGGAAAAAAAGTCTTTGCGCTGGACGACAAATTAACGGTCTTGATTGGGGCGGGAAGTTCTGTCTGCGGTGCGGCCGCAATCATGGCGACGAGCCCAGTGATTAAAGGAGAATCAGATGATGCCAGTATTGCGATCTCTGGCGTGATGATATTTGGTACCCTCAGCATGTTGATGTATCCACTTGTTTTTGAGTGGAACAGGCATGTCCAGGTCATTCCGCTTTCGACATCTGGCTTTGGTATTTACGTAGGTTCGACCATGCATGAAGTTGCGCAAGTCATTGTTGCCGGCAAGGCCGTGAGTGACTCGGCGGGCGATGCTGCTGTCATCACGAAAATGCTCAGGGTCATGATGCTGGCACCATTTCTGCTCCTGCTGCCATTCGTATTGCGCATACTTAAAAAACGCAATACGAAGGCAATACCACCAACTGATGCCAGCGAAAGCAGAATAGAAATTCCCTGGTTTGCTTTCATGTTTATCGGCGTTGCTGCAATCAACTCCGTATTGATCATTCCAACTGGAATCAGAACCGTGTTGACGAACACCGATAATTTTATTCTCTGTATGTCTATGGTTGCTTTGGGCTTAAGTACAAAAATCAGTACCTTGCGACAAGCAGGAATAAAACCAGTATTGCTCGCCATGAGCTTGTGGCTGTGGCTGATCTTTGGCGGGGCTGCAATCAACTATGTGTGTAAATAATGTTCAGCTTTTGCATCAGTTTGTCGCCAAAAACTTTTTCAAGGCAGTATTCATCTGATCCAGTTGAGTAAACAATTCCACTTGCTTTGCCGCGGCCATACTCAAATCATTCGTCTTACCAAAATGCTCTAATTCCCTCGCCAGCGACTCAACCGGAACCGCGCAAAAATTACCAACCAGCCCCTTCAGTGTGTGTGCAGAACGATACAGTAACTCGCTGTCTTGTCGCGCCACGGCATCGGTAATTTCTGCCTTGTACTGATCACAGGCGTCAAGAAAAGAATGGGCGATAATGTTGACGATCTCTGTGTCAGCATTCAGTAAAGCCGCCTCATAATCAAATGATGTGTTTTCTGTCGGCATATCTGTGTTTGAAGGTAGGTTATTCATGTCAGTTTTCGCACTTTGCAGTGCCTGCTCTGCGGTCACGTTGGTATTCTGCGCCAATTGTTTCAGTAATTCTCTTAACAATTCCGCCTTGATGGGCTTGGATAAATAATAATCCATACCCGCTTCATGACATCTTTCCCAGTCGCCGGGCATGGCGTTGGCCGTCATTGCAATGATAGGGGTATGTCGGCCATCGTCATGCGAGTGTTCTGCTTCGCGGATACGTTGCGTTGCCTCGACACCTCCCATTTTCGGCATCTGCATATCCATAAGAATGGCATCAAACTGTTGCCGTGAAAACTGCGACAGCGCATCCAGACCATTTTCTGCCACAGTAGCAATATGACTCCATTTATTCAAGAGCGCGAGAATCAGTTTCTGATTCACCGGATTATCCTCGACAACCAGAATGCGTAATGGCGGAGAAGAATATTGCGTACTATCCAATTGATCCTGAACACCCGCCGTCGTTTTTTTATTCTCACCTTTCACGACGGTACTGATGGCATCGTAAAGCTCGGACTGACTCACAGGTTTTAAAACGTAGTTTGTCATGCCTAATCCCTGGCAATCCAAGAAACCCTCACGCGAGCCTGCGGATGAAAGCAACACTGTTTTAGACTTTAATTCTTCATATTCTGAAGCAAGCCGGGTCAAAAATTCGAAGCCGCTCATACCGGGCATACAGACATCAAGCAGAATCACATCGATATGTTGCCCATCAGATTGCATCTGCGTTAGCAACCGTAGCGCCTCGTCTGCAGATGTAGCAGCAACGGGCTTTATCTTCCATTTTCTCAGCGTATCGGAAAAAAATAAGCGATTAACAGCATTGTCGTCAACAATCAGCGCAGTCATGCCAGCAAAATCCACCACTCGTTTTGAAGCACGATCTTTTTCAGCTTTTGCCAAGCTGATCGTAAAGTAAAACGTGCTCCCTTTCCCCGGTTCGCTATTGAGCGCGAGCAAGCCGTTCATACAATGAACAAGGCGGGATGAAATTGTCAGGCCAAGGCCAGTCCCCCCATATTTACGCGTCGTTGACGTGTCCGCCTGACTGAATGCATCAAAAATACTGCTTTGTTTTGCTTCCGGAATACCGATGCCGTGATCCGTGACCGCAAAATAAATATCGAGTCGTGACGTGTTTTCATGTGCCAGTTGGACATCAACAATCACCTCACCTTTTTCACTGAATTTAATCGCGTTACCAACGAGATTCGTCATGATCTGACGCAGGCGCCCAGGATCACCGATCACGATTTCCGGAATAGCCGCATCTATTTTATAGACCAGTTCTATGCCTTTTTCCGACGCTCTGAGCGACAACGCCCTCAAACACGAAGCAACCAATTCCCGTAAAGAAAACTCGATTCTTTCCAGCTCTATCTTTCCGGACTCAATTTTCGAAAAATCCAGAATATCGTTGATGATACTCATTAAAGATTGGGAAGATAATTTAACCAGTTCAAGATATTCGCGTTGTTCACCACTGAGATCAGTGTCCAGTGCCAACTCCGTCATTCCGATGATGCCATTCATCGGCGTTCTGATTTCATGGCTCATTGTCGCCAGAAACTCGCTTTTTGCTTTATTCGCTGCCTCAGCATCATTTTTTGCCTGAAGCAGATCAGCCTCAAACCGGAGTCGCTCAGTGATGTCCCTGCACGATCCATAGATGCTGCCATCAGGCAAAAGCGCGGCATTCAATTCAACCGGGATGGTATCCCCATCTTTTTTCAGCAAGGTAATCTCGGCACGGAGATGCTTCTCCTCCAAGATATGACACAAAAAATTGCGTATCGCCAGCTCCCGGTCTGCTAACGGCAATAAGTTATACATACTGCTGCCAAGCAGCCCGACTCTGGAGTAACCCAGCATATTCGCGGCAAGATCATTCACATAAACCAATTGCTGACTCGTGTTCGCAACAAACACCGCGTCAGCAGCATTGTCGAGCAACATCCTTTGTCTTGCCTCACTGTCCCGAAGCGCCCGGTCTGTTGCTAAACGGTCTGAAATATCTTTAAAGACAGCGACGGAACCAACTATCTTGCCATGATCAATAATTGGCGATGCGACTATCGACACAGGAAAAAGACTGCCGGACTGATGCTGGAAGTATTCGAGATCAGAACGAAATACTTCACCGGACATGATTGTTTGATGTATCGGACAATCCTGATTCTGAACATGCGCACCATCCGGACGTATAGAGTGCACCAGATCGTGAAGTATTTTCCCTTTCAAATCAACCAGACTCCGCCCCAGAATTCGCTCTGCCTCAGGGTTAAGAAACGTACATACCCCTTGTGCATCCAGCGTGTACACACCTTGTCCAAGGTTATGCATCATGTTTTGCATCAGCGTCTGATTGGATTCTATCTTTTCACGTAAGCGCCACTGTTCCGTGATATCAGTGCGAATGGAAATATATTGATATGGTCGCTGATGATTATCCAGAAAAGGAACGATAGTCGCATTTGTCCAATAGTAGCTACCATCCTTTGCCTTATTACGAATTTCCCCGTGCCAGACATGACCACTGGTAATCGTGCTCCACATATTCTGAAAAAAAGCCAGCGTATGTAATCCGGAATTAACGATACGATGGTTTTGCCCTATGAGTTCAGCGGAACCGTACTTACTGATCTCGCAAAATTTTTCATTGACATAAATGATCGTACCACTGGAATCTGCCACACTGACAATGGCATGCTGATCTAATGCAAACTGCTGTTTTTGTAGCGCCGTCAACGCTGACTTCAGCTTATCCGAACTGATATTTTCATCAGAACTTTTTCCCGATGAAAAAAATAATTGATCGTTCGTCGCTTTCAAGGTCGGCGGAATTTGATTGCCGCTTTCACACTCCTGCTGCAAACTGGCATTTGCGTGCGATAACGCATCTGAATTTGGCCTGAGACGCTGCCTGCACTCAGCCAATTCACTATCTGATCGCTGGTAGTCCAGATCGATCTGGGCAAAAAAATGCCGCATGCCACGTAGCACCTGTCTCGTACTGTCGCTCATCGCTGGCATGTCTGACAGTTGCGTCAATTGCTCCAGCTCTCCCAGCACAGTTTCTAGCTGCTCCTCACTGTGTATACCAAGCGAGTTACTGTTTTGAAGCAAAGATAATATATGTCGCATCAAATACTCTTTGCAGTCGCGGTATTGATCATGATCTGATTATCTATCGGCAGGGTTTTGATTGAAGGGGAACAGCAGCACGTTTCATACGAAAAATAATATCTGTTTTTTGTACGCAAACATGCCAGACCGCTATGAAAAAAATCATTTTTTATTAATTCTAATCATCCTTGTACAGATTTTTGACCGCCAATATCCTATCCAACCCGGCAAAGAAGGCATCGACGCATAAGGGGTCAAAGTGCTGGCCAGATCCATCACGTAAATGGGCAAGCGCATCTTCGTTATTCCATGCTTTTTTATACGGACGTTCAGATGTCAGGGCATCAAAAACGTCGGCAACGGCGACGATTCTCGCAAACAAGGGAATTTTTTCACCAACCAACCCATTCGGATAACCGCTACCATCGAACTTTTCATGGTGTGCCAAAGCGATCTCCGCACCCGTCGTCAGCAGGTTGGACGAGCTACCCGCCAGGATTTCATAGCCAAGCAGGGTATGCTGCTTCATCACAGAAAATTCATCTGGTGTCAACTTGCCAGGCTTTAATAAAATGCTGTCCGGGATACCCACTTTACCGACATCGTGCATCGGTGCTGCCTCCAGAATTAAGCGTTGATCCTCTGACGACAAACCTAATTGCTCGGCGATAATTTTCGAATAGTTGGCCATGCGGAGAATATGGGCACCGGTTTCCGGATCTCGTGACTCGGCGGCTTTTGACAAGCGAAAAACAGTTTCTCTTTCCCGCTCTAAAATTTCAGTAGTCGCCTTTTTTACTGATTCATCAAGCCACATCGCCTTGTCCTCCAGAAAACGCTGGCTTTTACGCAAAGCCAGCATATTCCGGGTTCTTGCGAGAAACTCAATTTTATCGATAGGCTTGATCAGAAAATCATTCACCCCGGCATCAAGTGCCTGGTAACGTAATTCGAGTTCATTGTTGGCGGTGATCATCAGAACGGGAATGTCGTGACACCCTTCCAGCTCACGAAAACGCCGGATAAATTCAATGCCATTCATTGCCGGCATCATGTAGTCGACCATAATCAGGTCGGGTACATTGTTGGCGCACCATGCGAGCGCTGCCCCCGGCTCACTGAAACTTACCGACTTACATTTATCTATTTTCTTTAATAGCAAACACAGCAATGTAACGTTGATTTGTGCGTCATCCAGCACCAATACGTTCATTTCCATTAAACATCCCCCCAGAGTACATCTGGTCAGCAAAACCTCTGCACAACTTCTGTCGGCAGCAACGGTTTTGAGTTTAACTTATCTGTATTCAGGAGAAATAGGGAATAACAAAATTTATCCTTTCACCGGATAAATAATGTCATAGACAAAAGCAAGCAGACCACTACTCTTCGATAGCGATATTTGCGGGGAATTGCACGGTGAATTTGCTGCCAACGCCGGGGGTCGAGTCGATCAGCAGTTGCGCTTTATGTCGCAACAGTACATGTTTAACAATAGCCAATCCCAAGCCGGTTCCCTGTGTTTCACGCGAGCGACTTTTATCGACCCGGTAAAAACGCTCCGTCAGACGGGAGATGTGCTCAGGACTGATGCCTATACCGTTATCCGTGACAGAAAATTTCGCCCCTTGCGGAGTGTTGATCCAGCTGATATGAATTTTTCCTTCTTCTGGTGTATAGCGGATAGCGTTTGTCACCAGATTAGTCAGTGCACTGCGTATTTCATCCTTGCTGCCACGGATGTCGGGACCATCGATTTCCAGTGTAATCAGGTGGCGTCCGGCGGAAAGCGCCTCTGCTTCCTGCAAAATTTGCTCCAGCAAGCCGCGCATATCAACGGTTTCAACACGTAACAAGTGATCCATGGATTCGAGGCGTGTCAATGTCAGCATATCCTCCACCAGGCGCTGCATACGCTCGCCTTGCTCCGTCATCAGTTTCAGATGCGAATGGCGGATTGTGATATCCAAATCCGGCTGTAAAGAAGCAATTTCCAAAAAGCCGTTAATGACCGTCAAAGGAGTGCGTAACTCATGGGATGCATTCGCGATAAAGTCGCGACGCATCATATCAATACGTTCAGATTCTGTAATGTCGTGCGTCACCAGAATCTGACGCCGGTTTTCAAACGGAATAATATGTGCGATCAGCTTACGGTCACGAAATGACAGCGTCAGTGGCGTTTCATAGCGTCCCAGAATAATGTAGTCCATAAACTCGGGCGTGCGCACCAGGTTTGTGACGCGCATTCCTTTGTCTTTTGCCAGACTCAGCCCCAGATGACTTTCAGCAGCGGGATTACACCATTCAAGAAATAAGACGTCATCCATGATGACGACGCCATCAGGTAACAACGTCATTGCCTGGCGAAAACGTGCCAGCCATTCAGTCAGCTCTGCCTGATTTTTTTCATCTCCCCTGCGCGATTTATAAAGCCGGGAAAAAATATCGGTCCATGCGCCCCAGCCATCCGGCAAGCGTGAACTGGCGGGATTATCCAGCCAGTCCGCCAGTCTTTGCAGATAAAAAAGCTGTAACAGAACCAGCCCCGACATCGCTATAAAACCAAGCAATAGTCCGGTTACAGCCCCCCACAGATATGCGGCGATACCGGTAGCAATGATAATAAGCAAGGCGCGAATAGAGCTGGAAACCCAGAAAACAAGACGTGGAGACATGAAAATCCCTGATATTTTTTTAATTTTGGGTAGAAATGATGGTACACAAAACCGGATTGACTGAGAAACAATATTCAATGCCGATCAAAACAAGTACCGATACTGATAACACTACTTTCAAATATAAAAAACAACCACATTCATACTATGTTGAATGTGGTTGTTTTTCATATTTCAGTGGCTGCCCACAACGAGAGCCCATTACTTTTCAGACAGCATATAACCAACGCTACGCACTGTTTTAATCAGAGACTCTGCAGATTTCAAGACTTTACGCAGACGCAGAACGTGCACGTCAACGGTACGCTCCTCAATCACGACGTGATCACCCCAGACTTTATCAAGCAATTGGCTACGTGAAAAAACGCGCTCGGGGTGTGCCATGAAAAACTTCAGTAATTTATATTCTGCATGGCCAATATCGACTTTCTGATCATCAATTTTGACGGTACAGCTAATCGGATCAAGTACGACATTACCTGCCGCCAGTGCGGTCTGTGCGTGTTCAGGACTCTTGCGGCGGAGTAAAGCCTTCATCCGCGCAGTCAATTCACGAGGAGAAAATGGCTTTGTGATGTAATCATCTGCACCATGATCCAAACCAGCAATTTTATCTTCCTCCATACTTTTCGCGGTCAGCATAATGACAGGAATTTCATTGAACTGGCGGTCAGAGCGGATTTTGGAAAGCAATCGTAATCCGCTCTGGTCAGGCAGCATCCAGTCGAGCAGAATCAACTGCGGAGTGCGACGTTGAATAAAATCCCACGCCTCGGCAGTATTATTGACGGCGAAAGTATTCCAACCTGCTGCACGCAGGGTAAAACTGACTAATTCAACAATCGCTGGTTCGTCTTCGACAATTAATATTGTGGTATCAGCAGCCATTATCTGTATTTGATTTCTCAGTGTTTCTGATCTTGTTTGACAGCGACATAATCCGAATGACGGATATCTTTGCCTTCAACAATGTAAACCGTATATTCGGCAATATTTTTCGCGTGATCAGCTATTCGTTCTATCGCTTTTGCGACCCATAAGGTGTCGAGTGCTGACGAAATCGTGCTCGGATCTTCCATCATAAAGGTAATCAGATTACGCATAATGGAGCGGAAATCATTGTCAATAATTTCGTCCTGGGCAATCAGCTGAACGGCTCTTTCACCATCGAGCCGGGCAAAAACATCCAATGCCTGGTGCAGCATATCAGCGACGCTGGCAGCCAATACACGAACGGTGTCATGGCCGTTAAACATAGGGATGCTGCGCCGATTGAGTTGGCCCTCTTTCGCAATACGGGCAATTTTGGTTGATTCATCACCAATACGCTCAAGGTCGGTAATCACTTTGCCAGTCGCGACAACGGTACGCAAATCATTTGCGGCTGGCTGACGTTTCACAATCAACTGGCTGCACATGTCATCGAGTGCAACCTCTAACCGGTTCACTTCCAGATCAGACTGAATGACGATTTCAGCCTGTTCTGCATTGCCTGTACGAAAACAGGACATCGCATCATGGAAATGGCTTTCTACCAAACCGCCCATCAACAAGACCTTGGAACGTATCGTTTCCAGATCACTGTCGTATTGTTTTGAAGAGTGTTCGCCTGTCACAGGTTTCTCCTGAATTCTTGTAATCGCGATAAATATAATTAACCGAAACGACCGGTAATGTAGTCTTGTGTTTCTTTTTTGACCGGATTCATGAAAATATGATCCGTCTCGCCAAACTCGACCAACTCACCAAGATACATATAGGCGGTATAGTCGGAACAACGTGCCGCCTGTTGCATGTTATGCGTAACGATGGCGATCGTGTATTCCTCTTTCAATTCATTAATCAGCTCTTCGATTTTTACGGTCGAAATCGGATCCAGCGCAGAAGTTGGCTCATCCAGCAAAAGCACATCCGGTTTCACTGACACACCGCGAGCGATACAGAGGCGCTGTTGCTGACCGCCAGACAAACTTAAGCCACTTTTATTTAGTTTATCTTTGACTTCAGTCCAGATCGCCGCTTTTTTCAGAGCCCATTCAACTCGCTCATCCATCTCGCCCTTAGAAAGATTTTCATACAAACGCACACCGAATGCGATGTTGTCATAAACGGACATAGGGAAAGGCGTCGGCTTCTGAAATACCATACCGACTTTGGCACGTAGTAAATTAATATCCTGATCGGCATCGAGAATATTTTTGCCGTTGTAAATAATCTTACCTTCTGCACGTTGGCCAGGATATAAATCGTACATACGATTTAAGGTGCGCAACAAGGTTGATTTACCACAACCTGAAGGACCAATAAAAGCAGTGACTTTTTTATCGAAAATATTCAATTTGATATCGCGCAGGCTACGGGTAGTACCGTAGAAAAAATTCAGCCCGTCGATCTCGATCGCTTTTTTCTGTGTATTTGCTGGAGTAGTAGTCATATCGATGCTCGAATTAATGCTGTGTTTTTTGGTTAAACAAGGTACGCGACAAAATATTCAGAAGCAGAACACTGAAGGTAATCAGTAATGCACCGCCCCATGCCAGTTCACGCCAGTTATCGTAAGGACTCATCGCATACGAATAAATGACGACAGGAAGATTTGCCATCGGACTATTCATGTTGGCACTGAAAAACTGGTTGTTCAATGCGGTGAAAAGCAAAGGTGCTGTCTCACCGGAAATCCTGGCCACAGCAAGCAAAATACCTGTCACCACACCGGCTTTGACTGCGCGCAATCTCACCAGCAGTGCAACTTTCCAGCGAGGTGCACCCAATGCAAATGCAGCTTCGCGCAGACTTGCAGGAACCAGCCCCAACATATTATCGGTAGTACGGACAACGACAGGAATCGCAATTAATGAAATCGCCACGCTGCCTGCCCAACCGGAAAAATGTTTGACGTTAGCCACATAAATGGCATATACAAACAAGCCGATCACGATGGAAGGTGCGGACAACATAATGTCCGTCACAAACCGGGTGATACCGCCGAACCAGCTCTTATCGCCGTATTCAGCAAGATAAATGCCCGCCAGAATCCCGACCGGAGTAGAAATCAATGTTGCGGAACCAACCATCAGAAAACTACCGACGATCGCATTCATCAAACCACCGCCATCACTGCCCGGAGCCGGCGTTGATTCAACAAACATGGCAAGATTAATCGCAGAAAACCCTTTAATTAACAAGGTAAAGAGGATCCACATCAGAAAAAATACGCCAAACACCATCGCAATTGAGGATAAGGCGATGCCAAGCCGGTGTACCAGCAAACGGCGGCGATACACTGGATTTTGCGCTGCCTGAGCTTTAGAAATATCCATTATTTTGTACCTTCTTTTCTGCTCAAACCGAGCAACATCAATTTAGCGGCAGATAACACTATGAAGGTGATCACAAACAAAATTAAACCTAACAGGAATAAAGATGATGTATGCAAAACTGTTTCAGCTTCCGCGAATTCGTTCGCAAGCGTGGAGGCAATACTATTACCCGCAGCAAATAAGGACCAAGACAGTTTATGTGCGTTACCAATCAGAAAGGTCACCGCCATCGTCTCACCCAATGCACGCCCCAGGCCCAACATAACACCACCAACGACGCCGATTTTTGTGTATGGCAAAACGATTTTTCTGACAACTTCCCACTTAGTACATCCCAGACCGTACGCCGACTCTTTCAGCACTGGTGGCACGACTTCAAAAACATCCCGCATCACGGAAGAAATGAAAGGAATAATCATAATCGCGAGAATCACACCCGCCGATAAAATGCCCAGCCCTATCATAGGACCGGAAAACAAAATGCCTATCACTGGCAATTTACCCAGTGTAGAGGCCAGAGCCGGTTGGATATATTCGGAAAATAACGGAGCAAAAACAAACAAACCCCACATGCCGTAAATAATGCTCGGCACCCCCGCCAAAAGCTCGATGGAAGTTCCCAGCGGACGCTTCAGCCAAGCCGGGCAAATTTCAGTAAGAAACAGGGCAATGCCAAAACTGACGGGAAAAGCAATCAGCAAAGCAATTACAGAAGTAGCGAGCGTTCCGACGATCGCGATCAGACCGCCGTATTTATCATTCACCGGGTCCCACTCTATTGTGGTAATGAATGCAAAACCAAATTCTTGCATCGCAGGAATCGCGCGCAGGAATAACGAGGCAATAATACCCAGTAGTACAACTAAAACAAGCGCTGCGAAACTCAGAGTCAGCTTGTGAAAGAAAAAATCTTGCCAGCGTTGACGACGCATCACTGCCGCCATTCTTGCGGCACTCAGTTGTGCGGGCTGAGTGTTCTCAGCGTTCGATATATTCTGGCTTGATGATGGTGCTGTCATATTGACGGAAAACGTTGGTGTAGGCATAGGTGTCTTTCCACCGAAAGGCGACTCAGGACACGCCTGAATCGCCTCACTTAAAATAGCTCTGCTAATTCATCAATCGAATCAGTGAACCGTATTTACTTCGCATTTACTTCATTTATTACTTCAATTACCAAATCGCTTTTGCAGACGCGTCTTTGATTTTTGCTTTCCAGCTTTCTTCAATCAACTTAACAACCGGTGCTGGCAAAGAAACGTATTCCAATTCAGCAGCCATTGCACCGCCATTTTTAAATGACCAGTCGAAAAATTTCAGAACTTCCTTACCCTTTGCAGAATCAGCCTGAGTTTTGTGCATCAGAATGAAGGATGCACCAGTGATAGGCCATGTGATTTTACCTGGTTGATTTGTCAATACCAGATACATGCCAGGCGCTTTATTCCAATCAGCGCCAGCAGCCGCTGCTTTGAAGTTTTCATCATCAGGTTCAGCAAACTGTCCATCCGCATTTTTCAATGTGGTGTAAGTCATTTTGTTCTTTTTAACGTAGGCATACTCAACGTAACCGATTGAGTTTTTAATACGTTGAACGTTGGCAGCAACGCCTTCATTGCCTTTACCGCCCAAGCCTACAGGCCATTTAACCGCAGTAGAAGAGCCCACTGCTGTTTTAAACTCTGCATTCACTTTACTCAGGAAATCTGTCCACAAGAATGTGGTACCAGAACCATCAGAGCGATGAACAACAGTAATATCTTCCGCTGGCAATTTTACGCCTGGGTTAATCGCGACGATTTCCGCTGCATTCCATTTAGTAATCTTACCCATGTAGATGCCTGCGAGAAGATCCCCGGTCATCTTCAATTTACCTGGAGCGATACCTTCGATATTCACGACAGGAACAACACCACCGATAATCGCAGGAAACTGCATCAACCCTTCAGCATCCAACTCTTCGATTTTCAAAGGCATATCAGAAGCACCGAAATCAACAGTTTTCGCCTTGATTTGCTTGATACCGCCACCGGAACCGATGGACTGATAATTCAGACCGTTGCCAGTAGCTTTTTTGTAAGCTTCAGCCCATTTTGCGTAAATTGGGTAAGGAAATGTAGCGCCAGCACCAGTAATGTCTGCTGCGTGAGCAACAGAGAATGTAGCAGCCACACCAACTGCTGCGACCAGGGATTTAATGACACGATTGATTTGCATGTTCACCTCTAAGGTTAAATAACAGGTATTCGTTACTACGAGACGGACTTTACAATCGAATTATGACAAGATAATGACTTACCAAAACAACCCTGAAATATTTAATTTCATAATGATTTTTTGTCATAAACTTGTCACACCATATCACTAGAATAGTGAGTTACATATATATGACAGTCTTTATGACACGCAAACACATATGCCGAATCAAGATGTAATGAACTCTACAACTGACAGTGACGCCAAAGAGGATAGCTTAGGCGACACGCCTAAAGATGCCACCCAGAACACCAAGCAGACCCGGGGCGCCAGTTCGAGTAAAGCAAGTTCCACAGAACCTTCCAGAGCCGCCATTTTTCTTGACCGGGAAATGTCGCAGATCGCATTTAACTGGCGTGTGCTGGCTCAGGCTGAAGACAAAAGCATTCCATTACTTGAGCGGCTTAAGTATTTATGTATTGTTGGCAGCAACTTAGATGAATTCTTTGAAGTCAGGGTCGCCAGTCTATTGGCACAGAATACAATTGACGGAGAGCTGGTTCAGCACCCTGCTTTTCTGTCAACACTGAAACGTATCAGCTCTGAATGTCACCAGTTAACTGAACGTCAATATGAACTGCTGAATCAAGAAATTCTGCCGCAGCTATCCAAAAAAGGGGTGCATCTGCTGCGTCACTCTGAGCGGAATGACGCACAAAGAGCCTGGGTGAAATCTTATTTTGAACGAGAGGTGCGGCCTTTACTGACGCCAATCGGTTTGGACCCTGCACATCCTTTCCCGCAAGTCGTTAATAAGAGTCTTAATTTCATCGTATCACTGGCAGGAAAAGACGCGTTTGGTCGCGGCACTGCAATCGCGATTGTTAAAGCACCCCGGGTTTTACCCCGCATCATTAAACTTCCAGATGAATTATCAGTAGACGGTCAGTCTTTTTGCTTACTTTCATCGGTGATTCACTCCCACATTGCAGATTTATTTAATGGCAGAGATGTCATCAATTATTCGCAATTCCGCGTCACCCGCGACAGCGATTTGTGGGTTGACGAGGAAGAGGTAAAAAACCTGCGTCAGGCATTGCAAGGCGAATTACAAACAAGACAATTCGGAGCCGCAGTACGGCTGGAGGTGGCAAAGAACTGTCCAGAAGATTTGTCGCGCTTCTTATTGGAGCAATTTTCTCTCGATCAGGACCGACTGTATCCCGTAGATGGTCCCGTCAATATGGTGCGCCTCAGCGAAATTGTCGATCATGTTAAACAGCCGAGTCTGCGCTTCCCGCCATTCTCGGCGAAAGCGATCGGAAAATATTCACACACCGACATCTTCACCTTGTTACGCAAGCAAGATATCTTGCTGCACCATCCGTTTCAGCCTTTCCAGACCGTCATCGACTTTATCCGCTCAGCATCGCTGGATCCAAACGTGGTTGCGATCAAGCAAACCATTTACCGCACCGGCATGAACTCTGATCTGATGGAGTCACTGATTACCGCTGCCCGCTTAGGTAAGGAAGTCACCGTCATCGTCGAGTTAATGGCGCGTTTTGACGAAGAAGCCAACATCAACTGGGCAGATAAACTGCAACGTGCCGGCGCACAAGTCGTCTATGGCGTAGTGGGATTAAAAACACACGCAAAGCTTGCATTGGTGATACGGCGTGAAGAAGCGGGCGTTCTCAGACATTATGCCCACTTAGGAACAGGCAATTACCATCCATCGACTACCCGTTTTTATACAGATTTCGGCCTGCTAACCGCTCATCCCGGTATCGCGGCGGAGGTGAACGAAGTCTTTATTCACCTGACAGGTCTGACCAAGCCAAAAAAACTGGAATACCTGTGGCTGGCGCCATTTGCATTGCAACCGCAAATCATCAAAGCCATTCGTAACGAGGCTCGTATTGCACGCGAAGGCCGGCCTGGCCGCATTATTGCAAAAATGAATGCACTACTGGATGAATCGGTGATTCGCGCTCTGTATGCAGCGTCTGCAGATGGCGTAAAAATTGATCTGATTATCCGTGGTGCATGTGCCTTGCGTCCCGGCGTACCCGGCTTATCAGAAAACATACGCGTCCGCTCGGTCATTGGTCGTTTTCTCGAACATAGCCGGATTTATTATTTCCGCAACGACCTCGCGCATGACGTGCATCTCGCCAGCGCCGATTGGATGAATCGCAATTTATTCCGACGGATCGAAGTTGCTTTTCCGGTATTGGAGAAATCCCTCAAGAAACGCATCATTTCTGAAGGGCTGGATCCCTATTTGAAAGACAATGTCAACGCTTGGGTACTTGGCTCTGATGGTCAATATGAACGCAAAAAAGCGCGTAGCAAACAGGCCAACTTCTGTGCACAACAATATCTGATGCAACAACTTGGATCATTGTCAGCTTCGGAAGACGAATAATGGATTTAATACTCTGGCGCCACGCGGAAGCTGAACCGGCAACCGAAGAAATAGCAGATGAATTCAGAAAGCTGACAGGCAAAGGGGTTAAACAGGCTGGCAAAATAGCGTACTGGCTGGATAGTACGCTGCCTGAAACATGCCGTATTCTTGTCAGCCCGACGATACGCACCAGAGATACTGCCGATGCCCTTGTTGCTTGCGGCAGAAAAGTCAAAATTGTTCCTGAACTGGGACCACAGGCATCAGCGCAAGACATTCTGCGGATTGCCAACTGGCCAAATAACCGCGAGCCGGTCGTCATCGTAGGTCATCAGCCATGCCTGGGACAGGTCGCCGGACACTTACTGGGTCACGTCTCGCAGGGATACAGCATACGAAAAGGAAATGTATGGTGGCTATCGCAGAAACAACGCGAGGCGGAAGAGGTAACAACCTATCTTAAAGCGGTGATGTCACCTGATCTGGTTGTCAGATAACGGCAATTACGAAGGAGAGAACATTTCCAGTAAAGCCCGGCTCCCGGCTATAAAGTCCAGAAACAATCAGCAAGGCGTGGCTTTGCAAAAATCAAACCGTGACACTCGTTGCGCTGACATCAAGTTGAATATCAGCGATATTGTCAGCCGCATCATTATCAGTCGGATGTATCACGTCATGCCAGGTGATCAGACGTAATTCACCTTTTGCATCTTCGACTAAAGCCGATAAGCTCTCAACCCAGTCACCGTCATTGCAATACAGGATACCGCCGATATCACGTATTTCTGGTTTGTGAATATGCCCGCAAATAATGCCATCAACCCCGTTTCTACGCGCCTCTTCGGCCAGCGCATCTTCAAACTGAGTGATATAACTGACCGCATTTTTTACCTTTAATTTCAGGTATTGCGACAGCGACCAATACGGCAATCCGGCTCTGGCGCGCCAGTTATTAAACACCTGATTGAATTTCAAAATCACGGTGTACAAACTATCCCCAACATAAGCTAGCCATTTGGCGCAGGCGATCACACCATCAAATCTGTCACCATGCAATACCAGCATACGTTTACCGTTTGCGGTTGTATGTACCAGTTCGTCGCGCACTTTGATACCGCCAAAATCCAGGTCGATGAACTGGCGGATCGATTCGTCATGATTCCCGGGAACAAAAATGACATTTGTCCCCTTGCGCGCTTTTTTCAATACTGTCTGCACTACATTATTATGAGTCTGATCCCAATACCAGCGCCGTTTGAGCTGCCAGCCGTCGATAATATCGCCAACCAGATAGAGTGTTTCCGATTCTGTCGCTTTTAAAAATTCCAACAGTTTTGCCGCCTGGCAGCCGCTGGTTCCCAAATGCAGATCTGAAATCCATATCGTCCGGAAATGCGTGATATCACGCTTTTTCGTATGATGTAATTTCTTATTCAGGAACTGGTCAGCGGGCTTCAATCTGCTTACTCCTCAGTGCCGTAATGACGTGCATAGCGATTATCCAGATTGGACAATGGCAGCATCACAAACAAATCCGCACTATGGAAGTCAGGATCCCAGGCGGGGTCTCCGCACACCCATGCGCCTGCCCGCAGGTACCCTTTGAGCAAAGGAGGAATTCTGGCAACAACATTGCTGGTATCGATTTCGTCTAGGGGAAAAGGTACGTGCGGTGTCACACGATATTCCAGCGGACAAAAATCACTCGCCGATAAACTACGATAAATTGCCGCAGCATTCTGACCACCATCAGTCAGACTGATACTGGCACAGCCAATCAGGTGCGAACAACGTTCACGACGCATGTAAGCGGCCAGGCCAGCCCACAGCAGCATAATGACGGCGCCACTGCGATAATCAGGGTGGATACAGGCACGTCCGGCTTCGGCAACACTACCTCGAATATTCTGTAACCGGGATAAATCAAATTCAGTCTCTGAGTAATAACGTCCCATCTCGCGCGCAGCATTTGGGCCAAGAATTCTGTAGGTACCGACGACTTTCAGCGTCTTGCTGTCACGAACAATCAGGTGATCACAATAGGTGTCGAACTCATCTTTATCCAGCCCCTCAGGATTGGACAGCGCCGACAGGCCCATACTTTCTATGAACACCTTATAACGCAAACGTTGAACTTCTTTGACCTCTTCTGTGGTCGTCGCCAAACTCAGATTGAGTTTAGAAAAACTGGGATTAGCATCCGCTGGTATCGTGAGTAATCGCATTCCTCGTCCTTGTGTAGTCTCAAGATGTCATTCATTCGACGAACGAAGAATAGAGGACGATTACTTCAACAAGATGACAGTTAGATGTCGGTTTTATGACAGACAAAAATACAACGGCGCTGAAGATCCGGGAACGGTCTTCAGCGCCGCAATAAGTCAGAACGAAGAGGAAATCGTCTGCCTGGAGCAGGAATTACTTCTCTTTTTTAGGGCGTCCAGCCTTCAGCGGAGATAAATCGTTGATCAGCTTTCTGAGATTGGGAATATCTGTGTTATTGAGCAAAACCAGGCCTATTCTCAATAACTGACTCTTTTTGACTTCGATACCAGCCTTCAGGCAAGCTTTTTTTACCTGACCAAGCACGGCGTATTCCGCTTCAGGCATGGTAAAGCTGTCACGTACCAATTTCGGCTTTTTCAACTTCTCTTCCGACTGCGGAAGCGATTTCGCGGTTGATGGTTTTCTTGCCGATGGTGTTACTACAGCTTCCACTTTGGCGACTGTTTTTACACCCACCGTTTTCTTTGCTGCTGATGCAGCAGCGACCTTTTGTACCGGGACTTTCTTAGTAACAGACGTTCGCGGAGTACTTACTACTTTTTTAGGTGTAACCGTAGCCATTTCAGCCCCCAATTAAAAAACTTAAAAATAATATAAACAATATATCGTTAAACAACAAAGGTAAAGAATAACTTCAAGACATGACAAGGGCATTACCAATACGCAACAAAGCAAACATCCGCCCTATTCTCTTTAATCGATCACCACAATCAACCGTGTTAAATCAATTCTGTCGATATCAGGCCAATTTTTATTTATTGAGAATGCAGATTCAGGCTGAAAAAGAGAATTCTCCAGGGGTTGTCTGGCTATTTCTTCGTAGGGCTATCCGTCATGATCACCTCGGGCATGGCCTTCCGCCATTCTGACGGTGTACACAACTCCCATCTGACATTCGGCGCATAAAACAACGCCGCCTGAGTTCTGGACAGATGATAAAAAGATGGTTGCTGAACCACCTTCACCACACCGTTACTGACAAAATATTCCAGAGAAAATCGTGGATAAGCCATCACTAAGCCACCACTCACAAATGACACGTCTTCTGGCTTGATAATCTCTGCAACCTCAGCTTCACTTGCGCCAGTCAGCACATTTTTTAAACGTAACAAGGTTTTTTGGAAATGATCCCGGTCAACCGAAGAGTCCCAGGCAGAACTCAGTTTTCTAAAAATATTCAAAGGGTTCGTCCCCATATCGACCAGAGAACTGACCTGTGACAACGTAGGATCATTGACTACTTCAACAATGCTACGCAAACCCGACTTGCCAGTGAAGTGCAGATCAACGTCGCTTATCGGAACACTGGCGTCCAACAAGGTTTCTGTCCAGATATCAGCATCCTTGGCCCAATGATGCTGCACCGCAGTTGCATAACCTCGGCAACTGTAAAATGCCATCGCATCTTGTTTTGACACTTGTGCAGTCAGTTTATTTTCGACAAAAATCAAACCGCCGATATCACCTTCGGTGAAAGCCATATATGCAATCGTACGGCCTTTCGTATCACTGGCTTCAAAGCGTTCGCGCAGAAATTCTGCGGGAATCGCACTGACAATCTGGCGTGCATTCAGCGTTGTATCAAGTCTGATTTCCTTACCGCTAGCACTGGAATGCATTACGCCGACCTGATCAGCGCTTTCCGCGTGCAGACAGGGGCTGAAGCTGGTCGCCACGATCACCACTATTGCTGGGGTAAACAATGAACGCCGCATACTCATTTTTCTGTCAAGGTTGCAGGCGAAGATATAAGATTCATTATTTTACATCGCCAGATATTAAGGTTGATAAGATGCTTGGCATACGTCAATCCATCGGCACAGTTCTGTAATGATTGACCTCTGCAGCAGTCACGAATGCAGCTTTGTTCCCCCAACTGTTTCTGATGTAGCTAAGCAAGATAGCAACCTCGCCGTCACTTAATACGGGTCCAAATGGTGGCATGCTGTAAGGTCGGGGATTTAATTGCGTTACAGGAGAAAAACCTCCCGCAAGTATTACCAGTAAAGGATTAGCAAGTGAATTCATCTGCAAGCCAGGATTCCCTTTGAGCGCCGGGTATACAGAGGCAAATCCTTCGCCCTGAGTACCGTGGCAATCCATGCAATGAGTTCTATACAGTACAGCGCCTTGCTGCATCATTTGCTTTTTCGTTTGTTCATTGCGATCAGGCTCGCTCAACGCCTGATCAAGCGCACTGACGCTATCCGCTTTCGTTACTGGAATGGCCTGTAAATAGGTGGTCATTGCACTGATATCAGCATCGGTCAGATATTGCAGGCTATCAAAGACCACTTCTGCCATCGGCCCGCTCATGACAGATTTGTGGTTAACGCCCGTTTTGAGCAAAGTCGCGGCCTCATTTTGCGTCCAGTTCTGCAAGTGCGCTTCATTGGCATGCAACAAGGACGGCGCATACCATTGACTCTGCGGAAGTTCCCCGCCAGAAAAATCACTTACCCCATCATTCGCACCGAAAACATTACGCTGACTATGACACGCACTGCAATGTCCCAAACCCTTTACCAGATATGCACCTCGATTCCACTCAGGAGATTTTGTTTTATCTTCTGCAAATACAGCAGGTTTGAAATACATGGCACGCCAGAATGCCAGCAAACGCCGCTGGTTATAAGGAAAGCGTAATTCATGATCCGGATTTTTCTGAGAGATCGCTGGTATCGTCTTCAGAAAGGCAAACATCGCCTCTGCATCCGCTCTGCTTATCTGAGAGTAATTAGGATACGGGAAAGCAGGATATAAGAGCCGTCCATCCTTTGCCTTACCAAAATGCAAGGCAAGCCAGAAGTCATTGAAAGTCCAGCTCCCAATACCGGTGAGACTATCCGGGGTAATGTTTGGTGAAACAAAATTACCATATTCCGAACGCAATATCCTGCCGCCAGCGTAGGCAGCACCGCCCTTGACCGTATGGCACCCAAAACAGTTACCCGCCCTTGTCAGATACTCACCGCGACGGATGAGTAGCGCCCTGTCGGTCGACGTACCGACAGACACCAAAGACGCATTCCCATCAACCCTGTAACCGACAAAGTAAGCGTACACACTGATACCCGTCAGCAGGAACAGCACGACAACAAAAAAACGGATAAGCATTTTCTTCATACAGAGGTCGTCTCCAGAACAACTCGCATCGCATTCATCATTTTCCGATCAGCTTGTCGCATCTTGTGATATTCAAAGTGGTAAAACTTTACTTGCGTCGTTTCAATGATGTATGAAAGGGCCAGACCGATAGCCATCAAAATCCACAAGTCCAGATAACCAGGTTCTGTTATCTATTTAATTTGCTTATCCTCAGAAACGCTGCCGCATTGCAGAGGTAAGCGAAAGCGAGGAATATCCTTAGCGCTGACAGCAATCCCGTTGTCCGGCACCGTTTGTGAGGCCAGCCAGGCGGATGCGGCAGCAATATCCGCAGGTGCCAGCTTTTGCGCGACCTGCCGCATACAGTCAGGCGCATGCGCGCGCCGGCTGCCGGTCTGCCAGGCACCCAGTTGTGCAACAATATAGTCTCGTGGCAAACCGAGTACGCCCGGAATAAAGGGAGCAACTCCGGTCATTTTTTCGCCGTGACAAGAAATACATGCCGGTATTTTTTTCTGCTGATCCCCCTCCATCACCAGCTCTCGCCCACGCACCATTATTGCCAGGCTAGCCTCAGTTGGCTGCGGAGACGCATAAGGGGGGTGCTGATCAGCAAAAAAAGCCGCAATTTCCTGAAGATAGACATCACTTAAGTTACTGAGCAGAGAATTCATCAGTGGATACCGGCGTTGACCGTCCCTGAAATTTTTCAGCTGATGTAATAAGTATCCTTCTGGTTTTCCGGCGAGGCGAGGGTAATAGCCATCGCTCGCCGCCCTGCCCTGCGCACCATGACATGAGGTGCATGCTTTCAAACGCTGCGCCAGCGTATCGGGAATATTCTGCGCCAGCGAAGGCAAAGCAAATACTCCCCCCGCCAGCAAAATACAGTTTAAAAAATTACGATGATTGAGCATGGTGCGTCTCAGAATAAATTAGCCATCTTTTTTATAAAAGCCGAATGCCTGCGACATCTCATTTCAGCTCAAGCACTGCGCGGTTCTCTTTCCATCTATTATCGGTATTAATTAAAAAATATGCACAATTTTTCCATTCCGATTTTACTCGTCCGCCCGCAAAGCCTTTAAACACAAGGTTCTCCCATGAGGTGCGAATTAAACGCTACAATGCGCACCTCATTTTTATTTTCAGGAAACGCATACAAAACTTGTCAAGCGGTGCCAAGCCGAGGATAATCTCGCCCTCGCGTCTCTTTCCGAGAACCAGTTTGAGCAAAAAATGATTGAATCGCTTTCACCAGCGTAGCCCGCTTTTACCAGCGGGCTTTTTCATCCGTGATACCGTTGATCGCCAGTGCAGACGACCAACAGATTATCACCATTGCCATCGCCATACACTATTGACAAGACTTTGTTGTCGCACTCGACTTTGTTACATGAAAACCAGCTTAACTGACTCAACTATTCCCGCTCAAAAAACTGGCGCCACACTCACTCTGGGTAAAAAAACCCTGCAGTTGAATCGTGCTGCGGCAGCTGCGCCATCCAACGCAGAAACGCCTGCAACGCCAACAGCGGAAAAAATGGAAGAACCTCAAATTAGCACACCAGCAGCACCCGTCATGGTCGTGACGAAACGCCGTTCACGCATGCAGCCCGTCATGGCTGAAGCGATCATTGCGCCGGCAAAAGCGTTAACAGCGGAAGACATCGAAGCAATGAGCAGTATGCCTTTTGATGAAACCGAACTGGTAGTCGTCGATAGCTCCAGCATCGCGGCAGAAACACTGCCGCCCACTACTGACAATGCAGAAGCACGCGCCGAGCAAACAGCTGAAGTGCCTGCAAAGCCAGAATTAAAAACAGAAATTCGCGCTGATCTGAAAGCCGGATTGCAAACTTTATCCGGCGCAGACATTGCAAAGCCGCGTGCCGCCGTTATCCGCAAAACAGAACCCAAAGTCGCAAAAAAATTGCTTCTGTCAGATCAGCCTGGCGCGAAACCGGCACCGACGACGGTAAAACGCGAAGCACGCATAGGCTCAGGTAAATTTGCACCGGCAGCACCCGTCACAACACTAAAACCAGTAACTCCAGTTGCTGCTCCAATCAGTGCTACGTTGCGCACTGCCAGCATTGCTGACAAACCTGCATTTGCAGACGCGCCGCGAGCACCCGCACTGTCAACACATGTGACGCCAGTATCAACCACTCCGATTCAGGCAAAAGCCACGACGATCGTTGCAACGCCGGTTAAGTCAGAGCCGGTAGCGAATACTGCAGCCGCGTTCAGCAATATCGATACGTCAAACTATGTCTTATCCGGTAGCAAGGAACCTGCAAAACGTGGTCGGAAACCATCGGAATTTCAGTTTGAAAACGACGAAATACAAGCGCTGAATGCCGCTGAATCTGCAGAACTGAAACGGGCAGCCAGAGCAAAAAGTAAAAAATCAAGCGGCGCGCTCAATGAAGAGCAACTGGAACAATATCGCAAACAATTAACAAAGTTAATCCGCCTCGGTAAAGACCGTTCGTATCTGACCCATGCTGAAATTAACGATCACTTGCCGGAAGAAGTCGCTGACCCGGAAATGATTCAGGACGTTATCAGCACGCTCAATGACATGGGCATTGCGGTGTACGATAAAGCGCCCGATGCTGAAATGATGTTGCTGACAGATAATGTTACGATTGTCGTCAGCGATGATGAAGCCGAATCCGTTGCAGCGGCGGCACTGGCAACTGTTGACTCTGATTTCGGTCGCACGACCGACCCTGTGCGCATGTATATGCGTGAAATGGGTGGCGTCGAACTGCTGACCAGAACTGGTGAAATCGAAATCGCCAAACGCATAGAAGACGGCCTGAAAGACATGGTACAAGCGATCTCCGCATGTCCTGGTACGATCAGGGAAATTCTGCTGATCGCAGAAAAAATTGAAAAAGATGAAGTACGCATTGATGACATCATTGATGGTCTTCTCAATCATGAAGAAAATGATGTGTCGGCATTATTGCTAACTGATGGCGACGACACGGATGAGGTTGACGACGACGATGACGCTGTCAGCGATAACGTCGGCGGCATCAGTGATGAACAATTACAACAGTTAAAGACAGGGTCGCTGCAAAAATTTGCGGTTGTCGCCAAGCGTTTTAATGACATGCAAGCTGCACGAGCCAAGGATGGCTATGGCTCAACCGCCTATGTGGCTGCACAGCAAGCGATTTCCCGCGAATTGCAAGGCATGCGTTTCACGGTAAAGACGGCAGAAAAGCTTTGCGATACTTTGCGCAAACAAATGAAGGATTTGCGCAACACTGAAAAGCAGATGCTGGAACTATTGGTGAATAAATGCGGTATGCCACGCGCCTATTTCGTGGATATGCTGCGCACACATGCAACCAATACGGCGTGGCTGGAACATGAAATGCAATCGGTTCAGCCTTATGCAGCAGTCCTGTCACGCCAGATTCACGCGGCACGGGAACTACAACAGAAATTCATCCAACTGGAAGAACGTGTTGAGCTGCCGTTAAGTGCTTTGCGCGACATCAATAAGCAAATGATCGCCGGTGAAAAACGTTCCAGCGAAGCAAAGCGCGCGATGACGGAAGCGAACTTGCGTCTGGTGATTTCCATTGCAAAAAAATATGTGAACCGTGGCTTACAATTCCTGGATCTGATTCAGGAAGGTAATATCGGACTGCTGAAAGCGGTAGATAAATTCGAATACCGTCGCGGCTATAAATTCTCTACCTACGCAACATGGTGGATACGTCAGGCGATTGCCCGCGCTATCGCGGATCAGGCGCGGACGATACGCGTGCCGGTACACATGATAGAAACCATCAACAAGATGAACCGCGTCAAGCGCCAACTCCTGCAAGCAAGTGGTCTCGAACCTGAGCCAGCCGCGATTGCCGAAAAAATGGGCTTACCGGAAGTGAAAGTACGCGAGATTCTGAAGATCGCAAAAGAACCAGTTTCTCTGGATGTACCTATCGGTGACGATGGTGACTCGCAGCTCGGTGACTTCATTGAAGACAGTATGACAATGTCGCCGATGGCTGCCGCCATGCAAGCCTCGGTACAGCAAAAACTGAAAGAAGCACTCGATTCATTAAGCCCGCGCGAAGCGAAAGTATTGCGCATGCGTTTCGGTCTTGAAACCGCGAGCGAATTTACACTGGAAGAAGTTGGCAAGCAATTTGAAGTCACGCGCGAACGGATACGCCAGATCGAAGCGAAAGCAATGAAGAAATTACGTCACCCAGGTAAAGCTGATCATCTGAAAGGTCTGATGGAGAATCAGTAAGCAGAATCAAGCTTCGATGCCGATGCTGTTTGCATCACACAGAAAAATGCCGCTGGTCTCAGCGGCATTTTTTATGTCATGAGAAATGTTAAGGCAAACTCTACCTGTTCTACTCGCTGTGCAAGACTTCCCTCTATCAGTAAATGAGGAATTTCACGCTCTTCAAGTTCCGCCAACACGCGCTCATGAATTGCCTGTCGCACTGCAGGTGACTCTCTTTGCAGGCCATCTGCAACCCAAGGCAGATCAGGTGCCGTCACCACGGTGAAGTCATAATGATGCTGATCTGCCAACGCCATCAGCTCATCACCAGCTGAAGAAAAATAATAGTCGCTATAAATTGCAGTCATCAATGGTGTGGTATCGCAAAATAACCATTCATTCGCCTTCGGCGCCATTGCATCCTCACGCTCTAGCTGCGTGCGTGCAATCATCACTTGCTCACTTTCACGCGGAACGCGCTGTTGCATTTCGACAAATTCACGCAAATACTCGGGTACCCATAAAGTCTGATAGCGCTGAGCAAGCGCCTCTGCAAGCACAGACTTACCAGATGATTCCGCACCTAAAATAGCGATACGCTGAACATTCGATTTTACTGCTGACATGTTTTACTCCAGGCGCGTAGCCCTATGATCGCCATGATGACAAACACCGCATACAAGGCCGCGGTCAGCATCAGGTTTTTATAAATATACAAACCGACATACAGGACATCAACGACAATCCAGATAAGCCAGTTTTCAATTTTTTTTCTGGACAACAAAACCTGCCCGAGCAAGCTGCCAGCGGTCAGAAAGCCATCCGCCAGAGGAACATCGGTATCGGTATAACTCTTTAAAAACCATGCCAACGCCGCAAATCCCAGACCCCATGCGATGACGGCAAGCCCCCTCTCGCGAAAGCCGAGTGCAGATACCGGCAATTGGCTACTTCCATCAATACCTCGCCACCACAGAAACCAGCCCCACAGAGAAACAATAATAAAGACCCATTGCAGTCCCATATCACCATATAACCGCGCCTCAAAAAATACGCTGGCATACAGACCGGAAGACAATATCGAGAATAACCAGGCCCAATGTATCTGGCGAATGTTCAGCGCAACGGTTACCACCGACAAAATAAACGACAGTAATTCGAGCAAGGTCGTCGTAAAACCGAAAAATTGAACGGTATCATTCATAAGCAGGCACAAAAATCAGCGCAATTAAAGAGTGCACGCATTATCAACGATAGAAAAAATTGTGTCATGCAGATCAGTTGAAAACAGGAAAAAACCGATGCCGCACATGAATTCGTTACGCGAGTCTGCGTTTTTCCTTTATATTGCTGAAAATTCCCCGTCGTCTTCGTGCAATATGAAAAAACAATCTGGCTTCACTCTATTAGAAATTCTGGCAGTAATTGCGATCATCGGCATACTTGCTGCGATGGCTGCCCCATCGTATTTATACAAAGTCATCCGCGAACAAATCGAAGCGGCGATGCCGTTGGCTGATGTGGCGAAGAAGCCGGTAGAAATGGCCTGGCTCGCAGGGCAGAAATTCCCGACTGACAATGCTGCTGCAGGATTACCCTCTTCCGACAAAATCGTCAATAATTTCGTCAGCGACGTCAGCGTGGAAGAAGGTGTCGTTCATATTACCTTCGGTAATCGCGCCAGTAATTCGATAAAAGGCAAAGTGCTTTCTTTACGTCCGGCCGTCGTTGAAGATGCGCATGTTGTCCCGGTAACCTGGGTCTGCGCTAATGCGCAGGCACCGGACAAAATGACAATCAAAGGCGCAGATAAAACAACGCTGCCTACCCAGTACCTGCCCTTCATTTGCCGCAGTAAAGCGAAATAAAAAACGCCGACTGATAACGTCGGCGTTTTTCTTCACAAAAGCAAATTCAGGTCTTTAGCGCCCTCAGAATTTATGTTCCAGCATCGCCCTGACAGCCACCGTGGTTGGAGTGTAACGAATTTGTTGAGATGTTCCATTCAACTGGTTAACCACGGTATTGGATGAGACATTATCCTGATGCAGCAAATTCGCCACTGAAATTCTTAAATTGGTCTTAGAATCAAATTTCCACAGTGCGTACAAATCCAACACCCGTTTCGGAACAGAATACGTGGTTTGTTCAGCAGATATCCGTACTAAACCGCCACTCTGATAACTGGCATTGCCACCGATGGTCAGGGGTACTTGCGATAATTTGTAATCCATCCCGATATTTGCACTGACTGGTGTTTGTGAATCCAGGCGATTATTCGGTCCCGGCACCGTTTTCAGATCAGACCAGTTCAACGAGAGATTGGCACGAAAATCGATCGCTGGCGCATCACTCATGATTGAACGCAACGGAAATTTCCCATCCAACTCTATCCCTTTTGTCGTTGCCTGACCATCATTGGCTGGAGTAGTAAACCAGATGCCGTTGATCTGATCCAGTTTAGTACGGATGATATCGTCAATTTTTCTGACGTAAACGCTGGCGCTCAGCGTTCCACCATCTGCAAGATAATGTTCAAATGCCGCGTCAATACCCCATGCCAGCTCAGGTTTCAGATTCGGGTTACCAATGCTGTCAGGACTCGTCTCGCTATTATTATTCGACTGGTAGCGACGAGGAATTAGCTGCCCGCTGCTTGGTGCCTTGTAAGTACGTGTCAGACCAAGACGTACCTGATCATTTTTACTACCGGGAATCTTCCAGAGCGTCTGTAATATCGGACTCAGCACACTCGATTTATTGGTAACTTCATCATAGCCCGTTCCCTGATTACGTGTTTCAATTGCCTCCCAGCGCAAACCGGCATAGACCGACCATTGCTTAGTCACATTCCATTCATCCTGCGCAAACAAAGCGACGCGTGTCACGTCTGCGTCATAAGTTTCATTGAGCGGCAAAGCAATCAGATTGCTGCCAGGAGCAACGATATCCGTCTGCAGGCGATGCTCATTACGCTTGCTGTACGCGCCATCCCAACCAAAAACAAAGGCATGGTCTTCTACGAACGGCGCTGAATACTTACCCGTCGAGGTAAAGCCTTTATCTGATGCGTCAGACGTGCTTTTCCTGTCCAATATCTGATTCTTTTCCTTACCGTACCCCAGCAAGCCAACATCTGAATTACGGCGATTAAAATTCAGGCCGAATTTGACTTCCAGTTTGGCACTGTCAGCCAGTTTATGTATCCAATTAAGATCGCTACGCACCATCGCAAAATCAGATTCTATGCGCTGCAAATCACTGAAATAGGTCGGTAATTTTTCGAGTAATGGCAGGCTTGTCTCGCTCGTATAGCCGGCAAAGCGATTGGCATTCACAAAGCTCTGGCTGGTCAACGTATCACCGTTCGCCAAAGAGATATTCACTCTCGGTGACAGGCCTATGCCGTTAAATGTCCCCCAGCCCAACTGATCGGTTCTGGTTTGCTTATTCGGCTTGCCGCTGACATCTGCCCCTGATTCAACGATCGTCGATGGCCGTTCATATTGACCATGATTGAAGTTACCGGAGACAGAATAAGAATAACGCCCTGCTTTATCTGAAATTTGCAGATTCACATTCTCGGAAAACTTACCGCCGTCTTCAGATGCGCCAACCTTGACCTCGCGCTGTGCAGTCTGCACTGCGCGCTTCAGCACAATGTTGATTGCCCCCGCAATCGCCTGAGTGCTTAGCTCTGCTGTTGCGGCACGGATAATCTCTATGCGTTCAATCAGATCCGGCGAGATAGAATCCAGAGAAAAGCCCGGCGGACTCGGCTCACCGTTTAGCATAATCTGCGTATAACCTGATCCCAGGCCACGCATGCGGATCTCGCCACCACGCCCCTGCACGCCGCCCATGGTAATACCCGGCAATCGCTTCAATACGTCACCGACCGTAGTATCGCCGTAACGAACGATGTCTTCCTGTGTCACGACGATCTTGGTTGCAGTGTCCTGACGACGTTCATCATAATTTTTGGCCCCCTGCACTTCCACCTTCTGCATCGGTGTTTCCAAAGCTTTTACTGGCGCTTTTTTGTGCAGCTTAGAAGAGTCAGACTCAGAAGACGCATTTTTACTCTCCTGAGCAATGGCGATAGTATTGAATCCAAGCAGAATAGAGACAGCAATAACACTTAATGGAAAGCCAGGTGTACGCATAGAAATAAGGGAATGAAAAGATGAAGCGATTAATAAAAATTGCCTCCCTCAGACCGATAGCAATAAATAAAGTTCACCAGAAAGAAAAATCCAGCCGTAACCTTGACCGGTGGACTGATAAGAATGGAAGACTGACTCTATTGGATTGCGATGACATCACTTTCAAGTGATTCAAGTGATATGTGAGGAGCGACCAGAGGCAACAATAAAGTAAAACTGGTACCGGCACCAGGTCTGCTTTGCAGACGAATTTCTCCCCCTAAGACATCCGTCACGAGATTATAGACAATGTGCATACCCAGACCTGATCCGCCTTGTCCGAGTCTGGTAGTAAAAAATGGATCAAAAACTCGCTTTTGATCCGCTTCGCTAATACCCACGCCGTTATCCGCAAAGACAATCTCAACCTGTTTTTCATTCAGCAAGCGACTATTCACCGACATTTCGCCATCATCTCTGCCGTCAAACGCGTGTATCAATGCATTTGTCACGAAATTAGTCAGAATCTGTCCTAAGGGCCCCGGGTAACTATCCATTTCGATTTTTTCAGCAAAATTCGTTTTTAAAATGTACGGTCCCTTTTTATACATAGGAGACAGCGTCGCAATGATCTCATTGAGTACCGTGGCAAGATCAAAAACCCTGCGCTGACTGCTGGATTGATCAACGGCAACCTGCTTGAAACTGGCGATCAGGTCGCGCGCAATACTTAAATTCCGCATCAATAATTCAGTTCCATGCGTCGCTACCTCAATGTACTGATTCAGTGCCGAGCGCTTCAATTGCCCATTACTCAGCGTCTGTGAAAACTCCATGGTCTGATCTTGCAAGGTACTGGCGACCGTCACACTATTCCCTAAGGGTGTATTCAGTTCATGCGCAATGCCTGCGACTAACGAGCCTAACGCCGCCATTTTTTCTGAGCGTATCAATTTTTCCTGCGCCCGACGCAATGACTCCACTACGGAAGCCAATTCCGCGTTCGCATCCTCCAGATTCTGAGTCCTCTGCCTGACGCGAATTTCTAACTCCGCTGACATCTCCCGAATTTCTTTTTCCACCTGATATTGCCGCGTCACATCCATTAAAGAAAAAATAAATACAGTCTTTGAATTCATATCCAGCAGGCGTGCAGACATGAGGCAAATGACATCAACGCCAACGCTGTTTCTCACCACAACTTCGATCTGATTTATCTCTTTATGATTCAACAAAGACCGGATAGCGGCATCAGGCTGCTCCGGAGTCACCCAGAAATCACACATCTGCACATCTGTGATGACGTGACGACGATCAAATTTAAACTGCGTCGACCATGCGTCATTGACTTCGATCATTTGATGCGAACTGACATCAATTAATCCCAAAGGCAGGGGCGACAACTGAAACAGCGTGGTATATTTTTTTTCATTTTCCCGCAACATTGTCTCAGCTATCTGGCGCGCATTTTCTGTCGCTATTTCCGTATCAATATTGCGTGAAGTCAGCATCAGATATTCACATCCGTTTAAGCTGAAACGCGTACCTGAAATACGGCACTGAAATATGCGCCCATCCTTGTGGCGAAATGCCGCTTGCACATTTCTCACTTCGGCCTCATGTGCAACACGTGAGACGAGTTCTCGTCTTTGTTCCGGATTGACCCATAAATTCAATTCAGTCGAGGTACGACCAATGGCCTCCTCACGTGAATACCCTGACATTGGCTCCCAATTACGATTAACATCGAGATATTGACCAGTATCGAGTCTGGTAATTGTTACGGTGTCGGGAACCAATTGAAATACCGTTTCAAACAGAGCGACACGATCCTCAGATCCGGCCACTTCTTTGAAACGGTTTTGTGTTTCAGGCTGCGAACCTGTGAGACCGCTGCTAGCTTGGTTTGATTGACGCAACATCAGCGCCATCGTCGAAAACGCTAATACGAGCTGAATGCAAAGCAATACATTCTCGACAACAAGCTGCTCTGCTGCCGGTCCGGAATAAAAAACAGAACCGAGCAACAACATTGCCTCTGCAAATAACAATCCAGACAGCAAATAGGCGATGTGCTTTCCCTGACCATACTCTTGCTCGAAGCGGAAGCGCATTGACAGTACCGTTAATGCTGACAGACACATTAGCAAAACAGGGAAAATCGTTTCTGACAGTGATACCAACAATGGCGATGCCTGATAGAAATGCGTGAAAAAAAGGCAGTAACTGGCAAAGAAAAATACAATCAGGAGCGGTTTCAGATCATTTTTTTTCTGCGTAAAAGTACGCAGGCCAAGATAAAAAAGAAATGAAAAACCGAATAGAAAAATTTTCTCAAGTACGATGGTGAGCACTGGCCAGACGCGAGAGAAACTCAGTGCCTGAGCACAAGCCAGACACAGATATGCTGCACACCAATGCGATAAGGGGTGTGGCAATTTAAAAGGTGGTTTCAGGAAAATCAGAGCCAGCGACGTCAACAAAAACAAAATGATTGACAAGCCATTGAAGGAGAACATGTTTGTCGGCAACATAAAATACTAAATATCCTCCGAAATCGTCACGCCCCTTTAATACAAATCAAGAAGGTGGATTTTTCGCTTCCCGATGACCGCAGCAGCGTGTCATGATTCCTGCATTCAATCAGTATTAAATCTGTTGAATACTAACATTTGCCAAACAACATCAGAAAAATAAATGACTTATTACAACAAGTTTCGGCTCAAATAACATCAGCCAATCAGAGTATTGATAAAGATTGGCACTTCACATAAGATAAGAACTGAAAACGAATATTTTCAAGCACCAGGGAGAGCACTGATGGAACAACAACACAGTCACATGCCCGGCTTGCGAAAAGAAAGCACCGATTACGGTATGGGCAACAGACAGACGAAAGATCGTCTCTCGCTATGCAATATTGATTTTTTTATTTCTTATTGCCGTCGAAAAAATGCCTCGTCGCCAGATGAGACGCAAGACGACATCATCGACTTTCTCGAAGAAGATGAACCGAATTTTTCTCTGGGAACTGCTGTTCATCCATGGAAAATCCTGATTACAGACGACGATAGTAACGTTCACGAAACAACCGTACTTGCGTTAAATGGTGTTCGTATTCATGGTCGTCCGCTGGAATTCCTGCATGCTTACTCTGCCAAAGAGGCAGAAGAACTGATTGTTCAGAATGACGACCTGTCTCTGATCTTACTCGATGTCGTCATGGAAACAGTGGATGCGGGACTGGAACTGGTCAAAGTTGTTCGTGGCAAATTAGGGAAAAATGACATCCGGATTATCTTACGCACTGGTCAACCGGGCTATGCGCCGGAAGAAAAAGTCAGCAGCCAGTTTGCAATAGATGGCTACACAACTAAATCACAATTAACCCGTTCGCTTCTGATTTCTGTGTTGAACGATACGCTGACGAATACGAAGGCGCTGTCGAAACAATTACCGAATTAAACATGCTCATAGTAAAAATACCGCTCTGCTGACGGTATTTTTTATGAACCGCCATTCAGCGAAATGATGTTAGTCTTCGCCATAGTGGCATTCACTGCATTATTTACGCAGCTAAAACAGATCGTCTCTCGGTAAATTGAGCGAAGCTCATCCGCCCGATATAATGGCCTTCCCGTTCAGAGGAATGCCATGAAATCAATTACCTGCCTACATCCCAAATACCTGATTCCCGTTGAACCCAAAGCGACTGTGTTGCTTGCCCATTCACTGGTAATGCAGAACGGAAAAATCATAGCCGTTCTCCCAGAATCAGATGTACGCCTGCGTTATCAGGACGCCACGCACATTGAATTGAAAGAGCATGCGCTGACCCCTGGCTTTATCAATCTCCATGCCCATTCTGCCATGAGCCTGTTGCGTGGTCTGGCAGATGATCTGGCTCTGATGGATTGGCTGAATCACCACATCTGGCCAGCAGAAAAGAAACATGTGTCAGATGAATTTGTACTTGATGGAACTCTGTATGCAATGGCTGAGATGATCCGTGGCGGAACAACCACAGTCAATGATATGTATTTTCATCATCAGGCGGTGGCGAAAGCGGGACTTCAAGCAGGAATGCGTACAATAGTCGGCTGCAGTATTCTGGAATTTCCGACCGGATTCGCACAAAATGCGAGCGAATATCTGGATAAGGCGATTGAAGCATCAACCGCATTTGCGAATCAGGAAGGTGTTGGATTCAGACTCGCGCCCCATGCGCCTTATACCGTTGCAGATGATACGTTCAGAAAAATTATTGAACTATCAGAAAAACATGGCATGGGAATTCACTGCCATATTCATGAAACCGCAGAGGAAGTGAGTGACAGCCTGAAACAACACGGCATAAGGCCGCTGCAACGTCTGCATCAACTAGGATTATTAAGCAATCGCCTGATCGCCGCGCATATGGTGCATGCTGACGATAACGACATTTCCCTGTTGTCCCGTACCGGTGTACACATTGCGCACAATCCAGCCAGCAATTTGAAGCTCGCTTCAGGCTTCGCCCGTATCCATGCAATGCAGGCGGCGGGCATCAATGTCGGTATAGGCACTGATGGTGCCGCAAGTAATAACAAACTCGACTTACTGGGTGATCTTCGTTTAGCAGCTTTGCTCGCAAAAGCGCAGTCAAATGACCCCACCGCGCTGGATGCGCACTCAGCATTAGAGATGGCAACGTTGTCAGGTGCCAGAGCGCTGGGGCTGGAAGATCAGATAGGTAGCCTGATTGCAGGAAAACAGGCCGATATTATTGCTATCGATCTTTCCGCCATTGAAACTCAACCTGTTTTCGATCCCGTATCTCAGATTATTTATGCAGCGGGCCGGGAACAAGTCAGTCATGTCTGGGTCAATGGGCAATGCTTAATGGAAAATCGCCGGTTAACAACTTTAGTTGAACCGAATTTGCTTGCAAAAGCAAAGTGGTGGCAGGCACGTATTGTCAATGATTGACCAGGTATCTGGTGCCAGTTGAAGCCTGCGTGTCGGTTTGCGATTGCGAAGGGCAAAGACCTGTACAAGCATCATGTTTGTCCGATTTTCAGGAAACAGACACCTGCATGTATTTGCGCAGAGATCGTTCCGACCATTTTTTACTCTCGTTCACAATGAAACGTTTACCATTTTATTTAACATTTTTATTCAGCAGCAGTATCTGCCTGGCAGCGGAAAATCTTAGTACGATTGCCGAACAGAGTAACTTTCAAAAGACCGGGCGTTACGATGAAGTCGAAACCCTCTGCCGTAATTTCCAGAAAAATTACCCTAAGCTAGTCCGTTGTCAGGAATTCGGACGAACACCAGAAGGCCGTCCGATGCTGGCGCTCATCACCACCAGGACAAATGCGTTCACCCCCTATCTTGCAAAAGAAAAGCATATTCCCGTTACCTTGATTCAGGGAGGAATTCACGCAGGCGAAATTGATGGAAAGGACGCTGGATTTCTTGCTTTAAGAGAGTTACTGGACAACACGGCAACAAACGACATTTTAGATAAACAGGTGTTTATTTTCATTCCTGTGTTCAACGTTGACGGACATGAAAGGTTTGGTCGCTGGAATCGACCAAACCAGCGCGGGCCTGAAGAAATGGGATGGCGTACCACGGCACAGAACTACAATCTGAATCGTGATTACGTCAAAGCAGATACCGTTGAAATGCAATCTATGCTGCGCCTGATCAATCACTGGGACCCTTTGGTTAACGTTGATCTGCATGTCACTGACGGGGCAAAATTTGAGCATGACATTTCCGTTCAGGTGGAACCGCTGCACGCCGGAGATGAAGGCTTAAAAGCAGCAGGCAAAAAATTGCAGGAAAATGTACTGGCCGATCTCAGCAAAACGGGCTCTTTGCCTCAACCGTTTTACATGTCGTTTGACAAGGAAGATGATCCAGCGTCTGGATTTGTTGACGGAGTACCCGCACCGCGCTTTTCACACGGCTATTTTCAATTAAGAAATCGCTTTGGCATACTGGTAGAAACCCATTCCTGGAGAAATTACGCGACCCGGGTCAGAATTACCAAAAATACGATCACCTCCATTCTGGAACAAGTTGCACGATACGGTAATGAATGGGAAAAAATCGCGTCGGAAGCAGATTTACGCTCAATAAAAATGGCAGGCAAACCTGTCCCTGTCACTTACAAGACGACGGATAAATCTCACCTGATTGATTTCCGGGGTTATGCATACACCAGAAAGCCATCAGAAATTTCCGGTGCATTAATGACGAGATACGACGAAAGCAAGCCACAAATATGGCAAGTCAAACTGCGCGATGAAATTATCCCTGATACCTACATCACGATGCCGCAAGCGGGATATATTGTTCCGGCATCCTACGCCAGAATCGTCATTCATAAATTAAGGACTCACGGAATACAATTTCAATCACTCGGCAACGCGCTTAACAACATCGCAGTAGAACGCTTCAACGCGACGAAAGCGATATTGTCACCACAGTCAACGGAAAGCCATCAAACACTGCAACTAAAAGGGGAATGGACTGACGATCAGGCGTCTTTTGGCAAAGGTTCTTTATTTATTCCCTCTGCTCAACCTAAAGCTGCGCTGGTCGCCGCGCTATTTGAGCCACAGGCACCGGATGCACTCGTCAGATGGGGTTTTTTCAATAATGCTTTCGAGAAAAAAGAATATATGGAAGCATACGTCGCGGAAGATGTTGCACGCGAACAATTGGCGGCTAACCCTGAACTCAAATCCATCTTTGAAAAAAAACTGAAAGACGATGCCGAGTTTGCTAAAAGCCCGCAGGCGCGTTTAGAGTTCTTTGCCCGTCGCCACTCATCCTGGGATCAGCAATATCAACAATACCCGATCTTCAGAACAAATATTTTTCCCAAATAAAATGAATGAGGAGCAAACCTCCTCATTCATTGAAGTAAATCAAATTAATGGAAAAATAAGTAAGCAACAAAAATCGCAGCAATAACACCGGCAAAATCAGCGATCAATCCCACTGAAATCGCATATCTGGTTTTACGGATACCGACAGAGCCAAAATACAGTGCGACGATATAAAAAGTGGTATCCGCCGATCCCTGAAAAATACAAGCTAGGCGCCCCACAAAAGAATCGACACCATAGGTTTTCATCGCATCCACCATCATCGCCCGTGAGCCGCTGCCGCTCA
Source organism: Undibacterium sp. CY21W (assembly GCF_014284265.1). Lineage (NCBI taxonomy): Bacteria > Pseudomonadati > Pseudomonadota > Betaproteobacteria > Burkholderiales > Oxalobacteraceae > Undibacterium > Undibacterium sp. CY21W. The sequence continues at coordinate 287,111 of NZ_JACOGE010000005.1, read as the reverse complement.
AAGGCTTCATTAATGCGGTGGGTAATGCTGAAGTGAAATCCGTATTGACTCCTATCTGTGTAAAAAACCAGTTAAAACCGGCGACAACAAATCCCAACACGCCAGAATTTCGCAACACACCGATCGCCACTAACATCCCGACCAGATAAGGGATAATCGTCAACGAGGTTTGCATCCCCCCTTTTGCGCCTTCGATAAATGCCTCATAGACATTCACCTTTTTACGCATGGCGCCAAGAATGAACGCAACAATAATCGAGAACAACAGCAAATTACTGCTGACCTTAGAGAAAATCTCAATTTCTGCGCGGCTCATGTGCTGACTAAGATACCAGACCATGCCAATAATAAAAGCACTGATGCCACCGAGCCAGGACATCACTACCCGGTTAAATAAATTAATTCGCTGACAAATAGCCACGGCGATCAGACCGACGACAGTTGCGACGTACGTCGCGATCAGACATGGAATAAAAATATCGGATGGGTCTTTCGCCCCAAGAACCGCGCGCTGCGCCATGATCGCCAGAGGAATCAGCGTCAGACCCGAGGTATGCAAAACCAAAAACATGATTTGCGCGTCACTTGCCTCGTCTTTTTTTGGATTGAGCGTTTGCAGACTTTCCATCGCTTTCAGACCAAACGGCGTCGCAGCATTATCGAGACCGAGCAAATTCGCCGAAAAATTCATCACCATATGCCCGTTCGCCGGATGACTCTGCGGAACGCCCGGAAAAATTCTGGCAAAAAAAGGCCCAATAATTTTCGCTAATAAATTGATGGCACCCGCTTTCTCACCAATATTCATGATCCCTAACCACAAGGTCATGACACCAGCCAAAGGCAAAGCAATTTCCATCACACCTATTTTCGCAGAGTCAAAAGTACCATCGATAATCCGTTTGAATACCTCAACATCGCCGAGAAAAATCCACTGCCCTAAAGCCGCGATAAAGCTGATAAGAAAAAAACCTATCCAAATATAATTAAGTGCCATAGCGCCAGAATATAAGATTGCAAGTGGAATCTTTTTAACATGAAAACAAAGTACCGCCGAATGATTTTTTCGGATTCAGGTATAAGTACGAGGTATAGCAGTAACAGTTTGTTGCAGTATTTTCCTGAGTATTTATTTTCTTTTGTCAGCGAGGGCGAGTCACAAGACGTTATCTGATCACCCCATTTCAGGAAAATGACATGTCTAATTTCAGATTTAAAACAGTCACCGCCATCGTTGCCTGCGTGCTCACTGCCGGCGTCTGGCAGATTGCGGAAGCTCATGATCACGGCTGGCGCCATTGGCATCACGACAGGTATGAAGCAGAGCCAGTCCGGAACTACAATTATATTTATTACCCGTCACGTCAGGTGTACTTCTCGCCACAATCACAAACATGGTATTGGTCAGATGGACGCAGATGGGAAGCAAATAGCCGACTCCCTTATTTCATTAATATCGATGCGCGTTTCGGTGGCATTCCTGTCGTACTGAGTTCACCTCAACCGTATGTGTATCATCAGTACGTCGAACAAAACTATGGCCGACCCTGGCGCGAGCGTGAGGTCTGGCGGGCAGATCGGTATGAAGAGCATGAGTGGAGAGAGCGACGCAGACATCATCACAGAGAAGACTAATGCTTGATTTAGTTGCCGACGAGTCCGGCCGCAATATTAATAGAAAACCCCAGTACGGCAACATTGAAGAAAAAACTCAACACAGATTGTGCCAATACCGTTTTACGCGCGCTATGAGAAGCGACAGAAACATCGGAAGTCTGTGCAGCAACCGCAATCGTGAACGAGAAATAAAGAAAGTCCCAATAATCTGGCATCTGTTCGTTATCTGGAAAACGTAATGCTCGCTGCTGTTCCGGAGAATTGTAAAACAACAGCGTGTAATGGAAGCAAAACACCACACCAAGTAAAGCCCAGGAACCCAAGACGGTGACTCCTGCAAATATATATTTAAGCGCCCGCAGGTCTGGTGCTAACGCGCGGGTACCGGTCAGTTCTATCACAATCGCCACAAGACTGATCGTTGCTGAAATTGATAATAAGGCGAGGACAGCAACCGCACTGTTATCTTCTTGCATCGCCATCTCGCGGACATGGTAATTTTTTGCACGAACCATCAACCATGCCATCAAAGCGAGATACGACCACACGCCGATATTCCAGCAAAATAACGCACGCGTTGAAAATGCCCAGGTCTCGGGTAAAAATACTGCCACTATTGTCGCGATCAAAAAAGTAGCCACCAGACGTGGCCTGTGCAATAAAAGATTACTCACTGTTTCCGACCTTTATATATATTTGTGAACATGTATCAATAGAAACTTTCAAGATGAGGTGTAGTATAGCCACTGAGATAAGCAGTTCGCCTGGATGTATGCAAAGAAAGCATGATCACTCTGTTGCAAAATGTAGATTTTTTTAAATGAAGAACATTTCGCATTTCCAAATATCCGGCAATATGTGTGATGAGATAAGCACCTGAATCGGGAGCCTGCAAAATGAACAAACATAGTCATTACTTATCGCTGAACAAGGTTACTGCCGGGATGATACTGGCAGATGATTTGCTTGATAAGGTCGGTCATATTCTGCTTCCTGCCGGAACAACTTTAAGCGAAAACATGCTGCATTCCCTGGCGACGCATGGAATCAGTCAGCTATGCATAGAGAAAGACAATACCCCCAGCCCGGACGAGCTGGAAGAGCGTCAACATAAAATTGAACGTATTCCATTGTTGTTTCGGAAGTATCCTGCCGAAAGACCTCTGAATCTGCTACAAAAATACATACAGCATTACCGCGAAGGAGACTCAACATGAAAACAGATGTTGAAAAAAATGCGCTTCTGCAGGACATGATCAAGCATATGAAAGATCTGCCAATGCTGCCAGCCGTTGCGCGTGAGCTGGTCTCCGTTCTGGAAGATGAAAACAGCAGCCTGGATTTAATCAACGAAAAGATTGCGATGGACCATGCCATCACTGCCAAGGTACTGCGTCTGGTCAACTCATCACATTTTGGTGTTAATTCAAGGGTAGTAACGATTCAGCAGGCAACTGCCTTGCTCGGCGTTGAAAAGATCAAGAATCTGGTTCGTCTGACGATACTTGCCAACCGTAGCTCTGCATCTTACTGCGAGGGATTTAATTTTCAGGCTTTCTGGCGACACAGCGTGGCAACCGCCATTTGTGCTGAATTAATTTCCCGGGCACTTCACATGAAACATGATTTTGCGTTTACGGCAGGACTTTTGCATGACATTGGTCGCTTGGTTCTGGTGACCTATTATCCTGAAAAATATGCAGAAGTCATTAAGCATCGGCAACTCAAGGATTGTTATTTGCTTGATGCGGAACGTGAAATCATGGGCATAGACCATGTCGATGCGGGGCTGGCACTAGCGCAGCAATGGTTTTTTGCAGAAGCAATTCAGGATGCGATCAGAGGCCACCATTGCCCAGACATAGCCGGTATACATCCACTGGCATCTGTTGTTCACGTTGCAGATGCTGTGGTGCATGCGCTCGATCTCGCTGATGAAAAAAATGATGTTGTCCCCTTGCTGTCAGCACATGCTTGGGATACGCTAGCCCTTAGCGAAACAGAGTACCTTGGCATATTCCGTGAAACTGAAATGCGGGTTGAGGCACTAAATCAGATTTTAATTTGAACACGATTATTGACTCATGTATCTGGATAAAACGATTTTGGAACAATTGATGTATTTTAAAGATGCGAAATACCGGATCGACGATATTCATTTATTTCGCGATATAACTGATGAAAATCTTCAGCTCATCCGGAATATCATCAAAGACTGTCCGATCGTAAAAGCAAGAGCCGGACAAATCGTACTGGATGCAAACAGCTCAGGCTCCCGTCTGTTCATCGTACTGAATGGCGCTCTCGGCATCACCAAGCTCAATGAAGACAATAATCACATAGAAAATTCCATCACACAGTATCTGCCGGGGGAATGTGTCGGTGAAATATCCGTGCTGGATGAGGAAATTCATTCAGCAACAATTTCTGCATTATCCGATAGTGACCTGCTTGTCATTGAAGCTGAAACCTTATGGCAGCTGATCGATCAATCTAACGGTGTGGCACGTAACCTGTTGCAACTTTTATCGTTCAGAATCCGTACTGCAAACGCGCAAATCCGCAGCAGACAAAAAGTCGGCGAATTCTATCGCCAGTTATCCATGGTTGACGGCTTGACCGGACTGCATAACCGCGCCTGGTTGAATGCACAGCTACCACCGATGATAGAACACGCACATGTGAGCGGCAATCCGCTCAGTATTATTCTGGTCGATCTGGATCATTTTAAACGCTTCAATGACGAATACGGCCACTTGCTGGGCGATGACGCATTACAAACAGCGGCTAAAGTATTGAATGCGGGATTAAGGCCAACCGATTTTGCCGCTCGCTACGGTGGTGAAGAAATGATCGTCATTTTGCCGGGAACCACTCAAAAAGCGGCGATAGGGGTAGCTCAGCGTTTGTGTACCCGCTTGAGCAAGACCAAAGTATTCCCTGATGCAAAAAAGCCGCTGCCACATATCACAGGTTCTTTCGGCGTTGCGACACTTCAAGCAGAACAAGACTTTTTGCAATTGATTTCAGTCGCCGATGCAGCGCTGTATCGCGCGAAAGATGCAGGCAGAAATCAAGTGGCGGCATGATCTTTTCGCAGACGCAGGATGAAAAAAAGGGTTCGATATTCGAACCCTTTTTTATTTCAAACCACTGTTTTTATCAGAAGCTGTAACCGACACCGAGCGTCACAACTACAGGTCTGAAATCAATTGTCGTTTTGCGCTCAATACTGCCAGTAATCGCCGTCAGATCGGTCTTCACTTTCGCTGCAACAATAGCACCGGTGACAGACCAGCGATCATCAAATTGATATTTGATACCGACTTGACCAGCAAGACCAAACGACTCTTTCAAACTCAACTTTGTCGGACCACCGGTAGCGATATCATTCGATGGTGTTGTAGTTGCGTCAAAAAACTGTGTGTAGTTAAGACCGAGACCAACAAATGGACGTATCTTTTCAGATGGCGCACCAAAGTTGTAGTTCACGAACAGCGTCGGCGCCCGTTGCTTAACTTTCGCAATGACTCCGTACGGCCCCATCGTGCCGCGACCATACACTTTATGCTCAGGAGGTAAGCCAGCAGTAAAATCGAGATCGAAGTGATCGTTCAATTTACGTGTAAAACCAAACATCAAGGTCTTGCCATCGCCAACGGTCAAGCCCGCAGGCTGTGGCGTCAGATAGGCCGGGCCATTACTTGTAAAATCCGGCGAGTCGGAATGAATCCAAAGTCCGATGACGCCAGCTTTCACTGTGTTGTCGTAAGCAAAAGCGGAAGAAGCTGACAAAGCTAACGCCAATGCTGCAATCATTTTAGTTTTTTTCATGGTCATTCTCCCGATTATTTAGCCAGAACTTGTTGGAAGAAACCACGTGCTGCAGCATTACAGAACGGTGGAACCAAAGTGCCGTGATACACGCTGGCAACAGCAGTAGCAGGATCTTGTTTTGCTGCAACCGCAGCAGCAATAACACCTGCTTTAGATTGAGCAAAACCAACTTTTGCGGCAGCAAAAGGATCCGCTGCGCTGGTTGGATTTGTATCCACGTCGAGCGTTGTCAGATATGCGCTTGGGAAACCCTTGGCGAGGAAAAATCCTGCTGTAGCCTGTGTGCTGGCAAAAAACACTGTAGGATCGCTGCCACCACCGCATAACATGACAGGGACGTTTGGAACGTAATTACGCAAGTCGTTTTTGACTCCGGCTTTACGGAAAGCGTTAGCTGGTGAACAATTCAACGGATCCGCCGGATTTGTACCACATGGATTTTTCTGAGCATCTGCAAGGTAGGCATTGCGATAGCTCGTTTTAATCAGGTTACCATCACCAAAAAATCCACTGAATGCCGGTGTTGAAGGACCCGGCAAAGAGTCTTTAGCAAACATCGCTAAAGAAGGCAATTTACCTGTGGTGAACAAATCGGTCATTGTCAATCCACCTGGAATCAGGGTTTCAATTCCTGTGGCGTATTTATCTTCATAAATCTCATTCGCCGACGCGTAGATGTTGCCATAAGATTTCTGCCATGCTGTTGTTATCATTGGCAAAAATACGGTGCCACCTGCATTCGGACTACCCGCAAAAACCGCATCACCCAATAAAGCCATCGCATACGGACCAGACATACCGGCTAAAGCTGTGACTTTAAACTCGGATGCATATTTTTGCTGCATCGCACGTTGCGTTGCCATCGCCACGTGACCGCCCTGTGAATAACCAGCGATGACTAACTTACCTGAGTCCTGCGCATTAATTCTTGGAAATGCAGCACGGGCAGCACGTAATGAATCCACCATATCGTCAGCTTGTTGATCCGCGTTCAGATAAGGATGATACGTCAGTGAAGATACGTCGTAACCGGCAAAATTCGAAGCAACAACGATAAAGCCTTGCGCTGCATACATTGCAGCAACCAGGGAGGCTTCCGAGTTATCTCTCAAATTAGCCATGTTGAAAGACTTCTCAACTGTTGTGCCGTGAGCATATAACAATACTGGACGTGGACCAGTACATGCCGGGTCACTGCCAGAAGGAACCATAATCGCGCCTGTTGCATCAGTTGCTTCGTTTGCACCGCCAACAGTTGCGTATTTCATGTAGTAAGTGGAAATTTCACACTTAGGAGTGCCAGTTACCTGCGTCAAACCTGGTTTTTTGGCTTCCAGCATTGCTTTAAAGACGACTGGATCTAATTTTGTGAGCGCTGGACCACTTGCTTGTGGAATTGGCACAAGATTAGGTGGGTTTGCATATAAGGTTCCGCGGGCAACAGAAGTATTAATAGCCGGGCCTTCGCTGCCACTGCCACCACAAGCCGATAAAACGGCTGCGGACAACAGGCTGAGCGCAATTTGATAATGACGCATGAGTGTCTCTCTCCTATAAGAATTTGTATGTAAGTTACTAAAAACGCTGACTTAAAAGATAAAGGAACGAGCGTTCTAAAAACTTACCGCGTAGTATGTCACCTGCGCAGATGTATTAATAGCTACATTGATAAATCTAGAGGAAACATTCTTAAAATGTTTACACCCTAAATGGAATAATAGATGTAGATGAATTGACAGTATAAATTCACAATTGTTTTCGGCAAAGGGGCTTGGCCGTTAATCTTCGCAAAAGCGAACCACATCTGAAAATATTTCCAGATGAAACCAACGGTTCAGACTGGCCTGAATCGGAAATTCACAGTCTTGATGCAGGGCGTAGTCCAGTGCACTTTCAAGACTCTCTCCCTGAAACAATTTACGTAACACTGCCCACTCCGTCTTTTCCAATCGAAGGACTTGTGGTTTCCAGTTCTGTCTTACGATCAATCCATAGTTTACTAGCTCTGTCAGCAATGGAAAAGCAATAGCATCGGATTGTTGGTGCGCAAGCCAGATATCAAGCCCGCGCAGGGACGATGCATACAAACTCACCGCTGGATGACTCTGTAAAATTGCAGAGGATAAATTCAGGCCACGCGACGCCGTTGTTGCGATAAACACCGGTAAGCTTAAAGCCGGAGAATTCGCCGCGTAATACGAACGATGCAGTTGCCACTCTAATCTTGCGACGTCTGCAAAATACGGATAATCAGTATTGCTTTCCGACAGTGCCAGGTACAAAGGTAACTCCGCACCAAACTCATTCAAATCACCAGACTTCGAAGGATAGGCATATCCATACTCACTTGCCATTTGCAAAAAAAAAACATTCCCGACAAGTTGATGTAAAACCGGATAAGCATTTTTTAACGTGGCATACCAGATGGCCGCCAAATTATTGCGGCAATATGAAAACCTGCTTAGTGACAATTCGGTTAACGGCAAATCCTCGTTGACCGTGCTTTGTCGTTGCAACAGTGCCTCCGCAAATTGCGCCTGTACGCTTGCAAGGTCACGCGACGTCATACGAGTCCTTTAACCTGAAATGGCCTGACTGACCCGGTCTGAATTTGCATTGCTTTTTCAGCTTCACCGAGCAAAACAGATAGCGCAGGAATATCTGTATCCCATTCGATCAGCACCGGGACATCAGGGCCTAAGCTTTCGCATACCTGCGCGTATAACTGCCACACTGGTTCCGCAATACAACAACCATGATTATCAATCAGACAGTCATCCGCCTGTAAATGACCGGCTAAATGTATTTCTCCCACAGAACCTGCAGGTAGTGAAGTAATGCGGTCAAGAGCCAAGAGCGCGCTCTCGTGGTGATTTACCTGATTCACGTATAAATTATTAATATCAAGCAAAATGCCGCATCCCGTGGATTGCACCAGTTGGCATAAGAACTCAGTCTCACTCATCTCATCATGCTGAAAACGAACATAAGTAGAAACGTTTTCAATCAACACACGCTGCTGCAACTGATTTTGTAAATGATCAACCCGATCGCAAAACAAGTGTAATGATTCCCGGGTCAAAGGCATGGGTAATAAGTCGTTCAAGCTTCGTCCTGCTACCGCGCCCCAGCACAGATGTTCGGAAACCAGACAAGGCTGGATATATCCGATCAGTCGTTTCAGCTTTGCAATGTGTTCTTGTTGAAATCCATGTGCTGAGCCCAGCCCAAGGCCAACGCCATGCAAGCTGACAGGATAGTTTTTACGTAACTGCTGTAAAACATGCAGATCGTACCCGCCGTCGCCAAAGTAATTTTCCGCATGCACCTCCAGCCATTGAATATTCACCGGCGCAGTCAGAAAATCCTGATAGTGCTGCGTACGCAGGCCTACACCGGCACCGACAGGATGAGGATACATGGACTCGGAAAATTTTCCGTGCATATCTGCAGGATCAACTGAATAGATGTAACGAGTAATTAAGAGCTCTTAGGCGCATCAGTTTTTCCACCCATTTTTTCGCACGTGCCTGCCGGTACTTTTTTCCATTCATCAGGATCATTGTCTTTCTTGGCCTGACCCGCGCAGGAATGCGAGCCTGATTTCGACGAACAATCGTTCTGCCCCGCTTTAGCGATACCGTAACACTTCTCTTTCTTCACAGGCTCAGCCGCAGACGCATGGGATGAGCCGATCAAGCCTGCAAGTGCGGCGGTAATTATTGCTTTATTCTTCATTTGTATATCCTGAAAAGTAAAATAGTCTGATGTAAAGATGGCGCACTACAATCTCTGATAACGACATCTGACCACAACAAAAATAACAAAGGACATCATCGGGTGCAAATAAAAAGTCAGCCCGGCTCGCCATATCGAGTAATAGTAAAATCAAATCGGGGTGGCGACAATGTTTTACTCAGCGATGAATTTTATCGTCTGTATGCTGGCAAAATATCAGTTGTGTATGAAACGCGCAGTCAGATCAGGCAAATTCCCGACTCAGCTTGAATTGGTGTATGCTGCGCCCTTTTTTGAATGCCTGAACGGAGATCCTATGCAAAAACTGAGTTTTAGCCTGAATGGCGAATTTGTGGAATTAAACCAGTTACTGAAATTAGTCGGCATCTGCGAAAGCGGCGGCGCTGGCAAAGCCATCGTTGCCAGCGGCGATGTCAGCGTTGACGGGCAACAGGAATTGCGTAAAACAGCCAAAATCCGTGCAGGTCAGGTTGTCCGCCTTGGTGATGTAGAAATACGCGTCCTCGCTGACTGATATTAATCAGGCAGACGCTTTTTCCTGCACATCACCAGAGATAGAATCTGCCGTCAGATTCGCCATAAAACGGGCAAGCATATTGTCCATCGTATCAACGTGATGTTCAAACCAGTGCGGCAACTCTTCAGCAAGACGCGCCGCCAATTCATTATCGCCCTCTTCTTCAACACGGCGACGCACCTCGCGCATCACTTCCAGCACAGCTTCGTGTTCTTGTCGGTGACAACCCGCAGGTGGAAATGCCGTTTCTTCCATCCAGCGATTTTCCTGTTCAAAATGTTCAATCGAGTGCGCGATCAGTGCATCCAGACGCTGAATAAATGTATCAGGATTATTTTCAGACAATGCCGCGCATAATTCGACGAATTCATGATGAATATCGTCCATCGGTGCGTAACTTAAATTCAGCCGGTCTGACCAACCCCAGGTATTTTGTGTCATGTTTTTTCCTGTGCAATGAAGTAGCGAGATTATGGCTGATCAGTTCAAAGATTGCTTGCGAAAGATCATCTGACAAATAAAAACAGCGCACTTAAAAGTGCGCTGTTTTGAGAAATGTATTAACTACTTCGCTGCTGAGCGGTAATACGACCAGTTAAGCTGTGGTATTGATATTCTGTCCAAGATGCGGCGGAAGATTTTGCACCTGATTCGCATTCGGAATCGCCTGAATTAATGCGGTAGCGTTTTCAGTCTGGAGATCCATTGCTTTTTTTAACACAGCAATGCTCACTGCCTGGCTGGTACCAACATCTGCGAGCGTCGTTGCAACATTTGCTATACCTGTAACATCCATGACAATTCTCCTTATCAAACGTTTCTATTAACGGCTGAAGATAAGGTTTACTTTAATTTTATTTTAAAGATGTCGAAAAATTTTTCTCGTGCAATTCAGCAAGTATCCATTTCAGCACATCTGTCGTCTTGTTTAAATCCAGCCAGGCCAGGCCAGGGCGAAGATTCTCTGGGGCGGCCACATCCGAAGCAACTGCAACAATATGCGGATCATCAGGAAAAATGGCAGGTTTGCCAAGCGCCGGGCGATACACTTCGATTTTGGGAATGGTTTCCCATTTATATCCTTCAACAAAAATCAGATCAGATGCCGACAATCTTGGCAAAATATCCATCAGCGCTGGCTCACTCTCTCCACGCAGTTCGCGTGTCATAACATAACGATAAGGCGAAACCAATAAAACCTCTGCCGCGCCGGCGGTGCGAAAGCGCGCACTATCTTTTTGGGGTGGCTCAATAATGATGTCATGGTGACTATGCTTTACCACATTGACACTATGACCAAGAGTACACAACTCCTTCACCAGAAATTCCAGCAGCGTCGTTTTTCCGCTGCCCGACCATCCAACCACACCAAGTATGTTCTGAGCCATCTGCGGCATCCTAAAATAATAGTAGCGCCAGTATAAACATATCTGTCGCAAACAAAAGCAGAGTCAGCGCCCTCCCTGTTTGATTGTGAAATTGCAATGTAGTCATGTAGTAACAATTCAATGGCAAACTTCTGTGCACCGCAACAATCGACACAAATTCAATATGAGAGTCCTCTCAAGCAAGCTTGCCATCATTCTCGTTTTCATCAGCAATCTGCTCAGTTCTGTGGTTTATGCTCAGGACAACCAGATTATTATCGGACAGGCCATTGATTTATCTGGCCCGAATGGCAGTATCGGCCGCGACTATGTGGCGGGTATCACCACCTATTTCGATAGCATCAATACCAGTGGTGGCATCAACGGCCGGAAAGTAAAGTATCTCGCCAGAGATGATCAGGGCATCCCGGCACAATCGGTCAAAGCAGTCGCCGAACTGCTGGAAAAAGATAAAGCAGAATACATGCTGGGCGGTATCGGTGCACCAGTGACCGACGCCGTTGTCAGCTCGCCTAAATTTGTGCAAAGTGGACAAACCTTGTTTGCACCATTGATAGGCTCTGTCAAAAGCTATGGCAATCGTGTCTTATTCTGGCGCCCCAGCCCTGAGCAGGAAATGCAATATATTTTCTCTTACTTTGACAAACTCGGCATCAAAAGCGTCGGCATCGCTGTGCAGGAAAACAGCGTCAATCAGGACATGTTTCAATACGTGAGTAACGAAGTGAAAAAACGCAAAATGCAGATGAGCGGCATTGTGCACATCAATAGTTCTCCTGCCGATATTGAGCGTGAATCAGCCGCATTGTCGAAAGCAAATCCGAATATCGTCATCGTCGTCGCAGATACCTTGAGTACGGGTTTGTTCTTAAAAGAATTCCGCAAATATGCGCCAAGAACATTTGTTGCCGGGATGTCACTGACCAACCTCGATACGCTGGCAGAAGTCGCCGGTGCCAAATCACTGGAATGGACAGTGTTTTCACAGGTCATACCAAATCCTCAAGGCAAGAAATCCATCGTGCAGATCGAGCACAGCAATATGATGAGAAAATTCCGTGACGAAGATTTATCCTCACTGACATTTGAGGGTTTCGTCGTCGCCAAGACCCTCGCAAAAGCGATTCAGTTATCGAAATCAGGTAAAGACGGTTTGCAATCCATCGCCAACCAGAAATCGACGATGGATCTGGGAGGCATACTGCTGACCCCGCACGAAGGCAGCTACCGGATGTCGAGTTACGTTGACATCGCCTTATTCCGCAAAGGCGGCGGCCTTATGTTCTGATACTCTGACGCTCTGCCGCTGGTTCACATAAAAAAAGCCTCTCAAATCGAGAGGCTTTTTTTGCATCTATTATTTCCGCATCGATCAACGGATCAGCCGCTGTTTCTCAAACCGGCAGCAATACCGTTAATCGATAAATGTATGCCACGGCGCACCCGCTCATCCGTATCGCCCTGACGGAAACGTTCGAGCAACTCGACCTGTACGTGATTCAATGGCGACAGATAGGGGAAACGATTTCGTATCGAACGCGCCAGCAACGGATTCGCGGCCAGCAATTCGTCCTGCCCGGAAATGGATTTCAATACCTCTATCGTTAATGCATGTTCAGCCTGTATGCGCGGGAAAATCCGTGCGCGCAAGCTGTCATCCTTGACTAGTTCCGCATAGCGGCTGGCAATGCCGATATCACTTTTTGCCAGCACCATTTCCATATTCGACAGCACGGTACTGAAGAAAGACCAGTCGCGGAACATCGCTTGCAAGTTCTGCAAACCATGGTCAGGATGCGCCTGCAAATAGGCCTGCACAGCAGCGCCAAAACCGAACCAGCCTGGCAGCATCAGACGGCATTGCGCCCAACTGAAGACCCATGGAATCGCGCGTAAATCTTCAATCGCTGTCGATTTTTTGCGTGATGCCGGGCGACTGCCGATGTTCAGACCGGCAATTTCAGAAATCACCGTCGATTCCCAAAAATACTGCTCAAAACCTTCGGTCTCGTAGACCAGATGACGGTAGGCTTTAAAGGCATGCGCAGACAACTCTTCCATTGCCGATAAAAACTCCGGACGCGGCGGCGCTTCTTGATGTGCCAGCAAACTCGCTTCCATCGTCGCGGCGGCCAGCACCTCCAGATTGCGGCGACCGACTTCCGGATTACCGTATTTGGCAGTGATCACCTCGCCTTGTTCCGTCAGACGAATCTGTCCCTGCACTGCACCGGCAGGCTGCGCCAGTATTGCCTGATAGCTGGGGCCACCGCCACGACCGACAGAACCACCACGGCCATGAAACAAACGCAAACGCACCTGATGTCGCGCGAACACCTGAATCAGATCAAGTTCAGCTTTATACAATTCCCAGCCGGAAGTCAGGAAGCCGCCATCTTTATTACTATCCGAATAGCCGAGCATCACTTCCTGTGCTTGTTGCCGACTGCCGAGCAAACGCGCATAAGCAGGAATGCTGAACAATCTATCCATCACCGGCGCACTGTTCTGCAAATCCTCTATGGTTTCAAACAACGGAATGATATTCACATCGAGACGCCCTTCTGCCGGATGCAGCAAACCCGCTTCTTTCAGCAGCAAAGCCAGTTCCAGCATATCGGAAACGCCATCCGTTTTTGAGATGATGCAATTCGGCACCGCGCCATCGCCATAGCGTTGTTTCGCCGTCGCAGCAGCGCGGTAGATGGCGAGTTCCGATTGCGTTTCTTCGGAATAAATCAGATACGGCGATGCCAAAGGTCGCGCCGAACTGATCTCTTTGACCAGCACATCAATCCGCTGATCTTCATTCAAAGACAGGTAATCGATTTCCGGATTCGCGGCTTGCAACAACTCGGCAACCACGCGTTCATGCACGTCGGAATTCTGGCGCAAATCCAGCGGTGCCAGATAAAAGCCAAACACCCGCACCGCACGACGCAGATGGCGCAGACGGCCTCTGGTGATCGCCGCAGAGCCATTGCTGATCAGGGATTGGTGAATGATATCGAGATCGGCTGCCAGCTCTTCGGCATAAGCATACGGCGTCGCATCACCACTGGGAGGTATCGTCGGCAACAGACTGAGCAATTGTGTATAAGTCGCGGCCAGACGCGCATAAATACCGCTGATCGCGAGGCGATACGGTTCATCGGCACGGTGCGGCGAATGATCGGGTGAGCGCTGGGCCAGCGCCAGCAAATCGTCTGAGACTTTCACCAGCAGAGTTGCCATCGACAACTGCGAACCCAGCGTGTGAATTTCCTCAAGATAAAACTTGAATGCACGCGTCGCCTGCATTGCCAGTGTTTTTTCCAGAATGGGGGCGGTCACAAAAGGATTGCCATCGCGATCGCCACCGATCCAGCTGCCCATTTTCATAAAACTCGGCAATTCCATTTGCTGCAATAACGAATCTTTGGATGCCAGCAAATCTTCCAACCCCGCATACAGATGCGGCAACTCGCGCAGGAAAGTGTAGTCGTAAAAACTCAGGCCGTTTTCCACTTCGTCGAGCACCGACAGCTTCGACATACGCAACATGCGCGTCTGCCACAGCGTGAGCACGGCGCGCGCCAGCGCTTCCTCATTGGCGCTCGATTCTTCCGGCGTCAGTTGCATGCGATCACGTTCATCCAGCAAACGGGTAATCACCATCTGGCAATTCAGTATGCTCTTGCGTTGCACCTCAGTCGGATGCGCGGTCAGCACCGGTGCCACCTGCGCATGCTCAAAAAAATCCAGTAACTGCTGCGTGCTGTGACCGGTGTTGTACAAAGCGTCGATCGTAAAAGCAAGACTGCCCTGACGCGGCGCCGAGCCCGCGATCTGATGCGCACGCGAACGGCGGATATGATGCTGATCCTCGGCCAGATTCACCAGATGTGAAAAATAGCTGAACGCCCGTATCACTTGCGTGGTTTGGTCGTTGGTCAGCGTATTCAGGGTGGATTCCAGCTCGACGCGTGCGGCCTGATCGGCGTCACGACGAAAGCGTATCGAGTTCTGACGCACCCGTTCTATCAGGTCGAAAGCGTCGTCTCCATGCTGATTTCTTACCGTATCGCCTAACAGGCGCCCCAGCCGGCGAATATCTTCACGCAGGCTCTGGTCTTTATCATCGTCTTTATCGGTCATGTTGAGTTAGTAATGGAAGTGAAAATACATGCTGGGAAAATTGTACGTTAGCCGGGTCAGCCGATTGATGAAAAATCTTGCAAGCTTTGTGCGAAGTCATGCGCAGCGTCCGATAGTCAATGCAGTCATTTTTTCTGAAGTTTCCGCCGGATTCCGGCGACATTCAGAAAATTTCAACCCACCTCAGAAAATGATCAGTTAAACCGAGCATACCCAGCAAGGTTGACGGCAGACTTACAGCCTAGCTATGTCTGCCGGCGCTCACACGGGCGAAAAACACGGCTGCATCGCACCCGCCTTTCCCTCCGGATTCAAGCCAAAACGCGCGCTGGACTGCGTTGCGTGTCTTGTCAGGGGCACCAGCCCTGACAAGACACACGCATTGCCAGCCCACGTTTTGGCTTGAACGCATCTCGTAATTTAAATGTTAACAGGCCCTAATTCAGGCAGCTTTTTTTTAGCTTCTGACTGCGTTTCACTGCGTGTAACAAGCCTTTGGTCGAACTGTCGTAATCTTCCTTGACTGCCGCCGGATCGAGGCTGATCAATTGCTGCGCGAGCGACTTGCCCAGCTCTACACCCCATTGGTCGAATGCATTGATATCCCAGATCACCGATTGCACGAATACTTTGTGTTCATACAACGCAATCAGCGCGCCCAGCGAACGCGGCGTGAGGCTATCCAGCAGCAACGTCGATGTCGGGCGATTGCCTTCAAACACGCGCGGCGCCAACATTTTTTCCGGCAAATCACCGAGTTCTGCACGTACTTCTTCCTTGCTTTTCCCGATTGCCATCGCTTTCGACTGTGCGAAACAATTTGCCAGCAAGGCCTGATTATGTCCGGGCAAACCGGCATCGTCGTCTGCGACAACAATGAAGTCCGTTGGGATAATCGTCGCGCCCTGATGCAGCAATTGAAAATACGCATGCTGCCCGTTGGTACCCGCTTCGCCAAACAGAATCGGCGAGGTCGTGTAATCGACACGCTGACCTTCACGCGTGACCGATTTGCCATTACTTTCCATTTCCAACTGTTGCAGATAGGCCGGCACGCGTGTCATGCGCTGGTGATAAGGCGCAATCGACAAGGCATGCAAACCGAGGAAATTAATATTCCAGACGCCGATCAGCGCCATCAGCACCGGCAGATTCTGCTCCAGCGGTGCCTGCGCAAAATGCAGATCCATTTCATGCGCGCCAGCCAGCATTTCTTCAAACCTGTCCATGCCGACATACAAGGCAATCGACAAGCCGATCGCGCTCCACATCGAATAACGCCCACCTGCCCAGTTCCAGAACGGAAAGACGTTTTGTTCGGCTATCCCGAAATCGGCTGCCGCTTTCACATTCGTACTCAAGGCAACGAAATGCTGACGAATCTGCTCTGCCGGACAACCATGCGCCAGCATCCACTCGCGCGCGGTGCCGGCATTGGTCAGGGTTTCCATGGTTGAGAAAGTTTTTGAGGCGACCACGAACAGTGTTGTCTCAGGATCGGCATTCGCCAGCGCATCAGCAACATGGCGGCCATCAACATTCGAGACAAAATGCAGCGACAGATTTTTCTGCGACCACGGCGCCAGTGCGATACACGCCATCTGTGGCCCCAGATCAGAACCGCCTATGCCGATATTCACAATCGTGCGGATCGCCTTGCCGCTATAGCCCAGCCAGCGCCCTTCGCGCACGGCATCGCTGAAACTGCGCATCTGCGCCAGCACTTTATGCACGTCGGCAGCAATATTGTCGCCATGCAGATAAAAACTTTCCCCCTTAGGCAGACGCAAGACCGTGTGCAGCACGGCGCGGTTTTCGGTCAGATTGATCGCCTCGCCGCGCAGCATGGCATCGCGCCGCGCTTCGACATCCTGCTGCCGCGCCAGTGCCAGCAGATTCAGCTTCGCCGTGGTGTCGATGCGCTGTTTGGAATAGTCGAGCAGAATGCCGCAGGCGGAAGCGGAAAAATGGCTGAAGCGTTGCGGATCAGCGCGGAACAATTCTTTCAGGCTGGGCAGATTCGTTGCGCGTTGCTGCAACAGACACCAGATCGGCGTGCGGGAAACAGAAGTGGCCATGAGCGTGCTTTTTTACCTTACCGGATACCGAAAAAACAAAGAAATGAGGGGGTATGCCTCATTTTCGCCTTCATCTCCTTGAAAACAAAGGCGCTTAAAAAATACTCCCCCCAGTATATTTTGACCAAATGCAGCCAAAATTCAGCGCTACAGCCACATCTGGTCTCACCTTCTGCGGCACAGCGACGTGGCAGAATGTGACGGGAAAATCACTGGTTGCCAGACTTTCCAGCCCCGGCAGCTTTCGCCGCAGCGGCAGCAAGCTGCGCAATCGCCGCCCAGTCGCCAGCCTGAATCAGATTCGCCGGACACATCCAGGAACCACCGACGCATAAAACATTCGGCTGCTGTAACAGTACCGGCGTGCTTTCCAGCGTGACGCCACCAGTCAGGCAGAAGCGGACATCGGGAAACGGGCCGCCAAGTGCTTTCGCCATTTTGGTGCTGCCGACGACATCTGACGGAAACAGTTTAACGACATCAAAACCGTGTTCCAGCGACAGCATCACATCACTGGCACCACCGGTACCGGGGAAATACGGCAAACCGGATTCGGCTGCGGCTTTGGCCAATGCCGGGGTAATGCCGGGGCTGATGCCAAAGGCGGCACCTGCTTCTTTCACTGCATCGAGTTGTGCAGCAGTTAGTATCGTGCCGGCGCCGACCGTGACGCCGGGGCAGGCGCTCACGACTCCGCGCAGCACGTTCAGCGCATTCGGTGTGCGCAAGGTAATTTCAACGGCGGGCAAACCGTTTTCTGCCAGCGTTGTCACGCAACGGATCGCCTGTTCCACATCATCAGCAACCAGTATCGGTAAAACGCGTACCTGGGCGAGTTGGTCAATGATGTTTTGTCTGGTCAAACTCATGTTGTCCTCTGCTGAATGTCGTTTGCGCTGATGCAGCGCTGCTGTGTTGATGTTGTCCGGATGGTGTGCAATGCATATCGCTATACACACCGCGATGCACACCACTATGTATTACTGGTCATACGTGGCGTACTGAGTTCTACCAATATCAGTCGATGAATAAGGTCGATGCGCCGTGTTCTGGTGCCGTCACCACGCGACGTTGTACGGCAAACAGATCGCGACCATAGCCCGCCATATTTTCTTTGCTCAAACCACGTGCGGAACGTCGCGCCCACTCGTCTTCGCTCACCAGTGCACGCAATTCGCCGGTATGCACATTCAGCTCGATCAGATCACCATCGCGCACCTTACCCAGTGGCCCGCCCTGCGCCACTTCCGGGCTCACATGCAGAGCAGCCGGTACTTTGCCGGACGCGCCGGACATGCGGCCATCGGTCACCAGCGCCACCTTATAACCGGCCGACATCAAGCTGCCCAGCACCGGTGTGAAATGATGCAGCTCAGGCATACCATTGGCCTGCGGCCCCTGAAAAATCACGACGGCCACAAAATCCATATTCAACTCGCCCGCCTTATACGCGCTGACCAGCGCCTCTTGCGATTCAAATACTTTGGCCGGTGCTGTGGTCATCCAGGCTTCTTCCGGCACTGCGGATGCTTTCACAATTGCCCGCCCCAGATTGCCTTGCAGCAGGCGCAGGCCGCCGGTTGTGGCGAACGGCTCGGTGACATTTCTGACCACCGATGTATCGGTTGATAATGCAGGCTGCGCCTGCCATGCAAGTTGCCCCGCATCGTTCAGCACCGGGCGCACGGTATGCGAATGCAAACCCTCATCGCCATAGACTGTCATCACGTCGCCATGCATCAGACCCGCCGATAATAATTCGCGGATCACAAACGTCGGGCCACCGGCATCTTCAAATGCGTTCACATCTGCCGTGCCATTCGGATAGACCCGTGTCAACAAAGGAATGACGGAAGACAACTCATCAAAATCCTGCCAGTCGATCAGGATGCCAGCGGCACGCGCCACCGCAACCCAGTGTATGGTGTGATTCGTCGAACCACCAGTCGCCAGCAAAGCGATGATGGCATTGACGATGGTTTTTTCATTGACCAGTTGACCGATAGGTTTGTAGTTGCCGCTTTGTTCAGTCAGTTGCAGTACACGCTCCACCGCCGCTTCGGTCAGCGCGCTGCGCAAAGGGTCGGACGGATGAACAAAAGCCGCCCCCGGCAAATGCAAGCCCATCGCTTCGAGCAGCATCTGATTGCTGTTCGCGGTGCCATAAAATGTGCAGGTGCCGGCACTGTGATACGCGGCGCTTTCGGCGGCCAGCAATTCTTCTTTCGTTGCTTTTCCTTGTGCATACCGTTCGCGCACAGCGGCTTTTTCTTTATTCGATAAGCCAGAACCCATAGGCCCGGCTGGCACAAAAATCGTCGGCAAGTGACCAAAGGCCAGCGCACCGATCAGCAGCCCCGGCACAATTTTGTCGCAGATACCGAGACACAAGGTCGCATCAAACGCATCGTGCGACAAGGCCACCGCTGTCGCTTGCGCGATCACATCACGCGAAAACAAGGACAATTCCATACCCGGACGCCCCTGCGTCACACCATCGCACATCGCAGGCACCGCACCGGCCACCTGCGCCGTGCCACCATAACGCAACGCGGCTTCACGAATTTGCTGCGGGTAAGTTTCATACGGCTGATGCGCCGACAGCATGTCGTTGTAGGCCGTCACGATACCGATGTTCGGCTTTTGCGCCTGATTCAGCCAGATCTTGGTGCCATTACCCATCGCTGCATTCGCATGTGCCTGATTCGCACACGACAAACTGGCGCGGCGCGGACCACGGCCACGCATTTTTTCCAATTGTTCAAGATAGGCAGTGCGCAGAGGTTTGCTGCGTTCAATAATACGTTGTGTCACCTGAGCGATAACCGGGTGCAACGCAATCGATGTTGATGAAGAGGATGTCGTCATTTAACTCACCTGATGCCCTGAGGGCGTAATAGTAAAGCGGTGGCAACAGGCAGTTCATCACGCGCACCAGCCTCAGATACGCTTACCGGACGATCAGAAATCCGCCTGAATACAATGAGCAGAAAGATACCATAAATCAGAAATTTCTGTAACAAACTTTCATAATTTCATTTTTAACGCACTTTTCAGTGAAAAATGTTCTTTATTAACGTAATGAAACTACATTTTTGTAGCTTTTCTGGCATAATCAGGCTGTCCATACTGCATTCATCAACTTATCAGCATCACCGGTAACAATGAGAACAGCGAAGTATGCGTCAACACATTTCGGGCAATTAATTCAGGCAACTAATCAGAACACCTCACGGAGTCAGCATGACCACTTTTGTCTTATTTGGCGGCACCGGCGATCTCGCCAAACGCAAAATCATTCCAGCGCTGTACAGCGCTTTTGTGAATGGCCGACTCGACAGCGAATTCAAATTTATCGGTGCGGCGCGTGAAGCATTAACACATGAGGAATTCCGCCAGCGTGTCAGTGACAGCGTCAGCCAGTACGCCGGAAAAGTGATCGGTGGCAGCGCCGAAAAACTCGCCGCGTTCCTCGCTTGCACGGATTACGCCAAAATCGATGCGCGGGTGCCTGAAGATTTTGCCATCCTGAAAAGTAGTTTGCACACCTCGGCAAGTAATGCCACGCTGTTCTATCTGGCAACCGGCCCGGACATTTTCATCCCGGTGGTTGAGCAATTATCGAAACACGGTCTGGTCAAGGGCAACGCCCGCGTCGTGGTCGAGAAACCGCTGGGGCGCGATGCGCAATCAGCCAAAGAAATTAACCAGTCGCTGCGTAATTATCTGGATGAACATCAGATTTACCGTATCGACCATTATCTCGGCAAAGAGATGGTGCAAAACCTGCTCGCACTGCGTTTTGCCAATTCTTTCCTCGAACCTTTGTGGAACCGCAAGTGGATACAGGACGTACAGATTTCGATTTCAGAGCAAGTCGGCGTGGAATCGCGTGGTGATTTTTACGACCATACCGGCGCGCTGCGCGACATGGTGCAAAACCATTTACTGCAACTGGTGTCTATCGTCGCGATGGAGCCGCCGGTGAATGCGAACCCGGATGCGATCCGCGATGAAAAAGTTAAAGTCTTGCGCGCGCTGCGTAAATTCACAACGGAAGAAGTCAGCAAAAAAACCGTACGCGGGCAATATCGCGCCGGTGCGGTCGATGGCAAACCTGTCATAGGCTATCAGGCCGAACCCGGCGTACCGCCTGCATCACGCACAGAAACTTTTGTCGCGATCCGCGCTGAAATTGATAACTGGCGTTGGGCTGGCGTGCCGTTTTATCTGCGCACCGGTAAGCGCATGGCAAGCCGCAGTGCTGAAATCACGATCAATTTCAAACCGATACCGTATTCGATTTTTGGTCAGTCGCAAGGGCCTATGCGCTCGAATCGTCTGGTAATTACCTTGCAGCCGGAAGAAAGCGTGCAGTTGTTCATGAAGGCCAAAGAACCCGGCGAAGGCATACGCTTATCTGATGTGGCACTGAATCTGGATTTTGCCGAAGCATCGAATTTACGCCGCGTCGAATCGTATGAACGTTTGCTGCTTGATGCCATGCATGGCGACCTGACGCTGTTTGTCCGCGATGATGAACTCAATGCCGCATGGTCATGGATAGACCCGATTATGAACGCCTGGCAAAACGATAGCGAAGGCTTGAAATCGTATATCGCCGGTAGCTGGGGCCCGGCAGCAGCGAGTTATCTGCTGGCGCAGCACGGCGCTGCGTGGGGCGAAGAATACGTTGAAAGCTGATGCCATGAGCACCATTCGTTACCACGATTTCGACGACATCGACACGCTAAGTGCCGATCTGAGCCAGCAGTGGCTGGACATCATTCATCGTGCGACAACACCGCTCAGTTTTGCGCTGGCCGGCGGCACCACGCCGGCACCGGTGTATCGGCGACTTGATGCTTTGCTGAACGCAAGCACAACACCGCATCAGCCCGTCACGCTGGTCGCCACCGATGAGCGCTGGGTGGACGACGACGATGTGCAAAGCAATGAAGGCTTGTTCCGGCGCTGTCTGCCTTTATCTGCAGCAAAGCAGCACTGGCAACTGCTGTCACTGAAAAATACAGCGCCGACTCCGGCTGCAGCAACTGCCGCGATTGATGCCCGCCTGCGTGAACAATTGCCACAGGCTTTCAGTGCAGTATTGCTGGGAATGGGTGCCGATGGTCACATCGCCTCGCTGTTTCCCGGCGCGCCAGTACAGCAGGATCAGCGCACCTGTCTTGCTGCCCTGCATCCGCAAACCCAGCAAAGTCGTATGTCCTTGTCGCTGCCCCGCCTGCTGCTTACCGAGCGTATCTGGCTGCTGATGACTGGCGCAGAAAAACGTCGCGTATTGGAAGACGCCGAGCAACAACAGTTACCGATCAGCGCATTATTACGCGATGCGGGCTGCCCGATTGATGTTTTCTGGTGTCCCTGAAAAATAAGAAACTATGGCAAATTCGCATTCCACTCCTTCCTCGATAACACCAACGGAAAAAGGTTTGCTGGCCCGCATCCGCGTCGCCAGCACCGCGCTGAGCCGCGCCGAGCGTCAGGTTGCCGAATTCTTACTGCAAAAGCCGCATGATGCGCTGGAGATGTCGATACGCGTGCTGGCACAAGCCTGCGATGTCAGCGAACCGACAGTCGCCCGCTTCTCGCAAAGTCTGGGTTTCGACGGTTTCAAATCATTCAAACTCGCGTTTGCGAAAAGCCTGGCCACCGGCATTCCGTATCTGCATCTGGATGTGAATCAGGCTGATCATGTGCGTGATGTGTTGCCAAAAGTCTTTGACCGCACCATCGCTGCATTGATGGAAGCCAGAAATAATGCGAACGTCACCAACTTTGAAGCAGCCGTACAATTACTTGCCAGAGCCCGCCGGATAGAATGTTACGGACTCGGTTATTCGGGTGCGCTGGCAATTGATGCGCAACTGAAGTTTTTCCGTTTCGGTATTCCCACCACGGTTTTTTGCGATGCCCATCTGCAGGCGCAATCAGCAACCTTATTGAATAGCGATTGCGTCGTCGTTGCATTTTCGCGCACAGGCCGCACACGCGATCTGATCAATAGCGTGCAACTCGCCAAACAGGCGGGGGCAAAGATTTTGGTCTTGTGCGCAAGTGGTGGTCCGCTGGCAGAGCTGGCCGATGTGCACATCAGCGTGGACGTGGAAGAAGACCCTGACATTTACACGCCGATGACGTCCCGCCTCGCTCATCTGACCTATATCGATGCTCTGGCGGTAGCTGTCACTTTACTGCGCGGCCCCGCTGCGATCGATATGTTGGAACGGGCAAAGGCCAGCATCAGTGAAAAACGTCTGGTACCCAAAGCAGGCTGAATATAGCGGGCAGAATAGTTTAGTAAGTCAGAAAAATGGGCTCATTCCTGTAAAGAAATGAGTCCTGACAACGCTGATAGCAGAAACTGTTGAAAACAGAAATGCCTGCATCAGCTCAATCAGCATAATCAACCCAATCAGCTCACACTTGCCGCGTCTTTTGTGATCGGCTTTGACGTGGCGTTTGGCATGACTTTCGGAACATTATTTATCTTAATTTCCGCCGCCATTTTCGCTACCATTTTTGCCCGTCGCTTTCTGACCCAGATGATGACGCCGGTCACGCTCAGCATCGCCACCACCAGCCCCATCAATGAAATCAGTATGCGCCCGGTTAAGCCGAGTATGCGTCCTGAATGCAGCGGGAACTGCGCTTGCAGAAAAATATCTCCGGCACTGCCAGTACCGGGAATTTTTCCACCCAGAGCTCGGCCGTCTTTGCCATCAAAATACAGCCAGGCATTGCCAAGACCGACATCGCCATGATCATTACCGGCTTCAAAAAAGCCCACCCCGTACACACCAAACGCAGACGAATAAAAGATGCCGCCAGCAGGCAGACTCCAGCCCCGTTGCTGCGCTTCCTGCTTGGCCAGACTAACGATGTTCTCACGACTGATCGCCGGAATGATGGGTTGCTCCAGCGCTCGCGGCACACGGCTGGCAAACACATCCTCACTTAAAGGTGAAAACCATGCGACCACAGGACGCACTATTTGTGTATTCAGATTCATCGACACCGAGGTGACAGCCAATAACAGCATGAACAGCCATAGCCACACGGCGCTGGATCGATGCAGATCGAAATTCAGTTTGTGCCCGCCCTGTGCCCAGCGAAATGCAAACGATTTGCGCCAGCTGCGCCAGTTGGGAAAGGAAATCCACAACGCAATAAAACAATCGAGCACCCACACCACGGCAATCAACCCCATCAACCAGATACCCAGCTCGACGCCGGACACTTCGGGAAGGTGCATTGTGTAATGCAGCTTGTACAAAAACGGCAGCAGATTTTCACGGCTCAGCGAGATTTCCCCCCATTGCCGTTTCCCCTGTATTTCTGCCGTCACCGGATCAACCGCGATCTGATTGAAACCCAGCGCATAAGGCTTCGCCGTGGCAGGATCGATCTTTCCCTCTACCGACATCTGTATGGTGTGACCGGGCTCCTCCTCGTTCAGAACATACGTCACGCGAACGCGGGGATCGTTTGTCTCGACCTTTTTTGCCAGCTCCAGACCAGTCCAGACATGACGCTGGTCTGCCTTTGCCTCGTCCGCATCCATTGCACTACGGGCATGAAACAGTTGCGGATTCAGCCAGGCATCAAGTTCATGATCCCACGAGATGACCGCACCGGTCAGGCCGGAAACAAACAGGAAAACTGCCACCGCCAACCCGAACCAGCGGTGCAGCAACACGAAAACAGGTCGCATCTGCATATATCACGCCGCCGCTTAATATTTCCAGTTGACCGTCACGCTGCCATTGCGTGGCGCGGCATAGTAAGCCTGACTCCAGTACAAACTGGTCAGATATTTCTGGTCACTGACATTATTCAGATTCAACGCAATGCTGAGCTTAGGATTTACGTCATAGCGTGCCATCAGATTCAGAACGGCATAACTGCCCTGACGAATAATGTTACCGGAACCTTCATCACGGAAAATATCCGACTGCCAGTTCAGACTGCCGCCCACTTTTGCCTGCGGCAAAAACGGTAACTGATATGTCGTCGAAAGGCGGAACAGTTTTCTTGGCACATAGGTTTTCACGTCTTTATCATTGCTGCCCTTGAGACTCAACTGTGTGTACCCGGCGCTCAGATTCCAGCCCTTGGCAAGCTCGCCACTGGCATCGAATTCAAAGCCTTGCGACGTCGCATCTATCCCCCGGTAATAAGCCTTGGCACCGATATAACCCGCCTGCTCTGCTGCATTCTCTTGCCTGATCTTAAAGACAGCAGCCGACAGATTCAGCTTGCGTTCAAACAGTTCCGCTTTCACGCCCAGCTCATCCCCTTTTCCTTTCACCGGGTCGAGCGTCTTGCCGCTGGCATCGATTTCACTTTGCGGATTAAATATTTCGGTATGGCTGGCATACGTTGAAACATACGGTGTCAGGTCATACACCAGGCCCAGATAAGGCGTGGTTTTGCTGGCATTCTTTGCACTGCTGACGCCATACGAATTACCCTTGGTTTCGGCCTTCGTGCGATTGGCACCGGCAATCAATTTGAACTCATCAGCAAGGTTAAAACGGGACGCGATAAAGATCGTCGTGCGTTTGTCTTCATAGTCGCTGCCATCAATCGAAGCGTTAAATGCTGGCTCAGGATAATTGCCCGTCCAGTTGCTGATATCCGGTAACGCGGTACCGATGCCCACGCCATAATGGGAAATATCATTCATATTCGATTTCGACCAGTTCGCACCGACACTCAGATCATGCTTGCGTCCGGCCAGTGTGAATTTGCCGCTCGCAGACAGATCAAACATCGTCTGTGTGTTGACGCTGTTGTACAGCGAGGGATAACTGTATAAGCCCAGCCCCGTCGCGCGGTCTGGCGTGCCATAGACATAAAACAGTTTAGAGTCCCATGCTGACCGGTTGCGGCTGACGGTTGATTTCATTTGCCAGTCTTCATTGAGTTGATGACTCAATTCAATGAAACTACGTTCATTCCGCGTCTGCGCATTTGACCAGTCAGCGGCCGTGCTGGCAGATGTTTTGTAATTGGTCGGACTACCATCGGTGTAATACAAAGGCAGCGCGCCCCACATGCCACCAGTGACATCATCCTTTTGATGGGAATGCCCAAGCGTCAGCAAGGTGGCGTCGCCCAGATTGGCTTCGATCACACCATAGACCACGGTTTTTCCCGGAGAATACCGATCGAGGTAAGAATCCCCGGCCTGCTTTGCCACCACCAGACGCCCGGCGACCGTCCCAGCTTCATTGAGCGCACCCGACACATCGGCGTCCAGCCTGCGCGTATTCCACGAGCCCAGCGTCAGCCCGGAGGACGCCTGAAACTGATAGACCGGACGCTTACGAATAAAATTAACCGTGGCTGACGGGTTGCCAGTCGATGACATCAGGCCATTCGCACCACGCACGATATCCACCCGGTCGTAAATCGCCGTATCAATATCGCCATACAACAGGCCAGAGGTGAACGGCAAACCGATACCGTCGTACTGAAAATTGATGATGTCAAAACCACGCGCCATGTAATACGTGCGATCTGTTTCCACCTTTTCTACTGACACACCGGTCGTATTGGCCAGCACGTCGTTGGCACTGAGTTGTCTGAAGTCATCCATTTTGGCGCGGGTCACCACCGACACCGATTGCGGTGTTTCCCGCAAAGACATGTCCAGCCCCGTTGCCGAAGCGCTCTTGCGCGTCGAATAAGCGCCACTTTTTTCTGTCGTAGGCTCATTCACCGCAGCGCCCTTCACCACCACTTCCGGCAACGCGACTTTGTCCTCGCCTGCTGTCGCAGCGTTATCTGCCAACACGGCGGCTGGCGACAGCAACGCAATCGATAATGCCCACGCCATTGGCCGCAGGCGGAACGCGTTTTCGGGAGTCGAATCAGAGTCTTGCCGGACAGAATGTGAAATGCGCTGAATCATAGATAGCCTTGAAATTGATCTGAGTAGAAAAATGCCTGCAGGCCATGCCCGACAGCAGAATAGGCATGGAAGATGAATGGCAACATTGTACTCACGCAAACAAGTTAACGCAAATCATTCTCATTTGCGTTTTACATCAAATTCATTGCTATGTTTTTTTGGCGCGTGATCCTCAGCCATTGGAATCAAGGGTTCGTCATCGACATACGCAATACTCAGTTCCAGACACAAGCCACATACAAACTTGACGCAAGCCAAATCAAGCCGCATAGAATTTTGCAACGGCCGCCCCGCCTCTTGTCTTTTTGAGTAATACTAGAAACAAAGGAGTGAGACATGAACCGAATAGCTATTCATCAGATTGTGGAAGAAGTCAAAGACTTGCCGACGCTGCCTGCGGTCGTTATGGAGATTTTGAATAACATCGATAAAGAAGATGTCGATACCCACGAACTGGCCGACAAAGTCACACGCGATATCGCCCTGACCGCAAAAACCCTGAGGCTGGCCAATTCAGCGTATTACGCCACGCAATTCAAAGTCACGACCATACAGCAGGCGATTGCCCTGCTCGGGCTGACCACGGTCAAGCAAATCATCGTGACCGCTGCGCTGACGGGCTGCTTCCCGGAAAACAATTGTCAGGGTTTTAGTCACAAAGATTTCTGGCGTCATTCGAATGCCGTCGCCATCGTTGCAAAAATTCTCGCACGACGCCTGAACCTGAGCCTGGACGTCGCCTTCACCGCTGGCCTGCTGCATGACATCGGCACACTGGTGCTGGTCACTTATCACAGCGCCGAATACGAACACGTCATCGCCTGGCAAACCGAACATCAATGCACACAGTTTGACGCCGAAAGAGAAGTTCTCGGCATTGATCACGCCGCCGTTGGTGAAGAGCTGGCGATTTACTGGAATTTTTCTGATCAGATGAAAAACGCGATTGCCGGCCATCACCAACCGGACAAACCGGGGCTGGGTTTTCTGGCAACCATCGTCCACGTCGCCAACGGGATCGCCCACGTCCTGAACGTCACCGAAAGCGCCGATCACACCACCCCCGAAATCACCGCGCTATCGTGGCACAGCCTCGGGCTCGATCAGGAAGCGCTGGATCAGGTGCTGCAAGAAGCTGGTGACGAATTTAACAAGCTGAAACAGCAGATTGATGTTTGAAAGCACCAGCATCAGCGCGCGAAACAGCCACAAGACAGCGACTCACAATATCGCCGTCAGATCACCGCGATATTCCCCTGAAAAAGGCATTTTCAGGGGAGTATGCGCCAAAAATGCCTTCATCTCCTTAGAAACAAAGGGCTTTTAAATATACTCCCGGGGGTATATTTAAGGCTAAAAAACGCTCAAAACGGGCATAGTGGTGAAACAGCAGCGATAAAGCAGTTCAGTGAGCAAGACGCAACCTGCGCTTGCTGATGCAACAATAAGTGAGATTAAACAGAGAGATAAAGATGGATGACAGCCCGGACAAAGTACGCAGAAACTTAGTAGTCGTAAGCGCAGCACTCATCATTTCAAAATTTTTAGGAGTGAATTTTTCGGGGTCAAATCTGCCTATCCTGGGCGATACCTTGTCGGTGATAGGAGAGAAAGAGCGGATCTGGTGGGCGGTATTATTTGTATGGATGTATATCTGTTATCGTTTTTGGACGCTAAAAACTACTAGGGAGAACGTTAGTAGTTCCATCAGAGAATTTAAGCAAAAATATAATGAGCAAAACGAGCAAGAGTTTAAAAACTCGGTTATCAGGGCAATGAGCAAAAAAAGATCGCGATTATGTCGGGCTGCGATAATTCAAAAAATAGATACATTCAACAATAATGAAGCGATCCCGATAGCCCATCAAAAAAAAATAACGTCTGCCATTAAAATATTAAATCTTTCACAAACTCAACCCCCGGTTACCATAAAAAAAACGTACTTTAAATACCAATCTAGGTACAACTTTGATATTGAGATTGATACGTCCGCTCGATACGACGCAAAGGGTAATACTATTGATACTGAGGAAGAAATACGTTCTTTTTTTGAGAATTCGACTGCTACAAAACGAAACTCGTATCCACATTTAAATAATGTAGCAGCCAAAGGGATGGCAGATATAGAAATACCTATCTGGAACTCCGTTGTTCAATTTGTTGCAACTCTTATCAAAACCATCTTAAGTGAAAAATTCTCTGAAACGTTTATGGCTCTTATCATTGCCTTTCTGGGCTTTTCTGTCGCCGTTAGTTACATCATCAATCCCCCACACTTAACGAAGCCATCCTCGAATTGGTGTCAGCGTATGAAGTAGGCTGATGCAGGCTGGTTAATCTCAACAGAGAGAAACACCGCCTGATTTTGTACGAGTGACGAACCCACGCTGATTGAGATTTTTCTCTGAAACAGACATTTTCAGGGGAGTATGCGCCAAAAACGCCCTTATCTCCTTAGAAACAAAGGGCCTTTAAATATACCCCCGGGAGTATATTTTTGGTTCCAGAAGCCATTTTTGCGCGTTGCAGGTATAAAAAAAGTGGAACCTGTTGCGGTTCCGCTTATGGCATACGATGTCGGCAAACATCTGATCAGCGCAGATCAACCGCTGTTTTTTTGGCCGCTGCTGTTATATCCGGTGTTTTTTTATCCGCTGTTTTTATCTCGCTGATCAGAGTTCTGGTGACAGCTTCGGCGCGTCTGACGCCCCCTACGCTTGCTACAGATTTAAGGTGGAAGTTGAGCCGCCTGTAGCAGAAAGCCAGGCATTACGAGCCATCATCCGCGCGGCACTCACCCGGGATGCGTCATAGCCTTGTACCTGGCTTGCAACGATCATCCCTTCACCGAGCACAAATAGTTGCTCAGAGATGAGTTCTGGTTGCGAGATTCCGCATGCAACGCAGAGCTCTTTCAAGTAAGCCTGTATCTCCTGTTTGTGCTTCGCTGCCTGTTGATGTGGAGGTGCATCCGGACACGCAAATTCAGCTACGGCGTTGATAAATGCACACCCGTAAAAATCATCTTCTTGCACCCAACTGGCGATGAAGTCGATGTAGGCAAGAGGACGTAGCCCGGTTGCAACCGAGTCTACGAACGCGTGCATTTTGGTCATGAATTGTGTGTGGCGCAAAGCCAGGGCGGCATCAATCAGTGCATCCTTGCTTGGATAGTGGCGGTAGAGCGTTTTTTTGGTGACACCTGCCTCACGACTGAGCAGATCAACCCCGGTTGCATGGAAGCCCTGGCGATAGAACAGTTTGAGAGAGAAAGCAACGATATCCTGAGATGTGGTCATAAATTGTATACCGATCGGTTGACATTGAGATACTGATCGGTATACTACACCAATCTTGTCTTCACTGTCACTTTGAAAGGATTGTCTATGCTTATCCATCGGCTATTGAGTTCCGGCGCACCTCCGGCTCCCCCAATGAAATTTGTCCTGCTGTCTTCGTTTGGAGCCATGACGGCGATTGCCATCACAGGCTGGCTGAGCGTACTGTCAGGCATCCCTTGGCAGATGGCGCCTTTCGGGGCAAGCTGTGTATTGGCATTTGGCTTACCTGATTCTCCTTTGGCACAGCCACGAGCCATCGTGGGTGGGCACTTGGTCGCCACAGCCGTTGGGCTATTTGTTTTGGCGGTGTTTGGGGACGGCTGGCTCGCTTGTGCAATCGGTGTTGGCCTTGCATTGGCTGCGATGCAGATCACTCGCACGGTTCACGCACCAGCCGGAGCTGACCCGCTTATCGTCATCGTCGCACATGCCCCTGTCAGCTATCTGTTTTCACCAGTCTTGGTCGGCACGCTCGTGATCGTGCTGATGGCCTGGATTGTCAATAACCTGCGCAGCCCCCGCAGTTACCCGAAGTACTGGGTCTGAGCGGGCTAGCTGAATGGCACGGTGCATGCTGACGTCTGATAGAAATCTGGATAGTGATGTCCATTTAAAGTTAGTAAGCGCATAGCAGAGTCACCCTATCATTTTATTCAGCATTGCTTTCGCTTTGTGTGCCCCGCAAACCAACTCTATGGCGACCAGAAGTAATTCAGATACATCGCCGTTTCACACGTTTATCTGAATTACTTCCAGAGGAAATCGCTTTAATCAGTTATTCATTGCGTTCCTTCTGATCTTCACCATGCGCTGTAGTTGGCTGGCTGCCAGCGGTAAGCGCCCTTGCCGGCATGATGGATATGTCCCAGGCCAGGAAAAGAAATGTGTGCTGCGCCTATCCAATACCCTTGTTTCACCACCTCAGACAGAAAAGAGGCGCGCTGTTCCCTTGCTTTCATGGCGTCCACGTCGAACACAATGGTCGTTTCCGGATGAGCCATTTGGGTCGCAGTGGCATGGATCATATCTCCGATGAGCAGCAGTTTTTGACCACCGCTTTCGACTTCATAATAACTGTGCCCCGGAGTATGCCCATACGCCGGGCGTGAACGGACACCAGTTGTGATTTGCGCAGCACCATTAAATGTTTTCAGACGCCCCGCCTTCACATAGGGGCTGAGCATCGCTTCTGCCTCTGCGAAACCGTGCCGCTGACCGGGCGCTGCGTTTGCCTCGTTAGATCGGTCCAGCCAGAACTTGGCATCGTGTTCATCGACATAGATGTCTGCATTAGGAAACAGACGTTGACCATCGAGCGACAAACCTCCCGAATGATCACCATGTATGTGTGTCAGCAAGACTATGTCGACCTGCTCGGCCTTATAGCCAGCGTTTTTCAGGCTCTGCTGAAGTCGCCCTGCTTTTGCCACTATGGGCGCCTTGAACGAGTCACCGGCACCGGTGTCAACCAGAATCAGCTTGCTGCCGGTATTGATCAAAAACGTATTGATCGACGTTTCCATCATCGGTGCCAGATCTGCTTGTTTGAGCGACTCTGCGAGAACGGCTGGCTTGATATTGGTGAGCAGTTTATCGATGGGAATAGTTACAGTACCGTCCGACAACGTTGAAAGCTCGAACTCGCCGAGTTGCATGCGATAAACGCCAGAGGCAGCCGTTGTGGACATAGGCGCTTCTGCATACGCAAACGGTGCTTGCAAAGAAAGCGCTGCGGATAAGGCCGCAATAAAGGGTAATAATTTCATGGGGTATCTTTCATCTGTGAAGTTAAACAGACACGCATTAAACCAATTTACAATACATACATAAAATCAATCATTGATATACAAGGTATAAACTCCATGGATATAAGAGGCCCTGATTTACCGCTGCTGGTATCGTTAGACATGCTGCTGGAAGAGAAAAACGTGACGCGTGCGGCCAGCCGGTTACACCTGAGTCAACCGGCCATGTCAGCCCAACTCGCGCGCTTGCGAGATCTGTTTGGCGACCCGCTACTGATGACCGCAGAAAATGGGCGCGGCATGGTTCCCACACCCAGAGCATTAGATCTGCAACAACCGTTACGCAGCGCGCTCGAGGCACTTGGACAGGCGATCAGTACAGTCCCCTCGTTTGACCCGAAGAACAGCAAACACACTTTTCGCATTGCTGGCAACGATAATTGCACGACCACCGTGATGATGGCAGTGATCAGACAGCTTGACCGTCATGGTGGCCGAGGCTTGAGGCTGGCTGTCGTGCCGCATGACCTTAATCGCATTGTTACCCAGATGGAGCGCGGAGAAATTGACTTGCTGGCCTGCGCCAGTCGTTTTGTGCCGGAATCCCTACGGACCAGACAGATGACGAGTGGCGCTCACAAGCTGGGACAACGTAAAGGACATCCCCGGGGTATTGGCGAACTCACGCTGGAGCAATACTGCGCCATGCGTCATGTCATTGTGTCCAACGAAGGGGGCTTTCACGGTTTTATGGACGAGCTGCTGAAAACGCATGGCCTACAGCGCGAAGTCGTAGCATCAGTACCGCAGTACAGTCTGGTGCCAACGATCATTGCCAACACGGATTTCGTCTGCACTATGCCAGAAGACTTTCTTACGGCACATGCCGATCGCCTGGATATGATTGATCTGCCGATTGAAGCAGGCAAATTCGACCTGTCAATTGCCTGGCATCCGCGCAGTGATAACGATCCCGCTCATCGATGGTTACGCGATCAGATAGGCGTCAACATCGGGGAATTCTCTGTACAGCAATGAACTGCCACCGATAAGTTGATCTTCACGTTATCGGGGCAGCTCATGTCGCTGGCTGTTTTTGATTTTTTTGCACGCAAACGCATCGCCTGCGCGCGAAGCGGTACGCGGTGAAGCAATACGAAAAGTCATCTAATCAGCCATTTTAAGGGGAGTATGCGCCAAAAACGCCTTTATCTCCTTATAAAAAAAGGGTTTTAAAATATACTCTTGGGAGTATATTTTAAAACTTAAAAGCCCTCAAAACAGGTGTGATGGTAAAACAGCAGCCGTAAAGTAATAAAAAGCTGAAGCCCATCGGGATTCAGCTTTTTTAGACAAGAACAACTCTGTTGGCATGACCTGCATTTGCTTCGGACCAAATTGGGAAGAATCGATTTACAAAGGAGGCGTGCAATGTCAATTAGCATCTCCCCCCATTGTTCTGTAAACGCAAAACCGTAAGTTGGTTTCGCAAACGTCAGAGTTGATTCGAACAAGCAATAACTGACTTTCACAGACTCGATGGCATCAGCTCCCATTTTGCAGTTAAGAGTTGAATTAAATCAAATTGCCTTTGCTTCACAATTTCGGGAGTCCATTCGGGAATACTAAGAACTTGCGTTGTCATCACATACGACGATATGCCGCTCTTACCACCAAAATACGCAGATTTCTTTCTATCAAAATCGTAATTCTGAGCCTGAGAATTACGTTTTTGGTTCAAGGGTAGCAAGTTTGCAAGACGGTGCACCCATTGTTTCCGAAGTGATTCGTCAGGCCAGTTCTGTTGCCATTCAGACTCCGCGCTTACTGTCTGAGGAAGAACGTGCTCAACCGTTAGTAACCCTATGTCATAGGAAGCTGCACCATCACCTAAAAAAGCATCAAGCCGCAAGAGTAAATGATTGCGCCGACGGGCAGTCATGAGATAAATGTCCCCATCAAGCACCTGAAGCATTTCTGCTTTCTCAAGGTCAGTTAACTCAACACTTGAGATTGGATTATTCCCATCATGAGTACTTTCAAGCTCTGACAAAACTAAAGCATATCGTTCCATACGCTTATTAACATCATAGCCACATATGTGCATGAAAGACGCTAGTCGCTCCAATTTTTTAAAGAACCAGAGAACATATTCAGCATCTTTACCTTGATCTGCTAAAAAACGGATTGCTGATGGTAGCCAATCAGAGTTCTCGATACGATTCAACCATTTTAACAATCCATTTATGTCAGCTGCATTTGTGGTGGACAGGTACTGGCACTTCTTCGCAATCAAATATGCTTCCGCGAAGGGTTCGATAACTGTTGCCATTAAGTTTTCTGCAGAAGGAAATTTCTTGATAACTTGTTCTCTAAACTCCTCTAATAGAGACCGTCTCGCTTTTTCTTTCGCAAAAATCATTCGAATATGCGTGAATAGTTCTGCAAAACCATCTCGACCAGTTTGTACCTCGAGCTCTTCCCAACGTTCAGTTACTTCGTTTTGCTTATCCTGGCTCTTGATATTTCCAATAATGTCAGACTTGATAATATCGGTTGGAAGTAAATCCAAACCTCGACTATTGAGAACTGAGAACACCCTAAAAGCAGATTGTTGGCTAGGGGTCGACACCGCGACCAAGAAACAACGCTGCACAAGAAACCCGCCGAATTTAGTCAGCATATCTTGGTTTTTATCGAATTTTTCAGCTAGCTTGTCAAGAAACAGCTTGGCGTTTTGCATAATATTTCGTTGAGATTCATTGTCAAGTTGAGCAGCGTCTTGCTTAATCAACTCCGTAAGTTGAATACCCTGCACAAATTTCTCAAAGAACGCCCGGTCACGCTCACGTAGCGTAAGGCGTGGTTTTTGCGGCAGACTTTCTAACACGTTGCCTGGTTCACAAAGATATCTATGGAATGCCTCCCTGATACTCCCACTCGAAAGCTGAGTCAATGCAGCAAGCAAGATTGTGAGCGTGGTCAACCGTTGCTGTCCGTCTATAACCTCTGCATATGGTTTCCCTTCTTCCTTAATCAGGACAATGCTTCCAAGGAAGTATGTATCTTCTTGTTCCTTGATGAAAAAATCATACAAGTCAGCGAACAAATCGCCCGCCTGAACTTCAGTCCATGCGTATGGGCGTTGATATGACGGAATGGCGTAATCGAAATCTGAGCTGAAAATTTTTGCTAGCGGATACTCTGCGCCACTAATTTTTTTAGACATACTGTTTACCCGAAAATAAATTTATTTACTAAATTTTAAACATCGAAAAGTCCCATTTCCAAAAAGAAACAAGAACGCTATTTCCATCATTCTTTTGAACCGCCCGAAATCTCGCAGACAACGTTTAACATTCCAAAATGTTGTCGCTCGAAAGCGAGAGGATCCACCTGATTTAAATGACAATATCGCTGCTTGCGATTGTAGAACACTTAGACGTAATCAAAAATATCATATTGTGCGCCTTACCATGTTTCGTAAATTCTCCGATTGACTCGTTCTTTTTTCAAATTACTAAAGAATAATTCAACCACCGCGTTGTCGTAGTGAGCAGATCCCTTTGGGATCGTCATACGCACCGCTCTCATCAATCAAACTGCGCCCACCTATTCATTCGCCTCTCAGTCTAAAATCTGACCAAGACACCCATGATGATTGCGCATCTTATGCAGGGCGAGTTACTGCCAGCCGACGAACATCTACATCCTGATTCAGTGCGTGTGGCTCACCCTACACATGCTGTAATTTTCTCTTAAATTGGCATTTTCAGAGGAGTATGCGCCAAAAATGCCTTCATCTCCTTAGAAACAAAGAGCTTTAAAATATACTCCCGGGAGTATATTTTTGGCTCCGGAAGCCATTTTTTGCGTATGACTAGCGTTGCAGGTATAAAAAAGCGGAACCTGTTGCGGTTCCGCTTGTGGAAATACGATGTCAGCAAGCGTCTGATCAGTGCGAATTAGCAAGCATTGTGTAGCTGCTTCGCCGGGCACAGCAGGCGTAGCGTTTTCCGCAATACGACGCTACCACCTGCGGACGAACATCAATATCGCCGGACTGGTGCGTGAGACGCACCCTACGCTTGCGATGGCGCAGCTTGGCACACACAGTGTGATCAGCAAATATGGACAAGACCTCAGTGGCCATCAGGGTGAGCAGCACGACACTCCATTTGCTGGCGTACACCCTGAGGTTTACAAAGACGCTGGCACGAACTGTGCAAAATCCGGCTGGCTGATCACTGTCTATGCATGCTTATTTAAACTTGATCACCTTGTTGAGACGGCTAATCACGCTATCCGGCACCTGATTGCTACACATAATGTAGCGAAATTCGCCGTTTGGCATATCAGCGGCTTTCAATTGCTTCAAACTGTTGCTGGCAACGCCTGATTGTTCTATCAGATATTTTGATTCTTCTTCCGACGCAAACATGAAATCTGCAGTATGCGCATGGATTAACTGCAGCATTTGGCTGGGCGTGCCATTGGATTTAACTAAGGTGGGTTTGACTGACTCCAGCTTGCCGTCTATGAAACCACCATAAGAAAAATTTTCTTTGACTAAAACGCGCGCGCCTTTTGCGGTGAGCAAATCAGACAGCTTGCTGCCATCCTTGGCCTCAAACTTCGGGTTGGCCAGAATGATGGTCGGTTTGTCGCGATAAATAGGATTGGTGAATTTTGCAAATTGCGTACGCTCTGGCGTCTTAAACCAGCCTATCGCGCAATTGTTGCCGCCTTCTTTCACCACGATCAATTGACGATTAGGAGGGACTTTACTCCATGTGACGTCAAGCCCGGCGGCCTTGAATGCCTCGCTGGCGGCAGTACCGATTAAGCCCGATGCCGCACCATCTGTACCTTGTGTTAAATACGGAGGACGCTCATTAAAACTGACCGTGATATTGTCATTTGCATGGGCGAAACCAGAAACCAAAGTGCCAAACAAAATTACAGAGCGAAATGAAAAATTCATGATATTTACAGAACACTTGCGTGTTCTCTCCATAGAAAATTTATAAAAGTACGTTCTGAAACCGCCTCTCCACTTCGAAAAACAACAGCCTTCACATCCATTTAAAGCGTAATAACAAGTGCAGACAAACTAGAATAAACACAGGCAGGCCGTAACAAAAAACAGAAGCAATGTTTTTTTGTAGATATCGTTCAACACACATTTGCGCTGTTCGCTATTCCGCTGAATCAAGTCTATCGGTACAAAATTCCGTGAGCACTACTTTTCACATTTATTAACGACATGTGTAGTTTTTCTGTGCGTCCGCGGTATGAGGAGTTTGTTATCAGGCTTCACTATTTCATCAGACATAGAATTCAGCTTGCAAGTCTGAATTTCCCTAAGCGTTTCAATATAAGCAAGCGTAGCGTGCGTATTCCGTAGGGTGCGTCATACGCACTACGCACCACCCTCATCAATCAAACAGCACTCACCTGTTTATTCGCCTCTCAGCCTGAGCTGGCCACGACGCACATGATGATTGCGCGCCTTATGCGGGGCTGGATTCTGCGAGTCCACCAAATCATCATCGCCTGAATTGGTGCGTATGACGCACCCTACGCTTGCTATGATTCCTCTCTGAAACAAGCACTTTCAGGGGAGTATGTGGAAAAAACGAGTTCATCTCCTTAGAAACAAAGGGCTTTAAAATATACCCCCGGGAGTATATTTTTGGCTCCAGAAGCCATTCTTTGCGCACTACTGGCGTTGCAGGCATAAAAAAAGCGGAACCTGTTGCGGTTCCGCTCGTAGAAATACAATGTCGGCAAGCGTCAAATCAGCGCGGATTAGTTGCTGCTTTTTAGCTACTTTTTAGCCGCTGCTTTTATCCACCGCTATTTATCCGCTGTATTTTTTATCCAGCTGATCAGAGTTCCGGTGACAGCATGTGGCCGAGTTTGCTGACCTTGGTGTTCAGGTAGCGGTCGTTGTAGGGGTTGCGTTCGATGATCAGCGGCACGTGTTCGGCGATCGTGACTTTTAATCCTTCCATCGCTGACAGTTTGCGTGGGTTGTTCGTCATCAGGCGCAGGGA
Source organism: Undibacterium sp. CY21W (assembly GCF_014284265.1). Classification (NCBI taxonomy): domain Bacteria; kingdom Pseudomonadati; phylum Pseudomonadota; class Betaproteobacteria; order Burkholderiales; family Oxalobacteraceae; genus Undibacterium; species Undibacterium sp. CY21W. The sequence continues at coordinate 248,693 of NZ_JACOGE010000005.1, read as the reverse complement.
ATGGATGCCGAGATGTTGCAGCATCGGTTCGACCAGACTGTAATTGCGCAGATCGGCGGCAAAACCCAGGCGCTGGTTGGCTTCGACGGTATCGGCGCCATCGTCTTGCAGATGATAAGCGCGGACTTTATTCAGCAAGCCTATGCCACGCCCTTCCTGACGCAGATACAACAAAGCACCACGGCCTTCGTCGGCGATTTTTTTGAGTGCCATTTCGAGTTGCGGGCCGCAATCACAGCGCAGGCTGAACAAGGCGTCGCCGGTCAGGCATTCGGAATGAATACGCGCCAGCACTGGTTTACCATCGGCGACATCGCCCAGCGTCAGCGCAATGTGTTCTTTGCCTGTCGCAGGTTCGACAAACGCATGCATGCGGAAGTTTGCCCAGGTCGTCGGTAAGTTGCAGGAATCGACGTATTCCAGCGCCAGCTTTTCTTGTTCTACAGGCGGATTGTTGCTTGACATACAGTGCTCGCGAATTCTGTTGAGTGGATTCCCGTCTTGCGGGGCAACGCAATAGCCGTCTATTGCGCTTATCCTGTTGCGGTAAATGCGTCTGCCGATCAGTTGAGAAATTGAATACAGCTGATACAGCGAAGACCAAGAGTATAAACGACCTGAGGCGGATACGTCCGCTATGCCTGCTATGTGGATCTGAGGCTCTGCGGCGACGCTCTTTGCTTGCTCAAATAAATAGGGATGATGTGGAAAAATACAAGTTGTGAAAAACTGTCAGCACATGGCAAAAAAAAATCAGGAATGCGCAACGATAAGATCATCGTCATGCATTCCTGATAGTGGCAATCTGGACGAGATGCCCAGACCGCCGCCTTTTCTAGTTTTTATTACTCTTTATCGCCCAGCAATAAGCGTTTCAGTTTGTTATCGGCGACGTTATCGCCTAACCAGATTTTCAGAATCGCGTGCATGGTCAGATCGTCTTTCAGCGTTTCGCCGATTTGCCGGTTGTTCGAGCGAAAGACGGTGCCCTTGCCCTGGCTCCAGTCTATCGTCATCACATCGCCGACTTTCCAATCACCCATTCTGGCGAAGCCTTCGCCAAGTGCCATCAGTTGATAAACCAGTTGATTGCGTTCTTCCTTGGTGGTGCTGGAACGGATATCGGCGAGAAAACGCCGGCTCATCAATTCACTATCGACCTCTTTCACCATCACCAGTTTCAGACGCACCGGCCCCGGCGACGCCAGCAGATCAGGCGTGTTATTTCTCGGCTTGGTGGTGTACAGACCGATATTGAAAATTTTAACGCGCTTGATGATGTGCGTGCCGCTGCCATTCAGGTTTAAACGCTGTCCCTCAACCTGTACTGACTCTTCCAATACTTGCGACACCGCTTCATTTGCCGCCTGTGCTGGCGATAAACTGCCAGCCAGACCAACAACGATCAACATCATGCGCACCATCTGCATTATGTCCATCATCTGCCTTGCGTGCTTTACTGCTTTCATGCGTATCTCCTCAGATTTTTTTATTTGTTATCAGCTGCAATGTCCTGCGATCAGAACATACGGCTCAGCGTCAGCAGAAACAAATCGCCCTGCGGACGTGAACGTGCTGAAAACTCTTTCAGATATTTGAATTCCACCTGTGTTTTCAGATCATCAGTCTGATAGCTGATCACCGGTCCCAGCGACGCCGCACGTGCTTTATTACCGTTAATCAGTGGCAGTGCACTGGTGCCGTTCGGATCTTTATCGTAGGTCGTCTGCTTCAGGTAATAACCGTGCAAACCTGCTTTGACGTTATTTGAAAACTGGTAGCTGCCAACATATTCAAGATGCAGATACTGCCCGGATTTATAGTCAGTATCGCGATTCGCGGTGCTGATGTTGTAGGCCAGCGATGCCGCAAAATCAAAGCCGGATTCAGTTGACCATGCAGCCGATACCAACGGACGGAATGAATACGAATTCATGCCCAGATTCACCTGGCTGTTTCTGTCAAATGAACCGGTCGGCAAATCGACATTCATCGCCGCCACAATCGACAGGCTTTCATATTTCCAGCCGATGAAGCCAGCGAGCTCGATATCACCCAGACCGCTGGTGCTGCCGCTGGCCGCGGCGGATGCCTGCGCACCGATTTTTTGCTGAAGCGCAGCAGGCAACGGCGTTGTGACCGACACCACCACGTCGCGCGATTTTTTCAGTAAAGGAATCGCGATGTAGCCACCATAACGGCCGCCAAGTATTGCTTCTTCGCTGATGTAATTGAGCTTGGGAATAATGCCGTCAACTTTGATTTTTGCATTGACTGTGCCATTCACGGTAACCGGAATGCCGCTGATATTTTTGTGGAAAGCGATGTCATTGCCGTCGCTGCCTTTCACACTGTCAGCGCGATAATTCGCCAACAACACTTGTCCGTAAGTGCCGGATAAAGGCAGAATTGCCGAGTCCAGATTCCAGAACCCCATAGGCACGGCCACTTCATTATTTTCTGCCGCCTGCGCAAACGAAGCAAAACCGGATGCGCCAAACAAGACGGTGCTGAGCACAACACGGCGCATAGTGGATTGAGGAAATTTCATTTTTTCTCCTGATGATGACGACCGATCACCAATGCGCTGCCTCAGAGTGGTCTGAAGTCAGCCATCACGATCGATCGGAATTTATTATGGGAATACCAAACACGACATGCAGAAAAACTATTTCGGTGAACTGAACCTGATGTCATAACAATGCAAGCGCAGATCAGGTCGCCGATGCGGATCGGCTCAATTGCAGAAGTTGGTGCAATCGCGGGAAATCGCGATTATTCGTTCGTGCTTTTCCACAAAAGAAAAGCAGATGCAAATGATGTAAAAAATAGTTCAGACAAACAGGCGTGCTGCCTGGAGCGAATGATAACGTGAACGCGCAAACTGCCGTAGCAACTTGATTTATCAAAGAAATATCAGATGTAGACATTGCGTTATCTTCTGCATAATGTCGATCAGACAAAGAAACCTGCGGTTTATCTGCTGCTTCATAGAGCAGAGAGAATTGACTCTGTTTCCAGCTTGTTATCGATTAACATTTTTTAAAACATTTGGGGCGATTCTTCTAATCGCCTATGCCTGAAGCCATCTGAGGAAAATTTACAACGATGGTGCGCAATCAGCGATGCATATCCGAACCCGGAATAAACAGAGAGAAAAACAGACACACGATGATGGCCTTTTTTTGTTCCGTCATCATCAACGAATAAAAGCCTTATCCGGAAATAAAAAAACAGGGTGCAGCTGACGCTATCACCCTGTTGGCATTCCGGCTCATATCAGGCCAAATCCGCATCCGCCGACAGATGTCTGGCGAATGTCCGTTTCAGTTTATTTGCGCTTTAACTGCGACAAATCACGCACGGCACCGCGATCCGCTGACGTTGCCAATGCCGCGTATGCCTGCAATGCTTGCGAAACATAACGATCACGATTAACTGGCAACCATGCTGCATCACCACGCGCTTCCATCGCGCTGCGACGGGCGGCGAGATCCGCATCGCTGACACGCAGATGAATGGTGCGTTCAGGAATATTGATCTCGATGATATCGCCCTCTTCCACCAGGCCTATCGCGCCGCCTTCTGCCGCTTCCGGCGATGCATGACCGATCACCAAGCCAGACGAGCCACCAGAGAAGCGGCCATCGGTAAACAAGGCACAGGCCTTGCCCAGACCTTTGGATTTGATATACGAGGTTGGATACAGCATTTCCTGCATACCGGGGCCGCCTTTCGGCCCTTCGTAACGAATAACGACCACATCGCCTTCATGCACGGTATCGCCGAGGATCGCTTCGACCGCCGCATCCTGACTTTCAAAGACGCGCGCTTTACCGGTGAATTTCAGAATACTTTCATCGACACCCGCCGTTTTGACGATGCACCCTTTTTCAGCCAGATTGCCGTACAACACCGCGAGGCCGCCATCTTGCGAATACGCATGCGCTTTATCGCGGATACAACCCGCACTCCGGTCGGTATCGTTCTGTTCGAAACGTTCCGATTGCGAAAATGCGACCTGCGTCGGCACGCCGCCCGGCGCAGCGCGGAACAATTGCTGAACGGCGGCATCGTTGCTCACAGCGATATCGTATTTCGCAATCGCTTCGCCCATGGTTTTGCTATGTATCGTTGGCAGCGACGTATCGAGCAAACCGGCACGCGCCAATTCACCCAGAATACTGACGATGCCACCGGCACGATGCACGTCTTCGATGTGGAATTTATCCGTCATCGGCGCCACTTTGCACAGGCAAGGCACTTTGCGTGAAATGCGGTCGATGTCTGCCATGGTGAATTCGACACCCGCCTCATTCGCTGCCGCCAGCAAATGCAAGACTGTATTGGTGGAGCCGCCCATAGACACGTCGAGTGCCATCGCATTTTCAAACGCGGCTTTCGAGGCGATATTGCGTGGCAAGACTGACGCATCGTCTTGCTCGTAATAGCGTTTTGCCAGATCAACGATCAGACGACCTGCCTGTAAAAACAATTCTTTACGATCAGAATGAGTTGCAACGATGGTGCCATTGCCCGGCAATGCCAGCCCCAGCGCTTCGGTCAGGCAGTTCATCGAATTCGCGGTAAACATACCGGAACAAGAGCCGCAAGTCGGGCAGGCAGAGCGTTCGATCTCTGCCACGTCAGCGTCGCTGACAGAGCTGTCACCGGCTTTGATCATGGCATCGATCAGATCGAGCTTGATCACTTTTTTCGCGCCATCCACCACCTTCAGCACCTTGCCGGCTTCCATCGGGCCGCCGGAAATAAACACAACAGGAATATTGATGCGCATCGCTGCCATCAACATCCCTGGCGTGATTTTGTCGCAATTGGAAATGCAAACCATCGCATCGGCACAATGCGCGTTCACCATATATTCGACCGAATCGGCAATCAGATCGCGCGACGGCAATGAATACAGCATACCGCCGTGGCCCATCGCAATACCGTCATCCACGGCGATCGTATTGAATTCTTTGGCGACACCGCCAGCCGCTTCAATTTCACGCGCAACCAGTTGCCCCAGATCTTTCAGATGCACATGCCCTGGCACGAACTGTGTAAATGAATTGACGACAGCGATGATAGGTTTATCGAAATCGCCGTCTTTCATGCCAGTCGCACGCCAGAGTGCGCGGGCGCCCGCCATGTTGCGGCCATGTGTGGTGGTGCGTGAACGGTATTGCGGCATAGCTTTCTCCTGCAGAATCAGATGTGGAACAGCGAGAGTGCACTTCAACGTTATATATGTCAAATATCAAATTTAATTCACATTCATACTTTAAATATATGAATTGACAGACAAAACTGAAAAGTCAGTTGATTCACGCAGCACCCCGGCGCTGGACTGTCTTGACCAGTTTAAATGAATTCACCAGCGAAATTAAGGTCAGCGACTGCCCTTTTAAACCATCGGCAGATGCCGCCGCCTGCTCGACTAAGGCCGCATTTTTTTGCGTCATATCATCCATTTGTGTCACCGCATCATTAATCTGATGAATCCCGGCACTCTGTTCCTGACTGGCGCTGGTAATTTCATGCATGATGTCGGCGGCACGCTTCACGCTACTGACGATTTCCTCCATCGTATGCCCGGCTTCATCCACCAAACGTGCGCCTTGTTCTATTTGCGTGACGGACTCTTGTATCAGGTCTTTGATTTCTTTCGCAGCGTCAGCGCTACGATGTGCGAGCTGCCGCACTTCATTGGCAACCACGGCAAAACCACGCCCTTGCTCCCCGGCACGGGCAGCTTCGACGGCAGCATTCAATGCCAGAATATTTGTCTGAAATGCGATGCCGTCAATCACAGTAATGATGTCCGCAATTTTGCCCGAGCTCTGTTTAATCGCACCCATCGTGTTAACCACATTCGCCACTGCGACACCGCCCTTTTCCGCCACTTGCGCGGCAGACATCACTATGTGACTGGCTTGTTTTGAATTGTCGGCGTTTTGTCTGACGGTGGAAGTCAGCTCTTCCATGGACGATGCGGTTTCTTCGAGCGAACTCGCCTGTGTTTCGGTGCGGGAAGACAAATCGGCGTTACCGGCCGCCACCTGGCTGGCACCGTTGCGGACATGCTCGGTGGTTTGCTTGATCTGCCCGATGAGCAATTTGATATTCGTTTGTAATACGCGTAATGACTGCGTCACGCGTCCGACTTCATTTGCGCCGCCGGCGCGGATCGTGACGGATAAATCGCCGGACGTCATCGTTTGTATGCAGTCATCCAGCATCAGCAAAGGCTGTACCACTTGCCGCCGCAGACGCTGCAATACCAGCAAAGTCGCCGCGGCTGCCGACAAACTTAAACCAGCGATCACATAATCCGTACCGGTAAAATCCGGCCCCAGACTCAGAACGGTAATCACACTCAGCAAGACCAGCATCGCGATCGTATACAAATTCAGCAAGGCACACACACTGAGGCCGGAAAAATAGGCCGCCCCTTTAAACAAAGGAACTGGAACCACCGCACCATCACTGATGCGCACAGATTTGTCGCCAGTCTTTATCGCCAGATAGGCAGATTCTGCCGCGCGAACCTGCTCGCGATCCGGCTTCACACGTATTGAGGTAAAACCGACGATCTGACCGTTGTGCATCAGCGGCGCAGCCGTCGCCTCAACCCAGTAATAATCACCGTTTTTACAACGATTTTTGACCAGCCCGGACCAGGCGCGCCCACTTTTAACCGTCGCCCATAAATCGGCAAAAGCGGCAGGAGGCATATCGGGATGGCGAACAATATTATGCGGAGCACCGATTAATTCTTCGGCAGAAAATCCGCTGATGCGGACAAAATCATCACTCACATAGGTAATCCGGCCTTTGATGTCTGTTTTGGAAACGATGGTTTCATGATCTTGCAAAACATACTCTTTACCAATAGCCGCAACATTGTCAGACATAAGCAAACCTTTAAACGCAATAAAAACTGGAAGACGAAAAAAATAGCCCGCCATCATGGCATTGCGTAAATTGGTCACCATTGATCATTCGCAAGCTTATGCTGCAACGCTGTTTGCTCAGAACAATTTACAACAACGGTCGAATGTCATCTGTTGATTACTGGATCTGGATCAAGATCTGCACTGGTAAAAAAAACGGATCTGAGATAGGCGACATTTTGGAGGCGAGTTGGAGGCGAAGATGTTCAGTAGTATGAAGACTGCGTCGCCAATCAGCCTGAGAGATTCAGGACTGATGCGAAATTGTGACGACCAGCAGCCGCAACGCCGCTGGAGCCGTTTTGCATCAGTCTTAATTAAAAGAAAAAGTGTAAGTTACATCCACTGCCGACTCATTGCCTGCGCGCCCGATCACCGTGATGCGGCGGGTTAATTGCCAGCTCAGACGAATCGCACCGCTGGCGTCGCCAAGACCACGCTCCACAGAAAGCACAAGCCCCGGCATCAGTCGTTTTCCAACGCTAACGACCTTATCACTGCCGGACGAACTGCTGGTGCCAGTGGCGCCAGCCACCGTCTGTACCGGAACATGTGACGACGAATTCTGCCCGGCAGCACCAATTGAGAATTCATCAAAGCCCAGCCCTTGCACAATATCGCGCGGAATATTCCGGCTGCCATCGCCGCCGAAGATCGCGGTCGCAGCCGACATCAGTAAAGAAGCATCGCCACCGGCTAACTGATCAGAACCCCGCCCCAATACCAGCCAGGATAATTTCTCGGCATCAGGCACCGCTGGCTCCGAAACCAGGCGAACTTGCGGTGCGGCGACACTGCCCACCACTTCAACCCCAGCCTCCACCGCCAGGCCCTGACGCAAGGCGCGGATATTCAGTCCGGGGTTCGCCGGTGGCCCCTGAAAATTCAGGATGCCGCGCTCTATCGCGAGCTGTTGCCCGTAACCTTCGTACACACCTCTGACAGTATTGATCGTGCCAGTTGCCTGTAACGGACTGCCATCAATCGAGCGCATGCGCAAACTGCCCGCTAGCCCGGTATCGAGTCCGCGTCCGACAAAAACAAAACGGGGCCCCATGTCAAAACTGACATCAACACGCGTCTTCAGGCCCTTCTTCGCTGGTGCTGCATCTGCCGTTCTGGCGTCACGTTTGTCCGTTTTTCGCGTGACATGAACGTCGCTGGATAAACTTGGTGGCGGCATTTTAGGCAATTTGAAATACGCGCCATCCGCCATCACTTTTCCGGTCAGACTCCAGATGTTTTTCGATTCATTGATACTGGCCTGCCCTGATACCACCAGCCAGCGATCTTTTCTTTGCAGCATAGGAAATTGCTGCCATTGCGCCTGTATCGATCCGGTTTCTTTACCAATATCAATCTCGCCGCTGGCATTGAATTCCCCGCGCTTACCCAGCATGTCCACACCTTTAAACTGCGCATGCGGTGGCAACATTGTCACTGTGTTGGAAAACTGCAATTGAGTGAGCGTCAGATGATTGTCTTCGATATGCGCTTCCAATAAGCCGTTTGGCAATAACAAGCCCTCAGACGCAAACGCAAGTTCCAGATCACGGCCGCTGACATCTGCGCGATAACGTGGCTTACCTATCGTTCCCATCAGCATACCATCCACATTTAATTTTCCCTTCAGTACAACGCCGGGATTAATCAATGGGCCCAGCCATTCAAGATCAGGAATCAATGCCTTGATGCGTCCGTTTAATCCGGCACCGGACAAGATCGTCCATCGACCGTCTTGTTTGCTCAGAACAGAATCGGCATTCACCTGCCACTGCCCCAGACGAGAGCCATCGGCTGTTGCCGTCAGTTGCATACGTTCGCCATCGGTACCAGCAACCAGACCGCCCATGCGTAATTGCATCAGCACATTACGTATGCCAAGGGGCACTGGGGTGCCGGTACCGTCAGGATCGTTGAAGCGCAGATCTCCGCTTTGCCGCTCGATACGGATATCGCCGCGCACACTGTCTTTCAGTTGCAGATCCCATTTGGCATTGAGTTTCAGATTTCCGGTGACCGTGTATTGTGGCCGGAACAGGTTGACCACATCCAACAGACGCACGTCGCTCATACTGCCCTTGGTTGTCAGCGTTCCCGGCAACCATTCAAACTGATCCAAGGTCAGCTTCGCCAGTTCACTTTGCAATTGCAGACTGCCAAGGCGCAATGAATCTGGTGTTATCTGCAAACTGGCAGGACTCACTAAACGCAAGTCAGGCTTCCCCGTCAGCGTCAGTGACTGCAATTGTCCTTTCCATTCCCAATGACTCAGATCATTTTTAGCACCGGCATTAAGCGCGCCATTCGCGGCAAGATTCAATTGCTGTTTGCCGCTGAATGCGACCTCAGCCTGCAAGGTATGCGCCGCTTTTTTACCTTTGAGCTGCACATGCAGTTGCCGTATTTTTTCTTTCTGTACGACGCCAGACAGATCGGCATCATTCAAGACAGGAAAATCGCCACCCAGTTGCTGCGCACTGATGTCGCCATCAATCTGACCATCCAGACCTTTACTCAGGCTGAGCTTGCCGGATAATTTTGCAATGGTGTAGGTTTTATTATTTTGCGAGAAACTGAATTGTTCCGCCTCCGTCGTCAGGCTACCCGCCATGTCATTAAAGCGCCCCTGCAACTGCACATCGGCTTTCAACTTGCCGCCGAAGGCCAGTGAGCCGCTGCCGAACAAGGTATTTAATTCGGATAATTCCGGCGCATCGAGATTCAGCGTCAGCACGTCGCCCACAGCTCCCCATGCCCCCTTCCCTTTCAGCACATTTTTACCCCAGCGCAGATCCATCTGCCGCAATGTCAATTGCTGATCCTGACGCCATTGCAGATCGACATTCCCTTGCACCGGCTGCCCCGCATATTGACCCTGCAACGCAGGCAGCTTCACCTGCAATTGCAAACGTGGCTGTAATTGTCCATCGGTACTGAATTCCGCCTGCAAACGTCCGCCTGGTGTCGCCATCCATCGAGCCGGATCAAAATTACTGAGATTGCCTTTGAAATGAAATACCTGGTTGCCACTGAAAGCTATCTCGCCCTTCGCCTCCAACCGGGAGTCTTCCGCCTGCAATTCAAACTTGCTTAAGCTCAGCAATACTTTATTCAGATCGTAGCTGAGTTCGGTATTGAGACGGGCTTTACCGTCACTCAGTTGTGCCTGAGTCAGGATGGTCTGATTTGCCGCCGTCTGCACTTTGGCACTGCCATTAATGTGTGTGCTGTGCAAGCGCTGATCGATCTGCTTCAGATCAATATTCGTCAGGCTCAGCTGCGCATGGGCACGGGTCGCAGCACCTTGCAGATCAATGCTGGCATCACCACGGATCTGCCCTGTACTTTCAACTTGCACTACCAGATTACTGAAATCCAGATGCGTCGCTTGCCAGTTCAGGCTCGCACTGACTGAACGAAGCGGTATCGCATTTCTGTTGAGTGGGCCGGATGCAGCATTCGTGACAGAAATCTCACCTTCAACATAGTTGGCTGAGGCTGGCTGAATGATATTTTTCGCAGTACTTTTTGTAATATTTTTTTCGATATTCTGAGGCGCTTTTTGCTGTACTTTTTGTGCTGTTTTTTGCTCAGATTTTTGCTGTGCTTTTTCCCCTGATTTTGGTCGCAAATCTGCCAGCAGCCGCAGATCGGCTTCCGGTGCGGCTCTGGCCCAGGCAGCCGGATTGAAATGTTGAATATCGACATGGGCGCTTTTGAAGATCTGCGCGTCGAATGGTGCAATCAAGGCGCTGGCCGTGCCATTCAGGTGTGCTGTTTTTTTATCTGCGACCGGCTTTTTTTCTACCTCAGCAGAAACCGCCGGTGTGATTAATTTTTCCTGCAGTTGCGCCTGTAAAGCGAGTTGCAGTTCCTGCAGGCTGCCAGCAACCTGAAGTTGTGCCGCGACTGGCGGCACATCGGCCCTGACTTGCCCCTGCAACAGCGCATTGCCCTTGATTGCAAATGGGCGCTGACTCGCCATCGTTGCCGATGTCACGCTGGCATTTCCCCACGGCGAACTCAGTGCCAATTGCGCTCGATACTGCTGTGCGACGAATTCTAATGAGCCCTTCAGCGCAGTCAGCGTTACGACTTCTTTTTGTTTACCACCGGCGAGAATATCGGCCACCACCAGCCGCCCCAGCGCCAACTCACGCGCCTGCAATGCAAACGGTAACCCCAGATCGGCGGGCAAACTTGCAGGCGTGTTGCTGGATGCGGTCGCCACCAGCAAAGAACTGGCCTGCAGGCGATCAACCAGCACTTGCTTACGCCACAAAGCAGCAGGATGCCAGCTTAACTGCACGCCGCTGGCTTTGATCTCCAGCGTCGGTGTCTTCAATAACAACTCTTCAATTTGAATGTCATCACCGATACTGCCCTGAATGCCATTCGCTTTGAGACTACCCATACTCACGTAATCAATCAGGGCAAATAAACTCCGGCTGCCACTCTCGGTTTTCACAACCCAGGTCAGCAGCAGTCCGCAGCACAGCAACAGCAAAACCAGTACACACGCAAAATGAAATATCCAGGAGCGCCGCTGACGTGCAGGCGGAATACTTGCAGTCGTCTGCTCAGGGTTGGCCGGTGTCTCTGTTTTTTCGATGTCGGTCATATCAGAAGGCAATCGCGATAGAAAAATCCAGGCGCGCTTTTCTGGTTTGCAAACCATAAGCAAGATCAAGCGCAATCGGCCCCGCCGGCGTGTGATAACGGCCACCGACACCCAGCGATTTATGTAAACTGAATTTCTTCCAACTGTCGGCGGCATCACCGGCATCAACAAAACTGGCGACACCCCAGGTACTGTTGAGCCAGTGTACATATTCTGCGCTGGCAACGCCCATCACACGCCCGCCAGTAACGGCGCTCGGATGCTGAACACCCAGACTTTGGTAAGCATAACCACGCACCGTTGAACTGCCGCCGGTACGGAATAAATAATCTTCAGGAATGCCTTCATTTTTCGGAGAAAAAACCTGACCGGCTTCGGCTCGCAGAATAACGCTATCGGTGCGCCCGACCGGTATCCAGCGCTGATATTTACCGTAACTACGGATGAAACGCTGATCAGACAACAAAGCTTTTTCGGATACATCCAGATCCAGCTGGTAAATCTCACCGCGACGCGGCGCAAACGCATTATCCACATCACGCCAGGTCCAGCCTACGCTGGCAACCAGCGCCTTGCTGACGGAATCCTCTTCGCCCTCAACCTCTTTTCGTTCGCGTATCAGTTTCAGTGCCAACCTTTGTTCGATATGGCCGTGGGTATTCGTGCGTTTGATCCCGACTGCATTGCGTAAGGACTTCACACCGGAAACGTCCTGCCTGTCCATGATCACGCCGAACGAATCGAGTTTATTGTCGTGCGGTGGCAGATAGATATCGGCATAGCCCAACTGACGCTTTTGTTCTATCCGTATCGCGCTGCGCAGATCCCATGCTTTTGTAAGGATATCGCGGTCGCGATAAGCGATCTCGCCGCGAAAACCGGTATTGCTGCTGTAACCGACACCGAAACTGAGATCACGCGCTTTGCGCTCGATCAGGTTCACCTCAACCGGTACTGCGCTGGCTTTTTCAGGATCGGGATCTATCGATACCGCCACTGTTCCAAAATAAGGCGAATTTTGTAAATTGCGCTGAAATTCGAGTAAGCGACTGCGTGAATAGGCTTCGCCACGCACCGGTGGCTGATAGCGATCGAGCAGCCATTGCGGATAGCGCTGCAAACCGGTGACCCGTAATTCGCCCAGAAAAAATGGTGGCCCGCTATCGACTTCGACCTGTAAATCGGCGCGATAATTATCGGCGTCGACGTTCGCTGCACTGTCCGTAATACGCGCAGCGGCATACACATCGGAACGCAGTGTTTCGGTCAGCTGTGTTTTGGCGTCGCGCCAGTCAGACTCACGGAAAAATTGCCCGACACCGAGCCCCCAGTCTTCGATCAGACCAATACGCCGCTGTTTTGCGATCGCATCGTCCGCCGCAAGTGCATCGGCAAACGCTCCCTGAAAAGTCAGTGTGACATTTTCTATGCCGGTACGCTGTCCGGCATCGACCACAACCTCAATCACTTTTTCAGCGACATTCGCATTGGCCGAATTTGAATTGGCCGTAGTACCGACGTCATCGAGATTACGAAATTCTATCTGCGGGGAGAAATAACCTTCTGTGGCGAGAATACCGCTGATGTCCTGACGTAAGCGACGGATCAAGCCCGGCGTGACGTTCTGAGCTTCGCTGCTGCCGGAAAATTCAGCGATATGCTCGCGCAGCAAATTAGCCCAGTCAGTGTTCGCTGCCTGTAAACGAAAACGTCCGCTGGTGCGGCGAACGACAACGTCCGCATCACCTTCGGTAGCACTCTCCGATTCTGGCGTTGCCTGTGTCTGCGCCAGCGGCACAGCTGGCGGCAACACTGGTTTTTCCTGCGCAAAAACAGGTATTGCCGCTGCGTATAACAGCCAGCCAGAAAAACCCAGGCATTTGCGAATAGGCATCATGCTGATTTATTTTGTCGCCAGCCCGACGCGGTTGATACCCAGTTTTTTGGCTTCAGAAATCACCTGCACCACGTCGTCATAAATAATGCCTTTATCCGCAGAAACCAGTACCGACAGATCGGGTTTTGCTTCGTGATATTCGCGCAATTTCAGCAGCAGTTGCTGGCGATTTTTCGCCTCTTCTTTGCTTTCCTGACGATTATTTCCATTGCTGCCGTTTTTGCTGTTGACGCTGATAGTTGCGAGCTCATTCGGTCGCAAAGTGACTTCAATATATTCTGACGGCGGCTGTGTCGATTGACCAGCCGTCGGCAAATTGATCACGCTGGGATTAGTCATCGGTGCGCACACCATGAAAATCACCAGCAATACCAGCATCACGTCGATGTAGGGAACAACGTTAATCTCGGCTTTGAATTTGCGTTTACGTTCGCCACGCAGGTAACTCATGCTGACTCACTTTGCATTAACGTGACTGACGCTGAAGAATGTTGGAGAACTCTTCAATAAAAGTTTCAAAACGAATCGCCAGACGATCAATGTCATGCGAATAATGGTTGTACGCCAGCACCGCCGGAATCGCGGCAAACAAACCGATCGCCGTTGCAATCAGCGCCTCGGCAATACCCGGCGCCACCGCAGCCAGCGTCGCTTGCTGCACATTCGCCAGACCACGGAAAGAATTCATAATCCCCCAGACGGTACCGAACAAACCGATGTACGGCGACACCGAGCCGACCGAGGCCAGAAACGATAAATGCGCTTCCAGCATATCCATCTCGCGCTGATACGCGGCGCGCATCGCACGGCGGGCACCATCGAGCATCGCGCTGGCATCGAGCGAGGCTTTATTCGCGTTTTTGACTTTATGGTATTCGCTCATACCGGCTTCAAAAATACGTTCCATCGAACCGGTTTTATCGCGACCGCGACGGTTGCTGGTGGCATCCTGATACAGCTCGACCAGATTGCCGCCGGACCAGAAATTCCGTTCAAAGATTTCGGTCTGCGCACGTGCCTTTTTGATCGCAAACATTTTGCTGAAGATATAGGTCCAGCTGGTCAGAGACACGCCCAGCAGAATCAACATGACCAGTTTCACCAGTACTGAGGCATTGCTGATCAGGCTTAAAAAAGAAAGGTCTTGAGTAACGTTCATATTGAATCAGAGTTGAGAACAACAAATAACAAAGGGTAAAAAGTACATTCTGATCGCCTGGCAAGCGCCAGCAACATCAGGCAGATCAGGCAGAAATTTTTTCCGCGACCACATCCGGGATGACTGCCGGGCGCAAGCTTTCCGTGCCGACGCAGCCGACTTTAATCTTGCCGCTGGCCAGCAAGCGCTCGCCGTACCAGGCTTCCTGGGCAAACACGATCGACGCCCGTCCGAGCTTTTCGACCACGGCGGTGATACGGAGTTCATCGTCGAGTCTGGCGGGTGCATGATACTCGACTGTGCTTGCTTTGACGACAAACATTACCTGATGCGCCTGCGTCATTTCCTGCTGATGGATGCCGGTGGCGCGCAACCATTCAGTGCGGGCGCGTTCAAAAAACTTCAGGTAATTCGCATAAAAGACGATGCCGCCTGCGTCCGTGTCTTCGTAATACACACGCACATTCCAGTTGAAATTATTCATGATGAGCAGCCGATTTTCGCTTTTTTAACTAGGTGTTTTTCATAAACAGGGGGAGTATCTGCCTGTTTCGCCTTAATGTCAGCATAAACAAAGGGCTTTTAAATATACTCCCCCCAGTATTATTTCAGCAAAAATCTGCTCAAACGACGTTGCGTTTGATGTTCAGCGACCCGAAGCCCTGGCAGGTTGGCATCATCTCGATATAGTTGATGTTGACATGCGCGGGCAAAGTCGCAATCCAGTAGGCGGTTTCAGCGATATCGACCGAAGTCAACGGCACCGTGCCTTCATAGACTTTCGCGGCAGCATCGTCATTGCCACGGAAACGCACATTTGAAAATTCGGTACCGCCACATAAGCCCGGTGCAATATTCGTCGTGCGCACGCCGGTGCCCGCCATATCCGCCCGCAGATTTTTGGTGAACTGATCGACAAAGGCTTTGGTCGCGCCATACACATTGCCTCCCGGATAAGCGGTTGAGCCAGCAATCGAGCCGATATTGATAATCATGCCGCTGTTACGCGCCACCATGTCCGGCAAAACTGCCCGCGTCACGGTCACCAAACCTTTTGTGTTGGTATCAATCATGGTTTCCCACTCATCCTGCGAAGCCAGATGGGCGGGTTCGGTTCCTAATGCCAGACCGGCATTATTGATCAACACATCGATTTTCTTCCAGGCAGCAGGCAAATCTGCCAGCGCTTGCAGAATCGAAGACTTTTGCGTCACATCCATCGTGACCGGCAATAATTTGTCTCCCAGCTCTGCGTGCAAAGCAGACAAACGTTCGAGCCGACGGGCGGCAGCGATGACCTGATGACCTTCGCGTACAAATTTACGCGCCATTTCTTCGCCAAAACCTGAGCTTGCACCTGTAATTAATACGATCATGCTGAAATCCTTTATGCCATTGAATGAAAAATGCGCTTGTTTGCCGTGTTTGCCGCGTTTGTCGTAGCCGGAAACAAATATCTGTCAGATATCTATTCTAAGGGCTTTTGCGATGCAGGTCAGAACAGACAGACTGCGACTAAAACGAAAGCAGTTATTTTTTAGCAAAATAACCATATCTATCATGTGCCGATGAGTGGCTTGCCCATTCAAAGCGCATCACGTAAAATCTCAGCACCATTTTGTCTCACGTGACTGGCGAAATTGTGGCTGATCCCGATCAGGGCGGCTGCAAAAGATGGAGATCCATCGGGAAGCGTGAGATGTCGGGGTTACTGTGTTCCGTGATCCCAGCCGTGCGCCTGGGTAGCCTGATGGTAAAAGTAGTGAGGCTGCCTCTCTTCGTCCGCGTCAGACTGACACCTCATTGAAGTCAATCACCAATCTCGTTTACTTAAACAGTTTAATGCGCTTGTTGAATTCACTTATTTAACTCACTCTCACGATAGTCAGGAAAACCATGTTTGCAAAAAACCATACTCTCGCCAATATCGATCCCGAATTGTTCGCGACGATACAATTAGAAAACCAGCGTCAGGAAGATCACATTGAGCTGATCGCGTCTGAAAACTACACTTCGCCAGCCGTAATGGAAGCACAAGGCTCACAGCTGACCAACAAATATGCCGAAGGCTATCCAGGCAAACGTTACTACGGCGGCTGCGAACACGTCGATGTCGTCGAACAACTGGCGATTGATCGTCTGAAACAATTGTTCGGCGCTAACTTTGCGAACGTACAGCCAAACTCAGGCTCGCAAGCGAATCAGGGCGTGTTTTTTGCGCTGTTGAATCCGGGCGACACTATCATGGGCATGAGCCTCGCTGAAGGTGGTCATCTGACGCACGGTATGCCACTGAACATGTCAGGCAAATGGTTCAATGTCGTGTCTTACGGCCTGAACGCACAGGAAGACATCGATTACGATGCGATGGAAAAACTGGCGCGCGAAACCAAACCAAAACTGATCATCGCTGGTGCATCTGCATTTGCACTGCGTATTGATTTTGAACGTTTCGGCAAAATCGCCAAAGAAGTCGGCGCGTATTTTATGGTCGATATGGCGCATTATGCCGGCCTGATCGCTGCGGGCGTGTATCCGAATCCAGTGCCGTTTGCTGACGTCGTCACTTCTACCACGCACAAGAGCCTGCGCGGCCCACGCGGCGGTATCATACTGAGCAATGACGAAGCGATCGCTAAGAAAATTAACTCATCGATTTTCCCTGGTATTCAGGGCGGCCCGCTGATGCATGTGATCGCTGGTAAAGCAGTCGCATTCAAAGAAGCGCTGTCTCCTGAATTCAAAGAATATCAGCAACAAGTCATCAAAAATGCAGCGGCTCTGGCGCAAACACTGACAGAACGCGGTCTGCGCATCGTTTCCGGCCACACTGAATCTCATGTGATGCTGGTGGATCTGCGTCCTAAAGGTCTGACAGGCAAAGAAGCCGAAGCAATCCTCGGTTCCGCACACATGACTTGCAACAAAAACGGTATCCCTAACGATCCGCAAAAACCGATGGTCACTTCCGGTATCCGTCTGGGCAGCCCGGCATTTACCACCCGCGGTTTCAAAGAAGCGGAAGCAATTAAAGTCGGTCATCTGATTGCTGACGTGCTGGATAATCCTAACGATGCGGCAACCATAGAACGCGTCAAAGCAGAAGTGAAAAAACTGACCAGCGCTTTCCCTGTGTACGCGAAGTAATTTCTGGTCGTCATCAAAACGCCACTCAGCCGAGTGGCGTTTTTTTAATTGTCGCTGTCTGACAGACAAACTCACCCACTACGGCTCTATTCATGAAATGTCCTTACTGCCATCATATTGATACTCAGGTCATCGATACGCGTGTTTCCGAAGAAGGCAATGTTATCCGTCGTCGTCGTCGCTGCGCAGATTGCGATAAGCGCTTCACCACATATGAGCGGGTGGAACTGGTGATGCCTGTCATCGTCAAGAAAAATGGCAGCCGCACTGAATATGAATCGAATAAACTGCGCGCCAGCTTCATGCTCGCGCTGCGCAAACGCCCCGTGTCTGCCGAAGCCATCGACAGCGCCATTCAACGCATAGAAGAAAAATTGCTCTCCAGCGGCGAAAGGGAAATCATGTCCGTCCATCTGGGCGAACTGGTCATGCACGAATTAAAACGTCTCGATAAAATCGCCTACATCCGTTTTGCTTCGGTGTACAAAAGCTTTAAAGACATTTCTGAATTCGCCGAGGCGATACAAGAAGTGAATGTCGACAACAAAACTTCAAAAAATAAATAAGCAACATGGAGCACATGAACACCGCCGGCTGGCTGGTTGCCGCCTTTGCGGTTCTGATTACCGGGATTTCTAAATCAGGGCTGGGTGGTGCATTGGGCGGGCTGGCCGTTCCCTTTCTTTCGCTGTGGATTTCACCGCGTAACGCAGCAGCAGTGATGCTGCCTATCCTGATCGCGATGGATATGGTCGGCATCCGCGCCTGGAGCGGCAAAGCCGACTGGCGTGATCTGAAAGTACTGATACCGGGCGCCATCGTTGGCATCGTGCTGGGAACGCTGGCCTTTGGCGTCATGTCCGACCAACTGGTGAAAGGACTGATAGGACTGATCGCCGTCGGTTTCACCCTCGACCGGCTACTACGTCATCGCGGCCAGGCAACGACAGAACAGCGTCCACCACGTATTTTTGGCTGGCTCAGCGGCGTTGGTGCTGGCTTTACCAGCACACTGGCGCATGCCGGCGGGCCACCGGTGATGATCTATCTGCTGTCATGGCGGCAGCCGCGCGAAACCTTCGTCGCGACCACGGTCTTTTTCTTTTCCGTCATCAACCTGGCGAAACTGCCGTTTTACATCGCGCTGGGCCTGTTCAGCGTCGACACACTGACAATGTCCGCCTTACTGCTGCCGCTGGTACCAGCGGGCGTGTGGATAGGCATGCGTCTTTTACAGCGCATCCCGGAACGTCCGTTTTATCTGTTCGCAACCGCAGCGCTCGGGCTTTCCGGCGTCAAACTATTGTGGGATGGATTGATGGCGTAAGTTTATGCCGTGTTTAGGTCGCGAGAGCAATGGCATGCTCCACATTCTGTGTCTGACATCTCTTTGCACCATTGTTTTGCTGTGTACTGTGTCCCAATTCGGGTACGGGTCATCTAAGTAATGCGGTTCCGCACCGCAGGCTTATTCTTCTGAGCATTCCAACTTCATACTAGCGTTCCAGTTTTGTTGCGGCGATAAAATAATGGGAACATTTACACAAGCTGCCTCCACACAGATGAACGCACGCCCTTCATCATCTGCGAGATCCGCAATTTGCCGCGCGCCCTCATCCCAGGGAGTCCATACGACCGTATCGGGAAAACCATGCTTGTCAATTTGCAGCTCGCCAAGACCGGTCTGCAAAATCAGATGGTCTGGTGTTTGCGCATAAATACTGTCAATCGCATTTTTCACAATCAGTTGATTCGCTCCGTTTGCCGCTGCCTTTTCCTGTGTAAGTTTGTTGTAACTGGGGCTATTTGCCAGCCCCAGTATCGTCGCAAATTGCCCTTCTGCGACGCGGAAATAGGTATGCAACGCAGCCTGAAACGACATTGTTTGTACGCCCTCATTCCGCACTTGCCAATCGACCTGTAAGGCCTGGTCGGTTAAGGTGATGCGTATCGTCGCAGTAAATGAATGCGGCCAAAACTGCATACTTTCAGGGGTATCCGTCAGCACCAGTATCGCGCTTGCCGTATCGTCGTTCTGCTGCACATCCTCAAGCCGCCAAATTGCCGTGCGGGCAAATCCATGCTTGGGTAATGGCCCCAAGTCAGCAAACTGAGGAAAGATGAGAGGAATGCCGCCACGCAAAGGCTGACTCTGATCTGGGGAAGAAAGACGACTCATAAATAACTGTTCATCGCGACCGGCCGGTGACCAGGAGGCGATATGTGCGCCTTGAACACGGATATTGCATCGCGCATGATTTTTGGTATGCAACGCTATCCAGTCTGCATTTGTTTTTTTATTGTTGTTCATCATCGATTAATTTTGATTAATTTTGATTAATTCACTTACAACGTCGCCATTTATACGACATCGTATAACATTTAACAGGCGTTTTCCTATACAATCGCGCCAAAATCATCTCTACGGCGAATAGATACTGCGATGGAAAAATCAGCCTTATTTCCCAATAACACCAGAAGAAAACATAAGAGCCTCTCGCAAAGTCTGGCAGAAAATATCACCGAAAAAATTCGTAGCGGCGCCTTGAAACCTGGGGATAAATTACCGACCGAATCCGCCATCATGGAATTATACGAGGTCAGCCGCACTGTGGTCCGGGAAGCAATTTCCCACTTACAGGCCGGAGGCTTAGTACAGACACGTCATGGTATCGGCACCTTCATTCAGGAACCGCCAAGTAATCCGCTGAGCCTGCATAAAGAAGCCATCGTTACGGTGCGTGACGTTCTCGACATTCTGGAGTTGCGTATCAGCCTTGAAACCGAAGCGGCATGGCTGGCAGCATTACGGCGTACCGACGTGCAAATGGCAGAACTCAGTCTGGCATTAAAAGATATTCTGGGACATGTACAACGGGATACAGAATCCGTGAACGCAGATATGCGTTTTCACCAGTTGATTGCGCAAGCAACCGGCAACCGCTATTTCGTCGATATTCTTTCTGACCTCGGCAGCACACTGATTCCCCGTGCGCGCCTGGATTCCGCAGCGCTGAGCGATGAAGCCAGCAACAGCTATCTGGAACGGGTCAATCGCGAGCATGAAGATATACACGATGCGATCTTACGCAAAGACTCGGAAGCTGCCCGCGCCGCTATGCGCACTCATCTCAGCAATAGCCGCGAACGTTTGCGCCTCGCGCAACAGAAGTTCGAGACTGATCAGCAGTAAATCCTTCGCCATACAAAAACCGCCGGTCTGCCATGCACCAACAATAAAGGCCGGTCAAAGTGACCGACCTACGCTGGTCGTATCTTTGCGCACGTCCAATCAGTGACGCTGACGATAAAACTCCGATATTCTGCGCTCTGACGTAGCGCTGCACCTGCCCCCTCAAAAAAACCACCTGACAAACCACCGGACAAACCACCTGACCAACAGCTGAATTGAATTTATGAATATTCAGTGTTGCATCAACATAAAATCAGTTGTACGATGTCGTACATGTATTTTTGAATTTAAATTTCCAGACTTTTATTTACCTTAATGATTCTGGTGAAACCGATCACCAGACGCTTACTTTTGGAGACATCATGCACCCACAAGAACTGAAAAAAATCCTCTCTTCCGGCCTTCTGTCTTTTCCGCTGACAGACTTTGACGCCAATGGCGACTTCAACGCAAAAACCTATGCGGATCGTCTGGACTGGCTGGCCCCTTATGGTGCGAGTGCTTTATTTGCCGCTGGTGGTACTGGCGAATTTTTCTCACTGACTTCATCCGAATACAGCAGCATCATTAAGGTCGCGGTTGACACATGCCGTGGCAAAGTACCTATTCTGGCAGGTGCCGGCGGCCCTACCCGCGTTGCTATCGCTTACGCACAAGAAGCAGAACGTCTGGGTGCGGATGGCATTTTGTTGTTGCCACATTACCTGACTGAAGCCAGTCAGGATGGCCTGATTGCGCATATTGAAGAAGTTTGTAAATCGGTCAGCTTCGGTGTCGTGGTGTACAACCGTGGCATCTGCCGCTTGACGGCGAACTCGCTTGAAATTCTGGCGGCACGCTGCCCTAACCTGATTGGTTTCAAAGACGGTATCGGCGATATCGAACTGATGGTTTCTATCTGGCGCCGTCTTGGTGATCGCCTGACCTATCTGGGCGGTTTGCCAACAGCCGAAGTTTACGCAGCCGCCTATAAAGCATTGGGCGTGCCGGTGTATTCTTCTGCCGTCTTTAACTTTGTACCGAAACTGGCGATGGACTTCTACCATGCTGTCGCCAAAGATGATCACGCGACAACCAATCGTCTGATCGACGAATTCTTCCTGCCTTATCTGGATATCCGTAACCGTAAATCAGGTTATGCAGTCAGTATCGTTAAAGCAGGTGCGCGTCTGGTCGGCCATAGCGCAGGCCCAGTCCGCGCACCACTGACTGACTTGACGGCCGCCGAAGATGAAATGTTGCGCGAACTGATACTCAAGCAAGGCGCGCAATAAACGGCGATCGTTAAGATCACCCGTATTGTCAACGTAACGTTTTCAGGTGGTTTGCGGTAAACGACCACCTGCACCGGAGAAATAAAGATGGAAATTTCAGGACAAATGCTGATAGGAAGTCAGCGCATCATGGGCCAATCTGGCGGCACCCGTGCAATCAACCCAGCTACCAACGAACAATTGGAACCATTGTTCGGTTACGCCTCAGAAGCTGAGGTCAACCGGGCATGCGAATTGGCTGAACAAGCATTTGACGCCTATCGCCTGACATCGCTGGAACAACGCGCTGCATTTCTGGAGGCAATCGCCGATGGCATTCTGGCGTTGGGTTCAACGCTGATTGAAAGAGCGCATGCCGAAACTGGTCTGCCAGTCGCACGCCTCGAAGGCGAACGTGGTCGCACCGTGAATCAGTTGAAGCTGTTTGCAAAAGTTTTGCGTGATGGTCACTACCTGCAAGCAACGCTGGACTCGGCATTACCAGAACGGACACCGCCACGCCCAGACCTGCGTATGCAGAAAATCGCATTGGGTCCGGTTGCAGTCTTTGGCGCCAGCAATTTTCCTTTAGCCTTCTCCGTTGCCGGTGGCGACACAGCGTCAGCACTGGCTGCCGGTTGCCCGGTCATCGTTAAAGCACACAATGCACATCTGGGCACATCAGAACTCGTAGGCTCAGCAATCCAGCAAGCAGCGATCAGCTCACAAATGCCGGAAGGCGTGTTCTCCATGCTGATTGGCGCGGGTGCGGCAGTCGGGCAAAAACTGGTTGCACATCCTGTCATTCAGGCGGTCGGTTTTACCGGCTCGCGTAGTGGCGGCCTCGCATTAGTGAAAACAGCCAACGAACGCAAAGAACCTATTCCGGTCTACGCAGAGATGAGCAGCATCAATCCTGTGTATCTGTTACCTGCTGTATTGGAAGAAAAAGCCAGCGCACTGGCGAGTCAGTTTGTCGATTCACTGGTGATGGGCGCAGGCCAATTCTGCACTAACCCTGGGCTGGTGCTGATGCAAAAATCAGCGGCAGCAGAACAATTTATCGCAGCGGCAAAACTGGCACTCGAAGGGAAACCAGCGACAACCATGCTGACACCCGGTATTCACGGTGCATATCAGAGCGGCTGCGCGAAAATTACTGAATTAAAAAACGTGCAGATCGCAGCCAAAGGTCAGCCAGCAGCCACTCCAAATGCCGCGCAAGCGATGTTATCGGTGTGCGAAGCCAGCGATTTTCTGCAGACCCCGGCATTGCAGGAAGAAGTATTTGGCCCGTCTTCTGTGATCATGCTGTGTGACGATTTACCGCAAATGCTGGCCGTCACAAAAGAGCTCGAAGGCCAGTTAACTGCAACCGTACATACGGCACCAGACGATCATGTCGCAGCCCGTGCATTATTAACGAGTCTGGAAAAGAAAGCCGGCCGTATCCTGTTTAATGGTTTCCCAACCGGTGTCGAAGTCGCGCACGCCATGGTGCATGGCGGCCCATTCCCTTCAACATCGAACAGTCGCAGTACGTCTGTCGGTGCCACGGCAATTGATCGCTTCCTGCGCCCCGTCTGCTATCAGGCGATTCCATCTGATCTCTTGCCTCCGGCATTAAGTGATGAAAATCCTTGGAAGCTCACAAGAATGGTCGACGGCAGCCTGAAAAATTAATATGATCGCTCCCCTTGGCTGCAACGCTGCCAAGGGGAGTTTGCGGTATACCAAGCACACGAAACAGATGTGCGTAGACATACAGTAACAAGGAGACACTCAGATGAGTTCTAATCAAATCGGCAAATACCGATGGACTATTTGCGCACTGCTGTTTTTTGCGACAACAGTGAATTATCTGGATCGTCAGGTGCTCAGCCTGCTGGCACCGGATTTATCAAAAGAGTTCGGCTGGTCAAATACTGACTACGCCAATATCACCGCTGTATTTCAGTTCGTCTATGCGATTTCCATGCTTTTTGCGGGCCGCCTGATTGATAAAATCGGCACAAAAGCAGCCTACACACTGGCAATCGCGATCTGGTCAATTGGCGCGATATTGCATGCTTACGCCATTCCCGCCGGTGAAGCTACATCAAACTTACTGGCAACGCTTGGCTTAGCAGTCGTGCCAGTGTCGGTTGCTGGCTTCATGTTGTCACGTGCAGTTCTCGCCTTCGGTGAAGCAGGTAATTTTCCCGCTGCAATCAAAGCGACCGCTGAATATTTCCCCAAACATGAACGCTCATTCGCAACCGGGATTTTTAATTCCGGCGCGAATATCGGTGCGATTCTGGCGCCGCTGACCGTACCCTGGATTGCGGCAAAATTCGGCTGGCAAACAGCCTTCATCGTCATCGGCGCAATCGGCTTTGCATGGATGGTTGCCTGGGAGATTCTGTATGACAAACCTGAGAAACAAAAGCGACTCAGTAAAGCAGAACTGGACTACATCCAGCAACATGATGCGCCGGTCAGTGATGCGGTCACGACTGAAAAAACTTCCTGGCTGAAGTTGTTAAGCTATCGCCAGACATGGGCATTCGTCTTCGGTAAATTCATGACGGATGGCGTGTGGTGGTTTTTCCTGTTCTGGCTGCCCAAATATCTGGAAGTCCAGTACAAAATGCAGAAGACAGAAATCGTCATTCCTCTTGCAGTACTGTATAGCATGACGATGGTAGGCAGTATCGGTGGCGGCTGGTTACCAAGCTATTTCATGAAGCAAGGCATGGCTCCGTACACAGGCCGGATGCGAGCGATGTTGCTGATCGCAGTATTTCCGCTGGTCGTATTGCTGGCGCAACCATTCGGCTATATCAGCTCCTGGGTGCCGGTATTACTGATAGGGATAGGTGCTTCTGCGCATCAGGCATGGTCAGCAAATATCTTCACCACTGTTTCTGATATGTTCCCGAAAAAAGCCGTGGCATCAGTGGTCGGTATCGGCGGCATGGCTGGCGGTCTGGGCGGTGTGTTGATTTCAAAATCAGGTGGCTGGCTATTTGATTACTACAAAGCAGCCGGACACATACAGACTGGATACACCATCATGTTTTCATTCTGTGCGGTCGCCTATCTGCTGGCGTGGGCTGTGATGAAAGCCTTAGTCCCTGCACACAAAGACATCACTGACCTGTAACGCCGGAGTATTGACATGCAAGCATTTGCAAACCTTGAAGTTATCGGCAACGAATCCTGCGTGGTAGGCGAAAGCCCGCTCTGGTGCGAAAGCCAGCAGTCCTGGTTCTGGGTTGATATCCCCCAGAAACGTGTCTGGAAATACGACACAAGCAAGCAGCAGAGCCGTTACTGGAACACATCAGAAATGGTGGCCAATATTGCGTTCTCAGCGCAAGGTGATCTGATCGCTGGCATGGAAACCGGGTTATTCCGTTTATCACTGAATGCTGAAATACATGCGGTGGAAACGCGGCTGGTCGCGCTGCCGGAAGCGCAACCGGGATTACGCTTCAACGATGGCAGATGTGATCGTCAGGGACGTTACTGGAGCGGCACCATGTGGATGGACATGGCTGCCGCCAGAAATATCGGCAATCTGTATCGCTACACCAGCGACGACGGCTTGTCTGCGCCCGTCATAGCTGGATTGCTGACGCAAAATGGCCTGGCATGGTCGCCTGATGGCAGAACAATGTATTTGTCAGATTCTCACCCGCAAAGTCAGCTCATCTGGGCATTTGACTACGATACGGATAGCGGAACACCTTCACGCCAGCGTCTCTTTGCAGACATGAAAGAGTTACCGGGGCGCCCCGATGGAGCCGCAGTCGACACCGATGGTTGCTACTGGATTTGCGCCAACGATGGCGGCGCTATTTTGCGTTTCACACCGCAAGGCATAGTCGATCGACAGATTGCATTACCGATGAAAAAACCGGCGATGTGCAGCTTTGGCGGTCCGCATTATGAATGGATGCTGGTGACTTCGATCAATCCGACGCCGGGTCAAAACGATGAGTGGGCGGGAAAAACTATTCTGCTAAAACCGGGAGCGCAAGGAATTGCTGAAACAGGTTTTCAGTTTTAACTACCGCCAAACCTGACAGATATTTCAGCTCCTCGGATACAAAACTAAAGTTTCCAAAAAGCATGAGATACGATAACATACAACGAATCTCACATTATTTCACATAAAAACATTATTTTTTTACTACATTTAATTAGAAATTTGAAAGTTTAGCCAAGAACACCAGATTTAGTTATCTTTATTGCAAATAGTTGTCCGATGTCGTAACTCTGAATTCAACACCCCTCCTTTTTCCGGGAAATACAGATTCGATCCATCTCTGTATTGCCCCCGTAAAGTCCGTTGTATTTTCAAACACGCTTGGCTTCCCTCCGCTGATCAGCTGCGCAACTGCGCCTGCACTTCCGCAATAAGACAGCAAATCTGTTCTGACGAACCCGAATCAATTCACTTTACCTACTTTGCGTAATCACCTGGAGAACAAGATGCAAAAAGCTGTACTAACACGAAACACTCTGGCGGCAGCGCTGGCAATTGCCTGCACCGCGCCTACTGCATTTGCAACGGAAATCAATAACTTCGTCAGTATTTATGGTTTTATCAACGGACAAATTGAGTCGGTTGAAGCCAAAGGTGGTGCCACACCGTACGAGCGTCGTGGTCGTATTTCTGATGGCAACTCGCGCATCGGTTTCACAGGCAACGTTGAAGTCAACAGCGACATCAAAGGTATCTGGCAAATTGAAGGCGGCCTGAACAACTTTGAACAAGCAGGAACCAACGATAACGGACAAACCGCCACACTCGAATCGCGCAATACCTTCGTTGGCTTACAAAGTGAAAAATTCGGTCGTTTTGTGATCGGTAACAGTGACTCTGTTTATCGCAGTCTGGTTGGCTCCGGCAGCGCACTGGGCGGTAACATGGGTATGACCGTACATGGTGTGGACGTGTTCAACAACACATCTGCCCAACTGACCGGTAATCAGGACAGCATTTTCAGCCGTGGTGAATCACGTATGAAAAATTCTGCGCATTATTTATCCCCGGAATTGTTTGGCTTTCAGGCGGGTGCGTCGTATGGCTTCGATGAAGCACGCGCCAGCCGCAGTGATCGCAGCCGTTATTCCTTAGCGCTGAAATACCAATATGAAGGGCTGGCGATCGGCGTTGCTTATGATCGTCAGAACAATACTGGTATCGATTCCACGATGCTGCAACGCGGCTACGGTGTGATTCTGAATGCACAGGAAGGACTCAGCACATCTTATGCAAAAGCCGTCATCAGCTACACGCTGCCAACAAAAACGACGGTTGGCTTTGGCTATGAACGCAGCAGCCTTGGCAACTCTCAATTTATCAATCCATCGGTCGGCTCAATCTACACTGGCAACCGCGACAAAACGCTGAAGCAAGATGCAGTCATTCTGACGCTGGCGCAAGATTACGGTGACGCATCGTTCCTGTTCGGATACGGAAAATTAAACGGCCTCAAAGGCATCAACAGTTTTGCTGAGGATGATTTCCAATCCAAACAACTGTCTTTAGCAGCGACCTACAAGCTCAATAAATTCCTGACGCCATACATCTATCTGACGCGTATCAACAATAACGCTCAAGCCAGCACTAATTTAGGTCAGTCTTCACTGCGCAGTAACAATCTGGGAACCAGTACTGCCTTCTTTGCACCAGGCAACAGCCCACGTGCAATCGGTGTTGGTTTGTTAGCGCGCTTCTGATAAATCACTTCCGGAGACCAAATAATGAAAAAATTAAATCAAGAAACAACATCTGGCCGCATCTTTAAAACGACGGCACTGTTATCGGCACTCACTTCAGCTCTCCTTCTGACAGCATGCGGTGGTGGCGGTGGCAGCGATAACACAGCAACCGCAGTCAGCTACACACCGGGCGCGGTCTTTAAAGTAGGCACGACGACCTTTGATCCAGACTTACCGGCAGAACCACAATTGCCAACGGATGCCCAGGTTTGTGCGACTCTGGAAGCGAGCAATAATCTGGTGCGCCGTCCTGATGGTTCCTTGCCGCCAGAAGCAGATCCATCCAAAACCGGTGTTGGTGTTGCGGTTGATCCTGCAGTTGCTAATCCCGACCAGGCGCGGATTCAGAGTGCACTCGACGCCTGCGGCGCTGCCGTGGACAAAGAAGTCGGTGCGGCGATTGCTGCGGCTGATGCCGCCGCGGTAGCACAACAAACGGCGGCTGCTGTTCCCAATAAAAACATCGCTGGTATCAGCGGAGAGGAACTGGCTAAACCACAATATCGCGGCAGTAAATTTGCAGTACGACTGGTCGTCAACAGTAAAGGCCCGGGTAACGGCTTCATTTCAGGCCCATTGACATTGCCGTCTGGCGTGACATTGTGGATCGATAAAGGAGCCACGCTGTATGCAACACGCGACGTCAAAGCTTACGCACCAAATGTGGCAGGCCCTTACTGCGGCAATACGGCGGTCAGCTCAAGCAAAGCCGGTAGCTCCAGCAATTGTCTTGCGTTGATCAATGGTAATAATCTGATCAACTCTGCCGTCGTCGGTGATGGCTCAATTGATAGCCGTGCTTATGCCGAAATCGTCACAACGGACAAACTGTATCCGATCATGAAGGTCGATATGAGCTGCTCCAATACCTATGCGAACTATGCAAAAGGTACACAAGCGGCGGATGGCACAGCGTGTGACAACGGTGGCACGACGGTCAATTCGAAAACCACAGCCCGTAATATGACATGGTGGGATCTGGCGTATCTCGGCAATATGGTGCAAAACGGCACAACTGGTACAGGTTCGCAATCGAACTTCCGCATGATGGTGTTCAACTATGCGAAGAATCTGACCCTGTATCGCATCACACTCAATAACAGCGCGAACTTCCACGTTGTACCAAGTGGCGTTGACGGCTTTACTGTATGGGGCGTGAAAGTACAGACACCATCACTGGCAGCATTTGCCAATCCGGCAGGTAACGGCAATCCTTTGTACACGGGCGACACCTATACCAAAGACAATGTTAAAAATACAGATGCCTTTGATCCGGGTGCAGCAACCAGTCCGACTATCGTCGCATTGACAACAGGAAAATCAACGACATCCAGTGCAAAACATGCATTTGATGGTTATCTGAAAAACTTCGTCTTCGTCTACAACTATGTCAGTACAGGTGATGACGACGTGGCAATCAAAGGATCATCTAACCCAAGCCCAGCCGGCAGCAATCTGGCAGCGGTTGATGGTATCCGTGATGTCCGTAGCGACCGTAAATCCGGTGCGGTCATTGCACATAACCACATTTACTGGGGTCATGGTATTTCCATTGGCAGTGAAACCAATGCAGGCGTAAAAAATGTCGAGGTGTACGACAATTCCTTCCAGCATTCTGAAGAAGGTCTGCGCATCAAATCCGATTACGCGCGCGGCGGTGAAGTCAGCAATATTAATTACAAAAACATCTGTATTAAAGACGCCGACAACGCACTGTTGTTCACCACTTACTACAGTACAAAAGGCCTTCCAGCAACGGGTCCTAAGGTGCCGAATTTCCATGACATCCGTCTTGAAAATGTACGCATTCTGGGTGACTCCGCAATTAAACTGCAGGGTTTCCAGGCGAACACCGGTGGCTTTAATCTGCCAGCTTTCCCATTAGTGATGAGCATGAACAACGTCGTTGCAGATACACCATCTGCAATGCGTATGACGATGTCTGATGCGCAACTCACGATCAAAGGTGTGAATCTGCCTATCGTGGCATCAACCGACAATCGCGTCACAGTCAATGGTGTTGCGACATGGGCGGTTGACGGTGATCTGGTGCTCGATTGCAGCAAGGCTTTTGTCGACTTCCCGGCCATCGGCCAGTCGAACATTTTTGGTTCGGGATGGGACAAATAAATCCGATTGAACAACAGGCAGCCCGCAGGCAAGCGGTGCAGCCATAAATCAGGCTGACGCCGGCATCACACGATGCATGCGTCAGCCTTTGTCGTTTTTCAGCATTGCCATTCTTGCAGTCTATCCAACTTTTTTGAGGGATATCCCATATGAAAATCTCCACGCGTTTATTAATGTTGGTGGGTGCCGCCATTGTCGCTATCGCCGCCATCGGTGCCAGCAGTCTCAGCACGCTATATTCTGCCCTGATGCATGACAGAGAAATGCAAATCGAGACCATGCTGGCAATGGGTGAAAACCTCGTCAAGCATTACCATGGCTTGCAACTGAATGGCACACTGACGCAAGATGAAGCACAAAAGCAAGCAAAAGCCGCGCTGACGCAACTCCGCTACGGCAGCAGTTATTATTGGGTCAGGCAACCGGATGGCTTGAATCTGGTACATCCTGACACTAAGAAAGTCGGCACGATTTCCCAAGGGCAGACCATGGATGGTCGCCCCGATGCAAGCGCTTATCGCGAGGAGCTGGCGAAATCCCATATCGCGCTGGTCAGCATGAAATCGCAACGACCAGATGGCAGCCTGGCTCCGAAATTAAATGGACTGGTTGAATTCACGCCATGGAACTGGTGGATAGGAACCGGTTTTTTCAGCGATGATATTAACCAAACCTATTGGCAATCAGCGACCACACAAACGATCATTTTTGTGATCGCGCTGATTATTCTGATCGGCTCAGGCTGGCGCATCATCCGTTCCATCAGCGCCATCCTTGGTGGTGAGCCAGCTTATGCTGCCAATATCACACGTCAGATCGCAAATAATGATCTGTCTGTCGACGTCGCTCTGGAAAAAAATCAATCTGGCAGCCTGCTTGGTGCCATCGTCGCCATGCAGGAGCAGTTAGCGACAACCGTACGCAGCATACGTCAAAGCTCCGAAAACATTGCCACCGCATCTTCTGAAATTGCTGCAGGCAATCTCGATTTATCGTCCCGCACGGAAGAACAGGCCAGCGCACTGGAAGAAACATCGGCGACGATACATGAGCTGGAAAGCACGGTCAGAAAAAATACCGAAAATGCCAGAAATGCGAATCAGCTGACAATCGATGCGACGATGCTGGCGAATCGTGGCGGTGCGGTCATGAAGGACATGCTGACGACCATGGATGCGATCAATCAATCATCAAAAGCGGTCGTCGATATTGTCAGTCTGATTGACGGCATTTCATTTCAGACGAATATTCTGGCGTTGAATGCAGCGGTTGAAGCAGCACGCGCCGGTGAACAAGGGCGTGGCTTTGCCGTGGTGGCTGCGGAAGTACGAAATCTCGCGCAACGCTCGGCTTCAGCCGCAAAAGAAATCAAGAGTTTGATTGACGCCTCACAATCTCATATGCTTAGCGGCAACCAACTGGCACAAGAGGCCGGGAACTCGATGACGCAAATTGTCGGCGGTATCGAAAAAGTCGCCTCTATCATGCGCGATATCACGATGGCCAGTGAAGAACAGCACACCGGCATCATACAAATTACGGAAGCGATTCGTCAGATGGACAGTGTGACACAACAAAATGCAGCACTGGTGGAACAAGCTGCCGCGGCAGCCGACAGTATGCAATTGCAGGCGGCGGATATGGCAGGACTGGTCAGAGTGTTTAAACTCAAGGATGACGAAGTCACTGAGATTTCAAAAATCAAGACGATACACCCGGCAAAGGAAGCGATGAACTTGAAAGCCATACGCCGTTAAGCCAACAACAAAAAAATAGCGGCAAAACAAATGCCGCTACCATTCTTAAAAGCGCATCCGGGAAATAACCAGATGTGCTTTTTTTACGCAGAATACTCGCGCGTGATCACTTCTTTACCAATCTTCACATTACGCAACTTCAATCCTTTGACGTTATACAGATACATTGCCTGCGTGCCCGCTGCTGGCGTACCAAAATCACAATCAGTAATCGTCACATCACGAACAGGAAACACTTCTGGCATCGGTGCACTACCGTTATAGTCGGAGGCAACCGGCCCCAGAATAACGATCGACTGGTAACTGGAATACTCACCTTTTGCCGTCTTCACGTTCCCCACCCGGACATTGGAAATATGCACATCCTCAACCACAGGTGGGCGTATCCTCACGTTATCGCTGACGGGTGTGTAATCGCAGTCAAAAGTGACTATCGCACCGGCGGCCGTGGCAACCGTCTTCGATGCGATAGGTGAGCCCGGTAAGGATGTATAAAATGATGGCGAAGTCTGCACGCCATTTGGAATCTTGACATTACGCACATAGAAGTGCTTCAGATATCCGCCCCTATTCAGATTCGTTTTCAGACGAATCGCTGTATTTAAGGGATTGGTTTGCCAGTGTACGTTTTCAAACAATAAATTCTGCGCATAAACATGCTCGATGCCGCCCGCCATTTCACTGCCAAGCGTGACGGCGCCATGGCCACTCTGCATCGTACAATTCTGAATCACGATATGGCGCGATGGTCCATATTGTGTATCCAGATTTTTCCCCGCCTTAATCGCAATACAGTCGTCACCGGAATCAAAAGTACAGCCATCCACCAGAACATGGTCGCATGCCTCCGGATCAAAACCATCGCTGTTAGGTCCGTGGCTTTTCGCATGAACGCGGCGAATCACGACATGCTGACAATTCACCGGATGATGCTGCCAGAATGGCGTGTTCCTGACCTCATACCCCTCCATCAATACTTTACGACAACCGATAAACTGTATCATTGGCGGACGCAGAAAATGTCCTTTACCAAATACGCGCTGAGGTAAAGGAACACCAGCCTCTGACAATGCAGGCAGGTAGCTGGCGTCAGCACGCCATTTATCGTCGTTGCCTTGTATCAGCGCCTGCAGTTCCGGGCTGATCTGCGGCGCTACTTCTTTTAAAGTTTTAGCATTGAGTGGATTCACCGCATTTTCGGATGGCTTACCGGGGCGATAATTCGGCACGGAACTCTGTGCAACTGCATTCAGCGTTTTCAGCTTGCCTTTCCAGGTCCACCAGCAATCGCCGAATTCATTAAATGGCACGCCACCCTGCCCGTCTAATACCGCAGTCCAGTCTTCACCCGTCAATGCAATATTTTCTTGTCCTATCGCATAGATCATGGGCGAATAGTTCAGACAGTCATTGCTCTGCCAGCGGGAAATACTTAACTTGCCGTTTTTTCCGCAATCAACGTCGCCGTATTTCGCATAGTCGTCGGGCTGATGACTGAAATAGACGTGTGCTCCGGCCTGCAAGTGAACCTTAACATTCGATAACAAGACGATAGGCCCGGCACAAAACCAGTCACCAGCAGGAATTAACACGCGGCCGCCGCCTTCGCGGTGACAAGTTTCTATCGCATTACGAATTGCTGAATAACAGTCAAAAGACGATGCCGCTGGAGTCTGTAACACCCCCTGATCCTCAAACGAACTCCATGCCTGTACTTTTTGCAGCTCACATGTTTTTGCACCGTATCGTGTAATGGGATAATCCGCTTCGCGAAAATGGAATGGAACACTCAGCTTCGTAATAATTTCTGAGGCTCTTTTCCATGGATCGGCTGGTGTTTGTCGCTGTGCCGCACTGGCCGCCGCCCAAGGCATACTGCTACCGATACCGATTGCCGCGAGTTGCTTCAGTAAGCGGCGTCGCCCCTGATACTTCTGGTCAGCAAGGGATTCCGATGATGTGTTCAAGGTCATGTCGTACTTCCTTCTTTTGTCTCAAATTATTCGTATTGATTATTGAATTCGCCCAGAAATTGCATGGGTGCAGGTGCAGCCTGATAGCCAAAAGCCGTAGGGCTGATTGTGCTCACAGATAAATTTCGCCAGAAGTCGTCGCTGTTAAATTGCGCAGGACGATACGGCAAGGTGCCATTTTTATTCCAGTCGGACCAAGGCGTAAGCGGATGTATATGAGCACCGATCACAGAATTGAGCACAATCATTTTCCCTACCGTTTCTATCGTCTGACGGGTAATCGTGCCAGATGGACTGACAAACTGATCTGTCGTTCCGGCCTCGCAACGATAGCCGTCGATAGGTACTTTGCCGTACGGCGTGCAACGCTGATTATGAAACCATTGACGGACCAGATAAAATTTCCCGGCCATCGCATTGCTGCTCTGATCATGGGTAAAGCGGCAGCGGTTAAATACAAATCCGTAACGTGAATTCAGATTCGTACTTGGTGCCGCGACGTAAGAACTGGTACGAGGACCTAATGAGCGTATCTCCGTCTCAAGAAAATACGCGGTCGCATCACCAAAAATGTAATCAACGTCACCTTCGATATAAGAATGATAGAAGAAGTGACGAGCGGTCTGCCCTGATTTGCCGGCGCGCATATACAAGGTATCCTGCAATCCCAGCAGACGCACTTGTTCAAACTGAGCTTTGTCGACACCATCAGTCATCATCGCTAAGGCCTGATGATGCACCATCAGGCTTTTCCCATACACGCCATTTCCGGGGCAATCAGCTCCTTCACACGCCTGTGGTGCCGGTGCGCCAGTTTTGTTATAACTGTTTTCAATGGTGATATCACGCATCTGGAATGCCTGACTTTTCACCCACAGCACGGCCGTACCAAATGTCCCGATAATCGGACGGATACGAATGCTGTTAAACATGTCAGTAATCGCTGCCGGAGCCTGCGCAAACTGCGCCCCGAAACGCTCCTGATATTGTGCTCCGCTGATTGCGGCATCCAGATTGGCACGGATACGTGTCGTGGCAGCGTCTCTGCCAATCACGCTGATGGGGACGGATGTTTCAGGGATATATACCAGTCCATCATAGACTCCGGGCTCCACCAGAACAGTGATGCGGCGGGATGCCGGTAAGCGATGCGCCAGATCGGCTGTCACGATCTGATTGATCACATCCTGCAAGCGCTGAAAACGGTGCATACCGTCAGCTGGCTCGCTGGCATTGACAATATAGTCGGGTGTTATCTGCTGCGCATGAACAACCGGCGAAGACAAAGGGTCCCATACATCACGTTGCTCTTTTCCTGGCAAACCTGCATAACCAAGAACTTCGTCATAAGAAAAATGAGCAGCCTGTGCTTCATTTAACTGCGGGCGTTTATCTGTCGGCGATGGCGAAGGATAAGCCACAAATGCATAGGCGCAGGCAGTGTCTTTTGTCGCTGATTGCAGCGGCTGCCACGCAAAATTCTGGTTCAGCGTCGATTGCACAACAGCCGATGACCACAGTGCGTTTTCTCTGACGATCGTACTTTGTTCAGGAACGATTAAATCATTGGCGCTCATTCTGAGCGGTCTTGTTGCGTCGTAGCCATGAAATATCAGTTTTCCCGGCGTCAGCACTTGCACACGTTCGAGATGAATATCACGATATTCCGGTATCAGATCACCCGATGCACGCTTACCGTAATGCGTGTCAAAATCCAGCGGTGCTTTACTGTTCTGTATGCAGATATCCCTATAAGTCACGTCCTGCACCAGCCCCCCACGCGACACGTCACTCTTAATGCGCAAACCCGAAGTAGCACCATCAATACTCAGATTTTCGACCAGCACGTGTCGGATATTGCCGTTGGTTTCACTACCGATGGACATACCGTGCCCAGAGTAAAAGTGATTATCACTGATGGTAATGTTCTCGGTCGCCCCCTGATTGCCCGCCTTAATCGCGACGTTATCGTCACCGGTACGAATGTAACTTTTGGTGATCGTGATATTGCGGGAAGAAATGGGGTCAATACCATCGGTGTTTCTGGCAGTGGCTGGAGTATCAATATGTATCCCCCAAGCGGTAAAGCCATCCACCTGATTCAGAGTGACATGAAAATTAGCCGAGTTTTTCAACCATATTCTGTGCAATGCCATCTCGCGCGACTGCGTTATTTCCAACATGCGCGGCACGTTCTGATGCAAGTCTTCACGCTGGGCACGACGTGCTATTTCCCACCAACTCTCGGAACTGCCAAGAATTTTCTTTCCGCCCTGACCATCAATCACGCCATCGCCAAATAGCCCGGCATTCTGTGACTGAGTAATGCTGATCAGCGGGCGGCAACCACGTCCCTTTTGATCGACTGTGCCACAACTTTTCTCACCTTTATCATAATCAGCAGGCAAGCGTGATCCAGCCAGCACCACACCAGCATCAATCACCAGAGAGACGCCCGCTTTCATCTGCAATGCACCGGTAAGAAAATAATTTTTATCGCTATGTCTGACCAGACGTACTGCTTTGCCGGATGGGCATTGATTGATCGCTTGCTGCAGGCGCTGCGTGTCAGGTGCTGCCAATGTCTGCGCATCAACCTCGTTCATGTTCAGTTGCGCTGGTAACAATTGACAGATGGACGGCGCAAGCGGTTCTTTCACCGGCCTGCTATCCTGCGCGCAGACATCCGCAGCAAACAGGCTGGACATCATCAGCAACACACTGGCGTAGCGGGAAACCATGCTGAATAGTGGCTGCCGCTGTTTCATGTTGTATCTCATTTTGAACTTCCTCTGATCATGCCATTACCGATTTCAGGATCTACAGCCACGAGAGCCTGTACGACCATCGCAGAAAAAATCGCTGCGCCTTTTTTACCGACATGGGTACGGTCAAACGCACTTTTCGCGGTGCCCTGACGCTCTACTGTTGCCAATGTGCTGCCACTGGTCGGCGCGACGATTTCAGGTGGCGGCGACACCATTGCCAGCGTATCAGCTTCGCTTTGCCCCATCGCGGCAACCAGCGCGTGGCTTTGCTGATTCAGGTCTATCGCTGGCACCTGCTTTTCGCTGGCGACACGCAAACTGGCTTCCGCCCACGGACGCAAATCGTTTGGCAGTACGCCATCTTTGAAGGTTCTGCGCGTGAGAGGTGTCAGCAAAATAATTTCAGCACCAGCAGTTCTGACCTCGTCGACATAGCGCGCGAGGTTAACCGGAAATTCTGTCGCCAGATCGGTAGAGCGTCCGGGCTTACCAGGCTGATCGTTATGCCCGAACTGCATCAACACCACGCGGCGTTTATCTGTGTCGCGTCGCAATTGTTGCATCACTATCTCCCAGGAACCTTCTGCCCTGTAACTACCAGAACTGCGGCCACCCTTCGCAAGATTCAGGCACGTTACTTCTTTCAAAAAACGTTCGCACAATGCATTGCCATAGCCGCTGTTCGGTGCCATGGTCGAGTCGCCGACAAGAATAATTTCGAGTGGGCGGGTATCTTTCATGACTGGCACCGGCCCCTGACAGGCCATCCATAGCGGAGCAGAACAAGCGAGCAAAACGACACGAAGTAATGTCTTCATGATGTCATCCAATTTAAAAAAAGAGCCTCACGAGGAGGCTCCAAACTGACTACAGGGAAGTGGTCAGACAGACAATGTTTTGTTGTAGACTGTGCCGCCGACACGGACATTTTTCAGTACCAGGTCTTTGACATTAAAGAGATACATAGGATTCTCTTTATTCACCGGATTACCAAGATCACAGTCAGAAATAGTGACATTCTTTACCGGAACAATTTTGGGTGCAGGTGATGCGGGCCCGTTGTAATCGCTGGGTACAGGCCCCAGAATAACGATAGCCTGATAGCTGGAGAATTGCCCTGCACCAGTGTCAACGTTACCTACATTAACGTTAGAAATGTGAATATCGGAAACCACAGGTGGACGTGTACGGACATTGTCGTTGATCGGATCGTAACCGCAGTCGATGGTAATAACCGCACCGGCAGAAGTTGCCACCGATTTCGTCGGGATTACTGAGCCGGGCAAGGTTGAGTAAAACGCCGGTGTCGTACGGATACCATTCGGAATACTGATATTCCTGATGTGCAGATTTTTCAGGAAACCACCGCGACTCATATTGCATTTAAAACGAATCGCAATATTCAATGGATCAGTTTTCCAATGACTGTTTTCAAATACCAGATTCTGCGCAAACACGTTCTGAATGCCTGCCGACATAATGCTGCCAAATGTCATCGCGCCATGCCCGCTGTGCATCTTGCAGTTTTGCACGACGATATTTTGTGACGGACCATATTGCACATCCGGCCCTTTTCCAGCATCAACAGCGATGCAATCATCGCCAGTATCAAACGTCGAATCTTCGATCAGGACGTAGTTACAGGATTCAGGATCGAAGCCATCGCTGTTCGGGCCTACGCTGTTGGCGTAAATGTTTTTCACATGAACATTGCGACATCCGACCGGGTTATGTTGCCAGAATGGCGTATTCGTTACCTGATACCCCTGAAACAAAACATTGCTGCAATTAATGAACTGCACCATGTGTGGGCGAAGGAAATGGCCTAAACCGAAAACACGTTTATCAGCGGCGACTCCGGCTTCCGCCAGCGCCCGCAGATAATTCGAGTCACGACGCCATTTATCACCCTCGCCCTGAATGAACAGGCGTTTTTCTTCCGTCAGATGCGGCGCAACTTCCGCCAGCGATACAGGATTCTGCGGATTCAGAGATACTTCTGTCTCGCCTTTCTGATGCTTGATCCAGTCGCCACTGCCAGGGGCAATATCACCGACCGAACTTGGCTTTTCACGCCCCTTCCAGGACCACCAGCAATACGGACTGTCGGTGAAATTAACACCGGCCTGTCCATCCAGAATCGACGTCCAGTCATCACCCGTCAACGCGATATTTCGCTGACCGTACGCATACACCATAGACGAGAAATTCAGACAATCATTGCCTTCCCAGCGTGTCATGGAGAGCTTGCCGTTTTTGCCGCAGTCATACTTACCGTATTTGGCGTAATCCGCCGGATTATTACTGAAATAAACATGTGCACCAGCATTCAGATGCACATTCACATTGGAGAGCAAAACGATAGGTCCGGCACAGTACCAATTCCCCGTCGGAATCACCACACGCCCGCCCCCAGCCGCATGGCAGGCAGCAATCGCAGCGGCAATAGCTGGATAACAATCGGTCGCTTCAGCAACAGGCGTCTGCAAGGTTTTGCGTTCGACGAAAGAAACCCATGCTTCTACCGGTTTTACTTCACAGGTTTTGGCACCATAACTGGTGACCAGAAAATCTTCTTTGCGAAAATGGATAGGCTTGGCAAAGCGATCAATAATCGCCTGCGCCTGTTTCCATGGATCTTGTTTCGTTGTCGCAGCGATGGCTTCGCTGGCCAGACCACTGCCCATCAACAGTCCGACACTGGATGCGGCTTGCAACAGGCTTCTGCGTTTTTCGTTAATCACAACACTCATAATTTTTCCATCTTTTAAAATGTCCCTGACCTGCAAGGCCAGGGACTAAGCACTATCAGAAGTCGTAAGACAAGCGAACATTTAAAGCACGGCCAACAGGGCTCGCGGCGCTGCTCAGATAACCGTAGGTGTAAGCGTTATGATTAGTGACAGGAGGACGGGCATTCAGAAGATTCGAAATGCCTGCGGAAATTGCCATGTTTTTAAAGCCACGGTAATTCACTGTCCAGTTCCAGATGGAATACGACTCGATATCACGGAAATACTCTGGTGCCACCAGGTTCTGATCGTGATAACCAGTGTTGAAGTTTTGCGTCAACTGTGATGCCCAGTCGCCACGATCCCAGGATAAACTCAGTGTGTGCTTCCAACGGAAAGTGATGATAGGCATGCTGGAAGTGGTGCCATTGCTTGCTGCACCAAAACGACCGATATTCGACACATACGGGCTATCTTTTTCCAGCTGATTATCAAACTGCGTCAGATAAGTACCGTCAAGTTTCACCTTAAAATTGCCTGCGGATGTTTTCGGGAAAGCATAGGCCAGTGAAACGTCGATACCGGAAGCTTTTTGACCACCCAGATTCATCGTGACATTTTTGATGAATGCCAGTGAACCATCGGCATTACGCACAAACAGATCAGCGTATTTTTGCGGATTCGTGAAATAAACCTGTTCTGGTAAGTTCGCCAGCATGTCGGTCATTTCTATATGCCAGTAATCAGCCGATACTGTCAGATTTTTCAACGGTTCAACCACGAGACCGAAGGTATAACCTTTGGATTTTTCTGGCTGCAAATCAGCGTTGCTACCGGTTTGCTTAGGCAAGGTCGTATTACAGACCGTGGAAGCAACCAGACCAGGTAAGGCTTTACCCGTGCCAGCGACGCCTGGCGTGCCGCCCGGACATTGCACAGGATCATCCCATTTCGCTGCTGTTTTTGTCGTTGCACCTGGCAAACGGTAACCGTAGCGGTCGAACAAAGTCGGTGCACGGAAACCCGTGTTAGCAGAACCACGGAACATCAGTTCTTTGGTTGGCTGATAACGGAAGCTGGCTTTAGGGTTGATCGTATTACCGAAATCGCTGAAATGGTCGTCACGTACAGCAAAGTTCAGATTCAGTTCTTTGGTCAATGGTACTTCTAACTCAGCGTAAGCCGCAGCGACATTCCGGCTGGATTTCGCAAACGATGGCGAAGCGCCTGCATACGTTGCAATATTAGTGATGTCCGTCTTTTGATCTTCAGTCGTATCACGGTGATAGTCCGTACCCAGCGCCAGCATCATCGGGCCGCCGGCCAGATTTGACAACTCACGCGACACCGTCAGATCGACGCCGGTAAATGTACTGACAGAATGCCGGTTCAAGGCACCATCGACCGAGATACTTTTCAGATATGCCAGCCCGGCAGAATCTTGTAAACCGAATGGATTCAGGGTGCCGTTGCTGATACCTTTCAGTAAATCAGCCCCGCTTACATAACCAGAGTCATAGTAGTTTTCACGCAGACTGTGACCATAAACAAAACCAAGTTTGTAGTCCCATGAGGCGATACGCCCTTCGTCGTTCACGGCGATACGCTGGTTCACTTGTTTATCTTTGGTTGTTGCCAGCCCCAGATCAGCAACACTCCAGGTGACAGTCAGAGGCTCGCCCTTCAGACCAGCAACTGCAGGTACACCACCGCTACCGCCCGGATACCATTTACTGCTTGACGGTAATTGCGCCGTCACACCATTCGCAGCCAGACTTGTTGTTGGATTTTTAGTACCCAGGATGTATTCCTGTCCGCGCATGTAATCCACCGTCAAGGTGTGATCTTCATTGAAGCGTTTTGTGAATTTGGTGTAGAACGTCACCTGCTCATTGCCGTACAAAGCACTCCCGTACGCAGCATCGTTCAAAATACAAGTATTTTTTGCACCTTGCATCGAATATGGTGATTGGCAACCTGAAGCGTAGTAAGGATTTTGTGCGTTTTTATTTGTTGCGGTCGTGAAGTTGGCAGGCATCGAATAACCGCCACTACCCAATGCGGGTGCACGACCAATACTCGTCAGAATATCATTTGTACTTAATTCGGCGCGATCTGATGCCGCCAGACGACTGCGACGATGTGCGTCAACAGTGGCATACCAGTTCCAGCCATCTTGTGCCAGGTTGCCGAAACCGACAGTTCCGCTGATACGCTGCTCATCTGCACCGCCATTTTTTTGTGGCTGTACCAATTGCGCAGATATCGTTTTACCTTCAAATGTGCGTTTGGTGATGAAGTTAACTACGCCACCGATCGCATCCGAACCATAAATCGAGGAAGCACCATCACGCAATATCTCTACGCGTGCAATCGCACTCATAGGAATCACATCCAGATTGGCATAGCCGTCGGCAATCGCTTCGTTCGCCAGACGACGTCCATTCAACAACACCAGCGTGCGGTTAACACCCAAACCGCGCAGATTGATGTTTGTACCTGAGCCTGCATTTGAAGGTGCCAGCGATGCTGATTCCGGCAATGCCATCATCAGATCGGCAAGTGTGGTCATACCACGTTTTTCCAGCTCTTCACCAGTCACCATCGTGACAGGCAACGATGCCTCGGTAGCCAGACGACGGATAGAAGACCCCGTGACTTCTACCTTTTGTATTTCTTCTGCCTGCACCTGATTGACCAGCGTCAGAACAGCAATACTGACGCTGCTCAGCATAAATGCGGAACGGCTCGTTACTTTCTTTTTCATTCTAATGTCTCCTCAAACTCCTATTTTTCATCAACGATGTCACTCCCGGTTTTGGTGGTGAGTGACTTGTCTGGAGCACCTCGCGTACTCCGTGCCGCTGCGACGAAGATGAGTACACAAAAAATATCAGTGTCTCACCGGGGTCTCAGCCGGTCGAAAAATCGGTAGTCTCTACCGCTAAAACTGGCAAATGTGTCTTTGCCTTATCAGTGTTTCAGCCGCGAGAAAAAGTTCTGGTTACACGTTCCAGATGCGCCCGCATCGCTTTGCGGGCAGCCGCCGGATCATGTGAGGCAATCGCCTCCAGAATATTTCTATGGTCCGTCAATGTTTCATGACGTAATTCTTCTGTCTGAAAATGCTCCTTCAATTTGTGCCATAAGCGGCCACGTTGATTCCATAAATATTCGACAGCACCGACTAACGCGCTATTACCTGTTGCTCTGGCGATGGACAGATGAAAATTCCTGTCCGCACTTTCATTGCTGGCGTAATTCGCGTGATGCGCTTCCATTTCCAGTACTGCTTTTAAAATGTCGTCAATCGCCGAATCAGTCGCCACACGTGCCGCAATTGCTGCGACTTCTGATTCAATCAAGCGCCGTGCCGATAACACTTCAAATGGCCCGGCACCGACTTCAGGCAAATGCGCCTCTGATTCAATAACCTGACTGACATACACACCAGAACCGCCACGCACTTCAACCGTACCGCTCAGTTCAAGTGCAATCAGTGCTTCACGTAAGGACGCGCGTGATACGCTGAGCTTTGTTGCCAGATCTCGCTCCGATGGA
Source organism: Undibacterium sp. CY21W (assembly GCF_014284265.1). Taxonomy (NCBI): domain Bacteria; kingdom Pseudomonadati; phylum Pseudomonadota; class Betaproteobacteria; order Burkholderiales; family Oxalobacteraceae; genus Undibacterium; species Undibacterium sp. CY21W. The sequence goes on along the minus strand of NZ_JACOGE010000005.1, from coordinate 205,765 downwards.
AGACGCTCACCAGGTTTGATTTCTTCTTCAGCAATCAATCCCTTAATCTTGTCTGCCACGACGCGATACAGGCGCGGCTCATGAGAAATTGCCTCGCTTTGTCCCACATTATTTTTTTTATTCATTTTTTGACGACCTTATCAACATAACAGCCAGTCATTTTTTGTTCGGTCAGGCCATTCTAATTTGGTCTGACCAAAACATCAATCTGGACTAGCCAAAAATTTATCATAGTGGCATACTCACCACAAATTCGGCACCAAAGATTATAGCGAAATGGCCGCAGCACTCCCAGATAAAATGCGATAAACCATTGAATTTAAATGAAATTAACTCTAAAAATTCAACTAATCTACAAAATTACGCATACCTGATCCAATAAAAATATTTTGTGACATCGGCGCATTTCGGTCTATCCAGTTATCATCTGGCCTGACCAATTTTTTAAAATTTTGCGCTAGTCAAAAAATAACACCAACGCAAAACCAGGCAAAGGATATTTCATGCAGCTTACTTCCGAGCAAAAACCCTTGTATATCAAGATGCACGACGATGACAACGTCGCCATCGTCGTCAATGATGGCGGGCTGCCGGCACATACCGTGTTCCCCTGCGCTCTGGAACTTGTTGATCATGTTCCTCAGGGACATAAAGTTGCGTTAACAGACTTACCCGAAGGCAGCACCATCCGGCGTTATAACGTGACGATTGGCTATACCAACACTGATGTAAAACGTGGTCAGTGGCTCAATGAAACATTGATACGCATGCCGGATGCCCGCGTACTCGACAATCTGCCGATTGCGACCGTATCGCCAACACCGTTGCCGCCGCTTGAAGGCCATACGTTTATGGGCTACCGGAATGACGATGGCAGCGTAGGAACGCGTAATATCCTCGCCATCACCACGACTGTGCAATGCGTGTCAGGCGTGGTCGAACATGCAGTCAAACGCATCAAAGCAGAATTACTGCCGGACTTTCCAAACGTCGATGACGTTATTGGGATTGAACACACCTATGGCTGCGGTGTTGCGATTGATGCGCCGGGTGCAGAAATCCCGATTCGTACCATCAGAAATATCGCACGCAACCCGAATTTCGGCGGGCAGGCAATGGTCGTCAGCCTTGGTTGTGAAAAACTACAACCAGCCAAACTCTTCCCTGCCGGTAGTTTCCCGATTAAGAATGAGGCACAGCCTCCCGTTGTCTGCCTTCAAGACGCTGCGCACATTGGCTTTCAATCGATGATTCAATCCATCATGGAACAGGCCAAAGCGCAGTTGACGATACTGAATCAACGTCAGCGCGTGGTATGCCCTGCTTCTGATCTGGTCGTTGGCGTGCAATGCGGTGGCAGCGATGCTTTTTCCGGCGTTACCGCAAACCCTGCGGTCGGTTTTGCCACCGACTTATTAGTCCGTGCTGGTGCCAGCGTGATGTTTTCCGAAGTGACAGAAGTGCGCGACGGCATCGATCAACTCACTTCACGCGCCACGAGCCCGGAAGTCGCCAATGCCATGATCAGGGAAATGCAATGGTATGACGATTATCTGAAACGTGGCGGTGCAGACCGCAGCGCCAACACGACGCCGGGAAATAAAAAAGGCGGGCTCTCCAACATCGTTGAAAAAGCCATGGGGTCCATCGTCAAATCGGGCTCATCGCCAATTTCAGGCGTGTTATCGCCCGGTGAAAAACTTCAGCAACGCGGCCTGATTTACGCAGCAACGCCTGCCAGCGATTTTATTTGCGGCACTTTACAAGTCGCAGCCGGAATGAATCTGCATATCTTCACCACTGGCCGCGGCACACCTTATGGTCTGGCACCGGTACCAGTGATTAAAGTGGCGACACGCGATGATCTGGCGCGACGCTGGCATGATCTGATGGATATTAATGCCGGTAAGATTGCGACTGGCAACGCCACCATAGAAGACATAGGCTGGGAACTTTTCCACATGATGCTCGATGTCGCCAGCGGTAAAAAAACCTGGGCTGAACATTGGAAACTCCATAACGCACTGGTCTTGTTCAATCCGGCGCCGATCACCTGATTGTTGATCGCAATCTATGCTGCTGACAGACCGATTTCAATGCGCTGTCAGCAGAAATTACAGCGGCGGCTCAGGTCAATTAAACGCATCACAAACGCATCATTGACTGACACTATTCATTACACAAAATAAAAAAGAGGAAACTATGGACAAGCAAGTTGTAGCAAAACCCTTTCACCGCATCTTATTGACCGGCGCCGCTGGCGGTCTGGGAAAAATCCTGCGTGAAAAACTGAAAGACTGGACGGATATTTTACGTGTCAGCGATCTGGCTGATCTTGGTGCAGCACAAGAAGGCGAAGAAGTCGTGCAATGCGACCTTGCCGACAAAGCAGCGGTAATGGATCTGGTGAAAGATGTAGAACTGATTCTGCATTTCGGCGGCATCTCCGTTGAAGCCAGTTTTGAAGACATCATGCGTGCCAATATTCAAGGCACCTACAACATTTACGAAGCGGCGCATCACCATAAAGTACGCCGCGTGATTTTCGCCAGCTCTAACCACACTATCGGTTTTTACAAAACCACTGATTTCATTGATGCGACGATGCCACCACGTCCAGATGGTATTTACGGCGTCAGTAAATGTTTTGGTGAAAGTCTGTCACGTTATTACTATGACCGTGTTGGCATCGAAACCGTGTGCGTACGCATAGGCTCGGCCTTCCCTGCGCCGGCCAATCGCCGCATGCTGACGACCTACCTGAGTTACGACGATTTAGTTGAATTACTGCGTTGCGCAGCCTTCACTCCACGCGTCGGCTACACCATCGTATTCGGTGTCTCCGACAATCGTGAAAAATGGTGGAGTAATCACGCGGCATCACATCTGGGCTATGAACCAAAAGACAGCTCAGACAAATTTGCGCATTTATTCCCGGATACCGGTCGCTATCCGGATGCTGATGATGTCGGCAGCACGTATCAGGGTGGCGGCTTCATTCTGAGCGGCCCACAGTACAAACCATAATACAAACCATAAGTTGCAATAACAGCGCCAGTGATGTGATCAACTGGCGCTGACATTTCCGCGATTGAATCAGTCAGAAAATCCTGATGCGTTCTTAATATCGTCTATGGTACGCTGCTCAGATGAACAAAATCACTGAGCTCCTGCAGCGACCGCACTCCCCGTTAAGAGATAGCTTTTCTATCTTTTTACTGCTGGCATTAGCCAGCGGTGTCAATGCGCTGATTGACCCTTATGTCTCGCTCACCAGTCAGTCTATGATCTATGTGCTGGCGGTAGTTATCGCTGCATACAGTCTAAGCTGGATTTACTCTGTCACCTGCGCCCTCGCCGCGGTGGCCGCGCTGAATTTCTTTTTTGTCCCGCCCCGTTGGACGTTCAGAATAGATCAATCGGAACATTTCATTGCACTGATCACGATGCTGGTACTGGCCTTGGTGATTCATCGCCTGACATCCGGCCTACGCCGCGAAACCGAGATCGCGCATCTGAATGAGCAACGCGCACGACAATTGCAACATCTGGCGGTACGACTCGCCGCATGCAATACCGCTGACAATATTTACGGCTTAGGACAACAAGCGTTCGACGATTCTTTTTCCGGCGTCAACCTGCTTGGTCTGAACGACGTCAACGGAAAATTACATTGCCGCAATGAGCTGCCCGCAACCATACGCGATGGCATGGCGTGCTGCATGAAAGAAGGCAGCGTCATCGGCGCGGGCACCAATCGCTGGTCTGATCTCGACGCATGGTATTTACCCATAGCAGATAGTCATCCGCATGGACAAATGCTGGGCGCTGTATGCATACAATCCGTTGCTGCAAATGACAGCAGCGGCCGCCAGCATGCCGAAGCGCTTTGTACGATACTGGCGCAGGCGCTCTTGAGATTAAGCCTGAACGCCAGCATTCTGGCTGCGCAACGCGAAACAGAGCGTCAGCAATTACAGGGCATATTTTTAGCGGCGGTCTCGCATGATTTACGTACACCATTAGCCGTCGTGGTCGGTGCAGCATCCGCGCTGCAACTTCAGCATGCCAAACTCAGCACAGCCGAACAAGAACACCTGCTCGACAGCATCATCAAAGAAGCCGGATATTTATCGGCGCTGACAGAAAACACCCTGCAACTTGTGCGTCTGGAAAACACACCGCAATCGCTGGTGCGGGATTGGGAATCCATAGAAGAAATCATCGGCAGCGTGCTGGCGCGGGTGCGCCAACATGACACAGACAAACGCATTCAGCTTCAGCTTCCGAAAGGCCTGCCATTGGTCAGAGTCGATCCGGTTTTGATTTCGCAACTGCTGGCGAATTTGCTGGAAAACGCCCTGAAATATACCGATGGCGACATACAACTGCACGTCAGCATACAGGGCGCACAAGGTTCTGATGAACACAACGCCGATCAGCATCAGCAGTGGATGCGGATCTCGGTGAAAGACAGCGGTAAAGGCATACCGGAACACGAACAACTCAGTATTTTTGAACCCTATGTGCGTGGCGATCACACCGATCGCAGCAGCCAGCGCGGCTCAGGACTCGGGCTCGCCGTTTGCAAGGCCATCGCAACTGTGCATGGCGGCAATCTGGTGCTGAACCAGCCACAGGAAGGCGGCAGCGAATTCAGCTTGCAGTTACCGCTGGATGCGCAACCACCCGCACTTGCAGGAGAGTTGTCATGAGCATCCGCGTGTTAGTGGTGGAAGACGACAAAGAGATACGCTCACTGATACAGGCATCGTTGTCTGTCGAAGGGTTTACCGTGCAAACCGCCGTCTCCATCAGCGAAGCCAGCGCCATCTTAAAACATGCGTTGCCGGATGTGATGGTGCTCGATCTGGGCCTGCCCGATGGTAACGGAGCCGACCTGGTGCGCCAGGTGCGCAAGCAAAGCAATCTGCCGATTCTGATTGTTTCAGCCAGACACCAGGAAGCCGAAAAAATTGCCCTGCTGGATGCAGGCGCAGACGATTATCTGACGAAGCCATTCAGCGTCGGTGAAATGCTGGCGCGCATCCGGGTCGCCTTGCGCCACCGGGGCACCAACGTGCCCGCCGCCACAACCGAATACACGCTGGATGGCTTACACATCGACCTCAGCACCCGCCTGGTCGAACGCCACGGCCAGGTTCTGCATCTGACCAAAACCGAATTCAGCTTACTTGCACGCCTGGTGCGCAGCAGCGGCAAAGTCGTCACACACCGCCAGCTGCTGGTCGATGTCTGGGGCGAAGAATTCATCGACCACACGCATTACCTGCGACTCTACATGGCACAACTGCGCGCAAAAATCGAAGACAACCCGACAGAACCCCGCTACCTGCTGACAGAAACCGGCGTCGGCTATCGCCTGGCCGCCATCTAGCGCCAGCATCGTCATCTGCCACTAGCCCCGTCAAAATGCTCAAAATATACTCCCCGGGGTATCTCTACAAGCCCAATGTTTCTGAAGGGATTAAGGGTGTTTTATTAAAAACAGGGGGGAGTATGCAAAATTCAGGCTGTTTACCTGCAGTTTTGAGGATGATTTTTGTCTGTTGCCAGCGTAGGCAAATGCGTATCCAGTAGGCATGTTTTTTCAGTTGCGAAACGTGAATACAGGTAACACTTCCGTTCCCGCAGCTATTCGAATAAACGAGCTTTGGCGATGCCGTTGATGTGATCCTTTTTTTTGCTTGGATATGCGCTATCTTTAACCGGTATACCCAAACATAGCCAGACTAGATAAATAGAAAAAGGCATAGCAAGCGTATGGTTAATTTTTTAACGCTGAGTTAAGATGCAATCTTGCAAACTTAAATCTCGGCTGTAACCTTAGAGGCCTAATACGTCATCCAAAGCCGATGCCTTCGGTGCGGCCTTAACTCCCAAGTTAGGTTTCACGACTTCCGCAGCTGATGCAACCCAGCTACTGTTAATTAAGGAAAAAATGAGCGCGACCATAATCGGATTATCAGCGATAGCAAAGGCAGCGTCTCCGATAATAAAAGACATTTACGACGGCGCAAAGGGAACAGTCCAAAGGTCGCTTGACCGCTGGACCGCGACAGGATTCTCAAAGAAGATTGCTAGACAACTTTCCGACATCGACTCTGTGCGAACGATATGGAGCCCAGAAAAGAATGTTTCACTCAGAAGTTTCTACTATCCGAGTAGGCTTCGTTCTGCTGAAGAAAGATCAACGGTCCTAGAGTCAATTACCGATCTTGGTGAAGGCTGCATAGTCATTCAAGGCATCGTTGGCCAAGGAAAATCGATTCTACTTCGCTATCTGGCACTCCAAGAAATTCTCCGTAAGGACAACCGACGCCTACCGATCTTTCTTGAGCTGAGAAAAGTCACAAAATCGACTCCATTAATCGCATCTATTCACAAAGCATTGTCGGCTTATGATGTTAATGTAGACGATGCATTGTTCGAATATCTGGCTGCATCAGGAAAGATTGTAGTACTCCTCGATGGCTTCGATGAATTGGAAACGCCACTGGTTAGACAAGCGACTCTTGACCTCGAACACCTTGCGCAAAAATTCCCGGAACTTCAGATAATTGTAACTTCAAGACCAAACAACGAGGTTCAAAAACTCAACTCCTTTCGAGTACTGGAAGTCGGTCCGTTGCATGCAGCAGACTACCCTCCATTTCTGCAGGCACTAGGTCTTGAACCCGTCAAAATTGTCGATATCGTGCACGCAATTCAGTCGAGTCCGAGTCAAGTAGCGGGGTTGATTGTCACCCCCCTGATGTTAACCTTGGTAGTATTTGTCTACCAATCCGAAAAGCAGATTCCAGCCGACCTCCCCGAGTTCTTTGATAGACTTTTTTACACAGTCTTTACTCGCCACGATAAGCTTAAGGCCGCCTTTGAAAGAGAGCACCACTCAGGACTCTCAGAAAGGAAACTCCAAGCCCTCTTTGAGGCATTCTGTTTCATGAGCCTTCAACTCGGAACCAGCCGGACTCTGAGTCCAGCACAGTTCAATGAAGCCTTTGAGCTTGCACAAGACTACCTTGAAGGATCAGCATGCAAGGAATCTGCGTTCAGAAAGGACATAACCAAGGTTGCATGCCTGATGCTAGAGGAAGGTGTCGGAGACGCGACGTTCCTTCATAAGAGCATCGCTGAATATCACGCCGCTGCATTCGTAAAAAGTTCTGATGATGCATTCGCTAAACGGTTCTACGAAGAAGCCACCGTGTCGTGGGTTCACTGGCAGGAATGCCTTGGCTTTCTACAGAGCATTGATCCCTACAGATTCTCCAAATATTTCGCGATCAACAATCTACGTTTAGCGATTTCATTGTTTGAAGAACTTGCCGCGTGCAAAAGTGGAATACAACTACAGACCATGATGCCCTCATGGATGAGCAAAACGTACGTCGCTTATCGTGCGTCGCCGGATAAGGCTGGAACGTTTAAGCGGTCCTCATTTGGGAGTTGGCAAGAAGCAGACAACTTCTATGCACGAGAACTTAGCGACGTGCTGTCAACAGCCGCGTTCCTCACCGGACCAGAAATTCTAACTGAATCCGAGGTATCGGAACTTCGTGCCGAAGAAATGCAAATCTCAGCTCATCTGAACAACGAAATAGAATTCGCATTCCCGAAGTTTCTGGATCGATGGGGAATCGATAAATGCCAGAGGAGTCTGGCAGATCATATCTATAAGCTGAAGGAAAAGCTAAAGGAAGCGGAAGTTCACGCCAACAAGCTGAATAGCCGACCCATGATCTTTGACAGAAAGCGAAAGAGCTAGCCTTGCTCCAGTTCCGCAACCACATGAAGTTCATAGTCTTGTCCGCCCTCAGCATCTGCATTACTGTCCGATGTATCGCGAGCGAACCCTTGGCGCAGTCGCGTAACGGTAAGGTCAGAGTGGAACGAATGCCCGAAGTTGTTGAGAAGGAGTTCGAGGGCTGCAGCTGCAACTTTAGCAGCAGCCACGGTCAATCTTCGACGGTTATGGCCTGGATCTATGGGGTGCAAGAACCGACAGAAGCCGCAATGCAGATAAACGGAAAAACCGAGCGCCAGGTACTTGTAGGAGTGAAGAGCCGCCGTAAGGGAGGCACAAACTCTGAGCCCCAGGTCGGCGATAAAACTGAATACAGATTCTCGGCACCTGCCAGCGGAACGCTTCTGAGTTGTAAGGTATCTCAGACCTGTTGGGGAACGCCAGGCTGTGAGTACATTGGCTATTCCTGCACTGCCAAAGTAAGCTCAGCCGGCAGTCAGGTCACGCTTTCCGTATCTGGGGGCTGCGGGTGCTAAATCAGCTTTCTGACCTGCGGTATATGTCTCCTTAAAAAAACAAGCTTCTACTCATAGCAATCACATTAACCGATATCAGTATTCACTACCGTGTGCCTGGTACCCAAACAACCACCTCCAAACACTCTCAAAACCCTAAAAATATACTCCCCCGAGTATGTTTACAAGCCCAATGTTTCTGCAGGGATTAAGGGTGTTTTATTAAAAACAGGGGGGAGTATGCAGAATTCAGGCTGTTCGTCTGCCGTTAAGGGGACGATTTAAGCGCTATTGAAGGATGCGTTCTTCCGCTATAAGCGCTCCATTTTCATCACGCGCAGTGTGCGTTCGCCGCGCGTTCGCCAAGAGCTGTACCGGTGCGAAGTTAGCACTGCGTTGTGTTGTGTTGGAAAAGCGCACGCCTGACGCAGTTATTGATTCATTCCTGATTATTTCCTTATGCTTTCCTGATGCCAGCCACCGCATAGTGCATTTCTGTTCATTGAATTTCGGGAATTGTATGAGTCAACATTCTGGCCGCGAAAGCATGGCTGCCTTAACGCTCGGTGCGTTGGGCGTGGTCTATGGCGATATCGGCACCAGCCCTTTGTACACCATGAAAGAGGTATTCAGTCCCGCGACGGGCGTGCCTTTGGATGCGACGCATCTGATCGGCGCGGTATCGGTCATCTTCTGGGGGCTGATGATGGTGGTGACGCTGAAGTATGTTCTGCTGATCTTACGCGCAGACAACCGCGGCGAAGGCGGCATTATGGCGCTCACCGCATTAGCCGCGAAAGCGGCTGGTAATACGGGGCAGCGACGTTTAATCCTGTTGCTGACCGGTGTTTTCGGTGCGTCTTTATTTTATGGCGACAGTATTATCACTCCGGCGATTTCTGTACTGAGCGCGGTCGAGGGATTAGAGGTGGTCTCAATGGGATTCAAGCCCTATGTCTTGCCGATCTCGATTGCCGTGCTGATTGCTTTATTCGCCGTACAGCGCTACGGCACAGCGGTGGTCGGCAAATTGTTTGGCCCTGTGATTGTGATCTGGTTTGCTGTGTTAGCCGTCGCGGGGATCAGTGAAATCATGTTGCAGCCAGCGATTCTTGCTGCACTCAATCCGCTGAACGCGATTCGTTTTTTAAGCTCACAAGGCTGGCATATTTTTATCGTGATCGGTGCGATTGTGCTCGCGTTTACGGGTGCCGAAGCGCTGTATGCAGACATGGGGCACTTTGGAAAACGCCCTATCCAATTAGCCTGGACAGGCATGGTGTTACCTGCGCTGGCAATCAACTATATGGGTCAGGGTGCCTTGCTGATGCGCGATCCATCGGCGATTGAAAACCCGTTTTTCCGCTTATTCCCTGAGCATCTGCTGATACCCGCTGTGGTGCTGGCAACGATCGCCACCGTCATCGCTTCGCAAGCGGTTATTTCCGGTGCGTATTCGATGACTAAGCAAGCGGTGCAGTTGGGGCTGCTGCCGCGCATGCAGGTGAATTTCACCTCAGCCAAAGAGATGGGGCAAATTTATATGCCCGGCGTTAACTGGTTGCTGCTCGCTGGCGTATTGTTCGCCGTTGTCGGCTTTGGCAGCTCTTCCGCGATGGCGGCTGCCTACGGTATTGCAGTGACGGTGACGATGATGATTACGACCATCTTAACTTTTTTCGTGATTCATCACGGCTGGAAAATGCCTTTCTCGTTGGCAGTCACTGCGACCGGCGTATTTTTAACGCTGGATATTTTGCTGGTGGTCGCGTGTTCGCTGAAATTTTTGCAGGGTGGATGGTTTCCGCTGGCGATGGGCGTTGCGATTTTTCTGGTGATGGCGACCTGGCGGCGTGGTCGTGAATTATTGATCGACAGCATACGCAAAGGTGACCCTGAGTTATTGCCGTTCGTGACCGCCTTATCCGGTGACAACACGCCGCGCGCATCGCGGACTGCGGTGTATGCAGTCGCGAACCCAGATACGGTGCCACAAGCCTTATTACATAATCTGAAGCACAATCAGGTGCTGCATGAACGCAATATCATCTTGACGGTGAAGTTTCATGATGTGCCGTGGGTGCCGTTTGAAGAACGGGTACAAGTCGAAGCCTTGGCTCCTGGGTTCTGGAAAGTGAAACTGAACTATGGCTTTAAAAATACGCCGGATATTCCGAAAGCGCTGGAGTTATGCAAGGCACATGGCCTGACCTTGAATATGTTTGAGATTTCGTATTTCCTGAGCCGCGAAATCGTTGTGCCAACCAAAGGCACGGGGATGGCGCACTGGCGGGAAATTTTATTTGCACTGATGTCGCGTAACTCGCTCAGCGTCGTCGATTATTTCCATCTGCCGAATAATTGCGTGATCGAACTGGGTACCCGGGTGCAGATTTAAGTCAAAAAGTATTTTCAGCAGAATGCAGCCAGCCGTCGATGAGCATGATGATGACTGGCTGCATTCCTATTTTCAGGATGCCGACGCGAGCGCAGCTTTAAGCAATACTGGCAATGCCGTGGTTGGGCGTGCGATCAGTTTGCTCAATTGATGGCTATCATCAAACAACCCGCCTTGCGATGCACCAACATCAGATTCGGACAGCAACACTGCCACAGCTTCAGGCAGACCCGCACTCAGCAAGGCATCTTTATAAGCGCTTTCCGGCAAATTCTGATAAGCCACTGCTTTAGCTGATTGCCGCGCGATTTCTTGCGCCAGCTCTTGCAGAGAATACGAATCATCACCTGCCAGCTCATACATCCGCCCGGCCTGATTTTCACTGGTCAGCACGACTGCCGCAGCCTCGGCATAATCGGCGCGGGCAGCAGATGAAATGCGACCGTCTCCGGCACTTCCCAGCAAGACACCGTACTGTAAAGCAGCTGGCACGCTGGCGAGATAGTTCTCGGTATACCAGCCATTTCTTAACAGAACGACTGGCAAACCAGAAGCCTGCAGCAGTTGCTCGGTTTCTTTGTGCTCGGCAGCCAGCGGCAATGGAGAAGAATCTGCATGCAAAATACTGGTATAGGCAATCAGTTCAACACCGGCGTTTTTCGCCGCATCGATCACGGCTTTATGCTGAGATACGCGCTGCCCGATTTCACTGCTGGAGATGAGCAGTAATTTTTCACCCTTTTTGAAAGCGCCAGCAAGCGTTTCCGGGCGACTGTAATCGATCTGCCGCACCTGTACACCGCGCTCGGCCAAATCATTCACGCTGTCTGGCTTACGTACCGCCGCGACGATCTCACTGGCTGGAATTTTTTTTAATAAGGCTTCTATCACTAAACGACCAAGCTGGCCGGAAGCACCTGTGACGACTATCATGGTAAATCCCTTTGTAAATTGAGTAGGAACAGGCATAATAGCGCCTTAGCTAACTAAAAGTAAGTACGCACAAAAAGGTAAGTAAGAATGAAAATGAAAGCGGTCGAAATACCTTTTGCACCGAGCCTGGCAGACAGAATGCAGCGCGGCGATCTGTTCACCGAGAAATGTCCATCCAGAGAGATTCTTAAACACGTCACCAGTCGTTGGGGCGTATTGCTTCTGGTGGCGCTGTTAAGCGGAACGCAACGCTTCAGCGATTTACGGCGCAAGGTCAATGGCATCAGTGAAAAAATGCTGGCGCAAACCTTGCAGTGGCTGGAAGCGGATGGCTTCGTTGAGCGGATTTCTTATCCTGTGGTGCCGCCGCATGTGGAATACACGCTGACGCAATCCGGCACCGAAATCGCAAAAAAAGTAGAAGCGCTGGCAGATTGGATAGAGTTGAACCTGCCGGAAATTATCGCTGCACAAAATCAGAAAAGTGAGCAATAGGCAAGCCTGCAAGCTGCTCATTCCGATCACATTTTTCACTTCACTCAAAACGGGTCTGGCCTGAGTGCCCGCCCCGCTTGATTTGCGCGGCGTCTGTCCGCTGATCTGGTGCCGATTCACACTCCGCAGTGAGTCCGCCGGGTAATTCAAGGCGCGTCTGAACACGCTTCCCTAAGGTCATAACGAAGTCATATTTAAGAACTATTCTCACGTTAAATATGTTTCCTCCATGCATTTTTCCTTTAAGAAAATCGTGCTCAAACTCCTCTCTCCCGCCATTCGTCTGACGCAAGGTTTTCGCATCGGGCATAAGGTCGCGTTCATCGCCGCGGCATTTTCTATTCCTCTCTTCATTGTTCTGACGCTGCTCTTCATCGAAATGCGGGCTGAGGTCGGGATTAGCAAAGAAAAGCAATTCGCCATACAGCAGATACACGGATATCAGGATCTGGAAACACTGATACGGAAACAAAGGGCATTGCAGCATCTGCAGCTCAATGGCAATAAACAAGTTGCCGATGCGATCAGCTCAAATCAAAAGCAAATTAATGAGAGTCTGAAAAAGCCGGACGTTAACGACGACATAAAAAAACGCTGGCAAGATCTGATTGGTCAACAAGCGAGCTTAAAGTCTGCCGTCAGTTTTACCGAATACACCAAATTATCAGAGCGCTTGAATCAGCAAATTCAGGAGCGTGCTTATGCTTCCAAGCTCGCTCTCGACAGCGATTTCGTCACTCATGAACTGGCGAATATCTATCTGACCGGTATTCCTTCCATCGCAGAGAAAATCGCGGTGATGTCCGCCCGTGGCGCAGCATATATCGATACTGGCTTATTTGAAGGTGGCGAAGATGTGATGCTCAATTCGTTGCAACTGATGGCGAAATACGAGTTAGTGCAGTTGCGACAAAGAGTGGATTCGCTGGAAAAAAGCAATCCCGATTATCAAACTGAATTCCGCTCGCTTAAAGCAGCGATCGGCGTCTCGGAACAATATCTGGAAAGAGCCAAAGATGAAGTTCTGTCTTCAGTCAATCAAAGCTCAGGGAACGCATTTTTAAAAGCCGGCGATGAAACGCTGGCAAATCTGAACGCTGCGAGTAAAACCGTATCCACGCTGATTGATCAGCGCCTGACGCGTCACGCGCAACAACTGAATCAGAAAATAGCCAAAATGTTTTCAGCACTCATGTTGTTGGTACTGATCGCCAGTTATTTTTTGCTCGGAATCTATTTTGCACTGTCGAGAGACATCAAAACACTGACTGAAAATATCGAAAAAACGGCATCGGGAGATTTAATTCAGATGCCTGAACGCAGCGGGCAAGATGAGCTGGCGCAATTGATTAACGCGGTCACAAAAATGAATCAGGGCTTGAGTCACCTTGTGCAAAATATCCGTACTGGCGCTGAAAACGTCAACAACATTGCCCATCATATCCATAATGAAAATGCAGAGCTTGCCAACCGTACTGAAACGCAGGCTGGCTCTCTGCAACAAACAGCAACCTCCGTCGAGGAACTGACCAGCACAGTGAAAGAGAATGCGGGCAATCTGGCGCAGGCAAGCAGCCTCGCCAACACATCCGCAGAGCACGTGCAACAAGGCTTGCAGGTTATGGATAAGGCCATCGTATCGATGCAATCAGTCACATCCGGTACGCGCAAAATTGCGGAAATTATCGGTGTGATGGATGGCATTGCATTCCAGACCAATATCCTTGCGCTCAACGCGGCAGTTGAAGCAGCCAGAGCCGGACAGGAAGGGCGTGGCTTTGCAGTAGTCGCCAGCGAAGTCAGAAATCTCGCGCAGCGCAGCGCGAATGCCGCCAAGGAAATCAAGTCCTTAATCAACACATCAAGCGAAGCAGTACAACACGGTAACAACATGATAGATTCGGCGGGAAAAACGATGCAGGAAATCGCCGAAAATATCGCTCAAGTGACCGATCTGATCCGGCATGTGGCAGATGTCAGCCGGGAGCAAAGCATGGGTATTTCCAGCGTCAATGAAGCAATCGCTGCTATTGATGAAATCACGCAACACAATGTCAGCCTCGCAGATGAGGGAGCGAAATCAACCGCCAGCCTAGAGGATCAGGCCTCAGCGCTGATTGATGCAGTCAGTGTATTTAAAATCTACCAAAGCGATATTCATATGGAACATGAAGAACAAGGTCAATTGCTGAGATTGAAACAACAGAAAAGGAAAATTGAATTGAAAACGGCAGAAACTCAAACTGAATCTGCCGTAGTACGATTGCGTACAATCAAGAGGTAATAATAAGGAAGTAAAACATCAGGAAGTAAAACATCCAAGGGCATTCACTCTGCCCTTGATGTTTATTGCGGGGTGAGCAGATTCAGTATGGAGCGTAGCTCATCACGAATGTAGTGCAGATCCACCGGAGTTTCCACCACTTCGTCAGTTTCCTGGATACGCCCAGCGGCACTGCCGAGTTTATTGCGGGCACCGTTGATCGTGAAGCCCTGCTCATATAAAAGTTCGCGGATACGACGTATCAGAAGCACTTCATGATGCTGGTAATAACGACGGTTGCCCCGCCGTTTTACCGGCTTCAGTTGCGAAAATTCCTGCTCCCAATAACGCAAAACGTGTGGCTTAACGCCACACAATTCGCTTACTTCTCCAATCGTGAAATAACGCTTGGCCGGAATCGGTGGCAAGGTCACTGTTTCGATTTTAATTTCAGTCATGAGAATCTTTTAAGCAGCATGAGCCAATGGTTGACCGCTGATGTCATCCACCATACCCTTCAATTTCTGGCTGGCATGGAAGGTGACAACACGACGGGCAGTAATCGCAATTTCTTCGCCTGTCTTAGGATTGCGCCCGGGACGCTGTGGTTTGTCTCTCAACTGAAAATTACCGAAGCCAGACAACTTCACCGCTTCGCCGCGTTCCAGTGCATCACGAATTTCATCGAAAAAGGTTTCCACCATATCTTTAGCTTCGCGCTTGTTGAGGCCGACCTGCTCAAACAACAGCTCGGCTAACTCAGCTTTAGTTAAAGTGGGTAACTCTTTTTCCGCTTGAGAACGCGCCCTGGCCTCCAGCATCGCACGATTTAAATCGGCATCCAGCACCGATTGAAATTCAGCGGAATTTACGTCATTCATTATCAAACTCATCTAGTCTATACGGGCGTAAGCCAATCATCTTAGCGCAGCTTGGCAGCAAACTTCAAGCCTGCGGCCTGAGTCAATGCGGTCATTGCGGCTTCAACCTTGTCATCTTGCAATGTAGCTTGAGTATCTTGTAAGCTAAAGCGGAAAGCAAGACTTTTCTCATCTGCTTCCAAGCCCTTACCACGATATTCATCAAACAAAACAATAGCTTGCACAATTTTACAGGCTTCGTTCCGGCCTATTTCAGCGTTAAACACGTCGAGCATATCCTGTACGGAAACTGACTGTTTAACAACCAGAGCAAGATCACGCTTCACAGCTTGAAACTTCGATATTTCCTGATAAACCGGGACATTGACCGATTGCAAAGCTGCGGTATCGATTTCAAATACAACCGGCGCCAGCGGTAAATCGTATTTTTGTTGCAAGCGTGGATGCAGTTCACCGATAAAGCCAACCATCTTGCCATCACATTCAATACTGGCACTGCGACCCGGATGCAAGGCAACGTGTTCATTTTTGATGAAACGCAAGACTTTTGGTGCAAACAAAGCCTCGACATCGGCTTTTACATCAAAGAAATCAACGTTACGCGTTGCCACACCCCATTGTTCTTCAACGACAGGACCATAAGCGAGTCCAGTCAGATGCTTAGGCTGGCGATAACCCGCGACTTCCAGCGGACCGTCCTGTACGGAAGAATCACGCAGATAAACAGCGCCGATTTCAAAAACACGGATACGGCTGACTTTACGATTCAGGTTATAGCGGGCATTCGCTACCAGGCTACCGATCAGATTGGTACGCATCACACTCATCTGACTGGCGATAGGATTCAATAACTTCACAGGCTGATCGTTACCGGCAAAGTCTTTTTCCCAAGCTTCCTCTACGAAGCTGTAATTAACCACTTCCTGATAATCCATATCAGCGGCCAGCGCACGCAAATCAAACAGCGAGCGTTGGTTTTCCGGTGCGATCAGCATGGCATTCGCGGCAACCGGAGGTAAAGCCGGAATATTCTCAAAACCGTAAACGCGGGCGACTTCCTCAATCAGATCCTCTTCGATTTCGATATCGAAACGATAGGACGGTGGCGTCACCAGGAATTCACCGGTCTGCTGCGTAAATTGCAATCCCAGACGTTTGAAAATATCGGCGATGACCTCATCAGTCAACGGCACGCCGATGACTTTTTGTGCCCGTGCGGTACGTAATTTCACCGGAAAACGTTGCGGCAAATTGATAATCTGATCGTCAACCGGACCCAGTTTTACCTGTTCGCGGCCGCCACAAATCTCAACGATCAAAGCACTGATACGTTCGATATGTTCGACGATATTTTCAAAATCGACGCCACGCTCAAAGCGATGTCCGGCATCGGTAGAGAAATTAAAACGACGGCCCCTGCCCTGAATTGCCTGCGGCCACCAGAAAGCAGCTTCGAGATAAATGTTTTGCGTATCCAGAGAAACAGCGGTTGAATCGCCACCCATGATGCCGGCAAGAGACTCGATTTCTTTTTCATCGGCGATCACGCCAACCCATTCATCAACCTCAACTGTATTGCCATTCAGCAGCTTCAGTGATTCACCTGCTTTACCCCAGCGCACATTGAGTCCGCCATGGATTTTATCGAGATCGAATACGTGGGATGGACGCCCGAGTTCAAGCATCACATAATTGGAAATATCAACAAGCGCAGAGATAGGACGCTGTCCGCTGCGCTCAAGGCGTTGTTTCATCCAGTCAGGGGTCGGTGCTTTCGCATTGACGCCACGAATCACGCGACCGCAGAAACGGCCACACAGATCAGACGCGGAAACTTTCACCGGCAATACTTCCTGCAAGGATGGCGCAATGACATCCGTCACAGGCATCTGCAAAGGCGTTCCGGTCAGGGCAGACACTTCTCTTGCAACACCTAAGACGGATAAGCAGTCAGCCTTGTTCGGTGTGAGCTTGATCGTAAACTTCAGATCATTCAACTCATAGTAATCACGGAAATTCTGGCCCACTGGCGCGTCTGACGGCAATTCCATCAAGCCGCCATGGTCTTCAGACAATTTCAATTCGCGTGCAGAACACAACATGCCTTGCGATTCAACGCCGCGCAACTTGCCTACCTTAATCACGAACGGCTTACCGTCAGCCCCCGGAGGCAAAACCGCGCCAGCCGTTGCACAAGGTACACGCATGCCAACGCGGACGTTCGGCGCTCCGCAAACGATATTCAACAATGTGCCAGTGCCGACATCAACCTGGCACACATTTAAACGATCAGCATCGGGATGCTTGACGATTTCACGAATCTCCGCAACCACGACATTGTTGAAAGGAGGAGCAACAGGCTCCACTTCTTCGACTTCCAAACCTGACATAGTCAACAGATGAGACAACTCATCCGAAGTCATCTTCGGATTGACCATGGTGCGGAGCCAGTTTTCAGAAAATTGCATAATTCAGCCGTCTATTGTTAGATGCTTGAGCTCAGATTGCTCAAAAAATTAGTTGAATTGCTTCAGGAAGCGCAAATCGCCTTCATAGAACAAGCGCAGATCGTTGACGCCGTAACGCAGCATAGTCAGGCGTTCCAGGCCGGAACCAAACGCAAAGCCTATGTATTTTTCAGGATCGAGTCCCATGTTCCGGATCACAGCAGGATGCACCTGACCAGAACCCGATACTTCCAGCCAGCGACCTTTTAAAGGCCCGCTACCGAAAGCGATATCAATTTCAGCTGATGGCTCGGTGAATGGGAAATAGGAAGGACGGAAGCGCACCTGCAAATCGTCTGTTTCAAAAAACGCTTTTACAAAATTCAGATAGACACCTTTCAGATCCGCGAAGCTGATATCTTCGGCAATCCATAAGCCCTCAACCTGATGGAACATCGGGGAGTGTGTCGCATCGCTGTCAACACGATAAGTGCGGCCAGGTGCAATAATTTTGATTGGTGGTTTGCTCATGCGCGCATATCGCACCTGCATAGGGCTGGTATGCGTACGCAGCAGCAATTGCTTACCCTGACTATCCTTACCATCAATATAGAAAGTGTCCTGCATAGAGCGGGCAGGATGATTTTCAGGACTATTCAAAGCAGTAAAATTGGTCCAGTCGGTTTCGATCTCAGGGCCGTCAGCGACGTCAAAACCAATTGAACGGAAAATTTCTTCAACGCGCTTCCAGGTGCGCATCACAGGATGAATGCCACCGATACCTCGGCCACGCCCGGGCAGTGTCACGTCAATCGCTTCGGCATTTAAACGCGTCTGCAATTGCACGTCTGCCAAAGCATCGCGACGCTCAGTTAAAGCATTTTCGATTTTGACTTTAGCAGCATTAATCACCGCGCCCTGCACTTTGCGCTCATCCGGAGACAATTTCCCCAGACTCTTCATCTGTTCGGTAATCTGGCCACTTTTGCCCAGGTACAATGCCTTAGCATTTTCAAGTGCGGCGGCATCCGGTGCCGCGAGAAAATCAGCACATGCCTGGCTGACGATTTGATCTAAAGGGTTCATGCGTTGTTCCCGCTTACTGTGAAGCTGAAATAATGAGCTGAAAACAAAACGGGGCATAGGATTCAACCTCTGCCCCGCTTGATATAGCGATGTTTAACACATCGCAACGACTACAAATTACTTTGATTACGCAGCCAGGTTGGCTTTAACTTGATTAACAATCGCAGCAAACGCTGGTTTGTCCATCACAGCCATGTCAGCCAGTACTTTACGGTCGAGTTCAATAGAGGCTTTTTTCAAGCCGTTCATGAACACACTGTATGTCATACCGTGTTGACGGGTTGCTGCGTTAATACGGGTGATCCACAATGCGCGGAATACGCGTTTTTTATTGCGGCGATCGCGGTATGCGTATTGACCTGCACGCATAACTGCTTGCTTAGCAATACGGAATACTTTACTACGACGACCACGGTAACCTTTAGCAAGGTTCAGAACTTTCTTATGACGGGCACGAGCGGTAACCCCACGTTTTACTCTAGGCATAATAACTCCTTAAAATAGTGAGTATGAGGTTAAGCGGTAGGCATCATGCGCATGACTGATGTCACGTCGGACGCATTGATGTTACGTGTACCACGTAATTGACGTTTGTTCTTTGTGGTCTTTTTAGTCAAGATATGGCGCTTGAAAGCGTGACCACTCTTTACTGTTCCACCTGGACGTACACGAAAGCGCTTCTTAGCAGAGCTCTTTGTTTTCATTTTTGGCATAACACTATCTGTCGTTGACGACAGCTCCGGTTTTATATGATGGTAGGTGGCAGCAATAAACGCTACTCTTGGATGCCTACTTCTCACTTATTGTGATCTGTTCCTGACGAAACAGATCTATCGTAATACCCGTACCAAACAAGTACTACAAAATACTTATTTCTTTTTCTTAGGTGCCAGAATCATGACCATCTGGCGCCCTTCCATTTTTGGAAACTGCTCTACCTGGCCGTAAGGCTCCAAATCAAGCTTCAGGCGCTCAAGCACACGCATACCGATTTCCTGATGCGCCATTTCACGACCACGAAAACGCAAAGTAATCTTTGTTTTATCGCCGTCATCCAGAAACTTGACCAGATTACGCAGCTTGATGTTGTAATCACCATCATCTGTACCAGGACGGAACTTCACTTCTTTCACCAAAATGACTTTTTGTTTCAGTTTGGCTTCGTGAGCTTTTTTCTGTTCCTGGTATTTAAACTTGCCGTAATCCATCAAACGACAAACAGGAGGCTGGGCAGTGGGTGCAATTTCCACCAAATCCACATTAGCCTCTTCGGCCAAACGGAATGCCTCACTCAGTTTAACGATACCCAGAGGTTCATTATCAACGCCGGACAAGCGCACTTCAAGCGCGGTAACTTCCCCGTTGATACGATGTGTTCTTTCGGTAGCTATTGCAGTTTCCTTTAAAAAATTAAATCTTTACCGTGCCAATCTCGCTTACAGCAAGATTGCGGACTGATCTGTTAAACCTTAGTGTCTGCTTCGTTTTTTAAACGAGCTATGAAGGCATCAAGAGGCATTACCCCCAGATCCAGATTGCCACGCGTACGCACAGCGACTGTGTTTGCATCTCGTTCTTTATCACCTATTACTACTATGTAAGGCATTTTTTGAATAGAGTGCTCGCGTATTTTATAGGTAATTTTCTCATTACGCAAATCCGTGTTAACTCTAAACCCTTGTTTCTTCAGGATTTCAGCAACAGATTTTGCGTATTCTGCTTGCGACTCCGAGATATTTAACACGGAAACTTGCACTGGAGATAACCACAAAGGCAAAGCGCCGGCATGGTTTTCAATCAAAATTCCGATGAAGCGCTCCATAGAGCCAACAATAGCGCGATGCAGCATTACCGGCACTTTGCGACTGTTATCATCAGCCACATATTCAGCACCCAGGCGACCCGGCATAAAAAAGTCGACCTGCATAGTACCGACTTGCCAAGGACGACCCAAGCTATCTTTCAGGTGGTATTCGATTTTCGGACCGTAAAATGCGCCCTCACCCGGCAATTCTTCCCATTCAGTCACGCCACAAGCGCGCAAGCCAGCGCGCAGCGTTTCTTCAGCGGTATCCCAGACTTCGTCACTGCCAATGCGATTTTCTGGCCGCAAGGCGAGTTTGATTGCAATATTTTTAAAGCCAAAGTCGTCATAAACCTTCATTGCCTGAGGGTGAAAAGCAATTACCTCATCCTGAATTTGTGCCTCTGTACAGAAAATATGTCCATCATCCTGAGTAAAGCCGCGCACACGCATAATTCCATGTAAAGCACCGGACGGCTCGTTGCGATGACACTGACCGAATTCACCGAACCGCAATGGCAGATCGCGATAACTCTTCATTCCAGAATTGAAAATCTGCACATGTCCAGGGCAATTCATCGGCTTCAGCGCATAAGAGCGATTTTCCGACTCTGTGATAAACATATTGTCTTTATAGTTATCCCAGTGCCCGGTTTTACCCCACAGACTACTGTCGAGAATCTGCGGACCTTTCACTTCCTGGTAACCACAATCCTGATAAACCTTGCGCATGTATTGCTCTACTTGCTGCCAGATAGTCCAGCCTTTCGCGTGCCAAAATACCAGGCCCGGAGCCTCATCCTGAAAATGGAATAAATCCAGCGACTTACCCAGCTTGCGGTGATCACGCTTTTCAGCTTCTTCCAGCATGTGCAGGTATTGCTCCTGATCTTCTTTTTTAGCAAACGCAGTACCGTAAATACGCTGCAACATTTCATTCTTAGAATCACCACGCCAGTAAGCACCCGCAAGCTTCATCAATTTAAAGACTTTTAGCTTGCCAGTGGATGGCACGTGCGGACCGCGACACAAATCAGTAAAAGTACCCTCGGTGTAAAGAGAGACATCCTGATCAACAGGAATCGACTCAATGATTTCTGCCTTATACGCTTCACCGATCGATTTAAAGTAAGCAACAGCCTCATCTCGCGGCAACACCTTGCGGACAACTTGCTCATCTTTTTTAGCGAGCTCAGTCATTTTCTTTTCTATCGCAAGCAAATCGTCAGGAGTAAATGGACGCTTATAAGAAAAGTCGTAATAAAACCCGTTTTCGATCACAGGCCCAATTGTCACCTGCGCATCGGGAAATAATTCTTTTACCGCATAAGCCAGCAAATGCGCTGTCGAATGACGAATCACATCCAATCCATCCGCATCTTTGTCGGTCACAATTGCCAACTCAGCATCTCGCTCAATCAGGAATGAGGTATCCACCAATACGCCATCAACTCTGCCAGCGAGCGCCGCCTTTGCCAGGCCAGCACCAATACTGGCAGCAACTTGCGCCACGGTTACAGGCGCATCAAATTGACGTTGCGAACCATCAGGAAGTTTTACTGAGACCATGTCACTCTCCATAGTGGCAGAAGTTTGCCGAAATTTGCGATTAGAAAATAAAGACGAAAAAAAAGCACGGCTAGCCGTGCTTTTTCAAATTTGATACAGACGAAAAAGATCCTCGACTAGAGTCGCTCCCAAACCATTTGCGTGGTAGTTCGCGGTGTCATAACCAGGATGCCTTTCTCGCTCTTATCTAAAATACTTATATTTCTTAAATTCATTGGTAGACACGATTGGACTCGAACCAACGACCCCTACCATGTCAAGGTAGTGCTCTAACCAGCTGAGCTACGCGTCTAAAGAAACCGAAGTATAGCAGAGACCCGCGAACAATTACTAGCCCTGAACCGAACTTTTTCTAAGAACCGGACAAGTACTTGTATTTTTCCCCGTATGTATTCCAGCGCCAGCAGCAACACTTTGAGGCCAACCGCATTCGCCCCACCCCACTTGCATTATTGCCTCCGAACCTCAAGCACTCCACTCACTTCACGTATTGTCGTCAATGCTTTTTGTAATTGCGAAGTGCCGCCGATTTCAGCAGTAAACGACATCCGGGCCTGTGATTTTGCACTCTGCGTATTTACGCCAACCACATTAATTTTTTCCTTAGAAAAAACCTCAGAAATATCGCGCAACAAACCCTGCCTGTCCTGTGCCAATACAAAAATATCGACAGGATAAACCGTATCCTTACCGTGCTCGCCCCAAGTCGTCTGTATCACCCGTTCGGGTGCTTTATTACGCATTTCTGCGAAGTTTTTGCAGGTCAGCCGGTGAATGGAAACGCCCTTACCTCGGGTGACAAACCCAACGATATCGTCCGGCGGTGCGGGCTTACAACAACGGGCCAACTGCGTCATCAATCCATCAGTTCCGACAACCAGTACGCCAGATTTCGCACCTTGCGTAACACTTGATGCGCGACTCTTATTGGTGATATTCAGATCATCAGGTATTTCGACCGGGCTATCCCTGAGCACTGTTTCTATCTGTCTGAGACTGAATTCCTCTTTACCGACAGACAGCAACAAATCATCCAATGCGGCAAAGCCCAGCTTCCGCGCCAACTCCTCGAGATTAACGGCAGTCTTACCTTCACGCTGCAACGTTTTTTCGACCAGTGCCCGCCCCGATGCCAGGGTTTCCTGCTGATCAATAACATTAAACCACGCACGAATTTTGCTACGGGTACGGGTACTGACCGAATACTCGGAATGCAGCCAGTCTCTCGATGGACCAGACTGCGCAGATCCTGCCTTCAGCGTAATGATTTCAACGGTCTGCCCATTCCGCAGACGCGTGTTTAACGGCACCATCACGCCATCGACTCGGGCACCGCGACAACGATGACCAACGTCTGTATGCAACTGATAAGCAAAGTCAACCGGTGTCGCCTCTCGCGGCAATTCGATCACTCTTGCCTGCGGCGTCAGAACATAAATCCGCTCATCCAGACTTGCAGACTTCAGCTTTTCCACCCACTCTCTTTGTATGTCTTCGTGCTCAACAACCGCGTCAGCAACCTCACTTTTCCAGGCAAGTAACTGTCGCAGCCAGGCAATTTTTTCGTCATATTCTTGTGCCGTGAAGTTAGAGCCGCCACTCTCTTTATAACGCCAATGTGCAGCGACTCCATATTCCGCGAACTGGTGCATTTCTTTCGTCCGGATCTGTACCTCAAGTGGCCGGCCATCCTCAACAACAACGACTGTATGCAGAGATTTATAACCGTTCGATTTTGGGCGGGAAATGTAATCGTCAAATTCTTTAGGAATCGGTGCCCAGACGTTGTGCACAAGTCCAAGTACAGTATAACAATCCTTAATATCATCAACAACGACCCGGAACGCGCGCACATCATAGAGTTCGTCAAAATTAACTGACTTACCCTTCATCTTTTTCCAGATACTGTAAATGTGCTTAGGACGGCCAGACACCTCGCCTTTGATACCTGCGTTTTTCAATTCAGAGGTTAAACGTGCCAATGCCGTTGCAACGAAACTCTCGCGCTCCACACGCTTTTCTTCCAGCATTTTGGCTATGCGCTTGTATTGTGCAGGCTCGAGAAAGCGGAAAGATAAATCCTCAAGCTCCCACTTCAGTTGCCAGACGCCCAGCCTGTTTGCCAACGGCGCATACAGGTTCATCGTCTCGCTGGCATATTGCTGTGTAGCGCTGTCTTCGCGCTTGCACTCGGCAAAATAGCGCAAAGTAGTCACCCGTGACGCCAACCTGATCAACACCACCCGCATATCGGTTGCCATTGCCAGCATCATTTTGCGCAACGTTTCCATCTGCGCTGCAGCTTTCTCGGCCGCATCCTTGCCATGACCGACATCATGATGGGTTAACGCGGTCTCCCGGAGTTTCATCAGGCGCCGGATGCCGCTGACCAGATCTGCAATCTCTTGTCCGTAACGGGCTTCGATTTGCTCGGCCGCGATCGGGCTTAATTCAGGCAATTCGAACAATAAAGCAGCAATACGTGAGTCTATATCAGTGCGCAACATCGCCAGTGTGGAAGCCACTCCACGCACAAACTGCAACGCATTCTGTCCGGTAATTACGTCTTTTTCCGCATAAAACGGCGTAACAAATTCGAGTGCAGAAATGAGTCTATCTTTCTCTGCTTCTGAAAGACCTTCCAATAACTGTGATTCTGATGCGGCAACTGATGTCGATACCATACAATTCTTTATTTTTGCGCTGCTGTTACAACGATTTCTATCAACCAATCAGGATTGGCCAGCCGGGCTTCTACGGTCGCGCGTGGCGGTGAATTATTTTCTGCAACCCACGCATCCCAGACAGTATTCATCTCGCCAATTTGACTGATGTCAGTCAAAAAAATCTGACAAGAGAGTATCCGAGATTTATCACTCCCTGCCTCCGACAACAGGCGATCGACATGACCGAGTACCTCTTTAGTCTGGCCAGCAATGCCCTGACTCACATCTTCCGGGATCTGCCCCGCCAGATAAACAATGCCATTACATATCGCCACTTCAGATAAGCGCTGACCAACGTGCAATCTCTTTATTTCCATCACTCACTCTATTTTTCATTTAACAAAAAATTACGCACCAGTTTAATTTGCTCTTCACTGACAAAAGTTGGGGCATGCCCGACGTGGGGCACCTCTATCAACTGCGCACATGGGCCGCGCTTCGTCATTGCAAGCGCAGTATCTGCTGTCAGCAAATCAGATTCAGCACCGCGCACCAGCAAAGTTTCACAACGAATCGCATCGTAAGCAGCCCAGAGCATCGCCTGTCCTGCGGCGATCATTTCAGGCGTCGTCGCCTTAAACACTTCCGCCAATGACAGATCATAATGCTTGCGCCAATGACCATCGGAAGTCTGGCGCAAGACATCATGTGCCAATTTACTCCACTGAGCCTCAGTATGCTCACCAAATGAAAGCGAAATCGTCTTAATGTACGCGGCAGCCTCGTCGAAAGTGCGGAACTGTAAATCCTCACCAATGTAAGTGCCGATTCGTAACAAAGCCTCAGGATTCAGCGCAGGCCCCACATCATTCAAGATCAGCTTACGTATCGGGTTACCTTCCAACGAAGCAATTCCCATTCCTATCAGCCCGCCCATCGAGGTACCGAGCCAATCGACAGTTGTTGCTTGCAAACGAGCCAGCAAGGTCACCATGTCACTGACGTATTGCGGCAACTGATAGTGCAAGGGATTGCGCAGTCGGCCAGAATAGCCGCGACCGACAACATCTGGACAGACAACCCGGTAATGCGAAGACAAGGATAGCGCGACAGCATCAAAATCGTCGGCAACCCGCGTCACACCATGCACGCAGATCAGTACATCGGTATTAGCAGGATCCCCCCACTCTTTGTAAGACATGGTATGCAGTCCCGATGGAGACAAGCATTGAACGGTATTGCGCCTTGGCTGCATGAGGCATTCCTCTGAGATAGTATTTTTACTACTGCTAGTAACTCACATTTTACCGATCGTTACGCTTAAAATCATTCACATTCGCTTTGTTACGCATGCTTTTTTATATAACTAATGTCAGGAGTCAACATGCAAGCATCTTTTTTACGCGGGAAAACAGCGCTGGTAACAGGCTCAACTTCAGGAATCGGCTTGGGTATTGCGCATTCGCTAGCTGCCGCGGGCGCAAACATTGTATTTAACGGCTTTGGTGATCCAAATGAGATTCAGGCAATTCAGAAAGCCACTGAAGAAAAATTCAGCGTCAAAACGGCTTATCACAATGCCGATATGAGTAAAGCCAGCGAGATTACCGCCTTGATGGCATTTGCCAGCACAACATTTGGTGGTGTCGACATACTGGTGAATAATGCAGGCATTCAATATGTTGCCAATATTGAGGATTTTCCGGTCGAAAAATGGGATGCCATTATTGCGATTAATCTGACCTCCTGCTTCCATACGACAAGGCTCGCACTGCCGTATATGAAGGAAAAAAACTGGGGGCGCATCATTAACCTGGCGTCGGTGCACGGGTTGGTCGCGTCAGCACAGAAGTCTGCGTATGTTGCCGCTAAACATGGCTTGATCGGGCTGACAAAAACAACGGCGCTCGAAAACGCGCAAACGGGAATTACGTGTAACGCGATTTGCCCGGGATGGGTACTGACGCCATTAGTACAAAAACAGGTTGATGCCCGCGCCGAGCGAGACAACATCAGCAATGAAGCGGCAAAAAAAGCGCTGCTCGCGGAAAAGCAGCCTTCAGGAGAGTTCGTGACTCCGGAACAACTAGGGGCTCTGGCAGTGTTTTTCTGCAGCGATGCAGGAAGTCAGATCAGAGGTGTCGCCTGGAATATGGATGGCGGCTGGGCAGCACAATAACTTTATCGCTAGTGTTCTTTATAAAAAAAGCCGCTGTTTTCTAACAGCGACTTTTTCAGTTTTACATATTCGGGTAGTTAGGTCCACCACCGCCTTCTGGGGTAACCCACACGATGTTTTGCGTCGGATCTTTAATATCACAAGTCTTACAATGAACACAGTTTTGTGAATTGATCTGCAAGCGATCCTTACCATCATCTGTCTTCATAAATTCGTAGACTCCTGCTGGGCAGTAACGCGCTTCTGGCCCTGCATATTTCGCCAGATTCACGTCAACCGGAACGTTACTATTTTTCAAAGTCAGATGGATAGGTTGATCTTCTGCATGATTCGTGTTGGAGATAAATACAGAAGATAAGCGATCAAACGTCAGCTTGCCATCCGGCTTCGGATAATTGATTGGCTGAAACTCAGAAGCTGGACGCAAACACTCGTGATCGGCATGCGTATGTCTCAAGGTCCAAGGTGCTTTGCCACCAAAAACGACCTGATCAATCCCAACCATTAATGTGCCGAGTACCAAGCCTTTACTCATGGATGGTTTGAAATTACGTGCTTTATGCAATTCCTCATGCAACCACGATGCTTCAAAAGCTGCGCTGTATGCAGTCACTTCATCGTATTGGCGATTTTCACCTAAAGCATCAAACACCGCATTTGCAGCTAACATCCCTGTCTTGATCGCAGCGTGACTACCTTTGATGCGGCTGGCGTTCAGGAAACCGGCATCACAACCGATTAATGCACCGCCTGGGAAAGTCAGCTTAGGCAATGACTGTAAGCCACCCGCTGTAATCGCACGCGCACCGTACGCAATCCGCTTCCCCCCTTCAAAGAACTGACGGATTTCCGGATGCGTTTTATAACGCTGAAATTCTTCGTACGGCGAGAGATATGGATTTTCATATCCAAGCCCGACCACATAACCGACTGCGACCTGATTATTTTCCAGGTGATACAGGAAAGAGCCGCCATAAGTCGCGTTATCCAGCGGCCATCCAGCCGTGTGAATTACCAGACCCGGCTTATGCTTAGCCGGGTCAATTTCCCACAATTCTTTAATACCGATGCCATAAGTCTGAGGGTCTTTACCTGCATCCAGCGCATATTTTGCGATCAGTTGTTTACCAAGATGTCCACGCGCACCTTCAGCAAACAAAGTATATTTTGCATGCAACTCCATACCAAGCTGGAATGCCGGACCTGGTTCACCTTCACGATTTACGCCCATATTGCCGGTCGCAACTCCTTTTACCGAGCCATCGTCGTTATACAGGATTTCTGCAGCAGGAAAGCCCGGGAAAATCTCAACACCCAATGCTTCAGCCTGCTGCCCAAGCCAACGCACGACGTTGGCCAGCGAAATCACATAGTTTCCATGATTTTGGAAACAGGCAGGCAACATCCAGTTTGGTGTTTTATAAGCCTTGGTTTCAGATAAAAATAAAAAACGGTCTTCAGTCACTTCTGTGTTCAGAGGGGCGCCAAGCTCTTTCCAGTCAGGAAAAAGCTCACTCAGCGCCTCTGGATCCATTACCGCCCCGGAAAGAATATGCGCACCAAGCTCGCCGCCTTTTTCCAGCACGCATACGGAAACTTCATTTCCTTTTTCCACTGCGAGTTGCTTGAGTTTGATCGCAGCAGACAAGCCTGCAGGACCGCCGCCGACAATAACGACATCGTACTCCATCGCATCGCGGGGACCGTACTGTTCAAGAATGTTTTGGGTCATGACTGTAATCGCTTTAAAATATTTTTCGAACGAACGTGCTAAATTAATCAACGCATGTTAGCTGTTGATCTGCCATTGCGCAAGCAGCCGATTAGATGAAGACATCCATTGCGGAAAGCTGGTACTGAGTGTTGGCGAAAGATAATTATCGCAGAGCAGTGTTTAGCATGCATCAATTAAAGCGATGAATCTCTCCGAACTATCAATGAAAAGACGGGGAGTGCTAAATTTTGGGTAACACAGAAAGACGCTGTATGTCATGATAGTGCATTAAACAGAATACTGAGTTTATCCAAATTTTTGCAGGAGATACTGATGGGAATAGAAATTAATTTTGAAGGAAAAGTTGCACTGATTACCGGTGCATCAAGCGGTTTAGGTGCTCGTTTTGCGAAAGTGCTGGCAAAAGCTGGCGCACAGGTGGTACTTGCCTCCCGACGCGTTGACAGACTGAAAGAATTACGCGCAGAAATTGAAGCCGATGGTGGTGCGGCCCATGTCGTTGCGCTGGATGTGACAGACTATGCGAGCATCAAATCAGCGATAGCCCATGCTGAAACGGAAGCTGGCCCTATCGATATTCTGATCAATAACTCAGGTGTATCAACGACGCAACGTCTGGTCGACGTTACCCCCGATGATTACAACTATGTAATGGACACCAATCAACGAGGTTCATTCTTTGTTGCGCAGGAAACAGCAAAACGCATGATCGCCAGATATAAAGGCGACCAAAGAAAACAACACCGCATTATCAACATCGCCTCAGTCGCGGGTCTGCGCGTGTTGCCACAAATTGGTATCTATTGCATGAGCAAAGCCGCAGTCATACACATGACGAAAGCAATGGCAGTCGAATGGGGTAAATACGGCATCAACGTCAACGCCATTTGCCCCGGATATATTTCGACAGAAATCAATCAGGAATATTTCGACACCGAGCAAGGACAGAAACTGATAGAAATGCTGCCCCGCAAGCGTGTCGGCACACCAGAAGACCTTGATGGTCTGTTGTTATTGTTGGCAGCAGAAGAATCCCGCTTCCTGAACGGCGCAATCGTAACGGCAGATGATGGAATGAGTGTTCAGTAGTAGTTACACCTACTCTCGGACCATGCCTTTCATATCCTGAACACGAGCATCGGAATTACCCTTCCCCGCGTAGGTAGCAGCAACAGCGCACCCATGCGGGGCATGCAATTTACCTTTATGCACTGCAAAAAAGTAAAAATAAAATAAATTAAATGTTGTTATTTAATATAAATATTTTCTAAAGCCACAAACGTCTTTGACGAACCTTCTCTAATTTCTATCAATTGAATCTTACACCTTACTGGTTTTCGAAATAGAAGTTTGCCTCCCTCCCCTAACTATGTATTGCTCCGTTGTAAGGGAAGGCTGCGAATCAGAAGCATGTACTGTTTAGCAATAAAAGTTAAAACACAATTCACGTTGATATCAACGAACAAAGTCTAAAAATCCCGCTAGCCCAACTACTCTGGAAATAGAGGAAGCAAACTTATCGCTAGTTTTATTATTGAATTAACTATCATTTTCCATGGATAATCATCCTATTAAATTGAAGGATGTGAGTACCCATGAAACGAAGATATATGACGATTGCGACATTGTTATTGCTTATTGCAAACGTTGTTCTTGCGGGGGAAGCTCAAACCGACCGAGAACGCCCCAACTTACATTCACCCTCGGCTGATACAAAAGATCGTCAGCCTGTTGTAGTAACGCTCGCGATGAATGAACCTGGTTTTCTTGAGGCGAGTTACCACATTCCTGCATCCTGCGGCTCCCTCTCATTTCTGAATAAGGATTTTCAAACATCTACGATTGCAAGCTTACGAAAAGACTGGTCGGCGGGGAATGACTGCACAGAGATTAGTGATAACGGCATACGCCGTAAAAACGATCTGTGTACAAATCTGCAGTTGCGAATTCCTGCAACTACTCGTCGTTTAGACAGAGTTTATCCTTGGGCATATCCATTTGAAAAAGGGTTCTATGTTCATACGAGTGCTTACGCAGTTAATGATACCTGTGGCGCGATTCGGTGGAAATTTAAGGTAGCAGACGGGACTGTTATTGTTGATGGTATACCACAATCGGGTAACGATGAAAGTGTACCCCGTACAAATGGAGTTGCATTTCCGGTTATTTTTCTTCAAGAAACGTTCAATCCAGATGTACAAAAGCGCTTACACGTAGATACCCACCTCTCCTTGCAAACCAATCAATTTCTGGTGGATACCACGTCCGATATTGACCGTTTGTTTCGTGGCCTATTCCCAGAGCTGCCCTTCACTTTTCCCTACATCTTAGCAACTCCATCACCATCAACATTTCCTTGGGGTGACGTTGCTAACAAAACGGTGATGCGATTGTCGCTTCCGCCCGATGTAAGTACTGAGCAAAAAAAATATCTGCAGGGGTTCATTACACATGAAATGGCGCATATGACACAACCTCGCTTTGATAATGACGTTTGGAAAAATGAGCAAGCTACTCTTAGTGAAGGTGGGGCTGAATTTTTGCGTTTAGTTGCTTTACTTAAACGAGGTTGGATCACTGCCTCAATGGTCAACTCAGAACTAGAGCAATCAATTAACTCGTGCGTAATTGCCGCAGAAGGAAGAAGTTGGAAGTCAATGGAGAACCATGGCTTTGGGCGTACGCCTTATCAATGTGGACTGACTTTTTACGCCATGGGCCTTTCTATGAATGCCAGTCAATCGCGACCACTAACCCGGCTTCAAAACTACTACAAAAAGGGCATTCTCGGAGAACGAACAGATTTTGCTACCGCAATTGAATGCGGTGACATCAGCGGGTGTAGTTCTCGATGGCTCAACAAAATATCAGAAAACCGACCAATTAGTGATGTGCTGACGGAGTATGCCTCACAACCCGATTCGATTCTAAAAGCAGTGTCGACGTGGAACTCGCCGATTGCTGAATTGATTGCTTATCGCCACGTTGGTCAGTTGATGCAAGCTGATTGTGGCGGCAGTATCAGTATGTACCGAGATAAAGAGGCTGCCCGTATAGCGCCTGGCCCGGTCTGCAAAGTGCTACGCGAGGGCATGATGGTAGTAAAAGCGGAAGGCTTACCATTATTTGTAAATTCCGATGCGGTTAAAGCCTCTGTTCAAGCGTGTCATTCGAGAGGTGATACTGAACTGGGGCTGAAGGATGGAAGCCGGTTGACAATCACATGCAGTCTGTCAATCAATTTGCCTGCAAATATGTTTGCTGTTGATCCAGAAAAGTTATCATTACTCCTAAAGTAACCGTGCGCGTCTAAGAAGTACAATCGTTAAATCGGTGTCAGAACCGCTGATCAATACAAATGAGGCGAAACTACAATAATTCGCAATGCGTAAACGGCAATCTGCCCATCAGTCACTGCATAATTCTCAGCAACTTATGCACGAGTTCGCTCGATGTTGCGGCAGAAAACTTCTTCATCAGCTTCGCTCTGTGCATTTCAACGGTTCTTGGACTTAATGAAATCTGTCTGGCGATCAATTTACTGGTCTTACCCTCGACAAGCAGGGCAGCGATCTCCCTTTCTCTCGGCGTAAGTTCGGCACTCACTGGGCGCTTTGCACTCAGGTCTTCAAATGTCCATATACCGGCCGCGTGCGGCTCATTTTTCCGCAACCCTCGTCCCGTTACATGGCACCAGAATAACTCCTGATTCGCCCTCTTCATGATGCGCTCATCAGAATAGGAACCCTTCGCATTCATGATAGGTGTAATGCGTGCACCGGTTCGCTCAAACTCATCTGGACTGGGATACAGTATCTGGAAAGATTGTCCGATCAGTTCGCTTTTTTTATAGTTAAACATCTGCGCCAGATCGTCATTACAGGCATAAATAATACGGTTTTGAGAGACACACATTCCTATCGGTGCTTGTTGGAAAATAACTTCAAAATCAATAGTGTGCAT
Organism: Undibacterium sp. CY21W; assembly: GCF_014284265.1. NCBI lineage: Bacteria > Pseudomonadati > Pseudomonadota > Betaproteobacteria > Burkholderiales > Oxalobacteraceae > Undibacterium > Undibacterium sp. CY21W. The sequence continues at coordinate 173,063 of NZ_JACOGE010000005.1, read as the reverse complement.
CTCTATCATATGGCTGTTCTTGTGCAGATGGATAAGGTAAATTTATTCAGGTAGTTTTACGGTATTGCGGAGTATAGCTCAGCATCTTATGCTGAGCCCTATTCTGAAAAAAGTAATGCGCTATCAACCGATATTCGTGTTGCTGCGAAAAAAACAAACAAGTATTTTCCTGAATATCTATGAGGAGACGACGATGAATAAGGAATACCCGGACGCAAAGGCCGCGTTGGCTAATGTAGTCAAAGATGGGCAGACAATAGCGGTCGGTGGTTTTGGTTTATGTGGAATACCTGAAGCTTTGATTGCCGCGTTGCGTGACTCTGGTGTCAAAGAATTGACTGCCATTTCTAATAATGCCGGCGTAGATGGTTTTGGGCTGGGCCAATTATTGACGACACGTCAGATCAAAAAAATGGTTTCTTCCTATGTCGGTGAAAATAAAGAATTCGAACGTCAGTATCTGGCTGGCGAATTGGAATTGGAATTCACGCCACAAGGAACACTGGCAGAAAAACTTCGCGCCGGTGGTGCTGGCATTCCAGCATTTTTCACGAAAACAGGTGTAGGTACTATCGTCGCAGAAGGTAAGGAAATTCGCGAATTTGATGGCCAAAAATATGTCATGGAAAAAGCCCTGGTCGCCGATGTCTCGCTGGTAAAAGCGTGGAAAGCAGATAAGGCGGGAAATTTGGTCTATCGGAAAACGGCACGTAATTTCAATCCCAATGTGGCTATGGCAGGTAAAGTCACTATTGCAGAAGTTGAAGTGCTGGTAGAAACAGGTGATCTCGATCCGGATGAAATTCATACCCCCGGTATTTTCGTGCATCGCATCGTCGTCAATACGCAACCCGAAAAACGTATTGAGCAACGCACTGTGCGTCCGACTAAATAAGATACCAGGAGAAATAATATGGCATGGAATCGCGATGAAATGGCTGCACGCGCAGCATTAGAATTGCAAGACGGATTTTACGTTAATCTCGGAATAGGTCTGCCAACACTGGTGGCGAACCATGTGCCTGCCGGCATGGAAGTCTGGCTACAATCAGAAAATGGGCTGCTGGGGATTGGCCCCTTTCCAACCGAAGATGAAGTTGACCCGGATTTAATTAATGCAGGAAAACAGACGGTGACTACCCTGCCCGGCTCCTCAATTTTCAGCTCGGCCGATTCTTTCGCAATGATACGTGGTGGAAAAATCAATCTTGCCATTTTAGGGGCAATGCAGGTCAGTGAAAATGGCGATCTCGCTAACTGGATGATTCCGGGCAAGATGGTCAAGGGTATGGGTGGCGCAATGGATCTGGTCGCGGGGGTTGGACGTGTCGTCGTGCTGATGGAGCATGTTGCGAAAGATAATGCGCACAAACTTCTTAAATCCTGCAATCTACCGTTAACCGGGGTTGGCGTTGTCAACCGCATCATTACCGACCTGGGTGTGATTGATGTCACTCCAGACGGCTTTAAGTTAATTGAACTCGCTCATGGCATCAGCGTGGAAGAGGTTGTCGCAAAAACAGAAGCAAAGATTGATACCGGCGCATTTGCATAAACAACGCAGTTAATTGAAAAGGCCGACGTAATTTATACGTCGGCCTTTTTTTATTTTACCTTCTGGTTCTCAACTTACCATTTCTCTGTAAATATTTTTTCTAGCCAGAATGAACCTATCACGGTTTTTACATCAGTAATCTTGCCTTCTCTTACCCAATCTGACATCTCCGTTGAAGTGGCGGTGAATGTCTCTAAAAACTCTTCGTCATCTAAAGAAGCCGGACCGGCTGTTAAACCACGGGCAACGTAAATCTCCAACCTTTCGTCGGAATAAGCGATGGCATTATGAATCGTGCAGAGATGTCGCCAATCTGTTGCCGTATAACCGGTCTCTTCGCGTAACTCTCTTTGAGCACAAATCAATGGATCTTCACCAGCGTCAATTTTCCCTGCTGGAAATTCAATAAAAACACGATTCAGCGGATAGCGAAATTGATGTTCAAGCAGAACTTTGTCATCGTCAAATATCGGAATAATGACGACAGCCCCCGGATGGCGTATGAATTCTCTGGTGGCGACATGGCCATTTGGCAAAGAAACGCTATCCTTTTGAACCTGCAGAAAATCACCCTCGTAGACCAGGTCGCTACTGATTTTTTCTTCACGCAAGTGCGCGTCGCCAGAAAAACGATCAGTCACGACGCCGCCTCAGGTAACGAAAGACAAATCCGGGAAAAGCTAAAACCAGAAATAAAAAAGCGGTGATAGCAAAAAATTCCCATCCTTGCGGAAAACGATTGCCGCTTGAACTCTCAAGGAAAACACCTGTAGCACCAATCACAAAATACAAGATGATCAGTTCAAGCAAACGCAACCAAAATGGTTTGATAAAAGAAAAACGCCGTAGCGCAAAAACTGCGAAACAGCGTTCATTAAAAAATGGCAAGTTGGCAGCAATAACTGCCAACACGACGATCAGCCAGACGGAAGTCAAACTAGTCAAAAGAGATGAACCTTACGACGCTAAAGTTTTTACAACCGCGTTCAAACATGCAGTCATCAAACCACCAGGGACCACGCCAAGAATTAAAACGGCCAATCCATTCAGGCTCAAGACCACGCGAACGTCAACACTAGGAGTAATCAAAGCGTTGTCTGAAGCGTCATCAAAGTACATCAATTTAACAACGCGAAGATAATAAAACGCGCCAATCAAGGAGAACAGCACGGCCACTAATGATAACCATACTTGTCCGGTTGCCATTACCGACTGTAACACTGACAACTTGGCATAAAAGCCCATCAACGGTGGGATGCCTGCCAGAGAGAACATCAACAGCAACATGACCAATGCAAACCAAGGCGAGCGTTTGTTCAGACCTTTCAGATCGTCCAGATTTTCAGCTTCAAAACCGGAACGTGCCAACAACATAATTACGCCGAAAGTGCCTAAAGTGGTTAACACATACGTGATGCTATAAAACATCGCGGCACTGTACGCATCTGCGGCAAGAGCAGTATTACCGTGAGCAACGCCAGACAACAGACCCAACAGCAAAAAGCCCATATGAGAAATAGTCGAGTATGCAAGCATACGTTTCAGATTGGTCTGGGCGATAGCTGTAAGATTACCGATTGCCATCGACAGCACAGCCAGCACGACCAACATTTGTTGCCAATCTACCGCCTGAGAGAACAGGCCTTCAACTAGCAACCTAAATGTCATAGCAAAGGCGGCTAATTTCGGTGCACCACCCAGTAGCAATGTCACGGCTGTAGGGGCGCCCTGATATACATCGGGTACCCACATGTGGAACGGAACAACACCTAACTTGAACGCAAGCCCCGCCACCAGAAATACAATACCAAACACCAGAATAGTTTTATTTGCAGTTGGAGAACTCGCCACCTTGGCAACTTCCGCTAACTCCAAAGAGCCAGTGGCGCCGTACAACATAGAAATACCGTAGAGCATGAAACCGGATGCCAGTGCACCGAGAATAAAGTATTTCATTGACGCTTCGGTTGACTGAGTGTGTTCACGGCGCAAAGCAACCAGTGCATACAAAGACAAAGACATCAATTCCAGACCAAGATAGATAATCAGGAAATTATTCCCTGAAATCATGATCATCTGACCTAACAGAGAAAACAACGCTAAAACATAAAACTCACCACCCGACTTGCCATTCGTCATACCGCGATCTGTCACGTATTGACGTGAATAGATGAAAGTCATACCCACCGCAAGGTAAGAACACAGTTTGAGCAGGGTCGACATCGGATCCGAGACAAACATGTTATTGCTGACATAAGTTGACCCGTCACTATTCGAAGTCGCGATAGTTAGCGCACCACAAACAAACAAAGCAAGTATGCTCATGACATAAGTCAGATTACGTTTGCTATCAGGCAAAAACATGTCAACCAGCAAAATAGTACAGATTGCCAGCAGCAAAAATATTTCAGGATAAAGTGGTGTGAAGTTCATATTATTCAGTTCTACTAGCATTAATCTGCTGTCACACAATTAGCGCAACGAAAATTGTCAACGGGCTTACTTGTCTATATCTTCAATCAGAGCGGTAACTTTGACGTTGCCACATGCTTCAAAAGATCAGTCACGGAAACTTGCATCGCGTCGGTAAAAGGTGCTGGATACAATCCCATTACAATCACAGCGATCGCCAAAACGCCCAACATAAAAAATTCACGTGCATTGATGTCACTCAGATGAGCAACATGCTCATTCGTAATTTTGCCGAAAACAACCCGCTTGACCATCCACAAAGAATACGCCGCGCCGAAAATCAACGCTGTTGCCGCGAGCATGCCAATCCAGAAGTTAAACTGTACTGCACCGAGAATCACCATGAACTCACCGACAAAGCCCGAAGTGGCTGGCAAACCGCAGTTAGCCATCGAGAACAATACAAACAATGCTGCAAATTTAGGCATCTTATTCACTACACCACCGTAGTCTACGATCTGACGTGAATGCACGCGGTCATACAAAACGCCGATACACAGGAACATCGCGCCAGAGATAAAACCATGAGAAATCATTTGCACAATCGCACCCTGCACAGACATGTCGTTAAACATGAAAAAACCGAGTGTAACAAAACCCATATGCGCAATAGATGAGTATGCGACCAGCTTCTTCATATCAGCCTGCACAAGCGCGACCAGACCAATATAAATCACAGCAACCAGAGACAAAGTGATCATGAAACCAGCCATATAGTGACTAGCGTCTGGAGCGATAGGTAAAGAGAAGCGCAAGAACCCGTAAGCACCAAGCTTCAGCATGATCGCGGCCAAAACAACAGAACCACCGGTAGGAGCTTCAACGTGAGCGTCAGGCAGCCATGTATGCACTGGCCACATCGGCACCTTCACAGCGAACGCCATCAGGAATGCGCAGAAAATAGCGATCTGTGTTGACATCGGAAGCGGCAGTTTGTGCCAGACTAAAATGTCAAACGAATGACCAGCCTGAATATAAAGATAAATGATGGCAACTAAAGTCAGCAAAGAGCCGAGCAAGGTGTACAGGAAAAATTTGAATGCCGCATAAACCCTGTTTGGGCCGCCCCAGATACCAACGATGATATACATCGGTATCAAAGTCGCTTCAAAGAACACATAAAACAACATGCCATCCAAAGCGCAGAAAACACCAATCATCAGACCGGACAGAATCAGGAAAGCGCCCATGTACTGAGCTACCTGCTTCTCAACCACTTCCCAAGCAGCGATAACGACAATCACTGTAATAAATGCGGTCAGCGGCACCAGCCAAAGAGAAATACCGTCAATACCAAGTGAGTAAAAAATGTTGAATTTTTCTATCCAGGAGAATTTCTCAACAAATTGCATCCCATGCGCTGAATTATCAAAATTTGTAATCAATGGCAAGGTTACGAGAAAACTCGTTAAAGAACCAAGCAGAGACACGCCGCGAACTAAACCACGGTTGCTATCACGGCCAAAAGCCAGAACAAAAATACCAAATGCGATTGGGCACCAGATCGCCAGGCTGAGTAAGGAGGAAGTTGACTGCATCATGATTATATTTTTTTAGCCGAGGTCACTTATTTAGCAAAAGGGAATGGCATGAAATACACGAGGAATGCCAACACGCCCAAAATCATTACAAAAGCATAGTGATAGATGTACCCGCTCTGGAATAAGCGAACAAGCTTTGAGAACCATCCCACCAGCTTTGCACTACCATTAACGACCAGTCCATCAATCAAACCTTTATCGCCAACATTCCACAGTCCCTGACCAAGCAAACGTGCGCCACCTGCAAAAACGATTTCATTAAATCTGTCCATGTAGTATTTGTTATCAAGCAAAGTATAGACGGCACTTGCATTTTTCTTGATTGCCGCTGGTATTGCCGGCTTAACCATATAGAAGAAATAGGAAGTTGCCACACCTGCTAATGCTAACCAGAACGGTGCCGTTGTCAGTGCATGCTTTGCCATGGCGATAGGGCTATGGAATTCATGCTTTAACTCTTCCATTGCATGATGCGCTTCATTGACAAAAATAACGTCCTTAAAGAAGCTACCGAACAGCATAGGTTCAATCGCAATGAAACCGATCAATACAGACGGAATCGCCAACATCACCAGCGGAAACCAGACGACGAACGGAGACTCATGCGGTTTTTGGCCTGGCGCCAATCCGTGATGATGTTCATCATGATCATCCGCTGCATGGTGCGCGTCATGGTGATCATGGGCATGCCCAAAATTTTCCTTACCGTGGAACACCAGGAAGTACATACGGAAAGAATAAAACGCTGTGACAAATACACCGGCTAAGACAGCAAACTGAGCAAAGCCAGAGCCAGCAATGTGAGACGCCTGTACAGCCTCGATAATACTGTCTTTGGAGTAAAAACCAGAGAAGAATGGCGTACCAATTAATGCTAAAGAACCTAACAATGAAGTGAGCCAGGTGATAGGCATGTATTTACGAAGTCCACCCATGTTCCGGATGTCCTGATCATGGTGCATACCGATGATCACAGAACCCGCTGCAAGGAACAACAGCGCCTTAAAAAACGCGTGTGTCATCAGATGAAACACGGCAACCGAGTACGCAGAAGCACCCAAGGCGACAGTCATATAACCCAGCTGCGACAGCGTGGAGTAAGCAACAACGCGTTTGATATCGTTCTGGATGATCCCAAGGAAACCCATAAACAAAGCGGTAATCGAACCAATAACGAGAATAAAGGACAAGGCGGTATCAGACAACTCAAACAACGGCGACATACGCGATACCATGAAGATACCAGCCGTAACCATCGTCGCCGCATGAATCAGCGCAGAAATCGGAGTTGGACCTTCCATCGAATCCGGCAACCAGACATGCAACGGAAACTGTGCAGATTTACCCATAGCCCCGATAAACAGGCAGATACAGGCGACCGTAATCAGCATCCAGTCAGTTCCCGGGAAAATCAGTTTGGCCAGCTCTTCTTTTTTCGCGAAGACTTCCATGTAGTTCATCGAACCCGCGTAAGCGAGCAACAAACCGATACCAAGTATGAAGCCAAAGTCACCCACACGGTTAACCAGAAAAGCTTTCATGTTGGCGTAAATAGCAGTCGGTTTGGTGTACCAGAAACCAATCAGCAAATAAGACACCAGACCCACAGCTTCCCAACCGAAAAACAATTGCAGGAAGTTATTGCTCATTACGAGCATCAGCATGGAGAACGTGAACAGCGAGATATATGAGAAAAAGCGGTTATAACCTTCATCTTCAGCCATGTAGCCAACAGTGTAAATATGCACCATCAGTGATACAAAGGTCACTACACACATCATCATTGCGGTCAGGTTATCTACCAGAAAACCAACTTCCAGTTTTAAACCAGCTACCTGCATCCATTGATACAACGTAGCGTTATAGACGGGTGCGCCATTCATCAAAGCATTAAGCGTCATGCAAGAGATAATGAATGCAACCAGCACACCGAGTATGGTCGCGGTGTGTGAAACTTTACGCCCTACGACGTTACCAAAAAATTTGGTGCCCAGTAAACCGGCGATGGCAGATCCTGCCAATGGAGCCAGAGGTACTGCCAATAGTAGTTGTGGGTTAAGTTGCCCCGCCATGATGACCCTTTTTTAGCTTATTACTTTTTTAAATCGCCAGCGAATGATGGGGAGAAGCACACTGGATTCGCCCCATGAAACATTATCCTTTGAGTGCGTCCAGATCTTCGACATTAATCGTGTCCAGATTACGGAACAGGACAACGAGAATGGCCAGACCAATCGCAGATTCTGCAGCAGCAACTGTCAGAATGAAAAATACAAAAATCTGCCCTGCCGCATCACCCAGATAATGAGAGAACGCAATGAAATTCATATTCACCGCAAGCAAATTCAATTCAATTGCCATGAGCAAAACAATAATATTTTTCCGATTCAGAAAAATACCAACGATAGAAATTGCAAACAGAATCGCGCCAAGTATCAGATAGTGTGTCAGTGTCAAAGCCATATCAGCCCTCTTGCTTTTCTGTCGATGAAGTTAAAGTACGTTCGGATTCCGCTTTCATTTTAACGATGCGAACACGATCAGTACTCTTCACTTTGACAGCTTTTGCCGGATCAAAATATTTACTGTCTTTGCGACGACGTAAAGTCAACGCAACGGCTGCAACAATAGCGAGTAATAAAATCGCCGCAGCAATTTCAAACGCCAATGTGTAGCGAGTAAAAATTTCTATACCAAGATTTTTTGTATTACCTATCGTATCAGCGGCAGCTGGAACATGATTATCCGGACGTAAGAACCCGCGCCATAGCACTGCAGACATCTCAAGAACAATCACGACACCAACAGTCGCAGCCAATGGCAGATGTCCCCAGAATCCTGCTCGCAATTTATCGATGTCGATATCCAGCATCATCACAACGAACAAAAACAGGACCATGACCGCGCCGACATATACCAACACTAAAACAATGGCCAGAAACTCCGCCTTCAACAATAACCAAATCGCGGCTGCAGAGAAAAACGACAGCACTAAGAACAACGCGGCATGCACCGGATTACGAGCGGTAATCACCTGCGTCGCAGCAAGCACAAGTATCGCAGCGAAAACATAAAATAATGCGGTAGTAAATTCCATAATGAAACCGTTCTAATTAGCGATATGCAGCGTCAGCAGCACGTGCAGCTGCAATTTGTGGTTCGTAGCGATCACCGACTGCCAATAACATCTCTTTAGTAAAATAAAGATCGCCGCGCTTCTCACCGTGGTATTCAAATACATGCGTTTCAACGATGGAATCAACGGGACAGGATTCTTCGCAAAAGCCGCAGAAAATGCATTTGGTCAGATCGATGTCGTAACGCGTCGTACGGCGGCTACCATCTTCACGCTGATCCGATTCAATCGTAATCGCCATCGCAGGGCAAACTGCCTCACACAATTTACAGGCGATACAACGCTCCTCACCATTAGGATAACGACGCAGTGCATGCAAACCACGGAAACGTGGTGATTGCGGCGTTTTCTCTTCCGGGAATTGGACAGTAATTTTGCGGGCGAACATATAGCGACCAGTCAATGCCAGTCCCTTTATCAGTTCGCGCAGCATCAGGCTGCCAAAAAAATCTTTGATTGCTTCCATCTTTTCAGCCTCTTACTTCCAAATATTCCATGACGTTTGTATCCATGCAGCGACAAACACCAGATACACCAGAGTTAAAGGGATAAATACTTTCCAACCCAAACGCATGATCTGATCGTAACGGTATCTAGGGAAAGACGCACGAGCCCAGATAAACATGGAAACCACAACAAATGTTTTCAGACCCAGCCAAATCCAACCCGGTACCCAGTTAAATACGATGGAATTCAAAGGAGCATCCCAACCACCCAGGAACATCAATGATGCCATTGTCGAGATCAGGATCATATTCGCGTACTCCGCCAAATAAAACATAGCGAAAGACATACCCGAGTATTCGACCATATGACCAGCGACGATCTCAGATTCGCCCTCAACCACGTCGAATGGATGACGGTTTGTTTCTGCAATCCCAGAAATAACATAAACAACGAACATCGGCAGCAACGGCAACCAGTTCCATGACAGGAAATTTAATCCCATCGATGCAAAATAACCTTTTGTTTGTGCATTAACGATATCCGATAAATTCAGGCTTCCTGAAACCATCAGTACAATGACTAATACGAAACCCATTGCAATTTCATAGGAGATCATCTGCGCAGAAGCACGCATGGCACCTAAAAACGCATACTTAGAATTAGATGCCCAGCCTGCGATGATAATGCCGTAGACCTCAACCGAAGTGATTGCCATAATCAGCAATAAACCTGCATTGACGTTCGCGAGCACAACTTCAGGACCGAATGGAATAACAGACCATGCCGCCAGCGCAGGCATAATCGTCATAATCGGTGCGAGTATGAAAAGAACTTTATTTGCTTTTGCAGGAACAACAATTTCCTTCAGCAATAACTTCACAGCATCAGCGATAGGCTGCAAAAGACCTGCTGGTCCGACACGGTTAGGGCCAAGGCGAATATGCATCCAGCCTATCATCTTACGTTCCCACAAAGTAAGATAAGCGACCAAACCCATGATAGGAGCAACAACGCAGACAATTTTGATCAGATTCCAGACCAGAGGCCAGAAATAGCCAAATACGCCCTGACCAAAAGTTTGAACAGTGTGCAGCCAATTCATTATGCACGCTCCACATTAATAGCACCGAACATGCCGTCCAGTTTACTAGTCAAGACCGAACCGGTAGCAACCCGAACCACATTTTCAGGCAAAGATCCGTCGATACCGACATTCAACAGGATTGATCCGCCTTTAGTTACTTTGACCATATCTCCCGCGGAGACACCGATTTTTTCTGCGTATCCAGCACTGATCCAAGCCTGAGGGGCACGTGCGTCTGTAGTTTTTTGTAAAGATTCAGCTCTTCTGACGATCGCATCTGTGCTGTAAATAGCAACATCTGCAACGCGTTCCAAGCCTGCCTCGGATACAGATTCGAGAGCAGGTTTTAAAGCAGCGATGTTATTCAGTTTCGCGATAACATCATTACCACCTAAAACTTCATCGCGAATGGCTTCGGATGTTTCGTAATTGAAATTATCCAGACCTAACAAATTCCCCAGAACACGCAATACCTTCCATGCAGGACGTGTATCGCCAAGCGGTTTAACAACGCCATGGAAACTCTGAACACGTCCTTCGCAACTGACAAATGTACCGGCAGTTTCCGTAAATGGCGAAACAGGTAATAAAACGTCTGCATATTCAGCGCCGTGCTTAAACGGAGACATAACAACAACCATGTCAGCTTCCGCTAAGGCTTTTTCCGCCCGGGCTGGATTTGCAGTATCTAATGCAGGCTCGGCATGAAGCACAACATACGCTTTCTTACCTTCAGCAAACACAGGCTTAGCATTATTGGCAGGAATTGCATTCGCAAGATAACCACCAACCGTGTTTGCAGCCTCAGTCAGATAACCGAAATCTGCACTTGTTTGTTCTGCAATCCATTGTGCAAGTGCATGCAAACGAGACGCTTCAGGATGATATGACGCGGTGTTGCCTAAAAATACGCCTGCGTCGCCGGATAACAGTGTTGCGGCGATGTTTTGAGCCAACAACCCAGCGTCAACTGATTCCAGACCAGCCGGTTTAGCAATTTCTTTTTTAACTGCAACGGCAACCGCTACCTCGGCCAGGAACTGCGCCCATAACGAAGGTGCGAGGACTGCCTTATTCGCCAATTTAATCAGCAGATCATCATCAGTTGCATTGAGCACACTGAGCTTTGTACCAGATTTGACGGACTGACGCAGGCGTGCAGCCAACAAAGGATGGTCTTTCCGCAAGAATGAACCGATGACAAAAACGTTCTTCAGTTGCGCGAACTTGGTAATGGATGTACCCAGCCAAGGTTTGACACTTCCATTCAGAGAAAAATCAGACTGGCGCAAGCGGAAATCAACATTATCTGAACCGATGCCGCGGATTATCCGCTGAAGCAAGAATAATTCTTCGAGAGTCGAATTAGGTGCAGCAACAGCAGCGACAGAATCAGCGCCGTGTTCGTGACGAATGTTACGCATAGCATGCGCTACGTATTCTAATGCTGTCTGCCAATCTGTCTCTTGCCATTGACCACCTTGCTTGATCATCGGCTTAGTCAGGCGCTCAGCACTGTTCACGCCTTCGTAAGAGAAACGGTCTTTGTCTGAAATCCAGCATTCATTGATCTCTTCGTTTTCGAAAGGAACAACTCGCATTACTTTGTTATTTTTAACCTGAACAATCAGATTCGAACCTAAACCATCATGTGCGCTGACAGATTTACGACGGGACAATTCCCATGTACGTGCAGAATAGCGGAACGGCTTGGAGGTCAATGCGCCCACAGGGCACAGATCAATCATGTTACCGGACAATTCAGAGTCGACAGTTTTACCAACGAAAGAGGTAATTTCGGAATGCTCGCCACGATTGAGCATACCCAATTCCATCACACCTGCAATTTCCTGACCAAAGCGAACACAGCGTGTGCAATGAATACAACGGCTCATCTCTTCCATCGACACCAGCGGACCGACATCTTTGTGGAAAACAACGCGCTTTTCTTCTTCGTAGCGAGAAGTAGTACCGCCATAACCAACCGCCAGATCCTGCAGCTGACATTCGCCACCCTGATCACAAATCGGGCAATCCAGAGGGTGGTTAATCAACAGAAATTCCATTACTGCTTTTTGTGCTTTCACAGCCTTATCACTGTGAGAACGCACAATCATGCCAGGCGTGACGGGAGTCGCGCAGGCAGGCAGCGGCTTAGGCGCTTTTTCAACCTCTACCAGACACATGCGGCAATTTGCCGCAATAGATAATTTTTTGTGGTAACAAAAATGCGGGATATACGTGCCAAGTTTATTGGCAGCGTCCATCACCATACTGCCTTCTTGGACTTCGACTTTTTTGCCGTCTATTTCGATTTCAACCATGGTCTACTCTAAGTGTGCTAACCGAAGCTGGCTTACAGGTAAGTGGGAACCAAGCAATGCTTATGCTCGATATGATATTCAAACTCTGTGCGGAAATTTTTTACGAATGCGCGAACCGGCATCGCTGCTGCATCACCTAACGCACAAATCGTTTTACCCTGAATATTGTCTGCGATGGAATTCAGCATATCCAGATCTTCAGGGCGACCTAATCCATTTTCAATCCGATGAACAAGGCGATACAACCAGCCTGTACCTTCGCGGCAAGGCGTACACTGCCCGCACGACTCTTCAAAATAAAAATACGACAGACGTTCCAACGATTTGACCATGCAACGGGTTTCATCCATGACGATGACGGCTCCGGATCCAAGCATGGAACCCGCCTTGGAAATCGAATCGTAATCAAGATCCGTATTCATCATCACATCACCAACAATCACCGGTGCGGAAGAGCCGCCAGGAATCACTGCTTTGATTTTTTTTCCACCACGCATACCACCGGCCAACTCAAGTAAAGTAGCAAATGGAGTACCTAATGGAATTTCGTAATTACCAGGTCGTTCAACGTCACCTGAAATAGAGAATATCTTTGTACCGCCGTTATTTGGCTTACCAAGAGCGGCATAATTTTCGCCACCCATGGCAAAAATGAACGGCACTGCTGCAAATGTTTCAGTGTTGTTGATGGTTGTCGGCTTTCCGTACAGACCAAAGCTGGCAGGGAACGGAGGTTTGAAGCGCGGCTGGCCTTTTTTACCTTCCAGCGACTCCAACAATGCCGTTTCTTCACCGCAAATATAGGCACCGTAACCGTGGAACGCATGCAATTGAAAACTAAATTCGGAGCCCGCGATATTATTACCAAGCATCCCGGCTGCGCGCGCCTCTTCAATCGCTTCTTCGAAACGATCATAGTCCGCAAAAATTTCGCCGTGGATGTAGTTATAACCGACAGTAATACCCATGGCATACGCACCGATGGCCATACCTTCGATCAGCGCGTGCGGGTTATAACGAATGATATCGCGATCTTTAAATGTACCAGGCTCGCCCTCATCGGTATTACAGACCAGATATTTCTGCCCAGGAAACTGACGTGGCATGAAACTCCATTTCAGGCCAGTCGGGAAACCAGCTCCGCCACGACCGCGCAAAGACGACGCTTTGAGCTCAGCAATAACCTGCTCAGGTGGAATTTTTTCTGAAAGAATACGTTTCAAGGATGCATAGCCACCACGAGCCACGTAATCTTGTAAGTGCCAGTTTTTACCATCCAGACCCGCGAGAATGAGGGGCTTAATATGGCGATTGTGCAGACTCGTCATTATTTACCCGCCTCTTTCAGTTCATTCACAAGTCCGTCGATTTTTTCGTTCGACATAAAGCTGCACATGCGTTTATTGTTGACCAACATGACAGGTGCATCACCACATGCCCCCATGCATTCACCTTCAACCAAGGTGAATTGTCCATCGGCAGTGGTTTCTTTGTAATCAATACCCAGCTTCTGCTTCAGATGGTGCGCCGCGCGCTCCCCACCTGATAAAGCACAAGGCAAATTAGTACAAACGGTAATTTTGAATTTACCGACTGGTTTCGTGTTGTACATATTATAGAAAGTAGCCACTTCCTGTACAGCAACGGCAGGCATACCAATATAGTCAGCCAAAGTCTGCATTACTTCAGGAGAGATCCAACCAGTTTCATCCTGCGCAATAGCCAAAGCGGCCATCACAGCGGACTGGCGCTGGTCAGCCGGGAACTTTGCCAGTTCACGATCAATTTTTTTAAATGCCTGCTCTGATAACACCATAGCTAATGCCTCAAATAAACGTCAGATGACGTTTTTATCTGTCAATCTCACCAAAAACAATGTCCTGAGTACCAATAATAGTTACAGCATCGGCAATCATATGTCCCTTCGCCATTTCATCCAGACCTTGCAGGTGCGGGAAGCCTGGAGCGCGAATTTTCAAGCGGTACGGTTTATTAGCACCATCGGACATCAAGTAAATACCAAATTCACCCTTTGGATGCTCAACTGCAGCATAAGCCTCGCCAGCAGGAACATGGAAGCCTTCTGTGAACAACTTGAAATGATGAATCAAATCTTCCATATTTGACTTCATGTCGACACGATGTGGTGGCGTAACCTTGTGATTATCTGAAATCACAGGCCCCTGATTATTTCTGAGCCACTCTACGCATTGTTTAATAATGCGGTTAGATTGACGCATCTCTTCTACGCGAACAAGATAGCGATCATAACAATCACCATTGACACCAACAGCAATATCAAAGTCGAGCAAATCATAAACTTCGTATGGTTGTTTTTTACGCAGATCCCATTCAACACCAGATCCACGCAACATCGCACCGGTAAAGCCCATCGCTTTCGCACGCTCAGGCGATACAACACCGACACCGACCAAACGCTGCTTCCAGATACGATTATCCGTCAACAAGGTTTCATACTCATCGACATATTTCGGGAAGCGATTTGTAAAATCCTCGATAAAATCAAGCAAAGAACCTTGGCGGTTTTCATTAAGAAAACGCATCGACTTTTCGTTCTTCAGCAAAGATGCTTTATGCTTAGGCATTTCGTCAGGCAAATCACGATAGACACCACCAGGACGATAGTAAGCCGCATGCATACGCGCACCGGAAACCGCCTCATAGCAATCCATCAAATCTTCCCGCTCACGGAACGCGTATAACATCACCGCCATTGCACCGACGTCAAGCGCATGTGCGCCTATCCACAGCAAGTGGTTCAACAAACGAGTAATTTCATCGAACATCACGCGTATGTATTGCGCACGCAGGGGCACTTCCAAACCGAGCATCTTCTCAATCGCCATAACGTAGGCATGCTCATTCGCCATCATCGAGACGTAATCGAGCCTATCCATGTACGGAACAGATTGCAAAAATGTTTTTTGTTCTGCCAATTTTTCAGTTGCACGATGCAACAAGCCGATATGAGGATCGGCACGCTGAATAACTTCACCATCCAATTCCAGCACCAAGCGCAATACACCATGCGCAGCAGGATGCTGAGGACCAAAGTTGAGTGTGTAATTCTTAATCTCAGCCATTATTTCATCCCGTAATTTTCTTCGCGAATAATACGCGGGGTATTTTCGCGCGGCTCAATAGTCACAGGTTGATAGACAACGCGTTTTTGATCCGCATCGTAACGCATCTCCACATAACCAGACACAGGGAAATCTTTGCGGAATGGGTGACCAATAAAACCATAATCAGTCAAAATACGACGCAAGTCGTTATGACCGTCAAACAATATGCCATACAAATCAAAGGCTTCGCGCTCGTACCAATTAGCAGCATTCCAGACATCAGTCAAAGAAGATACAAGCGGCATTTCATCATCCGGCGCAAAAACACGAACCCGAAGACGCCAGTTATTTTTGATCGACAACAAGTGCGTTACGACTGCATACCGGGAACCATCCCAGGCACCATCAGCGTAAGTAGAATAATCAACACCACAAAGGTCAATCAATTCTTCAAAACACGTACCTGAGTGATCACGCAAATCACGCATCACCTGCAAATATTCAGCTGCCGACACAACAATCGTCAACTCACCGAGAGCATTTTTCAGCTCAAGAATACGCCCACCCAAGACTGTTTTTAATGCCTGCTCGAGTTTTTCTAATTTGATCGTCATAGTTAAAGGCTGCCTCAGCAATCGCGCGATCAGCGCGCGATAGTGTTTGTACGTTTAATCTTGTTTTGCAGCTGAATGACACCGTACAGCAATGCTTCTGCCGTCGGCGGACAACCAGGCACATAAATATCAACTGGAACAATGCGATCACAGCCGCGCACAACGGAGTACGAGTAATGATAATAACCACCACCGTTAGCGCAAGAACCCATGGAAATAACCCAGCGAGGCTCCGCCATCTGATCGTAGACTTTTCGCAACGCAGGCGCCATCTTATTACACAAGGTACCCGCGACGATCATCACATCCGAATGACGTGGAGATGGGCGAAACACAACACCAAAACGATCCAGATCATAACGGGACGCACCAGCATGCATCATTTCAACCGCACAACAAGCCAGACCGAACGTCATCGGCCACATAGAACCCGTACGTGTCCAGTTAATCAGCTTATCGGCTGTTGTCGTAACAAAGCCTTCGTTCAACACACCTTCAATAGCCATTTTCCATCACTCCCAATCCAGAGCGCCTTTTTTCCAGATGTACCAAAACCCGACAGCAAATTCGAGCACAAAGCCAAGCATAATCAAGAAACCAGCCCATCCTAGATCGCGCATAGCAACGCCCCACGGGAAGAAAAATGCAGTTTCAAGATCAAAGAGAATGAAGAGAATCGCGATCAAATAATATCGCACATCAAATTTCATACGCGCATCTTCAAACGCCTCGAAGCCACACTCGTATGCTGATGTTTTTTGAGAATCCGGCTTATACGGACCGAGAACACGCCCCAAAACCTGAGGCAATACACCGACTCCGATACCAACCAGAATAAAGAGAAGAACTGGGAAATAATTTTCGAGGTTCACGTTAGGCTACCTGTATTTGAACGCCATATTGAAGCAAGCTATTTTTGAAGAACCTCATCAAAAATAGCCACTTCCTCGACAAAATCAGAAAAGAAAACTGATTTGTTTTTTGGTGCCGACGACGAGACTCGAACTCGTACAGCTTTCGCCACTACCCCCTCAAGATAGCGTGTCTACCAATTTCACCACGTCGGCATAAGCCCAGCATTCTACCCTGAATGACCTCATTGTTCAACGCACAATCGAGGAAATTCAAGTTTTTTTGCCGGGAAATATAAATTTATTTTGGAATCTGATTCGGCTGCGCAGACGAAGCCGCAGCAGCAGAAGCTGGTGCGGGTGTTTGCACAACTGCAGGCGCTACTTTTGTCACTGGCAGATTATCCATCACACCGCCAGCTGGCTTACGCTCACCACCAAAAACACCCAAGGCCAATGTTGCAGCAAAAAATATTGCAGCCGCAATGCCTGTGGAGCGCGACAAGAAATTGGAGGAACCTGTTGCACCAAACAGACTACCGGAAGCACCCGAACCAAAGGAAGCCCCCATATCCGCACCTTTACCATGCTGCAGCAAAACGAGCGCAATAATTGCCAATGCAGAGATAACCTGAACGACCACTACCAATGTAAAAAAAGTTTGCATTCAAAACACCTAAAAAAATTAATCTTCAATCTTCAGCAATACAATCAAGCCGCAGCAGCAATAGCAAGAAAATCAGCGGACTTCAACGCAGCACCACCGATCAAACCACCATCAATATCTGCCATTGCCAGTAAGTCCTTTGCATTTTCGGGCTTCATACTACCACCATAAAGTATTTGCACCGAAGCAGCTGCGGCAACATCTTTCAAAGCAATTTGCTGACGCAAAAAGGCATGTACATCCTGCGCCATTTGTGGCGTCGCCGTTTTACCGGTACCAATTGCCCACACTGGCTCATAAGCGACAACAAGCTGAGTAATTTGCGCAACGTCAACAACATCCAACACCGCCTGCAATTGCGCAGCAACAACTTCTTCTGTCTGACCGCTTTCACGCTGCTCCAAGGTTTCCCCCACGCATACAATAGGAATCAAATTCTCGGACAACGCACGCAAAGTTTTTCTTGCGACAACCGCATTCGATTCAGCATGATACGCGCGCCGCTCAGAATGCCCGACGATCACATATCGACAACCGCAATCAACCAGCATCGATGCGGCAACCTCACCGGTAAATGCACCTTGTGCATGCTCAGAAACATCTTGCGCACCCCATTTCACAAGGCTCGCTGTCAGCAACTCAGCACATTGAGTCAGGTACGGCGCTGGCGCACATACCAAAACATCACAATCCGAAGATACGGGCAATCCAGCTACGATTTCAGATAACAACGAACGATTGGCCGCGAAGCTGCCGTTCATTTTCCAGTTACCCGCAATTAGTGTACGTCGCATAAGAGATCAGAATATAAATAACCGTCTATTGTATCCCGCTGACAATACCCGGTCAAACAAAGGCAGCACAAAACAAACACGACCTACAGCCCAAGCCGACACATGCCTGCCCTGCACATCTGGACCATCCATTTCTCAACACACTGCGATCTGCGCCTTCGATATCTCGAAAAATAAGAACCCCGACAGAATTACACCAACTGCAGCATAATTTTGCCTATGTGACGACCATCCTCCATCAAAGCGTGCGCTTGATCCGCCTGAGTCAAAGGGAATACCTGATGAATAACCGGCCTGATTTTTCCTGCCTCAAGTAACGGCCAGACATGTTGCTGCAACTGTGAAGAAATCTGCCTCTTAAACTCAACAGAACGTGGACGCAAGGTTGACCCGGTTATCGTCAGTCGCCGACGTAAGACTTGCCCAAAATCGACATCTCCGCGATTACCGCCTAACAAGGCAATGATCGCAATCCGGCCATCATCTGCGAGACTATCGATCTCCATTGGAATATAACTTCCTGCGACCATATCAAGAATCACATCCACCCCCTTACCAGCAGTCAGTGATTTGACAACCTCGGGAAATTTTTCAGTTTTATAGTTAATAGCACGCTCTGCTCCCAATCCCTCAGCAGCACGGCATTTTTCATCTGTTCCCGCCGTAGCAAAAACCCGGTGCCCGAGAGCGCTTGCGATCTGAATCGCAGCAACACCAATTCCTGATGTGCCACCCTGTACCAGTAAAGTCTCACCAGCACTCAATCTGGCGCGATCAAAGACATTACTCCAGACGGTGAAATAAGTTTCTGGCAACGAGGCTGCCTCTACCATGCTTAAACCCTTGGGGACGGGAAGACACTGCGCAGCAGGCGCAACACAATATTCAGCGTATCCACCACCCTGCACCAGCGCGCAGACGAAATCACCCTCCTGAAAATCAGTCGTCAATAAGTCTCCACCAACAATTTCTCCGGCAACCTCCAACCCTGGCAAATCTGAAGCCCCCTGAGGAACAGGGTAGTAGCCAAGCCGCTGCAGCACGTCCGGGCGATTCACGCCTGCAGCATGCACCTTAATCAAAACCTCACCAGTCTGCGCTTGCGGAATCTCGCGCTCACACAATTGCAAAACCTCGGGCGCTCCATATTTCGTAATTTCAATTGCACGCATAAAACTCACCGAATAAATAAAAAAATCATTGTAAGCCAATAAAAAAACGCCCGTTTAAACGGGCGTTTTTTTCAACAACTCATGACAATCAGCACAATTACTGGGCTGCCTGCGGCTCTTGTGACGGAGCCTGGGCATCACCTTCAACAGCAGCTGCTTTCATGGACAACTTGAAGCGACCACGGTCATCGGTTTCCAACACTTTGACGCGTACTTGCTGACCTTCTTTGAGATAGTCAGCAACTGCATTGACGCGTTCGTTGGCGATCTGACTGATGTGCAGCAAACCATCTTTACCTGGCATGATTTGCACAATCGCACCAAAGTCCAGCAACTTCAACACAGTACCTTCGTAGATTTTGCCGACTTCAACTTCCGCGGTCAGCTCTTCAATACGACGCTTGGCTTCTTGACCAGCCGCCGCATCAACAGAAGCAATAGTAACAACGCCTTCGTCGCTGATATCGATCTGCGTACCTGTTTCTTCAGTCAGCGCGCGAATCACCGCACCACCTTTACCGATCACATCACGGATTTTCTCAGGATTGATCTTGATCGTGATCAGGCGTGGCGCAAAATCGGACAATTCGGTATTACCAACCGGTACTGCCTCTTGCATTTTGCCTAGAATATGGACGCGACCTTCTTTAGCTTGCGCCAAAGCGACTTGCATAATTTCTTTAGTAATGCCCTGGATTTTGATATCCATTTGCAATGCAGTGATACCTTCCGCAGTGCCCGCAACTTTAAAGTCCATATCGCCGAGGTGATCTTCATCACCCAGAATATCTGTCAGAACAGCGAACTTGTTACCTTCTTTGATCAGACCCATGGCGATACCTGCAACATGCGCTTTCATCGGCACACCTGCATCCATCAGAGCCAGACAGCCACCGCAAACAGACGCCATCGAAGAAGAACCATTGGATTCAGTAATTTCAGAAACCAGACGTACGGAGTAGCTGAAATCTTCCGGATCAGGCAATGCAGCCTGCAATGCACGCTTAGCTAAACGACCATGACCGATTTCACGGCGCTTAGGTGTACCAACGCGACCAGTTTCACCAGTAGCAAATGGTGGCATGTTGTAATGCAACATGAAGCGGTCAGAGTATTCGCCCATCAACGCATCGATTTTTTGTTCGTCACGTGCAGTACCCAAAGTTGCAATCACCAAAGCCTGTGTTTCACCACGGGTGAACAAAGCGGTACCATGCGTACGTGGCAAAATACCAGTGCGGATAGTGATAGGACGTACAGTGCGAGTGTCCCGACCATCAATGCGCGGCTCACCTTCGAGAATTTGGGAACGAACGATTTTCGCTTCCAAATCAAACAGAATATTGCCGACGTCTGCTGAATCAGGAGCTACTTCACCTTTGGCGGCAGCTTGTTCAGCCAGCGCAGCAGCAACTGCAGACGTTGCGGCCTTCAATTGCTCAGTACGGGCTTGCTTTTCTTTGGTTTGATATGCAGCACGCAACAGAGGTTCTGCAACAGCAGTGACCGCAGCGATCAGCGGCTCATTCTTTGCTGCAGGTACCCATTGCACTTCAGGTTTGCCACCATCGCGCACCAATTCGTGGATCGCGTCAATAACAGCTTTCATTTGCTCGTGACCAAACACAACCGCACCCAGCATGACTTCTTCAGACAATTGCTGCGCTTCAGATTCCACCATCAATACAGCTTGTTCAGTACCTGCAACAACCAGATCCAGTTTGGAGGATTTCAACTGCGTCGCAGTTGGATTCAATACATACTGACCGTCGATATAACCAACGCGCGCGGCACCAACAGGGCCACTGAAAGGAATGCCTGCAACAGAAATCGCAGCAGAAGCACCAATCATCGCAGCGATATCCGGATCAATCTCAGGATTGACGGACAATACATGCACAATCACCTGAACTTCATTCAGATAACCCTCTGGGAACAAAGGGCGAATCGGGCGATCAATCAAACGTGAAGTTAATGTTTCTTTTTCTGATGGACGACCTTCACGCTTGAAGAAACCGCCAGGAATGCGGCCTGCAGCGTAAGTTTTTTCCATGTAATCCACGGTCAGAGGAAAGAAATCCTGACCAGGTTTAGCATCTTTTTTTGCAACCACAGTTGCCAGCACAACAGTGTCTTCGATCGAGACCATCACTGCGCCAGAGGCCTGACGTGCGATTTCACCGGTCTCCAATGTCACCTGATGTTGACCGTATTGGAAAGTTTTCGTAATTTTGTTAAACACAATGTGTCCTTTCTATTTTGCCGACAGATTTTCAGGCGCTGTCGTTCACCTCACCACGTGCAATCCGTCAGGACTGCCTTTTGCCAGTTTTTTGCTTATTTCTAACAAATTTTGCTAAAAATTTTGCACAAAACCAAAACACCAGATAAACAAAAAGCCTGCGACAGTCAACTGACGCAGGCTTTTTGCTATAAATTTTTTGCTAAATTCAGCAAGAATTACTTACGCAAGCCGAGTTTTTCGATCAGAGCGCGATAGCGATTCAAGTCTTTACCTTTCAGGTAAGACAACAGGCTTTTACGACGGTTAACCATCATAATCAGACCGCGACGGGAATGGTGATCTTTACCGTGGGCTTTGAAGTGACCGTTCAAATCATTGATACGGGCTGTCAGCAAAGCAACCTGAACTTCTGGAGAACCTGTGTCGTTTTGACCACGGGCGTTATCCGCTACGATAGCGGCTTTTGCACTTTTTTCGATAGACATAATTTTTCCTTTACATGCGATAACAAGAGTCGTTTGATGACAAAACCGTCGTTATCGTGAAATAAACTCCCGCCAAAATGACGGGAGCCGAGACTATAGCACACAAATAATCAATGAATCAAACTTGTGGATTCAGCTTTTCTGACTTTGACTCGAGTTTATTCAGCGCTGACAAGTAAGCCTTCGCAGACGCCACGACGATATCAGGATCAGCACCGACACCATTGACGATACGCCCAGCTTTTTGCAAGCGCATCGTCACTTCGCCCTGAGACTGGGTGCCAGTCGTAATTGCATTGACTGAAAACAGCAGCAATTCAGCACCACTGTTCACTTCAGATTCAATCGCGTTCACAATCGCGTCCACAGGGCCGTTTCCTTTTGCTTCACAAGTCACTTCTTTACCGGCAAAAGCAAACACCACTTTTGCTTTTGGTGATTCGCCAGTTTCAGAATGCTGGGCCAGCGAAACAAAGTGGTACGCCTCTTTGTCATTGGCCTGCTCTTCATCTGAAACCAACGCCAAAATATCTTCATCAAAAATCTCAGATTTGCGATCTGCTAACTCTTTGAAACGGGCAAACGCCGCATTCACTTCCGCTTCAGATTCCAGCGTAATGCCCAGCTCTTCGAGGCGCTGCTTAAATGCATTCCGGCCAGAGAGCTTACCGAGAACAATTTTATTTGCACTCCAGCCCACGTCTTCGGCGCGCATAATCTCATAGGTATCGCGGGCTTTCAGAATACCGTCCTGATGGATGCCGGAGGCATGCGCAAACGCGTTCGCACCAACCACGGCTTTATTTGGCTGCACTGCAAAGCCAGTAATTTGCGACACCAGTTTAGATGCCGGAACAATCTGGGTCGTATCAATACCCAGATCGAGATTAAAGTAATCTTTACGCGTACGCACTGCCATCACGATCTCTTCAAGTGCAGTATTGCCGGCGCGCTCACCAAGTCCGTTAATCGTACATTCCACCTGACGCGCGCCACCGATCATGACACCGGCCAGTGAATTCGCCACTGCCATTCCCAGATCGTTATGACAATGCACCGACCAGATTGCTTTGTCGGAATTCGGAATGCGTTCACGCAAAGTCTTCAACATATTGCCGTACAACTCAGGCACACCATAACCGACCGTGTCGGCAAAATTAATTGTGGTTGCCCCCTCTTTAATCACGGCCTCAATTACGCGACACAGGAAATCCATTTCGGAGCGGCTGCCATCTTCCGGGCTAAATTCAACGTCGTCCGTAAAATTACGCGCAAAACGCACAGCCTGAATCGCTTGCTCCAACACCTGATCCGGACTCATACGCAATTTCTTCTCCATGTGCAAAGGAGAGGTCGCAATAAAGGTATGAATACGCTTGCGCTGAGCAGCAGCCAAGGCTTCCGCGGCACGGGAAATATCGCGATCATTGGCGCGCGACAAAGAACAAATGATGGAATCTTTAATCGTCGCGGAAATCGCCTTGATCGATTCAAAATCGCCAGGAGACGCGGCCGCAAAACCCGCTTCAATGACATCAACTTTCAATCGTTCCAGTTGTTTTGCAATACGCAGCTTTTCATCCTTTGTCATCGACGCGCCCGGTGATTGCTCGCCATCGCGCAAAGTGGTGTCAAATATGATGAGTTTGTCTGCCATGATTTTCTCCTGAAAAGAATGTTTGAGATTGAAAATGAATCGATAAAAATGCTGAATATTCTCTGCCCCACCCTTGCAACGCACACAGGGGTAAGAGATTACACAAATTGTGGGTATAGGGGATTTAGCGCGTTACCGCACTAGTAGAAATGCAAATAGCGATAGCAGACGGGAGGCGTCTGCTAAAGTTTTTAATGTGAGGGATGTGACTGAAAAGTTCATGCATTCGACTATAAGCGTGAACACAGAAAAGTGCAAGAATTTATAGCAGCCTATTTCTAATTTAATTAATCCGAAAAGAAAAAAAGCCACAATGCATTTTGTACATTGTGGCGATTCTGCGTTAAAACAAAATTTTATTTATCGTCGTGGGTTTCCACGCTAGTCTGAATAATGCTGATAGGACGACCTTTGCGCCAACGCCATAACAAGACGACGTAACCAGATAAACCATACAACACAAACAAACCGAATAACACTTTAGGCGGATCACTGACCACCACCACATACACCAGTAACACTAACAAAGGCGCAATAAAAGGAACGCTTTTTTTCAGGTTCACATCTTTGAAGCTGTAAAACGGCACATTCGTCACCATCGTCAATCCGGCAAACAAGGTAATACTCCACGCAATCCAGCGCAGATCACCACCGACAAAATGTAAATCGTCCATCAGCAGCACGAAACCAGCGACCAGCGCCGCCGCCGCCGGGCTAGGTAAGCCCTGAAAATAACGTTTATCAACGATGCTGATATTCGTATTAAAGCGTGCCAGTCGTAATGCTGCGCCGGCACAGTAAACAAAAGCGGCAAGCCAGCCTAGTTTATCCATACCGCGCAGCGACCATTCATACACAACCAGCGCAGGAGCCGCGCCAAAAGAAATCATGTCTGACAGGCTGTCGTACTGTGCGCCGAATTCGCTTTGGGTATTCGTCATACGGGCCACCCGACCATCCAGACTATCCAGCACCATCGCAACAAAAATCGCGAGTGCCGCCTGATAAAAACGCTGATCCATCGCCATGACGATCGCGTAAAAACCGCAGAACAGCGCCGCCGTCGTAAATGCATTCGGCAACAAATAAATGCCACGTCCGCGCGCCGTCGCTTTTACCGGTAAGGCAATACCGTCAGCATCCGTTCTTTGCTGCGTTTTACGTACGCCTTTGGGGAAAAGTTTGAAGTTACCTTTGGGTTTGCGTCGATTAAAAGATGGCATGTGAATCTAAAGAAATAAAATAGCCCGAACATGTCGGGCGGAACCTGGCACTTTGCGCTGGCAGTATAACCCTGTTTATCGGTCAGGCAAACCCGCAAGCACTAGTGTATGGTCTATTTCAGTCGCAGTTTTCCAGTGATTTTTATATTCAATGAAGTAAATCCCGGCTCGAAGCTGGGTTCCGTTGCGGCTGCGTCGGCTCTGGCCGCTTTGAGCATCATCGGTGCCGCTTCAAACTGACGCAATTCACTGCCGGCGTTATCGAAATCAAGAGACTCGATCACAATATCATCCGGCTTCTTACCCAGCGTCGATGCAATCATTTTTACTTTGTCAGAAAACTGGTGGTAACCAGCCTCGACCCGCGCGGCCTCGAATTTTTTAATCGCTGCATCAGATAAACCAAAATTGACACCGTTCAGCGCCAACACTTTCTGCCCTGCTGCTGCCGTGGACGACAACTGCGCAATGTTTGTGGTTTTCACCTCCAGATACTGACCTGAACGCCACCCGATGATCTGGCGCTTGACAGGCTGGCCTGCCGCATTGACTGGGGTTTCAGCATAGATGGGGTAAGAATAATAAGACCGCGTCCGCAGCTCTGCCTGCGGGTCTTCTTTCCTGATCAGATCAGTACCGGATTTCATTTTCTGATTCACCCGCGACGCTGCCGCGGTCTTGTCTTTGTCCTGCTCTTCGATATAAAAATTGAGCACCGCCTGATCATTGTCCGCCTTCACGTCCGCCGATCCTGAGACCGTAATGACGGTGCCGGTAAGCGTCTGCGCGACAACCGGCAATGCCAGCAAACAAGCAGCAGTCAAGCCAAGTAGTTTTTTCATGATCATTCTCCAGAAATGTTGGTATTGTTGATTCAGACAAGTCTTCTTGATTCAAGTTGCAAAGATACCTCTTTTTCAATGATCACACCCATCTACGATTCAATTAATGACTTCACTGGGAATCGAATTTCAGAGTTAAGCCTGTGAATTAACCCGTTTCAAGCCTTAAATATACTCCCCCCAGTATATTTAAAACCCCTATATTTCATTAAGACATATACGCGAAAATGAAACATACTCCCCTTTTTTTTCAAATTTTACGGGTAAAACAAGGGATATTTGAAGGCAAAAAAATCGCCCGTTTGGACGACTTTCAGCTTTCGGGCTGCGCGCGCCTTCCAGCGCACGCAGGATGACGCCCGACGATCTGAAGAATTAGTTCTTCGATTGATCAACTAGTTTGTTTTTCGCAATCCAAGTGCACTTGAAGGCGTAAAAAAAGTCGTCCCAATGGACGACTTTTAGACTTCGAGCTGCATGCGCCTGCCAGCGCACGCTGGATGATGCCCGGCGATCTGAAGAATTAGTTCTTCGATTGATCAACCAGTTTGTTTTTAGCGATCCAAGGCATCATCGCACGCAATTTTGCGCCGACTTCTTCGATCTGATGTTCTGCAGTCAGACGACGACGGGAAATCAAGGTAGGCGCACCTGCTTTGTTTTCCAGGATGAAGCTCTTCGCGTATTCACCAGTCTGAATATCTTTCAGGCATTGGCGCATCGCATTTTTGGTGTCTTCCGTCACAACGCGTGGGCCTGTCACGTATTCACCGTACTCTGCATTGTTAGAGATCGAGTAGTTCATGTTAGCGATACCGCCTTCATAGATCAGATCAACGATCAGTTTCAATTCATGCAGACATTCGAAGTACGCCATTTCCGGTGCATAACCAGCTTCGACCAGAGTTTCGAAACCCGCTTTGATCAGCTCAACAGCACCGCCGCACAACACAGCCTGTTCACCGAACAAATCTGTTTCTGTTTCTTCGCGGAAGTTCGTTTCGATGATACCGGCACGGCCGCCGCCATTCGCCATTGCATACGACAAAGCGATATCACGGGCAGAACCGGATTTATCCTGATAGACAGCGATCAGGTGTGGCACGCCGCCACCTTGCGAATAAGTGCCGCGTACTGTGTGGCCTGGTGCTTTCGGGGCGATCATGATGACGTCCAGATCAGCACGTGGCACCACTTGTCCGTAGTGCACATTGAAGCCGTGCGCAAACGCGAGTACCGCGCCTTGCTTAGCATAAGGTGCAACGTTTTCGTTGTACACCTGAGCGATATTTTCATCCGGCAGCAAAATCATGATAACGTCAGCAGCTTTCACCGCTTCATTCACTTCTGCCACTTTCAGGCCAGCGCCTTCTGCTTTAGACCATGATGCGCCGCCTTTACGCAAAGCGACCGTCACGTTACAACCGGAGTCGTTCAGATTTTGCGCGTGTGCATGACCTTGTGAACCATAACCGATGATGGCAACGTTTTTACCTTTGATCAGGGACAGATCACAATCTTTATCGTAGAAAACTTTCATTTTTTATCCTATTTAATTTGAATGATTTTTATATGCCAGAGGCAGATGAATACTTGCTTATACTTTGAGGATGCGTTCGCCGCGTCCTATACCTGAGCCACCCGTTCTGACTGTCTCCAGAATTGACGCACGGTCGATGGAATCAATGAATGCATCCAATTTACCTTTGTTGCCCGTCAATTCTATGGTGTAGGTTTTTTCGGTCACGTCAATGATGCGGCCGCGGAAAATATCCGCTGTACGCTTCATTTCTTCGCGCTCTTTACCTACCGCTCTGACCTTGATCAGCATCAACTCGCGTTCGATGTGCGCGCCTTCGGTCAGATCAACCACCTTCACCACTTCAATCAGACGATTCAGGTGTTTCGTGATCTGTTCGATGATGTCGTCAGAACCGCTGGTGACGATGGTCATGCGGGACAAGGTCGGGTCTTCGGTCGGCGCAACCGTCAGCGTTTCAATATTGTAGCCACGGGCAGAAAACAATCCGACCACGCGGGACAATGCACCGGCTTCATTTTCCAGAAGGATGGAGATAATGTGTCTCATATCACAGATCCTCCGAGCCAAGCAGCATTTCAGTCAAGCCCTGACCCGCCTTCACCATAGGCCAGACATTTTCGGTCTGATCGGTAATGAAGTTCATGAATACCAGTCTGTCTTTCATTGCAAAGGCCTCACGTACTGCACCATCAACGTCTGCGGGATTTTCAATTTTCATGCCGACGTGACCATAAGCTTCCACCAGTTTGGTGAAGTCCGGCAGTGAATCCATGTAGGATTCGGAATAGCGTGAGCCATAATCAATTTGCTGCCACTGTCTGACCATGCCGAGGAAGCGGTTGTTCAGCAGAATGATCTTGGGTGTCAGGTGATATTGCTTGCAAGTCGCCAATTCCTGAATACACATTTGTATCGAGGCTTCGCCGGTAATGCAGGCAACGGTCGCATCAGGATTCGCCATCTGCACGCCCATCGCGTATGGCAGGCCAACGCCCATCGTGCCCAGACCACCGGAATTAATCCAGCGACGCGGTTTATCGAAACGGTAGTATTGCGCCGCCCACATCTGATGTTGTCCTACGTCGGAAGTCACAAAGGCATCGCCATTGGTTACTTCCCACACTTTTTCAACCACCGATTGCGGCTTGATGAGTTCAGACGAAGTGGCATACTTCAGGCATTCCTTGCCGCGCCACTCGTTGATCTGTTTCCACCATGCGGCCAGCGGTTTCGGATCAGGACGGGTTTCAACTGCGCTTAACTGCGACAACATCTCTTGCAATACGTCTTTAACATTACCAACAATAGGAATGTCCACTTTCACGCGCTTGGATATTGAGGAAGGGTCAATGTCTATATGAATAATCTTGCGCGAATTCGACGCAAAATGTTTAGGATTGCCAATCACGCGGTCATCGAAACGCGCACCGATCGCAATCAGCACATCGCAGTGTTGCATCGCCATGTTGGCTTCGTACGTCCCATGCATACCGGGCATACCGACGAATTTTTCGTCACTGGCACGATAAGCGCCAAGACCCATCAGCGTGTTTGTGCAAGGGAATCCCAGCTCATCCACCAGCTTGTTCAATTCAGCAGAAGCGTGCGCCAGAATAACGCCGCCACCGGTGTAGATCATCGGGCGCTCTGCCTGCAGCAACAACTGAACCGCTTTACGAATCTGACCAGCATGTCCTTTATCGACAGGCTTATAAGAACGCATCTCAACTTCACGCGGATAGCTGTAAGTGGTTTTGTGCATGCTGATATCTTTAGGAATATCAACCAGCACAGGACCAGGGCGTCCGGTTGTTGCGATGAAAAATGCTTTTTTGATCGTCTCTGCCAGATCCCGGACATCTTTGACCAGGAAATTATGTTTCACGCAAGGACGGGTAATACCTACCGTGTCACACTCCTGGAAAGCATCCTGGCCGATAACGGCACTGGACACCTGACCCGAGATGATCACCATAGGAATCGAATCCATATAAGCAGTTGCCAGACCGGTCACCGCATTGGTAACGCCAGGCCCGGATGTGACCAGAGCCACGCCTACTTTGTTGGAAGAACGGGAGTAAGCATCAGCAGCATGAATCGCAGCCTGTTCGTGACGAACGAGGATATGCTGAAACTTATCTTGTTTGTAGATTGCATCGTAGATATAAAGTACTGCGCCGCCCGGATATCCGAACACGTGCTCAATACCTTCTTCGGCAAGACACTTGACCAGTATCTCTGCGCCTGTAAATTCTGAACTCATTATGTTGTCCTTTCAAGGTCCATAGGAAATTGATCGGATGTTCTTTCCTGGCGAAACCGACATGTAAATCCGGTGAGCTGATATTCCTTTTTGTACCGCGACATTTTCTTTTACACCCCCGTTGGGCGTGGTACCGGAAAATGCTTAAGGCACTCGTTCAATCAGTGTTAAGGCTTTACAACGACAAATTTCTCACGCTTGTGGCATGGGTCAGAACAAACAGCTTCATTAAAGCGCACTTGCGGGCAATAACATTGTGGGTTATTCCAGCCAAGTATTTGATACCCCGAGATTTTGAGGTGGACTCATACGGTAATGCGTTGCAGCATTTTGGTCAAGCAGAATTATTCTTTTCTCTTTTTATCAATGACTTATTTGATCCGGGAAAATTCGCCGCAAGACAAAACTTGGGACACGTAAGGCTATTTTTGCTAGGATATGCGCAATTTTAAAAGCAGGCAGCTTTTTAGCGGGTAGCGCCACTATTGACAAGTAAATGCACCATCACTATATGAATATCGCCAACAATGGCTACTGATAAAGAATTATCGAATTTCCTGGAAAATGTGGAAAGGCGTGCCTTCAAGCATGCTGTCTATACGGTCAGGAACGAGGAATCAGCGCTGGACATTGTCCAGGAAGCAATGATTAAACTCTCTGAAAAGTATGGCGACAAGCCGGCAAATGAATTGCCCATGCTGTTTCAGAGAATATTGCAAAACACCATTCTGGATTTTTTCCGGCGTGAGAAAGTGCGGAATACCTGGGTCAGCCTGTTTTCCAGCATTACGCCCGGCAATAATCAGGAAGATGATAACTTTGACTTGCTAGAAAGTTACGCTGCTGAAGAAGGAACTGAAGCAGCAGAATCGACTGCGGATAAGTTAGAACGCGAACAGGTTCTGAATATTATTGATGATGAAATAAAAAAGCTGCCTGCGCGTCAACGGGAAGCGTTCCTCATGCGTTACTGGGAAGACATGGATGTCGCAGAGACAGCCGCAGCAATGGGCTGCTCAGAAGGCAGCGTCAAAACGCATTGCTCTCGTGCAACCCACGCACTGGCCGCCAACCTCAAGGCTAAAGGAATACAGTTATGAACTACTCAAAAGAATCGCGGGATCTTGATTTTGCCTACAAGGTAAAACGTGCTCTGAACGAATCAGCAGAAAATATCCCATCTCCGGCACTTGAGAGACTGGCGCAAGCACGCAAGCTTGCTCTTGCCCGCAAGAAGCAGGAAGCTCCTGTCAGCGTACTGGCAATCAAAAACGTCTTCGCGGGGGTAAACGGTTTTGCGTCTCAAGGCATGGGCTCGTGGTTTGGCAAAGTGAGTTTGTTGCTCCCTATGCTGGCGCTGGTTGCCGGATTGTTTGGTATTTATGAGTACGAACAGCAACAAAACATCAGCGAATTAGCTGATATTGATGCCGCTGTCCTCGTTGATGAATTACCGCCCGCAGCTTATGTCGATACCGGCTTTACCGCTTATCTGAATAAAGCGGAGGAGTAAACGTGGCGTTTTCCAATTTACGTCATTACGTATTTTTCCTGCTTTTCAGTGCTGGCCTGCCATTTGCGCTGGCGGGCGGCACTAATGCTGTGCCGGCTTCCAAACCGGCAGCCACACCTGCAATTGCAGCACCTGCCACACTGGTAAGGCCATTGTGGTCGGAACTGAATGTCATGCAAAAACAGGCATTGGCGCCACTGGCAGGAGAATGGGATAAGTTCCCTGAAGGCCGCAAGAAAAAATGGCTGGAAATAGTCACACGCTATGCAAAAATGAAGCCGGAAGAGCAAGTTCGCGTGCAAGAAAGAATGCGCGAATGGATTAAGCTCACGCCGGAACAACGCATGGCAGCGCGTGAAAATTTCGCGAAAAGCTCGCTGGTGAAACCTGAGCAAAAATCAGCGCAATGGCAGCAATATCAGCAACTCAGCGCCGAAGAAAAACAACGTCTCGCGCAGGAGCATGCAAAGAAAAAAAGCGTGACCAATTTATCGCCGGATCTGGTGAAAAATCCGCAAATACTGGCACCGATTAAGCTGGGACCTAAACCACCGGCAAAACCAGCGTTAGCAACGCCGATCGCGCCAGTAACACCGGCGCCAGCATCGGCAGCGGCATTAGTGGCCGCACCTGCGCCAGCTTCCGGCAGTCTGCCTGCCGTCAGTGAACCTGTCATCGCTCCGGCAGCGGGTTCTGCATCCCAAGCCGTATCGAAATAATCTGTGAACAGCGTTTTAGCCACACCCACTTTACGTCGCCGTTTAATTTGCATGGTCTATGAGGCCTTGCTCTTATTCGGCATCGTCTTTGTTGCCGGTTTTTTGTTTGATGTCATCACGCAAAGCAAGCACGCACTGACCTTGCGACATGTAAGGCAGGTTTGGCTGTTTATCGTCATCGGTATTTATTTTGTGTTTTGCTGGACCCGCAGCGGACAAACGCTTGCGATGCAAACCTGGCGCATCCGCGTGGCAGATACCGACGGCAAAAAACTTCCACTGGTGAAGGCGATCGTCCGCTATTGCCTTGCCTGGATGTGGTTTATTCCAGCAATGGCCATCAATTATCAGCTCGGACTTAAAGAGTGGCCGATGGTAATCGTTCTCGGTATCGGCATCGCAGGCTGGGCGATGACATCACGTCTCGACGAACATGGTCAATTTTTACACGATAAGCTCGCTAAAACACGCTTATTTCACGTTTCTTCTGAGAACGAGAAAATTGCCACAATGTAGCGAGAGGTTTTGCTGTTGAACAGAACGATGTTATTCTAATGAAATAATTTTTCGAGAAGAATCACATGCAACACAAAGCTCCTCGCCGCACCCGGGAACGCATCCTCGAACTTTCCCTCCGCTTGTTTAATGAATTTGGTGAGCCAAACATCACAACAACGGTGATTGCCGAAGAAATGAATATTTCGCCCGGCAATCTGTATTACCATTTCCGCAATAAAGACGATATCGTCAACTCCATTTTTACCCAGTTTGAGGCGGAAATTAATAAAAAGCTCGCCTTTCCACAGGGTAGAAAAGCAAATATTCAGGATATCTGGACCTATCTGCATCTGACTTTTGAACTGGTATGGCGCTATCGCTTTTTCTATCGCGATCTGAGTGATTTACTGTCTCGCAACCGTAAGCTGGAACTCAACTTCAAAGAAATCCTGTCGCATAAAATCAAAGTCGCCACCGATCTCTGTCACGACTTGCGTGCCGACGGTGAATTCGAAGCAACCGATATGGATATAGATGCCCTCGCAACCAACATGGTTGTCGTCGCCACTTACTGGCTGTCGTATGAATATGTACGCAATCCGCGTAAATATTCAGAGCTGCAAACCATGTCGGAATCACTGGCGCGCGGCTGCTATCAGGTCATCGTGCTGATCAGCCCCTATTTACGCGGCGAAACCAAACAGGTTTTTGAAAAAATGTCGCAGAATTATCTGCAAAAAATGAATCACTCATGAAAGCAATCTGCGTATATTGCGGTTCAGCAGCAGGTATCCTGCCCGCCTATGCCGCAGGTGCCAGACAACTGGCGGCGAATCTGGTCAAGCGACAGCTTGGCTTGGTCTATGGCGGCGGCAACGTCGGTCTGATGGGCATCATTGCCGATGAAGTCATGCGACTTGGCGGGCGAGTCACCGGCATTATTCCTCAAGCGCTGATGGATAAAGAAGTCGGTCATCGCGGCCTGAGTGAGCTGCATATCGTCAAAAATATGCATGAGCGCAAAGCTATGATGGCGGAATTATCCGATGGTTTTATCGCTATGCCAGGCGGCATAGGCACACTCGAAGAATTATTCGAGGTCATGACCTGGGCACAACTGGGTTTTCATGACAAACCGATAGGCTTACTGAATGTCGAAGGCTTCTACGACGGTCTGCTGGAATTTTTAAAGAATACCCAGCAACAAGGTTTCTTGCGCTCAGCGCATTTGGAACTACTCTATTCCAGTAGCAATCCGGCAGAGTTATTACAGCACTTCGCAACCTATCAACCCGTACACATACGTAAATGGGTAGATAAGCCTGACTTGTAATCTGTCATTACTCTGCCACAGACGCGTCGCTGGGAAGCGTCTGTGCCTGCGAATACTTTTCCATCCATATCTGGACGAATGCGGTTTTCCCGGAAATACAGAGTAAAATGCCGCTTCATCCGTTCTTTACGTGTTTATTTCAATACTATGAAATTCTCCAAGCAATTTTCTCTGTACGAATCCGAAGCAACTGGCTTTCTCAAAAGTTTAAAAACTGCGAACCCTAAGCTGGAGCAAAGCCAGCGTGACGGTCGCGCGCTGTTATGGGACAAAGCTCCAGTTGATCTGGAAACGCAAAAAAACAATCTGGAATCCCGCGTGCCACAACAAGCTTACGTTTACCAAAACAAAGGCTGATCCTGTCAGAGCGCCCTGCTTGTGACTACTTCTGAACTTCCCTCGTCAGAGTTACCTCTGGTCGGTGCCGTTGATAGCACGCCCGATGTCGTTGACGGCATGGCGTTTGCGCGACTGTACGGCGAGCCACTGTTCAAGCTGCCGAATGATTTATACATTCCGCCAGATGCGCTGGAAGTTTTTCTGGAGGCATTCGAAGGGCCGCTGGATTTATTGCTGTATCTGATCCGCAAACAGAATTTCAATATTCTCGACATTCCGATGGCGCAAGTGACCTTGCAATATCTGAAGTATGTCGATCAGATTCGCGAACATAATCTGGAGCTTGCCGCAGAATATCTGCTGATGGCTGCCATGCTGATCGAGATTAAATCGCGCATGTTGCTGCCATCCACCAAAAGCAATGCCGAAGATGAGGCCGAAGACCCGCGTGCGGAATTAGTACGACGCCTGCTCGAATATGAGCAAATGAAACTGGCTGCTTACGATTTAAATGCGATACCGCAATTAGGCCGTGATTTTTTGCATGCGCAGGTGTTCGTCGAGCAAAACACGGTACTGCACTGGCCGCACGTGGAAATCGCCGATATACAAGCCGCCTGGGCCGACATCATGAAGCGGGCAACACTGGTGGCGCATCACAAAATCAGCCGCGAAGAATTATCGGTACGCGAACACATGTCCGGTATTTTACGTAAGCTGCAATCGACTAAATTTGTCGAATTCTCCGAACTATTCGATCCTTCCCGTGGCGCGCCGGTACTGGTCGTGAATTTTGTCGCCTTGCTCGAACTGGCGAAAGAAACGCTGATAGAAATCACGCAGGCCGAA
The DNA here is from genome assembly GCF_014284265.1 of Undibacterium sp. CY21W. NCBI lineage: Bacteria > Pseudomonadati > Pseudomonadota > Betaproteobacteria > Burkholderiales > Oxalobacteraceae > Undibacterium > Undibacterium sp. CY21W. Next base: position 137,811 of record NZ_JACOGE010000005.1, on the reverse strand, counting down.
GCCTTCGCGCCCATCTACGTCAGACTCGCCTATTCGCCAGTCTGAGTATCATTGATAACCGAAACATCACACATTCATTATGAAAATCATTTCATCCATTGAAGAATTACGCGACCATCTGAGCGGTCAGTTACGCACGGCATTTGTGCCAACCATGGGCAATCTGCACGAAGGCCATCTGTCGCTGATGCGTCTCGCAAAAAAACATGGCGACCCGGTGGTCGCCTCGATTTTCGTTAATCGTCTGCAATTCGGACCGAACGAAGATTTCGACAAATATCCGCGTACTTTCCAGGCTGACGTAGAAAAGCTTGAAAAAGAAGGCGTCTATATTTTGTTCGCGCCGACAGAAAAAGACCTGTATCCAGAACCGCAGGAATTCCGCGTTCGTCCGCCAGACGATCTCGGCAATATTCTCGAAGGTGAATTCCGCCCAGGCTTTTTCACTGGCGTGACCACGGTGGTGTTGAAATTATTCTCTTGCGTACAACCGCGCGTTGCCGTGTTCGGTAAGAAAGATTATCAACAGCTGATGATCGTCAGAAATATGAGCAAGCAATTTGCCTTGCCAACCGAAATCATCGCAGCCGATACTTTCCGTGCCGAAGACGGCCTTGCCTTATCGTCGCGCAATATGTATCTGTCTGCCGAAGAACGGGCCGAAGCACCGGCGCTGTATCAGGCATTGAATCAGGTTGCAGAAGAAGTCCGTGGCGGTCATCTGGATATGTTTGAACTCGAACGCAAAGCCATGGCCAGCCTCGCAAATCGTCACTGGAAACCGGATTACATTGCGATCCGCAAACGTGCCGACCTGCAACCGCCGTCTGCTGGCGATATCGCGCAGGGCGCGCCGCTGGTGGTGTTGGCAGCCGCGAAGCTCGGCAATACCCGTCTGATCGACAATCTGGAAATCTGATGACATCGCTGCGCATGCTGATTGGCAGCGTCTGCATACTGCCTGCACTACTGGTCAGCGCCAGCAGTGTGGCGGCGGTCAGTGTCAAAGATGATGCGCAGCGTACGATTACACTCGACAAGCCAGCACAAAGAATTATCAGCCTGGCGCCGCATGCGACCGAATTATTATTTGCAGCTGGCGCGGCAAAAAGTATCGTTGCCGTCAGTGATTACAGCGATTTTCCCGCAGCAGCAAAGGCCTTACCTTCGGTAGGTAATGTCTTTGCCTTAGATCTGGAAAAACTGCTGTCCTTAAAACCTGATCTCGTAGTGGTGTGGGGCACAGGTAGCGGCAAATCACTGGTTAACAAATTACGCGACAATCACATCACCGTTTTTGAAAGCGAACCGCGCGATTACGAGATGGTGGCCACCTCGCTGGAACGACTGGCGATACTGGCTGACACGCCAGCCGCTGGTAAAGCGGCCGCAGAGCAATTCCGTTTGCGGCTCGCCAACCTTCAGAAACAATATCAGAGCGCACGTGACAAACCCATCAGTGTCTTTTATCAAGTCAATCGCAAGCCGCTGATGACGCTGAATGATACGCACATGGTCTCGGCGGCGATACGCTTATGTGGCGGCAAAAACGTTTTTGGTGCACTGAAAGAAATCAGCCCCACCGTGTCAGTGGAAGCTTTGCTGGCGGCGAATCCGGATGCGATCATCACCGGTGGCAGCAACACCGATAGCCTGAATGAATGGCGGCAATTTTCTGTGCTGACTGCAGCAAAGAAAAATCATCTGTACGCGGTGAATGGCGATTGGCTGAACCGCGCCGGGCCACGCATACTCGATGGCACCGAAGCACTCTGCAAGCAAATTGCGGCGGCCAGAGAAAAGTAAAACGGGCTTACGCCTCCAAGTCATCACCACTATCCGCCCACTATCCGCACAATTCAACGCAACAAATAGTTACCCCTCAAGCATGATTCTGTCTTTACGAGGATAATTCATGCCTCAGCCGCTGTGCGGCTTTTTTCTGGATATGATACATGCGTAAAGGCATCTTCCTGGCAGGCTCCGCTTACATCGTCTGGGGTCTGTTTCCACTGTATTTCAAAGCACTGCAAAGCGTTCCCTCCTTAGAAATACTGATCCATCGTATGTTATGGTCGCTGCTGTTTTTAGCCGGCGTACTCGCCTGGCGTCAGCAATGGTCATGGCTGAGCGCTGTCCGTCGCCAGCCAAAAGTGATTGCCGGTTTTACGCTCAGCGCCCTGCTCTTATCCAGCAACTGGTTCATCTATATCTGGGCCGTCAACGATGGTCATGTCGTCGATGCGAGTCTGGGTTATTTCATTACACCGCTGGTGAATATTCTGATCGGCTCGGCGGTGTTGCGGGAAAGGCTGCGTCCGGGTCAATGGCTGGCCGTCGCATTTGCGGCGCTTGGTGTCGCCTGGCTGACCTGGCAAACCGGTCATCTGCCATGGGTGGCCTTAGCGCTGGCGATCACCTTCGGCACTTATGGTCTGTTACGTAAAACGTCGTCACTGGGCGCACTGGAAGGCTTGTCGCTGGAAACAATTTTACTGTTTCCATTCGCGTTCGCTTATCTGGCGTGGCTGACTGTGCATGGGCAAAATGCGTTTCTTGTACAAGACAGTCACATGCAGATATTGCTCGCGCTCAGCGGCCCGATCACGGCGATACCGCTGTTACTGTTTGCCGCCGGTGCCCGCCGGATTCCGATGACGACACTCGGTTTACTGCAATACATCGCGCCCAGCGTGCAACTCTTACTCGGCATCTGGGTGTTTCACGAAGCGTTTGATCACCATAAACTGCTCGGCTTCATTGCGATCTGGGCAGCGCTGCTGGTGTATTCCATGGAAGGTATGTGGATCAGCTTCGCAGCCAAAAAACAGGGAGTATGAGCCTGTTTGCACCAAATCTCAGCGTATTTGCTGGGGGTTTTAAGATACTCCCCCCAGTATATTTGAGGCAAAAAAGCACACCTGGTGTGCTTTTTTTTATTGAGCTAAACGATTCATGTTAAAGTGGTGCCTTCGCTAGGGGTCCTGGAAATGTTTTTCCGGGTGAGAGAGTCCCTTATACCTGATCTGGATAATGCCAGCGAAGGGAAGCGCAAAGTTCATGCCTCTGCCACGTCCTTTTGTGTACTCCCGCGCTGTACTTCACCGCAACCGAGAGTACAACATGAAAAACCCATCTGCACATCATCTTCATCCACGCCGTTTATCGTTGATCGCGATTGCTGTCGCACAGGCATTTGCGTGGAATGCGGCGCACGCGCAATCCGTTGAAAAAGATTTACCTGAAGTCATCGTCAGTGGCAACCGGCTCAGCGATGCCAAAGCCGAACGCACCAAAGCCGCCGGTTTTCTGGATACCGCACTGATCGAGACACCGTTTTCGGTCACCGCATGGACGACGCTGCAAATGCAGGATTTGCGCATACGCCAGACCACCGATGCGATGAAATTCGATGCCAGCGTGAATGACGCCTATAACGCGATCGGCTATGCCGAGCAATTCTCGATTCGCGGTTTTGCGCTGGATAATTCCAGCAGCTATCGTAAAGATGGTTTTGCGATTCCGGGCGATGCCTCGATTCCGCTGGAAAATAAAGAACGCGTTGAAATCCTCAAAGGTATTTCCGGATTTCAGTCTGGTTTCGCGACACCGGGCGGCATCATTAATTACGTGACCAAGCGCCCGACGACATCCGCACTGCGCAGCATCACCACGGAAATTTCAGAACGCGGCACGCTGTATGGCAGTGCCGATCTGGGCGGCATGAGCGCCGACCGTCAGTTCGGTTATCGCATCAATGCCGCAGGCGAACGCCTGCGCTCGTATGTCAAAGGGGCGAATGGTGAGCGCCAGTTTATTTCCGGCGCGTTCGACTGGCATTTGTCGTCGCAGGCTTTGCTGCAACTTGATCTCGATTATCAGCACAAATCGCAGCTCTCAGTGCCGGGCTTCCAGCTCACGAATGGCACCGATCTGCCCCGCAACATCAGCGCCGATATGATGCTGAATCAACAGCCGTGGGCGAAACCGGTCGATACCCGCAACACCAATGTGGGCGTGCGTTTTGAATACAAAATCAACGCCGACTGGAACGCCAGCTTTGCCGCGAATCAGCATGAATTCAAACGCGACGATTACACCGCGTTTCCGTATGGCTGCAGTTCTGCCAATCTGGCCCCGGGCTATTGCGCAAATGGCGATTACGACGTGTATGACTATCGCAGCCTGAATGAGTCGAAATCGATGACCGGCACCCAGGCGCTGCTCAGCGGTAAATTTAACACCTTCGTATTTGCCCATACGTTTGCAGCAGGTTTATCCACTTCCCGCCGCAAAGATTATTTTGGCGATTACATTTACGATTACGCTGGTACCAGCAATCTGTATAACCCGGTTGCCGTCGCACCATCGCCAAATCAGCCGGGGGCAGCCAGCTTACGTCGCACCGATAAAGAATGGTCGGTATTTGCGCAAGACATCATCAGCCTCAGCGATACCTGGAAACTGCACGCCGGCGTGCGCCATCTGCACATCGAGCGCAGCCAACTCGATAATCCCGGCTATGACCGCAATGCCTGGGTGTCGAATGCAGCACTGGTCTATCAACCTGTGCAATCCATGTCTTTGTACGGCTCGTTCGCGCAAGGGCTGGAACATGGCGGCATCGCCCCTTTCGGCACCATCAATCAGAATGTCATGCTGAATCCGGCACGCTCGAAGCAGCTGGAATTCGGTATCAAGAGCGATCTGAGCCGCGATCTGAGCATCACTGCGGCTGTTTTCCGCATTCAGAAACCACTCGAATATACCAACAGCGCCAACGTTTATGTACAGAATGGCGAAGCGCAACATACCGGACTGGAACTGTCAGCGCAGGGCAAGCTGAGTCCGCAACTGTACCTCGGCGCCAGCGTCACCGCACTCGAAGCGAAACAGCAAGACACGGGAAATGCCGCGCTGGATGGCAAACGCGTGTTGAACGTACCTAAGCTGAAATCCAGCATCTATGCCGACTACGCCGTTGCGCAAGTCAAAGGACTGAATCTGAATGCGAGCTGGCAGTATTCCGGCAATAAAGCCTATTCGCCAGATAACGCGGTGATTGTGCCCGGCTATCAGGTCGTGAATCTGGGCGCACGTTATGTGACCAGCATCGCCGGCACCGCGACGACCTTGCGCTTTAATATCGACAATGCATTCGATAAATTCTACTGGCGCGATGTCACGCAATCCCTCGGCGGCTACTTGCTGCCGGGCGCCTCAAGGATTTACAAACTGTCTGCACAGTTTGATTTCTGATGTCACGGCAAGCTGATCTGCGCTGAAACGGCGCCGTCATCTCAATAAAAAACGACGATACGCCACGGCGATCGTCGTTTTTTTATTGCTGGATTGTTTACCAGCTTGATAGTCAGTCAGACTGCTATTTGATGACAGCAGGTCAATTTAACGAAAAATATACTGGGGGGAGTATTTTCTAATCCCCAATAAATTCAAAGAGATTTAAGCGAAAATTGAACATACTCCCCTCTTTTCTAAAATTCGGGGAGAAAACAAGCTTATCCGCCCTCTGCATGATGGCTCCCCGACGACTGCGCGACAGCCTCAGACGACGCATCTGAACTCAGCAAAGTTCGTTGTTTATTGCCACAGTGTTGACGTAGATAAACTTTTTTATACTACCATACCAATAATATTGATTTTATCGTTTTCTTTGCATTCATCGTTTTTTAGCATCGCCATTGACTGATCTTTGTCTGCACGTCCCCATCCAACCGGATGCAGTTGCCGGATCTCTCCGCCGGAAGCAAACAGTGATCCCGGGAACACCATTCTCAGTCGCTTGATTTAGCTCTATTTACATCACAGTACACATGCAGGATTTGCATCACGTCCTTTAGAAAAACATCCCCAACATCAGCAGGAAAAGACATGAAACTCAGCTTTCGCAGCAAACTTTATTTACCACTCATCATCAGCTGGCTTTGCCTGCTAGGAATCAGCACCGTCAATATTTTGCAGAATAAAGCACAGCGTTTTGAAGAACGACAGATCGCCTTGCGATTTGCGACGGACGTCGGTATGTCAACAGTGAAAGAGTACGCGGCGCTGGTCAGTTCTGGCGCGATGCCGCTGGAAGAAGCACAGAAACAAGCGCTGGCGCGCCTCAAAGCCATGCGCTACGGCAAGGATGGCTACTATACGGTGATCAATTCTCACCCGACTGTGGTGATGCATCCGATCAAAGCAGAACTTGTCGGTAAAGATGTCAGTGACTTCAAAGATCCCAACGGCCAGTTTCTGTATCGGAATATCGCGACTATCGCCAAAGAGAGTGGTGAAGGCTGGATCGAGTATGTCTGGACCAAACCGGGCAATGCAGATCCTAAGCAGGTATTTCCCAAGGGCGCTTATCTTCTGACATACAAGCCGTGGGACTGGACCTTCATCACCGGCTTATACCTTGACGACCTGACGGATGCCTTCATCAAAGATCTGTGGAGTGCCATCTTTTTGCTGGCAGGTATCGGCATCGTATTGAGTGCGATCATCGTGATCGTGGCACGCAATATTGAGCGCGCCATCGGTGGCGAACCTGAATATGCGGCCGACATCGCTAAAGGCATTGCCGCAGGCGATCTGACGATTGATGTCCACACCCGTGAAAACGATCAGGACAGCCTGCTGTTCGCGATGAAGAGCATGCGCCAGAGCCTCGCTAAAGTGGTTGGCGAGGTACGTCAGAGCACCGATATGATCGCAACCGCCTCCAGTGAAATTGCCTCAGGCAATCTGGATTTATCTGCGCGTACCGAAGAACAGGCTGGCTCGCTCGAAGAAACAGCGGCTTCCATGGAAGAGCTGACATCGACCGTCAAACAAAATGCGGAAAATGCTCGCCAGGCTAATCAGTTGGTATTGTCCACCGCCGACGTGGCTGCCAAGGGTTCCGTGGCGGGCACAACGGTGGTCAATACGATGGAAGCCATTAACAGCTCCTCGAAGAAAATTGTCGACATCATCAGTGTGATTGATGGCATCGCTTTTCAGACCAATATTCTCGCTCTGAATGCGGCAGTGGAAGCCGCGCGCGCCGGTGAACAGGGACGCGGATTTGCGGTCGTCGCGTCAGAAGTCCGCAATCTGGCACAGCGTTCCGCTGCGGCCGCGAAAGAAATCAAAACACTGATTGATGATTCGGTTGAAAAGGTAGGACTGGGTTCACAACAAGTAGGTGAAGCGGGCCTCGCGTTGCAGGAAATTGTCACCGGCGTCAATCGCATCACCGATGTCATGAGCGAAATCACAGCGGCCAGCCATGAACAGCAATCTGGCATAGAACAAGTGAATCAGGCCATCATCCAGATGGATCAGGTCACGCAACAAAATGCTGCATTGGTAGAACAAGCCGCTGCGGCTTCGGCCGCGATGCAAGACCAGGCCAGAAATCTGGCGAACGTGGTCAGCATGTTCAAGCTGGATGCGTCACAAACAACGATCAGCGCGTCGTCGTCGCACACCACACGTGCGATACATACGACACCAGTAAAAGCATCGCCACGGATCGCCAGCCAGCGTCAGGCGCAGCCGTTGAAAAAAATTGCGAGTACAACGAAACGTGCGAGCACAACAAAACCAGCAACAACGAAAGAAAACTCAGACTGGGAAGAATTTTAAACGTATCAGCACGAACTGCTGTGACGAAGGAGCTGGTGCAGGTTGATAAAAAAAGCTCATAAAAAAGGCTCGCATGTTGCGAGCCTTTTCTTTATCAATCTGTTTTCTCTGACTTCAGACATTTGCCCGCACCAGAAAATCCATGCCAACCTCACGCCAGCATTCGGTTTCTTTTTGCAACCAATAAGCCACCGTCGGATGCAGGGAAACCCAGTCGCGACGCATGTCGAGTTCGATATTCTTTTTCATTTTGAGACGAATATCTTCATAGTCAATTTCTGCGCGTGAATGCATCAGCATCACGGCCAGACGCAATGCCAGCACCGCTTTGGCAAAATCCATTTCAGTCAGACCTTCACTGATTTTGCGCAAATTACCTTTCTGACTGAGGATCAGCTTACTCATGATCCTTTGCTCGCTGGTGGTGAATCCCGCCATGTCGGCATTTTCTATCATGTAGGCGCCATGCTTATGGTAACCAGTGTGAGAAACGACCATACCTACTTCATGCAACATCGCACTCCAGTACAACAAGCGCAAATAGGTATCAGATGCCGGTTTGAGTTGCTGATAAATCGATTTCACCATGTCTGCGACGCGATTTGCACGTGACATGTCGATATGGAAAAGCTGGGTAATTTTCTGCACCGAGACTTCGCGCCGGTCGCGTTTGGTCGCACGTAAGTACAAGTCCCACATGACGCCCATGCGCAGACCAGCTTCAACCGGCAACAATACTTCGATGTTAAATTCCAGCATCAGCCCGATCAGAATCGCCAGCCCACCAATCACCATGGCGACGCGCTCGGGTTTGATGCCGTTCAATTCAAGTTCGCTGAGTTGTCCGCAGCGGATGCAGTATTGTTTCAGTGCATTCAGACTTTTTAAGGTCAGTTTGCCATCGCCCAGACCATTGTTGACGATCGCATCGGCAATCGCCCGCATCGTGCCAGATGAGCCATAAGCCTTGCGCCAGTGCTGCGGCTGATATGGTGGCGCAGCATCTTCAAACATCGATCTTGCGGAAAGAATAGCCGCTTCAAAAGCCGCTTCCGTCAGACGTCCATCCGGAAAAAAACTGGCGCTATGCTTGACGGTGCCTATGCTGAACGATTCCACCTTGATGATCTCGTGCCCACGCCCGAGTATCACTTCCGTCGAGCCACCGCCGATATCCATCACCAGACGGCGCTCATCGGGCACAGGAATCGCATTCGATACGCCCATATAAATCAGGCGGCCCTCTTCTTCGCCGGAAATCACGTCAATCGGATGACCAATCGCCGCTTCGGCTCGCGGCAGAATGGCGGCAGAATTTTTAGCGATACGTATCGTATTCGTCGCCACAACACGGATGCTGTCGATCGGATAGGCATTCAGAATTTCACGGAAGCGTGCCAGGCAATCAACCGCATTTTGTATCGCCTGCGGCGTCAGATTACCATCCGCATCGAGCCCGGCCGCCAGACGGATAGGCTCACGCGCACTTTTAACGACACGAATCGCATCACCTTCATGACGGGCGATGTGCAAACGAAAACTGTTGGAACCAAGGTCAACGGCAGCCAGCATGTTTTCTATCCTTTACTATCAATACCATGAGAGAGAGATACAGCACGTCAGAGTGAAAATGATATTAATCATTTTTTATGACCTGCAAGTGACGACAAATTTACGGTGTGACAAAAAAACGTCGCTGCATAGTTTCCAGCCCCGTCGTCTTCAGCACTTCCGCCAGCCGCTCTGCCGGACGTTTCGCAGGCAGACCTTTGTATTCAGCAATGATCAATTCGTTTTTCATCGAATGCTCCCATCCTACCAGCTCAGTGACGCGAACCTGGTAGCCATGCGCCTCTAACTGCAGACAACGCAACACATTGGTAATCTGACTGCCAAACTCGCGCGTATGTATGGGATGGCGCCACATTTCAGATAAAGGATTATTGCGCACCGCATCGCTTTTATTTTTGCGCAATTCAGCGGCAACCTCAGCCTGGCAGCAAGGTACTAACACCATAAATTTAGCCTTCTTTTTCAAGGCAAACTGTATCGCGTCATCCGTCGCCGTATCGCATGCATGCAAAGCGGTGACGATATCAATCTGGTCTGGCAACTGATCTGAGGTAATCGACTCTGCGACGGATAAAGTCAGGAAAGACATACCGGGAAAATCGAGACGCCGGGCAAGCTCTGTCGATCGCTGCACCAGTTCATCGCGGGTTTCAATCCCATAGATATGCGCTTTGCTTTGCGACTGTCCGACTTTAAAGAAGAGGTCATACAGAATAAAGCCGAGATAGGACTTCCCTGCCCCATGATCGACGAGGCTGATATCGGCATGGTCTTTTTGCAGGGTTTCCAGCAAAGGCTCGATGAATTGATATAAGTGATAGACCTGCTTGAGCTTGCGGCGGCTATCCTGATTCAGTTTGCCATCGCGCGTGAGGATATGCAGCTCTTTGAGTAACTCCAGCGACTGACCGGGGCGGATTTCATGCTTTTCATTGTGATCTGCCGCATCCTGCCCGCTCTGCCCGTCTGACTTGTTTTGTTTGTTTTTTTTGACTACAGGCTTTTTCATGATGGACTGTCCGCTAAGCTAATCAGGAATGATAATTCCAATTCACAGGCGATGGGAGAACAATACAAAAGTTTGCATTGTGCCGGTCACGGCTTCTCTCGTCATGATTGGAAAAACAAAAAAGGACTCAGGCATACACCTGAGTCCTTTTGTTTTGGTAGGCCGTGCGGGATTCGAACCTGCGACCAACGGATTAAAAGTCCGCTGCTCTACCAGCTGAGCTAACGACCCAAAACTTGCTAAAAAAATTAAAGACTTACATGACATAAGTCTTTTTTGTATTCGTGGTAGGCCGTGCGGGATTCGAACCTGCGACCAACGGATTAAAAGTCCGCTGCTCTACCAGCTGAGCTAACGACCCGAAAGACCGAAATTATATGGTGTTTTCAGGCCGCTGTCAATGGCATGAACAGGATTAAATCCTTGTCAGACTTACTTCGCCGATGTCATGCGGTTCTTCGCTGCATGCGCCGCTTCGCTTTCCGGATATTGCGCAATCAGGCTTTCCAGCGTCTTCTTAGCCGCGTTTTTATCTTTCATCTCAGTCTGGCAACCAGCAATATTTAACAACGCATCAGGCGCCTTGGGGTGATCCGGATACACTTTCACCAGTTGTTGCATAGCCACAATCGTGTTCTTACAATCACGCTGTGCATAGTATGAATTGCCCATCCAGTACTGAGCCGAACCAGCAAAGGCTGACTGCGGATACGCCACCAGAAAACTGCTGAACGATGTCACTGAATTTTTATAATCACCCGCCTTAAATAAACTGAGCGCATTGTCGTAAGCGCGCTGTTCATTTGGCTCTACCGTTGCCTCTTTGCCGTCAACCGTCAGGCGCTTAGGCTCAATTTTACGCAGGCGATTATCCAGATCAACATAAAAATCCTGCTGGCGACGCTGGGTATTGGCGATGTCATTCGCCAACACTTCCACCTGTCCGCGCAACTTAGCGATCTCAGCACGCAGCTGTTCATTTTCATTAGCCAGATCCAGCGCTGTACCTTTGTCCGCTTTGGTATCGAGTTTATTATCCAGACGAAGATTTACTGCATCCACTTTAGAGCGTAAATCCAGAATCGCTTTACGCGCTTCATCGTCATCAAAAATTCCTGCCGATGCCAGCGAAGGGATCAGGGCAGTGGAAAAAGCCGCTGACAGAGCAGCCATGGCAAAAGAACGACGAATAGAGGTCAATTTCATAGCAATCAAAAATAGAATGAAAGACGCCGGATATCCTGAGTGAGGAATCCGGCGTCAAATAAGCTCAAAAGACCGCCAAGGGCACTTTTAAACTACGCTGCTATTACTGATAAACGATATCAGCACGGCGGTTTTCTGCCCACGCTGCTTCATCGTGGCCTTCAGCTTTTGGTTTTTCTTTACCCAAAGACACTGCCTCGATTTGCGCTTCAGAAACACCCAACAGACTCATGGATTTACGAACAGCTTCAGCACGTTTCTGGCCCAGAGCCAGATTGTATTCGCTGCCGCCACGTTCATCGGTATTACCCTGGATCAGGATCTTACGGCCTTTGTTTGTACTCAGGTATTTGGAGTGCGCTTCAACGACAGATTTGTAATCATCTTTAACGACATAGCTATCGAAGTCGAAATAAACGCTACGTTTCGCCAATACACCTTTTGGATCGTTCAAAGGATCGACAGAACCAGTATCAACTGTTTTAACAGCATTTGGGTCAGCCGGAGTCTGAGTTGTTGCAACTGGTTTTTCTTCGATTTTTGCTTTGTCTTCGAGTGGTACTTTAGAAGCACAGGCAGTCATCAGAACAACGCTGGAAACCAGCATAGCCAGAGTTTTGGATTGGGATGTGAAGCGCATTTTCTCTCCTGATTAAAAAAAAGTGATTACAACTTATTTCATGAAAGGACCCCAGGTGGGCTCCCGAATATCTCCGGCTTGCACCGTCAATTTTTGCTTAACTTTACCATCGACAGAAACCACTGCCAAAGCACCACGTCGCCCAGATTCGGTTGCGTACATGATGTAGCGACCATTTGGCGAAAAACTTGGGGATTCGTCTTTACTTGTGTCTGACAGTCTTTGTTCCTGACCACTGACTAAATCAAGCGCATACAACTGAAACTTACCGTCACGGCGCGAGATATAAGCTAAAGTGCGACCATCCGGTGAGATCCGCGGCGTTATATTATAACTCCCGCTGAAAGTCACGCGCTTGGCTTCTCCACCGTTACTGTTCATACGATAAATCTGCGGGCCGCCGCTGCGGTCACTCAGGAAGTAAATTGACTGGCCATCGGCTGAAAACTGTGGCTCGGTATCAATGCCACTACTACTGGTCAGACGTTGCAAACCAGACCCGTCCGCATTGACGGAATAAATCTGCGTCAAACCATCACGTGACAGTGCAATTGCTAACTTTGAGCCATCCGGAGACCACGCAGGTGCCGAATTGCTGCCTTTGTAATTCGCAATCACCTTACGTTCACCGGTCATCAGATTCTGCACCCAGATCACAGGTTTTTTCGCTTCAAACGACACGTAGGCGACCTTGGTGCCATCCGCCGACCACGATGGTGAAATAATCGGTTCATTGGAACGCAATGCCACACGGACACCTTCGCCGTCAGCATCAGCAACTTCAAGTCGATACTCGCGCCCGGCCCTGGTCACGTAGGCAATACGTGTCGAGAATGCACCACGCACGCCCGTCAGTTTTTCATAAATATCGTCCGCAATCTTATGTGCTGTTTTGCGTGTATTTTCAGGTGTTGCCGCAACAGAGAAGCCGGATAAGGAAGCCGATTTCATCGTATCGAGCAACTTGTAGCGGACATCAAAACGACCATCTGCAAGACGCTGCACACTGCCGACCACCAGCGCTTCGGCGCCGCGCTTTTTCCACTCATCAAAATTAACCGGACTGGTTTCAGTGATGACCGCGCCAGCCTCGATAATTTTGAAATAACCGCTGCGATTCAGATCGTCTTTAATGATGCTGGTGATTTGCTGCGGCGTCATAGCCTCATCCGCAAATGCGGCAATCGCCACCGGAATCTGACTTGATCCCACACCCGCAATTTCAATACGCAACTGCGCGCTGGCTGGTGCAATCAACATGCTGCCAGTCGCGGAGGCGAGCACGACACGAACAATAATTTTTTTCAAAAAAGACATCATTAACTATCACTCTTCCTTCATTTTGTATGCAAAATCCAGGGTTCCGGGCACCTGACCATTTTTATCTTTAGGAAAGGGAGCGGATTTTTCTATTCCTTTTGCTACCGCATCGTCAAACGCCAGATTACCGGACGACTTCAGTTTTTTAATCGCGCCGCGCAGAGAGCCATCGGGAATCAGCTCAATTCTATACTCAACTGTCGGATTACCAGCAACTGCATCAACACCACTGTAAATGGTATTGGAGCGAACTTTAGCGGCAATTTTTGCCATATAGCTTGGATCACCCCGGTTATTTCCGGTTGATTTTGCAGCGGTACCTGTTCCACCGCTACCGGTCACACCCGCTTGTGCTGACAAACGTTGCATATTTTCTTTAAACAGCTTGTCGCTGGCGGCTTTGTCTTTCGCCTGTTGCGCTTTTTGATCCGCTAATTTTTGTTTCTCTGCTTTTTCTTTATCGCGCTCTTTTTCTTTTTCTTTGTCTTTTTCTTTCTGGCGCTCTTTTTCCTGTTCGCGCTCTTTTTCGCGTAATTTTTCACGCTCTTTGTCTTTTTTCGCCTGCAACTCCTGCTCTGCCTGACGCTTTTCCTCTGCCAACGCGCGCTGATGTTCTTCGGCTTTTTTCTTTTCTGCGAGCAGGCGTTTTTTCTCTTGCTGCAAAGCGATCTCAGGATCTTCCTTTGGCAAGTCGTTCTTTACAGCAGGAGGCGGTGGGGGAATGTCTTTTAATTTGACAGGTTCTGGCTCTGGCGGTGGTGCCGGAGGAATTTCAACCGCAACCGGTGCGGCTTCGCGCGTCGTCATGTCCCAGACTTCAGCTTCAACTGCTGTTGACTCTTTATTTTGCCAACTCACACCGATCCACAAAAAACCTAACAATAAAACATGGACGAGCGCCGCCAGAACGACCGGACGCCAGTTACCTGCCTGAGATTGGTGAAGGTTGCCTGGATAAGCTGAAATAGAAACTTGATTCATAACCTTTTATGATTCGCCTGCAACGGATTAGTTCCGATGAGCCCGAAATTTTGGTGGCGAAAGATTAATTTGATACAGCACATAGTGAAATTATAAACCCCTCAATGAAATTCGCCGTATTTTTTGCAAAATTCAGGAATTTACTAAGAAATACAGTCGTTCTTTAACGCTGTCTTATAAAAAAAGCGAAGCATCTCGCTCCGCTTTTCTTATTTTCACCGATAAAATCCATCACTCCTGATGATAACGGGTCACGCGTTCAACTTCGTTTTTAGAACCCAGGAAAACAGCGACACGCTGATGCAAAGCTGTCGGCTGAACGTCAAGCATCCGCTGTTTACCATCCGTCGAGGCTCCACCGGCTTGTTCAACGATAAATGACATAGGATTCGCTTCGTACATCAGGCGCAACTTACCTGGCTTCTCGGTATCGCGTTTATCGGCCGGATACATGAAAATGCCACCGCGACACAAGATGCGATGCACATCGGTCACCATAGAAGCAATCCAACGCATATTGAAATCTTTTTCACGCGGACCAGTCACACCTGCCAACATTTCATCGACATAGCGCGTGACTGGCGGGTACCAGTGACGCGAATTCGATGTGTTAATGGCGAATTCCTTGGTATCCGCAGGAATCTGCATATTCCTTTGTGTCAGCACCCAGGAACCCATTTCACGATCCAGCGTGAAGCAATTAACACCATTGCCAGTTGTCAGCACCAGCACAGTCTGCGGGCCATATACCGCATATCCGGCCGCAACCTGCTTGCTGCCCGGTTGCAGAAAATCCTGTTCGGTTGGTGCGGCCATTCCTTCCGGTGCCTTCAGGACTGAAAAAATCGTCCCGATAGAAACATTCACATCGATATTGCTGGAGCCATCAAGCGGATCAAACAACAGCATGTATTCGCCCATAGGATAACGATTCGGAATCGGGTGTATGGTTTCCATTTCTTCAGATGCCATTGCGGCCAGATGGCCGCCCCATTCATTTGCTTCGAGCAAAATTTCATTCGACAGGATATCCAGTTTCTTTTGTACTTCGCCCTGAATATTCTCGCTGCCAGCACTGCCCAAAACCTCACCGAGCGCACCTTTACCAACTGCATGACTGATGGTTTTACAGGCGCGGGCGACGACTTCAATCAGTAAGCGTAACTCTGCGGGAATAGAATTATTCAGACGCTGCTCTTCAACCAGATACTGGGTCAGACTGACACGTTTCATGATGTTCCTTATGTTAAAAACTCAAATTCAATAATCAAATGGCTAAGCAAACATGCGGGTGCTGGCTGCTTTCTGGCCCGCGACCCGCAGATTTCCTATGTGGCGGCAAACGCCAAAGACAAACTTATGCGGCCAGTGCTTTGCTGACGACTTCAGCGACATCCTTGGATAATTTCTTCGTCGCCGACACTTTTTGCAAAGCTGCTTTCATATGTGCTTGCAAACCAACCGGATATTTTTTCCATCTGTCGAGGCTACGTGCAAGACGGGCGGCCACCTGCGGGTTAATCTTATTCAGCGCAATCACCAATTCAGCCCACAACGCATAGCCACTGCCATCTGCTGCGTGGAACTGCGATGGGTTTGCGTTGCAGAAGTTAAATACCAGACTGCGCGCGCGATTCGGATTCGTTAAGGTGAAAGCCGGATGCTGCATTAATTCTCTTACTTTTTCCACGTCTGTTGTATGTGCTGTTGCCTGCAACATGAACCACTTGTCGATCACCAGATCTTCTTTCTTGAAATCTTTGAAGAAGCGTCGCAGCGCTTTCTCTGATTTTTTCTTCTGCTTTTCAGTACCATTGAAGTTTGTCAGCGCAGCCAATGCCGCCAGACGATCCGTCATGTTTGCAGCTTCTTTGAATTGCACATACCCCAGATCGAAAGTGCTTTCATCTGCCCATTCGAGTAAATATGAGAGCGACAAATTTTTAAGACTACGTTTCGCCATCGATACAGCATCAGGACGGTATTTACCCGGTGTCTGATGGGTTTCATAGGCATGCAATAAATCTGCTTTCAAATGGCGGGTGATCGTCGCACGGACAAACTGACGAGCGGTATGTATCGCTTGCGGATCGACCACATCAAATGCTTCTGCAATCATCGCTTCGGATGGCAACGTCAGCATGAGCTCACGGAATGCCGGATCGAGAGACTCGTCATTCAGTGTGTTGCGCAATGCATTGATGAACCAGTCATCGAGCGAGAGTTCTTCACCTGCCTGCAGCGCTTTCGTCAATTTAACCAGACGGCGGGTGGCAAGGCGCTGCCCTGCTTCCCAGCGGTTGAATGGATCACTGTCATTCGCCAACAACAATCCCAGCTCTTCATCGGTGTAATCAATATCCAGCACAACTGGCGCCGAGAAGTTACGCAACAAGGATGGCACAGGCTCGCTGGCGACTTTATTAAACCGGAAGGTTTGCGATGCCGCAGTCAGTTCGATGACCAGATTCGTAGCACCCGCCTGGGCCGGGTAGTCATCGCAATACAAGGGAATATCTTTTCCGTCTGCGTCAAGCAAACCCATCGCAACAGGAATATGAAACGGTAATTTTTTTTCCTGACCCGGAGTGGCCGGACAAGACTGCGTCAGCTTGATATCGTAAGTCTGTGCTTCGGCATCATAAGCAGTCACCACACTGACACGTGGAGTACCGGCCTGACTGTACCAACGCTCGAACTGAGTCAGATCACGCCCGCCGGAATCTGCCATCGCAGCACGGAAATCATCGCACTCAACCGCCTGACCATCGTGGCGTTCAAAGTACAGATCCATTCCTTTACGGAAGCCATCATGCCCGAGCAAGGTGTAGTACATACGAACAACTTCGGCACCTTTTTCGTAAATCGTCACCGTATAAAAATTATTGATCTCAACAAAGGAATCTGGTCGTACCGGATGCGCCATAGGGCCAGCGTCTTCGGAGAACTGCACCTGCCGCAGCACACGTACATCCTCGATACGTTTAACAGCGCGCCCGGTCGTCGTACCGACCAGATCGGCAGAGAATTCCTGATCACGGAACACAGTCAGACCTTCTTTTAAAGACAACTGGAACCAGTCGCGGCAAGTCACCCGGTTACCGGTCCAGTTGTGGAAATATTCATGTCCCACCACGGATTCGATACCCGCATAATCAATGTCGGTGGCGATGCTGGAATTCGCTAATACATATTTTGTATTAAAAATATTCAGGCCCTTGTTTTCCATCGCGCCCATATTGAAATCACCAGTGGCGACGATCATGAAGCGGTCTAGATCAAGTTCCAGCCCGAAACGTTCTTCGTCCCAGCGTATGCTCTTTTTCAACGAGTCCATGGCATGCTGGGTTTTATCGAGGTTACCTTCTTCCACCCAGACTTGCAGTAATGCTTTGCGTCCCGATTTCAGCTTGAATTTTTCTTCCTGACAAACCAGAGTTCCGGCAACCAAAGCAAACAGATACGAAGGTTTTTTAAACGGATCTTCCCACTTCGCAAAATGACGTCCGTCATCAAGATCGCCTTCATCAATCAGATTGCCATTACTCAGTAATACCGGGAATTTCTTTTTATCAGCGCGCAGCATGACCGTATATTTCGCCATGACATCAGGACGATCAGGGAACCAGGTAATTTTGCGAAAACCTTCGGCCTCACACTGTGTAATGAGATTTCCTTTGGATGCGTACAAACCAGACAGGGAAGTATTTTTCGAAGGTTGTATCTGCGTTGTGATTTCCAGTGTCACCTCATCCGGTGCATTTGGAATGCGCAACGTCTCACCATCAATCTGATAATCAGCTTTCTTCAGCTTCACGCCGTTCAAACGCAACTGCACCAATTTCAGGGACTCGCCGGACAGCACCAGATCTTTTTCCATACTCGCGTGATTGCGGCGCATGACCATACGGTTAGCGACCAGGGTAGATTTGAGGTCCAGATCAAAACCCATTTCTACAGTATCAACCCAGTAACCCGGGGCGACGTAGTCTTGACGAAGTATGGCTTGAGGAGTGATGACGGTATCGTTACGCATGGCCTTGGAATCTCGCGAAAATAGTATAAATCAAAGTCTTATGAACTTTGTGAGACCACCATTTTACCAAGACAAAAAGCGCAACACCTTAAACCAGAGAAAGATAGTGCAATAAATACAGAATGACATCTGCTTATTGCCAGTCGTGAACGTATCGATTTATTGAAAACCTCGGATCTGAATTGCCGTTATCAACGGCCTGAGCACGGCGTTTTCATATACAAATCAATACAAAAATTTCTGCAACGATGCTGAATGATCGCTATCATGAAACTATCTTAAGATTTGGAGTAAAGCCATGAAAAGTTTCTTATCCTGGACCATCATCTTCATCAGTACATTGCTGACAGGGTGTGCCAGCACGTTCACCAGCCAGGTCAGTGTGTTTCACGAATGGCCGGGAAATAAACAAGCGACATCGTATATCGTCGAAAGATCGCCGTCTCAGGAAAACAATCCAGAATACAAATTGTATGAAGAGGAACTCAGACAACAACTAGGTTTGCACGGTTTTCAGGAAATCACCGCGGGAGTAACGCCTGCATTAAAAATCGGCATGCAGTACGGAACGAGCCTGGGTGAAATTCAGGTGTCTGCGCCATGGGCTCCGGCAATGTATGACCCATTCTGGCAAATGCATTTCAGTCGCGGCTATCGCTTTTCGCCTTACTCGCCGTATTATTTCGGCAGCCCGTACTACATGAGCAGAAATCTTGATTTCAGTGTCCGGCGTTACTATCTGCATCAACTGGAAATCAACATCAGCGACTTTCAAAGCGGAAAAAAACTGGCGGACATTAAAGTCAGCACGGAACAATTGAATCAGCAAATCTCTGAACAGATGCCTTATCTGATAGAAAGTGCCTTGCAGGGTTTTCCGGGTATCAATGGCAGCACAAGAACTGTAGAACTGCCATTAAAAAAATAAGCGTATCAGTTTAATTCGGTGGATCGCGCAAAGCCTCAACCAGTGCACGATCCACGATTGATTCAGCGGAAACAATCGTGGCATCACCATTCCGCAACTGCGCCAGCAATTCTTCGCGAGATATAGAAAACGAATCGTGTCCCTGACGGTTTGTAAAAATATAGCGGGTCCGTTTCGGACTCACCCATGCCAGTTTGAAGCGATTAGTCACACCTGCAGTGGTCGTGAAATCAAACCAGACGCCACGCTCCAATCCCTCGACCATTTTCCCCCACTCGTCCACTTCCTGTTCATTCTGATCGACGAAATGACGATTCAGTCTTTTTTCGCTCGCGCGTTGCGCAATATTGACGGCGATTTCCAGTTGACGGCGTGGTGACAACTCTAAAGGAGCCCGGGCAATAGCAGCATGGCGCTCGGCCAATTTGGAAAAAAATAAAACCCGATCCGGCTCATCCCATTTGATCGCATTCAACCAGGCGTTCAGCAAAGTCAGCATTGCAGGAAGCTTACTGACCAACTCTTTGCGTTCTTCGGATGTATTTTTCGGTTTCAGACTCCAGATCAGATCATCCATCGTCCGCAACGCATTTTCGAGCGCGTTTGGCTTTTCTTCTTTTACATTGTGTGCAATGGTCAGAATCCGTATCCACTGCTTACGCAAAAATTCTTCAACAAATCCGGCAACTTCTCCAGTGTCGGTACGAATCGCGACGTCATTTTCGGCAAACTCGCGCGCCAGACGCATTTTTTCCTGCTTCAGCGCTTGTTCTACCGGCTCCGAAATTGCCTGTTCGGTCTGCGCCTCTTCACTTTTAAGAAATGCCTCCAGATCAGCAACCACATCAGAAAACAACTCGATCTGCTGATCAAAATCCTGCTGAACCCGATCAACGATGCCTTCTATCATCTGATACAAAGGATCTTCACTGGTTGCATCATTCCCCAGCAGTACGCTGGATTTTGCGAGGGTATCAATCAATACTCTCGCAGGGTGATTTTCTTTAAAAAAGAAATCTTTATCGAGCAAAGCAACCTTCAGAGTCGGTATCTGCAGCTGTCCGATCAGGCTTTTAATTTCTTCCGGAATACTGTCGTCACTGAACACATAATCAAAGATTCTGGCCAGCAGTTCTATCGTATTCTGATCAATATGGGTTAATTCGCCCGCAGAAGCTTCTTGTGTTAAACGACGCAGGTGCGATCGGTCTTCCGGCTGCGCCAACTGGTTTTGCTGAATCTGCTTTTGCATCCCAGTCAGATAATCAAAGAACTGACGATCTATCGTTACCGTATCCACCGCCCCACCAGCGCCCGCAGGCAACCATGACTGAAGGGGGCCTGACTGACCCGCACCATCTTGCGCAACCGCACCAACACCGCCTGACTGATTTCGCTCTTTAGACGCCTGAGGATAGAAAATATTTCTTAATTTATTTTGCAGATAAGGATCGCGTGAATCAAGATCCTCACTCTTCAGCGGGGCATGCCGTTTTTTGTTTTCCCGCTTCACGGCATCCGTATCGACGACGATACCGCGCTCAGCCAACGCATCATTCAATCCCTGATAAACAGAACTTAAATTCAGAAATAAATCCGGTTGCATGATCCGTATAATCAGATGCGGCGTCACTGTCGTTGATTCCAGCTCCATCCAGGCCTGCAACACCGCATTGACAAAGATCTCTGGGCGAAAAGGATTTTGCGACACAGTAATTGGCGTGCGCTTCATCACCAGGCCGATACGGCAATTCAGCTCCACCAATTTTTCTGCGCTGTTTACCTCCAGCGATTTCGTCAGATTATTGGTCAGAACTTTATTTTCCATTTCCTCGAAAGTGACGAGAGAAATATCCTTGATATCGTGATTGTCTTTGAGCCGTTTGCGCGTATTAATCGCGCCGACTTCTTTCATCAGCATCGTTGAAATCTGCGATGCCAACAAACGGTAAAAAGTGGTCTGGTTGCGCTTCAGTAACTGACAAGCCTGAAAACTGTTTGCTGCCTCTTCCGGCTGTAATGTCTGGTCAGAAATTTTAAACAAGGCATCCGTTAATCGCGATGTAAATGCCTCTAGTTGCGACGAAACAAGATTGGTGGCAACAGGTACCAGACTTTGCAACATCAGCAAACGACTCGAACTCGAAAACTCACTGACTTTGGCGGTGTTTAAAGGGACAGTATCCATAATTCGAGACTCGGTGTATGAAAAGATCGAAACGTCATTCAGGTAAGCAAGCGGTTCATCATGAAGAGATTTTCCGGTGCACTTAATTAGTGTAGTAAGCCTCAGTCGCCAGCGTAATCAGCACGATCAACATGACGGCAGCAAACAAAACCAGCAGCAGACGTCCAAACTTCGGACGCCCGTCATCTGCCGATGGTCTTTCTTTTTCTTTCGGAAGCATAGTTAATCGCCTTATGGAATCAATAAACTCGACCCTGTTGTTCTGCGTGCCTCCAGATCCTGATGTGCACGGGCAACTTCACTCAAGGGATAACGCTGACGGATGTCGATTTTAACTTTTCCGCTTTCAACCATCGTAAACAAATGTGACGCCATCTGTTCCAGATCAACTCTGTTTGCAGTGTAATTCATCAAACTCGGCCGGGTAATGAACAAAGAACCACGTGAGGCAAGCTCACTCAGCGAAAACGCAGGGACAGGGCCCGAAGCATTGCCAAAACTGACCATCATTCCAAGCGGAGCAAGACAATCCAGAGAGCCGGTGAACGTATCCTTGCCGATAGAATCATAAACGACAGAGACACCTTTGCCTTCCGTAATTTCCCTTACGCGTTCGACAAAGTTCTCCTTATTGTAATTAATAACATGAGCGCATCCATGCGCTTTTGCCAGCGCCGCTTTTTCGTCTGACCCTACGGTTCCTATCATATTGACACCAATTGCGCGCGCCCACTGACAGGCAATCAAGCCCACTCCCCCCGCGGCGGCATGAAAGAGTATGGTTTCCCCGCCCTTAAGTGGATAGGTACGGTGAAACAGGTACTGCACCGTCAGTCCCTGCAACATCATTGCCGCTGCAGTCTCAAACGAAATACTGTCAGGCAGGCGAACCAATTGTGCAGCCGGCATGACCCGCGCCTCTGAATATGCTCCTAAAGGCCGGCCTGCATACGCAACCCTGTCGCCGACAACAACATGAAGCACACCATCGCCGACCGCTTCAACGACGCCAGCGGCTTCCATACCTAAGCCTGCGGGAAGAGCTTGAGGATATAAACCGGTACGAAAATAAACATCGATATAGTTGAGGCCACATGCCTTATGCCGGATAAGCACTTCGCCCGGCCCCGGCTTACCCAATTCAACATCCACATATTCCATTACTTCGGGACCACCTACACTGCGCATCCTGATTGCTTTGACCATATTTGCTCCTACATTTTTTTTCTGGTTAACAAATACATCCCGCCCATCACTAACACCGTACCAGCTATCTGCCAGCCGGTAATCGGCTCAGCGAGAAAAAAAGCGCCCAGGAACAAGGTGGAGACCGGACCTATCATCCCTGCTTGTGAGGCAGTCGCCGCGCCTATGCGCTGCACGGCAATCATGGTCATAAACACGGGCAATACCGTACAAAATATCGCATTAATGACCGATAAAAAGTAAACCGGCGCTGGCTGCAGTAACATGGAAGCTGGACGCAACGCAAAGAACTGGCCTATGCAGGCAACACTGGATACGCACATCGCATAAGAAACCAGCCGCAAAGAACCCAGTTGACGCACCATTTGCCCGGACTGAATCAGATAAACAGCATAAGAAACGGCTGCCCCCAGTACCATCGCCGAGCCCAGCAAGACGTCTTTTCCACCAAACTCAAGATCGTGTAAAAACACCAGGACGATACCAAAATAACTGACAACCAAAGCCGCCCATTCCAGCATCGAGACTTTCCGGCGATACCATACCGCCGACATCAGCAGAACAAATGAAGGGGTGAGAAACAGTATCAATCGCTCCAGCCCGGCGGTGATGTACTGCAAGCCCAGAAAATCTAAAAATGAGGAAAGGTAATAGCCAACCAATCCCAACCCAACCAAGCGCCACCGGTCTGAAACAGACAACGGTGACGAATCCCTCATTTGCCAGACGGCGATCGCCGCAAATATCGGCAACGAGAAAGCCATGCGAAAAGTAATCAGAGTGACTGCATCAACCTGATACCGGTATATGAGCTTGGCAACGATGGCTTTGGTTGAAAACAGAATGGCGCCGGCAATGGCTATGGCGAGTCCACCAAGATAATGCTGCCGCGTATGAGAGTTCGGTTGTTGTGAATGCATACCGGAATTGTAAGGCCATCTGACGAAATAAGAGGAAAACTGAGAAATGAGAACACCTCATTTACTGCAGATCAGACTGAAATAGCCTCAATCGCAAATAATTAGTACACGTTTATTGTAGGCAACTTGCAACATCCGGACAAAAACGCAATGCGCGGTAGGCATCATTTTTTTGCAAACGCGTCAGCAAAATGGCGGAAAAGCGAGGTCATGCATCGCATGTGGAAGACATATCCGGAAACCGCGACAATACAACAACGGGCGAAAAACCTCAGGCCAACAGGCATTGCGTACACAAGGTTCAACGTCACCACTTCTTGCCATAACGGGGCTGCTTTGAAGGATTATTCAGACGGATGATTAGTGTGTCTATAAGCCTATCGGACTGTTGATTTCGCCATTTTCCACCATGCCAGTATGATAAAATGCGCATCTTCAATATCAAACTAAGCCAGGCAAAACCGCTGACCAGATGGCTCAGCAATTGCCAATTCAGGAAAGAGCGACCATGGCAGGACATAGTAAATGGGCCAATATCAAGCATAAAAAAGCGGCTACCGATGCAAAACGCGGCAAAATCTGGACGCGTCTGATTAAAGAAATTACCGTGGCAGCGCGTATGGGCGGAGAAGACGTCGATTCCAACCCACGTCTGCGCCTTGCAGTCGATAAAGCTGCAGATGCCAATATGCCGAAAGAAAATGTCACGCGCGCGATACAACGCGGTGCAGGGACTCTGGAAGGCGCCAACTATGAAGAAGTTCGCTACGAAGGCTACGGCATAGGTGGTGCAGCACTGATCGTTGACTGTATGACCGACAACCGCGTCCGCACGGTTGCCGAGGTACGTCATGCGTTCAATAAATACGGCGGTAACATGGGCACAGAAGGTTCTGTTGCTTTCATGTTTAAACACTGCGGCCAGATGTTATTTGCTCCGGGGACAAATGAAGATGCGTTGATGGAAGCCGCGCTTGAGGCAGGTGCAGATGATGTGGTTACCGATGAAGAAGGTGGTATCGAAGTATTATGCGCGCCATTTGATCTGTCAGATATACGCGCAGCACTCGAAGCTGCTGGTTTCAAACCGGAAGTTGCCGAAGTCACGATGAAACCTGCGACAGAAACAGTTTTTACCGGTGAAGATGCGGCCAAAATGCAGAAACTGCTGGATGCACTTGAAAATCTGGACGACGTACAAGAAGTTTATACCAACGCCATCGTAGAAGAATAATATGAAAATTCTGGTTGTCGGCTCTGGTGGCCGCGAACACGCTCTTGCCTGGAAACTTGCTCAATCTGAGCGGGTACAGACAATTTTCGTTGCCCCTGGTAACGGTGGAACTGCAACGGACATTCGTCTCAAAAATATCGACATCACTGATCCCTCCGCACTTGCTGATTTTGTTCAGCAAGAGCAGATTGAACTGACCGTCGTTGGCCCGGAAGTTCCGCTGGCAGCAGGCATCGTCAATATTTTCCGCGACCGTGGTCTGAAGATTTTTGGTCCATCGAAAGAAGCTGCGCAACTGGAAAGCTCAAAAGACTTTGCTAAAGCATTTATGCATCGTCATCAGATTCCAACCGCCGAATATCAGACTTTCTCCGATGTTCAGGCAGCGCACGATTACATCTCTGCCAAAGGCGCTCCTATCGTCATTAAGGCGGATGGTCTCGCTGCTGGCAAAGGTGTAGTAGTGGCGATGAGCCTGGATGAAGCACATGCAGCCGTTGACATGATGCTGTCCGACAACAAGCTCGGAGACGCAGGCGCACGCGTGGTCATTGAAGAATTTTTAGCCGGTGAAGAAGCCAGTTTCATCGTCATGGTGGACGGTAAAAATATTTTGCCGTTGGCAACCAGCCAGGATCATAAACGCTTACTGGATAACGATGAAGGCCCGAATACCGGCGGTATGGGTGCATACTCTCCTGCACCGATTGTCACTCCACAGTTACATGCCCGCGTGATGCGCGAGATCATTGTGCCGACAGTACAGGGCATGGCAAAAGACGGCATCGTATTCACCGGCTTTCTGTACGCTGGGTTGATGATTGATGAGCACGGCACACCGAAGACACTGGAATTTAATTGCCGCATGGGTGACCCTGAAACTCAGCCTATCATGGCGCGCTTGAAAACCGATCTGGTCAGTGTGATGGAACATGCGGTCAACGGCACGCTGGACACCGTAGAACTTGAGTGGGACAGACGCACAGCGATGGGTGTCGTGATGGCCGCCGCCGGTTACCCCGATGCACCACGTAAAGGTGACAAAATTACGGGTATTCCAACAGAAACGCCTGACAGTGTTACATTTCATGCTGGCACCGTGCTGAACGACAAGGTACTCAGTACCAATGGCGGCAGGGTTTTGTGCGTGGTCGGCCTTGGCGACACAGTCAAACTTGCGCAAAAACATGCCTACGATGTTGTTGAAAAAATTCATTTTGACGGTGCTCAATACCGTCGCGATATCGGCTGGCGCGCGCTAAACCGCAAGCACTGACAAGCACTATAGGTGCTTCCGAGAGAGCATTCTCTGCGCAAAAATAAATGGGTTGGACTATGTCCAACCCGTCTTGCTTTTTGAAGATCACCCTGATCACCATAATAATGACCGATACACAAGCCGTTAAAAATTATTTACTGTCATTGCAAGCGAATATCGTTGCCTCGCTTGAGGCTGCCGATGGACATCAGTTTATCAGTGACAGTTGGGAACGCCCTGATGGTGGCGGCGGCATTTCCCGCGTGATCGAAGAAGGTCATGTTTTTGAACGGGGCGGGGTAAATTTTTCCCATGTCATGGGCAACAATTTACCGCCGTCAGCAGCAGCCAGCCGCCCAGAACTGGCAGGCAGAAAATGGGAAGCAATGGGTGTCTCACTCGTATTACATCCACGCAATCCATACGCACCGACAGTACACATGAATGTGCGTTTTTTCACCACCCATGCTGAAGGTAAAGATGCCGTCTGGTGGTTTGGCGGCGGTATGGATCTGACACCGTATTACGGTTTCGAAGAGGATGCACGCCATTTTCATCAAACCTGCAAAGACGCACTGAGCCCGTTTGGCAGTGATTTGCATCCGCGCTTCAAAAAATGGTGTGATGAGTATTTCTATTTAAAACACCGCAAGGAAGCGCGCGGTGTCGGCGGCATTTTTTACGATGATTTCAACGAATTAGATTTTGCGCAGAGTTTTGCGATGACCAGAGCAGTCGGTGACGCTTTCATTCCTGCCTACCTGCCAATTCTTGAAAAACGCAAAGAACTCTCCTACAGTGAGCGGGAGCGGGATTTCCAAGCATATCGTCGTGGGCGCTATGTGGAGTTTAATCTCGTGTTTGATCGTGGCACACATTTTGGTCTGCAATCAGGAGGGCGGACAGAATCCATTCTGATGTCTATGCCTCCTGTCGTAAAATGGCGCTACAACTGGGCTCCGGAAACTGACAGTGCAGAGGCTCAATTAACAAATTATTTTCTGGTGCACAGGGAATGGGTTTAAGCAGTAAAAATCCTTATTGCGTCGTGGTTCTGGGTGGTAGTTTTGATCCTGTCCATACTGGTCATATCGCGCTGGCAAAGCATCTGTGCGATGTACTTAAACCGGATGAATTACGCATTATCCCGGCCGGACAACCGTGGCAAAAATCCGCTCTGACGGCTACATCAGAGCAAAGAGTCAGTATGCTGAAGCTGGCTTTTGAAGAATGGTCAGACTGCAAGCTGATCATTGACGAGCAGGAAATACGACGCGCGGAAGCCCATGTCGCCAGTTACACCATAGAAACGCTGCGCGAACTGCGAACAAAACTGGGAGCGCAAGCCTCTATCTGTTTTGCCATGGGAGCAGATCAATTGTTGAATCTGCACACATGGCATCAGTGGAAAGACTTATTCGGCGTCGCGCATTTATGTGCTGCAAGTCGTCCCGGATTCGATATCAGCCTCGCCTGCCCTGAAGTGACAAAAGAGTGGCAAGAAAGAATGATAAGCCCAGAAGAAATGCGTGCCAGTGCAGCCGGAGGAACTTATCTGGACTCTAGTCTGGCCATTGATGTATCCGCGACCCAACTGCGTAAAGAATTAAAACAGCATAACCCGACAATCAGATTGCTAGTCACTCACAAGGTGCTAGACTACATACAACAACATTCAATTTATCAAAATAATGGATATTAAAAAATTACAAACACTGGTCATTGATGCTCTCGAAGATGTGAAAGCACAAGACATACAATTGTTTGATACTACGCACCTGACCAGCCTGTTTGACCGTGTTCTGGTCGCTTCAGGCACATCGAATCGTCAGACCAAGGCATTGGCCGCATCCGTCCGCGATAAAGTCAAAGAAAATGGCGGCACAGTCATCAGTGTCGAAGGTGAAACCACCGGTGAATGGGTACTGGTCGATCTGGGAGACATGGTTGTGCACATCATGCAACCAGCGATCCGCGCTTACTATCGTCTGGAAGAAATCTGGGGCGACAAACCTGTCAAACTCGGCGCAGCAAAACGTACAACAAAAGCGGTAGCATCGGCGAGCACTACTGTCGATGCAGAAAAACCAAAACGTACACGCAAAACAGCAGGTAAAGCAGCACCTCTGGAAGTAACGCACGACATGATGGCGATTCAGACCACGATCGACGATGAGAAAAAACCAGCGCGCAAACCACGCACGGCGAAAACTGTGGATGGTGAAGCAAAGCCTGCACGCAAACCTGCTGCGCGCAAAGCAGCCGATGGCAGCACAGTGAAAGCACCAAAAGTTCCAACTGGTGGCCGTATTAAAGTCGCAGCAACAAAAACAGCAGTGGCATCAGCAAAAGAAGCTGCGGCCAAACGTCCGGCACGTAAAAAAACAGTCGAGTAATCTGCGCTGTTATGAATCGACAAATGGCTGCCTTGCGCAGCCATTTGTTTGCGCCAGACCTTTAGCTCATTTCAGTTTTTAAAAAATATTATGCAACTCATCATCGCCGCAGTTGGTCATAAAATGCCAGACTGGATAGAAACGGCTTTTCAGGAATACGCTAAACGAATGCCACCTGAATGCCGGATACACTTGAAAGAAATCAAGCCCGTAGAACGTTCTGGCAGCAAAACGGCGGAAACGGTCATGGCGTTAGAGCGCACAAAAATCGAAGCCGTCATTCCCAAAAATGCGCGCGTCATCGCATTAGATGAACGCGGTAAAGACTGGACCAGCGTCGCCCTTTCACAGAATCTGAGCCTATGGCAACAGGATGGGCGGGACGTGGTTTTTGTCATCGGTGGTGCAGATGGTCTGGATGCAGAATTCAAAGCAAAAGCGGACACGCTGATCAGAATTTCAAGTCTGACGTTACCGCACGGCATGGTCAGAGTCGTGTTGGCAGAGCAGTTGTATCGCGCCTGGTCCATCACGCAAAATCATCCTTATCACCGCGTATAAATTGAGTAGATCATAAAAATGCAACGCGAAAATAAAATCTATCTCGCATCAAAAAGTCCGCGCCGCCGCGAGTTACTCACGCAGGTCGGTATCGAATATGAATTACTCCTGCTCCGAGATATACCGCCGCGTGGTCCGGACGTGACAGAAATTGTATTCCCCGGAGAGTTACCTCACGACTACGTCAGCCGTGTGACCAAAGAAAAAGCTGAAATGGCATGGAAGGTTATGCACATGCGCAAACTGCCGGTGCGTCCCGTGCTGGCAGCAGATACCACCGTTGTGATTAATCAGAAAATACTTGGAAAACCGGCCAACCGCGACGAAGCGGTATCGATGCTCACGCTGCTGGCAGGAAACACCCACGAAGTATTGACCAGTATCGCTGTGCAACACGAACATGGACTTATCGCGGCAACACAAGTATCGGAAGTCAGCTTTGCGGCATTAACTGCACAGCAAATTCAGGCTTATTGTGACACGCCAGAACCCTACGATAAAGCTGGTGGCTATGGTATACAAGGTGCTGCAGCACGTTTTATTTCCCACATCAATGGCAGTTATTCTGGCATCATGGGATTACCGTTATTTGAGACTTGTCAGGTGTTACGTCAGTCTGGAATTTTTATCCCTTAATTTCTGAACTTCATGAGCGAAAATCTCCTCATTAATATTACGCCACAAGAAACCCGCGTTGCTCTGATTTTTCAGGGAGCAGTGCAAGAATTGCACATAGAAAGAACCCTATCCCGCGGCCTTGTCGGCAATATTTATCTCGGCAAAGTTGTGCGCGTCTTACCTGGCATGCAGTCGGCTTTCATTGATATAGGTCTGGAGCGGGCGGCTTTTTTACACGTTGCCGATATCTGGGATGCACGCCCTCAGGAGGGTAGTTCGAATGCACCACTGACGCCGATAGAAAAGCTGCTGTTTGACGGCCAGGCCATCATCGTTCAGGTCATTAAAGACCCGATAGGAACGAAAGGTGCACGCCTGTCCACCCAGATCTCGATTGCCGGACGCATGCTGGTGTTTCTGCCGCAGGACACCCATATCGGCATCTCTCAGAAAATTGAAAATGAAGCAGAGCGCGAAGCATTGCGCAGCAAAGTACAGAGTCTGCAACAGGCAGATGAAAAAGGCGGATTCATTGTCAGGACGATGGCGGAAGATGCATCTGATGAAGATTTGAAAGCTGACGTCGATTACCTGCGCCGCACCTGGTCTACGATCACCCAGCTTGGCAAAACCAAGCCGCCAACGACCTTGCTGTATCAGGATCTGAATCTGGCGCAAAGAGTCTTACGCGATTTCGTCAATGAAGAAACAGAAAATATTCAAGTCGATTCGCGCGAGAATTATCTGATGCTGCAAGAATTCGGCAGGCATTATATGCCTTCCGTACTACCCAAGCTGCAACACTATACGGGCGAACGTCCGCTGTTTGATTTGTATGGCGTGGAAGAAGAGATTGAACGCGCCTTAGGCCGCCGTGTTGATCTGAAATCTGGCGGCTATCTGATTGTCGATCAGACTGAAGCGATGACGACGATTGATGTGAACACCGGAAGCTTTGTCGCTGGTCGCAATTTTGACGACACGATCTTCAAAACTAACCTGGAAGCAGCGCACGCAATCGCCAGACAACTGAGATTGCGTAATCTGGGGGGCATCATTATTCTCGATATCATTGACATGGAGAATGAAGAACACAAAGCTGCCGTGCTGTCCGAGTTAAACAAGGCATTGTCACGTGACCGCACCAAACTGTCTGTGTCTGGTTTCTCCGCACTGGGGTTGGTTGAAGTCACGCGCAAACGCACCCGTGAATCACTGGCGCATGTATTGTGCGAAACCTGCCCTGCCTGCAATGGTAAAGGTCAGGTAAAAACTGCCCGCACTATTTGCTACGAAATTTTGCGTGAATTATTACGTGAAGCGAAACAATTTAATCCGCGTGAATTCCGCATCATGGCGTCGCAGGTCGTGGTCGATATGTTCCTTGAAGAAGAATCACAACATCTGGCCATGCTCGGTGACTTCATTGGAAAACCGATTTCACTGCAGGTTGAAAACGTGTTCCATCAGGAACAATACGACATCATCCTGATGTAATTTTTCTGCTTATTTTATTTCATGCAAAACCGCGATCACTGGGTTGATTACGCCAAAGGCCTGGGCATACTGTTAGTGGTGTACGGTCACGTGAGTCGCGGTATATTCAATGCTGGCATCAAGGTCGATGCGGAACTGTTCAAGCTGGTTGACAGTGTCATTTACAGCTTTCACATGCCTTTGTTCTTCTTTTTGTCAGGACTGTTTTTTTTACCATCCTTGCAAAAATATGGTCGCACCGGATTAATCGCCGACAAAGTCGACCGCGTGCTGTACCCCTATATTCTCTGGTCATTGCTACAGGGTTTTATTGAGGTTTTTTTATCCGGATATACCACGTCTTCAACAACGACTGGCGAAGTGTTATCACTGTTCTGGCAGCCACGGGCGCAGTTCTGGTTTCTGTATGTGTTATTTGCCATTTTCGTTTTGATGGCAATGCTGTATCGCGAACGTCAATCTTTACCCGAATGGGTATTACCCCTAACAGCGCTCGCCGCCTGGTTTTTACAGATGTTTGTGCAACTGCCGTTTCCTCTGGATTTTATTGGCAGCTATCTGATTTTCTTTGTATTGGGAATGAGTGCCTTGCGCTGGAAAGACGTACTGAAAACGCAGGCACTCACAGCAACACTATGCGCTGCCGCAATTTTCACCGGACTAGAATATTTATTCCATGCCCAACTGCATCTGGTCTATACAGATAAGTCTGTGCTGAATCTGGCGTTGGCAATCGCAGGAATTGCATTGATCTGCAGCGCAGCGGTGTTGCTGGCGCAATGGAATCAACAATGGATGACATGGCTGGCGATGCTGGGATACTGCTCAATGCCGATTTATCTGATGCATATCCTGACCGGCAGCGGCGTCAGGATAGTGTTGAGCAAATTACTGCACATACAAAGCGCCGCCCCACATTTAATTATCGGCAGCCTGGCAGGATTACTGATACCGGTGGCCGTGTATCAGCTGTCAAAAAATGCAGGATTGCACGGCTTACGTTATTTATTCATGCCACCAGCGGGCTTATCTTTGAAAGTGCGTTTAGCCCGGAAATAGCAAATCAAAAGCGTCCATAGCGGCAATGCGCCCTTCATCCGTAGGAACAACCCAGATTTCAACCCGACTGTCACTCGCATGAATTGCGCAGATTTCATCGCCTCGCGCAGCAATATTTTTATCCTGGTCTATCCTGACACCAAGATATTCCAGCCCTGCACCGACCTGTTGTCGTAAGATCGCATCGTGCTCACCGATACCTCCAGTAAACGCAAATACATCGACGCCGTTCAGGCAGGCGGTTAAGGCGCCAGCTTCACGGATGACGCGATACGTAAATAAGTCTATCGCAGCTTGCGCCTGCGCCTGTCCGATGCTGCGCAAGATTCGCATATCTGCCGAAATACCAGAAACGCCTAACAGCCCGGATTCCTTGTACAGGGTTTTTTCCAGTTGTTTCGCATTCCATCCTGCCTGCAATAAATGCAGGATGACACCGGGATCAAGCGCGCCACAACGGGTTCCCATCATCAGTCCGTCTAATGCAGAAAAGCCCATCGTCGTCGCGATGCTACGTCCCTCTTTCATCGCGCAAACACTGGCACCATTACCCAGATGCGCCATCAATACACGTTGGTCAGCTTTGTCTGAATTCTGCCGTAGACGACCAGCCACATAACGGTAAGACAGCCCGTGAAAACCGTAACGGCAAATGCCCTCGTCACGCAAAATCCGCGGCAAAGCTATCGTACGTTCAGTCACAGGCATCTGTGCATGAAAACCAGTATCAAAACAGGCAATCTGCGGCACTTCGGGATAGGCTTTCTGAAAAGCCAGCACACCATCCAGATTGTGCGGTTGATGCAGCGGTGCCAGCGTATTCAGCGTCCGCAGATAAGTCATGGTGTCATCATCGATCAACACTGACTCGGCATAGCGCGCACCACCATGCACTATCCTGTGGGCGACTCCGGCAATACGTATGCCTGCACTATGCTGGCCGATTAATTTCCGCAAGGCTTTGAGTACGGCGGCAAACGAGTCTCCATCCGCATCGGCTTCCAGATCTTCCAGAACAAACTGCTGCCTGATGTCACCGGCATCCAGACGTATGCAAGGCTGTCCACCGGGTTCCAGCCCTTCCACGATGCCGGACATACTGGCGGCGTCTACCTGGCGATCATGCAGAGGGTAAAGCGCAAACTTAATGGTTGATGAACCAGAATTCACCGATAAAATCGCACTCATTTTCATGGCGTATTTTTTCTGTATTCATGCGCCAATAATTTGACCAGCGCTGCGGAAGCAACCCGCGCCGCGGGTCCATCGGCACGACTGGTCAGAGCAATTGGCACCCGCGCACCGAGTACCACGCCACACGTCGATGCTCCGGCAAGATATTCAAATTGTTTCGCCAGCATGTTCCCGGATTCAAGATCAGGAACCATCAGAATATCTGCGTGACCAGCGACCACAGACGTAATACCTTTGATCCGTGCCGCCTCTGCAGAAATCGCATTATCAAATGCCAGTGGCCCATCAACAATCGCACCGGTAATCTGCCGACGATCCACCATTTTGCACAAGGCTGCCGCGTCGAGCGTCGAAGCGATTTTCGGATTCACTGTTTCGACTGCCGATAAGATCGCCACTTTCGGTTCAGCCGTTCCCAGTGCATGCGCGAGATGAATCACGTTTTGTAAAATATCGGCCTTTTCCAGCAGATCAGGTGCAATATTCAAGGCAGCATCGGTTAGTAACAACACCTTGTGATACATGGGAACATCAAGGTGAAAAACATGAGAAAGTCGGCGCTTGGTACGCAATGCAGGGCAATGGACGACAGCACCCATCAATTCATCGGTATGCAGGCTGCCTTTCATTAAGGCTTCCACCTCACCCGCAGCTGCCATCGCAACCGCCTTTTCTGCCGCCGCATGGCTATGTGGCACATCAATCACTTCGATGCCAGAAATATCCAGTTGCGCGAGTTGGGCGACTTCATTCAGTTTGGCCAACGGTGCCACCAGCACAGGCACGATCAGTCCTTGTTTCGCCGCATCCAGTGCACCAGCCAGAGAATCAGCATCACATGGATGAACCACCGCACAACGCACTGCGGCCAGACTGCGTACACTATCCAATAATTTTTGCTGACGGGCACCCAGATCGAACATGGTGACAGTAGGCAAATGCGCACGCGGGCGACTGACCCGCTCAACAGGTGCAATCACCAGCGCGTTCCCGAACACCACTCGCGCGCCATGCTGATTCACGATTTCACAACTCAGCGTAACGCGTTTTTTTTCATCATCTTTTGCGACCACCGTCACCGTCGTCGTCAGCGTATCGCCGATGCGCACAGGTTTTACAAAATGCAGATCCTGCTCGAGATATATCGTACCGGGTCCCGGCAACTGCGTGCCGAGCACACTGGAAATCAGCGCCCCGCCCCACATACCATGTGCAATCACTCCGTGAAATAAAGTTTTGCCGGCATACTCCGGATCGAGATGCGCAGGATTTACATCGCCCGAAATCGCTGCAAATGCCTGTATGTCTTCATTACTCAAAGTCTTGATATCACTGGCAGTCTGACCGATCTGTAATTCGTCATAGATCACATTGACTATCATGTCAGGTACATTGGTATCGCTATTCATGCGGTCATTCATAGTGGTATTCCAGAAAGAGATAAAACGTGGAAACGGAAAAAACAGAAGGATGCAAGAAAAGATTAATTCACAATATGATAACCAGCATCGACATATAAAGTCTGCCCCGTCATTCCGGAAGAGGCGTCACTGACGAGAAATGCGGCAAGCTGCCCGATTTCATCCAGACTCACCAAGCGCCGCAACGGGGAACGTGCCACGGCTTTGGACATCAGTGCGTCAAAATCCTGTAATCCTGATGCGGCACGGGTTGGTACCGGGCCAGGAGACATCGCATGGACACGGTGGCCATGCTGCCCCATTTCCATCGCCAGATATCGCACCAAAGATTCCAGTGCTGCTTTGACCGGCCCCATCAACCCGTAGTGTGCGACGGCTTCATCTGCGCCCAGATAGCTCATCGTGATCAGGCTTGCACTCTGGCTTAAATGCGGTTCGCATAAACGCGCCAAGCGGGCGAAGGAGTGACAGGAAATATTCATAGCCTGCAAAAACCCGGCAGCAGAACTATCTATCACCCTGCCCTGCAAATCTTCTTTCGGTGCCCATGCAATGGAATGAATAAGAAAATCGATCTGTCCGAGATGGCTGACGCTCGCATTCACCAGAGATTCGAGCGCATCGTCCTGCTCAACATTACAGACAATCAGGGGCGCCTCAAGCTCTGCCGCCAGAGGCGCAACAAAAGTCTGCGCTTTCTCATTCACACAGGAAACAACCAGCGAGGCGCCCATTTTTTTTAACACCGCCGCGCAGCCATAAGCAATGCTGTGCTCATTAGCGAGACCAATGATCAAGCCCCGCTTTCCTGCCAGTGAAAAACTGCCGCCTGTATTTATCATCTTAATTCCTGTTCTTATTCACAAGTTTTCAATCTGCGATTCAATTCAGAACTCAACTCACCCCGATTGATGAAATGAGTTCTAACCAAACTGTTTTTTGAAACGTAATATGGTCGCGCCGCTGACGATACAACCGATAACAAGAATGCCCGAAAACAAAGGCCACAATATGCTGATGCCTGCACCTTTCATCAAAATGCCATAACTGGCATTGATGTAGTAATACAGCGGTGACACATACATTCCCCAGCGCATCAGCGTTGGCATCGCTTCGGGCGGCGTCCAGGCGCCGGATAAAAACATCATCGGTGCCAGTATCAGGATCACCATCATACCGGCCTGCGCCATATTGTTCGTCAACGTTGCAATCCAGATACCGATGCCGGCCAGTGTACTCACGTACAAGGTAGTTAACGCAAAAAATAACAGCAGGCTACCGCTGACCGGAATAGAAAAGATAGGGACTAAGATACCAAACAAACCCAATGCTGTTCCGCCCAGCAACACCGCCACCATCGCCACAATTTTAGGAATCATAATCTGCAAAGGTGACAACGGTGAGACAAGCAATTGCTCTATCGTACCGCGTTCTTTTTCCCTGACCATCGCCGCTGCTGGCAGCAGCATAGAAAATAAGGTCACTACGTTGAGTAATTCTGAAATACCCATAAACCAGGCGTCGTTCTGATTCGGATTAAACCAGACCCGGCTGTTATTGTTGATCACCGGGGCATCCAGCGCAGATAAATCAGAACTAAAACCGAGATTGCCTGCCGCCTGTTCCAGCCCATAGCGAGCCACAATCTGGGTCGCATCAACGGCAGCTAAAAAACCCAGCACAGAATTCGACGCATCAATCTGCAATTGCACAGAAGTGTTATCGCCGCGCGTCAGCGCTGCGCCAAAACCCGGAGGAATATCCAGCACAGCCATCGCTTTGCCATCATCAAGCAACTGCTGCCCTTGCTTTGCATGATCGATCGCACCTGCCCAGCGAAACTCAGGGGGCATAAAGCGTCCGGCGAGTTCGCGTGATGCAGCGCTGCGATCAAGATCAAACAACACCAATGCCGCATTATTCAACTGAAACGAGACGCCGGACGCCGCGTTATAAATATCCGCCGAGAATGCATACAGCACAAACACCAGCAATACAGGATCACGTAAGAGTTGCAATAACTCTTTCCAGATCATCGCCTGCAAACGACTCCACCAGATCCGGTCAAACAGAAATATCATGTCAGTTTCCTCATCGCTCAATTATCCGGACGTTTGTGAAACGCCAGAAATCCGGCGGTAAATAAGGCTGCTGCATAGAGAGTCAGTATCAGCAAATCCATCCACAAAGCGGCAAAACCAACGCCTTTCAGAAAACTGCCTATCGTAATTTCAGCGTAATACATACCGGGTAAAAGATGTGCAATCACCGCGGCAATGGCCGATAACGATGGAATCGGAATAATCATTCCCGAATACAGCACCGCTGGTACCACGGTCACGATAGCAGTCCCCACCATCGCCGCCACCTGCGTATTCACCATCACCGATACCAGCAAACCAATACCCGTCGTGCAGATCACATACAGTATCGTGGAGATAAGGAAGAACAAGGGATCACCTTTAAATGGCGCGCCAAATAACAGCAGCGCAAATCCGCTCAGTGCACAGGCATTGACGATAGAAATACCTACATACGGCAACAATTTGCCGATCAGATATTCGCCCCGCGATAAGGTCGAGGAATAGACGTTATAGATGGCTCCGGACTCTTTTTCCCTGACCACCCCCAGCGCAGTCAGAAATGGCGGTGATAGCATCAGAATCACCATGATTAATTTCGGTGCAACCGACCAGATGCTTTTGACTTCCTGATTGTAGAGGTAACGTGTTTCCAGTTTGACCGGTTGCAAACTGCTGCGTATTTTTTCCTGACTGATACCGGTCATTGCAGAAAAATGTGCGGATAAATTTTCCACATTGATCGCCGCGTTGATCGCCGTCACATAGCCTTTGGTGGTCAAAGCGCGGAACGGAAACGTACCGTCTATCCAGGTCTGTACTTCCGCAGAGCGCCCCGCTTTCAGATTTTGTCCGAACTGCGGCGGAATCACGATCACCGCCCGCAAGGTATTATCGATGACGAGTTTTTCCACCTCTTTCTCATGTCTGGCATAACCTTGAAATGAGAAATAGCGGGAATCTGTAAAACGATGTGCATAGTCACGCGAAGTGACAGACTGATCGTAATCGACTATCGCCAGTGGAATATTTTCCACATCTAGCGACAAGCCATAACCGAACAAGAGCATCAGCAGAGACGGTACAAAAAAAGCCAATGCAAAAAACAGCCGGTCACGAACGATTTCGCGCCACTCTTTAAATGCGACCACCCGGATACGGCGCAGATTCATATTTTTTCTCCTCTGGCTTTCGCATCTTCCGCTTCAAGGCGAGTCACGATATGCACGAACACATCTTCCATCGCCAGACGTTTCGGTGACACTTTCAGCACTCCTGTATCCGCAATCACATCCGCCATCTGACGCAAAGCCTGTTCATCGTCAGGCATCAGCACATGGACTCGCGAACCAAACAACGCAGCACTTGAATAACCTGCGGCCTGCAAACGATCCAAAGCCGCCTGCGCATCGCCGGTCTGAATTTCATAGAGTTTGCCAGCCTCTTTTTCTACATCGGCTTTTAACTGATCGGGGGAAGCATCGGCGACGATACGACCGGCATACATCAGCGCCAGGTGATCGCAATGTTCGGCTTCCGACATGTAATGCGTGGTCACCAGTATCGTCACGTTCTCTTCCCGCGAGAGGCGGAACAGCACATCCCAGAATGCGCGCCGCCCCATAGGATCAACGCCCGAGGTTGGTTCATCCAGAAACAGGACTTGTGGCCGGTGTATCAGTGCGCATCCCAGCGCCAGCCGTTGCCGCAAGCCCATGGGCAAACTGGCGGCCAGAGCTTTACCAAACGGGCGCAAACCAGCCATGTCGAGTATCCAATCCATGCGCGCGGCTGTTTGTTGCCGGGTCAGGCCATAGATACCAGCGTATAAGCGGATGTTTTCCAGCACCGACAAATCCAGATACAGCGAAAATGCCTGCGACATATAGCCAATGCGTTCGCGTATCTGGCGTCCTGCCGTGCGCATGTCTGCACCGGCAACCCGTCCTTTGCCATCGGTCTGACTCAGTATTCCCGTCAGCATTTTAATGACGGTGCTTTTTCCGGCACCATTCGCGCCCAGCAAACCAAATATCTCGCCTTGCGGCACCTGAAAACTGACCTGATCAACGGCTTTAAATTCACCAAAAGTCCGACTCAGATTCACTGCTTCAATTGCCAGGCCATTGTCTGGATGTCGTTGCGCTGCGGGTTGTGCAGTAGTGCTTTTTTCGTCTTTCCCGGCCAGATCTTTTTTCCTCAGCAAAGCGATGAAAACGTCTTCCAACTCAGGTTCCAGCACCTCGGTCCGCTGCTGCGGTATGCCTTGCAGGCAAGACTCCACTTCAGCTTTTGCTGACGCAGGATCTGGCTGGTCGACAAAAATCCGCATGTCTTGCCCGAGCACTTCCAACTGCGGGAACGTCTGCGTCAGACGATGTACCGCCGCCACCTGTTGCGAAGCATCAGCGCAGACACTGCTGACGATGGAGCCTTGCGCAAGCATCCTGATCTTTTCTGGCTCACCTGATGCCAGAATTTTTCCGGCATGCATCAAAGAAACGCGATGAAAACGGCTGGCCTCATCCATGTATGCCGTCGATACCAGCGCGGTGATTCCCTTTTCCTTCAGCAAGCGCGAGAGTATGCTCCAGAATTCACGTCGGGATACTGGATCAACCCCCGTCGTCGGCTCATCCAGAATGACCAGTTTAGGCTCATGTATCAGGGTACAAACCAGACCCAGCTTTTGTTTCATGCCACCGGAAAGATTCTTCATCGGACGGTCACGGAAACGCTCAAGCCGGGTGCTGCGTAACAATGCTTCCTTGCGCGTACGCAGCTCTTCACGGCTCAGCAGACGCAAGCCGCCAAAGTAATCGATATTTTCTTCTACCGATAAATCGCCATATAAATTCTGTCCCAGCCCTTGCGGCATCAGACCAATGCGGTCTTTGATCTGCTCGCTGGATTTTTCGGAATTGATCAGACAGCCGAATACCCGTAAGTCACCGCCGTCATGTGCAAGCACACCGGCAACGGCTTTGAGTAAACTGCTTTTACCCGCACCATCCGGCCCTATCAGACCGTAAATTTCGCCTGCCTGTACCTGCAGACTGATACCATCCATGGCAACGGTATCGCCATACCGTTTAGTCAGCTCGCGCGCATCCACCACCGGTGCGGACGATGCAGACGGTGGTGCAACGCTATCCGCGTCTGACTGTTGATCAGGTTTCATTGCCGCAGACAAGTTCATTTCCAGCGTGGCTTTTGCCAGGTGATATTCTCTTTCCAGCGTATAACAGCATCGGCTGGAATTCCCGGCATCAGCTTATGATCAGGATTTTTGGCAATCGCCAGTTTGACGGCATACACCAGTTTCACGCGCTCATCCGTGGTCTGCACTTCTTTCGGGGTGAATTCAGCACGCGAAGAAATATAACTGACAGTTGCTTCATAAAACTGATCCGGTTGTGCATCCGTGTAGATACGCACTGGTAAGCCCAGACGCAACTGACCGATTTTTGATTCTGGCACATAGACTTTTAAATGCAACTGATCCAGATTCACCATTTCAACGACTGCGCCACCCGGCAAAACCACCTCGCCCGGTTCCCGCAAACGCGTCAATACGATGCCGCTTGCAGGCGACTTGATCACCAGATCGCCAAGCACAGAATCGGCTTCGGCCACTGCAGCAGCCGCTCTGTCGCGTTGCGCCCGTAAGGCTTCAACTTCCTGTTGTCTGGCTTTGACTTTATCGTTTCCCAGACCTGCCTGAGATAAGCCTTGTTGCGCGCGTTTCACTGCTTCCTGTGCAGCTTTCACATCCGATTGCGCAACCTGCCATGCGAGATCAGCCTGCTCATACCGGTGACGTTCGATGACACCGCGCTCAAACAATTCTTTGTGTCTTTGTGCATCGCGCCGCGCCTGCTGTTCAACCGCGCTGGCCTTAGCGAGCGTCGCCTGTGCCTGGCTGACACCGGCATCAGCAACACTGACGCCCATCGGCACTTCCCGTTGTGCAATATCTAAATTCGCTTGTGCTGCTTTCAATTGCGCATCGGTCGCATTCAGTGCCTGCCTGGCCTGCTCAGCTTTCGCCTGAAAACTGGTGTCTTCCAGTTGCGCGACAACCGTACCAGCCACCACGGTGTCACCTTCTCTGGCGAATATTTTACTGATGCGGCCCGGATATTTTGCGGCGGCGACGATACGATCACCTTCAATGCGGCCGCTGGCAGCGATCAGCCCTTCAGGTAGTTTCCGGCTGCTGGCAAGATAATAAAAAAATCCAACGCCAATCACGATGGCGGCAACGCCCAACAATGCAGGGCCGATAAACTTACGATTTTTTTCCATCTGTATTCTCACATTGATAAAGGGGGACGCGAGGCAGAAACAAGCCTGCGTACGCTTGATGTGCACGGCGACTGCTCGCGATCAGGTGCTGAGTGAACGGTGACTGATGTGTAGCCATATCAAAGCTGTCCGGCAGCATGTTGTAATTGCAGACGCGCAAAGGCTCTGTCGTACAAGGCATTATCCCGGTTCGAGTAAGCCTGCAAACGGCGGGTTTCTGCATCCAGCACATCGCTGTTCGGCGCAAGGCCGGAGCGATAACGTTCACGCGCCAGCAGTAAGGTTTCATCGGCCTGTTCGACTGCTTTTGAAACCAGCTGCATGCGGGCGTTCGCCTCTTGCTGAGACAACCAGGACTGGCGCACCTGCAAGGCGATCTTTTCCCGGACATCAAGTTCAGCTTCGCGCACAGCCTGTGCATTGACAGCAAGTTGTGATGCCTGATTCCGGATCAGCCCGCCATCAAACAACTCCCATTTCATCACAACGCCAACCCACCATGCTTTATCTTCGGCCAGATAGCGATTTTCCAGTTTGCTATAGCCTGCACTGACGCCGATTTGAGGCAAATGCCCGGCACGCACACTGGCAGCCTGATTTTGCAATGCCGTACTTTGCATCGTCAGTTCCTGCAATTCTTTACGCTGGGTATTGGCGGTCTGTAATAAGGTATTCAGATCACTTTCAGCAGGCGTCTGGCCTGCCAGACCAATGTCGACCAACTCCACCGTCTGATCGTATGGGCGCCCCATCCAGCGGTTATACGCGGCACGCGACAGTTCCAGCGCATTCGCTGCCTGCAAGCCGAGTTGCTGCGCATTTGCAAGGGCAACCTGAGAAGCCAGTAAATCATGTTTAGCCACGTAACCTTGCTGGAACAATTCCTGCACGTCACTGACATGCTTACTCACCGCGCTGATATGGCTTTTCGCAACCTCGTTCGCGTGTTCCGCCCGCAGCACGGCGATATACGACTGCGCTATCGCCAGTTTTAACTCGCTACGGGTCAGCTTGGTGCGGGCTTCGCTGGCGTCGGCCTGCGCCCGTGCGGCAGCCACCCCGGATGAAATTTTCCCGCTGGTGTACAGCGGTGCGGACACCGTCACGCCGCCAAAATAGGCAGAATCCTGTGCAAATGGCAGACTGGCGCCTTTCAGCATCGGCAAAGCAGGAATATTAATCTTGGCCGCAGGCTCCGACTCTGTTCTTAAATAACCAGCTTCGACAGCGAGCTTAGGCAAGTAATTCGCCTGCGCGGAGCTGAGCTGATGTTGCGCTGCCTGCTCTTTGTATTGCGCAGAGGCCAGCACATGATCACGCTTGAGAGCGATATCCCATGCCTGTTCCAGCGATTCTGCGGCATATGCCGTGCCACTCAGAGTCAACAAATGCAGGCAGAACAAACTGACGGGTAACCATAGGATTTTTCGAGGGTGACTGTTTTTTTTCACGCCGCCTTGTTTTAGCGGGCAAGTGCATAATGGCAGTCGATGAAGAT
This sequence comes from Undibacterium sp. CY21W, assembly GCF_014284265.1. Lineage (NCBI taxonomy): Bacteria > Pseudomonadati > Pseudomonadota > Betaproteobacteria > Burkholderiales > Oxalobacteraceae > Undibacterium > Undibacterium sp. CY21W. Next base: position 95,042 of record NZ_JACOGE010000005.1, on the reverse strand, counting down.
TGAAAACAAAGTTTTTCATATTAGCACCAGACATTAGTCATCGCAGTGTATTGATAATGTTGCACAATCGAATTGATTCGCATCAATTCACCCCCTTTTGAAGTTTGTGACAATCGGAACTACCGCTAAAGGAAAGTCAGATGAGTACAAATAAGCCCCTTCAGGATACGATAACATCCCTGCCCGCAAATAAGGAACATCACGACCAGATTTGTTATCTGACCGGAGAAGAAGCCCCCGTCAATCCTATGGATATGGCGCTGCAAAATCACATCGCGAAACTGACAGGCGGGATTTCGCCTGCCAGTGTCAATCTGGCGTGGGCTGACTGGGCTATGCATCTGGCGACCACGCCGGGCAAGCAAATGGAACTGGTCGGACTACTGCAAAAGCAAGCCGCCGAATGGCCCGCGTTTATGCGTGCAGCAACGCTCAGTCCTAACGCTGCAGCACCGGCAACTAGCACGGCGGAGGCGATAAAGTACAGCGTCCCGGCCAGTACATCGGACACACGCTTTTCCCATACCGGCTGGACGCAATGGCCATTTAACGCAATGTCGAAAGCGTTTCTGCAAACACAGGATTTTTGGAATACCGCGACGACCGGTATACGTGGCGTCACGGCGCATCATGAAGATGTGGTCAACTTCATGGCCAGACAGCTATTGGATATGAGCTCGCCGTCGAATATTCCCTGGGTTAATCCGGAAGTTCTGGAAGCAACGCAGCAGAGCGGCGGTAAAAATATCCTGTCCGGGTTCACGCACTGGTTGGAAGACGTTGGCGTCAGACTGCCGACCAATGAAGATAAAGAAGACGATGAGGAGCAAGCTCCATTCAAACCGGGACGGGACGTCGCCGTCACACCGGGCAAAGTCGTGTTCCGCAACCACCTGATTGAACTGATTCAGTATTCTCCGCAAACGCCAAAGGTTTATGCAGAACCCATTTTCATTGTTCCCTCCTGGATCATGAAATATTACATTCTGGATCTGTCACCACATAATTCCATGGTGCGCTTTCTGGTTGAGCAGGGTCATACCGTCTTCATGATTTCCTGGCGTAACCCCGGTCGTGACGATCGCGATCTCGGCATGGATGATTATCTCGACAGCGGCTTATTTGCGGCATTAAAAGAAGTTCACAGCATTTGCAAAAAGCCGTTGCATGCTGTCGGTTACTGTCTCGGTGGCACCCTGCTGGCAATCGGGGCTGCCGCGATGGCCGGGCAAAAAATTCATGGCGAAAAACCATTCGCCAGCATGGTCAGCAGCATTACTTTGCTCGCGGCACAGACCGATTTCAGCGAACCAGGCGAACTCGGATTATTTATCGATGAAAGCCAGTTAGCCATGCTGGACGCCCTGATGTGGAAACAAGGCTATCTCGATGGCAAACAAATGGCTGGTTCGTTCCAGTTACTGAATTCCCGCGATCTGATCTGGTCAAAAATTATGCGCGACTATCAGTTAGGGCTGCGCAATAAGCCGAATGATCTGATGTCATGGAATGCTGATACAACCCGTATGCCCTACCGTATGCACAGCGAATACTTAAAACACCTGTTCCTGCATAATGATCTGGCGAAAGGCCATTACGAAGTACACCAACACGCTGTCGCACTGAAAGACATACAAATACCGATGTTTGTCGTGGGAACAGTGAAAGACCATGTTTCACCTTGGCGCTCTGTTTACAAAATTCATGTGCTGACGGATACCAGCATCGACTTTGTACTTGCCTCGGGCGGTCATAATGCGGGCATTGTTTCAGAGCCGGGTCATGCCCATCGCAGCTATCAGTTTATGCCAAGCAAGGGACATGGCGCCAGCTATGAAGATCCGGATGTCTGGCTGAAGGAAGCTAAAACAGAACAAGGCTCGTGGTGGACTTACTGGCAGCAATGGCTGGCCAGACATTCATCGGCAACGCAAATCAAAGCCCTGCAGCCGCGCAATGATGCGGATCTGGGAGCAGCACCGGGACAATATATTTTTGAAACCTGAAAACGACGGAGTCGCCGTCAGATAACTTCCGATAAAAAAGAGGCAGGTAAAACCTGCCTCTTTTTTTTTCGATCAACGCCCACAATTATTCGTGTACAGCCGTCCTTGCTTATGCGGCATTACGTCTGAATAGATGCCTGAGCTTTTCCGCTGCATTCACAACCAGCAAAACAAGCGCACCGGCAACAATACCAAACAGCATATCCAGAACCGAAGGGGCTACCGCTGCTATCACACCGCCCACCAGCGGCAGATCGGCTCCGCCTTGCGCGACATTCTGTATCAGATCATGCATCGCATGAATGCCATGCGTGAGTATGCCGCCGCCAACCATGAACATGGCGATAGTGCCGATCACCGTCAGAAATTTCATCAGACGTGGCGCAAATGCCAATAAGCCATTTCCAGTCACTTGCAACAAACTCCGCACGATGCCAGTTGCATTTCTGCGCTTCAGATATAAACCAACATCGTCCAGTTTCACTATCGCGGCCACTAAACCATAAACACCGATCGTCATGATCACTGCAATCATGGCTAATACGGTCACTTGCGAGGAAAACGGAGCAGACGCTACGGTTCCCAGAGTAATGATGATGATTTCGGCACTCAGGACAAAATCCGTGCGCACAGCACCTTTGATTTTTTCTTTTTCAAACGCCATGATGCTTGCGTCATCATGGGCGACGGCCGCCAGTAACTGCTCGTGCTCGCTGCTGACTTCTTCTACGCTGTGCAGATACTTATGCGCCAGCTTTTCAAATCCCTCAAAACATAAATACGCGCCACCCAGCATTAACAAAGGTGTCACCGCCCAAGGGGCGAGCGCATTCAGCAATAGCGCCAGCGGCACCAGTATCACTTTATTTTTCATAGAACCAAGCGCGACCGCCCAGACCACCGGCAATTCACGATTCGCGCGCACCCCTGCGACCTGCTCAGCATTCAGGGCAAGATCGTCTCCCAGTACACCGGTAGTCTTTTTTGCGGCAATTTTGGTCATCGCCGCCACATCATCCAGCACCGTCGCGATATCATCAAACAGTGCGAGTAAACTTCCTCCGGCCATAACGCCCTTCCTCTTAAATTTAATTCAAACAACCACGGCAGTGCGGGAAATCAGTGCCACATAAATGCTGTTGCCGGCAATCCGTACATACAGCAACATCCGATCAGGTTTGGATACGCTTACGGATGCGGCTCAATGCTTCCGGCGTCACCCCCAGATAATGGGCAACATCGCGCAACTGTATGCGGGATGCAATCGCAGGATAGTTTTTTAAAAACGACTGATAACGCTCTTCCGGTGCCATCGTCAAAAGTTCACGCTCGCGCTGCTCTTTACGCACGATATGCCATTCCAGTAACTGACGTACCGCCCGCTGCCAGTCCGGATGCAGCGCGATCAGCTTATTGATTTCCGAATAATCGACCTGCTCAATCTCGCATTGCTCAACCGCAGTCGCAAAGTAATCCGTACGCAAACCAGCCAGCAACACATTCGGGCAGGCAAAAAAGTCCGCCTCGCCGATAAACGACTTTATCCACTCCTGGCCGCCTTCGCTGAGATAAGTCAGTTTCACAATGCCGGAACGGACAACATAGACATACGGTTGCCACTCTCCGGCACCAAAGATGTTTTCACCTTTGCTGAACTGACGTAACTGATACGACGAACGTAACACGTCCCAGTCCGGCAAAGGCTTGCCAGCGGCACGTTCGAGTAAATCCATGATTTGCTGCATCTCGCCCGAGTCCTTAAACACGACCTGAGGTCGCCTTCATAATCGACTGTAAATGCGGCCAGACCAGATCAGGACTTAATTTTTGCATGCAATCATGATGTCCCAACGGGCATTCGCGCTGCTTGCAGGGGGCGCATTTGAGACGCAGAGAAAACGAATGCGCAATATCTGAAAATGGCGGAGCATGATCGGGATCGGTCGGCCCATAAATGGCCAGAGCCGGGCGATTCAGCGCCGAGGCGATATGTAAAAGTCCTGAATCGTTGCCCACCATCGCGACCGCCGTTGACATCAACGCCACCGCATCATCCAGACAGGTTTTACCTGCCAGGTGATGAACTTGTGAACAAGCTGCCACGATCTCATCACAGACCAATGCATCTTTAGGCGATCCCAATAACACGACTTGCGTTTGCGGATAACTGGCAAGCACTAATTTCGCCAGCGTAGCAAAATGGCTGGCTGGCCATCGTTTTGCGGAACCAAATTCTGCACCGGGGGCGAAGCAGATCACAGGCTTTTCATCGGATAAACCGGCCTTTTGCAACGCTGCGGCGCGTTGAGCAGCACTGACTGTCAGTGTTGGCCTTGGCAAGTTCAACGGCGCCTGCGGTGACGGAGAAAAAGCCAGTGCTGCATAAAACGTCACCATAGGTCGGGGATGCGCTTTATCGTCAAAGTGCATCACATTGATCAGACCGTAACGACTTTCTCCTTTATAGCCGACACGCTTTTTTATTCCTGCCATCCAGGGCAGCAGTGCGAACTTCAGGGTATTTGGTAACACATAGGCCGCATCATAGCCACGCCTGCACAGTAAGCGGGCAAAACGCCATCGCTCACGTAATTGCAATGCGCCATGTTTAAACGGCGTTTCCAATATAGTGTCAACCTCAGTCATCGCCCGCAGAACCGGTGCCACCCATGTCGGTGCCAACACATCGATTGCATGCTGAGGATATTGCTGCCGGAGTAGTTGCAACAATGGCTGCGCCATTACTGCATCACCTATCCAGTTCGGAGCGATTACCAGTAATCGCGGCGTTGGTGGTGAAACTGATTGCATCATCGTGCTACTTGTTCCATGAAAAAGAGCTCATCATCCGGATTAAAAAAGTTCTACAGCATAGTACACAGTACTGATCGGGTTTACGCAAAACTGATGCCAGCAATACGCAAATACCTTCAGACGCTCAGAATGCTGATGCAGCAACCGTGTTATCTGGTTTAATCTGCAAATTGCAAACGATACAGGTTTGCATACACGCCGTCTCTGGTCAACAGTTCTGTATGCGTACCGGTCTCAGCAATCCGTCCGTCCACCAGCACCACAATCCGGCTCGCGCGCTCAATTGTGGAAAGCCGGTGTGCAATCACCAGCGTCGTCCGCCCTTGCATCAGTTCATCCAGTGCTTCCTGCACAGCACGCTCAGATTCGCTGTCGAGTGCAGAAGTCGCTTCATCAAGAATCAGGATAGGCGCATCTTTATAGATTGCCCGGGCAATTGCGAGACGCTGACGCTGACCGCCGGATAAGCGATTGCCGTTATCACCGATAGTGGTGTTCAAGCCATCCGGCAAATCACGCACGACATCATTCAGATGTGCCGCCTGTACCGCAGCAGCAATGCGCGCCGGATCGGGCTGCGGATCACCATACGCAATATTGGCAGCGACAGTATCATCAAACAACACCACATTCTGACTCACCATCGCTATTTGCTGGCGCAGGCTGGTGAGCGAGATTGCGCTCAGTGAACGTCCATCCAGCAAAATATCGCCACTCACAGGCGTATAAAAACGCGGCACCAGATTCACCAGCGAAGTCTTGCCACCGCCCGACATGCCGACCAACGCAATGGTTTCGCCTGGTTGTATGCTGAGGTTGATATCGTTCAACGCGCGCTGTTCTTGTCCGGGATAAGCAAAACTGGTCGCCACGAATTCCAGTTTTCCTTGCGCGCGCGCCATCAGATTTTCACCACTGTCGGTTTCCGGCGGAGTATCAATCAGACCAAACACCGATTCAGATGCGGCAAGCCCGCGCTGCATGGGGCCATTCAAATCCGCCAGACGTTTGAGTGGCGTCAGTAACAGCAGCATCAGGGTGAAAAATTCTGCAAAATTACCGGCTGTGGTCTGATTTGCAGCTGCCTGCGACACCGCGATCATAATCACCACAGCGACAGCAAAAGCAGCTGCTAACTGCGTCAGCGGCGTGGTGGAAGCCACCGCCACCGTGGTACGCATCGCATAGCCACGGAGTTTTTCATTTTTATCTTCAAAACGCTGTTGCTCGTATTGCTGACCACCAAAAATGCGGATCACCTGATTCGCACGGGTCGCCTCTTCTATCACTTGCGTCAGTTCATTATTCACACTCAGCTGATTCTGATTCAGCTTACGCAAGCGCTTGCTGACGCCGCGTACCAGCACCGCCATAACCGGTATCAGCACCAACGCGACGATAGTCAGTTGCCAGTTGCGCCACAATAAAGCCAGCAACAGCACCAGCACCGTCAGTGAATCGCGGAACAGTGTCGTCATCGAGACTTTCAGCATTTCCACAATCTGCTGCGCTTCAAACATGATAGTGTTGATGATGCGGCTACTGGATTCTGCCTGATAAAAACTGACCGGCACGTTCAGTATGCGATCAAAAATTTTGGCGCGTAATTCGTTCAGCAATTTGGTGGAAATCCAGCTCATCAGATAGCTGGTCGTAAAGGTACACAAGCCGCGCACCAGAAAAATACCGATAATCGCGACCGGAATTTTCCATAAAGCCAGATGCGATTGTTCACCTTTAAAGCCGTGATCGAGCAGATAACCCAGCACTTTCGGAAACATGACCTCGGTCGCCGCGGTGCCCAGCATCGTCAGCAATGCCAGCAAAATCCGCGAGCGATATGCCTGTACCGATATCCATAGCCGCTGAAATACTGTGATCGTTTCTTTATTAATCAAACTCATATTTTTATAATATCTTATATTTTATGCGGGTTTTCAGGCATTTTTGACCTGTCAGGCGCAGCAGATATAGGGGATCGCTTTTTCATTCTGAAATATTCCCCATAAAAACTGTTCCTGCACAACTTGTGCATTCAAGCCTATCGCCACAACGCAACCGCCACCATTTGCTTCAGGCCTGATTCGCTTTATCTCTGAGCATATTCTGACGCAAACCGGCTAGTGGAATCGCCAGCAAAATCATGAATGCCAGACCGAACACCGCATCGCGCAAAATCGCATTGAACATCGCCCCTGTCATCATCGCCAAGGTTAACATGCTCAGCAGCATAGCTTTGTCTTTCGTTGAATTATCTTTACTGAGCGCCATTCTTCTGGCGATTCTGAACTGACTGAACCAGATCCACAGCAAGGCCGCAACGCCCGCCATGCCTAACTCTGTTGCATACAGCAAGTAGTCATTATGCGGCGTCGTCATGCCGTTGCTGCTCAAACCTTGTGAGCGCTCGCGGTAATTCGGCATCCACGATGCAATGCCGTGTCCACTCCACGGTTTTTCCGCAATCATGCCCGCAGTAATCCGGTAAATCTCAGCACGCATGCCGTCATCATCTGATGATTTTTTTCCATGCGCAAAATCGTTCGCTTGTTGTATTGTGCAAACGGCGCGTAATTTGGCGATCTCCCACGGTGGCAGTTGCACCTGACTCACAACGCAATTCGCCGGACGCGGCAAGTCTGCGACATATTTCAAGCACGCTGCGATGGTGAGTAACAATACCAACGGTAACAACAGGCTGCGTAAATTCCATCGTAGATTGCGCAACAAGATCAGGCCGCCCATCAGGAAAAACATCAGGCTCGCGGTGCGCGTCTTTGACAGCAACACCAAGGCCGCCACCACGTACAGCAACGCCAGAATGCGCAACAGATAATGATTTTGTCGCAAACGCAGTTCATGCAGCATCCAGCCCGCCGCGATCGCTAACAAGACGCCGAGCAAAATGGCTTTATTACCCTGATACAAAACATAGCTGTGGAACAGCGTGTTATCCGGCAATACATGAAAGAAATTCGCAACGAATAAGGTTGAAGCCATCACGGCACCGGCAAAAAAAACCGATATCGCTTTGCGCTGCCAGTCTCCCGCATCAAGCGCCAGAAACGGCAGCAGCAACAGATAAGTCTGATAATGCATCAGCGCGGGCCAGAACTCTTTTCCCATCTCGGCTGGCCGCTGTTGCGTCAGTGCGATGACGACACTGACTACCGTCAGCAGCAGCACCGGCATCAACAGTGGGCTCTGCCGGATGTTATCCAGTTTGCGTGATGCTTGTCCCGACAGGATCAGCGCGAGATAGAAAAAAAAGATACCGGCATACATCACACCGACCGGAAAAAACAGAGTCAGCGGCAGACACATCAGTATCTGCTCAGGCAATCGCTGACGCCAGTGTCGTTCCAGCGGCACGCTCAGATGTGCTGCTGGAATGACACTGGCAGCAGCGGTAAGGAGATTATCAGTCGGCATGAAATCAGGCGTATTCGATCGTGACATTTTTCGGAGACAACCATTCGCCCAGACTCAGACGTAAATTATCGTCAGGATTCACGCGCCACTGATCAGATAAATACAATTCGGCACTCGCCTCCGCATTCTGATAGCTGATCAATACCGGGCAGCCATCCGCGTTCAGATGCGGCTTCAACAATTCCTGCAGTTTTTTGGTATCGGTGCTGGCTTGTAAAGTCAGACGTAAGCCCTGAGAAAACTGCACCCTTGCCCGACCGATATCCATGACTTTTTCTGCCGAAATCCGCAAGCCACCTGAGAAGCGGTCTTCAGAGACTTTGCCCAGCACTGCCAGAAATTCATCTTCCTTAAACAAGGATTTGAACTCTTCCATGATCTCGCTGTAGACAGTGACTTCGACCACGGCCGTACTGTCATCCAGCGTCACGATCAGCAACTTGCCACGCTGCGTCATCTGCGTGCGGACACCGGTAATGATGCCGCAGATCAGGCGTAAATCACGCGAAGGCTCTACTTTCGCTAACGTCGTCTTGATGAACTGACGCACTTCCGGCGCATACGAATCGAACAAATGGCCAGACAAATAAAATCCCAGCGCCAGCTTTTCTTCAGTCAGCCGTTTCTTATCAGACCAGACCGGAACATCAATGTAATCTGGCGGTGGAATCAGATCATCATCGTCCCCGAACAGGCTGACCTGATTTGCCGCAGCCTCTGCCTGATCCGCGGCCTCTATCGCCAGTGATACCGTCGCTAACAACACGGCACGATCTTTCCCCAAGCAATCCATCGCACCAGCGCGGATCAGCGACTCTATCGTGCGGCGATTGACCTGACGTTTATCGACCCGTTTACAGAAATCAAACAAATCTTTGAAAGGACCATCGGCGGCGCGCACCGCCATGATATTTTCTATCGCATTCTGCCCCGAGCCTTTGACCGCGCCCATGCCGTAACGTATTTGCGTCGCTTTCTTGCCGGGTTCACCGACTGGCATAAAACGGTAATCCGATTGATTGATATCCGGTGGCAGCATTTTCAGCTTGCAGATATCCATCGCGTCTTCGACCAGGATTTTGACCTTATCGGTATCATCCATCGCGAGCGACATATTGGCTGCCATAAACGCGGCCGGGTGATGGGCTTTCAGGTACGCGGTGTGATACGACAACAGCGCATAGGCGGCAGCATGGGATTTATTAAAACCATAGCCCGCGAATTTTTCCATCAAGTCGAAAATCTCGTCGGCTTTTTCTTGTGGTAAGCCGTCTTTGGCTGCACCGTCGCGGAAAATCTGGCGATGTTCTGCCATCTCTTCGGCTTTCTTTTTACCCATCGCACGACGCAGTAAATCCGCACCGCCCAACGAGTAGCCACCAACCACCTGCGCCATCTGCATCACCTGTTCCTGATACACCATGATGCCGTAGGTTTCCGACAAAATGCCCTCAGTACGCGGATCGGGATAGTCAAACTTTTCACCGTGCTTACGCTTACAGAAGTCAGGAATCAGATCCATAGGACCCGGGCGATACAAAGCCACCAGCGCAATAATGTCTTCAAAGCGATCGGGGCGCGCATCTTTCAGCATGCCTTGCATGCCGCGGCTTTCAAGCTGGAATACCGCGACGGTTTTCGCTTTGGTCAGTAATTCATACGACGCCCGGTCATCCAATGGCAATTTCGCCAGATCAAAATCTGCCATCGAAGGATCCAGCATTTTGATATAGCGTACGGCACGATCAAGAATCGTGAGTGTCGTCAAACCCAAAAAGTCGAACTTCACCAGACCGACGGCTTCGACGTCATCTTTATCGTATTGCGAGACCACGCCGGAATCACCGCCCTGCGTATAGAGCGGGCAGAAATCCGTCAGCTTGCCCGGCGCAATCAACACGCCACCGGCATGCATACCAATATTGCGGGTAATGCCTTCGACTTGCTGCGCCAGATCAAGCAGAGTTTTGACTTCCTCTTCGTTTTCCTGACGCTCTGCCAGCAAAGGTTCTTCGATGATCGCCTCAGCAATCGTGACCTGCTTACCCGGTTTGAATGGAATCAGTTTCGAGACGCCATCACAAAACATATAGCCGAAATCCAGCACACGACCGACGTCGCGAATTGCGCCTTTGGCCGCCATCGTTCCGAAGGTGGCGATCTGCGATACCGCTTCCTTGCCGTAGCGATCTTTCACGTATTGAATAACGCGGTCACGGCCTTCCTGACAGAAGTCAATATCAAAGTCGGGCATCGATACCCGCTCAGGATTTAAGAAACGTTCGAACAGCAAGTTATATTGCAGCGGATCGAGATCGGTAATCAGCAGTGAATACGCCACCAGTGACCCGGCACCAGAACCACGACCCGGCCCAACAGGCACACCATTATTTTTTGCCCATTGAATAAAGTCAGCAACAATCAGGAAGTAACCCGGAAAACCCATCTTGATAATGGTGTCGGTTTCAAACTTCAAACGCGCTTCATATCGGGCGCGCTCTTTCTCTCGTTTCTCTTCGTTCGGAAACAGATGCTGCAGACGGAATTCCAGCCCGCGCTTCGCCTCATGGACCAGAAACTCATTGATATCCATACCATCAGGGGTAGGAAAATCTGGCAACTTAGGTTTACCGAGTTCCAGCGTCAGATTGCAGCGTTTGGCAATTTCTACGGAATTTTGCAAAACCGCCGGCATATCGGCAAACAGCGCCTGCATTTCTGCTTGCGTCTTAAAGCATTGCTGGTCGTTGAAGCGACGCACACGCTTACCGTTGGCCAGCATGTCACCTTCCGAGATACAGACCCGCGCTTCGTGCGCCATGTAGTCGTCTTTGCTCAGGAACTGCACCGGATGCGTCGCCACGACCGGCAGACGTAATTTCTTTGCCAGCGCCACCGCGTGCCGCACATGATTTTCCATGTTGGCTTGGCCTGCACGTTGAATTTCGATATAGAAATGGTCAGGGAAAATACTTTCCCAACGGCGCGCATGCTCTTCTGCCAATGCCAGATTGCCATTATCAATCGCCACGCCAACATCGCCAAAATGCGCACCGGATAAGGCGATCAGCCCACCGCCTTCACCCTGCTCATACAATTTCTGCAACCACTCAAAGCGTATCTCCGCTCTGCCTTTGTATTGATTCGTCAGCCAGGCTTGCGCTAACAATTCACAAAGTTGCAAATAACCCTTGCGATTTTTGACCAGCAACATCAAACGTGATGGTTTTTCACGGTCGGTTTCATTGGTAATCCAGGCATCACAGCCGGCAATCGGTTTAATCCCTTTGCCCCGGGCCGCCTTATAAAATTTAACCATGGCAAATAAGTTTGCCAGATCGGTAATCGCCATTGCTGGCTGCATGTCTTTGGCTGCGGCCTTAATCACGTCATCAATACGCACCAAACCATCCACAATCGAATATTCAGAGTGGATACGTAAATGGACAAATTTTGGATCGGACGGCGCAGCGGATGTTGCTTGAGCGTTCGCTTCTGGAGAAAGTGTTAATTCTGTAGTCATCCCGCTATTCTACCGCGAGCCCAGTTCTGCACATCAACTTTACGCACGACAAATAAGTATCAGAATGCATATGTTTATGACGAAACCATATCCGATCAGACATTTTTTTTGTAGAAGAAGCAAAGAATTTTTCCCGCAAGAAAGACCGTCGCTGAGTTTTACGAAAAAACACCGGCAGATTACCCGCAAAGTTGCATTGGTACGACAGCGGCACGTAAGTGCTGTGTTAAGCTCAAATCAAGTATTGACGCCTTCCGGAGCCTATTTTGCCAACCGTTTTTAGCATGCCAGATGCTGTATTTTCGCGTCGCGTATCAAGCCGCAAATACAGACGTTTATTTGCAGTATTGCTATTTGCTCCTTACCTGAACGCGCAAGCCGGATTTGTAGAAGAATCGGCGGAAAGAGGCGAATCTCTTTTTCTGGATGATATTCCCGTCGTTTTGTCCGCGTCACGCTTGTCTCAACCCATCAACGAAGCACCTGCGGCGGTCACCGTCATTGATAAGCAAATGATCAAAGATTCCGGTGCCTGGGATCTGTCCGAAATCTTCCGGCTGGTTCCCGGCATGTACGTGGCATACCATGCTGATCCTTATTTTTCTGCAGACAGTACCGTTGCCTATCACGGCATGGTGACAACGACGACATCTGATCGCATGCAAGTACTGATTGATGGCCGCTCGGTCTACTCAGGCTTGTTTGGTGGCGTTAACTGGAGCGATTTGCCGATAGTACTGGCAGATATTGAACGCATAGAAGTGATACGCGGCCCGGATTCAGCCAGCTATGGCGCAAATTCTTATCTCGGCGTCATCAATATCATCACCCTGCATGCGGCAGAATCCCGCGGTGCATCGGTCTCATTTTCATACGGCAACAGCCGCTCAGAAGGCGTATTCCGTTATGGTGCAAAAAGTGGTGATCTCAGCTACCGTATGACGGCAAGCATACGCAAAGATGATGGGGAAAATGCATTGATCCAGCATCCGACCTCGCAGGATAAATTCTGGACACTGAACAAATACGATAACAAGACGATGCAGATTTTCAATCTGCGCACAGATTACCAGATCAACGCCAGCGACACGCTGGAATTTCAGTTTGGCTACAATGGCGGCCCGCGCGAAGTCGGCGAATATGACAACGTCGCCGCAGTCACGCGCCGGGCTGAAAATCATTTTGAAATGCTCTACTGGCGCCGTGCGCTTGAATCAGGCGGCGAGTTTTCGGTGAAAGCGTTTCATACTCAGGAAAGAGTCAATGCGAGGTTGATCGATTCCGATGGCATCAGTGATGGCGATGCGAGATTCAGCCGTTTTGATCTGGAAGCGCAACACACCTTTTCACCGTTTAAAAATACCCGTCTGGTCTGGGGCGGCAGCGTGCGCTACGACAATACCTATGCACCGTATTATCTGGGAGTCGGTGATAACCAGTACCTTTACGGCGATTTTCCTTACCATCTGCAAAGATTATTCGGTAATCTGGAATGGCGAGTCCGTCCTGATCTGGTGTTGAATGCCGGGGCGATGGCAGAACACAATACCTACACCGGCAGCGACGTCACGCCAAGGATTGCACTTAACTGGCATGTCTCTCCCGATCACACATTCAGAATCAGTCATTCACGTGCCACCCGCTCTCCTTCCGTATATGAAAAGATCTATGAGGGCTACTGGCGCGGTGCCGATATGTACCCCAGCTTGCCACCACTGCAAACGGAACGCGTCAAATCAACCGAAATTGGCTACATGGGAAAAATCGCCAAAGCCGATGTCGATTTCCGCATTTTTTATGACGACTACAATGAGCTGATCGATGTCCGCAAAGAAAAATCTGCGATAAGCGGCGACCTGAATGCCGGTCGCGCATTAATGCGTGGCTATGAATTGCAAGTCAAAGCACCGCTGGGTGACGCGACCCGTATTATTTATGGATTATCAGGAGGCACCGTCAAAAGTGACAACGTCAACGGCGTGATTTATAGCGACTCATTACCCAAATACAGCCACAGCCTGTTAATCAGCCATAAATTTAATGAGCAATGGCAAGGCAGCCTGGTCGCCTATCAGGTAGCGAAAACAAAATTCAATGCGACCGATTTCAATCCCGTCATGAATCGTGGTTATTACGTCGATGGCAATCGCCGTTTTGATGGGCGTCTGGCCTACCAATTCAAAATGGCAGGCAATCAGGCCGAGCTTGCATTGATCGTACAGAACATTGCGAACGCACATTACTTTGAATATCGCCACGACAACGAATTTCCTGGCCGCTTAACCAGAATGAAACTAAAGGTCGACTTTTAAATCATGGGACGCTTACGCCGACTGATCAGCAGGGATTTGCGCCGCAAGTGCTACGCCTGCCTACTCGGGTGGGCACTCATGCTGTTCTCAGGCATCACTGCGTCGGCGTACACGCTGGATAACATCACTATCGTCCTGAGTGATGAAGGTAGCGCATACGAAGAATTTGCAAATCACCTCAACAGCCTTTTGCAGGCATCAAATAAAACCTCAGTCAGGCTGCTCTCGCTGAAAAATATGGCAAATGATGAGTTCAGCCGTGCCACCGCCAACCAGCTGGTGATCGCCGTTGGCACGCCCGCCATGGTGGCGATGGCGCAAAAGCCTGCCACCAATCCCGTACTGAACGTACTGGTACCACGGGCAACCTTCATCAAAACAGCAAAGCAATACAACCGCAGCCAGGATCAGCGCCGGTTTTCAGCGGTATATATGGATCAGTCATGGAGCAGGCAATTACGGCTGATACGCGCTACCATGCCGCCCCGATCCAAAGTCGGCATTCTGCTGGGCAGAGAGTCGAGCGACTACATTTCCGCCCTGCAAAGTGCAGCAAAAGAAGTCGATCTGGCAGTGAATATCGAATCCGTCACCGACGATGCAGAATTGCTGAACGCACTGCGCAGGCTATTAAGCAACAGCAATGTGATACTGGCCGTGCCAGATGCACAGATCTATAACCGTAATAATATTTCCAGCATTTTATTGACCAGCTACCGGCAGCAAGTACCTTTATTCGGCTTTTCCGCCTCCTATGTCAAGGCCGGTGCACTGGCCGCCGTGTATAGCACTCCTGCCCAGATCAGCCAGCAGGTTGCAGAAATCATCAGCAATCTATCCTCGGCCAGCAGCCTGCCTGCGCCACAATATCCACGCTATTTTTCAGTAAATACGAATCCGCAAGTGGCTCGCTCGCTGGGTCTCAGCATCGATTCCGACATTGAAATCCAACGCCATCTCAGGCTGACGTCGGAGCTGGCACAATGAAAAACTGGCAGCTATCAAAACGCATACTGTTTATCGCCCTGGTGCCGGTATGGGCCATCATGATCTTACTGACGGTGTTGGTCGTTGTGGTCGGTATTACTGAAATTGATGGTGCGCTCAAAGCACGCGGCGCCCTGATCACACGTCATCTCGCCCCTGCTTGCGAATACGGCGTGTTCTCCGGCAATCGCGAAGTCTTACAATCGATGGCGCAAGCGATCATGAAAGAAGATGATTCGCAAGCGGTGATTATTACTGATACTGAAAGACACATCCTTGCCATCAGCGGCAAACCCGATGTACTCACCGCCGACCACCAGCGTGCCGCCATGGAAGGCCGCATCTCCAAAGGCAAAGGCAGTCTGATTTTTGGTGCCCCGATTTATCAGGGCAATACCGAAGGTGATGCATTTGATTTATTCGACAGCACAACCAAAGAAAGGGCAGAAAAAGCCAAGTTGCTGGGCTACGTTTATCTGGAACTCAGTACCGCATCCAGCCAGCGCAGTAAAAACCTGTTTGCGATTGTCAGCCTGCTGATCGGCATCATAGGCACCGCTTTTGCATCCGTACTGGCGCTGCGCATGAGTAATGATCTGACACGCCCGCTGTCACGCCTGATCGACGGCGTGCACCGCATGGCACAAGGCGAATTCAGCACCCGCATCCTCGCCAATTCCGGCGGGGAGATTCAGGAACTCGAAGATGGCTTTAATAAAATGGCGTCTGAAATTCAGCGCAGCCACGATGAAATGCTCGAGGTCAATACCAATCTGGAAAAACTGGTCGGCGAACGTACCCGCCAGCTTGAACTGAAAAATCAGGATCTCGAATATCTATCCAATACCGACCGCCTGACGGGTTTATACAACCGCTTCAAGCTAGAAACCATCCTTGATGAAGAACATCTGCGCAGCCAGCGTTACGGCAGCGATTTTGCGCTGACCATTATTGATGTCGATAAATTCAAGTCAGTCAACGATACCTACGGCCATCAGGTCGGCGATCAGGTGCTGATCAGCATCGGTAAAATTCTGCAAAAAAACGTGCGCAGTAGTGATGCCGTGGGCCGCTGGGGCGGCGAAGAATTCATCGTCATCTTCCGCGAAACTACCGCCGAAGACGCAATTGCTGTTGCTGAAGAACTGCGGGCCGCAATAGAAGCCTACGAATTCGAAACCATAGGCAAACGCACTGCCAGTTTTGGTGTCGCCGCCCACCATCATCCCGACAATATCTCAGAAATGATACGGCGCGCAGATAACGCGCTGTATATGGCCAAACACAATGGCAGAAACCGCGTCGAATACAAAAAAGACTGATGCGTCAGTGTTGCCTCCGGGCGGGTACAACGCCACCCGGCTCTGCTCAGTTTCAGCATCCATCCTGCATCAGTCTTTTATGCGTGGTACGCCAGACAATGACGCTCACGCCAAGCGCCAGCATCCGCACAACAAACAGCCGCCAAACAAATGCGCTTTCTGTGCTGCGCTACGGTAAAATGCTTGTCATCCCATTATGGAAGCACTGAAGCGCACGTTCGCTCACGAGCACAGATCAGGTTGGGCGTCCCTTGCACACCACCTGCGCAAAGCAATTTGCCAGAGACCTGCCTGCCATCTGCCTGCCGCATAACGAACCAGCGACTCAGTCTCGTTTCAAACATCTATTTTTTATCGGTTTAATTTATGAGCAACGACAACAAAAATAAGGCAGCAGCAGAAACCGCCGCACCCGTTTCCAATTTTTTACGCGCCATTATCGATAACGACAATGCCGCAGGCACATACAAGCGTGATGGCATGCCAACAGTTATCACCCGCTTCCCGCCAGAGCCGAATGGCTATCTGCACATCGGCCACGCCAAATCGATCTGCCTCAACTTCGGCTTAGCCCGCGATTACAACGGCGTATGCCATCTGCGCTTCGACGACACCAACCCTGAGAAAGAAGATCAGGAATACGTCGACACCATCATGGACAGCGTCAAATGGTTGGGGTTCGACTGGCAAGCCTCAGCACAAAACGGCGGCGGCAATCACCTGTATTACGCCAGCAATTATTTCGACACTTTCTACGCGATTGCCGAATATCTGATCAATGCCGGTCATGCCTACGTCGATAGCCAAAGCCCTGAAGACATGGCGGCCAATCGTGGTGATTTCTCTCGGCCTGGCGTGAACTCGCCTTTCCGCGATCGCACGGCCAGCGAATCGTTGGATTTATTCCGCCGCATGAAAGCTGGTGAATTTGCTGATGGCGCCCACATCCTGCGCGCCAAAATCGACATGGCGTCACCCAACATGAATATGCGCGACCCGGCGATCTACCGCATTCGTCACGCACATCATCACAATACCGGCGACAAATGGTGCATCTACCCGATGTACGACTACGCCCATCCGCTCGAAGACGCGATAGAAAACATCACGCACTCGATTTGTACTTTGGAATTTCAGGATCACCGCCCGTTCTACGACTGGATCATCGCCCGCGCAGCCGAAGGCGGTTTCTTCAAACAACCCGTGCCACGCCAATACGAATTTGCGCGCCTGAACTTAACCTACGTCGTCACCAGCAAACGCAAACTGCGTCAACTGGTAGAACAAAACATCGTCAGCGGTTGGGACGACCCGCGCATGCCCACCATCGTCGGCATCCGTCGCCGTGGCTACACACCAGAATCCATCCAGCTTTTCTGCGAACGCATAGGCGTCACCCGCTCTGATGGCTGGATCGATTACAGCACACTCGAAGGCTGTCTGCGTGAAGACCTCGACCCGAAAGCACCACGCGCCACCGCCGTGCTGCGCCCGTTGAAACTGATCATCGACAATTTCCCTATGGTGGGAGAAATGAGCGAGAACGTCGCCTGTACAGCACCCGTTCACCCGCACCACCCGGAACGCGGCAACCGCGAGTTCACCATCGGCAAAGAACTGTGGATAGAACAGGAAGACTTCATGGAAGAACCCGTCAAAGGTTACTTCCGCCTGTTCCCCGGCAACAAAGTGCGCCTGCGTTATGGCTACGTCGTTGAATGCACCGGTTGCGATAAAGATGACAACGGTAATGTGATTGCCGTACATTGCAACTACTTCGCCGACAGCAAATCCGGCACCGAAGGCAGCGCGAATTACAAAGTCAAAGGCAACATCCACTGGGTCAACGCCGCCGACGCCTTAGAAGCCGAAGTGCGCCTGTACGACCGCCTCTTCACCGATGCCAACCCAGATGCAGGTGGCAAAGATTTCATGGCACTGCTCAATCCCAACGCATTAGAAATCGTCAAAGCCTATGTAGAACCCGGCATGAAAGACGTGACGCCCGATACGCGTTTGCAGTTTGAACGTCACGGCTATTTTGTTGCGGATAGGGTGGATTCTGTCGTGGGGAAACCGGTGTTTAATCGGGTGACTACTTTGAAGGATTCGTGGGGGAAGTAGTTTAATAATTGATTCCATAGGTCTTTCGGATTCATTTTTTTCCACAAAATTAGATATTATTAGTAGTCATCAATTGAATATTATTCAGAGTAAATATAAGGCCCCAAGAAACGAAAATCGCTTTTTTTGATGTAACTAAAATCTAATCCGAAGCATTAAATTTGTGCTGTTGCAACCGAAATTGAAGAGATAGATAATGAAACTTATTGACGAATTAAAAGAGCGCGTAAAAGAATTTAAAACTGACGGATATCCTATGTCCATCGGCGAAATTATAAATCTATACGAAAATAGAGAAATTATCATTAATCCAAAATTCCAACGTTACTTCAGATGGACAGATTTTCAAAAATCCAGATTAATAGAATCAATATTTCTTGGAATCCCAACCCCAGCAATTTTTGTCTATCAACGGGAAGATGGTGTTTGGGAGCTAGTGGATGGTCTTCAAAGAATATCAACGATTCTTGAATTTGTTGGAAAATTAAGAGACGAAAATCAACTTACCTCCGATGGCAAAGCCATCATAATGCCGAAACTCAAATTGAAGGCAACCAAACTGCTCCCTAGTTTCCAAGACGTCGAATGGGAAGACGAGCCGACTGTCGATAGTGCGATTCCGCGATCGTTGCAGCTAGATTTCAAACGCTCAAAAATTAAAGTCGAGATTATTCAGAAAGAATCTGACGTAAATGCGAAATTCGAAGTGTTCGAAAGGCTAAATACTGGTGGAACATTTCTCTCTCCTCAAGAAGTAAGGAATTGTGTACTTGTTATGTTGAGAGAAGAGTGGTTAGTTTGGTTAGAAAGTCTATCAAAGCTAGAATCATTTCAAAACTGTATCCCATTAACTGATCGAGCATTAGATGAGCGCTATGACATGGAATTAGCGCTCAAATATCTAGGTCTAATGAGATATGAACTTCAAGGAAGAGACGTTACAGATTTCTTAAACGATTGCGTTCAAGATCTTTTTAATGTTGCGAATATAGCTAACAATACCGAATTTGAAAATTTTAAAAAGCTTTTCGATTTACTGAATGCCGCTTTGGGAGAGTCAAGCTTCCGACGATTTCAAGGACAGAAACATACTGGAAGATTCTTGGATTCTGCATTTGAACCGATCACAATTGGATTAGGTAGCAACTTATCCGACTACGACTTGAGTAATTCAAAAGATATTGAACTCATTAAAGAAAAAATTGAATCGTTATGGGAACTTCCGGATTTTTTGAACAATATGGGATCGGGTTCAAATGCTAAGATTCGCATACCAAGATTGATCGCACTCGGAAAGATTCATTTTAAGAAATGAGCAAGCAATTCAGAACGGTTACTGATCTTCAAGAAGCGCTATCAGAGGAACGAGTTTGGAGAATTAGGGAAATCAGTACACTCAAAAAAAAATTACTTCCAAATCCCATATCTCGCGGACGGGTGAATGAGGATTCGCTTGCGTTATTGAGACCTTGCGTAACAATGATATATGCACATTGGGAAGGCTTTGTAAAAAAGACGACTAGCTTCTACTTGCAATTTGTTTCTTACCAAGGATTGCCACATAATTCACTATTACCTGTTTTCTTAGCGATGGCAGCAAGAAAACACACAATTGAAAAATCACTTTCTGGCCCGGCAGCAGATAGGGAGTTTATTAAATTCATGCTGGAAAAAGGGGCGACACGTAGTTTTCTACCCTACAAAAACATAATCAATACTAGAGATAATTTATGGTTTTATGTTTTTCAAGAAATTTTCGAATCAATTGGATTATCTTGGCACCCATACGAACTAAAAGCTAAACTCATTAATACAAAATTAGTAGATAAGCGCAACGCCATCGCACATGGACAATACATTGACATAGAACCTCAAGATGTGTCTGATTTATTCGAATTCATAATTGAGATGATGGATCAAATTTGCGAACAAATACTTCAAGCTGCTAGAGACGAAGCGTATAAGATCAAGGCCATTTAGGATGGGCACGGTTGTTGTGCCCACGCGGAAATAAGCCATGTAGGGCGGGTGCAACCCGCGCTGTAAATTACCTTAACGATTTATCGTTCAAATCTTCTTTCAAGCAAGCGTAGCGTGCGTATCACCGTAGGATGCGCAATGCACACCGTTTCACCGGATATCGTCATTTTTTAAGCCGTTCTTTTTTCACCATTGGTGTTCATCGTAAAAACCACCTAATATTTATGCGGCTTGTGGCGTGTTTTCGGCCTGCAAGCCGCATTTTTATTGGGGGATCGTTATCACAGCAAGCGTAGCGTGTATACCTGCCGCAGGTGGCACCATACACAATGCATCATCGGCGTTTTGGTAATTTCAAGCCGCGCGTTTTCATTCATCTGCCGGTGGATATTCAAACTGAAATACGGCATTATCTTTCGCTGTGCAGATGCATCATCATGTTCAACAAATGACTTCTTGCGCCAGCGGTAAGGCGCGGAAAGCTATTTTTAAAACTTCGGCGACGACATGCAATGAAAAAATTTTTGGCATTCATTTCTATCAGCCTCGCGGCAATCGTCTCTACTTTGGCGCTGGCTTATTTCATACGTCTGGATAGTTTTGCATTTGCATGGGCTCTGAATTTTCTGTTAATGATCTGGGTTTCCGCTCTTATCGAGATAATGAAGAGCCCGCTTCAATCGTCTTACTTTGATGAAAAAACCTGGGAACGAAGAGGGAAAATTTACGAATATCTTGACATCAATTTTTTCAGAAAAATGCTGGTGTTAATTGGATGGGAAAAGGTCATCAGAAAATCGACGCCTGTCGAAAAAAACGCCTCGGCTCTAGTGGTCTTGTACCATCAGACTAAGAAATCAGAACTCGGTCACTTCATTATTTTCTTTATCGTGCTGGCCTTTAACATTGTTGTCGCGATGCGATTTGGTTTGATGAAATCAATGTGGCTGTTTGGTTTAAATATCTTACTGAATCTCTACCCTGTGATTTTGCAACGATACAACCGCCCGAGAATTGCGTGCGTGCTCAATATGCGGCAACGAAAATGAGTGCGGCTATCTGAGCCTTGAAATATCAGGGCTGATCGTCACCAAAGCGCTATCGTTCCATCCAATCGCACACATTGGACCGGCACTTGCATTCCCAATCGAGGGTTAATAAGCGACCTTCGCAGGATGCGCTGCGGATACCACTTTGCCGGGCATCTTCAATTTTTACTAATTCATTCTTCGATTTTGACGTGCCCGGTACGCCCCCCAATATCTATGCGGCTTGTGGCGTGTTTTTAGTCTGCAAGCCTTATTTTTTGCGGGTATCTCTTGATGCAGGTTAGCAATCTCAATCTTAGCGTTGTCGTCCTCTTTTAATTCATGGGGAAAACCACCCTCCTCTGCGCACGTTTCTTATTTTATTTTTTGACATTGTTAAATTTTCACTAAATCAGATATAAGTCCATTGGTTTTGCCTTTAGAATAGACACTCCTTCTGATGGCATTTCCCTTACGCGAGGCGAGTCATGAGTTCATCCGCAACGATGCAGCAAGCGAAAACCGAGGCAGCACAACCTGCGCAACGCAGCAGCCAATTGGCAACGCAACACCAGCAAAGAAATTCGAGTGCTGCTCAAAGCGAATTGTCTGACCTTCGCCCGCAAGCCACCGCACAGCGCCAGCTACAAGACACCGCCAACAACAGCCCGCAAAGCCATCAGCTCAACACCTTTCAACAGATGGCGCAAAACAGCGCTCGCGCCACACAGCTCAAAGCCATGAGCACAATGATGAATGCGCCTGCTGTGCAACGGGTGGAAGAAGACGATGAGCCGCTGCAAGCCAAATCGGCGGGAGAAACAGCCCAGCGTGAAGCAGCAGATGCTGCCGAAGCGCCTCAACCAAATAACACCGGCCTACCCGACAATCTCAAATCCGGTATTGAATCAATGTCCGGCATGAGCATGGATCACGTCAAGGTCCACTACAATTCCGCACAACCCGCCCAATTGAATGCCCATGCCTACGCGCAAGGCAGTGAGATTCATGTAGCACCGGGGCAGGAACAGCATCTGCCGCACGAGGCTTGGCATGTGGTGCAGCAGGCGCAGGGGCGCGTGCAGCCGACGATGCAGATGAAAGTCGGAGTGCCGGTAAACGATGACGCGGGGTTAGAGGCCGAGGCGGATGTGATGGGGGCGAAGGCCTTGGGGTTGGGGGCTGTGCAGATGAGGAAGGAGGGGAATGTTGAAATGTCAGAACTGACCTCGTCGCCATCGCAACCCATCCAGCAAAAAGAGCCTAAAAATAGTTCTTCAATAGACGTAAATGCACAGAATAAAGCTCTTAACCCAGCGAAGGGGGAAAGCAATGTGCTAATACAAAAATATAGTTATGACCCTACTCCGGCAGAAATAACTTTAAAACACCCAAAAGGTACCCACAAATGGATCGAAAGCACCGGTGCTAAAGTCTCTTGGAAGAAGGGCGAAATTATGGATCCAAACTCGATAGGTTCGCATACTGTGCATAACCATGGTTGGGTGGGGCTGCTCAAGAACCAAAGTAACGGTAACAATGCAACAGGTCTACATGTGGTAAATGCAAACTGGGGTGGTTCAGCAAATGCACTGGATGGAAATTTGGTACCAGGGACACCTAGCTTAAACGGCCACCATAAATCAATTGAAAACAAAGTGCACAATCTGTTCAAGAACAACGGTGGAAAAGCGCCTGAAAACATGTCCTATGAAGCAGATGTCTGGACTCCCTATGATCAAACAATGGATCTTACAAAAAATAAATCAGGAGAAGAGCTACCTTATAAAGACGCAATAATAAAATGCACCGTAATAGCAGGTACTGAAACGCTAGTGGATAATGAGCAAGTGGAGTTAGGTGGTGGCACCAAAATCGTAGTCCCTTAATTTCCCAAAAAAACACAAACAAAAGGAAAAAGGGTCAAGTCTTGACATAACACATTTCTAAACTAAACCATTCCCCAACTCCAAACCATTACGCTTAAGCTTCCCCGGAGCTATTTATCACCTCACCTTGGGCGGTAATGCGCGGGGTGCGATTTATCTTGATGATGAGGATAAGTAGTGGTTTCTTAATTTTCTGACAAGCTGCATAGAAGAATTTCTTTGGCTTTGTCATGCTTACTGCCTGATGGGCAATCATTATCACCTTCTGATTAAAACACCGGACGCGAATCTGCAGGCGGGAATGCGGCAACTCAATGGCGTATGTATCCGACAATTTAATCGCATGCACAGCAGAGTCTTACGTGTTTTTTGAGGGCGCTACAAAGCCATTTTGGTCGACAAAGAAAGTGATTTACTTCTTCCGAATTACTAAAAACTCCACTAGCATACGCAAATCAATCAGCGCTATTTGCCAGATGATTTTACGGTTTCAACGCGCAAATTCCTAACTGCTCTATGCCAATCGCATCATGCGATATTTACCCTTTTAATATTCTTTGCATTTATTTAAGTTTTATCGCTAGTATAGTTACTTCTTCTCTGATGGCATTTCCCACACGCGAGGCGAGTCATGAGTTCAGCCGCAACGATGCAGCAAGCGAAAACCGAGGCAGCACAACCTGCGCAACGCAGCAGCCAATTGGCAACGCAACACCAGCAAAGAAATTCGAGTGCTGCTCAAAGCGAATTGTCTGACCTTCGCCCGCAAGCCACCGCACAGCGCCAGCTACAAGACACCGCCAACAACAGCACTCAAAGCCATCAGCTCAACACCTTTCAACAGATGGCACAAAACAGCGCGCGTTCCACACAGCTCAAAGCCATGAGCACGATGATGAATGCGCCGGCAGTGCAACGGGTGGAAGAAGACGAGCCGCTTAACAGCACTTCTGAAAAAAAAGATGACAATATTGCCGATGGCATCGGTAAGCGACAAGGCGAGCAATTCGAAGCTCGCGGTGAGCAGCATACGTTGTGGGTAGCGTCAGTCGGCGGGATGCGTTTGATCATGATTGCCAGCAACCCGATGCCGGTCGTAACTCGTTTGCGTAAATGGCAGTCCGCCGCAAAGAAAGTGAAGGACGTGGCTTTAAAAAACGGCATGGATCGTCTGCTGGATTTGGCTTGGAATAAATATAACGCCTTACAGGATGCTTCGGCGATAGAGGACGGGAACGAGCGCGCACGGGCAATTCGGCTGGCGCAACATCAATTAAGCTCCGATTTGGGTCAATTATTCCGCGTTTTCGGTGAATTGTTCGAAGCGCCGCCGGGTGCGGTAGCAGTATATAGAGGGCTGCATTTCACTACCGATTGGAACGCCAAACGCGGCCATACCGTAGATCAGGAAAATGCGCGTTCTTTCAAAGATGTCAAAGCCGAAGGTAGTTATTCCAGCGCATCTTGGGAACTAGCGACCACGACTGCGAAGGGTGGGAAAATTACCCCGGAACTATTAGAAGCGGCAAACAAAGCCGTAATGGAAACCATGGAAGGCTGGAAATCCAACACCGACTTTACGCGAACCGACAGCTCCAAGCCGGGCAAAAAAGCCAAGCAAAGTCGCGAAGGCCTTCCGGGGCAAATCGCCCATGCTCACGGCCAAGGCAATGTGCCCTTGGAAACCACCTTGACGTCTGGACTGGAGATGTTGAAAAAGTCTTTCACCCAAGGTGGGCACACTTACGGCAACCAATACAATGCGGCATTGTCGCGATATATCGACAGCCAGAAAATTTTTGAGGAAGAAATGGGTGAAGGGTCAAAAGGCGGATATCAAAATATTTCGTTTAAATCTATTCCGTTTATTTCAACATCTAAAAATGCAAAAGAAGCGGTCAAATACGGTATGGGAAAATTGGCGACGGATGACGTCAAGAATACCGCCGGGATAGTCGGACGAGTACTGGTGTATGTGGCACCGCTGACTGCCATGTTGGAGGCTGGCGGGATTGATGTGTGGGATGGTTTGCGCAACGGCACGCTTAACTTCACAAATTACCGGAAAAACGAAAACGAAATCACTTTCCCCGGCTCGATACCGGACAATTTCTTGCGTGCGATGACGCCTATCGATGCAGCCAAGAGCGAGGGCGACAACGCCCAACCACCCGAGCAAGAAGCCGCCAAGGAAGCTGTGCCGATGGGGGGATTGAATCCGCTACCGATGAATGAAGACCTCTGATCCCTTAGAATCGTCCTACCGCCTTCGGGTGGTACAGGCGGCATTCGAAATCAGAATTGCCTCACTGCAGTGTCTTGCACCACACACAAGCTCGACGGAATCGCCAGCTCCGTACTGACGGATTTGGTGCATGTGCATTTTTGTTATGAGCACATTTGCGATAACAGAATGGACAATACCTATGTGGCTTGTGGCGTGTTTTCGTGCCACGAGGCTCATTTTTATTGGGGATATCTTTTCCGGATGCTGCGATTTGTGATCTCACTTGCCCTGTTCACTCATCACTTAGCCGGGACCTTTCAATCGTCTTCTTTCTTTGCATTTTCAGACGTTATTAAATTTTCACGTCATCAAGAAAAGCGGTCGATTTTGCCATTAAAATGATCTCTTCTTCTGATGGCATTTCCTGTAAACGAGACGATTCATGAGTTCAGCAGCACCGATGCAGCACGTGAAAACTGACGCAACACCAACTGCGCAACGCAGTAACCAACCAAGCAGTCAATTGGCAACGCAACGTCAGCAAAGCGATACTACTATTCAAAGTGAATTTACAGACCAGCGCCCGCAAGCCACCACACAACGCCAACTGCAAAACGCTGCCAACAACAGCCCACAAAATCGCCAACTCCAAGCCTTTCAGCAGATGGCACAAAACAGCACGCGTGCCACGCAGCTCAAAACCATGGGCGCAATGATGAAAGCGCCTGCCGTGCAACGGCAAGAAGAAGATGATGAGCCGCTGCAAGTCAAATCGGCGGGAGAACCCCTCCAGCGTGAAGCCACGGCAGACGCAGCTGACGCGCCTAAGCAAAACAACACCGGGCTGCCCGACCATCTTAAATCAGGCATTGAATCGCTTTCCGGCATGAGCATGGATCATGTGAAAGTGCACTATAACTCTTCACAACCAGCGCAATTGAACGCCCATGCCTATGCGCAGGGTAGCGAGATTCATGTGGGTCCGGGACAGGAGCAGCATTTGCCACACGAAGCCTGGCACGTCGTGCAGCAAGCGCAGGGGCGAGTGCAACCGACGATGCAGATGAAGGCTGGGGTGCCGGTAAATGATGATGTGGGGTTGGAGGCTGAGGCAGATGTGATGGGAGAGATAGCGATGCATTCACTCCCCAAAAATACTGATCTGCTGCAAGTTAAATCTAAATTTCCATCAAATTCCGTCGTACCTTTAACCATTCAAAGAAGGGGCTTTTCATACGAAGGCGGGACTGAAACTACAGAGGCTTATCCGCCAAAGTCGCTGAAAGATGGTGATCGCACCGATGGAACAAATAAGTTCACTACTGTCGATTATGAGGCAAATTTACCTACGCCAAGGGAGGTTTTATTAAAGGCATACAAAGATAATTTCATTCAGAATTCGTTGTCAGTTAAGGAAATGAATTTTGACAGACCCAAAAAAGTAGAGGCTGTAATTAATAGCAAGGGAAGTGAAAGAAAAAATGACCCAATAGAGACAAAAATAGGTCATCTCGGTGGCGATGAATGGAAAATCCGGGGAGCAAAAACTACAGTTGCTAAATTTGTGGGGGGACATCTAATCGGCAATCAGATTATCGGCGGGGGGGTGGCTGATAAGGCATGGAATATTGCTCCGCAAGATGAAAAAAATAATAGCCCTTCATATAATCACACTATTGAGCAAATGGTACGCGGCGCTAATATCGAGAGCGGCGGGTTCATTAATTATGAAGTAGAGCTTTTTTATAAACTGGAAAATTATCAAGTCAACACACAAACCTTAATTGACCGAAAATTTGTAAGAAACTCCGGGCTTAAAACGTCCATGCCTGCGGCTGTTCAGATACCAACCAGAATTCCAAGTCATTGGAAAGCCAAGGCGTCAGTTAATAGAAAAGCTAAATTTGCTGCGCCGACCCAAAAAAAGAATCCTGGAAATAACGAAGATGAAGGAAAAACATACTTGCAGTATGTTGATGAAGATCCATTTAAAAAATCGATGTCAGAGAGTAATAACAACGACAAAGAATATTCGAACGCAAACTTTCATTTGAATTTTAAAATTTCGGATTCTAAGGATGTATCGTTGGACGCTGAAGAGCTAAATGCCGCCGATATTCAAGAAGTCAGCTACCACATGGTACAAGAGCATATTTCCACTTTTGAAGATACAGATACGGTACTCACGAGCGGTACATTCGGTTCTGCTACGAACTATGCTACCGCTGAGAGTTCGAAAGGCAAATTACCTACCGAAATAGATTACGAAAAAGAGTTTGAAAAACTAAAAGAGAAATTCAATGGAATAGAATTAGCCAATATTCAGAGTAAATACGAAAAGTGCAAAATAAATCTTGATCGACTGGAAAACAATCAACTTTACAACGAATGGTCTGAGTTTTGGGAGCGAGCAATCAAGAGCGTTAAGTCCGAAAATTCTGGCGCGTCCAATTCTTCAGGAACAAATTATAAGAAAAAGAATACTAGCGCTCAAAAAACAAAGAGTGATTCTGATGATTCGAAGAAGCGCAAGCTAGCTGAATCATCAGAATCAAAAGTTAAAAAAGTAAAACGCGACGAAACTCTTCTCGTTGATCCAACTGTACATAGCGATAAAGAGGAAGAGAAAGAAAATTTAAAAAAACAGTTGAAGCGATTCTTAGACAAAAAAAGAAATCAAAACATTGGAGATTTGAAATGCATTTCAATGACAGAAAGCATGAACCGTAACGACATCGAAATGCATGATTTAAAAAAATATATCGAAGCTATAGATCGACTTCAGGATTATGAAATTATCAAAGCTGCGGTAACACTTGAAATAAAAAAACTGTCAGAGTCTGAGTCTGAGCCAAATATAGAAACAATCAACACCTTAGATAAGCTTTACAAGCAATGGCAAAATTTTGCGGCTCATGTTGAGTATGCGACAACATCGTGGAGCGATAACTTTAAACTATTCTTTCTAGGTCCAAGCTATTTGGTATTTCAAGAAAAAGAATATTTCTCCGTTTCCAATCCAAGAACCGGTGCATCAACATCTAAAACATTCCAAAAATATTATGAAGAAAATTTTGACAATAAAAATCGAAGTCAAAAATAACAACATTATCAAGGCGCGCTAGCATCCCCGATGCGTCCCACATACTATTCTTGTTGAGATTTCGTCCGTGCGTGGTGTAGTTTCTTGTAGCTGTCAATCAAACGCTGGTGGCGCTCCAGGCCTTCCAGTTTCATACTCGTCGGCGTTAAGCCGTAAAAACGTACGCTGCCATTAACCGATCCGATGACAGCATCCATACGCTCATTACCAAACATGCGGCGGAAATTAGTTTCATAACTTTCTAATTCCAAATCATCGTCCAAACTCACTTCGAGCACCACATTCAGCGCCTGATAAAACAAGCCGCGTTCGACGCTGTTGTCGTTGTATTGCAGGAAGGCATCCCCGATGCGTCCCACATACTATTCTTGTTGAGATTTCGTCCGTGCGTGGTGTAGTTTCTTGTAGCTGTCAATCAAACGCTGGTGGCGCTCCAGGCCTTCCAGTTTCATACTCGTCGGCGTTAAGCCGTAAAAACGTACGCTGCCATTAACCGATCCGATGACAGCATCCATACGCTCATTACCAAACATGCGGCGGAAATTAGTTTCATAACTTTCTAATTCCAAATCATCGTCCAAACTCACTTCGAGCACCACATTCAGCGCCTGATAAAACAAGCCGCGTTCGACGCTGTTGTCGTTGTATTGCAGGAAGGCTTGCGTCAAATCCTGCGCGTCTTCGAGTTGCTCTAAGGCGAGATGAATCAGCAGTTTTAATTCCAGCACAGTGAGTTGCCCCCAGACCGTATTTTCATCAAACTCAATGCCGATCAGGGTGGCGATATCGCTGTAATCATCGAGCTCGTTGTTATCTAAACGATCGAGCAAGTCTTCCAGTGCATCGTCATCGAGCTGATGTAAATTCAGAATATCGCTGCGGAACAATAAGGCTTTGTTGGTGTTATCCCAGATCAGATCTTCGACTGGATACACCTCTGAATAACCCGGCACCAGGATGCGGCAAGCCGTCGCGCCTAACTGGTCGTACACCGCCATGTAAACTTCTTTGCCCATGTCTGCGAGGATGCCAAACAAGGTTGCAGCTTCGTCGGCATTGGAGTTTTCACCTTGACCAGAGAAATCCCATTCCACAAATTCGTAGTCGCCTTTGGCACTGAAAAAGCGCCATGACACAACGCCGCTGGAATCGATGAAATGTTCAACGAAATTATTCGGCTCAGTCACAGCCTGACTGACGAAGGTGGGTTGCGGCAAATCATTCAGGCCTTCAAAACTGCGACCTTGCAGTAATTCTGTCAAGCTGCGTTCCAACGCGACTTCTAAACTTGGATGCGCACCAAACGAAGCAAACACGCCGCCGGTGCGCGGGTTCATCAGCGTCACGCACATCACAGGATATTGGCCGCCGAGCGAGGCATCTTTGACCAGCACCGGAAAGCCTTGTTCTTCTAATCCTTGTATGCCCGCAAGGATGCCGGGATACTTTGCCAGCACGTCTTGCGGCACATCAGGCAAGGCGATTTCACCTTCGAGAATTTCGCGTTTGACTGCGCGTTCAAAAATCTCGGACAGACATTGCACCTGCGCTTCAACCAGCGTATTACCGGCGCTCATGCCATTGCTGGCGAACAGGTTTTCGATCAGGTTCGATGGGAAATAAACCGTCTCACCATCCGATTGGCGAACGAATGGCAACGAACAAATTCCACGCTCTGTATTGCCGGAATTGGTATCGATCAGATGCGAGCCGCGCAGTTCTTTATCAGGGTTGTAAATCGCCAGGCTGTATGCATCCAGTATCTCTTTTGGCAGCGCGTCTTTTTTGCCCGGCTTGAACCATTTTTCATTCGGGTAATGCACAAACTCGGCATTGGCGATGTCTTCGCCCCAGAACGAACCAGCGTAAAAATGATTATTACTCAGGCGCTCAATGTACTCGCCCAGCGCCGACGCCAAAGCGCTTTCTTTGGTCGCGCCTTTGCCATTGGTAAAGCACATCGGCGAATGCGCATCGCGTATATGCAACGACCACACATTCGGAATGATGTTGCGCCACGAAGCGATTTCGATTTTGATGCCCAGACCCGCGAGTAAGCCTGACATATTCGCGATGGTTTGCTCTAACGGTAAGTCTTTACCGAGGATATAGGTCGCTGCATCCGCATCTGGATTCAGGGTCAGCAAGGCTTGCGCATCGGCATCGAGACTTTCGACTTCTTCGATCACAAACTGCGGCCCTTCCTGCACGACTTTTTTGACCGTGCAACGTTCAATCGAACGCAGAATACCCTGACGGTCTTTTTCAGAAATATCGGCGGGCAATTCAACCTGAATTTTGAAAATTTGCGCGTAACGGTTTTCCGGGTCAACAATATTGTTTTGCGACAGACGGATATTCTCAGTAGGAATATCGCGCGTATTGCAATACAACTTCACGAAGTACGCCGCGCACAATGCCGATGAAGCCAGAAAGTAATCAAAAGGCCCGGGAGCAGAGCCATCGCCTTTATAACGAATAGGCTGATCAGCGATCACCGTGAAATCATCGAACTTGGCTTCAAGGCGAAGCTTATCGAGAAAGTTGACTTTAATTTCCATGAGGAGTGTTCCAAAAAAGCGGCCAAAAGCGCGTTAAAAGTAAATCAGGCGCCATTATCCGTTCTTTTAGGTGTGTGCGCACTGTGTACGTATCAATCGCTTTGCACCTCTGATGCGTGAAAGCAAACGATATGTACACACAGGTTTCCCAGTGCTGAAAAATTCACAAGTAAAATAGGTCAGCTTATTCGGCATGCGTACCGCTATTAATCCCTTTAAAACCTATGTTCAGGTAGTTCACAATATGAAGTTAATTCTTAGCCTGCTTCTCAGTTACTGCCTGACAGCACCAGCGTTAGCGGCGGATGTTGAAACAATGCGGGCGCAGTCGAACGATAGTGAAAGCATCACGGCAAGGACGCCGCTACTTACGCGGGTGAGTCAGTTAAGAAATGTCTTGATTGTCGATGCTGTACGAGAAAATGATCGATGGTTCAATCCAGAAAAAAAGATGAAAGAATCGTCTCTCGCAAAAGCAATTGCGGATGCGCACAAAAAAAGCGTCGCTGAGAATACGATCCAAGCTTACACCGAAGTCATAAGGCAATGTCAGCGTGAAACCTCGCAGCTACAGACAGTGCCGTTTATGCGCAGTGATAGTCAGCAAGCACATTGCTACCGTTACTGATGCTGCCATCACCCGATAACTCAGGAGCAAGCATCATTCTGCCGGATTCTCTCCGGTTTAATGGTCCGCAAAAGAACAGCAATCTGAGATGCAGCTCCTTTCCCCTCATTGCGGGGAGAAGAAAGGAAGCACCGATTTATTATTTTTTGTAAATGCCAACACCAAGCAGGTAGTTGTCGACTTTTTCTATGTACGTCGTTTTTTGATCCAGCAATTTAGTGATGGGATTAGGCCAGCGATATTCGACCCAGCCTGAGCCCTTCGTTTTTGCGACCTGCAGCATTTCTTTGGTCACCAGTTTTCCGTCGCCATCTTTAAAATCCATCAGCGGTTTTCCGACCAGTTTGGTATTCGCCGATGCGAGCATGGTTCCTTCCATATCGAATGCAATGACATACAGATCGCGGTCATGGAATTGTTTGTTGGAAGGATCGTTGAAATCTGCCAGCGCCTTGTCTTTGCCATTGGCTTTAAAGTGGGCAATCGCTTTTTTTACCATTGCTGTCGCCTGTTCAGCAGTGCCGTGATCCTCTGCTGCTGAAGACACGCCGCATACAGCAACAGTCATCAGAAATGCCAGTATCATCAATCCGATTTTTTTCATGTCAGTCTCCCTATTTTTGGTATACATATTGGCTCCCGCTGCTGTCGAGTCGTGACGGGCACGATCATGACAGGCCGGATTGCTGCCCAGTATAGGGTCAGTGAAAAATTCTTATTGCAAGAAATTGTTGAATCGGTTTGAGTAAAATCATACACAGCGGTAAGCAGCAACCCGTGTCCTGCACTACGCTGCCGCACATGTGTCTTAGTACGATGTATATAAACAACGGTATCGCAACGACAAGCTGAGATCGGAATGCCTGGTTGTAAGTTTGTGTTTTGCGGTACCTCACGCATGAGTAAGCGCAGCGAAACAAAGTAATACACCGGAGATGGCATTTATTGACGCCGCTTATTGACACCGCTTATTGACGCCGCTTATTAATGACGCTTATTGATGGCGGAGAATTTGATAATCGGTGCGTAATTTGAGACTGATTTCTTTTCCCATCACCGAGACATCGGTTTCTACCATTTCGGACTTCACCAGATTATCCCCGTTTACCTGTTTTTCATATTCAGTGACGGCAACAATGCGGTTCATTTTGAGGATGATCTTGATGCGGAAGGCTTCAGTATTACTGTATTCCATTCTTTGTAAATCGCCCTTTTCGTTGAGTGTGATAATGCCTGCAATTTTGTCAGGAGGCACTCCTCGTAAATCAGCGTCTTTACGCATGTGAAAACGCCAGCGTCTGGGATGATTGCCCGCGTCTATCGCCTGTAAGGATTTCTCATCGACCTGTGCGCTCAGCATTTCCTGCTCGGCACTTTCCATTTTTTC
Source organism: Undibacterium sp. CY21W (assembly GCF_014284265.1). Classification (NCBI taxonomy): domain Bacteria; kingdom Pseudomonadati; phylum Pseudomonadota; class Betaproteobacteria; order Burkholderiales; family Oxalobacteraceae; genus Undibacterium; species Undibacterium sp. CY21W. The sequence goes on along the minus strand of NZ_JACOGE010000005.1, from coordinate 61,719 downwards.
GAGAAATTTTCTGGTTTCTTTTTCTGTGGGCGTTCTGCCTTCAAATGACTCCAACAACCATTGCTGCTTTTTCTCTTTGGCCGGATCAAACACACCTACGCTTTTGAGCTTATCATTTTCATTGGATGTCACACGATAATGCCATGCGCTGACTTTACTCTGATCCGCAACTTTCAGCGCATCCATGACAACATGCGCACTGGCGCTTGAGGAAAACGCCAGACACATCAGTAATCCACGTAAAAACATTTTTTTCCTTTCTGTTTTCGTTCGGTATGACGCAAAAAAGTGATGACTATTTCAGACATATCTTCCCTGAGCTTTTGCTTTGCGTTTTCGTCCTTGTCGCCACACTCTGATAGCGTCAGATGCGACAGCACATTCTGGGTTTATTGCCCGACAGGTGTCTCGCTGCCTGACTGTGTTGCATGATCTGTTTCGATACTGTCACGCCCGTTATTTTTTGCACGATATAAAGCAGCATCGGCTCGCTGCAGCAAATGATCAAAATCATCATCTGCGCTGGCATTACTGGCAATGCCTACGCTGAGAGTACAGAGCGGTAAATCTGTATGCGCATTTTTCAGCGATGCCTGAATCCGGGCGGCGACCAATCGCGCTTCAGCCACCGTTGTTCCCGGCAACACCACAACAAACTCTTCACCGCCGAAACGTGCGATCTGATCACATTCACGTAACAACTGACGGATTTTTCCCACTACGAATACAAGCACCTGATCCCCTACTGCATGACCATGCAGATCATTGACACATTTAAAGTGATCCAGATCTATCGCCAGCAGCGCCAGCGGAAAATCAGCCTGACGGGCATGCAATTGCAGTCGTTCATAGTAAGCGCCACAACCTCGGCGATTGAGCACACCAGTCAGAGGATCCTCAACCGCACGCTGCTCAAGCACAGCCTTTAAGCGACGCGATGCCATCACCAGGAAAACGACGCTTAACAACTGCACCAGTATTGTCGATGTTGCGAGATAGGTTGTCGCCAGATTGCTGCCCTTCGCCAGATTCACACTCGTTTCATCCAACGTCAGTGCAACGCTGCCGCGCAACAAATTCAGACCAGCGTGCACTAATAACAGCACCATGAAAAAATAACTGCTGAAATGTTTCTCACCATGACGCCAGACCAAGCGGATCAGCGCGCAATACATCACAAAAGTGGTCAGTGAATAAATCGCCACGCGCATGCTGAAATCAGGATTCACTACCAGCCACCACATCAAACCAGCGATGGTAAGACCCCAGATAAACAAAAACAAACGCCAGCTCGGCTTCTGCCCGTAAAACAATTGGGTGCCGATCAGAGTCATGCCCTGCCCCCACAACATCGCGCCATTAAATCCGGGAATCGCAACGTATTCACTCAGTATTCCTTGCGTCGCGAGTATGGGCAACGCCAGCAAAGTCATTAACTGCGCCCATGCCCAATGCCCCACACCCTGCACTTCTGACTTAAAAGTGCGATGCACCGAAAACATGATGACGCTCATGCCGATACAAATAAATGCATTCATGAAGACTAAGGTGTAGATATCAAGTGGCTTCATCGTGCTTTTATAATGGAAACAGGCTCGGGTTTTCGTGCGTGCAATTATAGTGGATTACACTCTGAAATTTCCTTAATGCAATTGTCGTGATAATGAAAGATGGTGTGCTTACGCACCGATACCTTCAGTTTAGATGCAGGAGCAACAGATTGATCATTTCGTAGCTCTTCTGAAATAAGCTGCTGATCCATCAGCATTTTTTGCACAGTCGTCCATAGCGATTTACACTACGTTCTGCACCGTCCATGACATACGAAAGCTACGTTAAAACAGCACAAAAATTACGATAGAGGAAATCCATGCAAGACTGGCCTGTTTTAAAAACGCTATGGCAGCGTCATTGCGACCCGGCTTATCAAGCCAGTGCACGCGCATCGATAGAATGGGAACAACAGATACAAGCCTTGTATGCCAATCAAATTGCGCACCCTGCAGCACTCAGATTTTTGCTACAAAAACGCCCGACTCTGGAAGAATTTCAAGACTGGATCGCGAGTACCAGCGCACAGTATGTGGTAGCTGAGCAAGAGCCGGAGACCGATGATGACAACTATCGTCTTTCGTCTGAACAAATCGCGTTCTGGCAGGAAAACGGTTACCTGATTTTACCCAAAGTTATAGACGCCGCGGCATGTGCTGCCAGTTGCGACGCCATCTGGCAATATACGGGAGCGACGCTGCAAGACCCGTCAAGCTGGTATCAGCCACAATGCATACAGCACGGCCTGATGCTGCCCTTATACAATCATCCGCAATTAAACAGCAACCGTGCATCAAGACGTATTCGCGCTGCCTACGCGCAGCTCTACGGTAGTGAGGCAATTTACAAGACGATCGATCACGTCAGTTTCAACCCACCGGAAACGACCCATTTTTCTTTTCGCGGCAGTGCCCTGCACTGGGATGTCAGCATCGCGCAACCGATACCGGAACGCTACCAGGGATTATTGTATTTAACTGACTGCGCCGACAGCGATGGCACCTTTCATTGCGTCCCCGGTTTCCATCGCCAGATCGCCGACTGGCTCAAGCAATTCAAGCCCGAAGACAACATCCGGCACATTGCGGCAGAAACACTGACAACGCGCGCCGTACCGGGCAATGCGGGTGACTTTATCATCTGGCATCAGGCACTGCCCCACTGCGCAACTCCGAATCACGGTCAAACCCCGCGCATGGTGCAGTATCTGACTTATATTCCGACGAATCATGTGGAACACAGCGTGTGGATCTGAGGTTGGGTGATTTTTAATTTCTTCCCCTCCTTTACTCCTTTAGTTCTTCGGAGAGCGATTGCAGCATGCGCCCTCGCTAATCGGAACATTCAGGCGCAATGGTTTGATGCACTATCCGTTCGAAGTGTTATGTAGCTCGAATTAGCTAATAGCCGAAAATATTTACAATTAAGCCAACTTTTTCGCTAATATGATTATTTTCCGCATAGCTTTTCCACTACGCGAGGTCGATCATGAGTTCAGCAGCGCCATTGCAACAAGCGACAGCCAATTCACACTCCGAAGCAAGGAATACCCCTCGCCAACTCAGGCAAAACTCTGCGAGATCTGCCAGCGAAAAGCAAAATAGCTTTGCTGACTCACGACCACAAACGGCTATACAACGTCGCCTGCGAGAAACAGCAGCCGATAGTCCGCAAACTACTCAATTACTAGCCTTGCAGCGTATGGCGGCGGCAAGTGAACACGCGAACCAACTCAAGGCAATGAAAGCAACAGCGAGCGCCGCTGCACTGCAAAGAGTCGAAGACGAAGAAGCGTTGCAAGCGAAGTTCTCCGCCATACAGCGGGTAGAGGACGAAGAACCTCTGCAAGGCAAGTTCAGCACCGCACAACGGGTGGAAGAAGACGAGCCCCTGCAAAACAAGCTGATGACCACGCAAAGAACCGAAGACGAAGAACTGTTGCAGGGGAAATTCGCGCCTGTGCAACGCGTGGAAGAAGACGAGCTGCTGCAAGGAAAATTCGATACTGTACAAAGACAAGAACAAGTCACCGCCAGGCCCAATAATACAGGTCTGCCGAATCAACTCAAATCCGGTATCGAATCTCTTTCCGGCATGAGCATGGATCATGTGAAGGTGCATTACAACTCATCCCAACCAGCCCAACTCAACGCACTCGCTTACGCACAAGGCAGCGATATTCACGTCGCGCCGGGACAAGAACAACACTTACCGCATGAGGCCTGGCATGTTGTTCAGCAAGCGCAGGGGCGCGTCAAACCAACGATGCAGATGAAAGGCGGCGTACCGGTCAATGATGATATCGGGCTGGAGACAGAAGCGGATGTGATGGGGGCGAAGGCTTTATCAATACAGAAAAAATCTGAAGACGGATCTACACATGGGGCCTCGGAAAAAACACTACATCTGGATAATGAGGCGAAAAGTTTCGGCTTTAATGTTAAAGAGTTAATCGATATAAAACGGAAAATTGACGGTATCGATGGAGGAGGAGCCGTGCAACGACGCAAAACAGACGTTGTGCAGCAAAAGAGTACGTGTGCTGGACTTGCATATGTAAATTATGCAAATCTCAACAGTGACGGCAAGGCTGCGTACAATTTGCTAGATAATAAGCGAGCAAATTTTGCGAGTATTGATAAAACTGATGGTGGAGTGAATGCAATCACCGATAGTCAGAGTCGCGTGATTTCGGCAGAGCGTACGATCTCGTCTACAGCGGCACCGAGAAGCTCAATACAAACGACTATTGGTTGGCTTGGTAGATTAGAAGAAGGCAAAACAACTGGCTACGATGGTGGTCATTTAATTGCATCGAGCCTGGGCGGACCTGGTACTTGGGGGAATATGGTTCCACAAGACTACATTGAAAATCGCTGGGGTGATTGGAGAAAATATGAAAGGGAAGTCAAAGCAGTCATCGCTAAGACTGGCTCTCCACCTATTCTTAAGGTTCAATTAGGCTATAGCGGAGACTCAGTTTTACCCAACACATGGGATAGTTGGTTAGACGATAAACATGGTGTCAACCTCAACTGGTACTCGATGTTTTGATAATCGAAAGAGTCGCGTCAATAATCCTCCCTAATAAATCTGCGGCTCCCGGCACATTTTCGCGCCAGCAGCCGCATTTTCATTAAGGGTTGCGGGACGTACTCATCTTCAAAATGCGTCACCTGAATTGCACTACTTCGCAACGAAGCGCAGTGAACCGGCGTTACGAATACGCTTGCCGCTGCGTTCGGCAGGCATGAATTCACAAGATCGGGCGATGCGCAGACTTTCCTGATCGAGTTGTTCATCGTCACTGCCCCACTGTACTTTGGCATCCAGCACTTTTCCTGTCTCAGACGTATAAATACCGACGACGATACCCGCATCGTTATTTTTATTATCTCTGTCATCGGCGATGCGTAATTTGTCTGAGGACTTGCAGGTCTTCGCTTCCAGCACTGCCGGGCTGGTATAGCCCTGATCAAACTTCCAGCGATAGGCGGTATAAGTTTCACTCGGCACCCAGCGACCCTCGGGTAGTATCTGGCAGCCAATAATCGCGTTCATCACGGTCAGATCAAGCATTTTCCAGCCGCTGCTGCGGACTAACTGAAACGCCTTGATTTTGCCGCTCTCATCGATCATCAGCTTCAGCACAGTGTCACCTTGAATACCATAGCGAAGGGCAGCTTCGGGATACGTGGGAATCGCGCACGCAGTGGCAATATCAATTTTCATATCATTGATTTTCGGCGTCACAGAATCTGCGTTGACATTGGTCGCAGACGCCGCGCCTGATGCCGGCACCACAACCGGTTCTGCCGGTACCGCGTCTCTGGCTATCGCGGCGGGCGACATCAAAGTTTGCAACAGCATCCACAACAAAACTGCTCTGGAAAATTGACGCATGCGATACCTTTTCAAAAAGAAGTAGATGAGTGGCGCAACATCTCTACAGCGTCGTTGCTGTCGCGGTGTGAACCAAATGTGCGGAATTAAAAACACAAATCGTGTCGCGAGATTGTAATTAGACTAATATCTTTCAATCAAGCAATTTAAATAAATATTGAATACAATCGTAGCGCTTGATGCGTATCACAACCAAGACGGCACATATTTCCCCCATCCCCTTTTCTGACAGGTCTGTACTGATATGAAAAAAATCGCGCTACTTTTTAGTCTGCTGCTGACATTCGCAAGCCTGTCTTTCGCTACGCCACCTGCGCAGGAAAACCCGATCAGTGCTTCGCCGGCGGACAACGCCCCTGACAGCCAGTCTTACCCGCTGCTGTTTCTTCGTTGCGCCCCAATCAACTATCCCAAATATGCGCTGCGCTATGAGTTGCAAGGCGACACCACGATTTCCGCTATTGCCGATGCCGATGGCAAAGTCATGTCTGCAGAAATCGCCCACAGCAGCGGCTGGCGCATACTGGATGACGCTGTGCTGCAAGCCGTACAGAACTGCAAGGTATTGGATCAGCCTGATATGGAAAAAACGCCTCTGAAAGGCACATTCAAATGGCGTATCAGTGGCATTGATTACCAGCCGCCGCAATTGATCGCCGCCAGTTGTGCAGCCTCAGATGCGGTGCATATTGCCTCTGACGAAGAAAAAGAACGCGGCATTGTGATCGGTGTTTATCTGGATAAAAAAGGAGTGGTCAAAAAAATGACTCTGGAATGGAGCAGCGGTACCGCTTCGGATATGGAGGCAATCCGTCTTCTCAAGAGCTGTCAGTTCTTACCAGCACAGGACGCAAAAAAGACGCTGGAATCCGCGATTTCCATACGTTTGATCGCTGATGTGAAGTCCAAAATACATCGCGATTATTCGGAATTCTGAGGCGAATTAAGAACATCACCAGCGGATATAGTGAAGTATGTCAAACGAAAACACATCGCTACAAATGCGGCAACGTCCCGGGCAAGCAGTGATCACCGCTCACACGATTGTCACGGCCGACGGTCCGCGTCATTACCTGATGGCAACACCGCGGAAACAAAATGCGAACTTGCGTCCGCTGGTGATTATTCTGCATGGAGCGGGGGCTTCTGCGGCACAAGTAATGGGGCTGGCTTTTCCGGTATCGCCCTTATCCGTCTGGTTAGAAATTGCTGAACGCGAACAATTGTTGGTTGTCGCTCCGGACGGCAGTAAAAAAGGCTGGAATGATAGCTTTGCCCATGTCAGAAATAAGCCAGAGACCGATGATACGGGCATGATTCGTAACCTCATCGCACACATGATACGAGCGCATGAGGCCGACCCGCAGCGCATTTATGTGATTGGCGTTTCCAAGGGCGGCATGATGGCATACCGTTTGGCGACAGAGTTGGGATTGATGTTGGCGGCGTTTGCCAGCGTCCTGGCTAATATGCCGCAGCAAAGCGTGTGCGCGGCTCCCGTGACGCCGATATCCGCTCTGATCGTCGCCAGCACCCGCGATCCGCTGGTACCTTATGGCGGTGGTAAATATTTTTACACGCCGCTGCTAAGCCCGATGAAAAGCATCAACGACACCGTCGATATCTGGCGCATGCTGGCGAACCTGCCAGCAACCGGAAAGAGCGTCGATATTCCGAAATCTGCTGCAAGCAATCCGACCTCATGCACACGAATCACCTGGGGCGACAATCCAGAACAACTTCAAGTCGTTTTACTCAGAATCAATGGCGGTGGACATGCGGAACCCAGCAGGAGTCAGTTTTACCCGTGGTTTCTGAGCAGACTGGTCGGCGCACAAAATACAGATATCGATATTGCCGAGGAAGCATGGGCATTTTTCAAAGACAAACGCTGCAAAGATGCTGGCGGCAACAGCTTGCCTGAAACAACATCCGATAAAAACAAATAAATTCATTTCGCAAAACCAACTCTGCCATCAGCAACACAAACACACCTCCTACCAACAGATGTACTCGATGATGAAAGATCGCATGAATAAATATAGCCTCACCACACCGCGTTTGCTATTACTTGCGTCGGTGCTGTCGCTCAGCGCCTGCACGACGGTCAATTACACTGCACAGCAATTCGTGCCGAAAGATCCGGGGAAAATCAGTTTATTACACAGCATTGCGCCTGCGTATCAGCTTGAGAATATCGAATACAAGCAAGCCGATGGTGCGATCAGCCGTGGCGTTTACATCCGCAAACCTGGCGCTGATTTTACGGTGCTGTATTTCATGGGCAGTGGTGTTCGCGTAGATGCCAACGGTACGAGTTTTGCAAAAGCGTTTACCGAACTGAACGCCAATGTGATCAGCTTTGATTATCGTGGTTTTGGGCGCAGTGATTCAAACGGCAAGCCGCATAGTCTGATCGAGCTGGAGAGCGATGCGCTCGCGCTGTATGACTATGCCCGCAAAATGGTACCTGGCCGACTGGTCGTACACGGTCATTCTTTTGGCAGTTTTGTCGCAGCAAGACTGGCGAGCAAACGCGCCGTCGACGCATTGGTACTGGAAGGCACAGGAACCACCGCTCTCGCCTATTCCGACAATATGGTGCCGTGGTTTGCAAAACCTTTCGTCAAAATCAATCTTGATGAAGAGTTAACCGCCGTCGATAATCGCGCCGCCTTGCGTAACTACGCTGGTCCGGTGCTGATCATTAACGGTGTCAACGATGTACAGACCCCGGCAGCCACCGCGCGCGAATTATTTGCCAGTATTCCGCGCAGCAATAAACGTTATGAAGAAGTTGCCAATGCCGGTCATATGAACGCATTAAGTAAGCCGGAAACACTGAAAGCGTATCGTGATTTCTTAAACGGTCAGTTTTGATCTGACTAGCAAGCACCGCCGCAGGTATTCGCATAGTCTGCGGCGGTGATCAACTCAAACTGACATCAGCGTCAAGCCAACACGGCATCAGCGAAATCTCTTCATTACATCAGCAATTGAATGGCCAATGCCCACATCATGACGGCAATGGCGGCATCGAGAATGCGCCATGCCAGAGGACGGGCAAATAAGGGAGCAAGCAATCTGGCACCGTAGCCGAGTAAGCCGTACCACAGCGCGGCATTACATAAAGCGCCGAGCCCGAACCAGAATTTTCCGTCTCCGGGTTGTTGCGCCCCCACAGCGCCCAGCAACACCAGTAAATCCAGATAGACGTGAGGGTTGAGCAGCGTCACCGCCAGCACGGCTGCCAGCGCAGGTCGCCAGTGCATAGTTTGTTCGCTACCGCTCACCCGCAGGCTGTGTGACTGCATCGCCGAACGCATGGCTCGCACGCCATACCAGAACAGAAAAGCAGCGCCGCCCCAACTGGCGATACGCATCCACAGCGGGTTATTGCTGAGCAAAGTTCCCATACCCAGAATGCCAATGGCGATCAGCACCGCTTCACAGACCACGCAAGCCAGCACCGTCAAAGCGACATGCTCTCGCCGCAAGCCCATGCGCAGCACATGGGCATTTTGCGAGCCAATAGCCATAATCAGGCTGGCACTGAGCCCCATGCCTTTTAAGAAAAACGTGAACATCTTTAGCGCTCCTGCTGCAATGAATAAGCTTGCATGATGCGGCGCTTCACGGCTAAGCTGAAGTAAATTTAATTTATTTACGATTACATTAAAATTTTTTCATAATGAAATTCGATACCCGCCAATGTGCAGCGCTGATGAGCGTGATCGACAACGGTAGTTTTGAAGCCGCAGCGCAACAGCTGAGCCTGACCGCATCAGCGCTGTCGCAAAGAATCCGCGCCCTCGAAACACAACTGGGAACCACACTGATTATTCGTAGCCGCCCTTGCCGCGCCACGCCTGCCGGACAGCGATTCTTGCAGCACCTGCGGCGCGTCGCGGAAATGGAGCAGGATTTATCCGATACGTTTTCCGATCAGCCGCATGCCCCCGTCAGCATTGCGCTGGCGGTCAACGCGGATAGTCTGGACAGTTGGGTTTTGCCTGCGCTGGCGGATTTTCTGATCAAAGAAAATATCTTGCTGGATCTCTGTATTGATGATCAGGAGCACACCCATACGTTGCTGGAAAACGGCACGGTGCTTGGTTGTATATCCGCACAACAAGCAGCGATGCGGGGTTGCGAGGCAGAAGTGCTGGGCAACATGCGTTATCAGGCGGTTGCCAGCAAAGCTTTTTGCACACGCTGGTTTCCACAGGGAATGCAACGTGACAGCGCACGCCTCGCCCCTGTGCTGACATTCAATCGTAAAGATCAATTGCAATCGCAGTTTTTGCTTGAACATTTCGGTTTATCTGACAACGCGTTTCCCCGTCACTACATTCCCGCCACCTCGCCGTATAACCGTGCTATTGCGCTGGGACTGGGCTGGGGCATGATTCCCGAGCTGATGTTGCAAGAGATCCCGGGCGAATCCGGACTCGTCAGACTCGCGCCGGCCCACCCGGTTGATGCCACCTTGTACTGGCATCGCTGGAAAGTACAGTCGCCACGTCTGGCGCGCTTGTCTGCGAAGCTGGTCAAAACAGCGCGACATGCCTTGCGCTGAGGAGCATGAACTGCTATCGGCTCAGGATGATGCCTATGTTAAACTTTTGCCCTCAGCCGTAAACAAGCGGACACATGGATATACATGGGCGCAAAAGGCTACACAGGACAATCATGACAACCGCAATTCATCAACTTTTCCCTCAGCCTTTATGGCAATGGTTTGAACAAATCTGTGCAATTCCACACCCATCCAAGCACGAAGCCGCACTCAGCGAATTTATCCAGCAATGGGCAAAACAACGTGGCCTGCCGGTGGTCGTCGATCATGTAGGCAACCTCATCATCCGCAAACCAGCCACCGCTGGCATGGAAGACCGTAAAACTGTCGTGATACAGGCGCATCTGGATATGGTGCCGCAGAAGAATGCCGATAAAGACCATGACTTCACGACCGATCCAATACAGCCGTGGATCGACGGCGAATGGGTCAAGGCAAGCGGTACAACATTAGGTGCCGACAACGGTATCGGTATGTCATCCGCGTTGGCGATTCTGGGTTCTGACGATATTCGCCACGGCCCGCTGGAAGTGCTGCTGACAGTCGATGAAGAAGCTGGCATGACAGGCGCGTTCGGCTTGCAGGCGGGCATGTTGGATGCTGAAATCCTGATCAATACCGACTCCGAACAGGAAGGCGAAATCTACATGGGTTGCGCCGGTGGTGTCGATGCCGAAATCAGCGTCGCTTTGCAATGGCAGCCAGCGCCAGCAAATCAGCAAGCATTCACGCTCAGCATCGCAGGTCTGAAAGGCGGTCACTCCGGCGTGAATATTCATCTGGGACGCGGCAATGCTAACAAGCTGATTGCCCGCTTCCTTGCCGGGCATGCGAAGGAACTCGGATTATCTTTATCCGACGTCAAAGGCGGCTCGCTGCGCAATGCGATTCCACGCGAAGCGCAGTGCAGCTTTACGATCGCCGCTGCACAAGCTGCATTGTTAGAGCAACGCGTCGCGCAATATCAGGCGATATTGCAAGCCGAGCTGGCCGTCGTGGAACCCGCATTAAAACTCAGTCTGCAAAGTACACCATTGCCTGCGCAGGTCTTGCACGCAGCAACGCAGACAACACTGATTAACCTGATCAACAGTTGTCCGAACGGCGTGATCCGCATGAGCGACGAAATCACCGGCGTCACCGAGAGCTCGCTGAATGTCGGCGTGATCAGTACCTCGCAAGACAAAGTGAGCATCCTGTGCCTGATCCGTTCGCTGATCGATACTGGTCGTGAAAATATCGAAAGCACGCTGCAATCGCTGAGCGACCTGGCGGGCGTACAGATAGCATTTTCCGGTTGCTATCCGGGCTGGAAGCCTGACACCAGCTCTGCGGTGATGGCGATCGTCAAAGATACCTATCAAAGCATTTATCACAAAGAACCAGTGATCATGGTCATCCATGCGGGGTTGGAATGTGGTCTGTTCAAAAAGCATTATCCTGAACTGGATATGGTCTCCATCGGCCCGACCATCCGTTATCCGCACGGCCCTGACGAAATGGTGAATATCGAAACCGTTGGTCAATACTGGACGTTGTTGCTGGCGGTACTGGAACGCATCCCGGCAAAATAATCTGCCGCAAATCTGCCGCAACAGACGCATGCGATCCACCCGGCATGCGTCTGCGTTAACTTGCATCACTTCGTTTTCTCACCTCCTTATTGTTTCTGGCTTGCAGCCGGTTTTCAGGCCAGAAGCCGCATCAAATATAGAAGACAGAGACATATCCCATCGCTATGTCACATATATCCCGCTTATATCCCACAAATTAACCTTCCACGATCCCGCAAATCAGCCAAGCTGTTCGCCTGTAGTGTTGTTTTTTTGCTTATTTTGCTCCTTCCCCTGAGGTTGACGCTTTTTGTGCCGTTAACGTCATGAAGCGGACAGTCGATGGTTTGCGAACCGACTCTGCGATCAACCAGCAACGCGCGTTAATCGAAATACAGTTCAATCTCGCCGGAGGGATATATGCCTGTCAATCCAGTCGATGCCGCCACCGCCGTCGGCAGCACCTCAGCCATCAGCGCAGCCAGTCATGCGCAAATCGCCGCACTGCAAAGACAACTTGCAACATTACAAAAAGAGTTGACCGACGCAGAAAAAACAGCAACGACCGAAGCGTCGCAACGACAAATGCTGCAACTCAGGCTGCAAATTGCTGAAGTTGAACAAAAAATAGCCCGTCTGAAATTGGAACAGTCGCAAGCCATCAATGAGGCGGCAAGCAACAATGCCACCTCAGATGTTCAGGACACCCAGAATGCCACGCCCGCTGCACATCCGACGGAAACGCTAGGCAACCGTATCGATCAGTACATTTAATCTGCCCACAGTCGATTTAAACGATGTAGTAAGAGATCATCGCAACTACCGGCGCTGTGTCAGCGCATTTGTCTGTGCCGGATGATTCACTGCCTTAAATTTGTTGCATCGACCGCATTCCACACTGCTATTCCCCGTAAAAGTCAGTATCCAACTCACTCTTTCAGCCTGTAAGCGTCAGCAGATACCTGCCGTTCTGACTTACAATGGCGCTCTTCTTGCTGCATGCCAGCAAACCGTCACGGAAAGAACTAATGAAGCTTTTTTTCAGATTATTGCGGGCCATACTCGGCCCTTTCATGCTGCTCAAAGAACGTCTGAGCAGACCGCAAGGCATCGTCCGCGCTCCGGAAGACCAGGCGAAAGTCGATGCAGCCTGCCAGAAACTGGCCTTGTATCAATTCACGACCTGCCCGTTTTGTATCAAGGTTCGTCAGGAAATGCGGCGACTATCGCTCACAGTGGAATTTCGCGATGCACAAAAATCAGCACAACACCGTCAGGCTTTACTGACACAGGGCGGCAGCCCGAAAGTACCGTGTCTGCAAATCACCGATGACAAGGGCAAGGTCCGCTGGCTGTATGAATCGAGCGATATCATCCGTTATCTGCAACAGCAATTTGCCTGATTTTCCTGATGCGGCGAGCAACAGGTATAAAGTCTCAATACAGATAAGCCTTTCCAGCGATTTTTCTGCCAGCAAGCGCATAAATAAAGGGACTCCGTTTGAACCTCAGAGATGGAAAGAATAGTGATGCAGATTGCGTGGAATGAATTTACCCCGATAACGTCCTTAGCCGGCGGCGTACTGATAGGCCTGGCAGCGGTCATGCTGATGGCCGGACTGGGGCGCATTGCCGGTATCACTGGTATCGTTGCTGGCCTGTTCAGTCCGGTGCGTGGCGACTGGGCATGGCGTGCCTTGTTCACGCTGGGAATGATCGCCGCACCGCTGACTTATAGTCAATTTTCGGCGCTGCCTGAAATCACGCTGGATACGGGCTGGTTCACATTGTTGATCGCCGGTCTACTGGTCGGCATCGGTACCCGCCTCGGCTCAGGTTGTACCAGTGGTCACGGTGTCTGCGGTCTGGCACGCATGTCGCCGCGTTCTATCGTTGCGACAGTCGCATTTATGAGCAGCGGTTTTCTGACCGTGTATGTCGTTCGCCACTTATTCTGAGAGAGATGACAACATGAAAAAACTGATCGCCGCCGCATTCTGCGGCTTAATATTTGGTCTGGGTCTGATCGTCGCGGGAATGGCCAATCCGGCAAAGGTGCTCGCATTTCTTGATCTGGCCGGACTCTGGAATCCTTCACTGGCCTTCGTCATGGGCGGTGCCATCGGCGTCGCTATTATTCCGTTCACGCTATTGCGCCGACGCTCGCTTTCATTGCTGGGAGAACCTATGCAGTTCCCAACGATCTCGGTAATCAATTGGCGTCTGGTTGGCGGTAGCCTGTTATTTGGCATAGGCTGGGGCATGGCAGGTATTTGTCCGGGTCCAGCAGTTGTATTGCTGGGAGCGGGCATCGCCAAAGGCGCTGCATTTTTACTGGCGATGATCGTTGGTATGTTACTGGTTGACCGTTTCGATAAGAATAGAAAAGCGGACTGACAGTAGGCAGTTTGCTGAACGTAGTATCACTTTTACGCTGAATATTTCATATAAAAATCAAAAGCCTGCAAAATTGTGCAGGCTTTTTTATGGCACTCAGGCTTACACTGCCCGTTAGTGGTAAAAGCGTAATGCCACATACGCGTGCCACCATTAGCGAAACTATTCGATTTTGAGTTTCTGCACACCACCTGCGGGACGTTTCTTAGGTAAAGTCAGACTCAACACGCCGTTATCATATTTTGCGCTCGCCGATGCGGTATCAATTTCGACAGGCAATTGAAAACTCCGTGACACTTCGCCGAAATAGCGTTCGCTACGCAGCACTTTGTCGTCTTTCCGGCTGTTGTCTTCTTGCTTAATTTCAGCGCGTAAGGTAACGACATTGCCGTCCAGAGCAACATGGATATCGTCCTTAGGAACGCCGGGTACTTCTGCCTGCACCGTGTAAGCGCCCTCATTTTCCTGTACGTCAATCTTGATTTGTGCCGGACTGGGAAGTGGATCACCGTGCAGAGGTTTGACATAAAAAGCCGGACTCAGATCACGGAAAAAATCATCAAAGAAACCACTGCCACGCGGTGTTAGTGCACCCATATTTCTCTCCTTATCATGTCGTTGCAATCGTCTTTATAAACATATCTGACACGCATGCACCTGATGCAGTTTCAGGTAACATGCTCCCTGATTCCATCCATAAGATAGGAATAAACTATCCAAAAAACAAGCCCGTTTTTTTCAGATTTGATCTTCGTCAAACGTCAAATCAAGGCGAGATAGCATGCGCCTTTGCGCAGGTTTTCGGCTCAGAAACGGCATCAGATCTGCCACGTTGCCGCTATGCGTGTAGGATGTCGTCTGTATTTGCTTTTACAGAGAATTTCTTTTGCAACACACTCATCTAAACACCGGCGATCACTTCGATGACGTTGAAGAGACTATGCCAGAACAAGACCAACCAATTTTTGAAGCTCGCCTGTGGCGCGATAAAGGCTGGACAGCCAAAGTCATCAAAAACGATGACGACGAAGGCTGGGCAGTGGCAATGCTGAAAGATGGTGAACCTGAACCGGCATTGGTTGGTCCCTGGACGATGGGACGCGACAAAAAAAATCCTAAACCTTTAGATGCCAACGCGTTCGGTACGCTGGTCAAAACTGCGTCAGAAGTGATCCGCCGTCATGAACAACAATTACACGCGCTGCTGCACAAGAATCTGCTGGTCAGCACGGATGAGGCTGACTATAAAATCATGTTGGATATTGTGCCGGATGACGATGATCCGTATGCGTATCTGAGCGCCTGCGATGCAGATGGTGCAGAACTGGCAAAAGTGAAAGTTGCTGCGAACTATAAGCTGGACAGAAAAAACGCCTTGCGGTGGATAGAGAATGAGTTTCGCCGACCGGATTGAACGGGGCCCCAAAGAGCCCCACCCAAAAAAAATCGACGACAAGCCGATGTTGATTTTTGCTGCTACGCTGATGTGAATCTGCACAGCAAATCGCTGGTCGGAATTTATACTGAAAATTTGTACTGAGAATTTCCGCAGTCAAATTCCACGCAATCTCTCATATCTGATGCGCCTGCCAGAGCATTTCTATGCTGGCAAGCGCATGTATATTGAGAGATGAAATGACACTCAGTTGGGCAAACAGATTATGCTGATTGCAAATTGCCATTAACGATTCTGACGCGATCACCGGATTGCCATCCAGGCTGAGCCGAAGGATGGAAAGTACGCACATGGCCATTTTCCATTTTCACCCGCACCTCATAAACGGTCGTGGTACGGGTGCGTTTCTCGATAGCGTTACCGGCAAAACCACCGCCAACTGCACCCGCTACGGTTGCCAGTTTACGGCCATCGCCACCGCCAACCTGATTACCCAATACACCACCAAGTAAAGCCCCGGCAACAGCGCCAACACCGCTGCCCTGTGAAGCCTGCTGCTCAATCGCACGCACCGATTCAACGACACCGCAATTATCGCAAACAGCCAGCTTACGTTCCGCTGTCGTTGTCGTGCCTGAATTATCGTAACCTCCAGAACGGTAACCCTGTTTAGCTGTGTTTTGCACAGGCTCATTTGATGGTGAGAAGGAAGTCTGGTTATTGATACCGGCATCTTTCGTCGCCACGGCATTGGCGTTGTCCGGTACGGTCTTGCTGTTAGAGTTAGGTAATACCCCGGTCATTGCAGCAACACCGATCAGGCTGACCAGCATTACTGATACCGCGGCACCTGCAACCAGTGGATGAATACGTTTATTTGTTTGATTATCTGACATAGCTCGGATCCATTAAAAAATTAAAACAGAAGTATGGATATCTCAACGAAACATGTGTTCATCAAGTTGACCCGACTGCCGTATTAATCGTAAGTACATGTAACAACAGCGGGTCAGTTACGTCAAAACAAAGATCAGGATAATTTCAGTTTTCCTGCCAACGGGCAGCAACATCGCAAAGAATGTACGTCCCTTTTTTCCTGACAACAGTGCATTACGGCACCGTTGTCAGGTTTAATAATTAAAACGAATATTGCAAGCCTACAGAGACGTTATTGACAGCCTCTTTGTCACCGCTGAATTTGATTTTGCGGGTTTCAAATTCACCACGTAAGGCAAGCTCTTTCGTCAGTTTGTAGCTCGCACCAAAACCAAATACTGGCTGCGTTGATGTGGTGCTGTCGTTGTAGGCGCCCACGCCTGCAACCGCGCCGCTGCCTTCAGCCTTGATACTCGCCAGACCCAATTTAGCAAACCCGCTCAGTTCAGGAGTGAATTCATATTTATATAAACCGGAGACTTCAAAGCCCTTGCCTTTCATATCAGCAGATACATTCGTACCGCTGACATTACCGGTTGCAGAAATGGTTCCCAGAGAAAAATAACTCGCTTCAACTGCAAAGTTTTTGTCGATGTTATAACCGCCTAATAACTTGTAGGTGTTTGAACTGGTACTGCATGAAACGACATTTTTGCAATCGTCATTCCAATGTGCTTTACCGACAGTCGCGCCAACATACACTTGCGCAGATGCTGCCGCACTCAGCATAAAACCAGCAGTAGCAATCATTCCAACAACCAATTTTTTATTCAACATCATGTGACTCCTCAGGTTATCCAACGTCATACAATTCATTGCTACACAATGACTATGTAGCTCAGCCTCAGCACGACAAGTTGTGCTTAAAGTGTGGAAACAGTCTGGCAGTGGGAAATTTTTTTTGAAATAAAAATTCTGATAGTCTCCCGTGATGAAACAGCAGGTACCGGAATCTGCGACCTTTCAATTCGTTACAAAAGGCCGGGGGAGCGACATCATCGCGACGACTTCTGGCAATGAAATCCGGCATATTCAAGTCAGTCGCAGCGTACAATAACGGCTTTGGCGGGCATCAAAATAACCGATGCTACGCATTCCGCACTTCTGCAGATATCTGCCTCAACCCGGTAAAAAAACCATTCATCAAAGCTGCGGCTTTTAGTATGCACAACAAGAAATTTAACTCGCTGGCAAATTCATATTTGATCTACATCGGTGTTGCCATTGCTTCCGGCGGCGTCGCTTTGTACACGCCACTCATCGTCTCTGAAACAGGTAAAAATTTTTCTGGTTTCTGGGCTGCGTCTATCCTTTTCGGATTAAATCTGGGTCGCGTTATTGGTTCATTTGCAGGTAGCCGGTTTTCACGCGCAGTCAATCATCCGCTCATGGTTTGCGGGAATATTTTTCTCGAAGGAATTGCGCTGTATTGCATGGCATTTCTGCAGCAGGCATGGGCGCTCGCGCTGTTTGCTGTTCTCGCTGGTTTCGGCAGCGGGTTGTCATTTCCGGGCTTAAAAAATTATCTGCTGAAACTCCGTGATCTGGATCAGTCTGCATTATTCAGTCGCCTGGCGTTTGCTATACGGATGGGTTTGGTCAGCGGTTATCTGATGGCTAGCTGGGTGCCGCATGAAAGCCTGCGCCTAGTATTTCTGATCGTCCTCGTCACCTTCATTGCTTATGGCATATTTATGTTGATCGCCATGCGGGCAATTTCTGAACATGAAAAACAATATCTGGCCTTGCATACGACATTGGCGCAACAGGAAAAAAAGACATCAACACGACAGACAAATTCAGCCAGCCAAGACATCGCTGAAACAGGACAAAGAACGACCGAATTGCCCATCCTTTTCTATCTGTCCAACGCGATGTTCTGGTGTTTTGCCATACAGCCGATGATAGGATTCAGTCTGCACATTCCTAAATTCACACCAGATATTCCGGTATCGACACCATTCTGGATATCCGCACTGGTGATCATCTTTTTTCAGATTCCGATTTCTAAACGTGCGATCAGAATCAGAGATCATTTCCGTTTTCTACAAATCGGTTATGGCTGTCTTTTCCTGAGTTTTTTACTCATGCTTGTATTTACGCACTCTGCCACCGCCGTTATCGTTTCAGCGGTATTGCTCTCGTTCGGACAAGTATTTTATGGCCCATCCTTAGACGTGCTGACCGCGCGTTTTGCGGACAAAACTTGCGCAGATACCGGAAAACTGATGTCGAAACAAATGCTGTATCAAAGCATGGGAAATATGGTCGGCAGTCTTGCCGGCGGAATACTTTTCGATCTCTCGCAGCATTTCGACAGCCCCCGCCTCAACTGGTTCTTGTTGGCGCTTGCCAGTATCGTCATGGTGATTCTGAGTAAAAATAAAATTCCTCAACTCTATCGGCAAGCCGGAAATATGCCATCAGCACATTGAAATTGCCTTGAATGTGATTGGAATAAGGGAAATGCTGTTTTTATTTTTCACATTTACCTTACTTAACGATTGTTTTCGTTCTGTGAACTCAATTCAATATTAAAATTCCAGCTGGCTTTACAGGTGAAATAATGAAGATACACGGCGAGTGGGAAGTGAGTCAGGTACGTAACGTGGTTGTACGCGCTTTTGCAGGCAATTTTAATGAACAGGGTGTCAGAGCCATGTTTGAAGACTATAAAGCAATCGCTCCGACCGGCGTGGCATGGGCAAGTCTGGCGCAAGGCGAATATTGGGAAATGGCTCCCACCGCCGCTTTAAAGGCGTATACGTCGATGCGTGACTGGGCCATTGCCCATGGCTGTCAGTGCATCGCTTTCGTGTGCCCAAGCAGGTTTCATCTGGATATTGTGCAACGTAACTCCGGTGTTGTTCCAGGTGATGATTTTTATGTCTGCACGACCACAGAAGAGGCTTGCGCATGGCTGACGGCCAAAGGTTTCCCATTTTCCATACAGGATTTTCAGCACACGGCATTTTTAGAAAAAGCCAAAAGAACGCTGGAAAATGACCCACTGAGTAGCTTCTTCAGAGTTGCTTAAGGCCTACTGCATCTGGCGACGCAATCGGATCACTCATACTCGTTGTACTTGCGAGCATCTCCACGAACGATATCACTCGGGTACTTCCGCGCATTCAACTGAATTTTTTCATTCGTCGCAGCAATCAGGTCGATGTTTAACTGATCTGCCAGCATGATCAGGTATGCCATAACATCGGCCATTTCATGCCGCACCGCCTGTAATTTTTCCGCACCGAGTTCATCGGCTTTGCCATTGTTCAGCCACTGAAAAGGTTCAAGTAATTCAGCCGCTTCTACAATCAGGGCGCTCGCCAGATTTTTTGGGGTATGAAACTGTTCCCACTGGCGTTCAGCAGTAAATTGACGCAATTGCGCACGTAAATCATTCAGGCTATCTGTCGTTGCGAATTCATTCGCCATGTCATTTTCCATAAAACGTAAAAAAGATGTTTTATTGCACTGCAATATTTTTAATGGCAGGGACGTACATCCAAGGTTAAAATGCGGTTTGCGGCATTGCGCCATTTTTAAAGAACTACCGGATCAAGGGTAATGCGCAAAGCTAAGGTAAACAGAAACTGTTGTTCCTGCTGCGTTGTTAGCGATCAGTTTTACCGATCTCAAGATTCATTTGTGCAATCACTTTACCAGGCGTTCCTGATCAAAATTAACGCTTGAAACGTCTTATCCACCTTTAAGGAGAGATTCATGCCTTTGATTCAAACACAAATTTCCGTCGTTGCACAAGAACAGTTGAGCAAACAGCTGGAACTTTTACAATCATTCTCAAACACCGCCTTTCAAGGTCTTGAAAAAATGATTGCGCTCAACTTCGCCACCATCAAAGACACCGTGGAGAAAGTCACCGCGAGTTCTCGCCAGGTATTGGCAAGCAGCGGACCTCAAGAATTATTAGCGTTGGCACAAACGCAGCGACAACCTCAGATCGACAGCTTGCTCGCCTATGGCAAAGAACTGGCGACCATCTCCAGCGCTACGCGCGAAGCATTTCTGCATCTTGCCAACGCAGGTAAAAATAATCTGATTTCGGTGAAAATCACAAATACCGAGGCGTTACCAGTTGTCACAGAAAAATCCCTGAACGCAAGCCCGGTCAGTAAAAAAACGGTATCTCCAGTAAAAATCAAAAGCAGCACCAGCGCTAAGCAAATTTCACTTTTACCAGAACCGGATGTGAAAGTCAGTGCCAGCAAAAAGACGGTCAGTCTGCCGCCAGCAGAAACAAAAAAAACATCGGTAGCGACCAGCAAAACTAAAACGGTAGCAAAAGTGGCGGCAAAATCGGTCAGTACAAAGGTCGTTCCAGCGACGCCGGCAAAAACTGCTGTTCCGGCAACAAAAGCGCCAGCTCCTAAAGCATCCAAAAAAGCATTAGCGACAAAAGCGACCACGGCTCAGGCTGAAGCAAAATCAGCCAAGGCAGAAGTACAGAAAACAAGCCCAGCCACCGCGCCTGCTGCATCTACAACGCCGGTACAAATAAAGGAAGTAGCGGCAGTAAATACGGCAAATACAGCAGCAGAGGCATCCCCAAAGACCGCAGTTCCGGAAAAAAAATCAGCGGTGAAATTTCCTTTCCCACCGACTAAAAATCTGCAAGGCGATAAACCTGCATTTCCACAAGCAGGTGGCAGACCAGCATACAAAGGTAAAGCCAGTCCTGCAACCGGCGCGAAAAAACGTGTACGTCAATAACAGCCAGATGCTAGGCCTGTGAAATTAATGGGCACATAAAAAAATCCCGATACATTTCTATCGGGATTTTTTTTATTCCATTTATTCCGCCGTTGTCAGGCGTACGGAAGCATTGTGAATCTTTGCAATCAGACTAAGCGCCTGTTTTCACATTTCAGCCAAGCGTCTTAATCTTTCCTGCTCTTCCAGAATAGCCGACTCTATTTCACGCATCACTTCGCCCACATTCACCGGACGCGTATCGGCTGTGACATGCCCGGTCAACGGCGTTTCGGGTGTCAGCTGACCTGCAACATACAACTTCCAGATTTCTTTGCTATATTGGGTGTCTTTCAACTGCGGTGCAAACTGCCCGAAATACGATGCCAGATTCGCCACGTCACGCTCCAGCATCACTGCCGCTTCGGTATTGCTGGCCGCATCAATCGCCTGCGGCAAATCGATGATGACAGGACCATCGCCATCGACCAGAATATTGAACTCTGATAAATCACCATGAATAACACCTGCGCACAGCATCAGCACCACCTGATGTAATAATTGTGCGTGATATTGCAATGCCAGCTCAGCCGACAAGGCAATATCATTCAGCCTTGGAGCGGCATTGCCATCAGCGTCCGTCACCAGTTCCATCAGCAACACGCCTTCAAAACAAATATAAGGCGTTGGGACTTTCACACCGGCGGCAGCTAACTTATAAAGGGCGTCGACTTCGGCGTTTTGCCAGACTTCTTCCTGCATCTTACGTCCGTAGCGCGTGCCTTTTTCCATCGCCCTTGCCTGACGGCTGTTTTTTACCTTACGCCCTTCCTGATACGAGGCTGCCTGTTTAAAACTGCGCTGGCTCGCCTCTTTGTAGACTTTTGCACAGCGAATATCTTCGCCGCTACGGACAACATAGACAGTGGCTTCTTTGCCACTCATCAACTGCCGCAGCACTTCATCGATCAGCCCCTCTTCGATCAGAGGCTGTAGTCTTTTTGGTGTTTTCATGCCATCGCTGTCATGTTCACTTACGCGGTTTGCCGGTACGTTGCGGCGGCGTATGCGGACGTGATTTGTTGCGCTGATCGTAAATGGTCTGAGCGTCCTGTTCCGCGCGTTCCTGCGTCCGCATTTCAGGATGATCGTCGTGCAGCGTAAAAAAATCATTCGCCTGCGCGCGCATCACGTGCTTAATCGCAGCTTCATCAGTGAGATCAAATTTTTCTGTCATCAACGTAGTGACTTCATCCAGATATTCTTCATAGGTCATCATAAGGGTACCCTTGGGAAAAGCGCTTGTCGCGCAATGTATATTATTTATATTTATTGAATGTCACCCAGTGCACTGATGTACAGCGCCAGACATCAGCGTCAGCAGTGAGTCAGCACACGATCAGGATCACCGCAGGATTAACGCGCATCTGCCCGGATGCAGAGCCACATCCAAGTGGCAACTGTTTCAGACCGCATTGTACACGTGAGGCCGCGCAAACATTCGCCAGAACTCGCGATCGACAAGCGGAAATCAATGCTTTTTCTCGGCTACAATGCGACCTTTCCCGAAACACTGCAAGGCTGGTTTTATGAGCATCATTATTCACGAAGGGCTGCGCGCCTATATTGACCCTCTGACTGAACACGAATATGCAGCGCTGGAACGCAGCATACTCACCGAAGGCTGCCGTGATGCACTGGTGCTCTGGGGCGAGGTTCTGATTGACGGGCACAATCGTTATGCGATCTGCCAGCGCCACAACATTCCGTTCAAAACGATACAAAACGATCATTTTAAAGATATCGAAGATGTACAGTTATGGATGATCGATAATCATCTGGCTCGCCGCAGCGTTTCCGATTTTCAGCGCGGCATGTTAGCGCTGCGAAAAAAAGAAATTATTTCTATGCGCATCAAAGCACAAGATGAAAGCGACACATCGGGAAATGAAGAAACAGACGTCGCTATTCCCGTAGTAAAACCTACGCAAAGTCGTCAGGAAATCGCGCGGGTTGCCGGTATCAGCAGCAACGCTGTTTTACAGATAGAAAAAATTCAGCGTGCAGCAGCACCGGAACTGGTCCAGGCTGTGCGCGATGGCACTATTTCCATCAGCGCTGCGGCGGCCGTCGCGACACTGCCAAGCAATGAGCAAGCTGCCGCAGTCGCCGGGGGACGTAAAGAATTGCAACAAGCCGCCAAACAGGTCCGCGAAAAAATACGCGAGCAAAAAGCACCGGCAAAAATGAACAAGGTTCCCGAATCTCAAGAGGCGGAAAATCCGCCTGATACCGCTAACGGAGCGATGGATCAGGTCAGCGAATCTGTCATTCTTCAGCAAAGGATTAAAGCACTCGAAGCCGAAAACGCGGCGCTCATAGAAAAGATTACACAGTTGAATGCAGCCTTGTCGGCAGCGACAGCGACGAACTAATACCGAGAATTGCAGGATAATCATGTCGAAGCCACGTCAGAGTTTGTCCCGCCTTTTTCTGAATAAGCCACCGGCGGATGAAGTGATCCATCGCAAGCATTTGCAAGCACTTTCAGATCAGCATCAAGGTAAACCGTTTATTCTCGATGATGACGGTCTGCGCATGATGTATCTGACACCGACGTGCATGCAAAGCGCGATGAAGCTGGATGAACCGCATCGCTTACTCTGTGCTTATTCCCGAATCATGATGGGGTTTCTGCTGTTCAATCCGGCACCGAAACATATTATTCTGATCGGTCTTGGCGGTGGCTCACTGGTCAAATACTGCTACCACCATCTGCCGGATTGCCGTATCACTGTAATCGAAATCAACGCTGACGTGATCGCGATGCGGGAACAATTTTTTGTGCCGCCCGATGATGAGCGCCTGACGGTGATTCATGCTGATGCGGCTGAATGGTTACCACAGCAAACCGAACAGGCCGATGTGATTTTTCTGGATGCCTACGACACCGAAGGCCTGGTACCAGCCTTGAATAACGCCGCATTTTACGCACACTGTTACCGGAATTTACATGCGTGCGGTGTACTCATTGCCAATGTATGGGGAAAGCCAAGCACGCTATCGCCAATGCTGGAAATGCTGTACACCCAGTTTGCCCATCAGTTACGCTGGCTGAAATCCTACGACAGCTACAACCTGATTGTATTCGCCAGCAAACAACAGACCGGACAGGATCAACTGATCACCAACGCCAAAAGGCTGAACGGCGCGCATGAAAGTCTGAGGCTGACAAAGATTCCCCTTCACTGGCAACAGATAACGGCATCAGCGCCTGGCAGTGAGGACATGATCGACGCCATCAAACAAAGTCTGCGCGGGATACTGGTCACCGATCCGAATGTGCCGCAAAGCTATGCAGAATGGAAATTATCTGTGCAGGCGTGACCGCATGAACATGTCGCTTGCCCCTACGATATAGACAGAGAAATAACTTCTGCGATACATCATAGGTTGCTGCTTTTTTATTCTGTGCAGATTGTAAAAACAGGGGATTTCTGGCAAGCTTTGAATATCACTTCTGAGAAGAACAAGTACAGAACATCGGTTCAGGGAGAGTTGCTATGTATGATGAAAATGATTTTTCCGCGATTTCCAAATTTCTGAAATTAGGAATTAAAATCACCTTCACCAATCCCATGGGGCAAAACCCGTCCTTTGTGACCAGTTTTCCGACGCCCAAAGGCGCCAAAGTATCGCTCAATGAGAGAAGCCTGTACGATGTCGAGCGCAAACTGCGGGCATTGCTGGGCGACGATTCTCCGGTAAAGACCAAGCTTGCTCCCTTCGCCTACTTAGGAACTAATTTTCGCGGCTTAATGTACTGTACCCGGGGATCGAACGAATACGTTGTCGAGGAGACCCACAATATATTCGGCACCGCATCCCGACGCGTTGTCAGAAAAGCCGACGACTTCAACCAACTGCTCAGTTAAGTCGCTACACTTTTCAGTATTCCCGGTCCATCTGCGTTACTTTGCCTTCTCTTTCTGGCGCTGCTCTGCGCATGGCAACCAGCGAACGGCAATGACTCAGGTATTGCGCTAAGCATCAACGATAGATACTGCGCCCTCTCTATTCTGCCTGCTATTGACGATATAAAATCTGAAGATCGTCATTCACCGACAAAGCAGCGCTATTCACCGATAAATATGCGACAAGCATCGTGATACGGTTTATCTTTACTCTGTCTAAAGAAATATTGATCAAGGAGCTGAGATGAGCCGACAACATGAAGAGCCTCAAACTCGACACAGAAAAAACTTTTTGCTTGGTACCGTACTGGTCACGATAGGCGTTCTGTTTCTTGCAGAAAAAATGCGTGTTTCTGATCTGGCTGATTATTGGTACATCATGCCAGCGCTGACGGGATGTTTTGGTCTGATTGAAATACTTAGCTCACGCCAGCCCCAGAATATTGCGAATGGTTGCTGCACCGTGATTCTGGCTTTCTGGATATACGCATCTGTAGAAAATCTGTGGGGCTGGACATTCTCCACTAGCTGGCCAGTTGTTTTGATTGCCGTTGGTATCAAAAGTATCGTCGCCGGCCTGCTTTCGACACGTCAGTAATTTTATTATTCGTTCATCTGTGGAGTTCACATCATGAGTAAGCGACAACCGCAAACCCAGGTATTCTTTGGCGTTCTGTTATTAATTTTCGGTGCATTAGCACTGGTAGATAATTTAGATATTTTCAGTACACGTCAGTTTTTCCAATTCTGGCCCATGGTATTTATTCTGGTTGGCATGCTCAAAATTTCCCGCAGTCAGAATACCTCTGGTCGTCTTATCGGCGCAGGTTTCGTTGCCTTAGGCGCGCTGCTGACGCTGCAACATCTGGGTATCGTTTACTTAAGAATGCGTGACTGGTGGCCAGTTTTTATTATCGCTGCAGGTCTGATGATTATTTTCAAGGATAAGATGAATACCAGTACATCTTATTCCAATCCGGCTACAGGAAGCGGCAATCAGCAAGCGGAAAGCAATATCTCTGCAATTATGAGCGGCGCAAAAATGCAGAACTCAACGCCGGACTTCCGCGGTGGCGAGCTGACCGCGGTGATGGGTGGTATCGAACTTGATCTGCGTAATGCCGGTTTGCAAAACGAAGCAACCTTAAATGTCTTTGCTATGTGGGGAGGAATAGAATTAAAAATTCCTCACGACTGGACAGTCATTTCTCAGGGAGTCCCCATTCTGGGTGGGTTCGAAGATAAGACCGTACCGCCGATGGTACGCGATAAAAAATTATACCTGCAAGGATATGCGATCATGGGCGGCGTCGAAGTGAAGAACTGACGTTCGAGAACTCGCATGCATCCGATTCTGTCCGGTTTCCGCCGGTTTCTCTGGTATGTCGCAATCTGGCTGTTAGCAGGTGCTTTATTTTCCAGGCTCCTGGTTTCCGCTGGATTGTGCCAATCGATTTACGCCCTGACTTTTGCTCTGCCAGTGTCACTGATTTTCGGTTTTGTGGCGACGTCATCGTATTACATTTGCAGGACACTTCCCTTATCCAGACGTTCTGTTTTCCTGACGTTTCTGATGTTCGGCAGCAGTGCGATGGTTTCAGGCATCCTGCTGTTAGGAATATGCGAAATCTGGAATATGGCTCTCATTTCCGTGACCGGTCAGGAAGCGGTACTCGCTATATCAAACCAGCTCGCAGCGATTATTCTCGCTACCGGATTCGCACTGTATTTGCTTGCTCTGCTGGCTTACGATGTGCTTATTAGCTTTGATAATTTACGAGCAGCGGAACGTCGTGAGGCTGCTTCCCGCCTGTTTGCCCGTGATGCAGAATTACAGCTTTTACGTACACAAGTTGATCCTCACTTTTTATTCAACAGCCTCAACTCCATCAGTGCACTGACAAGCATTGATCCTGCTGGCGCCAGAAACATGGCAATTTCGCTGGCAGATTTTTTCAGAAAAACGCTGGCCTTGTCTGAGCATACAACAATCACTGTCAGAGAAGAACTTGATCTATGCGGGCATTTTCTGGCAGTAGAAAAAATCCGTTACGGCCAGAAATTACAAGTCAATATACAAGTTGATCATACTGATCTTGCATTAATACCGCCTATGAGTTTGCAACCCTTATTTGAAAATGCGATCAAACATGGCGTACGGCAATTACCCAAAGGCGGCTTGATTAGCGCCAGTATCTGTGGCCAAGACGGATGGCTACATATCCGGGTAGAAAATCCCGTTTCAGATAAAGTCATCTCGGATAGCGGTATCGGCCTGGGATTAACAAATTTACGCGAGCGTTTTAATACGATTTATGGTGATCGTGCCCGGGTGCACTGGTCACGCACGGAAAATCTCTTCTTTGTAGAAATATCGTTACCAATAGAGTTAAAACGACAAGCTGACACGATATGAATCATTCCCTCAGAGTATTAATTGCTGATGATGAAGAACTTGCGCGCCGCCTGATCCGTGAGTATCTGCGCTCTCATCCGGACATCATCGTTATCAGTGAATGTGAGACTGGCACTGAAGCAGTTGATGCGATATTTGCGCATCAACCCGATCTGATTTTTTTAGATATACAAATGCCGGAATTAACCGGACTGGAAGTATTGGATGCCACTGGCAGAAAATCCGGCATTATCTTTACGACCGCGTATGACCAATATGCGGTGAAAGCCTTTGACTTACACGCAATAGATTATCTTTTAAAGCCATTTTCCCAACAGCGTTTTAATGAGGCACTGCAGAAGGCGAAAAAACTCATACAGGAAGATAAGGTCGTTGCCTCACCTCCAATCGGTATGCAACAACTGATTACATCAAGTGTGCAACAATCGCAGCGCCTGACGATACGCGACAGAGAGAAAGTACATGTGCTGCCATTCGAGGAAATTGATTTTATCGAGGCGCAGGATGACTACATTCTGGTTCACACACAAGGCAGAACAGTGATGAAAACGCAGAGTTTGTCAGACATCGAGGAACAGCTTTCGTCAGCCGGTTTTGTCAGAGTCCATCGCTCTTATCTTTTGCAGATTAAGGCATTAACAGGAATAGAACGCCAGAGTAAAGATACTCAGGTGGCCGTGCTACGCAGTGGTATAAAAATTCCAGTCAGCCGCACGGGCTATGAGCGCCTGAAAACGAGATTGAATTGATCGACTTGAACCACATTCGCTGTCCGTGAATCAGTCGGCGACAACGACCAGTCATTCTCGTTTTTTGTTGATTTGAACCCAGAATAATTCCGTTCATCGCAGCTCCTGTGCAAAGCAAAGAAATTAAGTCTATCTTTCTGCTTCAGACAAACAACCGAGGAAAGAAGATGAACTCAATAAATCTGGATGAAGTGACAGCATTTTTCCGCCAAAGCCGGCATGAATTTATTTACCTGATCAAAAAAGCGGCTTACCTGATTGCCAGTTTGCCACTGCACAGCATTTTCATCGCTTGCATCGCCATCGCACTGATATTCACTGTGCTCCCGTTGGCAATCAGTCTTTTTTGTATTTTTCTTTTATTGAAAATATTCAGCGTAATTATTATTTTTGCAGTCAGAAAAACACGACGCGGCTCCGTAAAGCAAATTCTTTAGCGTCATGACTAACTGTAAAAATGAATACTGTTTCAGTTAAGCTCTATGCTGATTAATCGCGTCACGAGTTTCAATCGCGACGCGTCGGGCAGCTTCTGCAAAGGTTTCATTACCTGAAGTTTTTGCGTACAGAATTGCGCGCGACGAATTAATCATCATTCCTGTTCCGTTCGCTGTTTTGCCTGCCGCGACAGTTGCAGTAATATCGCCGCCTTGCGCACCAATGCCAGGCACCAGCAATGGCATATCGCCGACAATATTGCGTACCTGCGCTAACTCATCAGGAAAGGTCGCGCCAACGACCAGTGCACATTGCCCATTGGTATTCCACTTTTCTACAACCAGTTTGGCAACATGCTGATACAGAGGCAGTCCACCGACGTCCAGGAATTGCAAATCAGATCCGCCTGCGTTTGATGTGCGGCATAAAACTATCGCGCCTTTATCTTTCCATTCCATATACGGTGCGACAGAGTCGAATCCCATGTAAGGATTGACGGTCACCGCATCGGCGGCATATCGTTCAAATGCTTCGCGTGCGTATTGCTCGGCAGTGGCGCCGATGTCACCCCGCTTTGCATCCAATATGACGGGAATCGCGGGATAAGTCGTTTTGATATAGCGGCAAAGGGCTTCCAACTGATCTTCTGCACGTAATGCAGCAAAATAAGCAATCTGCGGTTTGAATGAGCAGGTAAGATCGGCAGTGGCATCGATCATCGCTTTGCAAAAAGTAAAAATGGCATCAGGTTTGCCGGCTAACTCGGCCGGAAAACGACTGATATCAGGATCGAGTCCAACGCAAAGCAGTGATTGATTTTCAGCCCAGGCGGCATTTAATTTCTCGATAAAAGTCACAACTTACCTCTGCGTATACGGATTTTCATTAATTCAGCATTATACCGTGCAGACTCAGGCCTGATAGACCCGAAGATCAAAGACAAGTGGCACCGAATTTGATTATCATGTCAGGCAATCATTATTATTTCTGTTTAGTTTCTATTTTTTGAGTGTCATATGAACGAATCTGTAAAAAAAGAACCGGACTTACTGGCACTTGATAACCAGTTTTGCTTTGCGCTGTACTCTGCGTCGCTGGCACTCACCAAAAGTTATAAACCATTATTAGAAGAACTCGGCCTGACGTATCCGCAGTATCTGGTCATGCTGGTACTTTGGGAACAGGATCATATTCTCGTTAAAGATATTGGAAGCGCCCTGTTTCTTGACTCTGGCACACTGACGCCTCTGTTGAAACGCATGGAAGCAGCTGGCTTACTGGAGCGCCAGCGGGACGACGCTGACGAACGACAGGTCAGAATTATTCTCACGAACAGTGGAAAAGAGTTGAAAAAGGCAGCAAAAAAAATTCCACTCAAAATCCTCTGTGCCAGCGGACAAGACCAAAAAACACTGATGCAACTACGCAGCCAACTCTCAGAATTGAGAGCAAATCTCACAGAAAAATAAAATTCCTTTATCGAGTGCATAGAAAAAAATAATCGCCATTTAAATTGCGCACAATTAAATTGTGTAATATCATTCTTCCATCGACTCATTGGGTCGTAGCGAAAATATTCTTCATGCAGTCAATTTAAATGGGAAATCTTATGCAAGTTCTTTACACAGCAAGTGCAACCTCTACCGGTGGCCGCGATGGCCGCTCTGTTTCCAGTGATAATCAACTGGATGTTAAACTCACGACGCCAAAAGAATTAGGCGGCGCGGGCGGCGCAGGTACGAATCCGGAACAATTATTCGCTGCGGGTTATTCTGCATGTTTTATCGGTGCACTGAAGTTCGTCGCTGCGGCGAGTAAGACTGCATTGCCAGCAGATCTTTCAATCAAAGCGGACGTTGGTATCGGCCCCAATGGCAAGGGTGGCTTTGGTATTCAGGTTGCACTGAATATCTCGTTACCGGGAATGGATCGTCAGTTAGCTGAAGATCTGGTCAATAAAGCGCATGAAGTTTGCCCTTATTCGAACGCAACTCGCGGCAACATTGAAGTAACACTGACCATATTGTAATAACATCGCTCTTGCCAGGGAAAATCAACCTGACAACGACAAGATAAAAACGACCACACGCTGCCTGCCCCCCCCCCGGTTTTTCCGCACAATAACCGGGGGCAGGCGCACACTTTCACGGTATGCACCCCAAAATTTAACTTCGGGGAAGAATGCATATTTTTCACCTCTTCTTCTTTGCCGACTCGATATGATGTGCATTTGATTCTTACCAGAAGTCTCTTGTGATTCTATCTATATGATTCCATTTATCAGCAAAGAAAAAGTACGGCAGGCATTGCAATATCCGCAGCTAATACACGCGTTACGGGAAGCTTTTCAGCAAGAGATCATTACCCCCAAACGACATGCACATCTACTATCGGAACAGGCCAACTCAAGTTTGCTCTTGATGCCAGCATGGAATCCGTCCGGTCATACTGGTGTGAAATTAGTCACGTTTGCGCCACAAAATATAGACACTCCTACGGTGCATGCGATATTCATTTTATTTGATTCGATCACTGGCGTACCGCTGGCCTTCATGGATGGTGAGGAAATAACGCAAAAACGAACTGCAGCAGCATCGGCGCTCGCTTCCAGTTTTTTATCCAGAAAAAACAGCAGTCATTTACTTCTCGTCGGCAACGGCAGTCTTGCACCGCATATGGCACTCGCACATTGCCATACCAGACCGATCGATAAAATCACGATCTGGGGCCGCTCTGCAGAAAAATCAGAACGTTGCCGTCAGACGTTAACGTCTTTCACAGATTTACCAAAGGGGATCAAGATTGAAGTAACCAGCGATCTCGCCGGATCCTGCATGTCTGTAGATATCATCACCTGCGCAACAACAAGCAGACAAGCCATCATCAAAGGAGAATGGATACAAGCAGGTACGCATCTTGACCTGGTTGGCGGTTTCAAACCGGATATGCGGGAAGTTGACGATGAACTGATGGCAAAGTCTGTCGTCTTCGTGGATACGTTCACGGGAGCATTAGCAGAGGCCGGCGATATTCTGCAGGCGCTGCAAAGTGGCAGCTTAAAGAAAGAAGCGATTGTTGCCGAGCTTGCCGATCTCTGCTCTGGAAGACATACCGGCCGTCGATCGGAACAGGAAGTGACGGTATTTAAGTCAGTAGGAACAGCTCTGCAAGATTTGTGTGCCGCGAACCTCGTCTGGCAATCTCACCAGCAGGAAGCTAATGAAAAAGCATCTGTCTGAGTTTTTCAACAATGAAATCGTCAACTGAAATCCGCTATACGTGACCTCAGTTGTCATTGAGGAGCGTTCAGACTTTAGGGATGCCACCCAGTAAAGCTGCACGTTTTTGTGGCTTCACGTCGGTATTTTCACTGGTTTTAGCAGAGCTACCGGTTTTCAGGGAAGAGGATACAGCCGGCTCATAAGGCTTCAAGAACCACGGGTCCACTTTTTCTCTTGGCGGCTGATAACCTCGCGCAGGTTTTTCGCTACGCTCAGCACGCTCGGTAGTACGTTCAGATTTATCGCGCGCTGGACGACTGCGCTCCACCTGATGGGTAACAGGGACAAAACCAGCAAGAGTCAATCTGACAATTTTCTGTTTGATCAGCTTCTCAATATCGACGAGCAAGCGCTCGTCCTGATCCGTGTACAAAGAAATTGCGTCACCTTTAGCACCAGCACGCCCGGTACGGCCAATACGGTGAACATAGTCTTCGGCGTTATACGGAAGATCATAATTGATCACGCAAGGCATTTCGGATATGTCCAGACCACGTGCAGCCACATCCGTCGCTACCAGCACTTCCACTTCACCGCGTTTAAAATCTTCCAGCGCGACCATACGTTCATTTTGCGATTTATCACCATGAATCGCAGACGCTTTCACACCTTGCTTAACCAGATGGACGGCGAGACGTGACGCACCGATTTTCGTGTTACTGAAAACGATCACTTGCTTCAAACCACGCTCACGAATAATGAAGGAAACCGCATCGCGCTTCTCATCTTCCGCGACCTTGTACAAAATCTGGGTAACGTTGTCGGATGTTGCGTTACTACGAGCCACTTCTATCGTCTGCGGATCGTTCAAAAAGCTGGCTGCCAGCTTTTTAATTTCAGGAGAAAAAGTCGCTGAAAACATCAGATTTTGTCGCTGCTTAGGCAACAGATTGATGATGCGTTGCAGATCCGGTAAAAAACCCATATCAAGCATACGATCAGCTTCATCCATCACCAGAATTTGTGTCTGCGATAAATTAATCGTCTTTTGCTGAACGTGATCAAGCAAACGCCCCGGTGTTGCAATCACGATTTCCACGCCTGAACGCAACATGGCAACTTGTGGCGCCATATCCATGCCACCAAAGACAACTGTGGAACGTAACGGTGTGAAGCGAGAGTATGCCTTGACGTTCTCAGCAACCTGATCCGCGAGTTCACGCGTTGGCGTCAGTATCAAAGCACGGACAGGGTGGCGCGCCGGCGAGGCACTGGTACTCGCATGAGCGAGCAAACGTTGGATAATCGGCAAAGAAAATCCTGCTGTTTTACCGGTGCCCGTTTGTGCGGCGCCCATCACATCCCTGCCTTGCAATACAACAGGAATTGCTTCCGCTTGTATTGGCGTAGGGTGGACGTAACCCTGCTCAGTCAAAGCACGCAGAATATCAGGAGATAAGCCGAAATCTTCAAACTTCACTTTGTGTTCAGTCTGGTCGGAAGGGGAATTGGGGATGGACTTAATATCAGTCATGGTAAATGGTGGGCCTCCCGTGAGTCGAACACGGTACCAACGGATTATGAGTCCGCTGCTCTAACCAACATGAGCTAGAGGCCCAATTCTTTCTGCAAGCTCTGCCTGCTGTAATCTGAGGTTAATCCAGGTTTGGAAATCACTTCAGGATTTGCAGGAAAAGCCCGATGCTGCCGCCTGCAAAACATTGCGCTGAAAACTCAGCTCAATATATTAACGGGCGCTGAAAAAAATCAGCGCCAATTATATAACATTAATTACCTTCAAGGAAGCTCTTCAGCTTATCTGAACGTGATGGGTGACGTAACTTACGCAATGCTTTTGCTTCTATCTGACGAATCCGTTCACGTGTCACGTCGAACTGTTTACCAACCTCTTCTAAAGTATGGTCAGTCGACATTTCAACACCAAAACGCATACGCAATACTTTCGCCTCACGTGGCGTCAGAGAATCCAGCACATCTTTAACGACATTGCGCATGGATGCGTGCAGAGCTGCATCTGCCGGTGCCAGCGTGTGATTATCCTCGATGAAATCGCCAAGATGAGAATCATCGTCGTCACCGATCGGTGTTTCCATCGAAATCGGCTCTTTCGCGATCTTCATGATCTTGCGGATTTTATCTTCAGGCATTTCCATCTTGATCGCTAACGTTGCCGGATCTGGCTCAGCACCTGTCTCTTGCAAAATCTGACGCGAGATACGATTCATTTTATTAATCGTCTCTATCATATGCACCGGAATACGGATGGTACGCGCCTGATCGGCAATCGAGCGGGTAATCGCCTGACGTATCCACCATGTCGCATAAGTGGAAAATTTGTAACCACGGCGATATTCAAACTTATCCACGGCCTTCATCAGACCGATATTACCTTCCTGAATCAAGTCCAGGAATTGCAAGCCACGATTGGTGTATTTCTTCGCGATAGAAATGACCAGACGCAAGTTTGCTTCAGTCATTTCACGCTTTGCTTTACGCGCCTTCATCTCACCAGCCGACATCTTTTTATTGATGCCACGCAGATCAGGCAATGGCAATACCACGCGCGCCTGCAAATCAATCAATTTCTGCTGCAATTGCTGAACCGCAGGGACATTACGACCAAGAATCGCGCTATAGGAGTGTCCGGCATTCACTTCGCCCTCAACCCAGCTCAGATTGGTTTCATTGCCGGGGAAAACTTTAATGAAATGCGAACGGGGCATACCACAGCGGTTCACTGCCACATCCAGAATTTGTTTTTCAATATGACGAACTTCGTCAACCTGTCCACGCAAAGTATCGCAAAGCTTTTCAACTACTTTGGCAGTAAAACGAATGCCAAGCAGCTCATTCGAAATAGCTTCCTGAGCTTTGACGTAAGTCTTAGAGTTATAGCCTTCTTTCTCATAAGACTTGCGCATTTTTTCAAAATTAGAAGCAATGATTTCAAACTTGGCGAGTGCCTCACGCTTCATTTGCTCTAACTGTTCAGAAGAAATTGCGGCAGCGGCAGCTGCACCGCCATCCTCATCTTCTTCCTCTTCATCTTCTTCCTCGTCCTCATCTTCATCAGATTCTTCTGCGGCAGCAACGACAGCTGGAGCAGGAGGCGCGTCTTCGGTCGCGTTTGGATCGACCAGACCATCGACGATTTCATCGATTTTTATTTCGTCTGCGGCAATTCTGTCGGCCGCTGCCAGTATTTCTGCAATGGTCGTAGGACATGCTGAAATCGCCTGAATCATATCCTTCAGGCCTTCTTCAATCTTCTTCGCAATAACGATCTCGCCTTCGCGAGTCAACAATTCAACCGAGCCCATTTCACGCATATACATGCGAACCGGATCGGTAGTACGTCCGAAATCAGAATCAACAGTTGACAATGCAGCCTCGGCTGCCGCTTCCACTTCATCATCATCCGTCGTGACAGTAACGACGTTATCGGACAACAACAATGTTTCAGCATCAGGAGCGCGCTCATAAACCGCAACGCCCATGTCGTTAAAGGTACTGATGATGCCTTCGATCGCTTCAGGATCAACAACATTTTCCGGCAAGTGATCGTTAATCTCAGCAAATGTCAGATAGCCGCGATCTTTACCAAGCTTAATCAGTGTTTTCAGCTTCTGGCGACGACGTTCGAGCTCTTCCTCTGTCGCCTCTGGGTCAGAGGAAAACGCGTCCTTCAATAACGCTTTCTCTTTTGCTTTGCGATCTTTTGCCTTCGCCTTATCGATTGCCTTCATTTCCGCGCGTTCAACCGCATTCAATGCTGCAATTTCTTCGTTTTCCGGCTGGTATTCTTTTGGTTTGCGGCCACGGCGTCCAGGCACCTTTACTCCGGGCAAAACATAGCCGGACGTATCGATAGCAGCAAGTACGGCAGCGTCTGTAGTCTGACTGACGGTAGGCGCAGATCCGGTCTTGATTTCCTGAACTTCAGGTGCAGCAGCTTTCGCTGATTTCTTGGTAGGTTTGGTCACTATCTTTGAATCGGTTTTGTTAGTTGTCACGGAAGCTTTCGATGTTGCGGATGGTACTGATTTAGCTCGGGACGACTCCGTTGTCACTCGCTTTTGCTTACCTTCAGCCTGATGAACTGCACCTTCCGCCAGCTTCTCATCAATTTTTTTTGCTTTCGGTGGCGCCTTGACTGCAACCTGCTTTACAGTCGTTTTCACAGTCGTTTTTTTAGATGGGACGCTAACTGATTTCTTTATATCTGTTTTTGCAGCAACCGACTTTGAGACCGTCTTTTTGACTGCCGGCGCGGACGCTGCCGCTTTACTTACTTTAGGCGCTTTGATATCTTTTGCCCCCGTTTTTTTACCCGCCACACTAACAGTTACTGCAGCCTTTGCTTTTGCGACAGCCTTAACTGGCGCGACTACTTTCGGTGCTTTGGCAGCGACAGGCTTACTGATGGCTTTGGACGGCGCTTTCGGGCTGGTAGTTTTTGTTTTGGCTACAACTGCCTTACTCACCGTTTTTGCTGCGGTGCTGACACCTGCATTTTTAGATGCCTTTGCCGTAGTTTTTTTAACCGTTGTAGGCATCAGGGTTTTCGAGGGTTTCTTCATTGCGCTAGCCATTGAATCAAACCATCCGGAACTGAGGAAGTCGCCTGCTGACATATTTTGCAAAAAAGACATACTCCTGCATCAGACAGATGATCTGTATGCGGAGCAAACCATTTTTGCTTCAGACTTCCCGAGTCTCAGCGCCAGTGTTTTGGGTTACTCGGAGGAGCATTACGCTCACCTAAACAACACATTTTGCGACAATCAAATGATTTTACGCAAAATGAAACAACCTAAGACCTTGAATCGTAAGCCTTTAATTATACCACGCGAGCGTCACATTCTCTAGCCCAAAGCCAGAGTAACGACAACTAAATTGATAAAAAAATAGGCAAACCATTCATCGTCACGGACATACCCGGAACAAATTCAGACGAAAAAATTGTAAATTAATTAATAAAATTGTAGTGAGTTTATTGGCGGCTTCCAGCTTCTGCGGCCGCCTCTTTGCGCAAATCTTCCTGCAACTGCATAATTTCACGCCAGCGCGCCTTTTCTACTTCAGTGCGCAAACCGGATGCCACCAATCTTTCTGCCTCATATTTGAGCGCCTGAGAGCGAATCTGTCGGATGGCACCAAGCAATTCCAGCCTGACCAATTCGGCATCAGCATCGGTCTGGCCTGCCACTTCCGCGATCAAACCATCGAAATCGGAACTAACGACACGCAATCGCTCAGCCAGCGCTGCAAATTGCGCCCCCTCGCCCATCTCTTTCGCAATACCGACTAACTGCATCAACATCTCTGCACCATCCGGCGCCAACAATGCCGCCTCAGCAAGAGCAACGTCGTCAAGCATCAGCGCTAAGGCTGGATAAGCCACGAGTATCCGCATAATCTGGCGCTCAAGGCCAACCGGCGCACTGCGTTTCGACCGTGGCGGAGCAAGCTTCTGACGGGCAACTGGCTGGGAAAGCTCAAACAAAGCCTCTATCTCGGCGGGAGTCGTCTGCGTCACCTGCGCCAGATTGCGCACCATTTGCAAACGCAACCCAGAAGGCTGCATCGTTTGCAGCAAGGGTTTAGCGTCAAACTGCGTTTTTGCGCGCCCCTCTGCCGAATTGAGATCATGATCAGCGATCATCTCCCGCATGAAAAACTGGGACAACGGCATCGCCTCATGTACTTGCTGCTCAAACGCGTCCGCGCCGAATTCACGGATAAAGCTATCAGGATCATGCTCGGCAGGCAAAAACAGAAACTTAATAAATTTATCATCATTCGCATGAGGTAAGCAGGCATCGAGTGCACGCCGGGCAGCACGGCGGCCGGCAGTATCACCATCGAAGCTGAATACAACATGATCTGTCTGCCGCAACAATTTTTGTACGTGAGTTGGCGTACAAGCCGTTCCCAGCGTCGCAACGGCTTGCGGAAAACCCATTTGCGCCAGCGCAACGACATCCATGTAGCCTTCGGTGACCAGTACATAACCAGCATCCCGAATCGCCTGGCGCGCCTCAAATAAACCGTAGAGTTCGTAGCCCTTCTGAAATAGCGGCGTCTCAGGGGAGTTCAGATATTTAGGCTCGCCCTGCTCCATAATGCGCCCGCCAAAACCTATGATCTGCCCCTTCGTATTGCGAATCGGGAACATCACGCGATCGCGGAAACGGTCATAGCGTTTGCGTCCACCGCCCTCTTCGTCGCTTTTATCGATGACCAGTCCAGCCTCAACCAGCTCAGGCGCCTGATAGTCCGCAAAGACAGAGCGCAAACCATCCCATGCATCCGGCGCAAAACCTAAACCGAAACGAGCGGCAATCTCCCCGGTCAGACCACGCTTTTTCAGATACGCAATCGCTGGCGGCGCCGAGCGCAACTGTTGTTTGTAGTACTCCCCGGCTTTGGTCATGACTTCTGACAAGGCCAGACTTTTAGCCTGCACCTCCGCCCGTTGCGCTGGCAGCATGCGATCTTCTTCAGGAACAACCATGCCATTGCTTTGCGCCAAGTCACGAATGGCGTCGACAAAGCTTAACCCTGAATATTCCATCAAAAACCCGATGGAGCTACCATGCGCACCGCAACCAAAGCAGTGATAAAACTGCTTGGTCGGACTTACGGTAAAACTAGGGGATTTTTCATTATGAAAGGGGCACAAACCCATATAGTTTGCGCCACCTTTTTTCAGCTGGACGTATTTACCCACCACGTCAACGATGTCAACGCGGGCGAGTAAATCCTGAATAAAGCTTTGTGGAATCAAGTCTGCTTACCGGTTTTTCAACCGCTGCAATTGACAAATAAAATACAAAATTAACGGCTCAAAGCTGCTTTCACCAAACCTGATACTTTTCCCATATCAGCGCGGCCGGCAAGCTTCACTTTTAACACATCAATCACTTTACGCATATCCTGCGGACCTGCAGCGCCAGTCTCGGCAACCGCAGCAACAACCGCCGCCTGAACTTCCTCGTCAGATAAAGCTGCAGGCATATAGGTCGACAGCACAGCCAATTCCGCTTTTTCGATATCGGCCAAATCCTGGCGGCCACCCGCTTCGAATTGCTGAATCGAATCTTTACGCTGCTTGATCATCTTCTCAATAATGGCGAGGATCATGCCATCATCCAACTCAACGCGCTCATCGACTTCTTTTTGCTTCATTGCTGCCGTCAACAAACGGATAGTCCCGAGCTTGCCAGCTTCCTTGGCACGCATCGCGGCTTTCATATCATCGGTGATTTGCTCTTTTAAGCTCATGACTTCCCCCTGAGTAACTGAATCAGATAAAAATAATAAAGCCCGCTGCGGCTGACCGGAGCGGGCATGCAATACCTAAGCAATGCAATACCGAAAGTATCTGACTAAGCCAGACACCAAATCGGAATTAATACATTTTCTTAGGCAATTGCTGACTACGAATACGTTTGTAGTGACGCTTAACTGCTGCTGCCAGCTTACGCTTACGCTCTGCAGTTGGCTTCTCGTAGAACTCGCGAGCGCGCAATTCGGTCAACAGACCGGTCTTTTCGATAGTGCGCTTGAAGCGGCGCATGGCGACTTCGAACGGCTCGTTTTCTTTAAGGCGAATTGTGGTCATGTAAGTTCAAACCAATGAAAGATTTATAGAAGAACGAGATATTAGCAGGCTTTTGCAGATATGGGAAGGACGATGATTAAATCTTACGCAAAAAACTTGCCTCGCCCTAGCAAAAAACAACAAGAAGTCAACACCCCAATCCATATTTTTTAAGAAAAATGGGGAGTATCCGGCAAAAACGAATAAATGTCCGCGTTAAATCTGGGGTTTAAAATATACTCCCCCCAGTATATTTAGCCTCTCCCAGATTGCCTCTGCTCTCGCTACTTCAGATTGGGCGAACCGGATCACACTGCCATTCCGGCGGCGCTGCCCGAAGCCCATGCCCATTGGAAGTTATAACCTCCCAGCCAGCCAGTGACATCCACCGCCTCTCCAATAAAATACAGTCCGGGAACTTTGTTCGCCATCATGCTCTGCTGCGACAACTCTCGCGTATCCACTCCGCCGCGCGTCACTTCAGCCTTGCGATAACCTTCAGAACCATTAGGAATCAGCTCCCAGCGATTGATTTTTTCGGCCAGCAAACGCAAACGCTTATCCTGCATATCCGCGATTTTTAGATTGCCATCGAATGCATGGGCAGTCAGCAGGCCATCAATCAGGCGTACCGGTAAATATTGTGACAAATAATTTGCCAGATTCTTTTTTGTCGTCGTTTTAGCCGCGATCAAATCTTCTGCCAGATCGATTTCCGGCAACAGATTAATCCGGATAGGCGTACCCGGTTGCCAGTAACTTGAAATCTGCAATACGCCCGGCCCCGACAAGCCCCGGTGCGTGAACAGCAAATCTTCACGGAACAGCGCTTTGTTCTTCTTGTCGCCGGTCTCAATATCGACTTCAAGAGAAATGCCAGACAGCGGCACAAACGGTTCCCACGCAGCCGCATCAAACGTCAACGGCACCAAAGCGGGTCTGGTCTCTATGATTTTCAAACCAAACTGACGTGCAATCTTGTGTGAGAAATCGGTCGCACCAATCTTAGGAATCGACAACCCGCCAGTAGCAACGACGACCTGCGCCGCCATGATGTCGCCTTGCGACGTCTGCACGACAAAGCCAGCATCGGCCGTTTGTACATCAGTGACGGCACAAGACATGCGCCACTGCACCTTACCCAGATCACATTCCGCCTTCAGCATGCGAATGATGTCTTCGGCACTGTCATCACAAAACAACTGGCCTTTGTGTTTTTCATGCCAAGCGATGTTGTAGCGCTTCATCAGAGACAAAAAATCTTGCGGGGTGTAGCGCGACAAAGCACTTTTACAGAAATGCGAATTTTCTGACAAAAAATTGACGGGGCTGGCATGCAGATTCGTAAAATTACAACGGCCGCCGCCAGAAATGCGGATTTTTTCCGCCAGACGGCTGGCATGATCAATCAACACAACACGTTTGCCACGCTGCCCGGCCACCGCCGCACACATCATTCCTGCCGCGCCGGCACCGATTACAGCAACATCAAATTGTTTATTCATGGCAGCCTCAAAAAATTCAGGCGTGATTGTAGCGGAATCCACTTCAGCTACGGACAATAACAATCAGCAATACGAATCAGAATGGCGCTATCACACGACGACGCCAACACGTCAGCTGCTTGATTGTGCGGTTCAACCAGCGATGCTGCTTTACAGTGCAAAATCGCCTCATCGTAAAAATCGCGCCATCGGATTCTGCAAATACAGAAAACTGAGGTTGCTGATCGCGGAGTACCCGACTGTTTGAAATTCACCACACGATTTCGCTCATATCTAAACTTATTTTTGTCATAAAAGAGTTAACACTTGACTTGATTTACATCAAAAGAGATAACTAATTGCAGCCGCAAGCAAACGTTTGCGCAGCGACGATCAAACAAAGAACACCATCGTCGCTACGCACACTTCTGGCTCATTAATGCACTCAATCTGGTCACTGATCAACCACTACGGGGACTCCCTTCATGCAAAAATTATCTTCTCATTCCGTACTGAAAGTACAAGCTCGCAGTCTGATTACATTAGCAATCGCATCTGCGTTTCCTATGCAGGCTGCATGGGCGCAGGAAGCAAGCAACGATACAACGAAACTGGAAACAGTCATCGTTACCGCAAACCGCCGCGCTGAAAACATCAAAGAAGTGCCGATGTCCATTTCTGCCATTAAAGGCGAGGCGCTTGATACTTATAACGCCAGCGGTCAGGATATCCGCTTCCTTTCAGCGCGCGTACCCAGTCTGAATATCGAATCCGATTTCGGTCGCTCTTTTCCTCGGTTTTATATTCGCGGCCTGGGTAACACTGATTTCGATCTGAATGCATCGCAACCTGTCGGACTTATTTTTGATGATGTCGTACAAGAGAGCCCTATTCTCAAAGGCTTCCCGGTTTTTGACGTCGATCAGGTTGAAATTTTACGCGGCCCGCAAGGCACACTGTTTGGTCGCAACTCGCCAGCTGGTGTACTGAAATTCGACTCAGCAAAACCAACGAACCGCTTCGAAGGTTACGGCAGCCTCGGTTACGGCAACAATAATGCGGTGAATCTGGAAGGTGCCATCAACGTGCCGCTCAGCAAAGAATGGGCGATGCGCTTCTCAGGTCAGGCACAAAGCCGCGATGACCGCGTGACCAATCCACGCTCTACCGGTGAAAAAAATCTGGAAGGCTACCGCGACAATGCTGCGCGCCTGCAGTTCTCTTACAAAACATCTGACTTCAGCGCTCTGATCAATTTACATGGTCGCGATATGTCTGGTAACGCGACCTTATTCCGCGCCAATATCATCCAGAAAGGCACGAACAATCTGGTGCCTGGCTTTGATTACGGAACCTACCCTACCGATGGTTTGAACACCCAAACCCTGACCTCCTCCGGTGCCAGCCTGCGTCTGCGCTGGGATTTGCCAGGCATGAGCGTTCACTCCATCACGGCGTATGACAAAGCAAAATTCTATAGCCGCGCTGACGTTGATGGTGGTTACAGCGCCGGAGCAACTTCCGGCCCGGGATTTATTCCATTCGCATCCGAAACTGCTGATGGCCTTCCAAATCTGAAACAAGTCACTCAGGAAGTGCGCGTTGAGTCCAATACCAAAGATCCTCTGCAATGGATCACCGGACTGTATTATTTCAGCGAAGATCTGCAAGTCGACAGTTTCAACTTTGATTCCATGAGCGCTGGCAACCCACAAAATGGCTATGCAGTGCAACATCAGAACGCAAAATCATGGGCCGCATTCGGTACTCTGAATTATGCAGTTAACGAAAAACTGAAACTGCGTGGCGGTGTTCGCTACACCAGCGATAAAAAAGATTTTGACGCACAGAGAACGCAAACGCCATTTGGTGGGAAAAATACCGATTTCCTGCAAGCACATCCGTCTTCCACTAACGTTAGTTGGGATCTGGGTGCTAATTACACGTTGGATAAAGAAACATCTTTATTTGCCCGCGCAGCAACCGGCTATCGTGCTCCCAGCGTTCAAGGCCGGGTTCTTTTCGGCGACACTATTTCCGTCGCACAATCAGAAAAAACCTTGTCATTCGAAGCAGGTATCAAAAAGGATATTCTGGACAATACGGCCCGTGTGAGCGCGACAGTATTCCATTACACAGCAAAAGATTTGCAGCTCACTGCTGGTAGCGGCAGCGTCAATCAAAACAAACTGGTTAACGCAGATAAAGCCGTTGGTCAGGGTTTTGAACTGGATTTACAAGCGAATCTGAACCGCAACTGGAAAACGACGGTAGGTGTCAGCTATAACGATACTGAAATCAAAGATGACAAACTGTTCGTCGCTCCATGTGGCAACGGTTGTACTGTAACAAATACGAAAGGCCCTGTCGCCGGTACAGTTTTAATCGGCGGCAACCCGTTGCCACGTGCGCCTAAATGGGTAGGAAATTTCTCGTTGAAATATTCGACGCAAATCGGTGCCGGTACTCTGTATGCGAATACGGACTGGGCTTACAAAGACAGCTACAACATGTTCCTGTACGAAGCAAAAGAGTACAAAGCAAAGTCTATGCTGGAAGGTGGTCTGCGCGTTGGTTACGTCTGGGCCGATGGCAAATATGAACTCGCAGCTTATGGCCGTAACATCACCAATAAGCAACAAGTCATCGCCGCAATCGACTTCAACAATCTGACAGGTATCGTCAATGAACCACGCAGCTATGGCGTGCAGTTCAAAGCAAACTTCTGATACACCATCGCACATAAAAAACGCCGGATTCATCGTCCGGCGTTTTTTTTCGTTAATCGTTAGCGGTGCCTTCGCACAATATCCGGCAAATATATCTCCGGCAAATTACCTCGCTAATCGCTGATGAATCAGGCGCGACACCAGCACACAATGCTCTACCTGTGCCGCAATATTCACTGGTACGGGAATTTCGTCATTTAATACGCGCTGTATCCATGCTGCGGTGGTCGCAGCATGGAACTGCTCTGGAATATTTTCAATCTCTCCGACAATCACAGACTGGGTGTGAGCCAAGGTTGTCACCTCACCTTCGTGTATCCAGTCTATCTGCTGTGCACGCCCGGTACTGGCAACCGTTTCCCCTTCGGTTCCACGCATCAAAAAGACATCGCCAGCCTCATGCGGTGCGCGCTGACTAAAGTAGTGCTGCAACATCTGCTGATATTCCGGGTGAGTGTAAGAAGTCAGACGCAAGGCCGGTGTTGTAAAAGGCTGCAGCAACTTCACCAAGGTGTGTGTCGAGTTACGGACACCGAGTATTTTTCGTAAAGCTAGCAAACGTGCGAGGGCTGGAGCAAGCAATTCAACGGGAATAAAAGCCGGGCGCGATAAAGACATTTCAAGGCTGATATCAGAGGCATTACTACACACGGGAAAATTCAGCACAGAAAAAATTTCGGCA
The DNA here is from genome assembly GCF_014284265.1 of Undibacterium sp. CY21W. Taxonomy (NCBI): domain Bacteria; kingdom Pseudomonadati; phylum Pseudomonadota; class Betaproteobacteria; order Burkholderiales; family Oxalobacteraceae; genus Undibacterium; species Undibacterium sp. CY21W. The sequence goes on along the minus strand of NZ_JACOGE010000005.1, from coordinate 17,371 downwards.
GTCGTCACGCGACCGGGGTCATGACTAACGCCATGCACCAGCACAGGAACGCCACGACGGGCCAACAAGATGGCGAGTAATGGCGTCAGATTCGCTTTTTTGCGTGCGCCGTTGTAACTCGGTATCAATACCGGAACATAGTTGTTGCTGAGCGGAGCTTCCAGCGCCAGCATAAACGGGCGGGCCGCGTGTAAAAAACCAGCGATCTCATCGATCGACTCGCCTTTGATACGCATCGCCAGCAAAATTGCACCCAACTCAAGGTCGCTGACGCGACCATTCAGCATTGCGGTATATAAGCTTGCAGCATCTTCAGATGACATGCTGCGGGCACCATCTTTTCCCCGGCCAATTTCCTTAATGAATCTGGCGGCTGGAAAAGCTGTTGCAACTGTTTGAGTCAGATCGTCGGTCATCAGTTTATTTATCCAGAATAGCTAATATGGTTTCCCATTCATGCGGAGTCACCGGCGTTATCGATAAGCGACTGCCTTTTTGCAGTACCAGCATACTCTCTAACCCGTGTACTGATCTTAACTCTGCGAGGCTGAATAAGCGTGTTTTACGCAAGGCCTTAATATCAACCATCATCCAGCGCGGATTTTCTCTGGTCGACTTAGGATCGAAATATTTACTGTCGGGATCAAACTGCGTATGGTCAGGATACGATGTGCTGCTCACTTCCGCGATACCGGCAATGCCCGGCTGGGCGCAACTGGAATGATAGAACAACACGCCATCACCGATTCGCATCGCATCCCGCATAAAATTTCGTGCCTGATAATTTCTCACACCAAACCACGGCACGCTCTTCATCGCCAGCACGTCATCAATACTGATCTCTTCAGGTTCTGACTTCATTAGCCAATAACTCATCGTCGTTTGAGAGGAAGGTAAAAATAAATTGTCGCACATTCAGACGCGCCAAATAAAAAAACGACTGTCAGAAATGACAGTCGTTTCAGAATAAGTCCCCACCGATGCCGCTATGCCGGCATCCTGAACCTAAGCGGTTCAAGTTGGCCACGGTCAGTTCAATTTCGGGTTCATCGAACTAGCGACGCTCACACCCATCAAACAATATCCCACAGCCTATGCACATAAATGGTTCAAGGAATATATGGCATTGGCGAACACGGCAGGGAATTAAAGTTTACTCTCAAATGCGATTGAAGCGAGAACTATTTTGCTCATTTTTGATTAAATTAAGTAATAACTCTAAAAATCAAAATAGATTTTCTTGCGGAGTCAACGCCTGATCCATCACCTCATGCATCTGCGTCATCTTTTGTTTTACTTCCGACAAAGACAATCCAGATAAGGGACCTTCGGGAGATTTCGTTGCCAGCAATTCCGTTGTCATACCCAACGCCGCCATCACAGCAATTCTATCAGTACCTTTGACCCGGGAAGAATCACGAATTGCACACATCTTCGCATCAAGATAAGCAGCCGCTTCGCGCAACGCCCGATCTTCACCTTCTTTGCAGGACAACTTGTAAGCTTGTCCCATGATATTGACGTCAACCTGAATCAATTTTTTATCAGTCATGCTGACACCTCTTCATCCTTCAGGACTTCTGCTGGTAATTGTGTCAGTAAAGCAGTAATCCGTTCATGCGCTTGTTGCATACGTTCCCTGACATCCTGATTCTGCGTCGTTAACGCGGTCACCTCATTACGCAAGGCAGCGTTCTCCACCCGCAAGGCGTGGGTAAGCTCAGCAAGCTTGGCTACTTTTTCAGCAAGCAATTCGAAATCGGAAATCATCATATGTTTATGTGTATTGGGGCGCGACAAACCTGACTTCTTATTATACGAGCAAACCCTCGGCATCAGCATCGTGATCAAAGCTAAACACGTAAATTCAGTGTCTGAACGATGTATTCAACATCCAGAAACACTTCTCAAACAAAAAGCGCACTGCTTAAATCCAGAAAAATCAGAATGCATTCCCGGGATTTTACGTACCGAATTATACAAATTGGCGCTTAGCATCACACTTTTTTTGAAAATAGGTTATTATTTGACGCATAGCTAACCACGCTTGGTTCTTCATTGGCATATTCAAGGTGAGAAATAAATCTCCGCTATTGAATTTAAGCCAATCGCCGCCAGATCCAACCTCTGAATACGGCGAGTTCCCAACTGCCCGACCGATATTCTGTGGCGCTGTTACCCCTTAATTTTTCCCTCTCGATGAGGATTCCATGAGCGAAAACATCAAATACGTAAGCGATGCTTCTTTTGAAGCTGATGTATTAAAATCTGACAAACCTGTCCTGGTCGATTTCTGGGCCGAATGGTGTGGTCCATGCAAAATGATTGCGCCGATTCTGGAAGAAGTTGCTAAAGAATACGATGGCAAAATTATTGTCGCAAAAATGGACGTTGATGCAAATCAGGCAGTTCCTGCTCAATTTGGCATCCGTGGCATCCCGACACTGATACTGTTTAAAAATGGCGCAGTCGCCGCACAAAAAGTCGGCGCACTGGCTAAAGGTCAGCTGATCTCTTTTATCGATAGCAATATCTGAAAATTTGCTCACCAACTGCGCTGGATATTCTTTCTGATGGTGTACAATCCTTCAAAAATAAAATCCGGCGCTGTAAGCGCATTGAGCACAAAGCACAAATACATAAAGAATGCTTAACAGGTCGCTGACCTCAAAAGACAAATAACGATTCTGTTTATTCCGCAGTTCCTCTGTTCACTCCCCCACCTCATATTCCCGTCCCGGGACACTCACCATGCATCTATCTGAATTAAAAGCCCTACACGTATCCGCATTGCTGGAAATGGCTATTGGGCTTGATATTGACAACGCTGCACGTATGCGCAAACAAGAGTTAATGTTTGCGATTCTGAAAAAACGTGCAAAAGCAGGCGAACAAATTTTTGGCGATGGCGCACTCGAAGTATTACCTGACGGTTTTGGCTTCCTGCGCTCGCCCGATGCCAGTTACATGGCATCGACCGACGATATCTATATCTCGCCTTCGCAAATCCGTCGTTTCAATCTGCATACCGGTGACTCGATTGAGGGGGAAGTCCGCACTCCTAAGGATGGCGAACGCTACTTCGCATTGGTGAAAGTAGACAAGGTGAACGGTGAATCACCAGAAGCATCGAAACACCGTATTCTGTTTGAAAATCTGACGCCTCTGCATCCGAATAAGGTGCTGACGCTGGAACGCGAAATGCGCGGCGAAGAGAATACAACAGGCCGGATTATCGACATGATTGCACCAATAGGGCGCGGTCAACGCGGCTTGCTAGTTGCATCACCAAAATCTGGCAAGTCCGTGATGCTGCAGCATATCGCGCATGCGATCACCACCAATCATCCGGATGTAACATTAATCGTTTTACTGATCGATGAACGTCCTGAAGAAGTGACCGAAATGCAGCGTTCCGTGCGTGGTGAAGTCGTTGCTTCCACTTTCGACGAACCGGCAACGCGCCACGTTCAGGTCGCCGAGATGGTGCTGGAAAAAGCCAAGCGTTTAGTCGAAATGAAAAAAGACGTCGTCATTCTGCTCGACTCGATTACCCGTCTGGCGCGCGCCTACAATACCGTTATTCCGGCATCAGGCAAGGTGTTGACCGGTGGTGTCGATGCCAATGCATTGCAGCGTCCAAAACGCTTCTTCGGTGCGGCACGTAATGTCGAAGAAGGTGGTTCATTAACCATTATCGCCACCGCACTGATCGAAACTGGCAGCCGTATGGACGACGTGATCTACGAGGAATTTAAAGGCACGGGTAATATGGAAGTGCATCTGGAACGTCGCCTGGCGGAAAAACGCGTTTATCCGGCAATTAACCTGAATAAATCTGGCACACGTCGTGAAGAATTACTGATCAAACCAGATCAGCTTCAGAAAATCTGGATTCTGCGTAAATTGCTGTATTCGATGGATGAGATCGAAGCGATGGAATTCATTCTCGATAAAATGAAAGCCACCAAAAATAATGCAGAGTTTTTTGAAATGATGCGTCGTGGTGGTTGAGTACGGCCATCGCTGTTGAATGAGCGATGAATGTACTTAAAAGAGCCGACAATGAAAATTGTCGGCTCTTTTTTCGTCTTACTGTCTGATATCAATTTCATGAAAATAAAAAAGGCTTCCTGAATTACATCAGGAAGCCTTTTTCTTTAAGCGCACAATTTACTGTGAGATAGCTTTCACTTCCCAACCACCGCCAACCGCTTTATACAAGCTGACAACAGCGCTGAGATGTGCCCGCTGAGTGTCAATCAACGCTGTTTCAACGGCAGCCAGATCGCGTTGCGCGTTCAACACTTCCAGATAGCTGCTGTAACCATTTTTATAGCGTAACTCCGCTAAACGCTGACTATCTTTCAATGCCTTGACGCGTTTCAGATTCGCGCGATAAATCTGCTCATTCGATTCAGCGCTGCTCAACGCATCATGTACGTCGCGGAAGGCTCCTTGTACCGCTTGCACATACTGCGCGGTAGCCTGCGTTTTACGGGCTTCAGCGCCAGAGACCACTGCACCGATCGCCCCGGCACGGAATACCGGCTGCACCAGATTGGCGCCGAGATTCCACAGCAACGATGTCGGGTCAACCAGATCTTTGAATACGCGCGACTCGTAACCTATGCCCGTCGTCAACTTCAGACTAGGAAAATACGCCGCCTTCGCTTGTCCGATATCCGCATTCGCCGCCACCAGCGTTTGTTCCGCCGCCAGAATATCAGGACGGCGATTCAACACATCGGATGGCAAATCAGCAGGTAAGCTCAGATGTTGGTACAACGCCTGGATATCATTCCCACGTGCGATCACGGGCTGCGCGACTGCTGCAGGGCTACGTCCAAGCAGCACTGCTATCGCTGACTCAAGATTGGAGACAGCCAGCTTCGCTTGCGATACGCTGACTTCTGCCGCGGCAGCTTCAGATTCGGCTTGATGCAAATCCAGCTCGCCTGTCGCGCCAGATGCAAAGCGTTTCTGTTGCAAACGCAAATTTTCCGTACGCGTCTGATAAGTAGCCTGCGCTAACGCCAGTTGCGCGTCAGCGGCACGCAAGGCGAAATAACTTTGTGCAAGATTACTGAACAAACTGGTTTGCACCGTCGTACGGTTGTACTCCTGTGCGAATAATCTTGCTTTCGCGGCCTCATCTGCACGAGACAGTTTCCCCCAGAAATCGACTTCATAAGACGCAGTCAAACCCAGCTGGAAATCTTTACTGACTGGCTCAGCGCCAGCGGCCAACTTACCGGCAGTCTCACTGGTACGGACTTTAGAGCCGCTCAGTGTTGCGTCAACACTAGGATAGCGGTTCGACTTCGCGCCAACAGCAAGAGCGCGAGCCTCTTCTATACGCCCTGTCGCCAGCAGCAAGTCCTGATTATTTTTTGCCGCTTCCTGTATCAGATCAAGCAGAACCGGGTCACTGAATGCGCTCCACCATTGCACAAAATCAGTATTGGCCGCTTTACCACCAGTCACCTCCAGCTTGGCAGGAACCTCAAGCTGAGGACGTTGATAATCAGGCCCGACCGATGCACAACCCACCAGTGCCAGACTCGCGACAATAGTGCTCAGGACAAATTGAGTTTTCAACATAATTACTCCTTCCCTTCTACTTTTTTTTCTTTAATCAGCTGCCCCAAAGGGATGTGATCAGGATGATGGAAGTCTTCAGGGAATGTTTTAAACCGCTTGTCATTAATCAGTTTAAAGAACAAAGGAACAAAGAAGATCGCGAGGAAAGTCGCTGCCAGCATACCGCCCAAAACACCGGTCCCCAGGGATTGACGTGCCGCAGCACCCGCACCGTGTGAGAATGCCAGCGGAACCACACCCAGAATAAACGCCAGTGACGTCATCAGAATCGGACGGAAACGCAAGCGTGCTGCTTCCACCGCTGCTGCAACCGGCGCATAACCCTCGTGCACTTTCATCACCGCGAACTCCACAATCAGAATCGCATTTTTCGCCGACAAACCAAGTAAGGTGACCAAGCCGATCTGGAAGTACACGTCATTATTAAAGTGACGCAGATACACTGCCAGCAGCGCACCGAAGATACCGAAAGGCATCGCCAGCAATACCGAGAACGGCAGCGACCATTTTTCGTACTGTGCAGCCAGAATCAGGAAAATCATTAAGACACCCGCGCCCAATGCCAAACCTGCGGCGTTGCTGCTACGTTTTTCCTGGAACGATGCACCACCCCAGTCATACACGACATCCGATGGCAACACATTTTTCGCTGCACGTTCCATCGCCGCGATCGCCTGACCAGAGCTGAAGCCCGGTTTAGCATCGCCCATGAGTTTAATCGCAGGCAAGGCATTGAAACGTTCTACCGAGTCAGGTCCGGTAATGAACTTGATCGTGGTAAATGCGCGGATCGGTACCATCTGACCATTGGCAGCGCGCACATACATGCCGCCAATATCGTCTGGTTTAGCGCGGAACTGGCCTTCTGCCTGTAACTGTACTGTGTAGATACGACCGTTTTTATTGAAGTCGTTCACATAGTAACTACCCATCGTAGCAGCCAGCGTGCTGTAAACATCGGCCAGCGCAACGCCCATCGATTTGGCTTTTTCATTGTCCACATCCACGTACAATTGTGGTGAATTCGCTTGCCATAATGTTTTCACACCTGCGAGTTCTGGCTGTTTGTTCGCTTCTGCAATCAGCAAAGGCAAAATCTCTGCGAGACGTTTAACGCCACCTTCACCAGCATTCTGCAGATAGAACTCGAAACCACCGGTTTGACCTAAACCCTGAATCGCTGGCGGAGCAAAAAATAAAGGTAAGCCTTCTTTAATGCCACCCGTTTTCATATAGCTTTCGCCAACCAGCTGTTGCGCAGATTTACTACGCTCTTCCCACGGTTTCAACGGGAAGAACATCGTCGCTGCGGATGATTTCAGACCACCACCGCCAAGGAAATCCAGACCAACTAACGCAAATGTGGTGTCGATATCCGGATTCGTTTTCATTGCCGCTTCAACTTGTTTGACGACGGCATCGGTACGATCAAGCGATGCACCATCCGGCAAAATAGTCGCGCCGATGAAATAGCCCTGATCTTCATCAGGCACCAGTCCACCAGGGACGGTTTTCCACAGGACACCAGTCAAAGCCACCATGCCGAGCACTAACGCAACGCCTAACACGGCTCGCTTGAGGAAAAAGCTGACGCCATTGGTGTAGTGTTTTGTGAAACGCAGAAAAGCCGCGTTAAACCACAAGAAAAACGGATGGTGATTTTCTGCTCCGGGTTTCAATAAAATCGCACACAGAGCCGGGGTCAGAGTCAAAGCAACGATACCGGACAACACTACCGCGATCGAAATCGTGACAGAGAACTGACGATATAATTCACCGGCAAGGCCACCAAGGAAAGCAATCGGACCAAAAGCCGCCACCAACACCAGCACAATCGCAATCACAGGCCCGGTCACTTCTTGCATCGCTTCAATTGCCGCGTCCTTAGGGGTCATGCCCTCTTCGTTCATCAGACGCTCAACGTTTTCCAACACCACAATCGCATCATCAACAACGATACCGATCGCCAGCACCATACCGAACAGCGTTAACGTGTTAATACTGTATCCCAGCAGATGCAGCCCCGCCATCGTACCAACCAATGAAACTGGCACTGCCAAAGTTGGAATGATGGTTGCGCGCCAGCTTTGCAGAAACAGATACACGACAATGAACACCAGCACCATCGCTTCGCCCAGAGTCTTAAGTACTTCATAAATAGACTCGGTCACAAACGGTGTCGTGTCATATGGTGTTGCGTAACTCATTCCTTCCGGGAATTTGGCCTTCAGGTCTTCCAGTGTTTTCTCAACCGCTTTACGTGTTTCCAGCGCATTTGCGCCGGTTTGCAAGAACACACCGATATTGGCAGATGGATGTCCATTAATACGACCATAGAGGTTGTAATCTTTTGAACCCAGTTCGACACGCGCCACGTCTTTAATGCGTATCGTGGCACCACTCTTATCCGACTTCACGATGATATTGGCAAACTGTTCCGGCTCAAGCAAACGCCCTTTGGCGGTAACGGTCATCGTCAACTCTTCGGTATTATTCGGCGTCGCACCAATCTTACCTGCAGCATACTGCGCATTTTGCTCATTCACCGCATTAGAAATATCTGCCACCGTGACACCAAGCTGCGCCATACGATCAGGACGCATCCAGATCCGCATTGCGTAGTCTTTCGCACCGAAAATCTGTACGTTCGTTGTTCCCGGAATCCGCTTGATCGCATCCAGCACATTTTGCGTCGCGTAATTAGAAAGATACAAAGCATCGTAACGATTGTCAGGCGAATATAAAGCTGCAACCACCAGGAAATTCGACGAGCTCTTGGAAACTGTCACGCCCTGACGACGCACTTCTTGCGGCAACTTGGCGTCAGCCTGACGCACACGGTTGTTCACGTTCACCGCAGCGATATCGAGATCAGTACCGACTTCGAACGTCACGTTAATTGACACGCGACCATCTGCTGACGAAACAGAATCCATATACAGCATATGTTCGACACCGTTGATCTGTTCTTCAATCGGTGCGGCGACGGTGCGCTCAATCACTTCGGCAGAAGCACCTGGGTAAACGGCAGTCACATTAACTACCGGCGGAGAAATTTCCGGGTAGCGAGAAATTGGCAGGACGCGTAATGCGGCCAGACCAGCCAGCACGAGAATCAGCGAAACGACAGTCGCGAAAATCGGCCGGTTAATAAAAAATTTAGAGAACATGAATTATTCCTTGTCGCCCGCTTCTGTCAGAAGTGGGATGTTCATAAAGAATGGAGTGCTATCAACAATAAGCTACGCATCTCTCAATGCGTATCGACACATTTATTTAGCACTGGCAGCCGAAGCGGCAGATGCAGCACCAGATGCAGAAGCGCCTTCTTTTGCGGCAGCCGGAGCTGCTGTTGGCGCTGGTGCGGCATTGGCTGCCTGTGCAGAAATAAGCACTGGCTTCACTGTCATACCAGGATCATGTGCTTTGATCACGCCGTCAACCATCACGCGCTCACCGGCTTTCAGTCCTTTGGTAACAATCCATTCTCCGTGCGACCAGCCGTCAAGCTCAACCGGACGAGGTGCCAGTTTGTTATCTGGTGTCACCACAAAAACAATCTTGCCCATCGGCGCATCAATCACAGCGCGTTGTGGTACAGCGAGTGCCCCTATACGTTTCGCCCCTGACAACATGACGCGAACAAATTGTCCGGGACGCAGCGTACCGTCAGGATTAGCCACTTGCGCACGCGCATCAAAACCGCCATTGGCAGCGTTGATACGCTCACTGACAAAATTCATTTTGCCCGTCGTCGGGAACATACTGCCATCGGCCAGTTTCAGCTTCACATCAAAGCCTATGCTGCCATTTTTAGCGGCTTTTCCTGGTACAGCAACCTTGCCGCCATTCACCTCTTTGGAAACTTTCAGGTAATCTGATTCCGGAATGCTGAAGTTGACATACAAAGTATCGGTCTGAACGATCGTGGTTAATAAACTGTCTGCGCTGGTGATCAGACTACCGTTCGACTTAGCCGCCATGCCAGTCACGCCGTCTATTGGCGCCACGACTTTGGTATAGCCCAGATTCAGTTTTGCTTCATTGGCCTGCGCACGCGCTTGCTTGTAGCTCGCTTCTGCGGTTTCCAACGTTGACTTCGCATCGTCAAATTCTTTTTGACTGATCGCCTTTTCTGTCGCCAGAGGTGCCAGACGCGCATATTCACGTTTTGCCTGATTCAGCTTCGCTTCTGCAACGCCAGCAGAAGCTTCGGCGGAGGCCAGTTGCGTCTGATAAGTTGCTGGGTCGATCTGAAATAAGACTGTGCCTGCTTTCACGCGGGAGCCTTCTTCGTATAAACGATTTTCCAGAATTCCAGGAACACGCGCCCGGATCTCTGTTTCTTTCGAGCCTGCAGTCTGGCCCACATATTCAAAATCCACTGCAAGATCACGACTTTCCAGCGCAACTACATTGACTTCTGGCGGAGGCATATTGCCTGGACCAGCATTTTGCCCAGCTTGCTTGCCGCACGCAGTCAACACAATTAAAGACAAACTGATCGCCAGCGCACTGGCTGCGCGGCGAGTGAACAATTGTGATATCTGTGATGACAGGGTCAAGGACTGGGACGAAGGGAAACCTGAGGAGTACATAGAAATTCTTTCTTATAAATGAAAGGACGGTGTGCTATTATATACATACACGAATGTTTGTAAATGAAATTCTGAAATGACCCTATAGATTAGCAAGGCATTCACAGATAACGATGACAACTTGATTACGAATCGTGAAATCATCGAAATTAACGGCAGGTTGTATTCAACAAGCACACCAAGATTGAGCCCGTTATTATTATCTGGATAGCGTTGTTTCTCATGTAACAAAGTATGAATTTTTCGTAAAAAGAAGTGTACTACCGCAAACTTCGTGGAAATAGAGTCATTCTGGTATTGCGATAATTGCGCACCCCTCTTAAGATGCCGACCAAAAAGAGGAAAGCGCCTCTTTATAAAAAACGGGGACGCATCAGACAGAGTGATATCAGCGCTTCCGGTTACCTTCGGCGACCGGACGGCAGATATGGACTTAGCAAGGAAAATCATGGCAAGAAAGACGAAAGAGGAAGCACAGGAAACCCACACGGCTCTGTTAAATGCTGCGGAAGATGTCTTCTCGACCAAAGGCGTGACCAACACAACGCTGAATGACGTAGCATGTGCAGCAGGAATGACGCGCGGCGCTATCTATTGGCACTTTAAAGATAAGAACGCGCTGTTTCAGGCGATGTGTGATCGCGCCTTCCTGCCTATGGAAGCCTTATTGAACGAAATCAGTGATGCTCCCCAAAAAGATCCCATCGCAGCGCTACGCCAGTTGAATATCCACTTTCTGAAGCTGGTATCCAGTGATTCCCGTCAACGCAAGGTATTCGACATTATTTTTCATCGCAGCGAAAAAAATGTTGACCTTCCCTACTTCGAAACTGAAAAAGAAAAACGCACAGAATGCCTGAATAAAGTGCAGGTCATTATCGACAATGCAGTAGCTTCAGGCCAGTTGCCCCCGGAAACTGATACATGGATCGCCATGCACGCGAATCATAGTTTCCTGGTAGGTCTCATCGGCGAATGGCTTGAGGACCCAAATGCATACTGCATCAACACGCACGCAGAGGATATGGTGGATATGTTTTTAAGCGGATTAATGACACGCCCTCCGCTTAAAAAAAATCCCCCGTCTGCCTAAGTACAGGGTAAGCGCAGCTACTGGCAGTATTACTCGTATTCAAGCGGGCAACTTCAGATCAAACTTTACTGCCAGCATCCGTAACGCGAAAGTACTGATAATACCGGCGAGTAAGGCTACCGCATCGTTAAACTGAAGGTAAGTCATCCCGAGATAAACCCAGCACCCCGTGAAAGCACAGGTGGCGTAAAGTTGCCCGCGCCGGAACACCATCGGTATCTCATTACAGATCACATCCCGCAATACACCACCAAAAATACCGGTAATAACGCCCATCATGGCGCAGACAAAAGCCGGCATATCCAACTCCAGTGCCAGCGACGTTCCTGTCACGCTGAATAAGCCCAAGCCTAGAGCATCAGCCCACTCGATCGCACTCTCAGTAACAGCATGGCGCAAATGACGAAACAAAGGTGTGGCGATCAATGCCAGTAAAAAAATCAATATAGGATATTCCTGATTTTCCACCCAAAACAGCGGTCGACGATCGAGTAACAAATCACGCAGCGTGCCGCCACCGAAAGCAGTAATAAAGGCAACAGTAAACACACCGACCGGATCCATACGCTTGCGCCTTGCCTCTATAAATCCGGAACAGGCAAAAGCCACGACACCTGCCACTTCTATGGTGTGCAACATTGCGTTCATTCCTACATAGCTTCCTGCCATACTCTTCTCACGTCATTCAATCAATGCCAAATTTTAACTGTAGTCCGGCTAATTCATTGCATAAAACTAAAACAGCAACGCTATAGAGATAAACAAAACTAAGAAATCAATCAACACCCCTGCATTCATTGATTGATTAGTAAACATGGAAAAACAATCCGATATGGCGCCAACGACCGATCCTATTGTATAATCGCGAGCTTGGCATTTTGCAATCGCAAAATCCATAATTACTTTAACTCTGGCAAGTGATACGCAATCGGGTCAAGAAGCGAGACGACCGACGAAGTGCTGATTGGCTACCAACTTTATATTGAGGCAAGCATGAAAGAAGGCATCCACCCAAACTATCGCGAAGTGTTGTTCCACGACGTTTCTAACGATTTCAAATTCATCACACGTTCAACTATCAGCACAAAAGACAAAGCTGAATTTGAAGGTAAAGAATATCCACTGGTTAAGATCGAGGTTTCTGCAGAATCCCATCCTTTCTACACTGGTAAACATAAAATCGTTGACACCGCTGGTCGCGTTGACAAATTCCGTAAAAAGTTCGGCAGCGTTGGTTCCAAGACTTCTGTTGCTAACTAATTCGTGCAATGATTTAAATAAAAAAAGGCAGCTCAGGCTGCCTTTTTTACTTCTTCTTTCCTTACAATAAGCACGCTTTCCACCCACATTTAAAGCTATGAAGCCAGTTCGTCTTCCTGCATCCGCCACCATCGCCCTTCCTCGCTGGGGAATACTGGCACTCTGTCTGCTTTACATCCTGCCAGGCCTGATTGGACGAGATCCATGGAAAGGCGATGATGCAACCAGTTTCGGCATCATGTGGACGATGGCACAAGGCACGCTTTCCGACTGGCTGTGGCCACATATCGTTGGCCTGCCCATGGCAGAAAAAGGACCACTGGCGTTCTGGATCGGTGCGATCTGCATCAAACTATTCGGCGGTATTGTTGGCGCCCCTATGGCGGCTCGACTGTCTACTGGTTTTTTCTTTTTACTCGGATCAGTTTCGGTCTGGTATGCAACCTATCTGCTCGGGCGCCGTGCAGAAGCCCAGCCACTGAAACTCGCGTTTGGGGGGCAACCGGATCCCAAAGATTTCGGCCGCACACTTGCCGACGGCGCTTTACTCATCTACCTCGGATGCCTGGGCTTACTGATACGTAGCCATGAAACTGGTGCTGAAACCCTGCAAATTTCACTGGTGGCATTCACTCTGTATGTTTGCGTCCGCCTGCTCGATACGCCGAAAATTTCTCTTAGTGCTCAATTAGGACTTAGCCTCGGTCTGCTCGTACTGACGAAAGGCTGGGTGCTGCCGGTTACCTTATTTTTTATACTGATTGCACTATGCGTCTATCGCCAACAAACGCAGCACATCAAATTTATTGTTGCAGCGTTACCGGTAGCACTACTTCCAACAACTATTTGGCTGCTCGCAATACACGTTAACCATCCATACGACAGCAGCCCGGTCCCCGCCTGGATGTTATGGAATTATCGTCAGATTAACTGGCCAGGCATCGATAGCGTCAGCTACTTTTTTAAATATAGCATCTGGTTTGCTTGGCCAGCCTGGCCTTTTGCTGCGTGGGCTATTTATGCGTGGCGGAGGCAAGAAAAAGCGCTGCATATCGCGTTACCAGTTGCATTCCTGTTCGGATTTATCATTCTGGCCTTAATGAGTCAAAGCGCAGAGGAAAGTTTATTACTTCCGCTGCTGCCTCCAATGGCAATTCTTGCCGCATTCGGCCTGCCAACAATGAAGCGCAGTGCGATCAACGCTGTTGACTGGTTTGCAGTGACCGTACTCACAGGCACTGCGGGCTTTATCTGGCTGGGCTGGATAGCAGAGCAAACCGGCTTCCCAAGCAACCTGGGAGCTAAAATCCTGAGGCTGGCTCCGGGTTTCGAAGCAAGCTTTAATCCGTTCGTTTTTATGCTCGCTTTCATCGCTACGTTTGCCTGGTTCCTTCTGGTTTATTGGCGTATTTCGCGGCAACCATCGGTTCTTTGGCGGGCAGTCGTACTGTCGAGTGGCGGACTTATTTTATGCTGGTTGCTGCTGCTGACATTATGGCTGCCGTGGATTAATCACCGAGTGACGTACGCCAGTGTTGCCGAAGACCTCGCCCAGCAACTACCGAATAAAGCATACTGTATCGAGGGATATATCGGGCCATCGCAACGAAGTACTTTTGCTTACTTCGGCAAAATTCAATTTGCCGGATTCTCGGACCATGACTGCGGCTATCTGATGGTGCAGAATAGCCGGAAGCAAACCACCACACCCGTTATGCCAGCTCACGTTGACGCTGAACAATGGGAACCCGTCTGGAGTGGGCACCGCGCTGCCGATAAAGATGAACTGTTTATATTGTATCGCCGCAAATTGCAGTAATGACATAGCGTAAGCATTTCGGGCGATTCACAACCATGTATGCTCATTACGATCAGGGATGCGTACCTAGGATATTCAGCAGCGTTAATCGCGCTCTTACTTATCCAACGCTGGCTCAATGCAATCAAAAAATTGAATCCTCCTGCAATTGGCGATAGAGATAGCTGTTTTGAATATGTCAAACGCTTGAGCCCGTGGAAGGACAGCATGGGGCAATTCTAATTAACGCTGCGGGTAATATCAGCGCACCCCACATTTTTATGATCAGCAACTATTCAAAGATACGTCTTGTGTCATCAACAAAAGCACATGCATTTCTTCTCAGCGTTGGTAGCTGCAATTTGTGAAAATTTACAGACGAACCAACGGATACATCACGAAATGCATAAAACAAAAAACCCGCGTTCTCATAGTGAGTAACACGGGTCATTGGACTACTTTCTACTGCTTTAAACAAGCTCTTGGTGCCGAGAGCCGGAATCGAACCGGCACGCCTTGCGGCGCGGGATTTTGAGTCCCGTGCGTCTACCTATTCCGCCATCTCGGCAACGCATAAGCAGGATTATGACATTAATAGGCAAAACTTGCAATACGCACGACCAATCAGGCTTGTTCTGATCTGCAAAAATAAATCTCATTACCGCGAACTGAATCGCGCTCGATTAATATCTATACTCATCAACAAGATGCTTGTTAAAGCTGTATTTTGTCCCACCTTGTAACGCATCAACCAATCGCTTGGGATTCGCCGCAGAGATAAAGATATCAGCGACACCATCTTTAACACGAAACTTGGTCGCGGGGCTCAGGATGTTATTCGCCTTAATCGTTAAGTGACGAATGATTCTCGCTTTATCGCTACAAATAAGAAAATGAATTTCTTTGCGGAAGTGAGTCAGAGGAATATTGAGCCACCAGCCTTCATCGCCCGCGTAACGGACAACATTAGAAAACTGTGTATTCATCTCATTAAGTATGTTTGCACGTAAAGACTCGTTAGCGATCAATATAGCTTCAGATTTATTCATTGTTACCTTAAAAAATAAACTGATTGCGTGTTCTGCAATCTCATTCGTCATTGTAAATGCGAAGCCAGAAACTAGGCATACCGATAATCGGGAAAATCCCGGAATAACCTTGGATTACGCTTGAGCTCAAATTTTCCGTTTATACGAAATGCAAGAACAATTTACAATCAAGTCTGTTTTTGCTGATATGAATCTTGATTAAAACTGGTGGTCAAATTTTTTAACATCACGGGAGAGTAAATGAGTTCTTTTTTAAAGCATGGCGTCATTGCTATGTTGCTGAGTTTTTCAAACATTTGTCTTGCAGCGACGCCTGCAACTGTGCGGCTGGACTATATGCATACTGGCAATGCTAAAACTGAACAGTATGCTTTAAGCCGCGTCTTGATAGAACCACTGCCTTGGCCTGGCAATCTGCAACAAAATATTGACACATCTAACCGCGGAGTTAATAAGGTGGAAGTGAGCGACCTGAAAACGGGTGAACTCATTTATTCGAGGGGGTTTTCAACGATTTTTGGTGAATGGAAAAGTACAGATGAAGCAAGCAAGTTAAATCGTGGCTTTGAAGAGTCGGTGCGATTTCCCAAGCCGGACAAGCCTGTCCGCGTCACCATACAGAAACGAGATGAGAACAATGTATTTGTGCCTGTATGGAGCGTTGACATCGATACAGACGCACAGGACGTTATACGCAAGCAACCGCGAGCTATCGCCAAACCCGTGCCTATAATCGTCAACGGTCCGTCGCCGGAAAAGGTGGATTTATTAATTCTTGGGGATGGTTACAGTGCCACGGAAATGAAGAAATTTATCGCAGATGCACGTCGTTTATCGGCACATCTTTTTAAGGTTTCACCATTTAAAGAACGTGCCCAAGACTTTAACGTCTGGGCAATCGCCGTTCCAACAAGCGACTCGGGAGTTTCACGCCCTTCGACCGGAGTACATCATGCATCTGCACTCGGCACACGTTACGATATCTTTGGCAGTGAACGCTATATTCTTACAACAGATAATCGCGCGTTGAGAGACATCGCCCAGAATGCTCCTTACGAATTCATTGAAATTCTCGTTAATAATCAGACTTATGGTGGCGGCGGTATTTTCGGACAATTCAGTACTGCGGCAGCAAAAAATGATTGGGCTGAATATCTGTTTGTGCATGAATTTGGCCATCATTTTGCCGGCCTCGCTGATGAATACTACACATCGCCTGTCGCGTATCAAAGTAGTGAGGTATTGCCAGAACCATGGGAGCCGAATGCAACAGCCATGCGCGACGCGGCTAATCTGAAGTGGAAACACAAGGTAAGACCGGGGACGCCATTACCAACTCCATGGCCTAAAACTGTGTTTGATCAGCATGCAAAAGAATACCAGCAAACACGAATACAACTACGCGCACAAAATCGACCTGAATCCGAAATGAGCGCTTTGTTTAAGAAGGATCTGCAATTTAATCGCCAATTGTTTTCCAATGCGTCGCATAAAAACGATGTTGGCGCTTACGAAGGGGCGAATTATGAGTCAACTGGATATTTCCGTCCGCAAATGCAATGCATTATGTTCGATCGTAGTGACTCTTTCTGTGACGTCTGCAACGAAGCAATCAACGACATTATTGATTTGTATAGTCAATCAGGAGTAAAAAATTAAGTCTGATTACGCAACTACAACAAATTTATCCACGAATAAAAAGAGTGAAGTTGTGTTTTGATGTTCGATTAATACATCACCGCTTCAGAAAGCGCCTCTGATCTGATACGGACTTAACGGAGGCGACACTGTGGAATAAAACGAAGAGTGACAGCCCCCCCTCCTGGAAGTGACACTCAAGATCAAACAAAGGAGCCTGCGGGCTCCTTTTTCTTTACCCGGCGTAGTGACCGCTGGTCAGTAAGAGCGAAGAGCAGAAGACGGCTGAATAAGGAGTGGCGACTGAAGAAGAAGGTAAAGAAACGAAGCA